>NZ_SRXN01000042.1 GCF_004827385.1 Ensifer sp. MPMI2T
CCTAAAAGAAGCCTCGGCCTCCCCAGCCGGGGCTTTTTCGTGCTTGGTAGTTTCACGCCGAGCCGCATTGAGGATTAGGCGGCTTCAGTACCTGCTCGATGGCATACCAGAAACGCATACCGCCCCCTGGAAACGGTACCCGAAGAAAACCCTTCCCACTGCCTCGTTTCAGGCGCATTCTCACTTCCATCAGCGGTCATCAGCTAGGGCGCTGCTGCCGAAAGGTTCATACGCTTTCGCCCCGACTGGGGAGTCCGCGTGATGTATCCTTTCCGCGATTTTAACTGTGTTTTCCGCCCCGACGACCTCAATCTGTTGCAACGCGTTTTCGAAAACGAACCCGCCAGGACGAGGCTGAAGATCGATGCGCCTGAAGCCGACGAGCTTGCAAGGCGGCTGATCGCGCTGTACCAGGACGGCGTTAGGAACCCGGTTGCTTGAAAGGTTGAAAGTCCACTAGGGCAAAAGAGAGCCCGCACGGAGGGACATGCTAGGGCGGGCTCAGTTGAGGGCCAATTATTTTGGCTATCCTGATAGTGACAGAACGCCGGAGTTGTCCAGTAAGCCATTGTGGCTGGTAAGCACTCCCGAGCCGCGTGGTGGCAATGGCTGCTCCTGTCGCAAACCTGCAGCTCGGCGACATCCCTGTATGTCCGCTTCTGGGATACCACCGTGCTCCACTCAGTGTCCGACTTGGGGCGCAAACTTGCCGCGCCATTGGTGAGCGCCGATCTGCAGCGCCGCTCAATCCAGATTGTTGTGATTGCGGTCATGGGCGATCGGTCGATGCTCCTCGCCGCAACGAGAAAGCATCGCCACGTTCAGGATTTAGCCTCACCCGGCCTCCTGGCCACCTGAGATCTCGCCTCTTCTGCTCACCTTCGCTGGGGCCCTAAGAGTCAGCTGCGGGGCTGCAGCAACGCCAGGGCGATGGTCGATGCCGCCAAGACGGCGGTAATGATCAACGGCCCGGAAGCGCCATGGTGATCGACGATGTAGCCGCCGAACACCGCACCCATGCTGATGGCGACCTGGAACGAAACGACCATCAAGCTGCCAGCAGCCTCCAAGGCATCCCCTGCGCCCCGGGACAAGTTAGTAGGCAATACCACCGGAGCCATCCCAAAAGCTAAACCCCAAAGTGTAACCAGGGCAAACGCGATGCCGCTATGTGCACCCCAGAGTACGAGAGCAAGCGCCGCAAACGCCATCAATACGCTGGTGACAGCGAGTGCCATGCGGATATTGGCGTCTGCCAGTCGGCCGCCGGCGACATTGCCGATCACAGCGGCGATGCCAAACCCGAGGAGCGCCAAGGCAATCGGCCCCGTGTCAAGGAGCGTCACTTGTTCGAGGAAGGGTCGCACGTAGACCGAGCCGGCAAAATGTCCGGTCATCAGCAAGAGGATGGCAAGCATTCCGAGTTGAACAGTGCGCCGTTTCGTCAGCCGGAAGACGTCAGAAAGACTGTTGCTTGTGCTTGCGGGTAGTGTCGGCAAGCTAAGTATCTGCAGCAGCGTCGCAACCGCTGCGAGCCCTGCCGTCATGCCTGTGGCGGCACGCCAGCCGAGCCAATCGCTGATCAAAGCACCCATCGATGGTGCAGCGATGGTGGCAAGAGAGACGCCGAGGGTGACTATAGCCATGCCCCGACCTGTCGCATTGGTGCCAACCAATCTCGCCACCACGGCAACTGAAAGCGCCCAGAAACCACTTAGCGCCACGCCCAGCCCGGCTCGGCCCAACAACAATAGCCAAAAATCGGTCGCGAGCGCGGCCAGAAGATTGGAGCCGATAGCCAAGGCACTTAGGCCAACCAGGACAGTCTTCCGGTTCAGTTTGCCGATGAGAACATTGCTCAGCAAGGCCGTCACCGCGCCAACAGACGCGGTGGCGGTGACAACCTGACCGGCGGTTCCCTCGCTGATGCCAAGGTCCCGCGCCATTGGCGTCAACAGGCCTGCCGGCAGGAATTCAGCTGACACCAGTGCAAAGCTTGTGGCTGCCATTGAAATGACGGCAAGCCAGGTAGTGGGGCTCCATGCACTCGGAACGGCAGAATCGAGGCCAATCGCGGAGCTGTCAAGCTGTGATGTTGTGTCCGTCATTGAAGTACCTCCAAGGTTTGGAGGTCTTCATAGCGGAGTCTTTCAGGATGATATGTGCCCTAAAGTCCGAATTCTATGTCCGTTCGTCCGGAAATGGTGCGGCGCACAACGCCAGGTGAAATGCTGGTGATGCGCTTGAAGGCGCGAGCGAAAGAAGCTTCAGATTCATAGCCCAGCTGAGAAGCGACCTCGGCAACCGACATGTTTTGACCGAGTAACTCTCGTGCAAGCTGCATGCGCAGACGGGCGAGATAGCGTGCCGCGCCTTCCCCCAAAATGGCGCTGAAGCGTTCCGCAAAGATCGAGCGCGATTGACCTGCCACGCCAGCAAGGGTCTCAAGCGTCCAGTCATGGCCGGGTTCTCGGTGCATGGCTGCCAGCGCACGACCGATATGAGGATCACGGATCGCGGCGAGCCAGCCGCTGGTCGAGGCTCCGCTGCAATTGACCCAGCAGCGAATAAGCCGCGCGACGAGTACGTCCGCCATGCGTGACAAGACCGTGGCGCTGCCTATCTGGGGCTGCGACGCCTCTGCCGTCATGGCGGCGAGGAGGGGGCCGACGATCGGATCATTGCCAGCAACATCACAGCCCTTGATGATCGGTGGCATCAGAGCGATCAAAGGGTTGAGGGCATTCGCATCCAAAGCCATGGAACCGCAGAACAGGGTGCTCGTCGCTCCTGTTCCTTGATGCACCACTTCGCAGACATTGCCCCCCAACTTGGTGACGTGACAGCTCTTAAGCGAGTCCCCGACAACATCAGGCTTGCTGGCCAGTCGGTGTTCGACACCTTGTGGCAACAACACCAGATCGCCGTCTTGTAACTCCTGCCATCCCTGGGCTTCGGTATGGACCCAGCATGGCCCCTCACTGACGAAATGAAAGCGAAGCAACTGTTGCTGCGGAAAGGCGATGCTCCATGGATGGCGTAGCTCACAACGGCCGTAGTTGACCCCACTCAGGCGAAAGTCCTGTAGAACTTCGCTTAGTGCGTCCGTAGGAATATGTGTCGGAGATTGGGATGAACGATCAAGCATTGGGCCAATTTATATGCCAGGCGTCCGGCAAGCAAGTAAGGCATCTGTGCCATGGCCGCCTTCGGCGTCATCATTGGCAATGGGCAACCGACCCTTTTCCTTTGTGGAAGTCCAATGTCTCGGCCTAGCTGACGCCCGGCCGTACCCGTGTGTTTTGGCCGCATGGGCAGGCAGCGGGGATGGTCGATGGCACGTACCCTCCGTCAGAAGCCCTGCTCGCAACGGAACAAGAAGCCCACCAGGGCTCCATTCGGAAGGCAATGTCCGCCGTTCGGCAGATGCAACTCCGCGTTAATTGAGTCGCTTATCCGACGCGAAGTCGGTAGACCCTATTGCCGCACAAATGTCGGAAGCGATCTCGCGACGATCGCCGTCCTATTTGGCATCTGGGGGCTTGTTGCAACGGCCGCGCCGGTCGGATGGTGGACTTGGTTGGCAACGTCTCTGCCGAACGATGCCGAGGCCGGTGGCGGTCTGATGGTGGCGGTCATCCAGCTCGCGATCACCTTGGGGGCTATTGTAGGCGGTCTGCTATACGATGCCGGCGGGTATCAAAGCGCCTTCGGCGCCAGCGCACTGATCCTGTTAGTCGGCGTCCTCGTTGCCTATCTGACATCAAGAGCAAGCCGAGCGCCTTCCGTCTGATCTGATTGTGAAAGTGCGGCTCGTCCAATCGAGCCGCACTTTCAAATGCCGGGGGAACAAGCTGACGACCGCAAATGGCGCATAATCGCCGATCGAGACGATAACGGCGGGCGGCTCAATTGAGCCCTTAGCGGCCATTTATCCAGGAATGACAAGCCCCTCGGGAACGGGCGCCCGTCCATCAACACATCGGCTAAGGGCGAGGATGCAGGATGTCTTCAAGGCCGATCCGGCGCAGCAATTCGGCGCGGACGCGATCGGCGACACCGTTCACGATCTCCGCGCCATCCTGGGACGGATCGATATGGTTGCGGAACGGCCGCTTGCCGACGGGCATGTCGACGACCTGCGCAATTGCAGCAGCGACTGCGCTCGCATCGGCATCGGCAGGTTCAAGGGCCGCCAAGCCTTTCATCGCGACCGCGGGAATATCGGCCGTTGGGCCGGTCGCATATTCCTCGGCACGCTCTTCATCTGCCGGAGTGCCGGCATGGGCGAAGTGATTGGTGCCGTTGGTGAAAGCGCCGGGCACGATGATCGAGGTTTCAATCCCCCAGCGTGCCAACTCGCCAGCATAGCTGACGGCCAGCGCGTCCATTCCGGCCTTGGCGGCGAAGTAAGGTCCAAGATAAGGTGGAGTGCCGCCGCGTGCGCTGCTGGACGAGACCCAGACCAGCAGCCCCTCGCGACGCGCTCGCATGTGTGGCAGCACGGCACGATTGACCCGCTGAGTGCCGAGCACGTTGACATCATACTGCTCAGCAAACTGCTCCGGCGTGAAGGCTTCGGCGGGGCCGAACATCATGTGGCCGGCATTATGGACGACGACGTCGATGTGGCCGGTTTCGGCGATGATCCGGTCGACTGCCGCGTTCACCGAAGGCTCGGACTGAACGTCGAGCTCGACCGGGTGCAGCCCGATGCTGTCGCGGGCCGACAGGTCGGTGAGCGCGGACGCGTTCTTCGCATTGCGGCCGGCGATGTCCCGCATCGAGGCGTAGACGATGTGGCCGGCGCGGGCGAGGGCCTCGGCGGTCAGGCGGCCGAAGCCGCTTGATGAGCCGGTGACGAGAACGATCTTGGACATGGCGATGTTCCTTTTATTCGGTTGTGCGCGCTTCCGCGCGAGATGAGGAAAGAGGTCGGTCAGATCATGCCGCCATTGGCGCGCAGCACCTGACCGTTGATCCAGCCGCCGTCGGGGCCGACGAGGAAGGCGACCGCTGCGGCGATGTCCTCGGGCGTACCGAGCCGTTCGAGCGGGTTCATCTTCGACATGCGCTCGATCAGCTCGGGCGACTTGCCGTCGAGGAACAGCGCCGTCGCGGTCGGTCCCGGCGCGACCGCGTTGACGGTGATCGAGCGGCCGCGCAGTTCCTTGGCGAGGATGCCGGTCAGCGTCTCGACCGCCGCCTTGGTCGCGGCATAGATGCCGTAAGTCTCGAGCTTGAGCCCGACGATACTGGTCGAGAAGTTGACAATGCGGCCGCCTTCACGCAGGCGCTTCGCCGCCTCGCGCAGCGTGTTGATCGTGCCCCTGAGGTTGATGGCGATCTGGCTGTTGATCAACGCGTCGTCGCCGTCGGCGAGCGTCGCCAGCTTCATGATGCCGGCATTGTTCACGAGGACGTCGATGCCTCCGAAGGTAGCCTCGGCGCTGTCGAACATGCGGGCGACCGCGGCCGCGTCGCTCACGTCGGCCTGAACGGTGAGGGCCTTGCCGCCCGCCTTCTCGATCTTGGAGGCGAGTTCTTCGGCCGGGCCGACCGAGCCGGCATAGTTGATGACGACCATATAGCCGTCGGAGGCGAGCCGGCGGGCGATGGCCGCGCCAATGCCGCGTGAAGCGCCGGTGACAAGGGCGATCTTTGCGCTGCTGTTTGTCATGGGATGTCTCCTTGAATGTCTGGCCCGATCCCCTCGGGCGACCTACAAGTGACACTTTCCAGGAGGCTTATAATCAGGCATATTTCGGGAACTTCATTCGGGAAACTCGGACAATGGACCGGATCGATTCCATGCGCGTCTTCACGCGGGTCGTAGAGCGCCGCAGCTTTATCCGCGCCGCCGAAGATCTGGACCTGCCCGCCTCCACGGTGACAGATGCGGTAAAACAGCTTGAAACTCGGCTTAAGGTCCGACTGCTGCAGCGGACCACGCGCCAAGTCCGCGTCACACTGGACGGTGAAGCCTATTATCGGCGCTGCCTGTCCATCTTGGCCGATATAGACGAGGCAGAAACCGCCTTCAGCGGCACCAAGCCCAGGGGCTTGCTGCATGTGGATGTGCATGGCGCCCAAGCTCGGCGCTTCATCGTGCCAGCCCTGCCGCAATTCTTCTCGGAATATCCCGATATCGAACTCTATCTGAGCGAGACGGATCGCTATGTCGACCTGGTCGGCGAAGGTATCGACTGCGTGTTGCGCAGCGGCACTCCGAAGGAGAGCGATCTTGTCAGCCGACGCATCGCGCTGCTGCGGGAAGTCACGGTCGCCTCGCCTGATTACATCGCGCGCTTTGGCATGCCCGAAAGCTGGAACGAACTGGAAGGACATCGCATGGTCGGCTTCCGCTCCTCCGCGACGGGTGGCTTGCTGCCGCTGGAATTCATGGTCGATGGGGTCGCCAAATCGATGACGCTGCCCATGACCTTGTCGGTTGCTGGCGGCGATACCTACAGGGTCGCAGCGCTGGCGGGTTTGGGTTTGATCCAGGTGCCGCACTATTCGGTGCAGCAGGACCTCGTGGACGGTACCCTGATAGAGCTATTGCCCGACGCGCCTCCGGCTCCGACGCCGGTCCACGTCCTCTATCCGCGAAGCCGCCAGCTCAGCCAGCGGCTGCGGGTTTTCATCGACTGGGCCGCAAGGCTCTATGCGACCTATGCGGGATAGGTTCCTTCCGCATGCACCCGATCTTTCTAGTTCGCCTGGATGTCTTCTTAGTCCGCATCTCGGTCGTTCGCGCTGGCCGCAGCGAACGACCGCCTACCACCCACCTGTGCCGCTGACGGCGACACCTGGAAGGACCGGATTGGGTCCAATCGAGCCATTCATCGCGTAGGCACCGTTGTCCGCATCGGGTTAGTGTTGAAAAAGTCCAACTCGGGCTCACCGAAAATTCGGCCAATTCGCGATCTCAGCGAATGTTACTGCTCAACGCCATCTCAATTCCGCTACGCGGCTCACACGCTCCTTGATGGCAAATTGACTTTGTAGGCTTCTACGGCCCTCCAAAAAATCAGACGCCGCAGAAAACGGAGTTTCTCAACAGTATCGGTCGAGAGCAGAAACTGGCCGTTTCCGCGATAACTTCTACTTCTGGCGCTTCCCGGCGAGCTTGAGCACAGTGGCTGCAATGTTGCGAAGGAGCCTTCGAAAGGACTCGCAGAGAATGAAGTACACGTGGATCATGTGAGATCGTCCGTCACCGCCGCAGGATCGAAGGCCAGTGCAGCCATCGAAGCTGAGCGACCGAAGTTCTACAACCTGGCTGCCGAACTTGGCGTCTATGCCTCGATCGCGGCCGACCGGAACCCGGATGTTCTCGGCCCTGAAATGCGCATGCAGGGCGGCGATGCGATGATGGGCGGGCCGCTCGCGAAGAAAAGCACCGCCGTGCGCGACCCGAAGTCCATGCCCGCCGAACATGCTTTCCACCTGATGCTGCAGTAACGGATCATTTTTGACGAGACGCCGCTTGCCTTCGAAGCTTGCCCGATGTTCAGCGGTGGGTGACCGATCGCCAGCGTGATGAGCGAACAGGAGCCGCGTCGTTCTGTGCCTCCTCAGGAGAGACGAGCTTACCAGTCAAACCGCACTACGAAGGTGCGCACTCATCCATGATGGTCATACGCATCAGCTCGATATCGCCGTTCATCGGCCGGTCGTCGGCATAGACCGGAATAACGGCGCGGATCCATTGATATAGCGCGTTGGTGCGTTGCGCCCGACCGCTTGCATGCGGCTGCAGGTCGTAGGCCTGAGCTGCCGCCAGCAGCTCGATAGCGAGGATCACAGCGAGATTGTCGAGGATCGCCAGCGCCTTCGAGGCAGCCGGCGTCGCATGGGTGAGAATGTCTTCCTGCAGGGCGGAGGTGATGCCACCGTCGAGGCTGGCCGGCGCGGCGAGACGGCGGTTTTCAGCGGTGAGCGCGGCGGCCGTGTATTGGGCTATCATGAAACCCGAGGACACCCCGCTGTCGCGCGCAAGGAAGGGCGGAAGTCCGCTAACCAGCGGATTCACCAGGCGATCGATGCGGCGTTCGGAAATCGCCGCGATCTCCGCGACCGCGACAGCCAGGGCGTCCATCGCGAGACCGAGGGCGGCGCCAACGGCATGGGCTTGCGAATGGACCTCGGGCGCGTCAGGCGATCCCGAAACGGCCGGGTTATCAGTGAGGCTTGCAAGCTCGCGATTCACCACGTCGGCCGCATGCGCGAGCATATCGCGCGCGGCCCCATGAATATGCGGAACGGCACGCAGGCTCAATGGATCCTGCGTGCGATTTCCTGCCGTAGCGGCCAGCATTGGGCTGTCCTGAAGGTAATCGCGCAATCTGGCCCCGGCCGTCTGCAAGCCCGTTGAAACTCGAAGCGACAGCGGTTCGGCGGCGAAGGGATTTGCCTGACTGCCAAGGTTCTCATAGCTCATGGCTGCGGCCGCATCAGCCCAGTCAAAGAGCCCTTCCGCACGCGCAAGCGCAAGCGCGGCAAGTCCGGTGGCACAGGGCGTGCCGTTGACGAGGCTCAAGCCCTCCTTGGCCTCAAGTCGTAACGGCGAAAGCCCCAGCAGTGAGAGCGCCTCGGCGCCGCTTACCCCGCCCTTGCCGTCGTCAACGGTGCCATGGCCGATCAGCACAAGTCCGATCGCGGCCGCGTGAGTGAGATAGCCTACGGAACCGCGCGACGGGATGTGAGGAATGAGGCCGGCATTGAGCAGCGCCAGCAGCGCCTCGACGATCTCGATCCGCACGCCGGAGTAGCCATGCGCGAAATTGGCGATCTGCGCCGCCATCACGGCGCGCGATTCGCTCCGCCCTAGCCGCTCGCCGACGCCGCAGGCATGGCTAAGGATGATGTTGCGCGAAAGGGCTTGCTGGTTTTCGCGGCTGATGACGACATCGCAAAGTGCCCCGACGCCGGTATTGATGCCGTAGCCGCGAATGCCGCGCTCAACCAGCGCATCGACGATGCGGCGGGCATCAACGATCCGCTGACGCGTCCGCTCGGACAAGGCGAGGCGAGCGCCGTCGGCGATGGCGGCAATCTCGGGCCATTTCAGCGGCCCATCGATGGTAATCGTTTCAGTCATCTACTCGGGTCTTGCCTGCCTGCGTTGGACGAAGCGCGCGACATAGTCGTTTGCCGGATTATCGAGAATATCGTTCGGCGAGCCGACCTGCACGACCTGACCGTCCTTCAGGATTGCAATCTCGGACCCGATACGCAGGGCCTCGTCGAGATCGTGCGTGATGAAGATGATCGTCTTTGCGAGGTTCTGCTGCAATTGCAGCAATTGATCCTGCATGTCGCCGCGGATCAGCGGGTCGAGTGCGCTGAAGGCCTCGTCCATCAGGATCACGTCGGTATCCGCGGCAAGCGCCCGTGCAAGCCCGACGCGTTGCTTCATGCCGCCCGAGAGTTGATGCGGGAATTTCGCGTCATAGCCCGAAAGCCCGACCGTCTCTATCCATTTCATCCCGATCTCGCGGGCGTCAGCTTTGGATGTGCCGCGCACGCGCTGGCCGTAGACGACATTCTGAAGCACCGTGCGATGCGGCATCAGGGCAAAGCTTTGGAAACCATGCTGACGCGTCGCATGCGGAAAGCGCGTAGCGTCTTGGCGTCGAGGTCGAGAATGTTGTTGCCGTCAAAGAGAACTTCGCCGCTCGTCGGCTCGATAAGCCGGTTGATGTGGCGCACCAGCGTCGATTTGCCGGAGCCGGAAAGCCCCATGATCACGAAGATCTTGCCGGCGCCGATTTTCAGGCTGACATCGTTGAGGCCGACACTGCAGCCGGATCGGGCAAGGATCTCAGCCTTGTCTAGACCGTCCCTGGCCATGGCAAGCGCCTTCTTCGCGTCATGCCCGAAGATCTTGGAAACGTGGCGGATCTCGATGTCAGCCATTGCGGGGGTCCTCCGTCCGGGGCTTGCCGAAGCCCTGCGTGATGCGATCGAGCACAATTGCGAGAATGACGATACCGATGCCTGCCTCCAGGCCCTTGCCGACGTCGAGCGTCTGGATACCGTTCAGCACCTGCTCGCCGAGGCCGCGTGCGCCGATCATCGATGCGACGACGACCATCGAAAGCGCCATCATGATCGTCTGGTTGAGGCCGGCCATGATGGTCGGGGTGGCGAGCGGCAGCTCCACGCCGAACAGGATCTGCGTCGGGCTGCCGCCGAAAGCGGTTGCCGCCTCGACAACCTCGCCATCGACCTGGCGGATGCCGAGATCGGTCAAACGGATCAACGGCGGAACCGCGTAAATGATGGTCGCAAGGATCGCCGGCACCTTGCCGAGGCCGAAGAGCATCAGCGCCGGGATCAGGTAGACAAAGCTCGGCATGGTCTGCATTACGTCGAGAACCGGCAAGGTGACGTTGCGCACCACGCGACTCTTGGCGACGAGAATGCCGATCGGCACGCCTATCACCACCGAGACGATGGTCGCCATCAGCATCAAGGCGAGCGTCTGCATCGTCAGGTCCCAGAGGCCGAGTACGCCGACTGCTGTCAGCAGGAGGCCGACGGCGATCGTCAGCGTCCAGCGCTTCGAACTTTGCCAGGCAAGCGCCATGAAGGCGAGAATCACGAGCCACCAAGGCAAGCCACGCAGGATCCATTCAATGAATAGCACGGCCTTCAGGATGACGCCGCTGATCGCCTTGAATATCCAGCCGTAGTTGGTGACAAGAGCCTGAATGAACTCGTTCACCGGCGTGCGGATCGAAAGATTGAGAGAGTCCGGAAACATCGGAACCGTTCCTTAGCTCAGGGAACTGCCGGCGGTTATCGCCGCCTGTTCGCGGCACGTCGGCAGCTCCTGGCACCGCCGCTTCTTTCCGGCAACAAGGGGCGGAAGGAAGCGGCAAGCGCAGGCGATGAAGGGTGTCGTTACTTGAGGCTCGCTTCGATCTTGCCGCGTGCCTCGTCGGAGACCCATTTGCCCCAGACATCGGACTTGGTCTTCAGGAATTCCGCCGCCGCGGTGGCCGCATCGACCTTGTTGTCGACCATGTATGCGAGACTGCCATTGACGTCCTCGAGCGGGAAGGTCGCCTTTTCGAGAATCTCGATAATCTCCGGCGCCTCCGAAGCGAAGGTGCTGTTGACGCCGTAGGCGACATCGACTGACGGGAAGGCGCAAGCTTGGTCGCGCTTGCCGTTGGCGCTGCTCAGTTCTTTCCAGCAGGCCTCGTTATAGGCTGGCTCTTCAAGCTGGATCAGCTTGAACTTACCCATGATCGCGGTCGGGGACCAGTAGTAGAAGAGGACCGGCTCGCCCTGGAGATAGGCGGAGGTGATCGCTGAATCGAGTGCGGTGCCCGTGCCCGGACGGAAGTTCACATAGGCTTCGCCAAGCTTGTAGGAGGAGGCTACGCCGGAGATCGGTTATGCCCTGGCAGTCGCCACAGGCGCGTGCGTCTTCCATTCGATCATGGTTCACTTCGAGAACGGGCTTCCGATCCAGATCGAGGATCGTTTTGTAAATCCGGCGATCTGCCCCCGGTACATGGAACAGGACTTCACCGGAATGACGCCGAACGCCTATCTGACGGCGATCGCGCCCATTACCCGGACCGAACAGATCGTTGAGGCAGTCTCGCCGCAGCCCTGGGAACGCAAGCTGCTCGGCATTCGCCGGAATGAGCCCTGTCTCATGATCAGGCGCCGCACATGGTCCGACACGGCGAACGTGACGACCGCGCGTCTCCTTTACCCAGGAACGCGATATCGCCTTGAGGGCATTTCATAAAAAAGTCACGACTGTGTCGTCGCGGCAGAGTTACGTCGGCCTCGCAGACCTACCTAGGTACGAAGCAACCTGCCTCGGCCGCGTCTGGCCGAGCGGGCGACCTTTGCCAGCTTGGCTGGCCGTGCGCAATGGGTCAATCCGCTGTCATGAAATCGCGATAGGCGGAATGGATGGTGACCTTGCAGCAAATAGCCTTTCATGCCGGTTGCTCGTTGGCGACGGTTTCGCGCGTTCTCAAGGGGGAAGGATCGGCCAGCGACGAAATGGTGCGCCGCGTCCGGCGGGCCGCGGCGGAACTTGGCTACCGACCAAAATCTCCGGCGACCGCCGGGAGGCGCAACGGGCCGGTCGTCGGAGTGCTTGTTCCGAGCGTGACCAATCCCGTCTTCGCCGCTTCGCTCGCTGGCATCCAGCATCGACTGCAGGCTGCCAAGCACGGCGTCCTGATTGCTCAGTCGAATTACGACCCGAGCTCGGAAGCCGCCGCAGTCGCCGCGCTCCTGGAGCAGCGGCCGACGGGGCTGATCCTGACGCTCTGTGATGCCGAGACCAGCCAGGTGCTGTCGGCGGCCCTGCCACCGACGGTCCTGCTCAACAATCTGCCGGTTGCACGCTTTCCCGCCGCAGTAACCGTCGACAACCACCGGGCCGGCTACGAGATTACCCGACATATTCTTCAGCATCGGCATAGCCGCATCCTCTTCGTCTCCGGCCATTTCGTCTCTTCCGACCGCGCGCGGCTGCGCTATGAGGGGTATCGCGTAGCAATGCGCGAAGCGTCGTGTGAGCCTTTGCCGGCATTGGAGATACCTTTTGTCGACGGATACGAGCACCTGGAACTCTCAGGAACGATGGAGCAACATCGGCCGACTGCAATTATCGCTTCCAACGATCTGCTGGCTGTCGGCGTTATTGCCGCACTTAGGCGTGAGGGTCTGATGGTTCCCCGCGATGTCTCGGTTGCTGGCTTCGACGGCATAGCGATCAGTCGCCTGATCGCGCCTTCACTTACGACTGTGGCTATGCCAGACGGCGATATGGGGATCGCGGCCGCCGCCATGCTGCTCGACATTGCCGAGAACGCCAGGGAATGCCGACATCTCTGCCTCCACCACCGACTTTATCCGGGCGAGACTGTCCGAACCGTGCCATGACCACAGACGAGAGGCCACCCGATGAACTCCCATCGGGTGGCCTTTTCGACGCTCTTGCGCCCCGTCAGCTCCGGGGTAGCAGGCTTTCCACCTCCGCGGCGGCATCGTCGAGCGCCTCCTCGGGCGTTGCCGACTGTTCGACGACGCGTGACAAGTTCTCGACGATCGTCTGGGTCACCTTGACGCCGTTGGTGCCGGGGAAAGCGTACCACGGGATCATTCTGGGCATCTGCTCAAGGCCAGCTCGGAAGAGCGGGTTCTCCTTATAGAAGTTTGCGAGATAGTCCGGCGATTTCGCGGCGAGTTCGTTGTTCGGAACATAGCCGGTACCTGGAACGACGACCGAGGCACCATAAGGGCCGGCCGCGAATTTGGCGAACTTCCAGGCCGCCTGCTGCTTTTCTGCGTCGCGCGTCAGAATGACGACGGCGTTGCCGCCGGTCGGCAGCTTGCCGTTCACTGGGTCGATCAGTGGAATGTGTGCCGTGCGCAGGTCGAACTTGCCACCAACATTCTTGATCGTGTTGCGCAGCGCTCCAGTCGTCTGGAAGGCGAAGCCGACCTTGCCCGCGACGAAAGCCTGTTCGCCCGCCTGTTTCGTCAGCACCGGCAGGCCGCCTTCCTTGACCATGAGGTCGAGCACCTGGATTGCTTTCTGCCCTTCCGGACCATTGAAAGCGACCTTCGTCTCGTCTTCATTCAGCATCCGGCCGCCGGCGCCGAAGAGGAGTGCCGAGAACATCCAGTCGTCGCCCTGCCAGCGAAAGTCGATGCCCTCGATGCCGTCACCGAGCGCCTTGATCTTGCCGCCGAGCGCGATGACCTCGTCCCAGCTCTTCGGCGGGTTTTCCGAGTCGCCGCCGGCTTTGCGGACGAGATCGGCATTGTAGTACATGATCGGATTGGAGGTCGCGAAGGCGAGGCCGACCTGCTTGCCGTTGACCTGGGCCAGCTTCAGGATGTTTTCCGAGAAGCCCTGCTCGGCCATGTTGCCGTCTTTCTCGATGAAGGGTCCGAGATCGACCGGAATTTCGCGCTCGTTGACCATGCGCAGGCGGTTCAAGCCGATGAAGGTGATGTCGGGCATCTCGGCCGTACCGGCCTGGCGCATGACCGTCTGGATGCCTTCCTCATAAGTGGCGGACGGATTTGCGAAGGTGATCTTGATGTCCGTATTTTCCTCCATGAACTTCTTCGAGATCGTGTCCATCACGTCCTTGAAGAAGCCGGGCATCGGATAGTGCACCGTCAGCACCGTTTCGGCCTGGGCCGGCACGGCGAAGGTCATCGATACCGCCGCGGCGGCGAGAAATTGCCTGAAATGTTTCATGACGCTCTCCTGGTTCGAACCGGTCAGCCCTTGAGACCGGTCATGGTGATGCCCTCGACGAAGCGTTTCTGCGCCAGCAGAAAGGCGGCGACGAGGGGAAGGGTGATGATCAGCGTGGCGGCCATCAGCGCGCCGTAATCGTCGCCGGCTTCGGCGGCGCGAAAGGAGAGAAGGCCAAGCGGCGGGGTGGCGTAGTCCTGGTTGGTGACGACGATCAGCGGCCAGAAAAGGTCGTTCCAGTGCGCCACCACCGAGAAGATGGCGAAGGCCGTGATCGCCGGCCAGGCATTCGGCACAACGACGCGGGCGACGATACCGACCTCCGACATGCCGTCGAGGCGGGCGGCGTGAATCAGGTCGTCCGGAATGGCGCGGAAGAACTGCAGGAACAGGAAGATCGCGAAGACGGAGATCGAGAAGGGAGCGACCAGCGCCGTATAGCTGTTGAGCACGGCCAGCCGGTCGAAGGCGACATAGAGTGGCAGTGCGGTCGCATGAATCGGCACGAGCAGCCCCAGCATCACGAGCACCATCATGAAGCGCGCGGCGCGGAACTTCAATTTCGCCATGGCATAGGCGCAGGGGATGGCGACGACCACCTGGACGAGGAAGATCATGGCGCAGACGATGACGCCGTTCAGGAGCAGGGTCGGCATCGAGACGCGCGACAGCGCCTTGGTGAAGTTCTCGACATAGGACCAGTGCTCGGGGATCAGCGAAAGCGAGGAGGAGAAGATCTCGCTCTGCGCCTTGCCGGCGGTCGAGATCATGAAGATGTAAGGCGCGAGGAAGATGAGCGCGCCGAGCGACAGGAGCGTAAACCGCAGGATGCGGCCGAGCGAAAGGCTGTGCGCGGTCATGCGTAGAGCACCTTCCGGTCGAGGACACGGTACTGGAGGAACATCAGGACGACAAGGATCGCGAGGAAGATGACCGTCATCGCCGAGGCGTAGCCGACGCGGAGATAGACGAAGCCCTCCTGGTAGATGGTGAAGAGCAGGACCTCAGAGGCCTTGTTCGGCCCGCCTTCCGTGAGCGTCTTCACCGTCTCGAAGACCTTGACGGAATTGATGATGCTGATCGTCGTGACGAAGAGCGTCGTCGGCCCGAGCATCGGCCAGGTGACGAGCCGGAAGCGGTCGAACCAGGACTTCGCCCCGTCCACCTCGGCAGCCGCATAGAGCTCGCGCGGGATGGCGGTGAGGCCGGCGAGGAAGAGCACCATGTTGAAGCCGACAGACTGCCAAATGCCGATGATCGAGAGCCCATAGAGCACGGTGCCGGAAGCGCCGAGCCAGTTCGGCCCGGCAATGCCCAATTGGGTGAGGAAGGTGTTGATCGGCCCGATGGTCGGATGGAAGAGGAACTGCCAGACCGTCGCCATGGCGACGAGCAGCGAGGCGACGGGCAGGAAATAGACCGTGCGGAAGAAGGCCTTGGCGCGCGTCTCCGCCTCGATCAGCATCGCGATCGCGAGCGCCAGCACGATCGACACCGGAGTCACGATCGCCGTATAGACGGCCGTGTTCCAGAGCGAGCGGCGGAAGGTGCGGTCGCTTACCAGTTCCGCGTAGTTCTCGAAGCCGACGAAGCGGAAGCCGCCATAGCCGAGCTCGAAATCGGTGAAACCGAGGACGACGACGGCAAGCGTCGGCAGCAGGATGAAGAGGAACAGGAGCGTAATCGCCGGAGCGGCAAGCAACCAGGCGATCCGCCCTTCGCGCCGGTCGGCAGCCGCCATCGGCATATCGGTCGCGACGCTAGCCACGGGCCTTCTCCCGAGCCGAGGCGACCGCGACCGTTTTCGCCCTGAGGCGCTCGCCGGTCACGGCGAAGAGCATCGCGCGATCCGGTTCGATATCGACGGAGACCGGCATGCCAGCCACAAGCGTCGCCGCTTCGGCAGGTCCGACTTTGGCGACGATTGCCTCGCCGATGCCGTCGAGGCGCGCATGCACGATCACCTCGGAGCCGAGGAACTCGGTCCGCTCGACGCGGGCCCTGAGGATGCCGTCCGCCCTTACGCTGAGGTGGACGAATTCAGGCCGCACACCGATCAGGACCGGCGTCTCGCTCGAACGGACACCGTCGGCCGCCAGCGTCAGCGCGCCGAAACGCACCGTGCCGGAGGCGTCCATCCGCGTTTCCATGACATTGATGCGCGGCTGACCGAGGAAGCGGGCGACCTCGATGTGGGCGGGATCGTCATAGATCTCCTGCGGCGAAGCGAGTTGCAGAAGATTGCCGCCGATCATCACCGCGACGCGGTCGGCCATTGACAGCGCCTCGGACTGATCGTGGGTGACATAAAGCGTCGGCACGCCGGCGCGCCGATGAAGCTCGACGATCTCGCCGCGAGCATGGACGCGCAGGTTCGCATCAAGATTGGAGAGCGGCTCGTCCATCAGGAAGACGCTTGGGCTGCGGACCATGGCGCGGGCAAGCGCAACGCGCTGGCGCTGCCCGCCCGACATCTGGCCGGGCTTGCGGTCGAGCAGATGGTCGATCTTCAAAGAGCCCGCCATCTCCTTGACCTGCCGCTGGATATCGGCGCGTATCTGGCGTTGGCCAGGCATGAGATTGCCGATGAAGGGCAGGCGCTGGGGCGTCGTCAGACGGCGCATGGCGAGCGGTACGGCGATGTTCTGGCCGGCGGTCAAATGCGGATAGAGCGCGTAGGACTGGAACACCATGGCGACGTTGCGGTCGGCCGCGGCAACGGCCGAGACCGCGCGACCGCCGATAACGATCTCGCCACCTTCCGCATGGTCCAACCCCGCGACGATGCGCAAGAGGGTGCTCTTGCCGCAGCCGGACGGCCCGACAAGCGCGATGAACTCGCCTCCTTGCGCCTCCAGACTGACGCCCTTGAGAATGGCGTTGCCGCCAAAGGACTTGGTGATCTTGCAGAGCGACAGGACGCTCATTGCGCCGCCTCCACGAGCTTTTTCACTGCCTGCGGATAAACTTCTTCCACCACATGATCGAGCACATGGGGTTTCAAGCCGGGAACACTGACGATTTCACTGTCGATGCGCTCCGCGCCGACGTGATGAAGAACCGCGCCGACGAGCCGTTCGCCCGGCATTTCGCGCTCCAGCGTACCGATGATGAACGACGTTGGCGGCGCCCAGATGAGGTCGGTGCCCTCATGGTGGCCACTCCAGGCCCAGTGGAGGTGACCACTGGCATGGAGCACGACGTCGTGTTGCGCCATCAATTCATAGAGACGCCGGCGCTGAGCTGGCCGCACGCTCCAGTAGCCCGTGTCGCCTTCGGCCGGATCGTCGACGAAGAGTGGCTTGTGCGCGAAGATAGCGACCCGGCGGCCTTCGCGGCTGCTGAGCGTCCGTTCCAGCCACTGGAATTGTTGCTCCTCTTCCCCGTCTTCGAAGCCGAGAAGCAGGCTGTTGAGCCCGATCAGACGCCAATTGCCGTGGTCGGATACCCAGTAGTCCGGCCCGACAAGCTCGCGCCAACGGGCGAGCCGGACGGTGTCGACCGGCTGGACCGATCCTGGCAGGTGGCCGACGTCATGGTTGCCGGGCACGATCAGCACCGGAACCGGCAGCTTGCCCATGAGCTCCAGCGAGAAGGCGATGTCTTCCTCCTGGTCGGCGCCATCGATCGTGAGGTCGCCCGTATGGATGACGAGATCAGCCCCGATCGCCTCGATCCAGCGGGCGAGGGGTTCCCAATTGTCGTTGAAATGCGTTTTGGAGGGGCTGAGATGGGTGTCGCTGATCTGGATAATCTTCATCGGAACAAGGCCTCCGGCAATGGTCGGAACCGCGCCATGCCAGAGATCATCCGCCCCGCTCAGCGCCGCTTGGCGCACTCTTTAGTGGGCTCCGATGTCAGTTTGGTAACAGACTTTCTCAGCTGTTTTTCAGTTTCTCCATCAAAGCTTCACCTTTGGCAAAGTCTCATCAACATGGCTTTGGTTGGAGGGTCAAAGGGATGGTGTTGTTTTCCGATTTCGTTATCGATGAAGGCGAGTTGTCGATGCTGCGACGCGTTCACAACCATGCTTGTTCGTTTAAACAATTGGAACCGGAAAGCGAGGAGGGCGTCGAAATTGGTAAGCTGCTCTTCCATTTGTATCGGCAGGGTATTCGCGATGAGCTTGCCCTTATGCAAGTGCTTACAGATGGGGCGCATCCAATCTGTTTGTGACGATTCAGGGGGCACATGCTTGATCCCGCTTCCGTGCTCACTATCTCTACAATCGTAAGCGACGTCGAAGCGGTTCCCTTGGATGGAACAGGGCGAGTAAGCCCCAAGCAAACGAAGTATACGTCGCAAACGGAGCTGCAGGGAGCGACACCCTCTGCAGCTCTACTCGTCTCTGTAGGACATCTTCAAGCATCTCCAGCTTCACCGAATGGACGGGAGAGTCCGCGAAGAGAGTTCGAACGTCGCGCTGTCGACAAGCGCGTGGCGGCCATCGAAACATACGCGTGACGCACCCTGCAGCGGATTGAGGCGAGCCAGCACGAGGCAGGCCAGCTACGGCTGTAGATTGCCCTGAAGCGATTGCATCCCCGTCAGAATGGCCACAAGGCGATCGCTTCAATGGCGAACATGCCTAGAACAAAGATCATGATTAAGGCGCCGACAATGTAGAGCTGTCGCACAGCGGCCTCCTGGCTGTCTGCCGAACCACGCGGTTTGCTGTGTGTTCCGCTGCCGGACTAAACGCAACTCACGCGCGCAACGGTCTCCTCTACTCGACTCATCGTCTCCTTTGTGCTTCCATATAAAAGAGGGGTTTGTGCAGTTGGGTTTGAGGGGGCCAGATGCGCGACGTGCCTTCCCAGTTAAGCCGCCGTGCTTTGGTGCTCGGCCCACTTCTGCTTTTGCTTCCAAATGACGGCGAGGCGCGCGGTCGCCGCGGGCGATGGGGAGTTGGAGGTGGGGGCGGAAGTCGCTCGCCCATCGCGCTGGTCATCGGCGGCGTCCTACTTTGCGCTGCGCTCGCCGTCAATTCCGTGTTTGGTCGCGACCTGCCTTCAAAAGGGACAGGCAACCCGCGAGCGTCGCGGCGCACGGCGCGCTTCAATCGTCGAGGCCCGTCTCCGTGGGTATTTGTCCTGCCTCTCGCTGGCATCGTGATCGGTGGAGCCTACGGCTGGGCGACCGTGCCGCCGGAAGACATCATTTCCGCATCCTTCCCCATTTGCGCAGCGGGCGCGCGGACAACGTGCGTGGTGGATGGTGATACGTTCTGGCTCGACGGCATCAAGTACCGGATCTCGGACATCGATACGCCAGAGATCAGCGAGCCTAAATTTGCCTGGGAGGCTGGGTGCAAGATCTGCGGCGACGCGGCGACACCGAGGGAGTCTCCTTGACCTTGAGCGGCCGCCGGACGTCTCTCGCCGCCCTTTCCGGTCCCGTAGATCGACTCCGCGCATGTCGCTGCACGCGTGGGCAGTACTATTTCGAAATCGCGACCATCTCGCGCCCAAGCCCGCATAATCTCAATCCGTCATAACTAGCCTTCCTCCCAGTCTCGCTCACCTCCGTCAGGGAGTGCAACGTCTCGAGGAGCCGTCCGGACGCGGACTTAGGCGCGAATCAAGGCGGACGTTCCCGTTCTGCGCTAGAAGGATCGCATAATGTATCAACGGGAACGACAAACGGCGGCGCGATTGGGCCGAATACCGCGCCCACAGAGATGGCGGCCTGCCAAGGCTCGCCGCCAAATCAGAACGGGCGAGTTTTCGCACGTCGGGCCATTGAGTGTGCAACGCCGTGTCGATGATGGCGGCATACGGCCTAAGATCCGAAGCTCCTCCGATAGGCAGCCGGAGATGTGCCGAACCTACGGGCAAACGATCTTCGGAAGGCGACATCGTCGCTAAATCCGATATCAATGGCGATCTTCTTGAGTGGAATGCTGGTGTCCTCGGACAGTCGGCGGCCCGCCTCAAGCCTGATGCTTTCGACATAGTCGGCCGGTGTCATACCGACCTCTTGTTTGAACTGCCTTGAAAAGTTTCGTTCGCTCATTCCCACGCGCTTCGCAAGGGCCGCCACGGTGAGATCGGCGGCGAGGTTATCGGCGATGAAATCCTGGGCCGCACGGATCGGCGTCTTCTGGGCAATCTGCCCGGCAAGAAGCGTGCTGAACTGCGTCTGTCCGCCAGGCCGTTTGAGAAACACCACGAGCTCTCGAGCGACTCTGAGGGCAATCTCTAAACCGAGGTCCTGTTCAACAATAGCAAGCGCCAGATCGATGCCGGCCGTCACCCCGGCCGAGGTCCAAACGTTACCGTCCTTTGTGAAAATGCGATTTGATTCAAGCTTCACATGCGGAAAACGTCTTGCAAACTCCGATGCTTGGGACCAATGCGTGGTCGCTCGCTTGCCGTTAAGCAAACCTGCCTCGCCGAGCACAAAAGCCCCGGAGCAGACGGACCCAACGCGATTGGCCTGGGCGGAGGTCTGCTTCACCCAGCGCAGGAGATTTTCCGTGAGCGGCCGCTCCTGGATGAGCGGATCGCCTGCTACAAGCAGCGTATCGACCTCGGACGGTCCTTCGTCGATCAGGCGATCGGGAATAAGTGCCAATCCAGATGATCCTCTGACGGGGCTGCCAGAAGTGCTGACGACCTCCACCGAGTAATAGTTGAGACCACTCTGGCGGTTTGCTTCCGCGAAAACGTCGGACGGGCCGATCACATCGAGCAATTGCACGCCCTGCATCGCGACGATTGCAATTTTGTGCGCCGACATCACTTTACCTCGAAAAGCTTACCGGTCAGAACGATGCTGGCAGTGCGGATAAAAACCACGGTGATCGCAACGGCAAGGAAGACGAACATGACCCCTGCCAGCATGACGAGGAAACTGCTTTGTACAGCCTCAGCATACCGGAAGAAGGCGATGGACAGTGCTGCGAGCGGGAAGCTGATCGCCCACCAAGCAATGCTGAACGGAACATGCGTGCGGAAGACCATCGGCGAGAGCACAAGCATCAGAAACAGGCCGAAGTAAAAGAGAACCGTGGCGAATAGATCGACCGAACCAGTGACGGTGGTGTAGGCGAGATAGCCGACCGCAAACGGAGCGACCAGCACCATCAAGGATGGGCGGGCGGGCACCGGAACGGGATCCTCGTGCCGCAGACGGGCAAAAATGAGCGCAACGAAGACTGCGGCCATAACGCTGCCGACAGCGAACGCGAAGAGGTTTACTTCATGCGCCCAGGAAAACGGCATGGCATATCCGGTTACGGCTATGTCCAGTGTCGCAACACCGGGAATGAGCAGGGGCGGCAGTGTCGTCTCGCGTGACTGCTGACGCCCCAGGAAGGCTTTGGCGACGACATAGGCCAAGGCGAAGGTTAACGCCGATGCGGCTATCCAAACGCCTTGGGAAAGAAGCGGACTGTAGCGATTGAGGAAAGCGGATTGCAACAGAAGGCCGATAGCCACGGTGGCGAAGAAGTTGCTTTGAAGCGGATGCGCGAACTCGGACGAAACCGCAGAGGGGTGCCGCACCCATTTGCTGACATAGCCGATGGCTAGGGCAACGAAGACCAACGTGCCGAGGCCGCCGATATATTCCCCCGGCAAGCTCGGTACCCCGAGAGAGTTTGCCGCCTCACGCCAGGCAAGGCCCAGCCCGGTGATCCCCATTACTGAGGCGAACAGATTGATCGGAAGCTGCGAAATCGAACGGCGCGCCAGCGGCGAGCTGCTCGAGATATTGATCGATTGAATGGTCATCGGCTGCTCCTTGTCCGAAAAGATGCTGACGGGATTAAAGCACGCAGCAGCCTTGTCTTAAATGAAGCTGTTAGGACTATTCCGGACTCATCGCGTACGTTTCCGGACAGTTCTCAGACGTGCCTTCAAACGAAGTAGCCGCGGCGACGCAAACTCAATTCAGTCTCCTGCGAGAACTCTTTTCGAACATTCTCCGCCAATATCGAGATGTTCTCTGCCATACACGTTTAAGCTGTGGCGAATGCCGCCGCCAGGAACTCATGTACGTCGCGCGGTCGAGAGCCTCGCCTCAGACCGACGAACCACACCAATTTCAACTTTGATCAGTCGAAGAAGGGGTCAGCGGATGCCGGCGAGTATATTGCTTCTTACAGCCACATCCAGGTTCATGGGCGCGGTAGCCGTGTCGGCAGAGGAAGGGGCCAACCAGGGCGGAACCATCGCCTCCACAAAGGCGTTCGCAGGCCTACGTCCGGTTGGCGAGCAGGCCGAACCTGAGTGGCGCACTTGCGAATTCGTGCAATTGGAAGATCTACTCGATTTTGATTGTGTCCTGCTTCTTCTCCACGGTCGCAATGATGCGGCTCGCGCGATGCACTTCATGAAACAGGCTGCCAAATTGCCCGAATACAAACACTTTGTTGGCAAGCTGGGCTCCGTATTCTTCGTGCCGGGGGCCGAGGCAATTGACCTTGAAGATCGGCGCAAGGAATTAGCCTACGAAATGATGAAACTTGGTTTCCTCACTGCGGAGCTGCCATATCGCATACTTGCGGACAACGAAGCTTATCATGCGGGCGGCTATGGGACGGCAGGTCCCAGCCTGATTCAGCTGGTCGCAGCGCGCCTGCATGCCCGCCACATTGCAGCTCTTACGACGCGTATCGCCTTGAATCAGTCTTTGCGATCTGAGCTCCTTGGATAGCGTCGCCATGCCCACCCTGCGACATCGCGACAACAAATGTCAGAATCGTCGCTCTATCGGGTGTTACGACATAGTCGTTGCAGCGGAGCAAGTGTTCAGGTGCTCCATTTACTGACCTCCGCAGCTCTCAAGTACCGCTTGAGCGTGCTGAAGATCGAGCGTCCCGTGGCCGTTCGAGAAACAGCCGAGGAGCGGCATGAGCAGCTCGCAAGCCTGCGCTCTAAGACCCTGTGCTCGCCAAAAGCGGGCCAAACTCACCGCCGAGCGCAGTTCCCACATCTTGGCATCCTGCATGCGGGCGACGTCCAGCGCACGGCGGAAGCACGCCTCGATTTCGGCAGGATCGCATTCTGAGCTCGATGATATGAGCTCGCCCTTGAGCCGATGCAGCTCTGCCTCGCACCAGCGGTTGCGAGTGTGCCCGACAATGGTGAGCGCCTCGTCAATCAAGGTGCTGCCCTCGGCAAAACGGTCGGCCTTGCCATACGCTTCCGCGAGTAAGCCCATCGCCCAAGGCTCGGTCATTCCTGACCCGATCGCCTGCATGCCAGCCAGCCCCTCTCGCAACTGCTCGATGCCTGCCGTGACTTGGCCACTTTCCGACTGCACCCACCCCTGCAGGAAGACTCCTTGGGTGTGCCAGAATGGAAATTCGTGTTCGGCCGCGAACGCCAACGCCAACTCCGCCGCCTCTTGCGCCTTGGCGAGGTCGCGTCGATGCACGTGCAAAATCGCCGCCCATGTCAGTACATAGGCACGGCTGAACAAATGCCCGAGGCTCGCGGTCATGGCGAGCGCCTCGTCCATCAGCTTCAGCGCTTGGTCATCGTGGCCGAGATACCACAGCGCCATGCCGCCGCGGCAAAGGCAGATCGGCCCTCCATCCTGTCCATAAAGCGCCAGATGCGCCCGATGCTGGGCGACGTCGTACTGCTTGATCCCGTGTTCAAAGTGTTGCCATGCCGAGGCGAATTCGCCAAGCCAGGAGCAGGTTATGCCCAAAGCATAGGACGCTTCCACCACGAGCACGGGATCCGAGATCTGCTGCGCCAACCTCAGAAGCCGTTCGCCAAGGTCCCGCGCCGCGGAAAGCTCGGACCGCACCGCATGATGAATGGTGAGACCGAGGAGCACCGGGAACAGCCTGGGCGTTTCCTGGATCCGCTCCGCCAGGTTGAGAGCACGGTTGTAGACGCGCTCAACCTCCGGGTGTCCATAGCCCTTTGCGGCGGTAAGCACTCGTCCCATGGTGATCAATAACGTCAGCTCAAGCTCAAGGCGCTCCGGATTCTCGGGCATCTGGGTGAGCAGGTCGAGTGCCTTGGCCAGATGGCCGACGGCCTCTGCATTCGCCGCCCGCTCGTTTGCGTGCTCAGCGGCCCGGTGCCAGAACACGACGGCTTGCGGCAGCTCTCCTGCCTCCGTCAGATGATGGGCCAAGAGCTCCGGCTGGGCGGCCACGACATGTGGGGTTCGCTCTTCGAGGACCTGGGCAATACGGCGATGGAGCTCCCGGCGACAGCTCTTGAGGAGGGACTGATACGCGGTATCGCGGACGAGCGCGTGCTTGAAGCTGTAGATCGCATTAGGGGAACTTCCGCGCCGAAAAACCAGCTGGCTACCAACCAGTTGATCGAGCCCCCGCTGCAGCTCTAGCTCATCGAGCACCCCTAACGCTGCAATCAACTCATAGGAGAACTCGCGGCCAATGCAGGCACCGATCTGGGCCACAGTCTTGGCCCTGCCGAGGCGGTCGAGACGGGCCATGAGGGAGTCGTACAGCGTTACCGGGATCGCCAGCGGCGGCATGTGTGCAGCCGGCCCAAACTGATCGCCGGCCACTCCCAGGAGACCAGATTCGAGCATGGTTTTGGTCAACTCCTCAAGATACAGCGGTACGCCATCGGTGTTGGCCAGGATGTAGTCGAGCACGCCGGCAGGCAGTGCCTTTCCGCCGGTCAGCCGTTCGACCAGCGATTGTGCGTGCACCCGGTCGAGACGATTCAGGACCACCTTTGTCACGTGCGGGTAACTACGCCAAGGCGGGACGAACTCGGGCCTGTGGGTAATGATCAGCAGCACCGGGAGCTGCCGGATGTGGTTCACGAACAAGCCGAACAGCTCAAGGCTACTCGCGTCCAGCCAGTGAGCGTCCTCAAGCACCAGGAGCACCGGCTGCTTCGCAGCAAGTCTGGCAAGCTGGGCGATGAGCACGTCGAAGGTTCGGTTCTTACGCTTCTGGGGCGCAAGATCCAGTACTGGACGGCGGCCGGTGCCTGGAATTCCGAGAAGCTCGGCCAACAATGGGAGCGCTTCGCCCACCTCACCCAAGTGTTCCGCGACCAGCGCCTCCAGTTTGCCAAGCTTCACGACCGCTGAATCCTCGCGCTCAAATCCAGCCTCCTGTTCAAGCTGCGCAATCACCGGTCGAAGCGCGCTGTTGACGTGGTATGTCGACGCGAAGTAGCGGCGCAAGCTGTGTGGTTCTCGAAAGAGCCGCTCGCGAAGAGCCACGGCGAGACGCGACTTGCCGATTCCGGCCTCACCCTCGAGCAGGACGACCTGACCTTCGTTGGCCTTGGCCTGAGTCCAGCGATCAACCAACAATGCGAGTTCCGGGTCACGGCCGACCAACGGCTGCACGGTCGCGTGACAGGCCTCGAAGCGGTCGTCGCTACGCACTTCGCCGAGCACCCGAAACGCTTCAGCCGCCCCGGAAAAACCTTTGATCGGCTGTAGTCCGATGCTTTCGAGCTTGAACTGGCCGCGCAGCAGTGCGCGCGTCGCTTCAGCAATGACCACTGTGCCGGATCCTGCCAACGTCTGTAGGCGGGCCGCCAGGTTGGGCGTTTCACCTACTACGCTGCATTCCTCGGCCTCGCCGGTGCCGATGATGTCACCCACCACGACCAGGCCAGTGGCGATTCCGATCCGAACGGCCAGGTGTTCGCCTGCCGCATCCAGCCGGTCAACAGCCTCAACGAGCGCGAGGCCAGCCCTCACGGCCCGCTCAGCATCTTCCTCGTGAGCCTGGGGATAGCCGAAGTATACGAGAACGCCGTCGCCCATATACTTGGCAACAAAACCGTCGTACCGGCCGACGATCTCGGTGGCGCAAGCACGGTACGCAACGATCGACTGCCGTAGGTCTTCTGGATCGAGGCGGGCGGAGAGTGCTGTCGATCCAACGAGATCGCAGAACATAACCGTAAGCTGTCGCCGTTCTGCCTCGCTGTGGATCGGTGACACGGAGGGACGTAGTGCCGCCACGGACGGCGGCGACCGCTGAGCCAGGGTCGCGGCCGCCCTGAGAAATCGCCTCCGGTCACCAAGGGACAGTCCGAGCTCCTTGAGGTCGGCATCGGTGAGATCGTCGACGACATCGAGATCGATGCCGTTCTTCAAGAAGGTTTCGCGATACCGCTCAAGCCTAATGCTGGCGAGCCAGTCTCCGATGTCGGGCATGACCTAACATCCATTTGACGTGGTCGAAGGCTTGTTCTGATGCGCTCTCCCACAGGCCCGGGATATACGCCTGTTACCCGCTCAGTCCTCGTCAATTCAGTCGCACGAGCGGCACGCGGCCCGACCAACACCGCGGTTCATCAGGGCTCGTTCGGCTTCACGTTTCGCCCCGCGAAACCAATTCGCGGAGCCGGACTGAAAGCATCGGAAATGCTCACCATACCCGCCGACTAATGCCCCAGCCGTCTAATCTGATTGCGCTTACACTTTATTGTAAGAACGCGGCCGTTTCAGTTACCTTGGGTACTTTATCACGAGAATTTAGTTGCCGTTGGTCGCTCAACTCGCCCTCGTTGCCCAACACAGGTGACGCTAAGTGCACATCCCGCAGCTTAAGGCTGTCTGTCAGCTAGATGTCCGCCATGGGCCCACTTGCACCGTTGCGAGCTTCGGGCTGGACACCCCAATCGCTTAACCCGCCGATCTCCTGGTGAGATGGTTCACCAGACGCGCTGCTTCCTCAGCAATCCCCGCTATGATTCCCGATTTACGTGTCGAGGCAAAATCGAGGCCAGAAAAATACAGTCCGGGAACGAATCCGATCCCGTTCTCGTGAATGGGCTGGCCATCGTCGTCGATGGTGTTCGGGATTTTGATCCACCGGAAATCGCCTCTGAAGCCTGTGCACCAGATCACCGACCTTATGCCGCTCGTCGCCAACTCGATTGAACGGATCGGTGGAGTGGCCAGGCGTGGGGCGATCATCTCGGCGGGGTCATCCTCGGCTGGCGGCGCGTTCAGCCCGGCGCGCCGGATGTAATCGTCAATAAAGCGCTTGACCTCAGCTGAGCTCTCGTCGGCAAAGCGCATGTGCTCATCCAAGTTGTCGCCGAATATCAGGATGCCATTCTCTACTCCCAAGAAGCGACCGAGCAACACGACGCCCTGGGCGCTCAGCGATTGCAGGCTGATAGTGTGCGTGGCACCCAGCAGGGCTCGCGTCGGCAGCTTCCCGGAAGGCAGGACGATGTCCGTTCGCGGCACGTCGAGAAAACCAGAAAGGGTCATCCAATTGAAAATGTCGCCGCCGCGATAATGGCGGACCAGGCGGCCGGCTCGGCTCGTCGCCAAAAAGATCGAGCGCCCCGCGAGTACCAGGTCCTCGGCAATCTGGCCGCCCGATTGGCCATTGCCGATCACCAGAACCGCACCTGGCTCTAATTCGGCGGCGTTGCGATAGGCCGAGGAATCGAGTTGGCGGAGTGTCGTCGGCAGCTCGGCCGACCCAGGCGGTCGCTTCGGACAGTTCAGGCTGCCGCTCGCTATCACTACGTTGCGGGTCCGAACTACACCGCGTGGCGTCGTCACGAGAAAGAGCCCGTCATCTCTGGACAGTTCCCCTACCGGAGCGTCAGTTATCACCGGCAAACGATGCCGCTCGGCATAGCTCTCGAGATAGGCGACGAATTGATGCTGCGTGCTGGCACCCCAAGGGTCAGGTACGTCAGGAGAGTCACCGGGCAGCAACGAACGGATGTTCGGCGAGTTCAGACGGAAGGAATCCCAGCGTTGAGTCCGCCACGTTTCTCCGATGCGGCCTCGTTCAAGCACCTGATGACTGCGGCGTTGCTGCGTGAGGAAATAACTGATCCCGAGTCCGGCCGAACCCGCCCCTACGACAACCACGTCGAGTATCCCCGCCATAACACATCCTCCAAAAGACGACATCGTAAGAATCGAAGCGCGTCGGCCTTGGATCAGCGTTCAGGCGGACCACATGGCGGTGTCTTCCGCCATCTTCTGTTTTCCCCTGGATATGCTTGATGCAAGGAGAGTCCCCGGACCGTGCAGCGCGAACACCACAGTAACATTGAAGTTCAATCAACTCTAAGGAGAAGGCCTTGTTCGTTTATGTACCCGCAGGCAAGCAGCATTCCCAATCTGAAAACAGGTGGAACGTCAGGAAACTCTTGATGTAATCACCGACGAATGCAGGAAAAGCGCGCTGCTATCCTCAATCTCGCTGCCGGGACCACAGACTCTACGCCCCCAGCAAGAAAATGGCAAACTATGCTCTTCTGGGTGGTGTCTGCGCGTCAGCCCATGGTATTGTGGGTGATCCTGCGGGGAGGGCCGTTTGGAGGGGGCACGCCTAATCTCCGATCATATGACGGGTCCGAATATTCTTCATGATGGCGGTTTGCGCAGGCTTATTGAGCACGTCCGCGAGGAAAGCCCAATAATCGTGCGGCGGGGAAGCAGCAGAGCTGGGTGAATGATCCCATTAACGCTTCAATCGAGAGTTTCGGCAAAGGAGTTCGCACGATGCTGGATAGCCCGCTGGCAGTCATCCGGTCAGTACGGCAGGTCGAAGGGTTGCGCGTACTCGACATCGGCTGCGGAAACGGGGGATTGGCGAGGGAACTGATTGCCGCTGGGGCTGATGTCTGTGGGATCGATCCGGAGCCGACGGCGATTCAGACCGCCAAGAAGACTGCTCCACTCGGCAGGTTCACCATCGCCTCGGCCGCAGCGCTGCCGTTCGCAAGCGGGTCCTTTGATGCCGCGGTGATGGTCAACTCGCTGCACCACGTTCCCGAGCCCCTGATGTCCGCCGCGCTGCGAGAAGCCACCAGGGTTCTGAGTGACGACGGGTTTCTGGTGGTGGTAGAGCCGCTGACAGTAGGGAATTTCTTTGAGGCGCTCAGACTTGTTGAGGACGAGACCACCGCCAGGGAAGCCGCGCAGGCAGCCATAGAGGCGGAGCTCTCGGGCGGCGATCTGAGGCTGATGAAGTCGCTTACCGACGTCCGCACCGAGACATTTGGCTCTGCCGAGCAGTTCCTAGACCGCATTGTCGCAGTAGACTCGATGCGGCTAGAGGCCATCGAACGCCTTGGACCAATGGCGACCAGGGCTGTCTTGACATCCGCCCGCCACGGCGCGGACTGAGGGTTGATTTGCCAGCAACCTACGAAAGTTCATGTCGTCCATCGAACCAGGACTCGAGGCCACACCTAATTTCGAGGCTCGTGGCTCCGAACCGAACCTGGCTAGAATACGGTCTCGTGCCGACGGGGATCGCTCAATGCCCCAGCCCTTGACCCTTTCCGCATCACAGACAATCTCGACGAAGTACACTTGACGTGATGATCGGCCCGCTGGAGGTGAGCGGTCATCATCCCTATTTCGCCCAGCCGCTCTCCGACTATCTCGATCGCATGGAGATTGACCGCTGGTCGACGATGCTCGACCTCGGCTGCGGCACGGGTATCGCGGCGCTGGCCATCGCGGCTCGCCCCGGTTTTGAAGGAACGGTTCTCGGTATCGACCGCAGCGACTATCTCGTCAAGGCGGCCCGCCGTTTCGCCGACTCCGAGAAGCTGAGCGGGCGCGTGCGCTTCGAATGCGGCTACTCGCATGCGCTTGGACTCGCGGCCACCCTCGTTTGACGCCGTCATTCCACCGATTCGGATCTTAGCATTCTGACGTTCGAGGTCCGCGAACGTACCCCATTGCGAAAATCGTACTCACTTGCGGCCTTGAACGCGCCGCAGTCGCAGAGGCACCGTAAGCCACGAAATCTAGGCAGTCCCGCGAAAACCAAGAAAACGACCGCAAAGAAATTTGGGGGGCCGTACCGATGCGTACAACCGGGTCGGCGCGTAGCGTGAGCCTGCCCCATGGGAATGGACTGCCCATTACGCCCCCGTAGGTTTCGCTCACTCTGCCGCGGAGCCGAAGCCTTTCTGTGACCGACCAGCCATTTTTCTGGGCGTGTCGATCCGACCGCCGGAGAGGGAGATTTGCCCTATGCACACGTTCACGAAGCAAATTGTGCCCTGGATCGTCAGCGCAGTTGCATCGACGGCCCTCGCCGCGTCAGCGGGGGAGCCGGTACAGCCCGACGTCAATTCTGGCGACGCGCTGGGACAGATGATCTTGCCGGGCACCGGACTGATCGTCCAGCCCGATACCTTCGGTTTCGTGTCAGAAGCCAACCAACCGCGGCAGGCTGCGCTGAAGGCGATCGCGGCGTGGCTTTCGTCGGAATTTGGTCTTCCGCTGATCGATGAACCGCCTGCCATCGCCTTCGCATCCGCCAGGGGCATGATCGGCCTGCGCTATCGGAAGGGGATGTCGGACCAATGGATCGGAGGTTCTGCCCATCTGGACACGCCTGGCGAACGGCCCGGTGTCGTTGCTGTTTACGACGATGAGGCAAGAACTGTCTATCTGCCGGACGGATGGACGGGGAAGACGCCGGGTGAGCTCTCCGTGCTTGTGCACGAAATGGTCCACCACATTCAGAACCTAGGAGGATTGAAGTTTGCATGCCCGGAGGAACGCGAGAAGACAGCCTTTGAAGCGCAGAAACGATGGTTAGGCCTGTTCGGCAGCGACCTCGAGGCGGAGTTCGGGCTCGATCCCTTCACGGTCTTGGTCCGCACAAACTGTCTGTACTAATACTCGATCTTCTGTTCGTGACCTGGGACAAAGCACGGCGGCTGCACCCAGAACAGCGCTGCCGAAGGCTTTGGACCTTCCCGCGGAGGGCTAACGACACCGGCACGATCTTTTCGTCGAGCGGCAATATCAGCAGTTCTTGCTGAACCGCTACTTGAACTCCGGTCCCCGTTTCGCGCCTGGACCCGACGTCAACATAGATGCAGGTGTAACTCTTGGGCCGTCGCTCGGTACAATCAACGAACTGCGCTCGCGTCGGCGGCAAACGGTGCTATCGGGCGGAAATGCGCATGCACGGTGGTGCCACGACCGCTATAGATCGTATCGCTCCAGCGACAACACCTTCCAGCCTTTCGACGGTCCGCGCCGTGCGTGCAACTCGCCTTACAATTAAACCGGGCGTGGACTCACGGCGGAAAGTGGCTCCACACTTTTCCCCAGCGATATGGCGTAGCTCTGTTGCGCGCGAGTTCCACCATACTTGGCATTCACATCAACGCCACGCAGCTTGTCAACATTGATGGCGATGCCCCTTCAAAGCCAGCATTCGACGATCGTCGGGTCGTCATCGGGGAAGCGCGGTAACCGGAACAGGCCCCGCTTCTGCATTTCGGCCCGGATCGCCTCGAGCCGATCCGCGACCAGCACCTGGAGGCGTTCGGCATCACCGCCAGGTCCCGCTCGAAATATCAGGTGCCCGAGCTGCTGCGCACTAAGGGCGAACGGTTGTCGCGCCTGGAACCGGCGCTGCTGAGAGGTGGTTTCGACGGTCGCTGACGATGGCCTGCGGGGAGGGTGCGAAATCGACGGAGTTGAGAGCTGCGATCAGCCTTGCCAGCCTCTACCTCGGCCAGGGACGCAACGACGAGGCTCGAAGCCTTCTTGCCCCGTCTACGCCTGGTTCACCGAAGGCCTTGATACGGCCGACCTCGTCGATGCCAAGGCGCTGCTCGATCGCCTGCATTAGCGCAGCCGCAACCTTTGGGGATCGCACTTCAGAACCGGGCAAATCCTCGCTTCCTTTCGTTTGTCCCTTTCCTGTCCGGCGATTATCGGCTCCCTGAATTGAGGAGCTGCGCTCCTCAAAGGGCTTGGGCGGGTGGTGAACAGACATCCAGGAGAAGGTCCCTGCGCGTCCGCTCGTGGGACAAAGCCGCCGTTCTTGGTGACACCCGCGAATATGCGCAACCGAGGCCCCGCAACCAATTCCCGCATAACTCAATCATCATCCCCCCGTCTAACTCGCAGTTCGATAAATCGCCGCAGCCAGTATCAATGTGATGCCGATAAACTCTGGGATCGTGCGCAATTTACGGGGCAAGGGACAGGGTGTACTCTTTTCCTGAACCGCGGTGGCGACGTTTGATAGGCAGGAAATTCCTTTTGACTGCGTGCAAGCCGCCCGGAGACACAGCGATGAGCCTGACGCGACGTCATATGCTGGCCAGCACAATGGGAACAGTGGCATGTGCGGTTGCCTTGCTGGCGCCGAAGCATACCCGGGGAGCGGATGAGGTAGAGGACCTTCTCTTCCGTCTGACTGGGCGGAAGGCAACGCCCTCGAATCGGCTTCGGCTCGTGATGCCGGCGGAATTCCCGACCGGCTATACGGTGCCTATGAGCATCTCGGTCGACAGTCCGATGACCGAGGCCGACCACGTCAAATCCGTCCGTGTATTCGCTCCGAAGAACCCGCTCGTCGAAGTGGCACAGTTTCATTTCGTTCCGGGGCGCAGCCTTCCCCGCGTCTCGACGCGCGTCCGGCTGGCCGCCCCGCAACATGTCGTGGCACTTGCTGAGATGAGCAACGGTAACCTGCTGATGGCAAAGGCCTGGGTGGCTGTCGCCACCAATGGCTGTCTCTGAAAGTGGCGCAAGGAGGTAGGCGTGACCACTCCCGTACCCCGCGTGATGGTTCCAGGCTCGGTAACAAAAAACGAGGTGTTCACGGTCAAGGCCATCATCCAGCACCAGATGGAGACGGGGCTGCGCACCGATTCCGCGGGCAAGACGATCCCGCGGAAGATCATCAATCAGTTCGTCTGCCGTTACGGCGGGCTCGAGGTCTTCCGTACCGATCTGCACGAAGCCGTCTCGGCCAATCCGTTTCTTGAGTTCCAGTTGCTCGCGACGGAAAACGGTCGACTTGAGTTCTCCTGGCGGGAGGACGGCGGCGCGACCTATTCTCTGTATCACGACATAGTGGTCACCTGACATGAAGCGGCAACGGGCGGCCCCGATTGTCTCGCGTGCGAAGGGCCTCGCAGCCGAAATCCGGTGGTTGCTCAGTATTTCGCTTTCCGCGATTCTCCTGTTTCCCGAAAGTTCCGCTCCTGCGGACGTGAGCCAAGGCGCGCAGATAGCCGCGACCTGCGCGTCCTGTCACGACCCAACTGGCGGCGGGCAGGCCATCCCGCCGATTGCGTCATTGGACGAACAGGCTATCGTGAAAGCCATGCTCGCCTTTCGTGCAAGTGAAAGCCCCAGCCATGTGATGCATGCGGTCGCATTATCGCTCAGTGACGACGAACTGGCGGCAACAGCTCGCTATCTCGCTGACAGAGCCAGCGCCGGGAGGCAGCCGTGACGGATTGGACGCGTCGCCAGATCGGCGGCCTGGCCGGAGGAGCGCTGCTGGCGGTGGCTGCACCGCACATTGTTCGCGGTCGGGGACGGGCCAAGGTTGTAGTGATCGGCGGCGGCATCGGCGGCGCGACGGTTGCGCGATACCTCGGCGACATGAAGTCAATTGACGTCACACTGCTCGAACCGAACTCCACCCACGTGACCTGCTTCTTCAGCAATCTTTACCTTGCCGGTCTTCGCTCGCTTGCCTCCCTGAGTTTCGGCCTGGAGACGCTGGCCGAAGACCACGGCATAACGATCATCCGCGACAGCGCGGTGGCGATCGACTCCGGAGGAAAAGCTGTCGAACTTCGCGGCGGCACAAAGCTCCCCTATGACCGCCTCGTCGTCGCCCCGGGAATCGCCTTCAAGTTCGGCGAGATCGAGGGCTATGATGAGGCAGCGGCAAAGATCATGCCGCATGCCTGGATTGCCGGACCCCAGAGTGAACTGCTGCGCCGGCAACTCGAAAGCATGGAAGACGGAGGTGTGTTCGTTATCGCCGCGCCTCCGAATCCGTTCCGTTGTCCGCCGGCCCCGTATGAGCGAGCCTCGCTGGTCGCTTATTATTTCAAGCAGTTCAAACCGAAATCGAAGATACTCATTGTCGACGCTAAGGATCAGTTTTCGGGTCAGGAACTGTTCCAGGATGCGTGGTCGCGTCATTATCCGGGCATGATTGAATGGCTACCGTCTCACTTCACCGGGGCCATCAAAGCCGTAGATGTCGCGGCGCGATCGGTGGTGACAGAAGGCGAGACGTTCAGGGCGGCGGTCACCAATTTTATTCCGGCCCAGAAGGCGGGGCTCATCGGCGAGAAGGCAGGTCTCACTGACGCATCCGGCTGGTGCCCGGTCGATCCTGTGACGTTCGAGTCGACGTTGCAGCCCGGCATCCATGTCGTTGGCGACTCAATTATCGGCGGCGACATGCCGAAGTCTGCCTTCTCTGCCAACAGCCAGGCCAAAGCATGCGCTTTTGCCATTGCGGCTTCCCTCACGGGCTCGCCTCAGTTTCCGCCGCACCTGTTCAACTCGTGCTACACGTTCCTAGCGCCCGACGACGCTTTCACCAATGCTCTCACCTTCGCACCCGAGGGCGGAAGAATAAAAACCGTCAAAATGTTCATCAGCAAGGTGGGCGAGAGCGCTGAGGTCCGCCGCCGCACCGCCCATCACGCCATGGGCTGGTATTCCGCCTTTACTGCGGACGTGTTCGGCGGAGGCTCCTGAAGGAAGACCTGAACCTGCCGACCAGCGATCTCTGATGGATCCGGGTCTGGCAGGCGCTGGAGCCGCATCGAATTCATAACGACGAGAACGTTCGATCCGGCATGAGGACCGCCGCGAAAATCGGGCTTCAGAAATCCGAGGGCCGCGCCGGTCAATGCGATGAGATTGTAGCCAAAGGCGCAGAGGAGATTGGCGAGAACGGTCCGGCGAACCGCGCGGGCCATGTCGACGGAAGGCAACATCCGAAGCCCGCCGTCAACATGCCTCCTCTTCTCGCGCCAGTTCGGGTTCACGCAAGGATTGCCGTAGCCGCTCGTCCGGACAGCGGCCGCCTTAAAACTTACCCGGCTGCAGCACCGAACCGGTGTTGGACCACGTGATGTACGCTTCGAGCGCCTTCATTGCCTCGGATTCCGGATCGATCTTCACGCCCTGGTTCGGCTTCTCGATGCACCAGTTGATCATGTCGCGGAGTGTAGCGAACTTGGCGATCTGCGCCTGGAATTTCGGGAAAGATTGGGGGTGTGTGTCGGACGCCATGGGATGACACATGGCGCAGGCCATGCCAGTTTTCGAGAGGTCGTCGGCAACACCTAGCTGCTCGGCCATCTTCTGGTCGCCATGGAAGAGAAGGTCACCCTTCCTGACCTCTTCCATGAACACCTCCTGATAAAGCTTCAACTGCTCCTGCTTTACCGGATCTTTATGGGCGCTGGTCGGTCCCGCGAAAACGGCGGCAATGGCAATTCCCCCCACCAAGCCGAAGCGCCGCAGTGAACAGCGGATTTTCGAATGGGTTGTCATGACCCTTCCTCCGCTAACGATATGGCCACATGTTGTCGGCGATCCTTGGGCGAATAACCTCCGAAACATGCTTGTCATGGTCTTCCGGGGACTGCACGAAGACTTCCTTGCGCCCCCACATGATATATTCCGTTTCCAACTGGTCGTTGGCCGCCACATCGATCTTGCTCCAGCCGACTCCATCATAGGGATCGCCGGGGTCGACACGGATCATCGGCTTGGTGAGCTTCGGCAAACCTTCCGGGGCATAGGGCCACGGCCAGGACGTTGCCAACATCCCAATCGAACGCAACGTCCCGATCTCGTTGTAGAGGACCTGGTGCACGTGACCGTGAATGTTCGTGACCTTGGCATAGGGTTTCAGCACCTCATGGACTTCGCGCCAGTCACGCACCCAGAAATTCCACGGCGGATAGTACTCGTAGAGCGGGTTGTGGCTGAAGATGACGACGGGGCGCTGCTTGTCCCAGTCGGCGAGGGTCTTTTCCATCCAGTCGAGCTGATCCCGGCCGACGCCCGCCCACGGTCCGGCCACGGTGCCGTCGAGTGTGGCCATATGGCCCATCCGCTCCTCCGGCGTCATGTTCTTGGCCGTCCAGTAGTCCGGGCCGCGGCTGACGGTATCGAGGCCAATGAAGCGCACACCCTTGTGGTCGAAGGTCCAGTTGGGCTGGCCAAACAGCTCGCCCCATTTCTTGCCCATGTCGAGGTACCAGTCGTGCTCGCCGGGGATGTAATGTTTCGGGATCTTGATCTCCTTCAGCAGGTCGACGCCGAGTTCCAGCTCCTCGATCTTTCCAAGTTGGGCCAGGTCACCACCGAAAATCAGGAAATCGGCCGGCGGATCCATCGCCTGGACTTCCTGGGCCGCACGCACCACCTTGTCTACGAAGCGTGTGTTCAGGGATCTTGGATAGAGATGGGTGTCGGAGATCCAGGCAAACTTGAAGGGCGTTTCAGCCGCGTGCGCGATGTCGAGCGTGTTGAGCAGCGGCCACCAGGCGAAGGCCTGGCCGACAGTTGCCGCGCCGAATACCAGTGATCCGTGAATAAAGGTGCGTCGGGTAATTTTCAGTGAGTCGTCGGGCCGAACCCCTTCGGGTTGCAGTACGGAATGCATTTCGCGACGTATGCGATCAAGCTCGTCGGACATGACGAATCCTCCTCTCAGGCCGAAAAGAAGAACTCGGCCCCACAGAGGCAGACATGGCATGTAAGCCAGTCAGTGCTTTTCTTTTTCGTTACTTTACTTTTCTTACGCCGAAACGTTACTCGTGCTACTTCTTCTTAAGCTCGATATCGAACTTGGTGGCTTTACCGCCCTCAACTTTAACGGGCATTTCCGTGGGTCCGATAAAGGGCTGCACTGCCACGAGCTTGTAGTCGCCCGGCGGAATGTCAGTGATGGAAAACTTGCCGTCAGCGCCGGTAACCGCGTAGTAGGGATTGTCCACCACGTAAATCCAGCCTTCCATCCAGCCATGCGCGTCGCAGTCGATGCGCACCGTGCCCGGCCGCGGCAATTCAACCGGTATGCGCTGACCTTTGTTCGGCAGGGCCAGGTTAAAGGCGGTGCGCTTGCCGTAATAGCCGTGCGTGTTGTGAAGCATCGGGTCCGAGTTGATCACGTCAAGCGGGCCTGCGGCGATCACCTGCACTTGGGGTTCGAAGCGGCATTTCAGGTTGTTCAGCTCGGGTGTCTTGCCGGGTGCGGGCCATTCCTTTCCCGACGCGACGTCGACCAGAAATACAACCGCGCTTTCGACCGCCTGATCGGCGCCAACGCGGATTAGCGGTTCATCCCGCGGTTCCCCGCAAACCTCAACATCCTTTGTCGGAATGATCTTGGTCGTCGGAACGTCGCCGCGATAGACGATGACGCCTTCAATGGACCCGCCTCCCGTTACGGCGCTTACCTCATAGGATAGAGCCGGCGGTGCGATCATCATAACCGCAGCAGTTCCAAGAATCTTAGAGAAGAAGCGGTGCTTTGTCACAGCAAGCCCCCTTCGCCTTGAAGGAAACATTGTATTTTCATTCAGAATGATTCTAATATCAAGGCGAAATCGCGATTTCGGCAGGGCTGGCGACGAATATAGATAGACGCCAGCGGGAAACACCCGGCCGCGTCATATCTCTTCGTATCCATTGCAAGGCTGAGCTATCGGAGCAGTTCTTCGGCGTCGCCAGGCATCCGGTTCGCATCGCCGCTGAGAGCGTGCAGCGAAGGATGTTGGCCCGCGATGAGGAGGCACGACATGGAGAGACGGACCGATCTGCTTTGGGCTTCGACTGGCAGACGCGCGGTTCTCCATGGATTGATGTCGGCTGCGGTATTCGTAAGCATCGTGCCTGGATTCGCAGCGTCTCCGGTCACCGTGGGCGGACCGTTCAGTCTCATCGAACCGGGTGGCGCCGTGGTGACCGACGCGAAGTTCCGCGGCAGTTGGATGCTGGTCTTCTTCGGTTACACCTCCTGTCCGAGTCTTTGTCCAACGACGCCGGTATATTGCCCCATAACAGCGGGCGTATCGCGCTCGGGATCGACTGTGATGAAGATTGGCTGCACCTTCGCGGCCTCGGGGCCAAGCCTGTCGAGAGCGATGGCAATCTCGCTCAGCGCCATTGACCGGCGAATCCTGGGATTGAGCGGAAGCGGGGAGCAGATCGCCTCGGTGGCGCAGAAATATGGCGCTTACAGCGACCGCCATCTGCAGGGAACAGGCGCCGACTATATCGTCGACCACAGCACCTACATCTACGTCATGGACCCTCAGGGCAAGTTCGTTCGCGGCTTGCGGGCCGGAATGTCCGGTGATTCCATGGCCGATATGCTGCGGCAAGTGATGACGAAGGATCGCGAGTGAATCGTCGATCGGTTGCAACTCGGAGACAAGGAGGCCATGTCTGAACGCTTGTCTCGCCCTCAAAGGTTCGTGACAGCTCGATACGATCGCTTCTTCGCTGACGCGACGGCCCATCTCCATGCCGAGCATCGGTACCGCATATTCGCAGACCTCGAACGGATCGCCGGGAATTTTCCGCGCGCAATCTGGCACGGACCGAGCGGGTCGAAAGAAGTCGTTATCTGGTGTTCCAACGACTATCTGGGCATGGGGCAACACCCGAGTGTGATCGGCGCCATGACTGAAACCGCGAAGCGTCTGGGGACCGGCGCGGGTGGCACGCGTAATATATCCGGAACCAGTCATCCGTTGGTCGAGCTGGAAATTGAGCTCGCGGATCTTCATCGCAAGGAAGCAGCGCTGGTCTTCACCTCAGGATATGTCTCAAACCAGACATCTATCCCCACGATTGCGAAGCTGGTCCCCGAGTGTGTCATCCTCTCGGATGCGCTCAACCATAATTCGATGATCGAGGGTATACGGCACTCGGGCTGCGAAAAGCGGATCTTCCGTCATAATGATCTCGGCCATCTCGAGGAATTGCTGAGGACGGCCGGGCAGGCGCGGCCGAAATTAATCGTGTTCGAAAGCCTCTATTCGATGGATGGCGATATCGCCCCGATCCGCCACATCTGCGATCTTGCCGAACGTTACGGGGCCATGACTTACCTCGATGAGGTCCATGCCGTCGGAATGTACGGCCCGCGCGGTGGCGGCATCTCCGAACGCGACCACGTCACGCACCGGGTCGATGTTATCGAAGGAACGCTTGCCAAGGCATTCGGCTGTCTTGGTGGCCACATTGCGGGAACCGCGACGCTCATTGACGCGGTGCGCTCCTACGCGCCGGGTTTCATCTTCACCTCAGCTTTACCGCCACCAATTTGCGCCGCGGCGACCGCCGCCATCCGCCATCTGAAGGTATCGCACTTTGAGCGAGACGCTCATCAGGACCGCGTCCAGCGGGTGAAGGCGGAGCTACTGGGGGCGAAGTTGCCGGTCATGGCCAGTGGCAGTCACATCGTTCCAGTGCGGGTCGGCGATCCCGCTAAGTGCAAGTCGGCAAGCGACATGCTGCTCGCCGAGCATCGCATCTACATCCAGCCGATCAACTATCCTACTGTGGCGAGGGGAACCGAGCGGCTGCGCATCACGCCCTCTCCGTGCCATGACGACATCATGATCAGCCAACTTGTGGCCGCGCTCAGCGAGGTTTGGGATGACTCGGGCTGCCGCGCGAAAGTGCCGCCTCTGCGGCGGAAAGAAGAGACACCGCTTAGCCCTAAGAGGACCGCGGCAATCAACAAGCGTTCCTAATCCGCTCAGATGCGCGACCCAGAAAAGGAGGGAGATATGACGGCCAAGGAGATAAGGCTCGCTTTCCGGGCGCGTGACAGCATGCTGCATGGCATCGACACGCTTGCGCGTGCTGTCGGCGTAACGCTTGGGCCGCGCGGTCGAAACGTAGCCATCAACCGCTCCTTTGGCACGAAAATCACGAAGGACGGCGTGACGGTCGCTAGGGAAATCGAACTCGAGGACAGGTTCGAGGACATGGGCGTTCAGTTGCTCAGACAGGTCGCCATCAAAACCTCCTATCAGGCGGGCGATGGAACGACGACAGCGGTGGTTCTCGCCGACGCAATCCTCAGGGGCGGTGTACGGGCGGTCACTGCTGGCATGAACCCGATGGACCTGAAGCGCGGGATTGATCGTGCGGTCGAGGCGGTCGTCGCGGAGTTGAAACAGAATGCAAGAGCTGTCGCTTCAAACGTCGAGATCACGCAGGTGGCGACGATTTCGGCCAACGGAGATCGGGAGATCGGCCACATCATCGCCGAGGCGATGGCGAAGGTCGGCAACAACGGCGTGATCATGATCGAGGAAGGGAGATCGCACGAAACCGAAAGCGAAGTTATCACCGGCATTCAGTTCGACCGCAGCTACATCTCTCCCCATTTCGTCACCAATCGAGACAAAATGCGGGTGGACATGGAGGAGGCACTTATCCTCGTTTGCGAGAGGAAGCTGTCGAGCCTTAGCGAAATTTTGCCGCTTTTGGAGAAGGTGGTACAGGCCGACAAACCGCTTCTCATCATCGCCGAAGACATCGAGGCTGAAGTCAGGGCGGCGCTTGTTATCAACAAGCTCCGTGGCGGCCTCAAAGTGGCTGCTGTCAAGGCGCCGGCCTATGGCGAGCTCCGCAAGGCGATCCTGCAAGACATTGCACTGCTCACCGGCGGAACGGTTATCTCGGAGGATCTAGGTCTTAAGCTCGAGAGCATATCACTCGACCAGCTCGGGCGTGCCCGGAAGATTAGGGTAGACAAACAGAATACCACGATCGCGGAAGGAGGCGGGTCAAGCAGGGAAATCGCTGCGCGGATCGCTGCGATCAAGGCACAGCTCGAACTAAGCACGTCCGACTTTGATCGCGAAAAACTTCAGGAGCGGCTGGCACGGCTCTCCGCCGGGATTGCCGTGATCCGAGTCGGCGGCGCGACCGAGTCGGAGGTCCGGGAGAAGAAGGACCGTATCCGCAACGCCATGCATGCCACCCGTGCCGCCGTAGAAGAGGGCATCCTGCCGGGCGGTGGCGTCGCACTGTTGCGCGCAAGCAAGGCGATCCGGACCTTGAAAGTCGCGAATCCCGACCAGCAGGCCGGCATCAACATCGTCAAGGAAGCCGTAACGTGGCCGGCGAAGCAGATTGCGTCCAATGCGGGCGAGGACGGCTCGGTCGTCGCCGCTAGAATTCTTCAAAACGATGACTACGGCTGGGGTTACGATGCGCAGGCCGGAACGTTTTGCGATCTGTTAGCGGCAGGTATTGTCGATCCCGCCAAGGTCGTGCGCACGGCCCTTCAGGGTGCCGCCTCCATGGCCGGTCTCATGATCATGACGGAGGCGATGGTGGCCGAAGTGCCTGGTCCGCCGCCGCCAGAGCTTCCTGGCCACCACGATCACGAGGACAATCTCGACATTGATTTCTAGCTCATCCTGCCGGTTTGAGGCGGTAGACCTCCTCCGTCACCCGTGGGCCACTACCGAGATGACGCCCTTGCCTACGAGCCACGCCTCGAAGGTCTCCGGGCACCCCGCGTGAGTCGATTTTGTCGAAGCGCGATGCACACCGATTCCACTCGTATCATTCTCACGGATCGCGTTCAGCAAGGTCGAAGTTGAGCTGCAACATTCGCGCAATGTTTATCAGAATCGTCTCGCAGACCTTATCTTGATTAGGATCCAGATATTTGACAGTCCAGTTTGCCCCGTTCTCCTTGGTGTCGAGCCGCTGAATCACAAAATCGGTGACGTGCTCGCATCCCGGCTCCTTATGGAGATCCGCGAGGATCAATGCCTTAAGCTCCGAGGCTTCCCTTGTATGTCTTTGCATGGCCGCTCTCCTTCGGGATGATAACTTTCGACGCATCGCTCAACTGCATGATCGCGATCTCCGTCATGGCTAGACATGGTACTGTTTTGGCTCTATTTTTAAAAGTTGCCCTCGTCCTCATGAAGGGGGTGGCTTCTATGGCGATGCGCGAGTTGGTGAGCGGGTTACTGGTGCATCGAGAAGCCGAACCAGGGCGAGAAGATCGATCCCGAATCGAAGGCGATGCGCTCGAGGCGTACATCACCTGGTCGAACACGGTGTTGGTGACACGCAAATACTAGCCTAGTCGATAGCCGGGGCACCGGCTGCAGGGAGCGCGCGCCGCGAGTCCGCCATCGGGGTCACCCCCTCGATGCCGGAAGGGTGGGGTTGAAGCAGTCGTGCGGCCCAGGAACCGCGCGGGGAGGTCTATGCGTTGGCAGAGACTGGGATGGAGCTGCGCGGCAACTTCGCGAATGTGGACCTGGATGCACTGGTCGACAACCGGGTCGTGCGGACCTGGCTTTATTTCGGTATGTTCTGGCTGATGGTGACGCCATCCGTCGGCGTCTTGATCTCGAGCACCTTCAACTACCCCGACTATCTCGGATCGGGAAACCTCGAGTTCACCTTCGGCCGGCTGCGCCCGATCCACGTCAACGGTGTCATCTTCGGCGCCTTCTCGACGCTTTTTATCGGCCTTTGCTACTATCTTGTACCGCGTCTGTCGGGGGTGCGGGTAATATGGTCGGAGTGGTCGGTTCTTCTCGCATGGATCTGGAACGTTGCAACACTAGCCGGTTTGGTCGGCTTGCTGATCGGTGACAGTGACGGTTTGGAAGCCGGAGAGCTTCCGCTCTACGCGAAGGGCGCATTCTTCATCGTAGTGGCTGTTGCTACCGCGCAGTTCCTAATCACGATCAGCCGAAGGCTCGAGCCGGCAATCTATGTCGCGCTATGGTACCTGATCGCCACTTTCGTGTGGACGACGATGAACTTCGTGCTTGGAAGCTTCATCCTGCCATACACGATCTCGGGCATCAACAGCGCCGCCTTCCATGGCCTCTATCTCCACTACATCGTCGGGCTGTGGCTAACTCCCGCGGGCTACGTGATTATCTACTATTTCCTGCCGGTCAGCGCCCGAAATCCGCTCTATGCCCATAAGCTCTCGCTGGTGGGCTTCTGGTCGTTGGCATTGTTCTACCCGTTCGTCGGCATCCACCATTACCTCTACAGTCCGATCGCCGACTGGGCCGAGACCTTGGCCGTCGTAACGTCGATGCTGCTGATCATTCCGGTGTGGACGGTGCTGGTGAACTTCTTCGGCACCATGATGGGCAAGTGGCATGAGTTCGGCAGGAACCTGCCGGCGAAGTTCCTGATCATGGGCTCGCTCATGTATCTCGTCGGCTGCTTCCAAGGCTCGACTGAGGCGCTGCGGCAGCTGCAGCAGCCGACCCATTTCACCGATTTTGTCATCTCGCATTCGCACCTCACCGTGTTCGGCACCTTCGTCGTCTGGGCGATGGGGGGCCTCGTCTATACTTGGCCGCGGCTGTTCGGGCGCGAACTCTGGTCCTTCAAACTTGGCAACTGGTCGTTCTGGCTGATCACCGTCGGGATCGCGACCATGGGCCTGGTCCTCACAGCGGGTGGACTGCAGCAGGGTTATCAATGGATGAATGGGGTCGAATGGCTCGACTCGCTCGTCTGGGTGAAGCCCTATTGGCTGGCGCGGACCCTGTCAGGTGTCAGCATGGATATCGGCATGTCGCTGCTGGTGGTGAATCTGATGCTGACCGCGCTGACTAGCCCGGCGGCTGAGGCGCGACGCGTCCGCGGGCCGGTGGGAGCCCCTATCCCGTCCCCGGCGGGAGGGCTCGAGCGGTGAACGTTCGCTTCTTCGCGCTTTTCGCCGGCGTCTTCTGCATCACCCTCGCGGTGATCACGCAGGGCGTGCTGCCCTTCGTGGAGCCATCCTCGCGAACTACGCGCGTGACCTCGGTGGTGCGCACGGATTTCGGCCAGCTGAAATGGATGGTTTCAGAGGCGACAGATTACACCGAGCAGCAGCTTCGCGGCCGCAACATTTACCTGCGCGAAGGCTGCTGGTACTGCCATTCGCAATTCGTGCGGCCAGTGACCGGCGAGATCCGCCGCTGGGGACCGGTTAGCGAGGCGGGCGAATACGCCTATGACGTGCCCCACCTGTTCGGCACACGCCGGATCGGACCGGACCTGACCCGAGTCGGCCTGAAATACAGCGACGAATGGCACTTGGCCCATTTCTACAATCCGCGGATGCTGGTGCCGGACTCGATAATGGCGCCGTATCGCGGCCTTTTCCTCGAGCCCGATGCAGCCGTCCGTATCGTTGACGACGGCGCTGGCAATCGGACCGTAGAAAGGACAGAGGTCACCGAAGGCCTGTTCGACTTCGACAGCCAACGAGCGATCCAGCTGACGCCGAATGCGGACGGGTTGCTGTTCGTGCCGCTGGAGGCGCGCGAAAGAAAGCCGATCATCCTGACGCCGAACGACGAATACACAGGAGAAACCGTCAGCATCGCGGCGGAAACGGAATCGTTGGCGGCGCTCGTTTCCTACGTCCAGAAGCTCGGCACGAACCGGGGTAAATGGCGCGATCTCTTCGAGCCGCAAAGCCTGGAGGTCATGGATGCGACAATGCCGCGCTCCGAGGAATGGATTGCTTACGGCAAGGAAGTCTATGAGCGCCGCTGCGTCGGTTGCCACGGTGTCAAAGGCGACGGCAACGGGCCGGCCGCCACCTTTATGTTCAACCAGCGGCCCAGGGACTTCACGTCCGCAGTCTTCAAGTTCAGGTTGACAAAGGAGCCCCTGCCCACGGACGGCGACATGCTGCGTACCATTACTCGCGGCGTCCGCGGCACGGCAATGCCCCCTTGGTACGAACTGCCGCTCAACGATCGGCTGGCGGTGATCCAGTACATCAAGTATGAGCTAGCGGTTGACCGTTCCGATCCCGCCGGTCCTTACGCTTTCTTCATCGAGGAACCGCCTGGCCCACCGTTATATGTCGGGCGCCCGCCGACCCCGTCCCAGACGATGCTGGACCGTGGCAAGGAGGTTTGGCAGGCGGCGAAGTGCTGGGAGTGCCACGGCCAAGGGGGCAAGGGCGATGGCGAGAAAGCCGCCGGTCTCAAAGATGATCTCGGCTTCCCGATGGTGCCGGCCGACCTCACCAGCGGCCAATTCAAGTCTGGTCCGGCCGTCGAAGACATCTTCCGGACGATAACTACCGGCCTCAGCGGCACGCCGATGCCGTCCTATCGGAATGCGTTTCCGGACGAGGACCGGTGGGCGCTTTCCTATTTCGTGGTGGCGCTTTCCGCCTATAAAGACCCGCTCTCGCTGCAGCCGCTCTCGATTACGAAGGAGGCCCGCGCGGCGCTGAACGATCTGGAACTGGTCGCTGACAAGCCTGAGCGAGCCTATGTGCCCGATCCGTCGGTGCCGGCGTCGGGCCCGCCAGCGCCGCCTGGCGAGGAACAAGCACCCAGCGGAGGTTAGCGCATGCTCGGTTTTGAAGTCACCGGACCCTATGCTGGCGCCATGCTGATGAGCCTGGCGGCCCTGTTCTTGTTCATCTGGGGCGTCCTATCCGGCGCGATGAGCGGCACCGACCAAGCCGCCAAGCGGTTTTTTGAAAGGGAAATGGAACATGAGCGATCTGCAGAGCAGCGATCCGGAGAGCCCGCGGCATCCGGAACTCGAAGTGCGTCAAAGCTCGCACCCTGAACTGGAAGACTATGCCGGCGGCCTGATACAGGCGCGTGTGGGATTCATTCCGCTATGGCTTCTCGTCGTCTACGTGCTGCTGTTCGGCTGGGGGCTGTATTACATGTACGTTTATTGGGGCGGGCTCGGCCCCGGCCGTCTGTTCTAGGAAGACTGTCGCAAGGGCCGATAAGGCAGGAGTGATGGAGATGTTGATAGCCAAAATTCTCCTTGGGGTCGCTGCCTTGAACCTCCTTTTCCTGGCCTTCGAGGTGGCGATAAACGTGCTTCGTCTTTATTTCGGCTGACATAGGAGCAGTGGATGCTACAGGACACCGTCTTCAAGCTCGCTGACGCCGGCTTGCCGCAGATGCTCGGCTTCCTCATCTATGGCGGCTGCACCGTCGGCTTTATCATCTATCTTTTCTATCTTGTGCGGCTATAGCGGCGCAGCGAAAACGCCAATGATCTACTACCTCATGATCTTCGCCGCTGGATTTGCAGGTAGCTTTCATTGCATCGGCATGTGCGGCGGCTTTGCCTGCGCGCTGGGCCGCGATCAGCGAGGCGGCGGCGCAACCGTCCTTCGCCACCTGCTCTATAATACCGGCCGGTTGACAACCTATTGCTTTCTGGGCGGAATCGCGGGTGCGATCGGTCAGGTCATCTGCACCACGCAAGGTCTAACGGCGGCGCCGCTCTTGAACGGCACCCTCAATATCGGCCAACGAATTCTCGCGATCGTCGCTGGCCTGCTCATGATTGCCATGGCGTTGCAGTTTTTCGGCTTGTTGCAGGTCTTTCATCGCCTCGCGCTCGGATTTGGCGGCAGCACATTTGCATTGTCCCTGCGCGGTCTGTTGACGGCCCGGAGCAGCGCCGCACCGCTCGCCTTTGGCGTTTTCAACGGCTTCCTGCCATGTCCCCTGGTCTATGCCTTCGCCGCCCAGGCGGCGAGCACCGCCGGAGCGCTTCCCGGGTTCCTCGTCATGGCATCGTTCGGACTGGGAACCTTCCCCGCTATGTTGATGATGGGTGGCGTTGGCCGGATACTCGGGCCAGCCTCGCGGAGGCGCGGCGTGCGGCTGGCTGGTGGCTTTATTCTTTTGCTCGGTCTCATCACGCTCGGCCGTGGTCTCCTGCCTTCTCACGCGCATATCGGCCTTGCCTGGCTGAACGGACATCCCGCATGACTGCGCATGACGACATACTCTGTAGCCACTGTTCACTGCCCGTCGGCCTGCGCCCGATGGAGCGCAGGCTCAACGGTGAGGCTTGCGCATTCTGCTGCTACGGCTGCTGCATCGCCTTTCAGGTGAAGAACGGCAGACACGAAGAGTGGGAAGCCGCCTGGCTTCTGATCCAGCTCGGCGTGGGAGGCTTTCTCTCCATGAATATCATGATGTTCAGCCTCCTCCTCTATTCGGACGCGTTCACCGGCGTCGATGCGAGCGTGCTGCCGTGGGTTCACCTTTTGCTCTGGATCTTCGCGACGCCGGCGGTGGTTATTCTCGGCGGACCCTATCTGCGCGAAATGTGGCTCAATGTCATTCAGGGACGAGTGACGTCGTCGGCACTCATCGTGCTTGGCGTCGCCGCCGCTTACCTCTATTCGGCATTTGCCGTGTTCGAGGGCAGCACGCATGTCTATTTCGACACCGCCGTCATGGTGCTGATGCTATTCACCTTTGGCCGCTATCTCGAGGCTGTTGGCCGAGCGAGGGCGGCGCGCGACCTCGAACCACTTGTGGCCGCGGAAAGCGAGTGCGCGACCGTGGTAGATGGCGCGGCAGAGATCCGCCGTCCGGTGCGGGAGGTGTCGGCCGGCATGCTGGTGCGGGTCCGGCCAGGCGAGCGCATTCCAGTCGACGGCGTGGTTATCGAGGGGGAATCGAACGCAGATGAAGCTGTGATTACCGGAGAAAGCCGGCAAGTGACAAAGGGCGCCGGCTCCAAGGTGATTGCCGGCAGCATCAATATCGACGGCCCGCTCCTGATCCAAAGCAGCGGTGACGGAACCGCAACCCGCTGGGCGCGGATTTGCCGGTCGGTGCGTGAAGCGCTTGGGCGTCGCAGTCCAACCCAGCGCCTTGCCGATCGCGTTGTTGGCGTGTCCGTGCCGCTCGTCCTCGTCCTCGGCGGTATTACGACCGTTTACTGGGCGCAGTCATTGCCGTTCGATCGGGCGTTGCTGATTGGCCTCTCGGTACTGGTGGTTGCCTGTCCCTGTGCCGTCGGCCTCGCTGCTCCGATGGCGACATCACTCGGCATCGGCCGGCTGGCGCGGCACGGCTGCCTCGTCCGCGACGCCGGCGTGCTTGAGACCCTCGCGCGTGTACGGTTACTCGCCTTCGACAAGACCGGCACTCTGACAGCGGGCAAAGCGCGTCTCGTCGGCGTCGATCGCGAGGAGGTCGGCATCGAAGAAGTACTGGCGCGCGCCGCCGGTCTGGAGCGCCTTTCCGAGCATGGTCTGGCGCGGGCCATCGCGGCAGCCGCCGCTCAGCGGGACATCACGCCGCTCGTCACCCGCGATGTTCGGACAGTTCCCGGCCGTGGCATCCGCGGCAGCGCCGAAGGCCGGCCCGTGGCGGCAGGGAACGGCAGATTGATGAATGATCTGGGCTGGCCGCTTCCCTCGTCGCTGGCCGACCGTGCGCGGTCGCTGGAGGCGAGCGGTCATTCGGTCGTCTATGTCGGTTGGGGCGAACGGGTTCACGCCGTGCTGTCGCTCGACGACTCACCGCTTCCGGAGGCGCAGGCAGCGATCGCGGCCCTGCGTGAGCGCGGGCTCGACGCCACGCTGTTGACCGGTGACCTGGCGCAGGCGGCGGAGCGGATCGCGGCCCTCGTTGGGATCAAGGATGTCCAAGCCGGCCTTTCGCCGGAGGCCAAACGGCTGGCCCTGGATCGGCTCCGCCAGGAACACGGTTCGATGGCGATGGTCGGCGATGGACTGAATGACGGGCCGGTCCTGGCTGCCGCAGATGTCGGTATCGCCGTCGGCTCCGCCACCGATCTCGCCCGCGAGACTGCGGCGCTCGTGCTGCCTGCGGATGGATTGTGGATGCTGCCCTGGATCGTCGACGTGGCCCGCGCGGTTCGCAGGACCATCTTGAGCAACCTTATGTGGGCGTTCGGCTACAACCTCGTCGCGCTGACGTTCGCAGCATTCGGACTTCTGCAGCCAATCCTTGCGGCGGCGGTCATGGCCGGCTCGAGCATCCTCGTGGTGGTGAATTCGCTGCGGCTGGAGCGGCTGCCCGATCCTGTTTCACCGCTGATCCCGGAGCAACGATCCGGCACCAAGATGGAGCGTACCCACAACGGCACCGGCATTTCCGCAACGGCCAGCCCGGCGGTCGAGCGGAGTTGAGATCCGCCGGCAGGCTGCGCGCGTGGCGGAAAGCTGGTGCGTAAACGTGCGCCGTCACGCGAGTAAGTCCAGTTGACGCAACGGGTCGCTAGATCGCGTCTCATCGGCGTCGCGTGGAACCATGCCATCGAACCAAGCACCTCGGAACGTCGGGATTGTATGCGAGAACCGCCCACTTGGCTCGAATGCTATTCGCATTCGGGCAGGCTGAGCGGCGTCGCGATCTCGTTCAGGCCTCCGGCTTGTCGCAGAGCGGAAACCGGCCTTGCGCATAGTTTCGATCAGGCGCTTTCC
>NZ_SRXN01000043.1 GCF_004827385.1 Ensifer sp. MPMI2T
GACACCAAGCCTGTTGCTGACCACTTCAGAAAGATCGACACCGACACATTGGTAGGGGTCATGAACGTACAGGGATACGACGGGCATTTCTTCTTCCAGCTCGAGCGCGTCGCCGAGCCTGGCCCCTCGCTACCTCGCTGATATTTCGCCAGTTTTGTGCTTCATTGCCGAAGCCGGGATCGTCAGGCGGGTCATCAGTCGGCGCTGAACCAGATAGCTTCTCCGGTGGCAATAATGTCGCCTATGCGCTCAAACCAACCGCCGCCAAGCCCCTGCCGTCGGCCAAGGACCGGCTTGTCCGGCGCTGGCGAGAACATGGGCTGTGGGACAGGTAATCTCCTCCCAAGCAACTTGGGCCGGTCTTGTGCCGGCCTCTTTCCTTTGGAAGGTGAATCGTTCGGCCGCAGAGCGGTCGTGCGTCTACTATATGGAAGCTCTCGACCGAGGATGTAATCGCGGAGGCCACGCAACTATGTCGGGACCGAGGGCAGCGACCTGCTGATGCCCTGGGAGGGCGCCGAGGGCGCGCTGCGCTTCGACGGCCGCGGTGGCAATGACGTGATCGTCGGCAGCGCCAGGCTGAACCGGCTAGAGGGTGGATCTGGCGACGACATTCTGCGTGGCGTCCGCGGCAGCGACTGGGTCTCCGGCGGGACCGGCAATGACTTTATTGCTGCCGGCGGGGGAGCGCTCGACCACGCTTGGGGCGGCACGGGTGCGGACGTCTTCCTCTTCGCAGCGGAAACGAATGACGGTCATCGTGACCGCACGGTGATCAGCGATTTCAAAGTTGGTTATGACGCAATCGACCTCGGCGGGGCCGAGGTCGTCGGCCACAAGAGCCTGTTCGGATCGTTGGTCCTCACTCTCGATGGCGACGCCGACCAGATCGTTCTGACCGGTGTCACGCGGTACGACGACTCGCTTTTCCTTTAAGCGCAGAAGCGCGGCCGACTTTGCTCGGCCGCGCGCAGCCAGCCGCACCGAACTCTCAAAATCGCAGACAGTCGGGCGACGCCGAGTCACGGCAGCTCTAATCGGTGCGCCTCCAACATGCGCGGAACGAACTCAGACGATTAAGCGTCGGATTATTTCAGTGACGCAACCGAGCCGCGACGAACGAGCTCGCAGCGATACTTGACATGATCCTCAGCCAGCGGGCGGCCGGCGATCAGCCCCGTGAGCATGCGCACGGCCAAAGCGCCCATGTCACGATAAGGCAATGCCATCGTTGTCAGAGGCGGGTGAATGCCGGTCGAGACGACCTGGAAGTCGTCGAAGCCGACTACCGAGACATCATCGGGAACCCGCAATCCGAGATCCGCAGCCGCGCAGTAAACTTGAAGTGCGGTCTCGTCGCTCCCGCAGACGATCGCCGTTGGCCGGTCGGGGGTACTTAGAAGACGTCGGGCATTCTCAAAGGCGACGAATCGATCCGAAAAGATCGGGCCGACACGGCCGGGTACCACCCATTCCTTCCGCACTTCGATGCCGGCCGCAACCAAACCGTCGAAGAACGCGCGGCCACGAAGGTCCGCGGCCAGAAGCAATTCGTTCAGCATCACATAGGCGATGTTCCGGTGCCCCTGTTCGACAAGATAGCGAACAACATCCAGCCCGCCCTGATAGTCGTCCGGCACGACCGAGGGGAGGGCGCGCTCCGGGGCGCTGCAATTCACCAGCACCGTCGGCGTGTCCGGAAACTCCGTCTCGGACGAAACATGGCGATGAAACATCGTCACGTAGAATACGCCGCCGATGCCATGCTCGCGGAAGATCTTCCAGGCGCGCTGCTCTTTCGCCGGATCGGCGGAGGTGTTCACGGTCAGCAGCGTGTAAGGCGTGTCATCGAGGGCGTCCTGAATACCGCGCACGATGTCGGTCGAAAACGGAGTCGTCGAGACGACGTCGGTGATCAATCCAAGCACGCTGGAACGGCTGGTGCGCATCAATCGCGCCGCCTGGTTCGGAACGTAACCCAGCGCCTCGATCGCCTTCTGCACCTTTTTCTTGGTCTTCGGACGGATCAAACCTTCGTCGTTGACGACGCGCGATACCGTTCGATCCGACACGCCGGCAAGTGCTGCAACGTCCTTTATACTGACCATTCTCTTCCCCAACTCAGCACTCAAACAGCCTCAAGGGCGTCTCCGATAGCATAACGACTGGTTCCATAGCCATGCGCTCCACCTCATCAACCACAAAAGTGTCAGCCTTTCACACCGGCCCGCATGAAGGAGTCGATAATCCAGCGCTGCGCCACCAGAAAGACCAGCAGAACCGGCAGGATCGACAGCGATACCGCTGCGATGACCTCCGAGGTCGCCGACGAGTTCCCAACCGGATCGCGGATCGACATGATGCCGACGGGCAGCACCATTTGGTCGACCGAGTTCAGGAAGATAAGCGGCATGAAATAGTCGTTCCAGGTCATCGTGAAGATGATGACGGATAGCGCTGCGATCTGCGGGCCAGCCAAGGGCACGGCAATCGACCAGAAGGTGCGAAAATGCCCGGCATTGTCGACGCGCGCCGCCTCGAACAGTTCCTTGGGAAGGGTAAGGAAGAACTGCCGCATCAGAAAGATGCCGAACACGCCCGACATGCCGGGCGCGAAGGCGCCGGTGAGGCCGGGAACGATGATCGACCACTGGCTGTCCACCAATCCGAGCCAGCGCATGAGCAGGAATAGAGGCACCAGGGTCGTCTGGATGGGAACCATCAGGGAGACCAAGAGCAGAGCAAAGAGGGCGTTCTTGAACGGGAAGCGGAGCCGCGCGAAGGCGTACCCGGCGATCGTGGTCGTTGCGACGTAACCGAGAGTGACTGTGGTCGCAAGCACGGTCGAGTTCCAGAAGAAGCGCCCGATCGGAACATCCGATGCAAGCAGTCGGCGGTAGCTTTCCAGGCTGGAATCCAGTCCCGGCAGCCAGCGTGGCGGCAGCGTGAAGGCTTCCGCCACGGGCCGGAAGCTGGTGGTGAACATCCACAGGAACGGCGCCACCATCACCAGCGCGCCGAGCCCGAGCACCACATAGATCAGCGCAGTGCGCAGCCGCGAGATCATTGCCCGTGTTTCCGGAGAGAGACGACGCGCCGACAGGCGGGCCGGCGCCATATCCCATGAGATGTGCATTGGCTTATTCATAGAAAGCCCACCGCTTGGAAAGGGCGAACTGGATCGCCGTGACAATGACGGTAATCGTGAGCAGCAGCAGCGAGATCGCCGAGGCGTAGCCCATGTTGAACGACTTGAAGCCCTGCTCGTAGATGTACATGACCAGGCTGCGGGAGGAATCGCCCGGCCCGCCATTGGTCAGCACGACAATCGATTCGAATACCTTGAAGGCGCCGATCGTGTTCATGGTGAGCAGGAAAAGGATCGTCGGAGACAGGAGCGGCACGGTGATCTGCCAGAAGGTCCGCAGGCTGCTGGAGCCATCGACGCGCGCCGCATCGTAATAATCCTTCGAGATGCTCTGCAGCCCTGCCGTCGCGATCAGCATCGCGAAGCCAACATTCTTCCAGATGTCGAGGATGATGACGGACCAGAGCGCGTTGCGGGCGCTGGAAAGCCAGCGTACGGGCTCGATGCCAACAATGCCGAGGTAGTAGTTGATTACCCCGATGTCGCGTTGAAACAGGAATTGCCAGATCACCGCAACGAAGATCAGGCCGACCAGCGAGGGGAAGAAAAAGGCCGCGCGGTACGCATATCGGACCGTCTTGGACATGTTGCGGTTGAGGAGCACTGCCAGCACCACGCCCAGGCCGACATTGCCGGCCACGGCGAAGACCGCGAAGAAAGCGGTGTTGCCGAGGACCTTCCAAAGCCGCCGGTCGTCCAGCATCGCTTCGAAATTGGCTAGCCCAACGAAGCTCGGACTGCTGAACAGATCATACTTCATCAGGCTTAAGACCACCGTGGCGACCATCGGCCCTGCGACGAAGACGGCGAAGCCGATCAAGGCCGGCGCGATGAACAGGAGACCGGCATTGGTCTCCTTGCGGTTTTGCGGCGAGAACCAACCCGCCGCATCGTTAGCGATCTTGGTCATAGGTCACCCCCGCTGGATCTCGGCTTCGAGTTCCTCATGGGCCGCGGCCAGCGCGTCCTCCGCCGTCAACTCTTCGGTGATGATCTGATCGAAGGTGCGGCCCAGGATACGGTCAAGCGCGTTGAAGAAGGCGGGCGCCGCCACGGGCTTCGCCGTCTTCAAGGCATCGAAGAAGACCGGTGCGCACTTCGGCGCCGAAAGGAAGCTCTCCTTTCTCGCCGCTTCCTCGTAGATCGGGATTTGCTGGCCGATCTCCATCAGGGCCGTCACGGTCTCAAGTGAGATCAACTGCTTGATCGCCTGGAAGGCGAGCTCCGGATTCTTCGATTGGGGGCTGATGCCCCAGCCGCCGCAGCCGAACACAGTTTCGGCGCTTGCCTTACGCGGCCACGGCACAATGTCGAAATCGCTGAAGCCGTTCGCGACCCAGCCGGTCACCGGCCAGCGGCCAGCGCCGACCATGGCGAAACGCCCGGCAGCAAACTGGTCATAGACATTGAGCCCGATTGGGTCCGGCGAGACGCCGTGCTCGTAGACGAGAGCGTGTATGAACTCGGCAACCTCGAGAATCTTCGGGTCGTTGAGGTTTGAATGCTTGAAATCCGCGGTAACCGGATATGTGCCGTTGGTGAGGTACCAGGGATGAATGGCGAAATTGAACCAGGGCAAGCCATAGCCATAGATCTTCTTGTCGCCTTCGCCGGTCGTCAGTCTCTTCGCGATCGTGACGAAGTCGTCCCAGGTCCAATCCGGCTTCGGCGGTTCGACGCCCGCCTCCTTGAAGATGCGGGTGTTGTAGTGGATGACCATCGTCTGGCCGCCGTTCGGAATTTCATAGAGCTTGCCGTCGACGGTGAGTGCGTCTTTCAGCTTGGCCGGGATCTTGTCGACCAGGGCCTTGGCTTCCGGATCGGCGGCGATCAGCTCGTCGAGCGGCATCAGCAATTTCTTGTCGACGGCGAGCCGCAACCCTTCGACCGCAATGTTGATGATGTCGGGGGGATTCCCGCCGGCGATCTGGGTCACCAGTTTGTCCGCATAGTCCGACCATGAGGAGATCGGAGCGATGTTGTCCTGGACCGTGACGTTCGGATAGATCTTACGAAATCGTTCGAAGGCCTCGCCATAGGCCTTCGCCTCGGACGGGTTGCCCCAGTTGTAGGTGGTGAGCTGCGCTGCGGTGTCTGTTGCTGGGGCGCCTGCCTGCGCTGCCTTTGCCGGGAACAGGGTTGGTGTCAGGACACCCGCTGCGGCCAACGCCGTCGCCTTGGTCAGAAAGTCTCGTCTGTTCATGCTCATTTCCTTCTCCTCCTCAGGATGAGCGCCGAGTGCATGTCAGCAGTTTTCGTAGCGACAGGCACAAGAACAAAGACCCGAAGCGCGTCGCATGAGGAATACGACGCGCTTCAGTGTCGTTTCAGTTTCCTTTCGATACGTTCGCCGCCGAGCGGCGCCGCGTGATCTCCAACTTCTTTTCGATTTCGATGTCGCGGAGTTCCGCATAGGCGCGGAAACGCTCGTCGGCAGCATCGATCTGCCTGGCCTGTTCGGGCGTCAGGCGATCGCGGGCGACCCTCTCCGGAGTGCGGTCGCCGGGCGGCGTTGGCAGCCTTTGCTCAACCGGCAGGATGCTCAGCTTCGGCGATGGAAGCGTCTGGTACCAATAGGCCGTGGAGGCCCAGTCGTCGCTGAGGTGGTTGGCGTGGCCGTGCTCGATCGTCACGCGGATACGGTTCTTGAACCGAACGGGATCGGTGAGATGGAAGCGATAGGAGACCTGATAGCCGGGAACGATGCTCTCGTGGATCACCGAGCCGTTCGTCAGGAAGGCGTTGTTCTGCATCCCCCAGGCGTGATTGAAATAGTCCTCTGTGCCAGTGCCGTGTATCGACGGCGGCCACGTGTCTTCGTCGACGAAGATCATCTCGTCGCCTTCGCCCCACCAGGAGCCTTGGAAATGCGCCACTGAAAGGTTGCAGCCAACATATTGACCGCGTCCTTCGGTCTCGAGGATGACATAGTTCTCCTTGCCATTGAGATTGGGAATGTTGGTCTCGGGGCTGTTGGTCTGCAGGTTCGGACCCCAGCCACAGCACGGGTTTTCGCGGCGCCACGACGCGTGGAAGTAGGCGATATCATCGGCCAGCGGTGCCTCGTAGCGCTCGAAGTCGATGTAGAAGTATTGGCCGTAGGGGACGTCGTTCTGGTTCTCGATCTCGACAATGGCCCGCTTGCCGAAGGGCATCTGGAAATAGCTGTTGAACGCAGCACTCCCACCGAAGCGATAGCGCTCCTCCGGCTTGCTCGAGACGGAGATCGGCAGGGACGAGAAGTTGCCCGGCATTGAATGGCCGGTGCAGAAGAAGTCGCCAAGCGGCACCAGGACCGACGGAGTATCCTGGTCGTCCCAATAGATCTTCAGAAGCACCTTGCGGTAGTAGTGCGGGTCGGCAATCTCCCAGTTGAGACCGAGGGCGTTGTGAATCTCGAAGACCGGCGCGACGTAATTGCCGGCGGTCGGATCAATCAGGCCGGCCCCAAGAACGCGACGGCAAAATTGCGTCATCCAGATATGCGTGATGCAACCCGGCCCCTCGATATCAGCAAGGCGGACGGTGGAGTTGGCCGGGATCAGCCAATAGTCCTGGTTCTTGCCCTCCTGGTCCCAACTGGAAAGGCGTCCGGTCCGCGCGTCCTTGACGCGGGCGAGGTCGGCAAGCATCGAATGTCCTGGGTGGCTGCTCGTCATCAATGAGTTCCTTTGGTTGAGTGGTCCAGACGATTGCCGTCCGGCCCGAAGAAGTGCGCGCTCTCGGGCGCAAAACGAAAATGGAGCGTCGCCCCGTCAGTAAGTGCCGGCCCGTCCGGCTCCTTGGCGATCAGATCAATGCCGTCGCTCGTTCGTGCGTAGATCAGGCGATGCTCGCCAAGATGCTCCTCGAACTGCAGCCGCGCGCTGAGAAAGGCCTGATCTGGTTCACACAGGACGAGGCTTTCCGGGCGCACGCCCAGCGTTGCAGGGCCGGGCGGACCGGCAGGCGCCGGGATGGCCATCCCGAGCCGGCCGCGCGCCAGCCCTTCGCGTTCGAGGGTTACCGGAAAGAAATTCATCTTGGGGCTGCCGATGAAGCTGGCGACGAACAGGTTTGCTGGCGTTCGGTAAAGTTCGAGCGGCGTGCCGACTTGCTCGATGCGGCCCTGGTTCAGCACCACGATCCGGTCGGCGAGCGTCATCGCCTCGACCTGGTCGTGGGTCACATAGATCATCGTCGCATCCACGATCTTGTGGAGTTTCGCGATCTCGATGCGCGTCTGGACCCTGAGCGCCGCATCGAGGTTTGACAGCGGCTCGTCGAACAGAAAGAGGCGCGGCTCGCGCACGATCGAACGTCCGATTGCAACGCGCTGGCGCTGGCCACCGGACATGTCCTTGGGGATCCGGTGCAGCAGTTCCTCGATCTGCAGCATTTTCGCGGCGCGGGTGACGCGCTGGTCGATCTCGCTCTTGTCCAATCCGGCAATCTTCAGGCCGAAGGCCATGTTTTTGTAGGCTGTCATATGCGGATAGAGTGCGTAGGACTGGAACACCATCGCCACGCCGCGTTCGGCTGGCTCGAGCAGGTTTGCCACGGTTCCGCCGATCCGGATCACGCCTCCGGAAATCGGTTCCAAGCCGGCGATCATCCGCAGCAACGTGGACTTCCCGCAGCCAGACGGTCCGACGAAAACGACGAATTCGCCGAATGGTATCCGAAGATCAATTCCGCGGATCACCGTGGCGGCGCCATACGACTTGGTGACGCCCTCAAGGTGTAAATCAGCCATTTTCTCCTCCCTCGACCTAGCTCCGTGAGGCACCGTCCAGCGTTAGGGGCTTGCCAAATGTCGACGTCGAAATTAAATATCGACGTCGACATTTGTCAAGCCTGAATGTTGAGGGCGCTGTTTGGCGCGAGGGAGGAGCAATGAACAGCAGTTTGAAATTGGACGTGAGGCGCGGGACTCGGTTCGAGTTTTGGGCCCGGCGGAAGCCGGCGAAATCCGAACCCATTAACGCCGAACGCGAGGTGTTCGCCTTGCGCGCCGACGAGCGCATCGTCTACCGGATTGCGGCGCTGCCGCCTTATTTTCAGTTCTACGCCTACACGCATCACGCGAACGAGCCGGTCACGCTGGAATGGGACGAAAAGGCCATCGAGCTATCGCTGTTCTACCATTTCGATCCGGCCAATGTGGTTGAGGAGGGCGTGACTTTCCTCGAGCTGCGGGGCGGCCGCCTTACCGCTCGACCGAAGGAAGCCTGGCCCGCGTGGTACCAGAGCGATCCCGACCGGCCGCAGCTACGGTTCTCGCCGTTTCAGGCCTGGATGAATGATCCCAATGGCCTTTGCTTCGTCGATGGCCGCTATCACCTGTTCTACCAGTTCCATCCGGTCGAAGCCGAATGGGGGCCGATGCATTGGGGCCACGCTGTAAGCGACGACCTTTACCGCTGGACCCATCTTCCGGTGTTCCTCCATCCGGAGCAGAACCTCTGGTCGCTGGGTGCCACCGGCGGCGCCTTCTCCGGAAGCGCCTTCCTCGGCCCCGACGGGGATTTGAGCTTCTATTATACGGAGCGCCTGCCCGCTTACGACCTCTTCAAGGACTACAAGGAGGTCCAGAAGCAGATGGTCCCGTCAACGGACTTGCTCCGCCCAGAGGCCAACCGCCTGGTGCTGGTCGATGGCCCTCCAGGCAGCGCCCATGACTTCCGCGATCCGAAGGTCTGGTACGAGGCGACGCGCGGCGGCTACCGCATGGTGCTCGGAGCCGCGATCGATGGCGACCCCGCGGTGTTGCTCTACGGCTCCAAAGATGGTGCGGACTGGAAGTTCTTGTCGGTGCTCTACCGCGCCCCGGAACATTTCCGCCGGCATGGCGCGCGTTGCGTCGAGTGCCCGGACTTCTTCGAACTCGAGGGTCGCTTCGTGCTCGTTATGGGGTTCGTCGGCTACACCGAGCCGGAGACCGGCCGACACAATCTGCTTTACGCACAGGTCGGCACATTTGAGGACGATCGCTTCCTGCCGCTCACCCCTACATTGCAGGAGCTGGACTTCGGCACCGACTTCTATGCAATGCAGAGCTTTCGGGCAAAGGAGCGGCAGATTGCCTTTGCCTGGCTTTTCAATTGGGAATTCAGAAAGCCGGCGGGATCGCCCTACAGCGGCGAGTTGTCGTTGCCGCGCGTGCTCGGTCTCGACGCTCAACTGCGTCTGACGATGTTGCCTGAGGAAGGCTGTCGAGCCCTGCGCTCCCGCGCATTGACGCAAGCGGCCCCCGGCCATTTTATCTGCGAACCCGGAAAGCCGATCGAATTGTCGTTGGCAGGTGCTCTCAATGAAATTCGAATCGTCGGACGCGGCGGTGACGGAGAAAGCTTTACGATCGCACACGTCTTGGGACGGCTACAGGTCAGCGTCGCGGAAGACGCCGGCGAAATCAAATACCGCTCGACGCCGCTGGAGCTCAAAAATCTGACGCTCTTCTTCGATCGAGGAGTGCTCGAGATCTTCGCCAACGATGGCGTGATCTGCGGCACTCGCCGCACTTACAAGATCACAACACTGACCGCGCTGGAATTGGTGCCTTCCGACAGAACGCGCATCGAAACGTGCCAAGGCTGGAATTACAACTCCGCATGGCGAGAGTAGCATCCGCGTCAATCTGCACCTGAAAGGACCACGCGGCGCGCGGCTACTACGCCGCCCGCCGCCGCAGCACTTTGCCTTCGGCCGCTGTGTCTTGACAGACACACGCACGAGTGACCGCTTTCTGGCCAAATCGTGGCTTTCCCTCCATCCGTCGCCGGCGGCCGCTTAGGGTCGGTTCTTCCGGTTCCTGCAGCCAAGCCAGATCAGACGAGGAGATGGTCGCCAATCGGTGGCCGAACAAGGAGATGTGAAAACGTACCGCCGATGGAGACGGGACTATGGACGATCGTGGCTATACTGATGCGCCGGCTTCCAACATTTTGAAAATTGCGGAGCAACTCGCCGCCCTGGCCAAGGACATTGAGGCCTTGGCAGATCAGCCCGTAGAGCCGTCTTAGTTGCCGGAGGAGATTGTTGAAAAGGTCGAGCCGGTAAGCCGGCCAATAGCTTTGAAGACGGCCGACAGAGGAATGACCGAATGACCGTGCAGGAGCACCGCCGCTTGGTAGACCGTTTCCCCTCAGAAGCCGCGGCCGTTTCTGGATTTTAGAGCGGTCCGCCGTTTCGGTGAATCAGTGAACCGCTCGATCGGCTAGTGTTGATCCGTTGCATCTGCTATCGCGTGACAAAGTTAGATGGCCGTCGCGGGCAAGCCCGGAAGCAGCTTGTCCAAGGTGATCGGAAATTCGCGCACGCGGACACCGGTCGCATTGTAGATGGCGTTGGCGATCGCCGCCCCGGCGCCGCAGACGCCGAGTTCGCCGAGCCCCTTGGAACCGAGCGGATTGGCCTTGCCGTCGTATTCCTCGAGGAAGACCACTTCCATCTCCGGGACGTCGCTGTTGACGGGGACATGATATTCGGCGAGATCGCGGTTGACGAAGTGACCGTAGCGCGGATCGAGCACGGTTTCCTCCATCAGAGCGGCACCGATGCCCCAGGTCATGCCGCCGAGAATCTGTGAGCGTGCGGTCTTGGGATTGAGGATGCGGCCTGCGCCGATCACCGAGAGCGTCCGGCGCATGCGGATCTCACCCGTGTCGCAATCGACGGCGACTTCCGCAAAGTGCGCTCCATAGGAGTGCTGGGAATAGCTGCTATAGGTTTCCGTGTTGCGGCCGCCCGCGATCGAACCGGTGGCCTCAAGACCGTCGGGGGCAACACTGCCGATCAGGTCAGCCAGTTTTGCCGAACGGCCGCCGAGCCTGACCTCTCCACCGACGAAGCTCGCCCCGGCGATGTCCGCATCGCGGAGCGGTGAGCGATCATCGGACCGCGCCGCCTCCATGATCTTCTCCTTGAGGGCACCGCATGCGACATGCAGCGCCGAGCCTGCACTCGCCGCTCCCCAAGAACCGCCGGAGCCGGCCGTGCGCGGGAACCGGCTGTCGCCGAGTTCGACCTTGACGGCGGCCACGGGCACGCCGAGGTTTTCGGCCGCGATCTGGGTGAGGATCGTGTAAGTGCCGGTTCCGATGTCGGTCATATCGAGGTGAGCCGTGACCCGGCCGTTTGCATCGATCGCCACTCTGGCCGTCGCAGCGCCGATGTAATTCGGCCGAATGGCTGCCGCCATGCCGTAACCGATTAGATTGCGGCCTTCGCGGATGCGGCCTGGGGTTGGATTGCGTCGCTCCCAGCCGAAGCGCCGCGCACCTTCGCGCATGCAGGCGACGAGATTGCGGGTCGAGAACGGAACGCCGCGCTCCGGGTCATCAGCCGGCTCGTTGCGGATTCTCAGCTCTATCGGATCGTGGCCGAGCCGCTCGGCGAGTTCATCCATCGCACATTCGAAGGCGAGCATGCCCGGTGCCTCGCCCGGCGAGCGCATCCATTCGCCGCGATTGAGGTCGACCGGGACGAGGCGGTGGCGGGTCAATCGGTTCGGCGAGGCATAAAGCGAGCGGGCGAAGACCGCTGTCTGCTCGCAGAACTCCTCGAAGCCGGAGGTCGCGGACCAGACATCATGGCCAATCGACGTCAACCGCCCGTCGCGGTCCGCGCCAAGGCGCACCTGCTGAACCATCTCCGCCCGATGACCGGCATTGGCAAACATCTGCTGCCGTGTCAGCGCGACTTTTACCGGGCGTCGCAGGACCTTTGCAGCGAGCGCTGCAAGGACCGTGTCGGGATGAACGATCAACTTGGAGCCGAAACCGCCGCCGATGAACGGACTGACGATGCGTACACGCTCCGGCGGAATATCTAGCGTGCTGGCGAGCCCGGCCCGGAAGTTCGCAAGCGTTTGCGCGGAGGTGTAGATCGTCACTTCATCGCCCGACCAGACGGCGAGCGTTGCATGCGGCTCCATGGGGTTGTGGTGCTGGTAGGGCGTCCGATAGGTCGCATCAACCTTGACTGGAGAAGCGGCGAAGGCGCGATCGAAGTCCCCGATTGCGCTGTCGGTTTCGAAGCCAGCATTCGTACGGCCGGGCGTGTAGGCCTCGGCGAGGCGGTCCGGCAAATCGAAGACGCCACGCTCCTCCTCGTAGCGCACCCTGATGAGCCCCGCGGCAGCGCGCGCCGCCTCGAGGGTTTCCGACACGACGAGCGCAACCGGCTCATCGTAGAAGCGAACGCGATCACTGTTGAGCATGGGCCTGGCGCGGGTGAAGACCTCGGGTACCGTCGGCGTGACCGCCGGGCCGAATTCCGGCTGGGCAGGCGCGTTCCGGTAGGTCATGACATGAAGGACGCCCGGGGCCTGCTCGGCTTCCGCACTGTCGATCTCGACGATCCGACCCTTGGCGATGGCGGCGCCGAGGATGTAGCCGTACGCGGCCTCATTCATCGCATGCTCATAGGCGTAGGTCGCACGGCCGGTGACTTTGAGCGGTCCATCGACGCGCGCGATCGGCTGGCCGATAAGGCCATTGCTGATTTCGGAGGAACGGTTTTGCGGGGTCATGATCTCTGTCATCGTCGTACCTCACGCATCCTCGACGGCCGCGGCAAGCGTCTGCCGGATCGTGCGTTTTGCCAGCGGGATCTTGAAATCATTGCTGCCACGCCCCACCGCTCCGGCGAGCGCGCTTTCGGCGGCTTCGGAAAAGGCTGGATCGGCCGCTTCCGCTCCGGCGAGCACATACTCCGCCTCCAGCGTGCGCCACGGCTTCGGTGCAACGCCACCCATTGCGATGCGTGCGCGCCGTATGCGAACGCCGTTCTTTTCGACAACCGCTGCGACCGAGACAAGGGCGAAGGCATAGGAAGCGCGGTCGCGCACCTTGCGGTAGAGCTGTCGGCCGGATGGCGGCGGCGGCAGGGTTACCGCCGTGATCATCTCGCCGTGTCCGAGTGTCGTCTCGACATGCGGGGTCGAGGCCGGCAAGCGGTGGAGGTCGACGATGGGGATTGTGCGGGTCGTGCCCTCGGGCAAGCTGGTTTCGACCTCAGCGTCGAGTGCTGCCATCGCCACGGCCAAGTCCGAGGGATGCACCGCGATACAGGCCTCACTGGCACCGAGCACGGCATGCATCCGGTTGAAGCCCTCGAGGGCCGCGCAGCCCGAACCCGGCTCGCGCTTGTTGCAGGGCATGTTGCGGTCATAAAAATAGGGGCAGCGCGTGCGCTGCAGTAGATTGCCGGCGGTGGACGCCTTGTTGCGGATCTGGCCGGACGCTCCCGCGAGAAGCGCTTGGCTGAGCACCGGATAGCGCGACCGCACCCGCAGGTCGGCGGCGAGATCGCTGTTGCGGACCTGTGCCCCGATCCGAAGGCCGCCCTCCGGCGTCTCCTCGATCCGGTCGAGCGGCAGCCGGCTGATATCGACGAGATGTGTCGGTCGCTCGATCTCCAGCTTCATCAGGTCGAGAAGATTGGTGCCGCCACTGATGAACTTCGCTTCGGGTTTGGCCGCCACGGCGGCTGCCGCCGCCCTTACACTGCCGGCGCGCTCGTAGGTAAAAGGCTGCATCGGTTCACACCTCTTCGGCTGCGTCGCGGATGGCGGCGACGATGTTGGAATAGGCAGCGCAACGGCAGATATTGCCGCTCATGCGCTCGCGGATTTCTGCATCGCTAAGCGCCGCAGGCCCGGTCGCCACGTCGGTGCTTGCATGGCTCGGCCAGCCGGCCCGAACTTCTTCGAGCATTCCCACCGCCGAGCAGATCTGCCCCGGTGTGCAATAGCCGCACTGGAAGCCGTCATGAGCGACGAAAGCCGCCTGGACAGGATGCAATTGGTCGCCATCGGCGAGCCCCTCGATCGTGGTGATCTCGTCGCCTTCGTGCTGGGCTGCCAGCGAGACGCAGGAATTGATCCGTCGGCCGTTCACGAGAACCGTGCAGGCACCACACTGGCCGTGGTCGCAGCCCTTTTTCGAGCCGGTCAGGCCGAGATGGTTTCGCAGGGCATCAAGTAGGGTCGTGCGCGGGTCGAGCTCCAGGGCCTGCTCCGTAGCGTTGATTCTCAAGGTCATCGGTATTTTCGATATCGGCGTCGTGACGCGCTCGGCCGTTATGGTGGCGCCGGCATCCTGAGCACCGACGGGCAAGCCGGATGCCAGCAAGAGGCAGGTCGCCGCTCCGCCTTCCAGAACCGTCCGGCGCGTAATCCTGTAGTCCGTTTCAGCCATGAATGATCTCCCCGTCACGACGGCGTGCCTAAGGGTCTGCCCTTCGGCGAGCCGGCGACTCGCGTTCTTCGACATGGCGGAGTTGGGCGTGCGGGGGATCGCTTTCTTTCAGAAAACCGGAGGCGCTGTCAGGATTCCGGAGAAAAATGCAGCCGATAGGCTCGCGGGGTGATGCCCTTGAGGCGACGGAATGTTGTAGTGAAGTGGCTCTGGCTGGAGAAGCCGAGGCGGAACGCAATGGCGCCTATTGTCATGCTGGTATCGCCGAGGAGCACTTCCGCCCGCCTTACGCGCTCCTCGAGTATATAGGCATAGGGTGGACGGCCGGTCGTCTCCTTGAACCGCCGTGCGAAGGTATCGATCGGCATGCCGGCGATGGCTGCCACCTCGCTTAGCGAGATATCGGAGGCCATGTTGGCGTCGATGTAATCGCGGACACGCTCAAACGTCCGGCGGCCAAGACGGCCGTGGTTCGCAGTCGGAGACCGGGTCTCCTGCAAGCCAGCCATGCGCAAACCGATGAGGCAAACCAGATGCTCGACATAGACGGTGTCCGGTCGGTGGCCGAATGACATCTCGGTACAGAGCGATCGCAAAAGCGTGCCAGTGACCGCGTCGCTCCGGTTTACCAGAGCCGGTATTTCGCGCAGCCGTTCCAATCCCGGAAGGGCAAGCGCGGGATCAATCCACAGGGCGGAATAGGAAAGGTCAACGTCGCGGTAGAATCCGATGCGCTCCGCGCCCGCGGGAACAAAGGTAACGACTCCCGGCCGGTCCTGTCCGTCATAAAGGGTCTTGCCCTCGGTGCGGATCGACGTCCGGGAGGTGCTCCCCCCGTCTGTCAGCACGATCAGATGATGAGGTGCGGTCCAGCGGAGCTCTGCCTCCTGACACGCCCAGCGGCGGCTGTCGAAGACGACCGACGAGCCGATCCAGGACGCCGTCCGCAGCGATGCTGTTTCTTCGTCCCGGGCCCGGATACGTCCATCACCAAGCAATGGTCTGAATGACATCGCTGCCTTCCGTTGGTTCGCTGAAGCCCGGCGGACTGCGCCACTGGTGTATCGAGCGGTCCGTCACCGACGTACTCAGGAGTCATAGGAACAACGGTTCGGTCGCACCAGCCATGAACTGCTCAAGAATGTTCAATGATTGGTGACCGCCGATGAGGCGTGGCCTGCTTGATTACAAAGCCTTTCCAACGGATTACAAATTGTTCATTTTGGGAAATGGCCGAATTGCGGACGCATTTGGCCCGGAGGCTGTCACCATTCAGTGATCAGGAGGTGACTGCCATGAGCCTCTCCTTTCCGACAGTGGCGGCGATCCGGTTCGGCTATGGTTTCCGGCCGGGCGAGGCGCCGCCGCAGAGCAAGGAGCAATTGCTTGGACAGGTAACGATTGGCGTGCGGGGTGCGCCGTCTTTTCTCGCCGACGGCATCGCTGGACGGCATCAGCAGATTATCCACCTGCAGGACGAGTTGCGGCAGCTGCGCCAGAGCGGCGACGGCCAGGCGCGTCGGGACAGGCGCAAGGTGATCCAGAAGCGGGTACAGCGCGTCTTCCAGCGCGACGCCAATGCGCGGATGATGCAGGCCGTACTTTCGCCGAACTGCTTCTACGAGCGGCTTGCGGCCTTCTGGACCGACCATTTCTCGACGAGCGCTAACAAGAGCCTGCCGATGCGGCTGATCGTGCCGCTATACGAGGCGGAAGCGATCCGGCCGCATCTCGGCGGCTCGTTCCGTGATCTGCTGCGCAAGGCGACGGCGCATCCGGCGATGCTCGTCTATCTGGATCAGGCGCAATCGCGTGGGCCGACTTCGCCGGGCGGCATGAAACAGAAGAAGGGGCTGAACGAGAACCTCGGCCGCGAACTCCTGGAGTTGCACACGCTGGGGGCGGGCAGCGGCTATACACAGGCCGACGTCCGCGCCGCGGCGATGGTGCTGACTGGATTGACGATCGACCGCCAGGATATGGCCGTCGGTTTCCGTCCGGGCATTTCGGAGCCGGGAGAGCACAGGGTACTCGGGCTCAGCTATGGCGGCGCAAAACGGTCGCCGAAGGACTATCTGGCGCTGCTCGATGATCTCGCGGTCCATCCGAAAACCGCGGAGCACATCAGCCGCAAGCTTGCTGTCCATTTCGTCTCCGACCAACCGTCCGGCGAGATGGTGGTGGCGATGGCGGATGCCTGGAAGAAGACGGACGGCGACCTGATGGCCGTCTACGGTGCGATGCTCGACCATCCGGCGGCGTGGCGCGACGAGGGGGCGAAGGCGCGTCAGCCGTTCGACTATGTCGTGGCCGGGATGAGGGCGCTGAATGCCGGTAGCGGCGATGGCACGGTGGGCGAGTTTATGCAAGCCCACCAGGATGCCAGCGACGGCGGCGATGCGGCGATGCCGCCGCAGGCGATGGCGGGGCAGGCCAGCGCGATGGGCGGCGATACCGGAATGATGGCGTCCGATGCCGAGGACGAGGCGGCATCGAAACGGCGCAAGGCCCTCCAGACGGCGCGCGCGCTGGGGCAGGGCGCGTTGCGGCGCATGGGCCAGCCGACGTGGCTGCCGCCGAGCCCGGCGGGCTTCGAAGAGAATTTCTCCACCTGGATCACCGGGGGCCAGCTTGCCGAACGGCTTGCCTGGGCGCGGCGGGCCTTCGCTCACTTCGGCAAAGACCAGGATCCGCGCGAATTCCTGAGAGCGACGCTTGCCGATGCGGCGCGCGACGAGACGATCCGCGTCGTCGCCCAGGCGCCGAACAAGATCACCGGCCTGACGCTGGTGCTGGCCTCGCCCGAATTCAATCGCCGATAAGGAGCACGATCATGACCGAGGTTACGTTTTCCCGCCGCGGCTTCCTCACATCGGCCTGCTGCCTGGCGGCGGCGCCGATCTTCACGCCAGTCACCTTTGCTGCGATGCCGGGCGACAACCGCTTAGTCACGATCGTGCTGCGCGGCGCGATGGATGGGCTCGACCTGGTGCAGCCTTACGGCGAAGCCGGTTTCGCGCGCCTGAGGCCGACGCTGGCGCTGACGCCGGACAAGGGGCTTCTCGATCTCGACGGGCATTTTGGCCTGAATCCCGCGGCGGCCAGCCTGATGCCGCTCTGGAGAAGTCGCGAGCTTGCCTTCGTGCATGCAGTCTCGACGCCCTATCGCGACCAGCGTAGCCATTTCGACGGGCAGGACATTCTGGAATCGGGCGGCGAGCATGTTGCGGCGGAGAAGACTGGCTGGCTCAACCGGGCGCTTTCGGTGATCCCACGTTCGGGCGACCGCAAAGCGATCGACGTCAACACCTCGACCGAACTGATCCTCTCCGGCCCGAACGACGTCGATGTCTGGGCATCCGATTCCAACCTCCGGACGGCAAGGGACGAGATGCAGCTCCTGATGCGGCTCTATGCCGGCGATCCGATTTTCGCCACGGCGATGGAAGAGGCGACGCGGGCGAACGGGGCGGCGATGGCCGCCGAGCCGGACGGCAAGCGTGCCGAGAGGATCGTCGACGTTGCGAGCCTTGCCGGCACTATGCTCAACGGCGATTACCGGATAGCAAGCTTCTCGATCACCGGCTGGGATACGCATGTGGGGCAGGCCGGGCAATTCAAGCGGCCAGCACAGGATCTGGCGCAGGCGATCAACGCGCTGAAGGTGACGCTCGGCCCGGCCGCCTGGTCGAAAACGGTGGTGCTGGCGATGACGGAATTCGGGCGCACCGTGCGGCAGAACGGCTCGGGCGGCACCGACCACGGGACCGGCGGATGCGCCCTGCTGGCGGGCGGCGCCATCGATGGCGGACGCGTCCTCGGGCGCTGGCCGGGCATCGGCGATGGTAAGCTGCTCGACGACCGCGACCTGATGCCGACTGCCGACGTACGCGAGGTCGCTGCGGCGATGCTCTATCGGCAGTTCGACGTGACGCCCGGCGACCTGACGACGAAGATCTTCCCGGGACTGAGCTTCGACAAGACCTCGCAGTTCCTGAAGGCTTAGCAGACCGGTGGACCCGCAGGTTTATTCGGCCGGTGGTGGCAAGGGCGTTGCAAGCAAAGGATGCTCGTCCTTGCTCCGACGGAAGAAGACGGGGTTCCGGGACCACACAGCCTCCGACGACCACGCGAGACGATTGCACCTCGATTAGAAGCTCAAACAGATTTTCCTTGAATGACATGCCAAGAGGGCGTGGTTTCACTTCACAGCTGGCATCATCGTCGGTGCGAATGGGTTCCTACCGCGAGTGACTGGCTTTTCTAGTCGCCGGATTTCGGCCGGCCCTGGCCGTTTCAGCGCCTGTCGGATTCACGATGACGACAGTGGCAGGCGACCCGCGGTCACCGGTCCGGGGCTGGGTTCCGGCTGAAGTCTGCAGCCACCAAGGCTACTCACACCAGTTGATGAGGAGCGAGAAGAGTCGTAGTCGGCGGCGGCCAGGACGGCCGTTGATGGCGTCGCCGTCGCGAGGGATCGTGGTTTCCTACAAGCCGAACCGCTGCTGGGCAAAGTACGGGCTGAGTTTGCTCGCAGACGAACTATTTTGCGCATTGGAAATGCGCACAGCAGCCGGCGCCGGTATGCTCATCAATTGGAAGAGTTCCCCGAAATGCGGCAGCTGATGGGGTAGACTAAAAAGGACCCCGGTACGACCGGATTGACCGCGGGGAGGACACAATGGCGGAAGCTGATATGACCCGACACCGTCGGGAACTCACCAGTGCTGAGCTTGGGGCGCTCGCACATCTCTCTCGCGGGGAGATCTACCGCAGCACAATCTGGCGCACCCGGTTGGACCCACAACCAACTGGGCGGTTGTGACGTTGGGCGTGGCCCTTTCTATCACGTTCTCTTCGCCGAGCGCTTCGCCGCTGCCACTGGCTCTGGTCGGTATCTTGATCCCTCATGCTCGAATCGCGTCGCTATCGTTATTTCAATGTTTGGCGTGCTCGGGCGCGGTGGCTTGAAAGGCACTTTTTTGCCCCGATGCTCAAGGACGGGGACCGTCATCGCGCTTGAAATATCCGGTCAGGGAGCGTCACTGTCGCCCAGCCGGTATGAAGTCGGCATTGAAGAGGAGTGGCGGCGACATGAACATGGCACCCGCATCGCTTTCTACGTTTGCGGAAACGCGGGCGTGGCACATCGGGGACCGCGAACGGGGTTCCAGCCCGTCGCGCTTGCCTTCAAAGACGATTGAACCCCCTGATTGCTCGTTTCAACGGCCGGAGTCGATTAGTTTCTTTCCATTCCACGACCGCTCAGGTCGATCTTCGGGTTCCACGTTCCGTCTTGGAAGGACCAATAACGGTCATCGGGGGGCGTTTTTCGATGTGCCTGGTCGACGCCGCTTAATGGCGGAACGACGGCGCGGCCAGATGAAACAGCAGTCTTATGCCCGACGCGATCAACTGCTGCCTGTGATGCGCTGCTGCCATACGACAAAGCTTCGATTAGCCGATAGCGAGCCCCTGAACGCCCCTAAGGTCCGAGCCAACACGCCAAGGATGAGCAACCCGGTCGCCTTCATCGTACCCCCGAGGATAAAAAATTGTGGCGCCGGCGAACCCGTAGACGGCGGCACAAACTGCGGAAGGATTGCAAGCATAAAGGAAAGTGCGGCAGGATCGGTCAAACTGCAGATCATGCCTTGCCTGAATGACTAGGCAAGCGACTCGGATCTCTCATTATTCTGCGAGTCATGATCTATCAGCTGCCCCTTGGCACTCAGGAGGAAGCGTAATCCTATGTAGATTAGATAGGCCGCTCCCGCGATCCGGAACTACAAGATCGGTCGCTCACCATTCGCGGTCCGATTCTTCATGTGCTAGAAATAGTCTCCCGTGACGTCGGCCTTCGGGTCGTTGCCGGCCGCAAGCCAGGCGTGGATCAGATGCGCCTGCGCCGTGTCGGGCGCCCGACGGCACGGGCTATTCCGATTGGAGTTCTATGATTTCGTCCGGGGAGGCACGGCCTGTGATGCGGCTGCCTGCCATCCGATCCGGATGTGACGGTATCCTTCGCGATAGACCACTTCAGGCGACTCGAAGAAATCGCGCCAGACCTTCGTCGCGGCCGCAAGGTCTTTCAATGCGCGACCGAAAGCCTCGATTGTCAGCCAGCCGTCATAGCCGCTCGCGCGGATCGCCTTGAACGTCTCCGGCCATGGAATATTGCCGCGGCCCGGTACCCCGCGGTCGTTCTCCGAGATGTGGACATGAACGATGCGGTCCGCGTTGCGTGTGAAGGCCCCCACGGGATCGGCTTCCTCAATATTGCTGTGGAAGGTGTCGTACATTGCGCGAATATTCGGATGCCCGATTGCATCAATATGGCCGCCAAGGTCGTCCATCGTGTTAACGAGGTAACACTCGAAGCGATTCAGCGCCTCGAGCGCTACGGTGACGCCGCGCTCAACGGCATGATCGCCGATCGTGCGCTGCGAGGAGATGGACCGCCTCAGTTCCGCGGCGGTCGGCCCGGTGCCGGAGAACTGCCCCAGCGAAGAATGCAGTGGCCCGCTCAGCGTGCGCGCGCCGAGGGCGGCGGCGCAGTCGATAGCCCATTGCATGTAGGCGATGCCGCGCTTGCGTGTCGCCGTGTCAGGCGAAATCAGATTCATGGAGGGGTCGCTCATGGCAGACACAGCGGTGCGCTCCAGACCTACTCCATCGAGCAATGCGCCGAGGCGGCGGTAGTCGTCCGGAGTGCCCTCGAAGATCGGAATCTCCACCCCGTCGAACCCGGTCGCTTTAATGTCCCGGAGTAGCTTTTCATGTCTCCGGCCGACCCTCGTCGTCCAAAGAAACATGCACATACCGATCTTCATCGTTCCCCCTTCCGGCGCTGGCTGCCGCGGTAAACGCCTCCTCTGCAGCCCGCCGCGATCTGGTAATACCAAATGTGGCAATCTGGTCAAGGTGACCACACTCGATGATCTCGAAGCAAAGCCGCCGAGAGCCTGAAATCTTGAGAAATGCGAGGCGATGCAGGCGCCCTTGCCGCCAACGATAATTTGGGATACAGCCTTGACAAGGGAAAATTGGCCGAACCAGAGTAGGCTTCGGTCGAAGTGGAGGAGGTGCCGCGCACCGCCTTTGAGTGACTGGGGAGTAACGCTAGTCTGGGAGGACGTTTATGCACCTTTCGACGCACAACTGGATGCGGGCGGAGCCTCTCGCCGTCACGCTGAAGCGCATCAAGAAGTATGGCTACGAGAGCATCGAGATTTCAGGCGAGCCGGCCCAGTACGACATCAACGACACTCGCGCGCTGCTCAAGGAACACGGCATTCGCTGCTGGGGCGCGGTGACACTGACGCTCGGCGAGCGCAACCTCGCAGCCAAGGACGAGGGCCAGCGCGCAAAGTCGGTGGATTACGTGAAGAGTGTCATAACGATGGTGAGTGAACTCGAGGGCGAGATCGTCACCCTTGTCCCGGCGACCGTCGGCAAGGTCGTTCCGGATGGCACCGAGGAGGAGGAATGGAAGTGGGTCGTGGATGCGACCAAGGAATGCTTCGCCCACGCTAAAAAAAAGGGCGTCCGGCTGGCAATTGAGCCGCTCAACCGGTTCGAGACTTATCTCTTCAACCGTGCCGCCCAAGCGCTTGCGCTAGCCGATGCAGTCGATCCCGATTGCGGCGTTTGCCTCGATGCCTTTCACCTCAACATCGAGGAGGAGAACATATACGACGCGATCAGGCTCGCCGGAAACCGGCTTTTCGATTTCCATGTGGCGGACAACAACCGCTTTGCGGCGGGCCTCGGTCATCTCGACTGGCCGAAGATCGTCGCCGCTCTGAAAGAGATCGGATACGATGGTGCGCTCACCAATGAGTTCGTGGCTCCGGTCGACCGCACGCCGGCGGCGAAATATCCCGACATGGTGGAGCGCAATCCGGTCGATATCCCGCCGGAGCAGCTCAAGTTCATCCAGGACCACGGATCGAGCCTGCTGACCGAGAAGTTCTACGATGACCAGATGCGGATCACCGCCGAGACCATCCTGCCGCTGGTCAAGTGAGGGCGGTCCCGAGCATGCCCTGCGGTCAGCGCGCCGCGGGTTGGGGAGGCGAAATGCGTATCAAGATGGTCCAAGCCTGGTGGGTTCGAATACCCATCGAAGCATGTCGGCAGCATCGCAGCGATTTCGGGCGCCTGACAACCTTCGACGCGGCGATCCTGCGCATAGAAACAGATGACGGGATCGTGGGGTGGGGTGAGGGCAAGAATGCTGCGGGCAGCGCGGGTACTTACGGCACGCTCGTGCACATGCTCAACCATGAGGTGGGGCCGAAGCTCGTCGGTCGCGACCCCGCCGACATCTCCGCGATCTGGGAGATGCTCTATAACGGCGTGCGTCACGAAACGGCGGCGATGTCGGGTCATGCGATGCCGGAACTCTCGCGCCGGGGCCTCTCCATTGCCGCGATCAGTGCGGTCGACATCGCGTTGTGGGACATTCTTGGCAAATCGCTGGGCGTGCCGGTATGGAAGCTTCTCGGCGGGCGCAAGGCGGATCGGTTGCCTGCTTATGCTTCCGGCGGGTGCGAGAGTGCCGAAAAGATCGGCGGCCAGCTGCAGTCTTACATTGCCAATGGCGGTTTCAATGCGGTCAAGATGAGGGTCGGCGCAATGGATCGCGCGCCGCATGTCTCGGCCGCCCGCGTGCGTGCTGCCCGCAAGGCGCTGGGCCACTCGGTGGATATCATGGTGGATGCGCATGGCACCTATACGGTTGCCGACGCGAAACGTTTCATCCAGCTCGTCCAGGATTGCGATCTCGCCTGGTTCGAGGAGCCGGTGATCGCAGACGACAAGGCCGGCATGGCGGAAGTGCGCGCCGCTGCAAAGATGCCGATCGCGGCCGGCGAGAGCGAGGCCACTCGTTTCGCCTTCCGCGATCTTGCGGTGCTGCGCTCGGTCGATATTTTCCAGCCCGACCCGGCGTTCTGCGGCGGCATCACGGAGGCGATGCGCATTGGTGTGATCGCCAGTGCCTTCAACCTCCGTTTTGCCCCGCATTTATGGGCCGGCGCCCCATGCTTCTTCTCGGGCCTGCACATCTGTGCGGCCTCTCCGGCAAGCTTTGTCGTGGAATATTCGGTTGGCGCGAACCCGATGATACACGACCTCGTCGAGGAGACCGTGGCCGTGAGAGACGGGATGATAGAGATTCCTGATAAACCCGGCCTGGGATTTACGATAAACGAACGCGTTCTGGAGATTCACGCACAAAGACTGTAACCATGAAAGAAAACAATCTGCTTTCCGATCTGGCGGCCCATCTATTTACGACTTCGAGCAGCAATGGGCGAACGCCATCGGAGCGAGAGCTCGCCGAGCACTTCGCCGTTAGCCGGGGGCAGCTCCGGGAGGCTCTGGCAATCCTGGAAGCCATGCGCATTGTGGAGCGCCGGGCGAAGTCGGGTATCTATCTGACGACGACGGAGGCGAGCGTCGAGGCGATCGCACTCTTTGCGCGTGCTGGCGTGCCACTCGACCCGGTCGTGATCTACGAAACGGTGGAGCTCCGCAAGATCCACGAGATCAAGGCGGCGGAACTCGCCTGCGCGCGGGCGACGGAGGAGAACTACGAACGCCTGCGCGAGATCCTCGCCGCTTCCGAGGCGAAGATCGCTGCAGGCGAGGGCCTCGCGCGCGAGGACAGGGATTTTCATCTGGAGATCGTTCGGGCGACGAAGAACAGCGTGTTTCACCGCGTCTGCAGCGTCTACTACACGATGGGCGAGCAGCGGCTGCTCATCTACTTCGCGGATATCGCCCGCTGCCGCCGCTCGCACGAGGAACACATCCGTATCTACGAGGCGCTGCTCGCACGCGACGGCAATCTCGCCCAAGCTTTGATGAATGCGCATCTGCAGGGCGCGGAAAGCTACTGGAAGGGCCTTATCGGCGGGCCTGCGACAGCCGCGGAGTAGTCCCCGGTCGGCAATGAGGAGGCCGATGAGTTTCATTTTCTCGACCCATCCCCTGCACCGCGACGCCGAGGCCATGCTGAAAGCGGCGGGTGATCTCCGCGTCGCGTCCGCCCCCGATCCCGAGACATTGCTTCGTGAAGGCGAGGGTGCGGAGATTGTCATCGTGCGCGCGCCGATCCCGCCCGCCTTCTTCGGAAACGCACCGGCCCTGCGCGCGGCAGTCCGGCATGGCGCGGGGCTCGACATGATTCCCTATGACGCGGCCACCGCGGCCGGTGTGCTTATCGCCAACGTGCCGGCCGTCAACGCGCCGACTGTTGCGGAGCACGTCTTCATGGTGACGCTTGCGTTGCTACGCCAGTTCCGTCCTATGGACCGCGATCTCCGAAGCAGGGGTTGGAGTGGCGGGCGGGCCCACTCCGACCGAGCACTCGACCTCGCCGGCCGCACCATGGGCATCATCGGCATGGGCAATGTGGGAAAGGCGGTCTTCCGGATCGCGAAGCACGGGTTTGGGCTGGAGATCGTTGCCAACAGCCGCTCGCCGGAAAGCTTGCCCGGCGGTGTGCGCTTTCTCTCGGTCGACGACCTGCTTTCGACAGCGGATATCGTCATTCTCTGTTGCCCGCTCACGCCCGAAACGACCGGGCTCTTGAGCCGCGAGCGGATTGCGCGCATGAACCGGGGCGCGATCCTGGTCAACGTGTCGCGCGGCCCGGTCGTGGATGACGCAGCGCTGATCGAGGCGTTGGAGATGGGCCGTATCGGCGGCGCTGCGCTCGACGTGTTCTCTACACAGCCCCTGCCGCTCGAGCATCCTTACTTCCAGCTGGACAATGTGATCGTAACGCCTCACCTCGCCGGCATCACCGAGGAAAGCATGATGCGCATGGGAACAGGCGCTGCGGCCGAAGCGATCCGCATCCTGAAAGGAGGATTGCCCGTTAATCTCCGCAACCCTGAGGTCGTCGAACATTATCGGCGGCGCTTCCCGACATAGGGCATCGGGATTTCGCCAATTCCGGATGGACACGTCCTGCGTGGCCCTATGAAAACGGACTGGAAATCCACGACCCAGGATGGAAGCAGTTGTGGTCGTCGATGGCTCAGCCAGCGTGGCGCAGGCTCATCCCGCTTCCGCCGTCGAAGAGCACGACCTTTTCCGGATTCCAGGAGAAGTGAACGGTCTCCTCGATCTCTAGGTCGGTCTGAGCCGGCACCGTCGCCTGCAATAAATGGTTGCCTGTGCGAAGCGTGACGATCTTCTCGACGCCATGATTCTCGACGTCGTGCACGCGGGCTTCGCCGGGTGCGCCGCTTTCGAGGAAGAGATCCTCAGGGCGGATGCCGAAGGTGAGGGGCCGTCCGTCAACCGCAGTGCCGAGCGCCGCGTCAAAAGGCAATCGGTAGCCTTCGTCCGCGATAGCCTCGCTGCCCGCAAGCCTCCCTGAGATCAGGTTCATCGGCGGCGAGCCAACGGCGCGTGCAACGAAAGTGTTGATCGGATTGCGGTAGATCTCCTGCGGCGTGCCGGTCTGAACGAGCTGGCCGTTGTTGAGTACGCCGATCTTGTCGCCCATCGACATGGCTTCTATCTGATCGTGGGTCACGAAGAGGAAGGTTGCCCCGAGATTCATCTGGAGGTTCTTGAGCTCGGTGCGCAGCGCCTCGCGCAGCTTGGCGTCGAGGGCGGATAAAGGCTCGTCCATCAGAAAGACGCGCGGCTTGCGCACGATAGCCCGACCGATGGAGACGCGCTGCATCTCGCCACCCGATAGACGGTCCGTCTTGCGGTCGAGCAGATGCTCGATGCGGAGCGTCCTCGCGGCGCGGGCGACACGTTCTTTAATTTTGGCTGGTTCGACACGCCGGATGCGTGACTTGAGCGGGAATTCGAGGTTCTCGCGGACCGTGTAGCGCGGATAGAGCGAATATTGCTGCAGCACAAGCGCAACGTCCCGTTCGGCGGCCCCCCAGTCCGCGACATCCTCACCATCGATGAAGATCTGTCCGCTCGTCGGCTTTTCGAGCCCGGCAATCAGCCTAAGGGTCGTCGTCTTGCCGGCGCCCGTCTCGCCGAGCAGCACGAAAAACTCTCCGTCGGCAATTTCGAAACTGAGATCCTTCAGGGCAGTGTGGGCCCCGAAGGTCTTGGTGATGCCTTTGAGTTCGATATGCGCCATCAGAGCCTGATCCCGAAAGATGTGCCGGCCGAGCTGTCGAAGAAATGCGCCTGAGCCGGATTTATCCGAGCCCAGACGGCCTCGCCGGGCCTGGGCACGAAGCCACTTTTCGTCCTTGCCCGCAGCATTTGGGCGCCAACCTGCAGGTCTATGATGTCATGCGAACCGAGCGGTTCGATGATATGGGCCTCGACGGGCACGAAGCCCTCGCGTGCTTCCCTCGAAACGAGAACCCCTTCAGGTCGCACGCCGAGGGTGAGATTGCCGTTTTCGGCCCCAGCGGCGGCAAGTTGGGCCGTGAGACTGGACGGAAAATCGAAGGCGGTTGGAGCACCTCGGACGAGGACGCGCGCATGCCCCGCGTCCTCGGAAACCGTCACCTCAGCCATGTTCATGACCGGACTCCCAACGAACTGCGCGACAAACATGTTGGCAGGACGTGCGTAGACTTCATGAGGGGTGCCGACTTGCTGCAGCACACCTTCGTGCATGACGACAATACGATCGGCGAGGGACATGGCTTCGACCTGGTCATGGGTTACGTAGATCGTGGTCGAGCCCTGTTTGATGTGGAGCCGCTTGATCTCGGCGCGCATCTCTTCGCGGAGCTTCGCGTCGAGCGCGCCGATCGGCTCATCCATGAGCATCGCCTTGGGGCGCCGGACGAGCGCCCGGCCGATCGCCACGCGCTGCATGTCGCCGCCTGAAAGAGCGGAGGGTCTTTTTGCGAGCAGGTGGGTGATCTGCAGCGTTTTTGAAACCGCCTGAACCTCGCGCTCGATATCCGCACGGTTGCCACGCGTGGCGCGGAGCGGGAAGGCGATATTCTCGAAGACCGTCATGTGCGGGTAGAGCGAGAAGGACTGGAACACAAAGGCGATGTCCCGGTGCGACGCCTTTATGTGCTGCACCGGCTGACCGTCGATGAGGATGTCGCCTTCATCGATCGTTTCGAGCCCGGCGATCGCACGCAGCGTCGTCGTCTTGCCGCAGCCGGACTGGCCAAGCAGAACGATGAACTCGTTGTCGGCTATGGCGAGATTGAGATTCTTGATGACCTGAACGGCACCAAAGTGCTTCTCAATGCCGCGTAATTCAATCTGCGTCATGGATTCCTGCTCTCGTCAGCTTTCTGTTCCGGCGGGACCTTCGACGTGATCATGAAGGCAATCAGTCCGACTAACGTCATCGTCAGTCCGTAGCGGTGGAGGAACAGGTTCCATGGTTGGCACAGCGCAATGATGCCGAATATCATCAGGAGCTGCGAGCCTGGCTCGAGATACTTCTGGTTTATGGCACGAAACGTCATTTGCGGATCGCTCCGAAACTCATGCCGCGCAGGAGATGATTCCTGAGCAGGAAGGTGAAGATGGCGACCGGCAGCAGGAACAGGAAAGTCCCTGCGGCAATGACGGTCCAATCCGGAAGGCCAGAGCCGACCTGGCTTGGGATGAAGGGCGGCGCCGTTTGCGCGCGCCGGTTCGTCATGATCAGCGCGAAAGCATACTCGTTCCACGCTGTGATGAAGCAGAATACGGCGGTCGCGGCGATCCCTGTGGCGGCCTCTGGCAGCACGATCTTGAAGAAGGCTTCCAGGCGCGTGTAGCCGTCGACGAGTGCCGCCTCCTCATATTCCTTCGGAATCTCGTCGATAAAACCTTTCATCAGCCAGACCGAGAAGGAGAGATTAAAGGCGGTGTAGAGGATGATAAGACCCCAGTGGGTGTCGTTCAGCCCGACCGCCCGGTACATTAGGAACATGGGGATTGCTACGACCACGGGCGGGAGCATGCGTGTCGATAAAATGAAGAACAACAGGTCCGCTTCGCCCTTCATTTTGAACCGCGAGAAACCGTAGGCCGTGAAGGTACCCATGCCGACGGCGAGCACCGTCGAGGTGATCGCGACGATCAGCGAATTCATGAAGCGGTTGGGATAGCCGGATAACTGCACGTCACCGCGTCCCGAGCGCACGACTTTTTCGCCCCCGTCGAAGACCAGCCGTTCCCACCAGGGAGCGGCGGCATAGTCTTCCGGCTCCGGTGCTGCGCGCAACTGAGAGCGCTTGGTGAAGAGCTTCACGAAGGGCGAGATCTCCGGCTCGAAGATGACCGTCGGTGGGATGGTCGTCGCGAGGTTGCGCGGTTTGAAGGCCGTGGACGTGATCCAGTAGATCGGTGCGAGGAAGAGCAGGGTGATGACGAGCACGGCGGCGATCGCCACCCGGTTCAGCGCGCGCTCGGAGCGAGTTTGGACGGCCGCCATCTCAGCGCTCCTTCACCCTGTTGAGATATTTGACGTAAATGTTGGTGATCGCGAGCACCATGATCAGTACTATGTAGGCGAGTGCGCAGGACCGCCCGGTCTGCCATTCCTGAAACGCCATCTTGTAGAGGCGGATCGAGATCACTTCAGTGGTCGGCTGGCTCGTGAGGATGTAGGCGAGGTCGAAAGTCTTGAAAGCCTCCATCGTGCGGAAGATGATCGCGATCATGAGTATCGGTGCCACGAGCGGCAGAGTGATGCGGAAGAAGGTGTAGAACGGTCCCGCCCGATCGATGGCCGCCGCCTCGTAAAGGTGCCTCGGGACGGCCGAGAGGCCAGCGAGCGAGAGCAGCATCACGAAGGGTGACCACATCCAGATGTCGGTGATGGCGACGGCGTAGAGTGCCATGTCGGGATTTGCCAACCACTCGAAAGAGCCGAGGCCGAGCGCGTAGTTGATGATGCCGAAGGATGGATCGTAGAGCAGCTTCCAGAAGAGCCCGACCACCGCCATTGACAGCATCATCGGCAGCAGAAGCAGTGTCGTGATCAGACCCTTGAACGGAATTTCACGGTTCAGCAGCATCGCTGTGCCGAAACCGACGACAACCTGACCGGTAACTGACACGATCACGTATTTTGCCGTAATGGCGAAGTTCGCCCAGATGAAGGGGTCGTTTAGCAGTTCCCGGTAGTTCTGCAGGCCGACGAAGGTGGCCGGAGCGTTCGTAGAAGCACGAAAGTCGGTGAAAGAGTAGCCGAGAGAGTAGATCAACGGGAAGATGTTGAAGACGATCAGGAACAGGATCGTCGGAATGATGAAAAGATTGCGAATTTTGATGTCGCTCAAGCCCCGCGAAGCGGCGCGCGACTTCGAATCCAGCGATGTCATAACCACGGTGGCCAATGTGCTCCTCCTCCGAGAGCCCAACGCCGGGCGCACTTGCGCCATCCTGTTGCGCATTTCCTGAGCGCGACGCCGCATCTGGCGCGAGCCCCGTTCGTGGCAAGTTGAAGAAACGGGAGGGAGCCGGCCCCCTCCCGCGATGTCTTACCCGTTATTGGCGGCCGTACTTCTTGAAGGTCGCGTTCCAGTCCTTGGCGAGAGCGTCGAGCGCCTCCTGTGCCGTACCCTGGCCGGCCGTTACATAAGGATAGATGCGTTGGTTCATCTGGATCAGCAGCTCGGCATATTCGGGCGTGGCCCAGAAGTCCTTCACCTTGAACATGGTCTCATAGAAGGCCTTGTTGTAGGGTGTCGCGTTTTGGAACTCTTCCGACTCCAGCACCTTGGCGCTTGCCGTGTAACCGCCGAGTTCGGCCCAGCGCTTCTGCGTCTCGTCCTTGATGAACCACTCGAGGAATTTCATCGCCTCTTCCTTGTTTTCGGAATAGGAGACGATGGAAATGCCCTGGCCGCCGAGCGCGGCATACTGGTCGCCATTCGGGCCGGCCGGGTTGGCGAAGAAGCCGGTGACCTTCGCGTTCGGGTTCGATGCTTCATTGACCAGCGCCGGGAAGAAGGCGAAGTAGTTCATGCTCATCGCTGCGAGGTTCTCGGTTATCGCCTGGTTGTTCTCCACGAAAAAGCTCTTCGCCCATCCCGGAGGCGTGAAGCCGTAGAGCTCGCGATAGGTCTCCAGAGCCTTGACGTTCTTCTCCGAGTTGATGATCCCGTCGACCTTATAGGTGCTGTAGTCGCCGAGTTCTCCACCGAAAGAGAAGATGGCGTTCTCTACACCCATTACGAGACCGTCATAGGAGTTGTCGGTGTAGATCGCTATACCGTAGCGCTTCTGGTCCGGACGATGGAAGAACTCGGCGATGTCGCGCAACTGCTTCCAATCCTTCGGCGGGGCGAGATCATAGCCATACTTCGCCTTGAAGGCTTCCATCTCCTTCGGGTCCTCGAACCAATCCTTGCGGTAGGACCAGCCGACCGCGTCGCCCTCGGCCGGGATCGACCAGTACTTGCCGGAGTTCGCAGGATACTCCGAGTAGTACTTCACCGTGGCAGGTGCCATCACCTCGTTTAGCTTGTGCTTGTTGAAGAACTCGGTGAGGTCGACGTAGTGGCCGGCCTCCGATGCGGCACCTATCCACTGTGAGTCGCCGACGACCATGTCGTAGGCCGAGCCCTTGGCGTTGAATTCGGTGAAGGCCTTCGTCTGGAAATCCGCCCAAGGGGTCGTTTCGACGGTGATCTTCACGCCGGTCTCGGCCTCGTATTCGTTTACGAGCTCCTGGAGATAATTGGCCGGGTCCCATTCGGCCCAGAAAATCGTCAGTTCTTGCGATTGCGCGGATGTCCCGCAGGCAAACATAAAACTGATACCGGCCATCAGGCCGGCCACTGTCTTGCGCATAATATTTCCTCCCCTTTTATGCACAATGCCCGCCTTTGGCGGGCGGTCCGCCTATCAAGTCCTCCTGGTTAGCGCTTCTGCGGCGGGTCCTCCTCGACCCTTGTGCCTTGTGTCAGATATCAAGCCCAACGAGCCGCAGACCAATCTGGTATTACCAAAGCTAAGGAGCGTCAAGGTCCCTTTCTCGTCGCCTTTGTTGCTGATCACCGCTCGCAATGCCGCGGCGATCCGGAACTTAACTCGGCATGCCTTACCGGCAGTTCAACTAGGAAAGACCTGCCCACAAGCCGCATACATGCAGATCATCATGCATATCATTCAAATTGGTCAAACCAGATTCCGCGTTTAGGGCGAGAGTGCGCAATGTCATGCCGCGGTTTCGGCCTCCCGAATCGCCGCCTCAACCAAGGCCGCCGCCGCCCATTCTGCGACAGATTGCGCGCGCTCGGCCGAGAGGCCCCAAATATCCTTGAGCACGATCAGCACCTCGACACCGAAAACCAGCGAGAGCGCTTGAGCGAGCTGCTCGCGGGCTTCAGCGGACACCCTGCCGTCGAGTGGCACGGTGACCTGTCGCAGGAGTTCGACGCGGTGGCCGCGCGTGAGCTGTGGTTCGTTACCAAGCGTGCCGGCCTGGCGCTGCGCCCACTGGTCAAGCGAGAGCTTGAGCGCCGCCTTGAAGGTCGCCTCGAATTCGTTGATGCGCGGCATGGCAGTCGCGAGCAGATCGGCAACGCGCGCGAGCGCATCGGGCGCTTCGGATCGCCAGTCGAGGATCGGGCCGAGCGCCTCGTCCACCACCGCATGAACCAGCGCCGCCTGACTTGGAAAGTAACGATAGGCCGTGGCGCGCGAAACTTCGGCGGCTTCCGCGACCTCACTCACCGAGGGCGTGATACCGGATTGCATCAGCCGCGTGGCGGTCTCCAGCATGAGTTTGCGTGTGCGGGCTCGGGGACCGCGCTCGGCGCCTACGGCGGATTCGTTCTGTTGACGTGAGACATCCATATCTTTATGATACGCACATCTCATAAATTTGCAAGAGCCGGCAAACCAGCCGGCATGAGGCGGCTTTTCAAGGCAGAGGAGGGCCAGAGCCGCCAAGGAGGAGAGATGAAGTACATCTACGTCGTCGGCACCGCCGACACGAAGGGGGAGGAACTCGCTTATCTCGCTTCCCGCATCGAGGCGGCGGGCGGCCGGCCTGTTCTGGTCGATGTCGGCACGCGTCGTCCCACCATTGCGGCCGACATCTCCGCCGAAACCGTAGCTGCCGCGCATCCGGACGGTGCCGCCGCGGTGCTTTCCGGCGACGACCGAGGAATGGTCGTCGCCGCGATGGGCGAGGCCTTCGCGCGCTTTCTTCCGGCGCGGGACGACATCGCCGGCGTGGTGGGCATCGGTGGTGGCGGCGGGACGTCGATCGTCACCGCCGGCATGCGTCGGCTGCCGCTCGGGCTACCGAAGGTCATGGTCTCGACGCTCGCATCCGGCGACGTCGCACCTTATGTCGACGTCTCCGACATCATCATGATGCCGTCGGTCACGGACATGGCCGGGCTCAACCGCCTGAGCCGCGTGATCCTGCAAAACGCGGCCGAAGCGATTACCGCCATGGCTAACCGGCCGGCGAAGGAAACGGCGTCGAAGCCCGCTCTCGGCCTTACCATGTTCGGCGTGACGACGCCCTGTGTGACTGCCATCGTCGAACGACTGAAGGTCGACCACGACTGCATGGTCTTCCACGCCACAGGTACCGGCGGACGCGTGATGGAGAAGCTTGCAGACAGCGGGCTTCTTTCGGGCGTGCTCGACATCACGACGACGGAGGTCTGCGATCTTATCTTCGGCGGAGTGCTGCCGGCGACGGAGGATCGCTTCGGCGCAATTGCGCGCACAGCATTGCCCTATGTCGGCTCCGTCGGGGCATTGGACATGGTGAATTTCTGGGCGCCGGAGACGGTGCCGGAGCGTTATGCCGGCCGGCTTTTCTACCGCCACAACCCGAATGTCACGCTCATGCGCACGTCGGCGGAGGAGTGCGCCGCGATCGGAATGTGGATTGGCGCAAAGCTGAACCTCTGCAAAGGCCGGCTCCGGTTCCTGATCCCGGAGAGAGGCGTGTCGGCGCTTGATATCGAAGGCGGCGCCTTCTTCGATCCCGCGGCGGATGCGGCGCTTTTCGAGGCACTGGAAGCCACCGTCGAAACAACCGACGCGCGCCGCATCGAACGGCTTCCGCTCCACATCAACGATCCGCAGTTCGCCGAGGCCGCAGTCGCCGCCTACCGAGATATCGCCAACCCCTGAAAGAGACCCCGATGCCAGTAATCCCCCGCAAGACCATTCTTGAAAAGTTCCACGGCATGATCGCCGCCGGCAAGCCGATCATCGGCGGTGGGGCCGGCACGGGGATTTCGGCCAAGGCCGAGGAGGCGGGCGGCATCGACCTCATCATCATCTATAACTCCGGCCGCTACCGAATGGCGGGCCGCGGCTCGGCGGCCGGTTTGCTCGCCTATGGAAACGCCAATGAGATCGTGAAGGAAATGGCCCTGGAGGTGCTGCCGGTCGTGAAGGCGACACCGGTACTCGCCGGCGTCAATGGCACCGACCCATTCGTGTTCATGCCGAAGTTTCTCGCGGACCTGAAAGCTATCGGCTTTTCCGGCGTACAGAATTTCCCGACCATTGGCCTCTTCGACGGACGGATCCGGCAGAGCTTCGAGGAGACCGGCATGGGCTACGGTCTTGAGGTGGACATGATCGCCGAAGCCCACCGGCTCGACCTGCTGACGACTCCCTATGTCTTCAACGAGGACGAAGCGATTGCGATGGCCAAGGTCGGTGCAGACATCATCGTCGCTCATATGGGCGTTACCACGGGAGGCGCGATAGGCGCCACTTCCGCGATGTCGCTCGACGACTGCGTGAGCGAAATCGACGCGATAGCGGCCGCCGCACGCTCGGTACGGAAGGACGTCATCGTCCTTTGCCACGGCGGACCGATCTCGATGCCGGAGGATGCACGCTACATCCTGGATCGTTGCCCTAGCTGCAATGGTTTTTATGGCGCAAGTTCCATGGAACGCCTGCCGGCCGAGGTGGCGATCCGCAAGCAGACGGAAGACTTCAAGGCGCTTGCCATCAGTACGGTGGTCTGAGGCGAGGAAGATGCGGGAGGAGGCCGCGGCATGGCAAAGGACAAATATTTTCTCTACCCGAAGGATGTCGACAGCTTCGGCTTCGACTGGGGCCGCCTCGCACTTACGGTCGCGCCGGAGGTGAACGGGGCCGAGCGCTTCTCGGGTGGTGTGGTCGACTTGCCGAGCGGCGAGGGGCATGCGCGTCACAATCATCCGGGCGCAGAAGAGATCATTTTCGTGATCTCGGGCGAGGGCGAACAAATGGTAGAGGACGAGAACGGCAATCCGGTGACGCAGAAAGTTGGGCCCGGTTGCACGGTCTATGTACCGGAAAGCCGGTTCCACTCGACGAAGAACACGGGATCCGGCCCAATGCAACTGTTTGTCGTCTATTCGCCAGCCGGCCCCGAGCGTGCGCTTCGGGATCTGCCAGATTTCCGATTAATCCCGTCTGGTACCTGAAGGCGCACGGCAACGGCTTCTAGGAGAAAACCCGTGAATATCAATCCAAGCGAAGCGCGGGCGGTGGAGCCGCCTTTTGATGCGGCTAAACTCGACAGGCTGATGGAGGAGGCGGGTATCGACGTGCTGCTCGCCACCTCCAAGCACAACACGCAGTACCTGCTGGGTGGCTACAAGTTCATCTTCTTCGCCGCAATGGATGCGATCGGCCACAGCCGTTATCTGCCGTTCGTCGTTTATGAGAAGGGCTCACCCGGCCACTCAGCCTATGTTGGCAACCGCATGGAAGGGGGAGAACACCAGAACAACCCGTTCTGGACACCCGCCGTCCATACGGCGACCTGGGGTACGCTCGATGCGGCAGCGCTTGCGGTCGAACATCTGAAGAAGATCGGTAAGGCGGGTGCTCGCATCGGCATCGAGCCGTCCTTCCTGCCCTCCGATGCGTGGGACGTGCTTACTTCTCGTCTTGAGGGTGCGCGTTTTGTGGACGCGACGCACACGCTCGAGCGACTGCGCTCGATCAAGACGCCGCAGGAACTGGAAAAACTCAAGCTCGCCTCCGAGCTCATCACCGACTCCATGCTCGCCACCATCGCGGCGGCACGGGAGGGATCCACCAAAACGGAGATCATTGAACGCCTCAGGCGAGAAGAGACCAATCGCGGGCTGCATTTCGAGTATTGCCTGCTGACCCTCGGCGCCAGTCACAACCGTGCGGCCTCGCCGCAGGCGTGGTCGAAGGGGGAGGTGCTTTCGATCGATTCCGGCGGCAACTATCGCGGCTATATCGGTGACCTTTGCCGCATGGGCGTGCTCGGCGAGCCCGATGCGGAGCTCGAGGATCTGTTAGCTGAAGTCGATTCGATCCAGCAAGCGGCCTTCGCCAGGATCAAGGCCGGGGCTACAGGCAGTGAGATGATTGCTGCGGCGGAAGGTGTTTTGAATAGCTCGCCTTCGGCCGCCTTTACCGACTTCTTCTGCCACGGCATAGGGCTCATCAGCCACGAAGCACCGTTCCTCATGACCAACCATCCGGTCGCCTATGAAGGCGTCGACGCGGATCGACCTCTGCAGGCAGGCATGGTCATTTCCGTCGAGACGACGATGCTTCACCCGAAGCGCGGCTTCATCAAGCTCGAGGACACGCTCGCCGTCACGAAGGACGGACACGAGATGTTCGGCGACAGAGGGCGCGGCTGGAACCGCGGGGCGCAATAGCGGCGGCGAAACCCCTGCGGTAGCGGAGCCCGGCGCACGATCGTGAGCCGGGCTCGCAGTCCCTCAGTTGTGGTAGATCTCGGTGCCGAGAACCTTGAGGCACTCCCGCATGAAGGCGGCAAGAGCCGTCCAGCCCTTTGCCGACACCATCGTGCCGTCGACATAGGCCTCGGTGGGGGAGAGGTCGATATAGGTGCCGCCGGCCAGTGTGACTTCCGGCTCGCAGGCGCCGAGAGCGCCGACCTTCTTGCCGCGCACGACACCGTCGACGGCGATCAGAATTTGTACGCCGTGGCAGATCGTGAAGATCGGCTTCTGCTTTTCGTGGAAATGCCGCACGATGGCCTGAACGCGCTTGTCGGTGCGGATGTATTCCGGGCCACGGCCGCCGGCGCAGTAGACGGCGTGATAATCGTCGAGCTGAGCTTCTGCTTCCGCGAACGTCTTGTTGATGATCACGTTGTGGCCGAGTTTCTCGGTGTAGGTCTGATCGCCTTCGAAGTCGTGCAGGGACGTCCGCAGGATGTCGCCGGCCTTCTTGTCCGGGCAGACGACGTGGACCGTGTGACCGACGGCCTCCATGGCCTGCTGGAAGACGAAGATTTCGTATTCTTCGGTGAAATCACCGGTAAGCATAAGAATCTGCTTGCCTGACATAGTTTTCTCCTCCTCGTCGTTAAAGCTGCGGACGGGCTCCATCCGCCTGCATGGATCGGTTTCTCATTCCGGCGGGCTCCTCCCGCGCCGAAACGCGCGCCAATTCTGTCTCATCTGCAGGATCCTGTTGAAAATACTCGAACGCCTGCGAAGCCGGTGACGCGAATGCTCGATCTGTGGTCCAATCGCCATTGCAACAGCGATCCGGCGCCGGCGGCGAGAATGACAATCCAATACGAAATAGGATTTGTACAGGAGGAAGGACGCGAGGTTAACCAAACACGTGGCCGCCGACTTGCTTCGCCAAGTGAACGATCCGGAAAGCGTCCACTCGCGCACCAACAGAACGGGACGCGTAATCGTTCCGAAGCGGCCTTTCGAAAGGCCGCTTCCGCACTTCCCGCAATGGCATCGGGAGAAGTGCTTTAAGCATTGAGTGCGCCATTCCAGAGTGGGCAAGCGCGGGGGTCTCGGTTCGATTCCTATCAAGGCGAGACATTCGGAGCCGGCTTTCCGAAGAGCGGTCCCCATCGGTCCGCCCTGGTCCTGGAATGAGTGGGGAACAGCCATTCGGTGTGGTTCCGTCGGACAAGTTGCCCTAAGCGCGCGATGTGGGCAATGGTCGCGAGCATGGAGCGTCTCACACGAGTCGCTGGCTGATCTGCCTTTGATCGTGCACGAAGACACAGCGCGAACCGGTATGACCTCAGCCCTGGAATCCAGGCCGATTACTTATTCGTCGCCAATGCCGCGGTTGCCCCAAGGCCGATGAACGAGGTACCGGAGAACCAGCGCAGAAATTGCTGAAAGCGCCGGCTGCGGCGAAGGAAATCGCCGACGGTACCAGCTACTAGCGCGAATACCGCATCGCTCATGATGCCTAGCCCCATGAAGGTGAGGCCGAGGATGAGGATCTGCCAATGCAGCGCGCCCCGTGTAGGATCGACGAATTGCGGCAGGAAAGCTAGGAAGAAGATTGCCGTTTTCGGATTAAAGAGGTTGACCACAAAGCCATCGCGGAAGGCTCGGCGCAGCGGCTCTGCGGCGACCACCGGTAGTTCGGGGTCGAGTTCCTTGGCCATGAAGGTGCGGATGCCCATCCACACGAGGTAGGCAGCGCCGAGATACTTCACGATGGCGAAGGCCAGCGCCGACGAGACAATGAGGGCCGAGAGACCGATTGCCGCCGCAACAATGTGCACGATGGTTCCGAGATGAATGCCCATCACCGAGACTAATCCCGCAGTTCGACCCTGTTGGATCGATCGTGCGACGATGAAGAGCACGGCCGGGCCGGGCGTCAACAGCAGCACCAGCGACGCCACGACAAACAGTCCCCACAAGGTCAGATCCGGCATGATGCCCCCCTTTGCTTCGCTTCTCTGATAGAAGCCACATCGTGGTGGCGAAAACAAGGGATCACACCTTCCCTCATCTTTGTCGCCGACGTAGGGGAGCATTGACACTCCCGGCACTAAGGCGGGGAAAAACTTGTCCGACGGTTGTTTGGCGCGCAGTCAGCCTTAGGTCGCGACAGGAGAGCAGGGGCGTTTCTATGGTCAGCGAGAAACTGCCACGCAAATCGCGCATCGTCCCCGATGTGAGCGAAACGCTCCCGGGTTCTGCACCTGCCCTGAGTGTGACCCTGAACCGTGTGAAATTCAGAAGTGAAGTGCAGTGGAGACCGCGGGACGGTCGCGAGTGGGTGGGATGCGGTAATTCCTGTAGCCAGAGCCAAGGGCCGGAGTGCTCCTAGTTCCGGACACCCGTGACGTCGGCCGCCGACTTCTCCGCTCGGTTGTGGACGTTCATGCAGGCAGGCGAATTTACTTCAAGCTTGCCGGCCAGCGCCGGTCGGTGAGCCCAACATCAGCACGCCGGCAGGCGAGGTGACCGTCCCGCCGTCAAATCGGCCACCACCGCGCTTTTTTCGATAGCTGCAAAACCGAACCGTTCCGCGCTACACTCTGTTTGCATCCGGGAACACCTCCGCTTGGGGGAAGTCTTTGTTGCAGAAGCACTTTCGTTAGCTCGGAGCTCGATGCACCTCACATGGTAAGAAATTCAGCTAGAGACACCTGCGCTGATGAGACGATGGTTTTGGATCGCTGCGCTCCTGGTGTTCGCAATGGCGGCTTTCAAACCCTTGCTCTTCCGCGCCGTCGAAGCCCTTCTGGTGATCGAGGATGTGGCAGCGGGCCCTGGGGCGAGCCGCTTAAAGGAGTGGAGGGCGGCTCCCATTCGCGAAGAGATCACCTATCGCGTACGAGGCAAAACGAACACGGCGGATGTCTATCGTCCCGGCGGGGACGAGCACGCACGGGCGATCATCGTCGTCGTGCCCGGAGTCGTGCGACTTGGCAAGGACGACCCCCGTATCGTCGCGTTCGCGGAAACTATGGCGAGATCGCGATTCATGGTGTTCGTGCCGGACCTGCAAAGCCTCCGTGAACTGTCGATCCGGTCTGAGGATGTTGATGAGCTCAGCGCGCTCACTTGGCACATCGCCTCGAAGGAGACCGCTGGGGCCGAGAAGAGCATCGGGATCGTCGCCTTTTCCTATGCTGCCGGACCGGCCATCCTGGCGGCGATGAACCCACAGACGCGGAGGCTTGTCCGTTTCGTTTATGCCATCGGCACCTACTACGACGTCATTTCCCTCGGCACCTATTTGACGACAGGCTATTTTCGCGAAGGCCTCGATCGGCGCTGGCAGAGACGAACGCCGAGCTCCTATGCCACCTGGGTCTTCGTCCACAGCAGCGCAGCGTGGCTGAAGGACCCGACGGATCGGCGGACTCTCAAAGCGATGTCAGAGGCAAAGCTCGCGGACCCCGACGCTGATGTGAGAGGTATGGCCGCGCAGCTTGGGCCAGAGGGTCAAGCGGTACATCGGCTGCTCCTCAATAGGGACCCGGAGAAGACGCCGCGGCTCGTCTCCGAACTGCCGGCGTCGGTGCTCGCCGAGTTCCATCGCCTTGATCTCCGGTCAAGAAACATGGCCGATCTCAAGGCCACTCTCATCCTTGTTCACGGCCGGGATGACACGCTGATCCCCTATTCGGAAAGCATCAGATTGGCGGCCGCGGCCGATGCGGACAGGACGCGTCTTTTCGTCATTCGACGCATGGCTCATGTCGAGCTTGGCTCCAGCGGCGTCCTTGATCTGTGGACGCTATCGCGGGCCTCCTATCTGCTGCTTAGCGAGCGCGACGCAATGCCCCCGCCGGTCGCTAATCGATTCAGGACGTAGCCGAGTGGCTGGCAAGCGAGCCCACAACCCACAGAACCGCCGCGAGAGGGTAGTGCGTGTTGAAGGTTCTGCAAATTCGTTGAGAGGGGCCGCCATAGGCATCCGTTCTGACATTAGCGTTCGGAGAAAGGAATTGCTGGACGAGATATCCATTGGCTCCGTGAATCTCGACACCGTCCGCGCCGGCCGCGATTGCCTTTGCGGCTGCGTTGCGGAAATAGTCGATGGTCGACTGAACCTCGGCTAGAGAAAGCGAGCGCGGCGTCGGTGTGTAATTCGGACAGAGGTCGAGCAGGGGAGCCTCGTCGTTCTTGGAGACGTACCCGACAGTGCCGTGGATTATTGGATTTTGCATCAGTCCCGGCGTTTGGTCAGCACCAAAGTGACGGCCTTCACCGAGTTCATCATTCAGTCATTCCCCGACCGTCGCCTTTGAACATTATTCACTCTCCATCAATCCGCGGAGGTAAGTGATGGTCGTTCATGCCCGCAACCGACTCGCCCAAGTGGAAGCCGCTGCTCGAAGCGTCGCAGCGAGAGATGTTCCTCGTTCGGTGCTTCCAAAATCGCATAACGTATCGTCTGGAACGCGTCGTCACCGTGAGCAGGTGAGCAGGTCAGGCAAAGCCGTCTCGTCGACTCTGAAGGCCGAGCGGCTTGCGCCCTCGCTTCCTTTACTTTCGCCGTTTGCTTCAGCACACTCCAAGCGAGGAGCGAGCGCGGGTCCGTTGGGAGGCGGTCATGTTTTCACATTCCGACCATATCCGAGAGATCGAGCGTGTAGGCCGCGGCCTTCCTGTTAGCCGCGACGATATGGTCGTGAAGTCCTGGCTGCGCTGTCTCACGCATCACCGCCTCGACCCGGCACAGACCTGTGAAGCCTATATCGTGCCGGAACCGCGTCTCAAGGAGCACCGCCAGCAATCGGAGGATCTCATCAACATCGCCCGCTCCGGGCTCGAGCACCTGTTCCGGCAGGTAGCGGGACAAAACTACGTGCTGCTGCTTTCCGACCGGCAGGGCGTGACGGTCGAGTTCCTCGGCGATCCGCTCTTCGACAACAACCTGCGCAAGGCCGGACTCTATCTCGGCTCGGAGTGGTCGGAATGGCGTGCCGGAACCTGTGCCGTCGGCGCCTGCCTCGAGACGGGGGAGGCGTTGACGATCCATCAGACGGATCATTTCGACAACACTCATACGCCGCTCTCTTGCACAGCGGCGCCGATCTACGACGCGCACGGCGAGCTCTCCGCCGTCCTCGACATTTCGCTCTTGAGTTCGCCGATCCAGAAGGCGAGCCAGAACCTCGCACTGCATCTCGTCACCGCGACCGCCAGACGCATCGAGCTTGCGAACCTCATGGCCCAGGCGCCTCATCAATGGGTGCTGCGTTTCTCCCGCTCGCCGGAATTCCTCGACGTCGACCCGGAGGCGGCGATCTCGATCGACGGCCTCGGGCGCATCGCCGGCATGACCCACGGAGGGGCGAAGATCCTAGCGCGCTCGACCGGGCTCGACTGGCGCGATCCGCGCCAGCTTATTGGCGAGCCGGTATCGCGCTTCTTCGACATGGAGATCGACGACCTCCCCGATCTTACGCGTCGGCGTCCGACGCAGGAGCGGCTCGTCTTCGCCCGCGACGGCAATGCGCTCTTCGCCCATGCGATCGAGCCGCATTCCCGCACCCGCGCCCCGGCCGTCTCGCGCGAGCAGATTCCGCCGCCCTTGCGCCGGCTGGGTGGCGACGCCCCCGAAATCGTTTCGCTTCAGGTGAAGGCGGCGAAGCTTGCGCGCACGGGCCTGCCGATCCTCATCCAGGGCGAGACCGGGACCGGCAAGGAACATCTGGCACGCGCCATCCACGAGGGCAGCGGCCTCAAGGGCCAGTTCGTCGCGATCAATTGCGCCGCAATCCCCGAGCAATTGATCGAGAGCGAGCTCTTCGGTTACCTGCCGGGCGCCTTTACCGGCGCCTCCGCCAAGGGCCGCAAAGGCCTGATCGAACAGGCCGACGGCGGCACGCTCTTCCTCGACGAGATCGGCGATATGCCGCTTGTCCTGCAAAGCCGGCTCTTGCGCGTGCTTGCCGAGGCCGAAGTGCTGCCGGTCGGGGGAAGCGTGCCGCGTCCGGTCCAGATTCGCGTCGTCTCGGCCTCGCACCGGCCCTTGCAGACGCTCGTCGCGCAAGGCGCTTTCCGCGAGGATCTCTATTATCGTCTTAACGCCGCGACGCTCTCGCTTCCGGCGCTCAGAGAGAGGCCGGACTTCGAGTGGATCGTGGCTCAGATCCTGGCGCGGCATTCCTATGGCGAGCGCGAATTGACGCTCTCTCCTGCGGCGCTCGTCGCGCTCAAGTCGCACGATTGGCCCGGCAACATCCGCGAACTCGATAACGCCATCGCCGTCGGCGCCGCGCTCGCCGAAAACGGCGTCGTGGAGATTGGCGATTTGCCGGACCACCTCGTCGCGAAGGCCGCGGCTGCCGGTATGGGCGACGCCGGTGCGGCCCTGAGCCTGATGCTGTCGGCCTGCGGCTGGAACATCTCCGAGGCCGCGCGAAGGCTGGGCCTTGATCGTTCGACGGTGCATCGGCAGATCAAGCGATATCGCCTCAAGCAGAAACACTGAGCGTCTTCGCCGTGCAACAGATCGATTGCAACAGCTGTGGCAGTCGCAATACATGGCGCAACACGCCAGCCCGTCCTCCCTTTTGAAAACACTGCATTTTCCCGGGCGTTGCGATCTGGCACGGCCATTGCAGGTTGCTGCTCAACCATAGCAGCGATCGGGAGGAAACATGCGAGCGCTCAGATTCCATGCGGCGAAGGACCTGCGGATCGAAGACATCCCGGCACCCGGCGACCCGGCCGCCGGCCAGGTGCTGATCCGAAACCGCTTTGTCGGCATCTGCGGCACAGACCTGCACGAATATGCTTACGGCCCGATCTTCATCCCGAAGGAGCCGCATCCATTTACCGGCGCCCACGGGCCTCAGGTCTTGGGCCACGAGTTCGGCGGCGTGGTCGAGGCCGTCGGCGAGGGCGTGACCTCGGTTCGCGCCGGCGACCGCGTTTCGGTGCAGCCGCTGATCATGCCGCGCGCCGGCGACTATTTCGCCGATCGGGGTCTCTTTCACTTGAGCACCGATCTGGCGCTTGCGGGCTTGAGCTGGCTCTCCGGCGGCATGGCCGAATACGCGCTCCTCAACGAATACAATGTCGAGAAGATCCCGGACGGGATGACCGATGAGGAGGCGGCACTTGTCGAGCCAAGCGCGGTTGCGGTCTACGCCTGCGATCGCGGCGGCGTGACGGCCGGCAGCAGCGTGCTCGTCACCGGCGCCGGTCCCATTGGCGTTCTGACGCTGCTTGCTGCACGCGCAGCCGGTGCCGCACAGCTCTTCGTTTCCGACATTAATGATGCCCGGCTAGAATTCGCGGCTTCGATCCTGCCGGGTCTGACAACGATAAATCCGCGACGAGGCAGCCCGGGCGAGATGGTACGCGCCGTGACGGAGGGCAAGGTTGGCTGCGACGTCGCCATCGAGTGCGTCGGAAACGAGCACGCGCTCAAGGCCTGCGTCGATGCGGTGCGCAAGCAGGGTGTCGTCATTCAGACGGGGCTGCATCCGCATGAAAACCCGCTCGACTGGTTCCAGGTCACCTTCAAGGACATCGATCTGCGCGGCTCCTGGGCCTATCCGACGCACTATTGGCCGCGGGTCATCCGCTTGATCGCCTCGGGCCTCTTGCCGGCGAAGCGGGTCGTCACCGGGCGTATCACCCTCGACCGGGCCGTGCAGGAGGGATTCGAGGCGCTTCTCGACCCGAGCGGCAAGCACCTGAAGATCCTGATCGATCTCATGAAGTGACACATGCATGCCCGCGGGCGGATGAGGAGCCGCCCGCGCCAATCCAAGCAAAAAGGAGGAGACTATGCTTGAAGAAAGTCCCGGCATCCGCATCGACACCGCGCTTGCCAAGCTCGGCAAAGCCCTTGAACGGGGCGACATCGCCGCAGCCGTCAACCTGTTCCAGGCCGATTGCTACTGGCGCGACCTCGTCGCCTTCACCTGGAACATCAGGACGTTGGAAGGACAGGACCAGATCCGCGACATGTTATCGAGCCAGCTGGCAGCCATCAAGCCGGCGCGCTTCCGCCAGGACGAGAAGGAACCGGCAAGCGCCAGCGACGGGTTGACCGAAGGCTGGTTCGAATTCGAAACCGAGGTGGCGCGGGGTTACGGCCATATCCGTCTGAAGAACGGTTTGATATGGACGCTCCTTACGACGATGACGGAGCTCAAAGGGCATGAAGAGCCGAAGGGCTTCAGGCGGCCGCTCGGCGCCGAGCACGGCCACGATCCCGACCGGAAGACGTGGAAGGAAAAGCGCGAAAGCGAGGCGGCGGAACTCGGCCACGAAACCCAGCCCTATGTCGTCATCATCGGCGGCGGCCAGGGCGGCATCGCGCTCGGTGCCCGCCTCCGGCAACTGAACGTACCGACGATCATCATCGAGAAGAACGAGCGGCCGGGCGACAGCTGGCGCAAGCGTTACAAGTCGCTCTGCCTGCACGACCCGGTCTGGTACGACCACCTGCCCTATATCCCCTTCCCGGAAACCTGGCCGGTGTTTGCGCCGAAGGACAAGATCGGCGACTGGCTGGAGATGTACACCAAGGTGATGGAGCTCAACTATTGGACCTCGACCACCTGCAAGTTGGCGCAATACGACGAGGCGAAGAAGGAATGGAAAGTCGTCGTCGAGCGTAACGGCGAGGAGCTGGTCCTGCGGCCGAAACAACTTGTTCTGGCGACCGGCATGTCGGGCAAGCCGAACGTCCCGAAACTGAAGGGCCAGGATATTTTCCGCGGCGAGCAGCAGCATTCCTCGCAGCATCCCGGTCCCGACGCCTATCGCGGCAAGAAGGTGGTGGTCATCGGTTCCAACAATTCCGCGCACGATATTTGCGCGGCGCTTTGGGAAGGCGGTGCGGATGTAACGATGGTGCAGCGTTCGTCGACGCACATCGTTCGCTCGGACACGCTGATGGAGATCGGGCTCGGCGACCTCTATTCCGAGCGGGCGGTTGCTGCGGGCATCACGACGCGCAAGGCCGACCTGATCTTCGCTTCGCTGCCCTACAGGATCATGCACGAGTTTCAGATCCCGCTCTACGAGAAGATGCGCGAGCGCGACGCGAAGTTCTATGCGGACCTGGAAAAGGCCGGCTTCATGCTCGACTGGGGCGCCGATGGCTCCGGCCTGTTCATGAAGTATCTGCGCCGCGGCTCCGGTTATTACATCGATGTCGGCGCCTGCGATCTCGTCATCGACGGCAGCATCAAGCTGAAATCCGGCTCCGACGTCAGTCACCTGACAGAGGACGCGGTGGTCTTGAAGGACGGCACCAAGCTTCCCGCCGATCTCGTGGTCTATGCGACCGGCTATGGTTCGATGAACGGCTGGGCCGCCGACCTTATCTCCAAGGAGGTCGCCGACAAGGTCGGCAAGGCCTGGGGGCTCGGTTCCGACACGCCGAAGGACCCCGGTCCCTGGGAGGGCGAGCAGCGCAACATGTGGAAACCGACGCAGCAGGAGGCGCTCTGGTTCCACGGTGGCAACCTGCACCAGTCGCGCCACTATTCGCAGTATCTTTCGCTGCAATTGAAGGCCCGCGCCGAAGGTATTTCGACCCCCGTATACGGCTTGCAGGAGCGTCACCATTTCTCCTAAACGGGAAACGCCAGCCTGCCATAACCTCGGCTGGCGTGCCACTTTCGTTCTTAAACCAAACTCAATCGCTCTTGGTGGTGGATACGGCAGGACCCAAACGTGAACCGATTTCAGCGGGGTCGGCAGTTCGATTCTCTTCAAGGCGAGGGATAGGAGTTGAGATCCCGAACTGGGCGCCATTTTCCCGGGTTCCGATCGTCTCAGTCGGGTGGGGAGGGGTCGCCGCTGCGGCCAGCGCGAACGACCGCGATGCGGACTTTCAAGACGTTCGGATTGGCGGCTGGTATGGACCAGTTCGACCCCTTGCGGCCGTAGCGGACGAGGACCGCGAATGGCTCGATTGAGCCCTTTCAAGACCTCGGCAGTGCTAGTCGCGGCGGCCTGCATCACCGCTATGCTCGAATCCAGTTCCCGATAGGCACCCCGAATAATCGGAGCGTTCGGAATAATCGGGAGCGTTCGCGTGTCTCCCTTGTACGACGATCAGCCCGAGGGCTGCGCGATGGCACGAATGCTTCGTGGAGGAGTGCAAGACTTACCAAGGGAAGATTTCAAATGTTCAGGCATAGCATCGCGGGCGGCGGAGCGGCGGTCCGGTTTGCTTTGGCTGCGGCGCTGACCACAGCAGGCTTGGCCGGTTCGGCGGAGGCGGCCAGCATGAAGCGCACTATCACCATGGTCGCGGTTGAGGCCAAGGGCGGGACGACCGTCGACAAGGAGCCGTTCCCGAGCGCCGCCCTACCGGAAGGCAAGGGCTACGAACTCGAAGCTCCCAATGCCGAGGGCCGATGGGAGGTATCGACCTACCGCTGGGAGCCCAATCAGATCATCGTGAACCAGGGAGACGAGGTCATGCTCGAGATCCTTGGTGTCAACGGCGCGGAGCATCCGAGCACGATCGCCGGCTACGATCTTAGCTTCACCGTCAAGCGCGGCCAGCTTACGACCGTAACCTTCACTGCTGACAAGGCGGGTGTGTTTGAGCTTCGGTGTGGGACTCATCAGCCGTCGATGGTGGGCGAGTTGATCGTGCTGCCGGGCCGTTGAGCGGCGCGAGCCCTCTGACCCGAAGGCACCTGGTATCGTCGAGCGGTCTAGCGCTTCGCGCGCAACGGGAGGACGTGTCATGCAAAGACGTGGGTGGATTTCTGTTTTATTTCTTAGTTTT
>NZ_SRXN01000044.1 GCF_004827385.1 Ensifer sp. MPMI2T
TTCGCGCCAGCCTCCTGCTCCTTCAGCACCGCAATAATCTGCTCTTCCGTAAATCTCTGCTTCTTCATGGGTCCGTCCTTAATCAGGCCGGACTCTAATCCAATCTGGAGGAAATTACCCGTGGCAGGTCAGTAGGACCAAATGTAGCCGCGTGGATTTTCAGGCTCATGTACGTGTAGTGTATTTGCTTTCCATCGATCAGCCTCCCTAGTGTCTTTACTATTCACAGGCTACTGTGAGAACTCGATCGCCTCAACTCCCCGTTACACTTGCAGGTTGAGTAACGGATGATCTTTCGGCATCACTTCAGAATGATTGTGAGGCATGAGGACGGCGATGTGATGCTGTCGCCCATGGTGATACGCTCAGAAAATAAACGTAAACTACAAACGCAACCTGTTTCACTGAGACATCGGCGCCACTTAATGGCATACCCTTACTGAGGGAATGCGGCTAGGAAAGATAATTGGAGAATATTATAAAAGTGCATCTCGTGTAGAATAATATTCGAAGCATAAATAGATGGTGTAATTAATTTCCAAAAGAATCGATGTATGCCTAATTACAAAACAAACAATCCCACGATTAGAACTATGTTCATGAAGACCGTCGCGGTCTCGGCCGCAACTGTTTTTCAGGTGGGACAGGCAGACGTTGCCGCGACAGCGGTGTTTGAGCAAAACGACAGCGGAAAGCTCGTCGAACTGAAGGATGGATTTGCGTCCGGCGCAGCGACGGATGCAAGCTCACGTTTGGCGCAGTCAAATTTGCGTGCTAGGCGCGAGGCTATGCCACCACGGCGCACCCAGCATCGGTTCCACACGACGGACGAACGCCTGTACGTGAAACAAAACGATGCGCCGCTCGCAACGGCCACGGCAATCGCCGACACTGTAACGGAATTCACCGACGCACCGGCTGATGACGCTGTCGAAGCGCAGGGTCGTCCTTTCCCTCCCCCCATGTCATCTGCTGGTGCGACCAGAGGTGCGCAAGGTTTTCTATCGGCGCGACTTCGCGCGCGCTCGCTCCCCAAGGCGCGGCACATGTCGAAAAGCCTAACCAGTGATCAGTGGGATATGTACTGGCTCGCCGCCGATTTTGGACGGCGATTTGCCTCGAAGCCAGGCGTAGGCAAATCGAGCCTGGACGGAGCAATGTTCATTGATCTCTTCACCGCGATGATTCAGCGGGAGAGCAATTTCAACCCACATGCGGTTTCCTCGGCTGGCGCGCGAGGTCTTGGTCAATTGATGCCAGGCACCGCGCGGGATCTTGGTGTCAAGGAGCCGTTTTCCGCGCGGCAAAATCTCGAAGGCGCCGCCACATACCTGACGGAAATGCTCAATGAGTTTGGCTCCTTAGAACTCGCCCTCGCTGCCTACAATGCTGGGCCTGGAGCTGTACGCAAATATGGCGGCATTCCGCCTTACCGAGAAACCCGGCAGTATGTGTCGGATATCCTCCACGCAGTCAGCGTTGAGCCGCACAATATCAAGCTTCAAATTGCGAGAGCGGGCAAGGAAACACCTCCCCACCTGCTTTCCCTTGTAGCGGATCCCGAGGACAATATCGTACCGGAACGCGCTTTCCCTGCCTTGCAGCCATCTGCGCTGGCCGGAGAGACGATGGCCCGGCAAAAGCAATGAGGTACCAACAAAGATCACGCTTGAAAATACATCCTAGCGCAGACGGAACACTCCATCGAGGCCTTCAGGATTCGAAAAGAAAAATCCGAAAGGCATTCACACCGGAAAATAGTAGCGAAAATTCCCAGAGGCGGCCATGAAAGAGATCTTTTCTGACATTGATTGCAGCAAACTTTTGTCGATTGCCGCTAAGGCGGCTGTTATGAGCCTTATTTTTGCCACTCCGAGTGTCGCACAGGATTTCAGCGGTGTGCACTCATTCCTCGATACGATTGTACAAGCGATCACCGGCCCAATCGGTGTTTCGATCTCGGCTTTGGCTATTATCGCCGTCGGCTTCTCGTTCATGACAGGTCGGATGGACTGGACCTTCGCAGTTTCTACCATTCTTGGTATTGCGATCGTCTTTGGCGGCGCGAGCTTCGTCCACAGCCTAACCCCACGGTGATCTCATCCGGCGCAGCCGCTGTCTGGCGCGAGGAGCCTCGCGAATCGTTCAAAGGAGAGACAGGCCATTCAACGTACAACACTTTTCATAGGCTTGACCCGAGAAGCTACCTTTGTCGGATTACCGATTATGTATCTGGTGGTCCTCATATCTGTCGTGATGCTCGGCTTCATCACCACCGGATCGTTCGTTTATCTGGTCATCGTGGGTAGTACCGGCTACGGCGTATTGCGGGCTCTAGCCGCCTATGATCCCAAAATCATCAATGTCTTTATCGCGACCGTGCGAAGCACGCGAATGAGCCCGGCCCTATTGAAGGCCGAAGGCCTGGTGGTGTACAGTGCTTAAATCACCCCCCAAAAGCGAACAACTCGCCAGCGAATTGCCATATCTCAGCATTGTGGACGATGCCACCCTGATGTTGCGGGATGGCGACCTAATGGGCGCTTTTGCCGTCGAAGGGGTCAGCGCTGACACGATCGACAAACGACAAACGATGGAGCTGAGTAGCGCCTTTTCGCGCTTCATTGCACAGCAGCACGGCGACGCTGGGTACTACGTCCATCGCATATCCGTTGAAACTCGGCCCACTATGCGGCCGGTCGAAGGAAATCCGTTCAGCCAGGAGATTGACCGGCGCTGGCGCGATTATCTTGAGACGATTGGACTGCGCGACCGCGTTACGATGGTCACGATCGTGATCCGGCCACCGAAAAAGCTGACCAAACTTGTCAACATGTTTGGCAAGAGGGATGCATACAGTCGCGAAGAGGTCGCCGCGCGCGCGGTCCGTCTTGATCAAATGATCGCAACTTGCATGGTCAGCGTAAGTGAGGCAAAGCCTCGTCGGCTCACGGTCTCGGATGGTGAGTGGCTCAGCTTGTTGCGTACACTGATCGATGGATCAAGTGGACTTCTCAACGCCGGCAAGAAGTTCGTCCCTGTCGCCGACCTCCTGGCAAATTCGACGATCACGTTCGGCGGCAAGGTCTTCGAATGTGACAATCCGAATCCCGGACTCAAACGCTACGGCACCATCATATCGATAAAAGACTATCCGGCTGAGACCTATCCCGGCATCTTCGACAGGCTCAACCTACCGTACGATATGGTGGTGTCGCATAGCTTTACACCGATTGATAACATCACAGCCCAACATAAGATTTCTCGTGTACAGAAGCAGATGAAGGCGGCAGAGGATGCGGCCCTCTCTCTGATGGCACAACTGGAAGAGGCTGAGGACGATGTCGCTTCCGGCCGCGTCGTCTTTGGCGACCATCATTGCAGCATCGCTGTATTCTGCGAAACTCGGGACGAGCTTGAGGCAGCCATGACCTACGTCACGCGCGCCATGCAAAACGCTGGTGCTGCAATCGTGCGCGAGAACTTCTCCGCCCGCGCCGTCTATTTCGCTCAGCATCCAGGGAATTTCAGCTACCGCACACGAGCGGCAATGATCTCCTCTCAGAACTTCGCAGAACTTTGCGCGATGCACGGCCTGCCCAAAGGCAACCCACCAGAGCGATGCCCTTGGGGCGACTGCGTGACAATCTTCCCGACGGCGAGCGACGAGACGTTCCGCTTCAACTTCCATTTGCCAGGCAAGCCAGGCCAGCGCACGGTCGGCCATACGCTAGTGCTTGGCCAAACCGGGTCGGGCAAGACGCTTGGTATTGCCTTTCTGCTTAGCCAGGCCCAACGGCTTGGCGCTCGCATTATCATCTTTGACAAGGACAACGGCTTCGAGATGGCGGTCCGCGCCATGGGTGGAACATATTCCTCCGTGCGTATGGGACTGGAAACGGGCCTCAACCCTATGCATGCGGAGGCCGATAACCGCGGCGTAGCGTGGCTGTCCGATTGGATTGCGACATTGGCTAACAATGAGGGCCGCCGACTAAATCCGGTGCAGGTTCAGGCACTCAACGATGCCGTTCGGGCCAATGCAACGGCTGACCCCCGCCTTCAGAATTTCCAACAGTTCCGCAGCCAGCTGCGTGCGACTGACGATGATGGCGACCTTTATAACCGACTTGGTCGATGGGATGAGACTGGCCAGTTCGGCTGGCTGTTCGGCGGGAAGGGGGTCGATCCACTCTCTTTTGAGAGTCGGATCACCGCTTTTGACCTCACAGAAATTTTCGATAACTGCCCCATCCGCACAGCGTGGCTGAGCTACATCTTCCGACGCGTGGAACGGCTCGTGGAAGACGAGGCTCCAACTCTGCTGGTTCTTGATGAAGCTTGGAAACTGCTTGACGATTCGTATTTCGAACTGCGCCTCAAGGACTGGATGCTTACTATGCGCAAGAAAAACGTTGCGGTCGTTCTCCTGACCCAGCGTGTGTCGCACATCACCAATAGCGCCGCCGGCGATGCCATACTGGAGAGCGCCGTCACCCGCCTGGTCTACCCAAGTTCCTACAACACCGAAGCCGAACTCACGCCACTTAACCTGACGCCGAGCGAATCCGCGTTCCTTCAGTCAAGCAACGTGGACAACCATCTCGTGCTGTTGAAATCGGGTGCTGACAGCGTCGTTCTTGATTTCGCGCTTGGGGCGATCGGTAAGGGGATCGACATTTTGGGAGGCGGGCGCGGGGAAAAAGCGCCTGCTGGATGGCGTGACAGGCCAAACTTCCAAATGGAGATGCTTCAATGAAGACGACCCTTATTTTTCTCCTATTGATCCTCGCTCCCCTTACTGCCTGCCAATCGGTTCCCGCAATGCGGGAGAACAATTGCGTCTGCACTTGGGAATCGCTTGACCATCAAACCGAAGGAGTCGTCACATGAAAATCGTTTTGCTGTCTGCCGTTTTGCTTGCGGCCACGGGACCGCTGTTTGAGGGAAGTTACGCCCAAGAAACCCAGATCACGCCTGTACCCCTGCCCGCTCCTGAGTTCCCAAAGGCACCGGACGGCGCGCAGGCAAGCTTCGACGAGAATGCTGTCGAGTTGCTGACGTATATGGTTGAACTGTCCCGGCTGATAGGCGGTGGGATCACCCAACTCTTTGCGTCCGCGCAGAGAGCTGAAAATCTGCTCACTCCGATCCGACATGCGGCTCAGGCGCAGCTTGCTGCCATATCAGGCCCAAAGCCGCTCCCGGTGAATAATGGCGAGGCAGACGTCGCGGCCCGTAAAGGAGGGCTAGGTCTGTGGGAAATGGCCAACGCCGCCTTGGAAGGCGAGACGGTTGGGCCTGGCGGCATTCAGACCGCGCTTACTGAATTTCGCAACCGCTACCGCTTGGACAACGCGTTTGCGATGCGCAGCGACGAACTCCCCGGCAAGGTTACTATCGCCCATGCAACGGCTCAAGGCGCTGTCACCGCCTCGACCGCGGAGGATTCATACAAGCGCGCCAATGCCAGCATGGGTAGAATCAACGGCTATATCGCCGCGCTTGAAACCAGTAATGATTTGAAAACCAGTGTCGACATCAACACACGCGTGATGATCGAAGTCGCGCAGCAGCTCAACGAAACGCTGCGTACGGAAGCGGCGATCGCATCGGCGGCAGGATCGTACCTCATGACATTAGGCGCTGAAGCCGCCGAGCCGGATAGCATCTCCGATCTCCTAAGAAACTTTGACAGATAATCATCATGGGCCTGATTTCAAAACTTGCCCAGTCCATCGACACTAGCCTTGTCAGTTATGTGCAGACGGTTTTCGTAGCAGTCGCTGACCCGGTCAGAACGCTGCTCAGCGCTATGGCGCTGATAGCACTATTATTCATGGCGGTGAATCACTTAATTCAATTTCGAAGCGTAAATTACTCGATGTATTTACAATGGGGGTTGCGATATATACTTATCTATTCGTTCGCGACCATCTGGGTGAATTTCCAAGGCATTTATACTATTCTCGTAGAAGTGCCGGGTGACTACGCGGCGCTTATGTTGCGCGGGGTGGCCAATAGCATCCCAATGCATGCTTCCCATCTTATCGATCCTGCGCGGATAACCGACACCTACTCCGCAATGGACGAGTTCGCCCATGCAATTTTGCACATTAGCGCTGATTACCTTGATAACATTTCGCTCTTCAAGGTTGGCAAGTCAATCCGAAACGTTTTTATGGGTACGGTCATCCTGATCATTGGCTTTTTTTTTACCGCCGCATCCGCTATTATCGTGCTGATCGGAAAAGTAGGGCTCGCAGTGTCGATCAGCTTGGCGCCTCTGGCCATCATCATGCTGATGACGCCTCAAACGAAGCAGCATTTCGAGAGTTGGACGCGCTTCACGACTGGCTTCTTGCTTATCCCATTGCTCACGACCGCGCTGATGACCGTTGTGCTGCATCTCGCCGCCGAAATCCTTGCGACAACCAAGGGCTTCGAGTTCCCTATGGTCATGATCGCTGCAACAGTTCTCCTGTACATGATCCCGACTATGGCAAGCACACTAGCCTCAGCATCGGTTGCCGCTGTCGGTGCTGGTGCAACGCTTGCTGCGGCCTCAACGGTTAGAGGTGTTGCATCGAAAGTTTACGACGGCGCAAAAAAAATTCGAGACGCCGGGAGCGTGGCAAGCGCCGCACGTGCCGCCGGCGCTTCGCCGGCGGGGGTAGCATGGTCGGTGGCCAATGGGTGGTGCCAAAGCGCCCAAAGACGGCAGCAGCGTCGGGACGATCGTCTTGCTAACCGCATGATCGGACAATGATCGCCGAAACGGATGGCAGGGAATCTGCCGCCGGCAGTTCTTCCGGCGGCTCTTCCCGCTCAACAGCACCCGGTTCCTGTCTTCTCAACAGACTAATCGCTACCGCTGAGCCGCCATCGATGTGAGGCGCACCAGAATAAGGAGAGACGCGTGGCCGAACAAGCAACGCAGCACGCATTCGAAGACGAGCTTTTTTTCAGCCTTCGCGAGCAGCGCAATAACTGGGCGAAAATCGCAGTTGGTGCCATAGCCGCGAGCGTTTTGTCGCTGGCAGCCCTGATCATCGTGCTGCCGCTCAAAGAAACCAAGCCCTATGTGGTGATGGTAGATAAGACCACTGGCGAGGCTGAAAAGATCGTCCAAGTGCGGCCTGCCTCCCTCGAACAGCAGGAGGCCGTACTTCAAGCGGAACTCGTTTCCTATGTCGTCGACCGGGAAACCTACGATCCAGCCGATAACAGCATCCGCATTCCCGACGTCTTGGCGCGCTCATCCGAAAACGCTCAGCAAACTCTCACCCAAATCTGGCGCTCGGATTCGGCCCAATATCCGCCTACGGTCTACGGCAATGAGGTTCGAGTGCGTGTTACGGTTAAATCGATCTCCCTGACCCCTTCGGATCGGCGCAACACAGCGGAACTCGCTCGTGTGCGCATCACCAAGCATCGCGAAGAAAAGGGCCGCGATACGGTCCAGCGCAGTTTTGTCGCCACAGTTGGCTACCAGTTCAAACCGCAAGAAAACGCGACTTTGGAATCGGTTTGGAAAAATCCGCTGGGCTTCAGTGTCCTGTCTTACCGGATTGATGCGGAAACCGCCGACTAGAAAGGTGCATGTAATTATGGCGAATACAGTGCTCAAGATTCTGTGCTTTTCGTTAATTACAAGCGTGGCGTGGATAAAGCCGGTGTCGGCCGAGCAATCTCCTGTGGGGTTTGCGTCAGACGCACGGATCAAACGCTATGTCTATGACGAGAACAACGTCTATAGGCTCAACCTTTACTTGAAATCAGTTACAGCGCTCCAGTTCGCTGAGGGGGAGAATATCGAAGCGATTCTCATGGGAGACAGCGCATCCTGGGAGGTGATCAAGCTGAAGATGGGCAATGTCGTCAGCTTGAAACCCATTATCGAGCAAGCGCTGACCAATATGACAATCTATACCGACCAGCGCGTTTACACGTTCGAGCTACGGTCAGTCGGCGAGATAAAGGCGGGCGTGAAGGCAGGAGCTGCCCAAGCGTTCCGGATCGTCTTCACTTATCCTGCCGAACCCAAGACGTTGGACAAGAGCCTTGCTCAAGGCGGACCAGTAAATAGCCGGTACATGGTCTCGGGTCATGCACAGTTTCGCCCGCTCGCGGTGACAGACAACACATTGCAGACGTCCTTCGTCCTGCCCAAGGGCGCACCCCGACCTGCAATTTTCAAGGTCGGCCATGACCGCGAGGAAAAGCTGGTCAATTCGCGCACCGACGGCGACCGGATCATCATTGACGGCACCAGCGACTATTGGGTGATGAGAATCGGCAATGACACTGTCTGCGTGAGCAAGGCAAGTGCCGTGCACTTGGCAAAACCAGGGAGGAAAGGATTGAGACGTGCCGGATAAGTCAAGCGATATTAACGCTCGACATCGTAGCGACGCCGCAGAAACAGCGGCGCGTGTCCCTGTCGGTGCTGAACGGGAAAAACTTCTTGAAGAACGCCGAGCCCGCCAGAAGAGTAAATCTAAGCGCGGAAGTGACCGAAGGATCGTTATCGCCGCCATGCTGCTGGCTGGCGTCGCCGTCGCGTTCGTGGCTGTCGGCCCGACACAAACGCTGAGGATTGTCGGTTGGGGAAGCGACCACGAGCAAAGAACTTCACAGGTTGACCTCAAGGTGGATCACGTGATCACGGACCATTCCGGATTGGACTTCTTAGTTCCCGAGCCGCCCGCAGTAGTTGAGCCAAAGTCAGATCCCACCGCTGAGATGAACAAGCACTTGGAAGAACTGCGCAAGAAAATCGATGCAGTCGCCCGGCCCATTGATAGCGCGAACTTCTCACTCGCTGACGTCGAGCAACTGCTGGAGCGCTATAACAAAGAAATGGCGCAGAAGCTTCAGGAGGAGCGACACCAGGCGGAGGCTGAAAATGGGCGTCTGCGTGCCGAGGCGTTCCGGCTGGAAGAGGAGCGCAAACGCTTCGAGGAGGTCGCCAAGCTCGACGCCGAGAAGCGTCACAAACTGCAAGAAATCAACACCAAGCAAAGGGAATCGAGTGGCGTAGTCGTGGATGAATCTGCAGCGCGCATCGCTTCAGCCGACGGTGCACCCGAGGATCTGAGCGCGAATGATCGTTTTCTTGCCTCTGCCGCGGGCTCGGAGGTAAAAACTTCGGTGTCTCGTCCACTCGCTGATCCATCACGTACGGTCGTGCAGGGCACGATAATCTCCGCGGCGCTTGAAACGGCGATTGACACAGAACTGCCCGGAAATATCCGTGCCCAGGTCATTGAGCCGGTATTCTCCTTCGATGGCTCTCGCATTCTGCTGGCCGCAGGGACAAGGCTGGTCGGCACCTTCAGCAACAGGATGGATATTGAGCAAACACGCGTGCTGATCACCTGGAACCGGGCAGTCACGCCCGATGGTAAATCAATCGCGCTCGGCTCCACAGGCGCGGACCTGCTTGGTCGCGCCGGTATCGAAGGCAATGTGGACAACCGCTATGTTGATAAGATCGGTGCTGCTGTCCTCAGCAGCGCCATCACCTCATTGCCCTCGATCATTCCCGCTCTGACCGGCAGCAACAGTTCCCCAAGAGGAGCTGGGACGTCGATCAATATTGCAGGTGCGGGATCAGGCGACACCAATGCTGGTGACCAGGCGCGGGCACTCAGCGCTCAGGGCAAGGGTGTCTTGGACAAATATCTCTCCCTGCCTCCCATAATTCGTGTGCCTCAGGGCGAAGAAATCCGCGTCTTTGTCAATCAGGATCTCGTTATTCGATGAATGACCCCCAACCCAGCCGCGACATCTCATATGTGGAACAGTACTTGGCCCCGCTCAGGGACTATCTTGTCAACGACAATATCAATGAATTGGCGATGAACCCGAACGGTTCCATTTTCGTCGAGGAGGCCGGCGCGCTACACATGCATCAGATCGATGTGGCCTTGCCGCTTCATGCCATCAAGCGGCTTGGAGCGCAGCTGGCCGGAGAGACCCGCAACATGCTTGGGAAACTTCATCCGATCGTCTCAGGCCGCGTTATGGTTTGGGGTAGGCCCCAGCGCGTGCAGGTGGTTGTCGAACCTGCGGTCGAGGTGGGTGTGTCGCTGACCATCCGCAAATGTCTGACGCGGACTTTGGACAGTGCGAATATAGACTTCATTGACGGCGGGCAAATCACGGTGGATGCGAACCGCCGCGAGCGCCACCGGGCAATTGCGCATATGGCCCAAACTGGCAACTTGCAGGGTTTGTTTCGACAGGCCATTGGCGAGAAGTTCAACATTCTGATTTCGGGCGGCACGTCATCCGGCAAGACCACGGTCGCGCGCGCTTTGCTTGCAACGTCAGATCTCGCAGAGCGGATTATTACCATAGAGGATGCGCAGGAGCTTTACCCACCCCACAAGAACCAAGTGGCGCTGATCGCCGACCGTGAGGGTAAATCCGCTCGTAGCCCGTCGAGGCTGCTGGAGAGCTGTCTGCGAATGCGACCCGATCGAATCATTCTCGGCGAAATCCGCGGCGTCGAGGCTTATGATTTTCTTGAGGCGATCAATACCGGCCATCCAGGCGCCATAACAACCGTCCACGCAGATAGTCCCGAACTTGCCTTCGACAGGTTGGCACTCATGGTGATGCGCTCTGGTGTGCAGATGTCGCATGGCGAGATTATCAATTATGCTAAAAGGACGATTGACTTGGTCATTCAAGTAGGCCGCCGCCAAGGCAGGCGCGGTGTCCTGGAAGTTTATCTGCCCTCGCAGAACATGGACTGAGTGTCTCGGGTTGGCATCCTTTGTCTGCCGGGCAAGATGTCGAAGCCTGCGCCGCCCGAAATCGTCACCTCCTGTGCGTCAGTACAGCAAGAAACTGCCTAAAAGGTAAGACCGTATGTCGTTCTTCGTTTCTTCGGGTCTTCGGGAGTGAGTGAGGTTGCTCGGACAGGCCGGGTCGATCCTCATAAGAGGAGGACGAGCCGTGCTGATTATAGAGAAGCTTTTGTCGGAATCGATGATGCAAAACTAAAGAACGATTGCCGTTGCTGAATCCCGCCGAAACGGCGAGATACGCTATTAGGGCGAGGTTGAGGCGTCTGATGCCGCCATGCGTCGCGCGATCAAGCGATCAAGCAGATCACGGCAAAGATTGCGCACGTGCAGTTCTGTTATGAGGGACCCACTGGCGGCGGGCTTTACCGGCTGATCCGTTCACTCGGTCACGAATGCATCGTCGTCGCTCCGTCGTTGATCCCGAAGAAGCCTGGTGACCGGGTCAAGACGAACCGCCGCGATGCCCTTTCGCTCGCCCGGCTATTACGGGCCGGCAGCTCACGGCGGTCTGGTTCCCGATGAACGCCATGAGGCCATGCGCGACCTTGTCCGGGCTCGCGCGAGTGCAGTCGAGCCGCATGAAGAAGCCGGATATACGTCGGCAGTTGTGACCATCAACCGGATTCAGCCAACCTGTTGCAATCGGGCGGGGGTCCATATACGTCCACATATGGAATTACGCCGCCTGAACGGCATCGGCTTGTCGCTCTGATGTCCGCTGTCAACGCTTTAGACGCGCCGAGCCTCTCGTTCCGCAGAACGACGTCTTGGATGGGTCGCGCATTGGTGGAGGCGGAACTGAAGGACGTCGGTGATCAAGCTCTGATACGCGGATTGGGTACCGCATTTCCGATTATGCGTCCGGGGCTGTTCCGGTGTTACTGCGGGCGTCGGGCGAGCCGGCCACAAAGCGATGAACGGACATTCCCCTGCCGTTGTCCCGCCTCCGCCAATGCGCGAACTGCTTGGTCCCGTCGCTGTTATGACGGGGTTTGCCGCGCCTCTTTGGCGACCGCCCACATGAAGCCGACGAGTTCCCGGGCGACCGCCGTGCACACGACTGTCGACTTCTTTCCGCGGGCGCTCAACATTCGATAGCGGGCCGTCAGGCGAGTCTGCGCCTTCCAAGCGATCTCGCGAACCGCTGATGATACCTCTTGCAAACGATATAGCTTCCTCTTGCCGATCCGAGGCGGATATCGGTAGGTCCAGGCGCATTCGACCAATAATGCGCGGACACGTCCATTGCCGGCTTTGTGATGCCGATCCTCTTTACGGTCTCCCCGGTCGACCGCTCGCCGGGAACAAGGCCTAGGTAACCCATCAGGTGGCGAGGGCTCTCAAACCGGCCGGCATCCCCAACTTCCGCAACAAACGTCACCGCGGCGATGAGGTCGATGCCACGCAAGGCCTGCAGAGCATGCACGACCGCGGCCAGTGACCAGTTCGACACGAATTCGGCAATGGCTATCTCCAGTCGTTCCACGCGCTCTTTGTCAGTCCGCACCGCTTCGACCATCTCTTGAAGTGCAATCTGATGAGCAGGATGACCGAAGTGCTGCTCTTGCAGCCATCGAAGGTAGCGCATTGTCCAGCTCCTTTTGCCGGGGTAGCTCCGACCGTGCTTCAACATGAAGGCGTTGACCTGCTGGCGATGGATGCGCAACATCTCGACAGCACTCGCGCGAGCCCGGACAAGGTCGCGCATGGCCTCATGACCTTCATCGGGCACCCAGACCGCCGTGAGCTCGCCGGCCCGTAATAGCCGGGCGAGCGAAATCGCATCGCGCCGGTTCGTCTTGACCCGGTCACCAGGCTTCTTCGGGATCAACGACGGAGCGACGATGATGCATTCGTGACCGAGTGAGCGGATCAGCCGGTAGAGCCCGTAGCCGGTGGGACCTGCCTCATAACAGAAATGGATCTGCTCAAACTTTGCCGCAATCCGCTGAATCGCGCGGCGCATCCCCGTATCAGGAGCCTCGACCTCGCCCCAATAACGGATCTCGCCGGTTCGACCGGACTCGGCAACGGCGATAGCATTGTGACGCTTCGCAACATCGATTCCGACAAAAGCTTCTCTATAATCAGACACGGCTCGTCCTCCTGTTATGAGGATCGGCCCGGCCTGTCCGAGCAACCCTCGGAAGAACAGCTTAGGGCGAGCCACCTCACTCCCGAAGAAGGACATACGGTCTTACTGTGGGGCTCACGCGATTGCAGATCCGGTTTGTTCCCAAGAGCACTTCCTTCCGCAGGCTCCAGGCGGATTGCCTTCCAACAGGGTCCGGCATTTTCCTGCCGCCATAGTACTCTTCCGCCGCTTTTTGGCAGGCATCGCGGTAGAACGCATCCGCGTCCTCGATCGTATATCCAGCAGATCCTCAGCTGCCTGTGGGCCTCAGGGTCATGTTCCAGAAAACCTCCTGTCCGGCACGCGGCAATGCGCGGTGCCATACTGGTTGTCAACCCGAACGTACTTGACTGCTCCCGGAAATCTTTGAATTCACCGACCGTCGGCGTACGCTGACTATCTTGTAGCCGCCGGAGTCTTCGAACGTCATGCGCCGCCCCACCCCGTTTCGGAGCATCAACGAACGTTCAAGGCAGTGGCCGCGCCAAGAAGTATTACTACTGTAAACAACAACTGATTGATAGAGCTTCCCTATTTGATATAGTACATAATTGTAGCTGCGTCTGCAGCTACTTGAGTTTAATTCACCATTCTAAACAGCGGTCGCATGACATGCTAGCAGACCAACATCCCTCGTACAAATGGAGTCAAGCGACGTTCTGCCTCCCTGGCGCTATCCGCAGAAGCAAGTCGGGGCGATGCGAGCGTCTACAGTGAGAACGCCACGGCGGATGACCTTAGAGCCGCCATCCTGAATGGCTGGGGACACCCGTTGGACGTGGAAGAGAACCCGGAACGGCTGAGGGTCAGAGAACTCGGACGACGAACGGGTTTCGTAAGATAGACGGCGATGCGTTTTGCTGGATCGGAGAGGGAATATGGGCAGCACCGGAGAGTTGGTCGGACAAGCAGGGCGTCCTGATAGCGAAGGAGGCCGGCACCGCATCTCCGACGCAATGTCGGACCAGCAGAAGACGCGTGAAGCGACGGTTGCCATCGCCGGGGCGGTGGTTGCCCGCGCCGGCAATCTCGACGAATTTTCGGATTCAGAGTTGGCCGATTTTGTGCACGGCTTCAGCAGATGGCCGGACCAGCAGAAGACGCGTGAAGCGACGGTTGCCATCGCCGGGGCGGTGGTTGCCCGCGCCGGCAATCTCGACGGATTCTCGGATCAAGAATTGGCCAATCTGGTGAACGGTTTCGGCAAGTGGCCGGAAGAAGAAAAAGCACGCAAGGCGATCGTTGCCATCGCCGGCGAGCTCGGTTCCAAGGGCCGTCGCTTCAGTACTTTCAGCACGCCTGCGCTAGTCAGGATCGCCAACGGTCTGTCGCGGGGTATCGAGGAGGGCGAGACCGCCGGCGAGGTCGCCGAACCCGCCTTGCTGAAGGACCGGCTGCATCAGCTGGCGCACTACCTCCAATATGCCGAGGATCGGCTGCAGCAGGCCGATGTCCATGCCATCGCGAGTATATTCAAGGCGTTGGGCAAGGCGCAGTTGTTGGACGATCTCGGTGCGCTGGCACAGCCGGGGCTGGACAGGCTCGAGGTGTTACGTGCCGCTCCGGGGTTTAAGCTCGACAACAACCTCGAGACGATGGGCAATCTTTGCGCCTCCCTGCTGCCACTGGCTCGCAGCCCGAAGCCGGTGTTGCGCTGGCACCGCAGGTCGGCGCTGAACCTGCTCAACGCCATCCAGCCGGTGGTGGAAGACAAGATCGATGCCCATCTCAAGCCAGGCCAGGCCGAGCGCACCAGCGGCGCCAACGCAAGCCGGCGCCCGGCGCTTTCGATCTATCAGGTGCTCAAGTCCCGGGCGGTGCTGGAGACGCTCTACCGGCGGCCCTATGTCGACGGCGACGAGCTCGCCTTGCAGGCTAGGCAGGAAGAGCTGCACGGCAAGACCAGGCAGATCCTGGACAGTGCCCGCGCCCTCATCTACGCCGACCTTTCCTACATGAGCTGGAGCGTGGTCGCCGAGATCGAGGCGAAGGAGCCGCTCGAAGCGCTCGACACCTTCATGGCGCAGAACGCATCGATGGTCCAGGCACAGCATGCAGCCGCCAGCTTCGATGTCCATCGGGTCCTTCAGGCCATGGACCACGAACCGAGACCGCCGCAAGGCGATGCCGGACTGATGCGGCTGCCGGTGGTCGACATGCAAGGCCGGCCGCTGGCCAGCGAAGCCGAGTTGCGCTATTCCATTTTCCACCGCTTGACCTCGGGCGCGGTGAAGGTGGTGGCGGTGCAGCTAAAGGGAACTCCGACTGGCGCCATGCTGACACGCACGTTCACCGTGGAGGGCGTGCCCTACCGCATGGACCTGTTCGGCGGCAGCAAACTGAAGCCGCCGCAACAGAGCCTGAACCAGCTTGCCTCTCGCCTGCCCTTAGCGGCCGCAGAGGCCCCAAGCGGCAAGCTTTTGGCGATCCCCTATGCCGAGACGGCTCCGGGTACGGCCTTTGAGCAGCTGTCGCGGGCCTGGGCGCCGTTCAAGGAAGCCTATTACTATACCCAGCGCCGCGGATTTGCCGCGCCGCCGGGCATCCCCGACCTTGGCCCGCATGATTACGCGCTGGAAGGGTGCTTCAAGCTGTCCCTTCTGCCCGACCGCCCCGCAGGCGCAGTGCATCCCTTCAGGTTAGAGGGGCGAGACGGCGAGATCGCCTTGCGGCCGCATGACGGCTGCGGCTTCATCAGGGCCTCACTGGCCGAGCGCATGCCGGCCATTGCCCGGGCTCGCCACGACGCTCCCGAGCGGATGCCTGCCTATGCCGATAAAAGACAATCGGCGGTACCGCCCTCGGCGCTGCAACATTATCCGCGCAGCGTCGAGGTGGCACAGGAGACCCGCGAGAAGGCTCTGGCTTGGCTCGAAACCCATCAAAGCCTCACCGCCGAGGAGCTGTTCCGGACGGTCACGGGCGGGCATATCGAGGGTTCGAGCGCTATCGCAGTGCCGTCCAGCGACGAATGCCTGCATGTGCCGACGGGCAAGAGCAAGACCTTGACCCGTGACGCTGGCGTGCTTGTCGGACGCTCCCCCTATGACAAGCCCAACCTGCGCCCGTTCGCCGCCGACCGGGTCAGGTCGGCGCACGATGGCGATCGGACCGCGGCGTTCCTGGATCGGTGCGTGGCCTTCCAATACAGCTTCAACGTCGCGCACAGGTCGGGGGCTGGGCTTGCCGCCGACGATCCGACCTTCTTTGCCAAGGGCATCCTGATCGTGGTGCCGGATGAGATGTGGCCGGCCGCCTTCGCCGAGCGGGGCGTGGTGATGTCTGCCGAGGACGTCAAGTGCCATTCGCACTGGACGCAGGCCAAGGATCGGGTCAAGGCCGACACCGGGCTCGAATGCGTCGGCATTCTGCAGGCCACCGAGGTGTTCGCGCCCGGCTCTTTGGTTGCGGTTCCGAGCGTCGAACAAAAAAAGCTCGACGGCGATTTTGACGGCGACACCGTCGTCATCATCGGCGACCGGCCTCGCCTTTACGAGCATGTGCGCCAGTTCGACGCGCAGCTGCAGGCGCGCGGCATCGCCTCGATGAAGCCGCCGAAGTCGCACACGCCGGCCATTGAGGAAGGCCGCTACCAGTTCAGCCGGTCCAAGCAGATCCTGTCGGCCACCGGGCTGGTGCTGGAGACCTACAGCTGCCTGCAGCGCAACGTGCTGGCGCAGCCGCTGGAGGCGCAACGCTGGTTTGCCGAGCGTGCCATCTTTGGCACCTACGAGGGCATTCATCATGAGCTCAAGGCCGACATCCGCGCACTGTTGCAGGAAGATCGGCCGGATGGCCAAACCCTCCATGAGCTCATCGCCAGGGCGGTGGAAGACAGCAAGGCCGCCAGGCATCCGGTGGCCTGCGAACTGGCCGCCTTGCTAGTGGCCGAGCTCCAGGACTGGAACCTGCAGCTCAATAGCGAGCCGGCTCATGAGCAGTCGAACGTCAAGCAGCAGTTAGCGCGATCCTTGGCCTCAACCGGCGCGAAGCCTGCCGTCAGCGCCGACGCCGGCGCGCTCTTCCCGAGACTCAGCGAATCCTATCCGGCAACCGCTGACGCCAGGAAGCGCATCGACTTCCTGCTCAACCACTACCAGCCGCGCATCGATCCTCGGCCCGACGGCTACAACCCGGACGATCTGCATGAAAGCGCCATCAATCTGTTGAGCGTCGGCATCAAGGTCGGCACCGACGCCTACAAGTCCGATACCGGTGCGCGGGTGTTCATGCAAAAAACCACCGAATTGCAGCGGCTCTTGGAGCGGAGGCCGGGCTTCAAGCCGGCGCCCTATGTCAAGGCGCAGGCGGCAAAGCTCCACCAGGGCCGGTTCGACGCCGATGGCAGCCTGGCGGATCTGAAGGATAACCCCACGCTGGCGGCCTCGGTCATGGAGGCCTCGATCAGACTCGCCGTTGAAAAGCGCATCCTGCCCAGCGCCTTAGCAATCTCGGCCGACGACGACCCCGCCAGCAGGATAACGCTGAGCAGCGAACAGGCCCTGGAGCGCGCCAGGCTCGAAGCCGCCCCCGCCGAAGCGCAAGAAAGCGCGATTACCGAAACTGTGCATGCGGTTGCCGAGCTTTTGCGGCAGGACGGCATCGAGGTGAAGGTGCCGCATCTTGACCAACGGTCGCGCGGGCAGGTCTGGATAGCCGACGAGTTGACCGGCCAGAGGGTGAGCGCGGCGCCGGAGGCCCAACTGGTCACCAATGCCGTGCGCCATGTCTTCGAGATCCCGGACGAGGCTTTTACGCGCGCCTTCAGGAAGGCGGCACTGGCCTTCGAGGAGCGGGACTGCAGCGAGGTCGAGACCACCAACTGGTTCATCAGGATGGACACGCCGCGGTTACGCGGCGTTCACACGGCGTTCAGAACCGCGCAGAACTATCGCTTCGAGGTCGAGTTCCATACGCCGGCCAGTTACCGGGCCGAGCTCGCGCAGCGCGCGCAGAGCGAATGCGAGCTGGTCCCCATTCCCCGTGGTGCCTGGGAGATATTAGACTGGGGCTCGTCAGGAGAAAGCAGGTCGAGGGCGGCAGGGACCTCCAGGTCGCCCACCGTCGCAAGACAACAGATTGCGGTCGCTCGCTCGCCGCAAGCCGGCGAGATCCTCGCGGCCCTCGGTACGCGGCCGGTCGTGCTCATCGGCATGCCGGCGAGCGGCAAGTCGACCATCGGCGCCCAGCTTGCCAAGGAGTTGGGGGTGGAGTTTGTCGACATCGGTAAGCGTATCGTCGCCGAGCACGGCAATCTGATGGAGATGTTCGCCGACCCTGGCCGCGGCGAGGCGCACGTCAGGGACCTGGAGACCAAAGAGCTCACCAAGCAGCTGGAGAGAGGGCCCATCGTCATCGCAACCGGCGACGGCTGCTTTGGCAAGGAGTCCAATCAAGCCCTGATCCTTAATAAGGCGAGGTCGATCTGGCTGGACACCGAGCTGAAAGAGCTCCGCAGGCGCCTCAAGAGGGACACCAGCCGGCCGCTGCTGCAAGGCGCCGACATCGAGCAGAAGGTTGACCAGCTGTACGAAGAGCGCAGTCGGTTCTACGAAAAGGCCGATATCAGGTTGCCCCTCGTCCCGCCCTTTCAAAAAGACAAGAAGGTCGCCCGCACTTGCGTGAAGGAACTCTACGCTTTCCTGTGCAGCGACAGAGAAGCCGCTCTGCCCGCTGCCGAGATATCACATGTCTCCGGTGCTTCCGGCACCGCCATCAGCATGTCCCCAACAGCGCAGCGCATGCACGATGATCATCACAACGGCTACGATTGCGGGGGCGGCGTCGTGGAAACCCTTCAGGCGCCGGCGGCACCATTGAGTGAAGGGGAACGGCCGCCGCCCCTCGACACCCTCACCGCCGACCCGCAGCCTTTGCTGGCCGGCAGTAACGCACGAGCGGATTTAGCGTCTTCCACGAGAAGCAGAGAACGCTCAAGTCGAGGACGATAAGCTTTAGGCGGTAACAATCAAGGGTTCTTTCGCAGGTTTGGTGCAGGGTGCGGGTTCGCGCCGAATGCTAATAAAGGTGGGAATCGCATGCATAAAGTCGTGAGAAGCCTGATGTATAGCGCGACGATCAGGATGAGACGGCGCATTGCCTCGTCGAAACTGTTCCCGAATATTCAACCGTTGCCTCACATAATTTGCTCCCTACCGAGGGGATGACCAGGGGCGACTATGGGACAACTGAGCATGGCGACGAGGAAAGAACTGACGGCGGCGGTTTCGGAGCGTTATCGTGCTTCGACGCGAGCGGAGAAGGCGAGAATTCTGGATGAGTTCGTCGTCATCACGGGCTTTCACCGCAAACACGCGATGCGGCTGCTGCGGTGCCACGAGAGAGAGCCTACAGGTCGGCGAGCGCGGCCGCGGGTTTATGATGAAGTGGAACGCAATGCGCTCATATTGCTGTGGGAGGCGTTTGATCGGGTCTGTGGGAAGCGGCTGAAGGCGTTGCTGCCCGTCCTTGTCGAGGCGATGGAACGGCACGGTCATTTTAACCTCGCGCCTGAGATCCGCGGCAAATTGCTGGCGATGAGCGCGGCCACGATCGACAGGACGTTGGGACCGATCCGAAAGGGCTTGGGACGTTCTCGACGGCGGCCGGCGGCGCACGCCCTGCGACGGAGCATTCCCATTAGGACGTCGGCGGATTGGGACGATCCGGCGCCAGGCTTCGTTGAGGCGGATCTCGTCGCCCATTGCGGCCCTTCGGCTCGCGGCAGCTTCATCCAAACCCTTGTGCTCACCGACATCGCGACTGGCTGGACGGAATGTGCGCCGCTGCTGGTTCGCGAACAGACGCTATTGAGCAGTGTCCTCACAGAATTGCGCAAGCAACTGCCCTTCGCGCTTCTCGGCCTGGATACGGACAACGACACGGTCTTCATGAACGAGACGCTGAAGGCCTACTGTGACGCCGCCAACATCGTCTTCACGCGCTGCCGCCCCTACCGCAAGAACGACCAGGCCTTTGTCGAGCAGAAGAATGGCGCCGTGGTGCGCAGGATGGTCGGATATCGTCGGTTCGAGGGGCTGGAGGCCGCCGCGCTGCTAGCGAAGCTCTACCGATCAGCGCGGCTGTTCGTGAACTTCTTTCAACCATCGTTCAAGTTAACCTCGAAGCAGCGCGACGGCGCTCGTGTGCGCAAGACGTATAGTCCGCCAGCCACGCCGCATCAGCGCCTGGTTGCCGACGCTCGCACGTCAGATGCAGTCCGCTCGCGTCTGCAGGAAATCTACGCCGGGCTCGATCCTGTCCTGCTATTGCGCGATAGTCGCGCCCTGCAGGAGCGACTTGCTGCGCTTGCCGACACTCCGCCGGCCATGCGCTCTGACGGGCTACCTCAGCCGATCGACCTTTTCCTGACCCTCTCGTTAAGGCGACTGCCGACTTGCGAAATTGGTTCGAAGTCGAACCATGGCGAACCGGCAGTGAACTTCTGTCACGCCTGCAGGCCGAGTTTCCCGGCGATTACCCCGACAAACTGCTTCGAACACTTCAGCGCCGGCTGAGGGTCTGGCGCAGCGAACAGGCGGACGCGTTGCTGTTTGGCACCTTGAACAAGGAGCAGCCGCTCCAGCAGATCGCAAGGCCACACTGAGGCGCCGTGGCGCTCGCGAAGGAGGCCAGGCGCTGCGAAACCCCTGCCATCTCCGCGCCAGGCCTCCTTCGCCCCAACGCGGGAGCAAAATGAATGAGGCAACGTGCGAATCTCGGGGAGCATCGTTACGTGCGGCAATACGAGTCTCACCTTGATTGTCGCCGCGCACCTGATGGCCGAGTTGATCCGGCCTGGATGACACAGGAGGATTCGTCGATCGTGAAGAACTCGCTTCAGGCAGGGTGCTGCGGCATTGGTCGGCTTTGGAAGGTGAGGAAGAGTGCGGCGAACAGACACAAAAGTTGCCTGAACCATCGCAGCAGGAGGGAGAAGTTGTATCCGGCGGCGGCCAGAACGGCATTGACGGCATCCCCCTGTTCGCCAGCGAGATAATTCCGGTCCATTCTGTGTTCGCTCTTGAGGTGTCCAATGACGGGTTCGACCGCCGATCGCCGTCGCATCTGGCGTTTGATAGCGGGCGTGAGGCGGCGCTTCTGACCGCTGGTGAAGACCCTCAGCTTGTGACTTTCGGGAGCATTATGGCCGCGGTATCCAGCATCGGCCAATATGCGGGAGAGCTCGTTGCCGATCATCTTTTCCATATCCGGAATGACGGTCGCGAGCGTGTGGCCGTCGTAGATCCTATGAGGGTGCGCCGGGAGACCGGCAAGGAGTAGATGGTGAAAGTCCATTACGATGAAGGAGTAGCGAACCACGTCGGCCCCGAGCCGTGCGAAGGCATCCGCGAGGATGTCGGCGAAGCGTCGGTAGGGGAGCATGCAGGCCAGCCATTGAGCCGCGAAAAGGATCTTATCTCGGATGCCGACGCTGTCCTCATAGCGGAAGGCAATATGGGAGGTGCGCTATGCGAGTGCCTCACAATCCGGCGCGGTCTTTAGACCTGGCATGCATGGACGCTCTTTGTACGGGAACCGGGAGATCTCCGGGTCGGCCATGGCCTCTTTGGAGGACATGGTCCGCAGCGGGAAGGCGAGGAGCCGTAGCCGCTGATGCACGACATGGAGAAGTCTGACTCTGGCATAGTAGCTGTGAAGCTGACGAACAAACCGGGCAACCGGTGGCGGAGTTGGTGGAGCTGGAACGACCACTCATTCTGCAAAACGCTGGCCCTCATCTACCCCATAGGATCTGTAGATCTTGCGGCCACGCTGACGTTGCCGCTGCGCGATGACCGTTTTTGCCTGATAGAGCGACCATTTGAAGATCGCGTCGAGTTGTTCGTCGGCGGCGATCTGACGCTCGATGTCGCGAACGGTCCGGCCGAGATAGGTCTTCAATTTGCGCAGCGCCTTGCCGGCCCGTTTGAATTGCTTCGCATGAGCTTGAGCAGCTGGTGCTGGATCAAGGCGAATTTACCGACCCGAAGATAGGTCTGGCGCAGGTCGAGCCCCATTTTCTTCACCAGCCGCACCAGCCGTTCGCGCGCCCGGTGAATAAGCTTGGCATCCGTCGGGAACATGACGTTCTTCGGTTGAAGGGTCGTGTCCGTCCTCGGACTTGATCCGGGGATCACCTGCCGCGTATCCTGCGGCTTCATCGCGCCTCTCTTGACTGCCACGGCCAGGCTCTCCTGCAAGAGCGCGGCGATCCGCTCCTCGCCCATGCGTTGACGCCAGCGCGTCATCGAGGAGCGATCGAAGGGCAGTTCGTGACAGAAGAATTATTCGCCGCACAGGTACTGTCGAGTGGGCCGGGGGAGTTTCACCCCCAGCCCCTCACGGAACCGGACGTGAGCGTCTCCGCTCATCCGGCTCTTGTCACCCAACCATCGCGTGACCAAGACGTTTCCAGTGGACGAAGAGATCAGGGTTGCGCTTCGCCATGCTGTTCAGCCGCCGCAGGCTGCGCCCGCGATGGCCTTTGTACTGCTTGTGCTTCTGACGCAGCCATGCGCCAAGTCGCTCATCGAAGTACACGAACAACTTCCACATTTCGGTTGGATAGAACCGCCCATAGTATCGCCACCAGCCCTCAAGGACCGGATTGAGGCTACGTGCGATATCTACCAAACAAAGTGGTGGATGCTTTGGCAAACGCCATGACCTGATCCGCTCCCGCATGCGTTTCAGCGCCTGTGGGCTAACAGCGGGCAGAAAGCAGGTAAACAGCCTGCCCCACCTGTTCTTCGCCATCCGGGGCCGGAAGGCAAAGCCGAGGAAGGTGAACTGGATGAGCGGGTAGGAGCCGCGCCGATTGCTGTCCCTGCAGTAGACCACTCGGGTCTTTTCCGGATGCAGCGTCAGATGGCAGTCCGCCAACCGCTGCTCCAGCTCTGCCTTGAGCCGTTCTGCTTCCCGCCGCGTGCGGCAGTGACAGATGGCATCGTCGGCATAGCGCTCGAGGGATGTCCGGATGCTCCCGGCGCATCCAGGTATCGAACGCATAGTGCAGGAACAGGTGGCAAGCAACGGACTTGCGACGCCCCCTTGCGGGGTGCCTCGTGTCCGTGCCGCGAGCGTTCCGTCGGGCAGTTGCACCGGCGCCGTCAGCCATCTTTCCACATAGAGCAGAATCCAGTCGTCCTGACAGTGCCTCCGAAGTGCTCGCATCAAGAGCCCATGATCGATCGATCGAAGAAGCCTTTGATGTCAAGATCCAGAACCCAGTCGTTCGACCAGCAGCGTTGACGCGCCTGCTCGACTGCCTGATGTGCCGATTTCGCCGGGCGATACCCGTAGGAGTCCGGGTCGAAGATTTCCTCCAGACCCGGCTCGAGGTGTTGCTTGACCACCATCTGTGCGACGCGGTCCGCGACCGTCGGAATGCCCAAAGGTCGCGAGCCTCCACCGGATTTGGGTATCTCCACACGCCGCACCGGCGGCGGAAAGTAACTTCCTGATGCCATCCGGTTCCACAGCTTGTAGAGGTTATTTTCCAAATCCGCAGCGAAGGCATCGAGGCTCTGACCATCGACGCCCGCCGCCTTTCCATTTCCCTTCACCAGCTTGTAGGCCTCCCAGACCATCCGCTTGGTGATCGGCAATGGTTTGTCCGACATCATCGCGCTCCTCCCGGAAGAACCGGTTGACGCATAATCCCGGACCGGGCGACGTGCCCCCTTCGCTCCGCGTCCACTACAGACGTTTGATCACTACTACGGGTCACTCCGCCCCTGACATGGGCTTCGGTATTCTCCCACATGGTTTGGGCCACTTGCGGATTTCCCTTGGCATCCCATGCCAGGTTCCCTTGTTCCGTGCTGAAGCCTGTGGCGAGATCATGCCGCCTATACACCGGCTGCCGCATGGCCCGTAAACAGGTGTCGTCCATGCTCGTCCGGGCGCCACTAACCCACGCCCGTTTTGACAGCGTCTGAACCCATTTCGATATGTCGTCAGCGGTTCGCTTTCGCTCATCTTCTCGTCACACACCTGACGGCGTCGCGCGCCGCCTTTTCTCCATCGCTCACCACCACGCCTTTGGAGCGCAGCAGCATGGAGTGGTTTGAAGCCGGCCCCTGCAGGTCGGCTCCGGGAGGCCCACTCCCATCTTCAACACAGTTGCGCCGGCACACACACACACACACACACATAACGCCGGCTCAAGGCACACGAAAATAGGGGTTCTCCACCCAGCGCTCGCACAGCGCCTCGTCCGACAGGTTGAACGTGTGCTTCAGAATGGCCAGCCCCGCCATCAGCCGCGTCGGCAATGGCGGCATGCCCGCTCCGTCCGAATAGACCGTCCCAAAGCGGGCTTCCAACACAGGCCAGCCGATAGCCTGCGCCAGACGCACCAGTTCGTGCTTCATATTGATGATCTGGTCGAGCCGGGATCGGAATAAATCCTGTTCGCCCGTTTGGCGCCGTTCGCGTGGTTTACCCATTCCTGGCTCTCCGATTCACCGCGATAAACCCAGTGAATCACGCTTCGCCATACCAGGCAAACCTCAAACTGATTTTGCAAGGAAACAGCCCGTTCGGCGGCGTTTCCTGCAATCAGAAAATTTGCAGATCCGTCGATTCTTCCGTCAAATCAGCGGCTTCCGAGTTCTTCACGGCCAACTACATCGGAGGCAGTGTAGGCTCGGGTTGGGGGACCCGCCAGGCCGACCTCGGCGTGGGCAATACGTTCATTGGCGCCCCCGTCAACCAGACGGTGAACCGGATCATTGGCGGCACTGTCGATTTGAATATGCCATTGCCGCAGGTGCAGATGAACGGCTTCCTCGGCGGCGTACAAGCCGGTTACAACTTCCAGTCCGGTGTGATGGTCTACGGCGTGGAAGGCGATTTTTTATGGAGTGGTGTTAAGGGACGCAACTTGTAGTCTTGAACTGCACGAACGACATCAAATGGATTGCCGACATCACCGGACGGGTTGGCGTCACGGTGGGCGACCGCGGCCACATCTACATCAACGATGCTGAGATAGTCAACAGGCGGAGGGCTGTAGCAGGGAGGAAGGTCGGTCCAGGAAGGTAGGCTCCTTGCATCGCAGGGCAACGCTCCCTATATTCTAATTGAAAATTCTGCACCGCACCGTCACATCGGCCAAAGGAGCAGCCATGGCTATCGTGAAAGTCGATATCAATAACTTCCAGTCGGAAGTTCTGGAATCCGCAGCACCCGTCGTCGTCAACTTCTGGGCCGAATGGTGCGATCCCTGCAAGATGATTGCTCCGAGCCTCGAGGAGATCTCCGTCGAGATGGAAGCTAGCATCAAGGTCGCCAAGTTCAACATCGATGAAAACCCGGAACTCGCCGCCCAATTGGGCGTGCGCTCCATTCCGACGCTCGCGATCTTCAAGGGCGGCGAAGTGGCCGATTTCTCGGTCGGCGCCAAACCGAAGACAGCTCTTTTGAACTGGATTTCGAACGCTGCCTGATCGATATCGCTCAATCTGTACCGCAATGAAAAAACCGTAGATTCGCCCCGTAAAGCGGTAGGGTTCATAGTGATTTATGGGCGTTTTGTACAGGGCTCAGCCCTTTGAGCTTCAGCCTGATGAGGTCGTTGGTTGCAATAGCGGATATAGTCCTCCCCCTCTTTCTGACTTGCGATGCTGTCGGAGCGATCGAGTGGCGAAGAAGCTTTCATTGCGGCGTTGTCGAGGCAGTTGCCGTTGCGTGAATGCTGCGGCTTTCAAGCATGCCGTTGCAGGCTCGCGTGACCGCACTCAAATCAATGATGCCCTGTTGTTGACAGGCTTTAGTTGCGTAATGCAGGTGCAGTTGTTCGGCCTATTCTGGTCCGACGCCAACATCCGCAGCGGCAAGAAGTGCAGGTACTACTATACGTAGCAGGGTGGACCACCGCATCAAGACCGCCTACGGCACCGAGGAGAGGACGGCTGTAGCGTCGGGAGGCCTTTGATCCCCATTAATACCCGATTGACTGAAAGAAAATGAACACCAGCATCAGTCCCGACAATGGGATCCAGTTCACTTTTCCGTTGCACTATGCGGACAGCCTGTCTGCCAGTGGTAGCCCTCCATGGCGTAGAGGCATGTCACGTTTCGAAGCTCGATAGGCTTCCCGATGAACTTAGCCTGAGCGTCATGAAGGTCATCAGAATTAAGGACCTTGAAATCGTTCGGGCTGAAATACGTAACGAATTCTTTGGTGTTCGCTGTTTCCGTCCCACTGGGGACGTCAGCAGCGAGCGCGGGCCGCGCCGAACAGAATATGATTGCAGCCCAGAAACAAGCCACTTCTGTCTAAACAAGGTTTGCCTGTGCGTCATCCGAGGCAGCTTTCGTTTTGAATGATGATTCGGTGCAGTCGGCTGCGAGCTTGTCGCCCGGGATGTCTCTGGAAGCACAGTCGCAACGTGTTCAGTTAGAGTCGGACTCGAAAAGAACTCAATGGTAGCAATACCTTGCAAGGCGTCGGGTGACGAGGCGAATGTGGGCGATCATGATCCACGCCTCGGCTGAAGCGACTGATTTCTCAAAATCCTTCGCCTGTCTACGGCATCTGCCAAGCCACGCGAAAGTCCGTTCCACGACCCATCGGCGCGGCAGAACTGCGAAGCCCTTTGCCTTGTCGGTGCGCTTGATGATCTCCAGAGTCCAGCGCCCGATTTCTTCAGCCGCCTCTTCAGCTTGTCGCCAGCGCAAGCGCCACATCATTGTCGACACGCTGGGGCTGATGGTCGGTCTCATGGTCCACAGCGCCGACATTCAAGACCGGGACGGTGCTCCAGACCTCTTGAAATCCATCCGCCATAGATGGCCGTGGTTGCTGCATGTTTTTGCCGATGGCGCCTGCTGTTGGGCTGGCCTCCTTACCCTCCAGTTCGCGCGCTTCCATCACGAGATGATGATTGATCCGCGTCCACAACCCCATCGCCCTCCATTCGTAAAAATAACGCTGAACGGTTGAACAGGTTGGGAAATCAGCATCCGCCACTGGCAACCCTTCGAGGCGAGGTAAAGCAGAGCGTTCAATATCTCTCGGAAATCTGTGGTCCGACCCAGCCGCCGGGGCGCTGGCAGAAAAGGCTGGACCAGCCTCCATTCTCGATCCGTCATATCGCTTGCATAACGAGGCGTGCGCCGGGCATATTGCCGACGGGTGATTTCGGTCCAGGACGTCGTGAGCTCCATCGAATCTTTGCAAATCCGAAGGAATCACAACCCATTGAAATCACTCACTTCTTTGAGGCAGCCTCTTAGCCCGACGCCTGCACTTCGGCCTGTTCCAGCGGTTCTTCGCTCTCGTTTTTGGAGTTGGCCCCGTACACATGCGGCTCCTCTTCCGCCAGTGTCTGGGGTTCGACCTCCTTGGTCTCGCGCTGCAGATGACCGACATCGCCATTTTGGGCAAACTCGGCAACCGCGGTGAAGGTCTCGGTTTCTCCGATGAGCGGAATCGGGTCTGGTTCTGGCAATGCGCCCGTTTGGCTTTCGAAAATGGGCTTGAGATGACGGTCAGAATAATACTTCACCTTTTCCATCTGGAGCGGGGGATGGCCCTTGATCAGCACCACTTGCTTATTGTCATCCATTAAACGTACCTGCTGTGGCCGCAACAGCGGTGCGCCTTGATCGGACATATGAATATTAACATTAAACCTTTCCTTCTGGCTGTAAGATTTTGACTCTTGGCAGAAGGTATAGTCACCTATGGCTTTGGAGATGTATTCGGGTGTCTCGGCGTCCGCGGTCGCCATGAACACCTGCACGCCGGTATTGGAGAGGAAATTCTCCTTGCCCGCCTGTTCGTAGGCGCCGGTCAGGGCCGACAGGCTTTGGATGATGAACATGAAGCGGCCTTGGTAGCCTGCGATCGTGGTGACTGCGGTTTCAATCGCTTCCAGCTTACCAAGATGCTTGAATTCGTCGAGGAGGAACAGGATTTCAAAGGTCTCGTCCTTCTTCGGCAGAGTGCGCTGCAAGATAGATACGGTTTGCTGGAAAAACAAACGCACGAGCGGAGCGACTACCTCCAAGTCGTTAGGGCTGACGCACAGATATATCGTCGTGGGATCGCGGCGTAGGTTGTAAATGGAAAAATCCGACCTCGATGTGGCATTCTTGATCAGTGGGTCAGCCCAGAGATTGAGCCCACCATCGCCCAAGACAGAGGTGTATGAGGTGAGGATTTTGGTATCGTTTCCGGCCATGTTGTCGAATATCTGCGTCACCTCTGGAATTGTGCTCTCTTCGGCGAGCTTCGCGAACAGCTTGTACTTCTCGCCGGGCTGCGTGAACAAATCATAGACAGCGCCAATGGTGGGTGTGCCACGCTCGATGCAGGCCAGTATGCCGGCAGTGAACAAATCGCGCGCGCCATCCACGAATGCCTCGGCGCCCTTGCCCTTGGGTACAATCAGGTTGGCGGCCAATCGCCGGGTTTCTGAGAAGCGGCGTTCCGGTGGCGTGGCGACAATGTCGAGCACCGGATTGTAGCAATGGGTGCGTCCTTCCCTCTCGAGTGGCGCGAATTTGAAGACACGGTCGCCCCGCTTCAATCTCGCCCTCGATGTCAGCTCGAAAAGCTCTCCCTTCACGTCGAGCGCTATCACTGAGCCATCGAAGGTTAGAAGTGTTGGGATGACAACGCCAACCCCTTTGCCGGCGCGGGTGGGCGCGACGATCAGACTGTGTGGTTGGTCGCCATTCGTGAGATACTGTCCGAAACCGCGTGGGCCGGAGGTTTTGCCGAATATCGGACCGGTGATGCGCCAGTAGGACCTGATGTAACCTTTTCGGCGCATTTCGGAAAATCGCGCCCATCGTGCGGTTCCAAAGTGTTGGGGGCGAAGCGAGAGAACGGTGACGGTGGCCATGATTGTTACCGCCGTCATGCCGACGATGGCCAAGCCAGTGTAAAACCTCGCACTGGCATAGCCAAGATAGAAGGGGGTTTCGTACCAGAAAGCCAGGACGTCGAACTCGCGGAGCACCCGCACGTTGAAACCGGCCTGTAGACTAACATACAGACTCGCGAAGACCAGCCCGAGCGGTAAGGACAGCGCAAGTCCGAAGAACAGCATGTTGATCTTGGAGCCGGTATTAACAATGGTCATGCGCTTTCCAGTTGTATGTCAGCGTCCGCGGCTCTGTCCACTGACGCGTGCACGGCCGCTGCGAAGGGGTTGGGATCAAGGTCTTCAGGTTGAGGCTCGCGACGGCATTTCTGGTTACGCGTTCTGCGGCTTCGCGCCACTCACGGGCAGCCCGCTCGGCACGGGTTTCGATCATCGAGGGGGCATCGCGGCGGCGCCACGGCCCAACATGGTCCTCATGCTGTCGGTTTTCCTCCGCACTTTGTCCCTGCTCAATTGCTAGACCACCCAGGTCACCTTGCCCACCCTGATCAAAAACATGGTCCGCGCGAAAATCGTTTTCGTTATCATCGCGGCGGAGGGGACCGGCGTTGCTTCCGGATGCTTGGCCTGCGCCCTCGCTGCGGAATACTAGACCGCCCCCGAGCCTTGGTCCCGGATTGTTGTCATTAAGACTTGGTGGCTGGGATGTTCCCCTGGGCGTGGCCGGGACATTGGGTTCTGGTTGTGGGCGAGTGGCAATGGCTTCCCCAGTTCTCTGCCTGCGTCGGAATTCCGCATAGGTGATCGGGCGCTCCATCATACCCCGCTCAGAGCGCGAATTCGCATTCAACTCGATTCCATTATCATAGGCAGCAGCATCAACAAGCGCGGCGCGCATGTTGATGTAGTTCAGATGCGGGTGGCGTCGTGAGATCTTTAGCCAATGCCCTTCCAGTGCCCGGCGATTGACGACCACATGCAGATGTGGATGCTCCCGGTAGACGTGAAAGGCGGTGATGTAGTCGAATGTACCGCCGTTCCGCCCCGAACCGAACATGTTTGCCGCCCGCGCGCGGCCCGCAGCGTGCGCTCTATTGCGATCGGTGGCACGCGGAAAACTCACGACAATATGCGCGGTTAGTTCCTGGTTGCTTTCTGCGTCCGGCTGGACGGGCTGATAATTACCGGTGTGCTCGGCCCAACTGCGCGCCAGCTCATCAAGGTGATCGTATAGCAGTACGATGCCTTGATGACGCTCGGAGCGTTGGAGATCAACCGCGCCCCTGCGAGACAGATATTCCAGCTGCCTCCGCATCTGTCGCGTAGTACGCGCGCCACCGCGAGGCACAATTCTGATCACGGCTTGCGGGTGGGGCATTCGGGCCATCTCGCGTTGTCGTTTTCAGTAGATCCTGTCACCGCTCGGCTTTAATAGCCTTCGACCGTCCTGCCGCCGCCGCGATACATTCAGCATTGTGCGAAGCAGGGCATCAAGCGCGGCGAATTCCTGACCAAATTGCTGCCTGTGCCTCTCAAAACGTGCCATATCCACGGTGTCATTGCGGCCCGCGAACCCCCAATATCTCTGAGCGCTTCGGCAATATGACCGATGCTGTTGGTGATTCTCTGGAGGTTTTGTCGAGTCTCGGCGACAATTTCCAGGAAGCCCGCTAGCCGGCGTGCCGCAATGCGCAATGCCAAATTGTTCGTCAGGCCGGCCGCCTGTGACTGCTCCGAGAAAGGTTCAAATTCAGCCAATCGTAAGCGCACGCTGACTATCTTGTAGCCGCTCGGATCGGCAAACGCAGCCCGCCGCCGTCCGCGCTTCAAAACGTCGTCGAACAAGCCGGGCAAATTCCGCGCTGTCATGTATCAGGACCCTTTGACGCTCAACTTTATATTACAAAAGTTACGATGAGGAGGAACCTCTACGCAGAAAATATATAGTAGCGTCAGGAGACAGCTAATACATAATAATGGTTTCGGATGTAGCCAGTAATCCACGTGCATACCCAATCTTGGACATGTAACTACCATTAAGCGTCTGGCCGACATTATCCTCAGGAGGACGGTTCTTCCTGATGGGATTGAACTGCCGCAGCCGAATGCGAGCACCTTGGCTGCCCTTGATCAGCCTCCTGGCAGACGCTGTCTTCCTCCGGCTCGCACGATCGCTCGGTGTGCGGGGAGAGCCCGGGCAACCCGGCCCCCGCCTTCACGATCTGCGGCACACATCGCCGGGCGCTCCCTTGAGCAATGCCAGCACGATTTCATGCTGTCGGCCGCCATATCGTCGCCCTCAGCACCTACCTCGGCGATGCCCACGTCACTGACACCTACTGGTATTTGCAGGCAACGCCGATCCTGATGAGGCAGATCGCCGCCGCGTCGATCCGGCGCTGGTCGCCAAAATCCGCAGCCATGAACCCAGACGCTTTTGCAACCAGGTGCCATTTCTCGAACATCTGGCGAGCAAAGGCATCGACATTCTCGACCGGCAGGCGATCCGTGTACTGGCGGAAGCCGGCATCTGGGGATCGATCCGCCATCATGGTCTCATCGGTGAGACCGTCATCGTCTCCGACGTCGCCGGTCAGTTTCGGGTCGGCAACCATGCGCTCTGTTGGGTTCATGCAGAGCGGCTGCTGCAAAAGCTAATGCCGACAACGCCGCGGCAGGTGCGTCTGGTCGAGACGGTGTGCGATGTCGTGTGGCAGTTCTACCGGGCGCTGAAGAACGTCACACGAAAGCCACCGCCTGGGCTCACTGCCGCATTCCACAAACGCTTCGACCGCATCTTCTCGCTCAGCACCGGCTACGCGGATCTTGATAAACTGCTCGCGCGCCTGTTTCGCCGCAAGGACGAATTGCTCAAAGTGCTGGAACGACCGGGAGCGCCGCTCCACACCAATGCGTCGGAGAACGATCTGCGCAGCTTCGTGACCAAGCGCAAGGTCTCCGGTGGCACGATGAGCCGAGAGGGCCGCGTGGCGCGCGACACCATGCTGGGGCTGATGAAAACCTGCCGCAAGCTCGATCTGTCGTCCTGGCACTACCTCGGCGATCGGCTCCGGATCAAGGGCGAGCCCATCCCGCCGCTGGCCGTGCGGCGGGTAAATCGCCACGTGGCCCCAAGCGTGACACGTACCGGATCACGCGCACCGTGACACTGCGGGCCGACGCGCCTGAAGGCTCTCGGTTCAAAGGCTACAAGAGCTTCTTCGTGCGCGATCTGGTGCTTGCGGCCGAACTTGTGAACTATCGACACGAACGTTGGCTGACACCAGAGGGCAAGGTGATCATCGCGCCGTTGCCAGAAGGGGTCTCCAGCGGCTTTGGTCGGAACCTGCGCCGCGCCTGTCTGGCGCTGCATGCCGAGGGGCAGGTCACGACGCCGCGCCTGACCGCGATCCTCAACAGCATCGGCGTCGAGATCTCGAAGCGGCAGGTCGTCCGGCTGCTCACCACCGACCTTGAGCAGTTCGTCGAGGAAGACAGTGCGGTTCTGCATGCCGGGCTGGTCTCGGCGCCGTTCATCACCGTCGACGATACCGGTGCGCGGCAAAATCGGCGGAATGCCTTCACCACCCAGATTGGCGGGGAGCGCTTTTCCACCTTTCGCACCAGCCTGTCGAAGTCGCGGCTTAATATCCTGTCCATCCTGCGGGCCGGTCATCAGAACTATGTTCTCAATGACGAGGCGATGAACTGGCTGAAGGCGCAGGGCGTCGAGCCTGCGATCATGACAAAGCTCAACACCAATCCCTCTGCAATATTCGCCGACCAGGTTGCGTTCCTCGAGCATTTGGCCAGGAAGGGCATTGATATCCTCGACCGACAGCTTCTGCGCCCTCTCGGCAAAGCGGCGATCTGTGGGGCGCCATCCGCCATCATGGTCTGCTCGGCAGGACGGTGATCGTTTCGGGCGATGCGGGCCAGTTTCGCGTCGCCAACCACGCCTTGTGTTGGGTCCATGCCGAACGCCTGTTGCAGAAACTGATGTCGGCGACACCGAAACAGGAACGGCTGGTCACGACGACCCGCCAACCCGTCGGAGAGCGATATTCGTTCCTTCGTCACCAGGCGAAAGATTTCCGGCGGCACCATAAGTGTCGGCGGTCGCATTGCCCGCGACATCATGCTCGGGCTGATGAAGACCTGTCAAAAGCTCGGCATCTCTTTCTATCGTTTCCTGGGGGATCGTCTCGGGTTGGGAAGCTCAGGACGGCCAATACCGCCTTTGTCGCAACTCGTCATGATTCCGAGCTAAATCAGACCTTTCTCGAAAACGGCACCAGCTTGCCGCTCTGGCCCTCATCAGTTCGCTTTTCTTTTCGTAGCAGTTGCGGTGAGACATTCCATTGCCGGGCGTTGTCGCCGTGCACCGTCACCGTTTTGCGGTTTCGACGGATGACGATTCCTGCCTGTGTCTGGCCGCTATTGTCTTCGAACATCACGCGCTCGCCGATCGCCAGTTTAAGCAAGGCATGCGTCGTCTTCTGCTGATGCAGAAAGTGGAGCCGATCGACGATCGCATCGTGCAATTCGATCAGCTCTGCTTCACTCAAGGCGTCAAGGTCGATCCCGTTCATGCTGGGCCTCCGTTCATGACGATGGTCGCCCCGAACATGCGCCAACGCAATCGCGCTGCACGAACAACCCACAAGATCCTCCGGCAAAGAGAAATCCGGTCCCGCCACCCAATTTGCCCCACGTACTGTCCCCAACGCTCCATCAGCTCGAGTTCACGATCCATTAACCATTTGAATTAACGCCAGAAATCACGTAAACGGAAGTTAACTTGCGTTCTTTTTCCGTCATTCGGACGCCAATTTCCTCGACAATCACTATTGATAGCATATAAGTATCGATAGTGATAGGGTCCAGCGCTTGACCAACTCGCCATTCTGCCGCTATCATCGCGCAGGATCGCGAGAGGCATGGGAATTCCATCGCCGCGCGGCGAGAGATGCCAACCCACGGAGGACGAACATGACCGTGACCGTCAAGGTCGCCGAGGCCAAGGCGCATCTATCCGAACTGCTCGCCCGCGTCGAAGCCGGCGAGGAGGTCATTATCGCCCGCGGCAACGATCCGATCGCCGTGCTTTCGCGCATTCGCAAGGAGAGCAGCATTGAGACCGCGATCGCCGAGATCCGGGCGATGCGGGCGCTGGCGAAACCCGTGACCCAGGACGAGATCCGCGCCTGGCGCGACGAAGGCCGCGCCTGACCATGACCTTCGTCCTCGACGCCTCGATCGCTGCCAGCTGGTTCCTGCCCGACGAGCAAAGTGAAGCCGCCGAGCCACTGATCGCCGCGCTCGGAGTGTCCCCGGCCCTGGTGCCCTCACTGTTCTGGTTCGAGGTCCGCAACCTGTTCATCATGGCGGAGCGACGCGGTCGGCTGAACCTCGGAACAGCGCTCGCCATGACCTTGAGCCTGCGCGGTTTGCCTTTGCAGGACGGCGGCATCGGCAATGACGTGTCCGTCGTTGATCTTGCCCTCAAGCATGGCCTGTCGGGCTACGACGCAACCTACGTTGCGCTGGCAAAATCAAGTGCGATGCCGCTGGCGACCGCCGACCGAAAGATGGCGGCCGCCGCACGGAGCGAAGGCGTCAGCATCGTGGGGCCACTTGCGCATGAGCCCTGATCCGAACACGCCCGTGTCCGCCCGCCGGCATATCGAAAACGCCGGGCGTGCCTTCCGCCTTCGCGATCGTGATCGCGCGTCGGGCCTACAAAGGGTGTGGGATATCTCGCGTCCGAGGGCAGCCGTACAGTGCCGGCCGGAACCGGTTCCGCCCATGATGAGCTTTGTGATGAGCACGGCCTGCCGCCATGATCGCCGGCGCCACCCACGCGAAGAGCCGATGATGGAAGGGATTCATGCGGGTCGGCGACTGCTCCGGCGCGCAAAGCGCCCGATGCGGGACGGCGTGTACCGGCAAAGCACGACGCGCCGGCTTCTTGAAAGGACCGATCTATGGACGACGAGACGCGCTTCGCCTTCGAAAAACTCCTGAACGTCGCCCATGGCGAGACCGGCCAAAGTGCCCGCGCCGCCAATTTTGTGCTGGCCTGGTGGAATGCCGAGGCGAACGGCGGCTTTGACCTTGCCGACCTGTTTACTGTCGACAGGGAGATTGCCAGCGATATGGCGACGGTGTTTGCCTACCTCGCCCGCCGTGAGATCGCGGAATACCCGACTGACTATCGCGGCGAAATCGAGCAGATCATCGAGCGCTGGCGGCCGGGCGCCTGGGCCGAATGAGTGCCGTGGTCGACCGGCCTTCAGCCGGCAGCATTTTTCTCCTTCAGCCGTTCGGCATTGAGATGATCGAGGCCCGGCTCCATTTCGGTTTCTTCGACCGCGGCGAGATCGCCGTCGCTCAAATCCGCCGTCGCCTCGACGCGACGGTCGCACCGCGACAGCCGCAGATAGTCCTCGTAGGCAATAAGCAGGGTCCGCAGTCGGAAAAAAGGAGTGTTGAAATGACGTCGACCGTGACCGCCGCGGGTTCAGACAGCCAAGGGGTGCACCACCGCGCCGAAGAACTCGACGCGCTCGACGCCATCCTGCCGTTCGACCGGCGCGATCAGCTCGCCGCGCTGCTGACCGACGACGACGTCGCGACCCTGAAACATCTGGCAAGCGAAGGCATGGGCGAGAACACGCTTCGGGCACTCGCCTCCGATCTCGGCTACCTCGAGGCATGGTGCCAGCTTGCCACCGGTTCCCCCCTCCCCTGGCCGGCGCCGGAATCGCTGCTGTTGAAATTCGTCGCCCATCACCTCTGGGATCCCGCTAAGCGCGCCGAGGATCGGGCCCACGGCATGCCGGCAGACGTCGAAGTCGGATTGCGCGCCGAGCGCCTGCTCAGGGCCGACGGACCGCACGCGCCGGGTACGGTGCGGCGACGACTGACCACCTGGTCGATCCTCACCCGCTGGCGCGGTCTCACCGGCGCCTTCGGTGCGCCATCGCTGAAGAGCGCGTTGAGGCTGGCGGTCAAGGCAAGTAACCGGCCGCGCCAGCGCAAGAGCAAAAAGGCCGTGACGGTCGATATCCTGGCGAAGGTGCTTCAGGCTTGTGCCGGCGATCGGCTGGTGGATGTGCGCGACCGGGCACTGCTCCTGGCCGCCTTTGCCTCCGGCGGCCGTCGCCGCTCGGAAGTGGCGGCGCTGCACGTCGAGGATCTCGCCGACGAGGAGCCGGTGCGCGCCGATCCGTCCGACAAGACCTATCCTCCCCTGCCCTGCCTGTCGATCCGCCTCGGCCGCACCAAGACGACGACCGCCGACGATGACGAACATGTGCTGTTGATCGGCCGGCCGGTGACCGTGTTGAAGCGATGGCTGTCCGACGCGCAAATCAAGGACGGGCCCGTTTTCCGGCGCATCGACCAGTGGGGCAATGTCGACCGGCGGGCGCTGACGCCACAATCCGTCAACCTGATCCTGAAAGCCCGCTGCGAACAGGCCGGCCTCGATCCGGCGCTGTTTTCGGCGCATGGCTTAAGATCCGGCTACCTGACCGAGGCGGCAAACCGCGGCATTCCCCTGCCGGAGGCGATGCAGCAATCACTGCACAAGTCAGTGGCGCAGGCGGCGAGCTATTACAACAACGCGGAACGAAAGAATGGACGAGCGGCCCGGCTGGTCGTCTAAGCGTGACTACGCGCCGAAGAGTGCATCTGCCCGCTTCTCAAACGGCTGCCATTCTTCCGGTTCCGCTTCCGCCTCCGTTCTATCGTGCCGGTCAGCGGCCGATGCTGCCCTGCCCCAGGCTTCAGCACGCTGCATCAGCGACACCATCTCGCCCCTCAAGCGATGCGCGCGTTGCAGGCCGGCGGCGTGCTCGGCGTTCTGGCGGGGATCGTAGAATACGGCGATCGCCTCGCCGGCTGCCTGTCGTGCCGCCTCCAATTGTGCTTTCAAGCTCTCCAGCTCGGCTTTGGCGGCAAAATACTGTCTCATCACCGCGATAAGCTCGCGGTCACTGGCGCTGACTTCCACTATCCCTCCTCCTTGGACTTCCTCATTGCGGGAATTGATGGATAAGAATGGCAAAATCGGGATAGAGTTCCTGCGAAAACGGCAAAAGCCCGGCGCGGAGGAGATGCGCCGGGCTTCGCAACTGACGACAGCTTTGGGAGGAGGGGCGCTGTCCGTCGGGATCGCAGCGACTCAGGAGAGGTGCACCGCTTCGCCACTCTCAAGGTGTGCAAGCCTCGCCAGCTTGCTTCGCAGCGGCAGCGCAGGTCCGAAATTTGCACGTACCCGGTCATTGCTGACGACTCAACATGTCGATAAAATGCGATTCCATCGACACATTCTCATGACATGTCGTCACCGTCGACACATCCGGAGATCAATTCGCCCGGAAAAGGAAGCTTCAGCATGCCGTTCCGGCCGGACCGCCCCTATAACGATCTACCAGTCTTGCCCCCAAAAGAGGACGTCGAAACCAAGGCCATACTGAAAGCCTGCATCGTCGCGCGTGCGGCGCTGGCAGAACTCAAGGTCTCCGGCGAGCTTATTCCGAACCAATCGGTGCTGATCAACTCAATCCCTTTGCTTGAAGCGCAGGCGAGTTCGGAGATCGAGAACATCGTTACAACGACCGATCGGCTGTTCCGCTTTGCGGGCGAGGCCGGCAATCCCCCCGATGCCGCGACGAAAGAGGCTTTGCGCTATCGCACAGCGCTGCACCAAGGCTTTCAGATGCTCAAGGAGCGTCCGGTCTCGACAGCTATGGCAATCGAGGTCTGCCGCACGATCAAGGGCATCGATCTCGACATACGGGCGACGCCTGGAACTGCGCTATTCAACGAGGCGACCGGCGAGGTCATCTACACTCCGCCCGAGGGCCGCGCCCTTCTAATGGACAAGCTGTCGAACTGGGAGCGTTACCTCCACGAGGCGGAGGATATTGATCCTCTGATCCGCCTCGCAGTCATGCACTACCAATTCGAGGCCATTCACCCCTTCACCGACGGTAACGGTAGAACTGGACGCGTTCTCAACCTACTTTATCTCGTTGACAAGGGCCTGCTCGACATTCCTGTGCTCTACCTCAGCCGCTACATCATCGGCAACAAGCGCGCCTATTACGATCGGCTCCTGAGGGTAACGACCGAAGGCGCCTGGGAGGCGTGGATCCTCTACATGCTTGAAGGCATTCGCGACACGGCGGAGTGGTCAAACAGGAAGATCCATGCAATCCGCGATCTCTTGGATGAGACGGGCACGAGGATGCGTCGCGACCTGCCGAAGATCTATTCGCGCGAACTGGCCGAGGTTATTTTCGTCAACCCTTATTGCCGGATCGCTGATGTCGTCTCTGTCGGAATAGCCAAGCGTCAAGCTGCGGCCGTCTACCTCAAGGCTCTCGTCGACGCCGGCATTCTGGCAGAGATGAAAGCTGGACGGGAAAACCTCTACATCAATCCTGCTCTTCTGGAACTGCTGACCGGAACCCGCCCGCATTGAACGCTCCTGCTCGCCGCCGCATGAGCGTTCAAGACTCATCTGCTCGCTGCGGAGCCAATGCGCGTCGAAGCACATAAGCCCCGCAGCCGTCTTCTGATCCTTCACTCGAGACGCACTCATCACAGCGCCTTATCCAGCCTTTCTGCCTGCGTCCTGGTTCGCTCGCATCAGTGCCATCAGCATTGGCCCAAGCGAAAACTCGCCACGCGCCGCCTTTCGTGTGAGATCACGCAGGTAGCCGCCGGCATTGTGGATGTGCCCCGCCCTTTCGAGGATGCATACGACAGCCACCGCGGCATTCTGCTGTCCCATGACCTCGCAGGCGTCCTGATAGGCCGACGGGCTGACCCCCAGCGTCGATCGAACGACGACCGCCGCCGACATCAGGTCACGCCAGCTTCCAACCGTACCGCCCGGCCCATAATCGTTGATCTCTGGGCAGGCCTTCAGCACCATACCCAACGGGAATGCCTTTATCGGCTCGCTCGCTGGCCGGCTGGTCTGGTTCGACTTCGCGCCCGGCTCTTTTCCAGAGCTAGGTTCAAGTTCATTGCTGGATTCGGTATTTGAATTCTGTATATGGCGTTCGTTTTGAACAGCATTGCTGCTCATATTTTGGGAATTTTCGTGAATTTCCAGCTGGTTGATGATTTCCTCGCGGAGCATCTCCATTTCCTCGAGGATTTGCTGTAGGTCCGCGATGGTCGGCGTGCGGGGGATGCGCCCGGTCAGGCTGAGGAATATCTCCTCGATGCGTCTCCAGTCGCCGGCAGCCCCCTCCTCCATCGCGGCGCTGATCAGCTTGCGGACGTCGCGCCGGCAGATCGACAACGCTTCCTTGGTGATGCGGAAGCGCTTGCGCTCTGCGGCAACCTGTTGTGCGGCGTGCGCTAGTTCCTCGGCGCGTGCCAGTAGCGGCGCCAGGCTGAAGCCGAACGCCTCCTCGATCGCACCGGTCTCGTCCTTGCGGGCGTAGCGTTTGCCGTTGGCGCTATCCTTGCGCTGGATCAGGCCCGCGTCGACAAGCGCGGCGAGATGCCGGCGCAGCGTCGTCCCGGCGATGCCGTGCGCGCGTACTGAGAGCTGGTCGTTCGACGGAAAGACGACGAGACCTCGCTCCTCGCAAAGTTCGTTGTCCGGGTAGAACGTCAACAGCGCATCGAGAACCGCCAGAGCGCGGTCTTGGATGCCGAGCGCCACCCTCGCCTCGCAGGCGTCGCGAAACACCTTCCATTTGTCGGCGGTCTTGCCGGGTCTGATTTCGGCCGTCCGCATCTGCCCTTTTACTTGGGCAAGCGAGATCGGCCGCCGCCCGAAGGGCGTCGTCACATTTCCAACCTGCATTTTCCTTCCGCCTTCACTTAGGCAAAAGAATTCTGCCGCCCAAACGGACGCTCCGACTCTTGACAGTGATTCGTGGAAATGCGATTCTCGATCTTGCTTAAGGATATGAGAAGGGCTTCCACGGCGGTGACGTCTGGGGGCCTTTTTCTTTTGCGGCTTGCGATTTCTCTTTCCTACTTCTCCGACTTCCTGAACGCCTCATACAGAGAGTTCAGATTGCTTGAGATCCATTCGCCGAATGGCTTCGCATCCTTGCTTGCAATGTCGAGCGTGAAGCCCTTCGGCCGCGCCTTTGCGACGACGCTAACCAACTTGTCTTCGGGGGCCCAAGCCCTCGCTGCTGGATTAGATTTGCTCGAATTCTTCTTTGGCCTGTCGGCATCAAGGTGCTGCGTCAGAAGCTCTAAGCGCTGATCGCTATCAGCGGACTGAAATTCCGGAGAGCCCAGAAGCTCCCCTGCCCTTACTACTGCGTCAGCATCACGGAACTTAATGGCGAGCCTGTACCAACGATCTCGGCCGCTGTTCTTCGCTGGACCTATTGCGCGAATGACCTCAACTGGGATGTCATTGGTGACCGATACCATCTTCGAAACCACGGTTTTGTCTACTGACAGCGAAGCCATGATCACTTCGCGATCGTAACCGCTGCGCTCGAGATTGCTGGCAAATACGGCCTTCTCAATGAAAGAGAGGTTGGCTCTAGCACTGTTCTCTTGCCCCTGGGCAATGACGTGACTCTTGTCGTCCAGCTCCTTAACAAGGGCCTTTACAGGTCTCCCGAGCACTCTTGCGGCCCGAGCTCTTCGGTGGCCGAAGACCGTCATGTAGCGCCCTTCCGATTCCGGGTGTGGTCGCACCAGGATGGGAGTGTCCTGCCCCCTCTGACGGATAGCCTCGACGAGCCCTTCAAAAGCCTCCGCGTCATCCTCCATGCGGTCGGCGATAAAGGAGGCGTCTACCTTTTCAGGATCCAACTCAATGACGGTCGCGCCTTCGAGCAACCGTGCTTCAAACTCCTTTGCTGCCTGCGCCTTCTCAGCGAGCTCATCGATCGACTTTGTTATCGCTCCAAAAGCACCGCGGTTCCGATTGCGCTCCATGGCAGGCGACAATGACGGGGCCGGATTCTCGCCGGTTGGTGTCGAGTTGACCGTGGTCAACTTGCGTTCAGTAATTGAGGTCAGGAGGTTTTTTCTGGACATCACCGACCCCACGCTTTGTGGATCAGACCTACAATCTCATCATTCACGCGATGAAGGGATTCGATGGCGCGATCATAGGTGGCTCGCGTAAATTGCGAACGCTCTACCTCGTAAAGTGTCTGCTTCGTAATCCCCGCGTCCGATATGGCGGTGCTCTTCAGCATCTCATTGACGAGCACATGCTGCTTGAAGAGCGAGCGCATGAACGCAACCATCTGACTTTGGGGGCCGTCCGTAGGTTCGTACCGTGTCACCAAATAACGAAGCCAGTCGAGACGCATGTTGGCCCCGGCCCGTTTCAGCGTGCCCATGACCTCTCCCATCATCAGCAGGAACTGACACATCGACATGACGTCGAGCATCTGGGGGTGAACGGTAATTAGAATTCCCGTAGAGGACGACATAGCGGTAAGGGTCAGATAGCCAAGTTGCGGTGGGCAATCGATGACGATTACGTCGTAATTGTCCGCAACGTCGGCTAAGGCCTCATCCAGGCGGCCAAAAAAGATGCGGCCCATGGAGCCGTCATTCCTCGCTAGCGCTAGCGGAGTGTCATACTCGTATTCTTGTAGTTCTAGATTAGCTGGGACGATGTCCAAGCCGGGGAAGTTTGTCCTCTTTACGAGCACAGAAAGAGGCTTCCGTTGGTCATCATACCGAAGGGCCTCATACAGAGACTCGTTATGATCGATCTCCGGTTGGAAGCCGTGGAGCGCGGAAAGTGATGCCTGCGGGTCTAGGTCGATGGCGAGAACACGATGTCCTGTGAGCGCAAGATGCTGAGCCAAATGAGCCGTCGTGGTAGTCTTTGCTGAGCCACCCTTGAAGTTAACAGTGGCGATCACCTGCAGGTGTTCGGACCCGCGTCGATGAGGTACATACTTGGCCGCGGAACGACTGTTCTTGTCGAGGAAATGACGCATCTCGAGCATTTGCTCGGCCGTATAGGAACGCCTGCCGGACGGTGTTACCATCGGCTGCGGGCCTCTGCCCTCCAAGCTCAAATTCTTAAGGTAACCGCTTGTTACTCGAAGGTACTGCGCAGCCTCGGACAATTGGAATGGCCGCAGTGACTTCTGAGCGTTCGGCGGGAACATCTCCAGCCGATGCTCGTGAAGCATTGCGGAGAGCTCGTTGGCTTGCTGGGTGATCAGCAAATCCACTTCCACCATCTGGTCCTGAATGTTCGGTTTCACATTCATCGAAAAATCCTGCACATGCACTTTAAACGAGTTTTCCGCCTATTAACCGCATGTAGCGGTGATTCTGTCGATCCGGCAAGAGTTTTTAAGTTAATGAAAGGTTAACCCCCAATTCGTGATCGACGGCGAAAGGCTAAGTTGACCACGGTCAACTTAGCCCAACGGTCGCAGAAACAAACGTCGAAGTGGGCCGCTAAGCTAAGCGGCCCTGCTATCCCCTTTGCGCGACTGCAGCTCGTGCAGGGGTCGGCGGCTGCCTGGGCTTTGGCGGCCGCGGTGATGATGGCCCGCTTGTCGTTCTTCAGCACCTTGAGTAATCAGCAGCCGTCCTTAATGTGAAGGAGCATCAGTTTTTCGCCGCAACAAGGCAATCTCTGACGATCTCCTTCACATTATTTCGCTGATCGCTAAAGGCTGTCTAGCCAGGCAAGCACACTCTTGTCCTGTTTCCACGATGGTCTCTTCGCCGGTTGCTCCAGGCCTTCCAGACGCTCCAGCGCCAGACGCTTGGTTTCAAGGTTCGCTTGAGCATAGTGGTTTGCGGTGTCGAGGCTGACGTGGCCAAGCCAGCTTCGAATCACCGTCACGTCGACGCCGGCCGCCACCAAATGCACCGCTGTTGCATGCCGGAAGCTGTGAAGCGTCACGTGCTTCGAGGCCAGGTTCGGCGCGATCCTCGTCGCCCCCGCGACATATTCCGCCAGTTTGAAGCGAACACCCGATGCGCCAATCGGGACACCGTATCGATTTACGATGATCGGCTCGTCCTCGCGTCTCGGCTGCCGCTGGAGCAAGGCTCTTAGCCGGCTCCAGCAATGGCAACTGAGAACGAGCGACCGACTTCGAGTGGCGGATGTTCAAGATGTCAGCCCGCCAGTCGATGTCGTCCAACCGCCAACGGCTTATTCCCCCGAGTACAACCCGTAGGTCGCCAGGAGTTGGAGAATGGCATAGTCCCGCAAGCCGATCGGCGACCGATCATTCCGGACTGGTTCCAGGACGGCCGCGATCTGATCCGAGCGCAAAGCGGACGGAATGCCTTCTAGGCATAGGGCAGTGGGGCGATAACGTGCGGGGCGAGGTCGGTTGTGATGCTAAAATAATGCGCAGCAAACCGCCGTCGTGTTCAGCCCAAGCTGACGGCACTGCGTTTCACAAACCTGTTCATGATGTCCGGCGGACACGCTCTGCCACGGACCGCCGGACATCGGAATCATACGTAGCGCTATTTGGCGACACGGATCACGACATGGCGCTTACGCCCCAGCGATAGCCGCGAAGGAACGAATAGCATATCGATGCGACGCTCAGCGTCCTCGACGATCTCCCCGTCAAGCCGGACACCACGCCCAGCGATCACGCGACGGGCCTCGCTCTTTGACGCGGCCAGCCCCGCGCGGACGACAAGATCGGCCAAGGCTACGCCTTCAGCGATTTCGGCCGATGTCAGCTCGACCAGGGGCAATCCGTCGGCGGCAGTTCCTTGTCCAACGCCTGCCTGGCTGCATCCGCTGCGTGCTTTGCGGCCTCTTCGCCATGAGCGAGCGCGGTAGCCTCGTTGGCGAGCCTCACCTTAGCCGCGTTCAATTCCGCACCCCTCAGCTGCTCCAGCGAGCCGATCTCATCGAGCGGTAAATCAGTGAAGAGCCGCAGGAAACGGCCGACATCCGCGTCCTCAGTGTTTCGCCAGAACTGCCAGTAATCATAAGGCGAGAGCCGGTCGGCGTTGAGCCACACCGCGCCCGCCGCCGTCTTACCCATCTTGTCTCCCGATGAGGTGGTAAGGAGCGGCGTGGCCAGGCCGAAGACTTCCTGGGCCTCAACCCGTCGCACCAGATCGATGCCGCAATGGCGCGCCCGTTCCATTCGGGGCTGTGGGCGAGCTCTATGTCGGCGGGGCAGGGGTTGCGCGCGGCTATCTCAACCGTCCCGAGCTCCGTTGACGTCGTGGACGATGACACCCTCGAACTCATGAAACGTCTTGCAGAACAAAATTCAATCGCTCAATTGCTCAAGAAGGCACAGCAACTTGGAGCCCTACATGCGGATCGCGATATTCAAAGCGAAGCTTTGATGTATAAAAGGATCGACCAGTTCCAACAAGCGGTGCAATCGTATCGAGTTCCGTCCCTGCCAATCGAAATACATCAGTTTTATGCCACTGAGCCGCTCATCAACCTTCGTGCAGGAACTGAAGAAAATATGGATGGTCAAGAGGTAAGCTCGCGCATGCTTGGGCGGCAACATATCATAGGTCCGGCGTGTGTTCATGCCATTCCTATCCCAGGCGACCATATGACGATGATGAGTGTTCCGGAAAATCGCCGAGTTCTGGCCCGACGGCTATCAACTGCCTTAAACCGGTCACCAGCGCCTTCGCACCAAGTCGGAATAAGAGCTTAGCTTGATGCGTCAGACCGGAGTCGGCGCTTGTGATTTCAAAGGCGAGACGCGGGAAGTTCCGCTTCATTCTACCTCCCGGTGCGGGTTTCGGATCACGGGACAAAAAGTCGGCTCTCCTGCCATTGAGCGGATCGTCCAGTGGATGGCAACGGTCGTCATCCGTAAATTGCAGGCGACACTGGTCAGACGTCGCGCACCAGATCGCTGGTCGGTACGGCCTGACAAATCAGGCAGATCGCGGGATCTTCCGGCTCGGAGCCATGCCGGTGGCGAACGGTATGCGCGCGGTTCCAAGGCGGATGCTCAGGATCTGGCACCGCAACTGCGTGCCCTCAAGGATGCCGGTTGCAAGCGGACCCATGAAGAAAGAGCGTCAGGCGGACGTTGGATCGGCCCGAACTGCACCGGCTGCTCGATGAACTCGATGAGGGGGATGTCGTTGTCGTCTGGAAGCTTGACCGGCTGACGCGGTCACTCAAGGACGTGCTTCTCATCCTCGAGAAGATCGAAGCTGCCGGCGCGGGGTTCCGCTCGTTGACCGAGGCAATTGACACGACGACGCCGGCGGGACGCATGATGATGCAGACGCTCGGTTCGTTCACCGAATTCGAGCGTGCTATCGTGCGGGAACGCACAATGGCGGGTCTACAGGCAGCCCGCCAACGCGGGCTAAAGGGTGGACGCCGTCAGGAACTAACGCTCGATCAGCGCTCCGAAGTCATCGGCATGTTAAGTGAACACCGTCCAGCAGCTGAAATCGCTCGTGTCTTTCGCGTTCATACGCCACCGTCGGGCGCATCGGCGCCGAGGTCAAAGTAGCTGTTCGCTGAATGTTCTTTCAGTTGGCCGTTTTCGCAGCGACGTGCGCACCGTGCCTATAAAGGACGCAGACTTGCTCGCCTGGCTCCGGCGTATATTTTCCGCTCAATAGCGCGGCAAAGGCCGCCGCACCGCCCGGTTCCGCGACGATCCGTATCGTGTCCCATCGAGCGATCGACATAAGCTTGAGCGATGGGGAGCATCAGTGCGCCGACCCGCCTTCGGCGCCAGGGAATCGGCGGCGGCGATTTCTTCGGCGGGAGCATCAACGGGCCGGCACAGCGCACAATGGGAAGAGGCGTCGGTTTTGCGCCGCAAGTTCCTCTTTCGCGCC
>NZ_SRXN01000045.1 GCF_004827385.1 Ensifer sp. MPMI2T
CAAATAGGATCGACGAACTCCTTCCTTGGAACTGGTCCACCCAATCATAGTGTCCACTTAAATCCACAGTGGACACTATCCGGCTCCAGACCAAATGCTTCCGCGCGGTCATTACGCCACGCTTACGCATCCCCTCGGTCTCGCGCATAGGAGAGGCCACAGAGCCCGAATCCATGTGATCACGACCAATCACAAGTGGTGCTTTCAACTCACCTGAAGCAACCATCTCGTTGAACGCCCTGGCGATGAGATCTCGTTTGCCAAGCCCGAGCCAACAAATTCGCGAAGGCAAGCCTTGAAACCTGATATGTTCGCGCGCCTTGTCCAGCCAAGTGTGGAGAACGGGGTCATCAGGGATAAGTTCACGTACCTTGGCATCCGTCTTGTAGATGTCTTCCGGGTCGCCAGATAGTGCGACCCATCGGAAAGGCCCTTTCCCCTCGCAGAAGAGTGGTCTAACGTACGCTTCTACAAATCCCGGGTACGAAAAAGCATCTTCAACGCCTTTATCATGAGCCATCGCGCGAATGTTGTTCCCGTAGTCGAGTGCAATGGCGCCTTTCTGTTTGAAGGCGATGATAGCCCTGACCTGTACAGCCATGGACTCCTTTGCTGCTTCTGACGTCCCCATCGGGTCGGATTTTTGCCGTGTCAACCAGTCTTCAATTGTCCAGCCGACGGGTAGGTAGCCATGGATTGGATCATGAGCTGATGTTTGATCCGTCACTACATCTGGAACGAGGCCTCTCGAAAGAATTTCCGGAAACACTTCCGCTGCATTCCCGACCAACCCAACAGAAACTGGAACGTTTCGGGTTCTAGCGTTTTCTAATATCGCAAGTGCTTCGTCGAGATTGGACGCTGTCTGGTCGAGATATCCCGTGCGCTGACGAAACTCGATACGGCTTGGCTGGCATTCTACGACGAGACAGGAAGCGCCTGCCATTGTGGCGGCGAGTGGCTGCGCACCACCCATTCCCCCAAGTCCCCCGGTGAGGATTAAACGACCAGCGAGACTGCCGCCGAAATGACGTCTGCCGACTTCGGAGAACGTCTCGAAGGTCCCTTGAATGATGCCTTGACTTCCGATGTAGAGCCATGACCCGGCGGTCATCTGGCCGTACATAATGAGGCCTTTCCGATCCAACTCAGAGAAATGCTTCCAGGTGGCCCAGTTCGGGACCAAGTTCGCATTTGCGATAAGCACCCGTGGCGCCTCTCGATGCGTCCTAAATACGCCGACGGGCTTTCCAGATTGGACCAGAAGTGTTTGATCATCGTCAAGCTTCTTAAGAACTTCGACGATCTGTTCGAAACTCTCCCAGTTTCGCGCGGCGCGACCAATGCCACCATACACCACTAGGTCCGAGGGGTTCTCGGCTACATCCGGATCCAGGTTATTCATTAGCAACCGCAAGGGCGCTTCAGTATGCCAGCTTTTCGTGTTGAGATCCGTACCACGAGGAGAGCGGATAATACGCTCATTGTGCGATGAGTTCATGTAACGTCCAATCAAATAGCTTTTGCCACGCGCAACGCTTCAATTGCAGAGCTGTCGAGGCCGAGTTTAGTCGCGAGAACTTGTATGGTATGTTCCCCGAGGACCGGAGTTCGAACGACGCCTGGATCCGGCGCTCCTGAAAAATGCACGGGTTGCGGGACAACTTTGATGTCGCCAAGGGCGGCGTTGATGCCGGGCTGCAACATCCCGCGCGCCTGCAGGTGACCACTCGAGATCACATCGTCGAGAGACCATATTGGTGCTGACGGGACGTCGGCATTCCTAAGGGCGGCAAGAGCTTCCTCTTGCGTGCGCCCGGCGGCCCACTCTTGGATGGAGTTGCGCAACAGCTGCTCGTTATTGTTGCGATCCTGGTTTGTGCGGAAGCGTGAATCGTCGGCAAGTTCCGGTCGACCGATCGCGTTACAAATGCGCGAATATAGTGCGTCAGAGAAGCCTACAATGACAAAGTCGCCTGTCTGAGTGGAGAATGAGTCTACAGGGTACGTTTCGGGATGGCGATTTCCCACCCGCTCGCACGGTCTGTCTGTGAACAGCCGGCGAGCAAGCCCGGTGAGAAGCATCGAGAAAACAGAATCCAGCATGGCGACTTCCAATCGCCTGCCGATACCGGTCTTTTCCCGATCAAACAGTGCGGCCGTGATGCCAAAAGCGGCGAACATTCCTGTTGATACGTCAGCAACGCTTTCGCCGACAGCCATGGGGCGCCCACCTTTTTCGCCTGTCAGGCTCATAAGGCCACTCATCGCCTGAATGACGAGATCGAAAGCGGGGTAATCGGAATAGGTTCCGGTTTGCCCAAAACCGGATATTGAAGCATAGATTAAACGTGGATTGTCCTGCTGTAGCAATTCGTGTGAAAGTCCTAGGCGTTCCATGACGCCTGGTCGAAAGTTCTCAACGATCACGTCAGCCTTACGAGCTAGGTCCCGAATGAGTGCGACACCCTCTTTTGTCTTCATGTTGACGGATACGCTTTTCTTGCCGCGATTGAGCAAAGCATAATATGTGCTTTCACCATTGACGTGTGGTGCGAAATGGCGCGCCTCTTCTCCGAAGCCGGGCATCTCGATTTTTATAACTTCGGCACCAAGGTCAGCGAGCATGGCGGTGCAGAATGGGCCTGACATTACCCTGGTCAGATCAAGTACCTGGACGCCCTGCAGAATACTTCGCAGCTTTTGTTCCATCTTTCTTCCCCTAGAATGTGATGATGACTTTGCCGACTGTCTTGCGGTTTGCTAGATCAGTAAGCGCAGTTGGAAGCTCGTCGAACGTGTAGCGCCCACCTATGTGGGGCCGAAGCGCACCGGCCTCAGCCATCGCGTAGAGACCTTTGGAAACCCGTCCAAGCATCTCCCGGTCCCGGTCGTGATTCCAGTAGACGCCTATTGCTGACGCTCGTTTCAAGAGAAGGCGATTGCCCGGAATCGCAGGTATCTTGCCCGAGGCGAACCCTACAACCAGATAACGACCTTCCCAGGCGAGTAGTCGAAGAGCGTCAGTCGCTGTGCCTCCACCCACTGGATCAATGATAACATCTACGCCGCGACCCTTCGTGAGGGAGCGTACGTTCTCGATCCAATTCTCGGTGCCATAATCGATTGCTTCATGGGCGCCGAGTGAACGAGCTAGCTCTACTTTGTCACCCCCACCTACCGCCGCGATCACACGCGCGCCCATGTGGCATGCGATCTGGATGGCGGCGACCCCGACGCCACCGACGGCGGCGAGTATTAGGACAGTCTCGTTAGCCCTGAGCTTGGTGCTTTCGGTCAGTGCAACATAGGAGGTGGTGTAAGTTACGGGAAGCGCCGCTGCGTCAATTAAAGATACGCCATCTGGCGCACGCATTGCCATGGTTTGGCTAACGCAAGCATATTCAGCAAACGCTCCCCACTCCACCTTTGAGGCGATGTTATCCCCCGGCTTTAAGTTGCATCCAGGGCCAACCTCTACGACAGTTCCGGCCAGTTCTTGTCCAGGAATAAACGGGCGTGGCGGGCGAATTTGATACTTGTCGTCGAGCATCAAAACGTCTGAAAAGTTAATTGCTGCGGCTGCTACCTGCACGAGCGCTTCGCCCTCGCGAGGCGAGGGGCGCGGTACGTCAGCGAGTACCATCGCGTCAACTCCCGGCGTTTTAGATTGCCAGGCCCTCATCGCTGACGAGGTGTGATGATGATTTTCATTCGCCATTTAGCGGCGCTCCTCTTCCACTTAAACGTAAACTGGATTGCGACGCGACGTGGCGGAGTTGTTCCAAGTAATGCTCTACATTCGCATCGTCTGTTCTCTGCAGCGGGGCGGCGACCGCGAAAGAGCCCAAGGGCCGCCCTCCGGGCGTTAGGATCGGAACGCCGAAGCCTGCAACTCCAGGGTAAGTTTCTTCGTGGGAGATCGTGTAGCCACACGTCTGGATGGCGTGAATTTCAGTCCTAAGCTCTTCGACAGAACGCGCTTTCGCCTGCTGATTGAAGGGACGAAGGTCACCCATGAGCACGGTGTCAATCTGCTTTTGAGGAAGAAATGCCAGCACTGCTTTTGATGACGCTCCGCAGTGCAACGGAAATGCAGCGCCGACATTCTCAAATACTCGCAACCCGCCCTGCCGGCTCGGAATTTGAGCCAAGCATACTACTCGCGACTGCGCTTCATCATAAGCTGTCAGCATAACCGTTTCGCCGGTCGTTTGAGCGAGATATTCGAGCAGGTCATCAAGTAGATCGACCAAGTTGAACTGGACTTGTGCTCTTCGTCCAAGGTCGACTGCAGCGAACCCTAATCGGTAGCGGCCGTGTTCATCGAACAGGTAACCGCGAGCCGCGAGGAACCTCACGAGGCGGCCAAGTGTCGACCGTGGCAATGACGTCTCGCGAACCAATTCCGCCTGCGTCCATGAAGGTCTTGCATCCGTGAAGAGATCGAGAATTTGAAACGCTTTCACCAGCAAGCCCACTCCTTGCGCGGAGCCATCGGCTTCAGGGTTGTTATCCGAATTACTATTGACAGGTTTATTTTTCATTGCTCATATCGTGGTTGTGATGCTCATATAGTGGCATCATCGGTTGGCGACGTCAACTGGCTCACAAAGGTAAATTGGAGCCGAACAAGCAATGCCGCTGGATGTCAAAGCTTGTAAATCCGGGAGGGAACAAAAATGAGATATCTGTCACTAGGCGCATCCGTGGGCGCCGCGATGGTAGTCGCAGCGAGCAGTGTTTTCGCGCAAGATTCCAAAACGATTGCAATTTCAACCATCGTTGAGGTCCCTGCACTCATTCAAACTCGTGATGGCGCGATCGCGGCACTTGCGAACCGTGGTTTCGTCGCCGGGAAAAATCTCGTGGTGAACTATCAGAACGCCAACGGGAACATGCCTACTCAGCAGCAAATCGCTAAGAAATTCGTTGGCGAGAATGTCGATGCTGTCTTGGCGATCACGACTCCAACGGCCCAGACCGTTGCCACTGCGACCAAGGAAATACCGATCGTTTTTGCCTCGGTAACTGATCCAGTAAAAGCTCAGCTCATTAAGGGATACGAACCTACAGGAACAAACATTACAGGGGTTTCCGACGCGGCGCCGCTCTCAGAGCAGCTTAAGCTCATGAAGGAAATAGTGCCAAACTTGAAGCGGGTGGGCTTCATCTACAATCCGGGGCTAGACAACGCCATCTCTACCCTTGAGGGACTGGAGATCGTTGCGAAAGACGCAAATATTGAGATTGTCGAGTCGCCAGCTCCTACCACCAACGAGGTGATCCTGGCAGCCAAGAAGCTGTTAGGTAAAGTCGAGGCGATATACGTACCAAACGACAGCACAGTTGTTTCCGCGCTCGAAGCGATCGTCAAGATTGGCCAAGACACCAAGACTCCGGTTTTCACCGGAGAAACCGGAGGTGTAGAGCGGGGGGCAATGGCTGCAGTGGGGATCGACTATATCGAAGTCGGCAAGGTGGCCGGCAACATGATTGCTGACATCTTTGAGGGCAAGAAAGTGGGTGAAATCACGCCGGTGATCGCCCACGAAGCAAATACCAAATTTATGGTCTTCTTGAACAAGAAGGCAGCTGACGCAATGGGAGTGACGATTCCCGACGCCGTCAGCGCGCGCGCGACGCAGATCATTCCCTAAGATGCAACGCTCTTCATCGTTCCGGCGGGCTTCCGCCGGGCGCTCCTATCCACCTAGTTCCAATAGCATGAGGCCACATGTCTCTGTATGAACTCCTTGGTACGCTAGAGGTCGGCTTCGTGTTCGGGCTGGTCGCCCTCGGAGCTTTCCTCAGTTTTCGGATTCTCGACTTCCCTGACATGACAGTCGAGGGCTCCTTCCCTTTGGGCGCTGCGGTCTTCGCGGTACTCGCTACCGCAGGCGTCAATCCCTGGCTCGCAACACTGTGTGGGACCGCGGCGGGCTTTGTCGCCGGATACATCACCGCATCGCTCAATGTGCGGTTCAAGATTCTCCACATCATGGCGGGCATCTTGGTAGCCATATCGTTGTACTCGCTTAATCTTCGAATAATGGGCGGGCCAAACAAGCCGCTCCTCAATGTCGATACCGTATTTTCCAGCTTTGAGGGATTTGGCATTCCTGGGATTTACGTGACCCCGGTGTTCCTGGGCATTGCCGCGATAGCAGCTAAGCTTGCTCTCGATCTTTTCCTCGCGACCGGCGTTGGCTTGTCGATGCGTGCAGCTGGAGCAAACCCAGCTATGGCATCAGCGAACGGTATCGATGTCGGTCGCATGCGACTTCTCGGTGTGGGCATTGCAAACGCCCTCACCGGGATGGCTGGTGCCCTGTTCGCTCAGCTATTCGGCGCAGCCGATGCATATATGGGAATCGGCGTTATCATCGTAGGGCTGGCATCGGTGATAGTCGGGACGTCGCTGTTCCCCTCCCGCACCCTCTTCCTGGCCAGTTTGGCCTGTTTGGCTGGAGCGCTCCTCTATCGGCTCGCGGTAGCACTCGCGCTCAACGCCGATTTTCTCGGCCTTTACGCATCTGACGTGCAGCTCGTAACAGCCATTCTTGTGGCGATTACGCTGGTCGGTCAATCGACCGGCGCAGGAAGACACATCAAGCGGAGGTTAAAAAAGTGATTCATTTGAAAGACATCCGCCTTACCTTCAACAAAGGCACGCCCCTTGAGACTTCGGCACTCAATGGCGTCAATTTGCAAGTCCCGAATGGGCAATTTCTCACAGTCATCGGCTCGAATGGTGCTGGAAAGTCAACTTCACTCAATGTGATTGCCGGAATCTACAAGCCTGACGCTGGCAACGTTCTGATCGACAGCTCGGATGTCACCTCGTGGTCCGTTCACCAAAGAGCTCGTTTGCTCTCCAGGGTTTTCCAGGATCCAAAGATGGGAACTTGTGAAGATCTAACTATCCTTGAAAACTTTGCGCTGGCACTCGGCCGGACGAACGGACGCGGTATGCGTCTCGCAATTAGCGACTCCGTCCGGGAACAGGCTAAAAACCGCCTGAAACTACTGGATCTCGGGTTGGATAAACGTCTTGATGACCGCGTCGGCCTGCTTTCGGGCGGTCAACGTCAGGCGGTCAGTCTGCTTATGGCGACGTCAGGCAACACGCGCGTACTGCTGCTCGATGAGCATACAGCCGCTCTCGACCCCAAAACAGCTAGCTTCGTGATGGATCTCACTCGCCGCATCGTAGATGAGCTACAGCTGACGGTGGTTATGGTCACTCATTCTATGGCTCAAGCGCTTCAGTTCGGGCATCGGACAGTAATGTTCCATCGCGGAAACATAATATTCGATGTGACTGGAGAGGATAGGTCTAAGCTTACGGTGCCTGATCTGCTGGCTTTGTTTAAACGTGATCAAGGTGAAGAGCTTTCCGATGACGCATTGCTTCTTGGATAGAATATCTAACGAAATATATCAATGATTAGAAATGCTAGGTCGCAGGATGCGATCTGTAGTTCTACAAAGGTTGGAGATGCCCGATGAACGATACAGTTGTTTTGAACCCCGGCGAAGTTTCACTGGCGACGTGGAGGCGCATATATCGCGACGGGCCTAAAGTTGAGCTGGCGCCCTCAGTGAGAGAGACCGTCGTTGCAAGTCATCGTGCAATCGAAGATTTGATCGAAACCGGAAGACCCATCTATGCCGTAAATACGGGGTTCGGCAAGCTTGCGAGTGTGCGGATCCCAGATCATGAATTGACTAAGCTTCAGGCAAACTTGATTTTGTCACATTCGGCGGGAACAGGCGAACTAATCTCCACCGACCTCACTCGCCTTATCCTTGTGATGAAGGCGGCGTCGTTGGCGCAGGGCTTTTCAGGCGTCAGGTGGGAGGTTGTAGAGATGCTCCTACAGCTCGCCAACGCGGGTGTCTATCCATGCATCCCGGCCAAGGGATCCGTGGGGGCCTCGGGGGATCTGGCACCGCTTTCGCATATGGCCGCCGCCATGCTTGGTCTAGGCAATGTAACGTACCAAGACAATGTCATGCCTGCAAAACAGGGGCTGGAACTGGCCGGTCTGGCTCCCATGGCTTTTGGTCCCAAAGAAGGAGTGGCGCTTATTAACGGAACGCAGGTATCCACGGCGTTTGCCTTAGCGGGTCTCTTTGCGACCGAGGACGCTTTTTGTGCGGCAGTGGTCACCGGTGCATTATCGGTGGAGGCCGCGCGAGGGAATGACAGCCCCTTCGACCCAAGGATCCAAATGGTACGCCGCCACCCCGGGCAGATCGATGTGGCAGCCGCCTATCGCGACCTTCTGGCAGACAGTCCGATCAGAAACGCATACAAGGAAGATATTAAGGTGCAGGATCCATATTGCCTTCGGTGCCAGCCGCAGGTCATGGGAGCCTGCTTAGACAATATACGCCATGCCGCTAAAATTCTTGGAACCGAAGCTAATTCCGTCTCAGACAATCCGGTAGTTTTCCCCAAAGACGGTGAGGTCGTTTCTGGAGGAAACTTCCATGCCGAACCGGTTGCCTTTGCTGCGGATATCTTGGCAATGGTCCTGTGTGAAATTGGTTCGCTTTCAGAACGTCGACAGGCGTTGCTCGTCGATCCCACGCTTTCACGGCTTCCGGCGTTTCTGGTTACAAACCCCGGCTTGAATTCGGGTTTTATGATCGCGCAGGTCACGTCCGCCGCGCTTGTTTCCGAAAACAAGATGTTGGCTCATCCCGCGTCCGTCGACTCGATCCCAACCTCGGCGAACCAGGAGGATCATGTTTCAATGGCATGCCACGGGGCAAGAAGGCTGGCAACGGTGACCGACAACTGCTTCACAGTCATCGCGCTCGAGTGGCTTGCGGCCGCGCAGGGCGTCGATTTCCTGACTCCTCATCTTCCTGCTCCGAAACTAGCCATCGCGATGGAGCGTCTACGCGCCCATGTGGCGTCGATGACGGAAGATCGCTTCATCGCTCCCGATATTGAGACCGCGAGAAAACTCCTCATTGCCGGTGCGCTGGATGACCTCGTACCGACGACTTTGGTGGACAGCCGAACCTAGCGACCCGGTTCAACTAGCGGAAAGTTCCGGCTTCGCGATTTAGCGAGCCGGTTCGCCGCGGTTACGCAGCGATTTCTAGTTTCGATATCGGAGTACAAAAATGGGTGTTCCCCATCCGCAGAATGAATCCTTTCCGGCGCAGCGGATAAAAGCATTAGTGAGCGTTCCAGCTCGCGTTACACCACCGACTAAAGACTCGTCGAAGCCAGTGCGCAGTCTGCATCTTAACGAAAGCCCGTACCCACCGTCATCAGCGGCTATCAGGGCGATGCAATTGGCGTCTGAGGCTACAAATCGGTACCCCGATCACAACGGTACAGATCTGGTGGATGTCATCGCCGAGCGGAATGACGTTGCATCAGACCGTATAGTGATAGGTGCTGGTTCCAACGAGATACTCTTTTCCTCTGCTGCTATCGCGCTTGATCCCTCGGACGAGGTCGTGGCACCAGTGCCCGGTTTTCCAGCGTATGCAAAAAGCACCGCGCTGGCGGGTGGGCTTTTCGTGGGCGTACCCGTTCGTGCAGATGGCTTAGTCGATGTACCAGCGATGTTGAAGGCTGTCACAGGTAGAACGAGAGTTGTTTTCGTTAGTTCGCCCCACAATCCAACCGGTGGACTTCTTCCGAAAAAAGAAATTGAACGCCTTGTCAAAGAGCTTCCCGATCATCTTCTGTTGCACTTCGACGAGGCGTACTATGAGTTTGGGTTAGCAGCCGGGGGACCGGAAACACTTCCTATTTTAGCGGGACGAACTGGGCCATGGATTGCAAGCCGAAGCTTCTCCAAGGCCTATGGTCTGGCAGGTGCGCGCGTGGGGTATGGGATCGCTTCCAGCGCCGAAGTTGCTGATGCGTATCGTCGTGCGAGGATCAACTTCACGGTTGGCGCCGTGGCTCTAGCGGGTGCTCTTGCAGCGATCAGAGATCCCGCACATACCCATGCGACGATCGACAAGATTGCGGCGGAACGCGACTGGTTGGCTGCCAGGCTTCAGGAACTCGGTTTTGTCAGCCTACCAAGTGCTGCGAACTTCCTCACCGTGCTCACTCCGCTTTCTGCTTCAGTGGTCGAAAACAAGCTGGCGACAGAGAATATTTACGTCATTGGCATGCCGTGGCGCGATACGCACGGAGCTATTCGCATCACGGTTGGAACGCGAGAGGACAGCGAAGCGGTAATCGCCTCTTTGAAGAGCTTGGTGAATAAATGAGCGACGCTTTCTTGACGCAGTTGTCTTTTCTACTGGATCCTAGCTCCGTTCTGACCGGTCCTAGTGATAGGGCTGGCTATCAAGGGGACTTCGCGCTTCCGCGTGGGCGGAAGTTTATCGCTGTGGCTCGGCCGAAAACCACCGAGGACGTATCCAACGTAGTGAAGCTGTGTCACTCACACGGAGTGGTGATAACCCCTCGCGGGGGAGGGACCGGGCTTGCAGGTGGAGCGACTCCTATCGACGGTCGCCCCGGAATTGTCCTCAGTTTTGAGAGACTGAACCGAGTTCGGTCCGTTGATTCAGTTGGCGCAACGATGATAGTGGAGGCAGGTGTCACTCTTCATGCCGCGCAGGCCGTTGCTCGTGAAGCGGGCTTTCTTCTTGGTATCGAGCACGGGGGGGCAGGCTCCAGCCAGATTGGCGGCAACTTTGCCACAAACGCTGGCGGCAATAATGTCCTACGCTACGGTATGGCACGTGACCAAGCGCTGGGACTAGAAGGAGTGCTGGCCGATGGGACTCTGGTCGACCTGCTTCAGCCCCTTCGCAAGAATAACGCTGGATATGATTTAAAGCACTTGCTTATCGGTTCCGAGGGAACTTTAGGCCTTATCACAGCTATTTCATTGAAGTTGCGGCCTTTACCGGTTAGGCGAGCAACAGCGTTCGTCAGTGTTGCTACGCTCAACCAAGTTCTGCTGATGTTGGAACTGCTCCAGCGATCGCTGGGTGAATGCCTCTCAGCATTTGAACTAATAGCAAAATCCGGTCTCGACGTACACTTTGCGCATGCGAAGGGGGGCTTCTCACCGATAGGCTCAGAGGCACCATGGTATCTGCTTATTGAGGCTGACACGGCTGCATCACAGTACGACGTGGAAGCTTCACTTAGCGCGTTGCTTGGAAAGGCGATCGAAGAGAATCTGATTACCGATGGCACTATTGCGCAAAGCGAGCAGCACCGTAGTGAGTTTTGGCGGATCCGGGAAGGCGTGGCCGACGCCACGATCGCCACAGCGGCGGCAGTAAAATCTGACACGGCTGTTGCGATCAATGCAATCCCTGAATTTATAGAGCGAGCAACTAAGGCTGTACTCGCTATCGCTCCGGAATGCCGGCCAGTCCCGTTCGGCCACGTCGGAGACGGCAATATTCACTTTAATGTTTTTCCACCCACAGCAGCTCACCTGGAAAGTTTTCTAGCGGTGCGATCGCAGGTTGCTGCCGTGATTGAAGATATCGCCATAGAGATGGGCGGTACGATAAGCGCCGAACATGGCATCGGAGTTCTAAAACGCGACAGCCTGAGCCGCATGAGGCCGCCCCCGCAACTTCATCTAATGCGTCAGATCAAGGCGGTCTTTGATCCTGGCAACATCCTCAATCCGGGAAAGATCCTCTGAAATTTGATGCGTAGAATTTCGCATTGAACACTGATTGTTCGGAAGAGGGTGCGGCAGACTTATCGCAATCGAGCCAACCAGCATCCATCAGCGTTTTAAACGATGTTTTAGAAACGGAGACGACCGGCGTCGTCCCGATTAGGGAAAGATTTGCTATGAAGATCGCTACACCGCGCGAGAGGTTTTCGGGGGAAGCGCGTGTTGCTCTGACGCCCGAGAGTGCCTGCCAGCTGGAAAAGCTAGGCCATGAGTGTTTGATTGAGACTGGGGCAGGATTCGCGGCAGGTTTTCCAGACGATGCGTACCGCGCGGTGGGCGTGAGGGTAGTGGACACGCGGCAGGCGCTCTGGGCTTCGGCCGATGTGATCGTCAAGGTACGCCCCCCCGAGCCGAGCGAGACTGCGCTCTTGTCTGCGGACAAGACGCTGATCTCGTTCTTCTATCCAGGGCAGAATCCAGAATTGCTGGAGCTTGCCAAGGCGAAGGGCGCAAACGTCATCGCCATGGACATGGTGCCGCGTATCAGTCGCGCCCAGAAGATGGATGCGCTGTCGTCGATGGCCAATATCGCCGGCTACCGCGCGGTGATCGAGGCCGGCAACAATTTCGGACGCTTCTTCACCGGCCAGGTGACGGCCGCTGGCAAGGTGCCGCCGGCAAAGGTTCTGGTGATCGGTGCCGGCGTCGCCGGTCTGGCGGCGATGGGGGTCGCCACTTCGCTTGGCGCCCAGACTTATGCCTTCGACGTGCGTCCTGAGGTCGCCGAACAGATCGAGAGCATGGGAGCCGAGTTCGTCTATCTCGATTTTGCCGATGGTGAGGGGGGCGGTCAGCAGGATGGCGCTGCAACCGGCGGCTATGCGGCTCCCTCTTCACCGGAATTCCGCGAGAAGCAGCTTGCCAAGTTCCGCGAGTTTGCGCCTCAGATCGATATCGTCATCACCACGGCGCTGATCCCCGGCCGTGATGCACCGAAACTCTGGCTTGCCGACATGGTGGCGGCGATGAAGCCGGGATCGGTGGTGGTCGACCTTGCCGCCGAGCGCGGCGGCAACTGCGACCTGACGGTTGCCGATCAGCGGATCGTCTCCGACAACGGCGTCGTCATCATCGGCTATACCGATTTCCCGAGCCGCATGGCCGCGCAGGCATCGACGCTCTATGCCACCAATATACGCCATATGCTGACCGACCTGACGCCGGGCAAGGATGGCAAGCTCGTCCACAACATGGAGGACGACGTCATCCGGGGCGCGACCGTCACCTTCGAGGGTGCCATCACCTATCCGCCGCCACCGCCGAAGATCGCCGCGATCGCGGCGCAGAAACCAAAGGAGAAGGTGAAGGAACCGACGCTCGAGGAAAAGCGTGCTACCGAGACCGCAGCCTTCAAGGCCCAGACGCAGAGCCAGCTGACGCTTCTGGCCGTCGGCACGGCGCTGCTGCTTTTGGTCGGCGCGTTTGCACCGCCGGCCTTCATGAGCCACTTCGTCGTCTTCGTGCTCGCCTGCTTCGTCGGTTTCCAGGTCATCTGGAACGTCTCGCATTCGCTGCACACGCCGCTCATGGCCGTCACCAACGCGGTCTCCGGCATCGTCATTCTCGGCGCGCTCTTGCAGATCGGGTCTGGCAACTGGCTGGTGGTGCTGCTTGCGGCGCTCTCGGTGCTGATCGCCACGATCAACATCGTCGGCGGCTTCCTCGTCACGCGGCGCATGCTCGCCATGTTCCAGAAATCCTGATCGGGCAGGGGTAAACATCATGATGATCGGTATCGTATCGGCCGCCTATATTGCGGCAGCCGTTCTCTTCATCCTCTCGCTCGGCGGGCTCTCGGGCCAGGAAAGCGCCAAGCGCGCCGTCTGGTACGGCATGACCGGCATGGCACTCGCCATTGTCGCCACGGTCTTCGGGCCTGACGTCGGCAACTGGTTCATCTTCGTCCTGATGATCGCCGGCGGCGCTGTGCTCGGCCATTTCGTCGCTTCCCGCGTCCAGATGACCGAGATGCCGCAGCTGGTTGCGGCACTCCATTCCTTTGTCGGTCTTGCCGCCGTGTTCATCGGCTTCAACGCCCATATCGAGGCGGCTGACGTCGCCGGTCTCGATGCGGCCGCACGCTCGGCGCTGACCGGCTTTGCCGCGATCCTTGCCCACAAGGAACCGGTGGAACTGTCGATCATGAAGGTCGAGGTCTTCCTCGGCGTCTTCATCGGCGCCGTCACCTTCACCGGCTCCGTCATCGCCTTTGGCAAGCTCGCCGGCAAGGTCGACGGCAAGGCAAAGAAGCTGCCGGGTGGTCACCTGCTCAACGCCGGTGCTGCCCTTCTCTCGTTCGTGTTGCTGGTGCTCTACGTCAATGGTGCCGGCACCTGGACGCTGCTCGTCATGACGCTCGCCGCTTTCTTCATCGGCTATCACCTGATCATGGGCATCGGCGGCGCCGACATGCCGGTAGTGGTGTCGATGCTGAACAGCTATGCCGGCTGGGCGGCCGCGGCCATCGGCTTCACGCTCGGCAACGACCTGTTGATCGTCACCGGCGCCCTGGTCGGCTCCTCGGGTGCGATCCTCTCCTACATCATGTGCAAGGCGATGAACCGCTCGTTCCTGTCGGTCATTCTCGGCGGCTTCGGCGCGACCACCGGCCCACAGATGGAAATCACCGGCGAGCAGATCGCCATCGATGCCGATGGCGTGGCCGCAGCCCTTAACGACGCCGACAGCGTCATCATCGTGCCGGGCTACGGCATGGCGGTGGCGCAGGCGCAGCAATCCGTCTCCGAGCTCACCCGCAAGCTGCGGGCGGCCGGCAAGAACGTCCGCTTTGCCATTCATCCGGTCGCCGGACGTCTGCCGGGTCACATGAACGTGCTTTTGGCCGAAGCGAAGGTTCCGTACGACATCGTGCTCGAGATGGACGAGATCAACGAAGACTTCCACGAAACCGATGTCGTGATTGTCATCGGCTCCAACGACATCGTCAATCCGGCCGCCCAGGAAGACCCGAACTCACCGATCGCTGGCATGCCGGTGCTTGAAGTCTGGAAGGCCAAGCAGGTGTTCGTCTCCAAGCGCGGCCAGGGTACGGGCTATTCCGGCATCGAGAACCCGCTGTTCTACAAGGACAACACCCGCATGTTCTACGGTGACGCACGGAATAGCATGGACAGGCTCTTGTCGCAGATCCGCTAAGCAAAGATTGGTGGCCAACGGCGAATACGCGCCCATCCGTCCGACGAAATCGGCGCCCGAGGACGATTTGGAGATTGTCCACGAATATGTACCCTAGTGGCTTATGGTCGCCCCTTCTGGCCAAGCAGTCTTCATCGTGCGCATAATCCGGAGCCTCAGCATCGGGCAGCAATGCGTCCGCACAACCGCTCCCGCAATTCCAATTTGAAGGGAAGTGGGCATGCCTACAACGGACCAACTACGCCGTCGCGTCTGAGACCCTGATAACCTGCTATTGCCATTTGTCTGGTGAACTGCCCCCCGTTTCGACCGGACAGTCGGTATAAGCAGAAAGGCTCAAGCACAGGCTTAGGTATAGGCTTATGTCTAACGAGTACCGACACATTGAATTGCTGACGGGTGATGTCCGCCGCAGGCGGTGGACAACCCAGCAGAAGCTGACAACCATTGAGCATCGCGGCTGTGGCGTTGCGCCCAATGTGCTCTACCGGTGGCGCAGGCTCTTGAGCGAGGGAGGTGCTGCAGCTGTGGGTTCTGACGAGGCGGTTGTCGGCAATTCGGAAGTGAAGAAGCTGGAGGATCGCGTCCGCGAGCTGGAGCGCATGCTCGGCCGCTAGACGATGGAGGTGGAGATACTCCGCGAAGTCCTTTCTAAAGCAGACTCAAAAAAACGGATGTCGCGGCTGATCTTGTTGCCGAAGGACGGTTCTCGATGAAGACCGTCGCAGATACGCTGGGCGTCTCCCGTTCCAACCTCGTCGAGCGCTTGAAAGGCAAATCAAAGCCGCGTCGCACCTACTACAAGGCCGAGGACGCAGGACTTCTGCCCGCCATTCGAAGGCTGGTGGATCAAAGGCCGACCTATAACTATCGGCGGATCGCCGCGCTCCTCAGTCGCGAAAGGCGAGCCGCCGATAAGCCTGTCGTCAACGCCAAACGGGTTCATCGCCATCATGGGCAACCACGCGATGTTGCTGGAGAAGCATACGGCTGTTCGCAAGGGCCGCATCCATGACGGCAAGGTCATGGTCATGCGCTCGAACCTGCGCTGGTGCTCCGACGGCCTGGAGTTCACTTGCTGGAATAGCGAGATCATTCGTCTCGCCTTCATCATCGATGCCTTCGACCGCGAGATTATCGCCTGGACTGCGGTCGCGAATGCAGGCATCTCCGGGCTCCGACGCGCGCGACATGATGCTGGAGGCTGCCGAGAAGCGCTTCCGCGCAACGAGAGCGCCGCATGCTATCGACAACGGATCGGCTTATGCAGCGCGGGACAGAGGCTGTTTGCCCAGGCGCTCAATCGGACACGCGGCTCGCGTGACTGTCACGGAAGGTGCGATCGACGACAGGGAACGCTCCATGCCAGCACCGGCGGCGGATTGTCGCCGCTTAGCGAGGCTCCGCTGGGGCAGGTGGCGTCTTCGGATAGCTGGCAAAAATCGCGGCCTTTGCTGGGATTAACGCAGCGTGGTTTGCGGCAGGTTCCTATTGCCCTACCGTGACCATCACGCTCGATCACCCGTTTGAAGGGTGAGTCGCGTTGACGCACCGCACTGCACTCTATTCTTTCGGTCCCACGCATCAAGCTCGTCCACTGGGTAGAGGACGGCCTTTCCGACCTTTACAAACGACGGCCCAATGCGCATCGCGCGCCAATTTCGCAGCGTGCCAATTGAGATGCCACCGCGATAACGATCTGCTACCTCTTCGGGGGTAAGAAATTTGCTGTCCGGCATTGTGTCTCCTTGGGCCATAAAGGCTTTCCGCATCCATAACGATCATCTGGGAGCTACCAGTGATCTGCGTGCTCACGCAGTCGCACGGATATGAATGCTACTGGGGCTCCCCGGAGAAAAGGCACCTAGGCCGAGCAGGCGGTGATTGCGTACAAACGGCGGCAAATCGGACGGTCTATTGAGCATCTACCCCGTGCAGGTACTGTGAAGCTCACCAGGTTCGTTGATCACGCTCTTTCGGCGAATATCCGGACCAGCCAATCGATGAAGACGCGCACCCGCGGCGAAAGCTGCCGGCTGCGCGGATATAGCAGGGAGACCGGCGTCTTGGTCGGCGGGAAAGCGGAGAGCACCTCGACCAGCGTACCGGCCGCGAGATCGTCTGTTGCGTGATAGCGCGGGATCTGGATCAGGCCGAGCCCCAGCCGAGCGGTGGAAATATAACTTTCCGCCGCGTTGACGGTCACGGTGGCGGGAAGGACGATATTGCGCACAGTGCCGTCTACGGTGAACTCCAGTGGAAGGGCTGCGATGCTGCCGGTCGCGCGGAAACCGACCATTCGGTGGCCGTCGAGCCTTTCCGGGTGCTCGGGCAGGCCGAATTTTTCGATGTAGCCGGGTGAAGCGAGCGTCACCTCGTCCAGCATGGTGACACGCCGGGCGATCAGATCGCTGTCCTGCGGCGTGCCGACCCGCAGCACGCAGTCTATGCCCTCGCGCACGAGATCGACCAGCCGGTCGCCCTCGCTCATGTAGAATTCGATCTCCGGATAGGTTTCGAGGAAGGACGGTAGGTTGGGCAGCACGAAATGCCTGGCGAGCGTGCCGTGCACGTCGACGCGCAGCAGCCCCTTCGGCTTGACGCCGGCGAACGCGCCTTCCGCATCTTCGATATCGGCGAGGATCGAAAGGCAACGCTGGTAGTAGGCCTCGCCGTCCAGCGTCGGGCTGACATGCCGCGTGGTCCGGAGCAGTAGGCGCACGCCGAGACGGGCTTCCAGCTCCTTGATCGCATCGCTCACCGTCGAGCGCGGCAGGCCCGTATCCTCGGCCGCCAGCGTGAAGCTCCGGCGCTCGACCACGCGGGTGAAGACATGCATGGCGTCAAATCGGTCCATGATTTTTTGTTCGCGATCCTCGGATAGTGTTGGCGAAGAATGCCTGATTATCCGCCGAACGGAAAGCGCCATCTTCTCCCCATCCGAAACGCGCTGCGGCGCGAAAAACGAAGGAGAAGAAAATGCCAGCCAATCAGAACAAGGTCGCCATCGTCACCGGCGCTTCCCGCGGCATCGGCGCTGCGATCGGCGAGCGTCTCGGCAGGGACGGCTTCACCGTGGTCGTGAACTACGCGGGCAATGCCGCCGCGGCCAATGAAGTCGTCCGTAAGATCGAAGCTGCCGGCGGCAAAGCCGTCACTGCTCAGGCCGACGTTGCCGATGCGGATGCCGTCCGCCGCATGTTCGACAGCGCCGAGACCGCGTTCGGCGGCGTCGACGTGCTCGTCAACAATGCCGGCATCATGATGCTGTCGGCGCTTGCCAGCGCCGACGACGCCAATTTCGACCGTCAGGTCGCCGTCAACCTCAAGGGCACGTTTAACATGCTACGCGAGGCTGCGAAGCGGCTGCGCGATGGTGGCCGCGTCATCAACTTCTCGACCACGGTCGTCGGCCTGAAGCTGGAAACCTACGGCGTCTATGCCGCAACCAAGGCTGCCGTCGAAACCATGACGGCGATCATGGCCAAGGAGATGCGCGGCCGCTACATCACGGTCAACGCGGTCGCCCCCGGCCCGACGGCCACCGACCTCTTCCTGAACGGCAAGTCGGACGAGCTGATCGAGCGCATGGCGAAGATGAACCCGCTGGAACGTCTCGGCACGCCGGAAGACATCGCCGCCGCCGTCGCCTTCCTTGCCGGTCCCGATGGCGGCTGGATCAACGGCCAGACGCTGCGCGCCAATGGCGGCGTGATCTGACGCAAGCTGGCGGCGGCCAAGTCGCCGCCCTCCCAGACTTTCCATCACCCCAGAACCCGCACCGAGAAGGATCATGCTCATGAGCAAGCAAGTCATCGTTATCACCGGCGCATCGAGCGGCTTCGGCGCGCTCACCGCCCGCGCGCTCGCAAAGGCCGGCCACACCGTCTATGCCGGCATCCGAGCCACTCAGACCCGCAATGCCCAGGCCGTCGCCGATGCCGCGGCCTTCGCAAAGGAAAACGGCGCCGATCTGCGCACCGTCGAACTGGATGTCGCGAATGACGGTTCCGTCGAGGCCGGTATCGCCAAGGTCATCGCCGACGAAGGCCGCATCGACGTCATCGTCCACAATGCCGGCCACATGTCCTTCGGTCCGGCCGAAGCCTTCACGCCGGAGCAGTTCGCCGAGCTCTACGACATCAACGTGCTCTCCACCCAGCGCGTTAACCGCACGGTCCTGCCGCATATGCGCAAGGCAGGAAGGGGCCTCGTCGTCTGGGTTTCCTCCTCCAGCACCCGTGGTGGCACGCCGCCCTACCTCTCGCCATATTTCGCCGCCAAGGCCGCGATGGATTCGCTGGCCGTCTCCTATGCCAGCGAACTGACGCGCTGGGGCATCGAGACGTCGATCATCGTTCCTGGCGCCTTCACAAAGGGCACCAACCACTTCGCCCATTCCGGCTCGCCGGCCGATACGGGCCGCGCGGCCGAATACAATGACGGCCCCTATAAGGGCGTGGCGGAACAGGCGCTGCAAGGCCTTGCGTCGCTGGAGCCGGAGGATGCGGATGCATCGGAGGTCGCGGTCGCCATCGTCGATGTCGTCGGGAAACCGTTCGGAAAGCGGCCGTTCAGGATCCACATCGACCCGTCACAAGACGGGGCGGAAATCGTCAACGGCGTCGCTGACCGCGTCCGGGCCGAACTCTTCCGCCGCATCGGCCTCGAAGACCTGTTGAAGCCGACCGTCATCGGTTGATCACGAGGGGTGGACTCTTACGCAGGCGTGCCAGGGGCAAACGCAATCCGAACGATCACGGCTTGTGACGTGGGACTTCGGTGGTGGCCTCCTGGTAACGCCGTGCATGGAGGCTTTGGAAAGGCGGCTTCGTGTCGTGATAGCGCAATTCAGCGGCGGTAACTTGTGTGATCTGAACGTCCTCTCGTCAAAGCGAAATCGCGAGATCTCGCCAGAGCGAGTATCTTATGCAGATTTGGGTTGCGGTTAGAGGTTAGCCAAACGGCATTCCAAAGAAGGGGCTCATCGTCGGACAGCCGTCGCACCACAATGTCGGTTTCTCGTGCGCCAACGATTGCTTCACTCGTTATCATCACACCGAATCCGATGGACACTAGATGCAAAAGGTCCTCAGTTCCTAATTCGTGGATCGCGATGTCGGGATTAAAGCCGGGTCCTGCAAGATGCTTGATAATGTGCCTTTGAATCTCTGGACCCGGTCCATCGGCCGATACGAGAAAGCGTTGCCTCTTCAATTGTGACCAGGACACCATATCGGATGCGCTGAGGGCGTGATTTCGCGGCATGGCGACCAATTTCTCTTCTGTCCAAAGAGATTGGCTCGATATGGCAGGGTGGTTGGGCTTACCCGTGACGAAGGCGATATCCGCTGTTCCGTTCAGGAGGCGAGCATAGTGATCGTCGTGAGTTCCTCTGTGCAACGTAATCCGAACGCCTGGGTATCGATCGGCATATCGGAAGAGCAGGTTTCGCAGCGAGCCTGCCGACAGTGACGCGATGATCCCGACGTGCAGTTCACCTCGCTCGGCACGCCGGACTGAGGAAGTCCTGGCCGCAGCGTCGGACAACAGCCTGAGCCCACGCTCCGCTTCGCGAAGAAATAGTCGCCCAGCGGCCGTCGGCCTACTGCCAGTGCGATGACGCACGAACAGATCGATGCCTAGCCGATCTTCAAGAGCCTGAATTCGGCGGCTGACCTCCGACTGCTGGACTCCCAGCGCCTCTGCAGCACGCCGAAAACTGCCGAGTTCGGCAGCCGCGATGGCATATTTGAAGTACCGCAGATCGTACAGGTGGTCAGGTGTGCGCGTGCCAATGCCGTCGTCGAGGTAACCTTCAGTCGAGCGCCACCCGTTCGATCTTTCAAATCTGTGCGCCACCGCTGAGGAGCAGGTGCTGACCGCTGACAAAGGCCGAGAGATCGCTCGCGAAATATTCGGCTGCGTTCGCGACGTCCTCCACCGTCCCCATGCGTTTCATTGGACGAAAAGATGCCACCCATTCCCGCGTGCGCTGATCGGCACCGCCAGTGAAAACGCCGGCATTGTCGATCGTGGTCGGGATAATCGAATTCACCGTGACGCCGCGATGCCCCACCTCCTGTGCCAGTATCTCAACGAGATACCGCGGGGCCATCTTGCTGCCGCCATACAGCCCGCACCCGGGCACCGGATGTTCGGTGGTGCTGGATCCGATATAGATGATCCGGCCGTTGTCCACGACATGCCTGGCCGCGCGCTGCAGCGTGAAGAATGCGGCTTTGGTGTTGATTGCGAACAGCCGATCGAACTGCTCTTCCGTGAAATCGAGTGCGGGCAGATCCACGATTTCCATGCCAGCGTTTGCGACCATGATGTCAAGTTTCTTGAAACCGTTCAAAGCCGCCGAGAACAACTGATCGATTTCAGCGATTTTGGTCACATCCGCCTTGATTGAGATCGCCTGGGCGCCACTCGCCTTGATATTTTCGACGGTCTGCTTGGCGTTTGCTTCATCGGACGAGTAATTGACGATGACAGTCGCGCCGAGCGAGCCGAGGCGTTCTGCAATCGCTTTACCAAGCCCGCGTGCGGATCCGGTCACCAGTGCGACCTTATTGGTGAGATTGGTCAAGAGAAAAAAATCCTTTCAAATATTGGGTCCGTTGGCGCCCGAACGGCGCCAGCGGTGCCGGGGCGTGGTCGCCGTTCTCGACAGGCAATCAGCCGTTGACGCGCGCGAAAGCCGCAGCGTAGCGGTCTTCGCGTTCGGCCCAGCGCTGGAAGAAGACGCGTTGGACAAGAATCTCATCGGCATCAGGCTTCTCTTCAAGGAGTGCCATGGTTTCGGAGATGTAGTCGGCGAGCGGCATGGCGTTGGGATCTGCGGCCTGGGCGGGGCCCATGAGCTCGGTCTGGAGATACGGCGGCACCAGTTCGATGACTTGAATGGGTGTGTCTCTCAACTGCACCCGAAGCGTCTGGGAATAGGAATGGATCGCGGCTTTGGTCGCGCAGTAGGTCGGTGCAAGCGCGCGCGGTACGAATGCTAGACCGGACGAGACCGTGAGGATGGCGGCATTCGGCCGGGTCAGCAAATGCGGTAGAAGCGCTGCGGTCAGGCGAATCGGACCAAGCAGATTGGTGGAGATCGTGGCTTCGGCGGTGTCGGTATCGCCGGATTTCAGATCCTCCGCCCTCATGATGCCGGCATTGTTGATGAGCACGTTCAGCGAAGGCAGATCGCTTGTAATCCGCTTTGTGACGGCCTTGATTGCTGCCGGATCATCGACGTCAAGCTCGAGAGCTTCAATCCCGGGATTGGCCCTTACAATCGCGTCAAGCTTGGCCGTGTCGCGGCCGGTGACGATGACCTTGTTGCCTCTGGCGTGAAAGGCCTCGGCAAGGCCGCGGCCAATCCCGCTGCCGCCTCCAGTGATGAGAATTGTGTTGCCGGTAATCTGCATGGTTCACTCCTAGTTTGGAGCAAGAGATAGCCGGCGGCGGCTTGCATTGCCTGCCTCATCCTTCAAAAGATATGCCTATTCCTCCGAGAGTGCCCATGCGCCTCCTTGCCTAATGAGCAGGTTCGCCATACAAATCTGCCTGTTTCTAGCTGGAGCCAGCGGTGTTTGCCGAAAACTTGACGCAGCGCGTCCTCAACTACGCCGATCGGCAATCTGTGGGGATCGAGCCGTACTACACGGAGATCCCCGGCCTGAGCGTCGTGCGCCATTTCCGGCCGACCGACCTCATGCCTGTGCTCTATCGGCCAATCTTCTGCCTGGTGCTGCAGGGGGCCAAGCAGACTTGCTTGGGGGACGAGATAATCACGTTCGTGCAGCGGAGGTCAGTCATTGTCGGCCTCGAACTGCCCACGTTTGCGAGGGTCGTCGAAGCGTCAAGGGATCGGCCCTACGTGGCAGTGGCCCTGCAGATCGATATGACGCTGATCAAAGAACTCGCTGCTGAGGTCGATGCGATCGGTGATGACGATGGGCGTGCCAGTGCGATTGCTGCGGGAGAAGCTGACGACGCGGTTGTGAATGCCATGGACCGCCTTTTTGGGCTTGTTGATAAGCCCGCTGCGGTTGCGGTCCTCCGCCCATTGATCATGCGCGAGATTCATTTCTGGCTTCTGTCAGCGAGTCATGGCGGCTTGCTTCGTCAACTCGTTCGGACGAATAGTAATGTTGCTCGGATATCCGAAGTCATCGTTCACATCAGGCGCAATTACGCCGAAGCCTTGCGGGTTCCAGAGCTTGCGCGATCGGTGGGGATGAGTGAGTCGGCCTTTCACCAACACTTCAAGGCCGTATGCGGGACCACGCCTCTTCAGTTTCAAAAGCGGCTGCGCCTCATAGAGGCGCGGCGCCTGATGATATCAGAAGGTCAATCGGTTTCGTCGGCCGCGGCGGCGGTCGGGTATGAGAGCCCGACCCAGTTCAGCCGCGAGTTTGCCCGTATGTTCGGATCGTCGCCACGAGAACATCGACATGCCGCCGCAAGCGGACAAGGCAACGACGCACGATTTGCCGTTCCAGCCTATATGGACGGTTAGTGAAACCTCCCCGACAAGGGGAGCGCGCAAACTCAGCTTCGCACTTGGCCGAAAGGCATCTGACGCTGCCGGCGGCCGGTTAGGGCAAAGATGGCATTGGCTACCGCCGCGCCGGTCATCGGAACGCCGATCTCGCCCGCGCCCGTGGGCGCAGCACCGGATTCGACGATCTGCACCTCGATTTGCGGTATGTCGCCGATGCGCAACGGCTCGTAGTCGTAGAAGTTGCTTTGCTGGACTTCGCCGCCCGCGATGGTGATGCGCTCTTGCAAGAGCCCCGATAGTCCAAAGATGATACCGCCCTCGACCTGCGCCAACAGGTTATTGGGGTGAACCGCGACGCCCGGATCGACCGCGGCCCAGAAGCGATGCACCCGAACCCGACCCTCGCCGTCAACTGAGACTTCAGCGACGCCCGCCGCGCGGGTTTCCTTGTACCCCGCGAATGAGAGGCCGTGTGCCCTCCCTTGAGGGGCCGTGCCGAACTTTGATATGGCGACCACGGCGTCGAGCACGCGCAAGCCGCGTTCGTTGTTCCTCAACAGGCGACGACGGAAGGCCACCGGATCGGCGTTGGCCGCCGCCGCCAGCTCGTCAATGAAGCACTCCCGCGCGAACATGTTCGGACCCCAGCCAATGCCGCGCCATGCCGCGACCCGCGTGCGGCGATCGGCAATGACATGCTCAGCAATGAGGTTCGGGATCGCGTAATCCGCGCTTTCCGCGCCTTCCATGACGAGGAAGTCCCGGTTATTTGCCTTCGCCCAGTTGTCCGGCATGGCGAAAGCCAGGATCGACGCGCTGACGACGCGATGACGCCAGGCCGTCACGTCACCATTGCTGTCGAGGGCTGCCTCGAGCCGATGGGCTGTGGCAGGGCGGAACCAGCCGTTCTTAACGTCGTCCTCCCTGGTCCACATCAGCTTGACCGGCCGTTTGAGCTGCTTCGAGATAAGGAGCGCGTCGCGCAGCAGATCGCGCGCAAAGAAGGTGCGGCGGCCAAATCCGCCACCCATCTGCATGGCATGAAAGCGGATGCGATCAGGGGTCGTTTGCAGCACGGCCGCCGCGATCCCGATGGAAACGGTCTGGCTCTGCGTGCCAAGCCATACCTCGGCGCCCTTGCCGTCCGCATCAACGGCGGCAACCGCCGCGAGCGGCTCCATCTGCGCATGATAGACATATTCGGTGCTGTAATCGGCGCTGATGACGCGAGCGCTCGAACGCAGGGCGGCGCGGGCATCGCCCCGGGTTTCCCATGGGAATGCTTCGCGAGCTGGATCCGCAGCAGCGGCGGCAAGCTCTTTCAGCTCCGCCGCGCTGTCCGTCGATCGGAACGGAGACGTGTTGCTCCACTCCACCTTCAGCAGCTCGCGTGCGGCGAGCGCCGCTTCCCAGGTCTCTGCCACCACAGCGACGGCATTGCGCAGGGGGATGATGTCAACCACGCCCGGAACCGCGCGCGCGTCCGTGTCGGTCGTGACGGTCGGGGTTTCGCCCTCGACCGGCGCGAGGAGTTGGGCTGCGTAGACCATGCCCGGCAAGCGGACATCGATCGAATAGGTGATTGCGCCGCGTGCCTTTTCGGGGACATCGAGGCGGCCCACATCGCTGCCGATCAAGCGCCATTGCTCACGAGGTTTCAGGTCGGCGTCGGTGATCGCGGGAACGTCGGTGACGAGCTGGGGGAGAGCCACGACTTCACCGAAGCTCATCCGGCGCCGGCTTCGACCGTGAACGACAAAGCCCGGCTCTGTGGTCACTTCGCCGACAGGGACGCGCCATGACGCCGCGGCGGAATGGACAAGGACCCGGCGGGCGGTTGCGCCGGCACGGCGCATCCGATCGAAATAGCCGGCGATCGAGAGGCTTCCGGCCGTGTAGAGAATATTGTTGATCAGCGGGTTGCCGAAGGTTGCGGGCGGTCCCTGATCGACCTGCAGGGCATCGACCATCGACCAATCGGCGTCCAGTTCCTCGGCGAGGACGAGTGGCAGCGAGGTTGAAACCCCTTGGCCCATTTCTCCGGAGGTGTAGCGGATCGCCACGCGGCCGTTGCGGGCAATGCTCACCCACGCATTGATCTCCGAGCGGCCGAGGTCCTGAGCCTCGGCCGCGTCGCGAAAGACGGAGACTAGGCCGCCACCGAGGACGGCGACGCTGAGAGCGCCCGAGGTGGCGAGAAAGGCGCGACGGGAGAGGTTCGGCTTATGATAGGTCATCGTCAGCCCTCCTGCGCTGCGCGTTCGATTGCCCGCGCGATGCGCGGATAGGTGCCGCACCGGCAGAGGTTCGGAGCCATTCCGTCGATGATGTCTTCGCGCGACGGTTTCGGATTAGCCGCAAGCAGCGCGGCGGCGCGCATGATCTGCCCGGACTGGCAATATCCGCATTGCGGCGTTTGCTCCGCGATCCAGGCTCGCTGCAAAGGATGGTCGCCGTTGGGGGACAGGCCCTCAATGGTCGTGATTTTGTGGCCTACGGCTGCTTCGAGTGGCACTTGACAGGCGAACGTCGCCTCTCCATCGAGGTGAATCGTGCAGGCCCCGCACGAGCCGACGCCGCAGCCGAACTTTGTCCCGGTGAGACCGAGATGCTCCCGCAACACCCATAGGAGCGGCGTTTGTGGATCTGCGTTCGTGTCGACGGCGTTGCCGTTGACCGTGAGTGTTGGCATTGCCGAATCCTTTCTTGGATCAGGGGGTACCTCGGCCTGAGGCCGTCAAAAATTCGGCCAGCGCTCGCCGTTGAGCCTCATTGGTGACGCTGATGGACATTGTCGTGCCGGGGACAAACTGGCGTGGGTTCGCAAGGAAACGATCCAGCGTTTCTGAATTCCACACCACGTCGGAGTCTCGCAGCGCTGGAGAGTAGCGCGCGTCCTCGACGCTTCCGGCTGCGCGCCCATTGACACCGGCAAGGGACGGTCCCGTCCTATTCTGGCCAGCTTCAAGCGAATGGCAGCTCGAACAGCGTTGGCGGAAAAGCCGTTCGCCGTCGGCCTCTTGCGCCAGGCTCTCGGAAGACAGCACAACGGCGAGCACTGAAGTGGCAATAGAAGCGCTTTTCAGTAGCGTCAGGTGTTTGCTGCGATCGCTGGTCAAGTAGTTCCGTCTTGCCTTGTGCGGAACCTTGGCACGGTAGTCGAGACTGGGAGCTTCGTTGGCGGGCAACTTCATGGCGAACTCGCTTCTGATTTTGGCCCAATCATATCGGGCGCAAATCCCGCCTGCCTGCCTCATTCTTCAAAAGACCTGCCCATTTCTCCAGAGTTTGCCTCGGCTGTCCCATTGAGAAGGGTGTCTCATCCGCCGTCACCTGCCTTTTTCTCGCTTCGGTGCTCGGACGAATCCGGCGCCGCCAGAATCGCGCGCTAATGACCACGTCATGGCCAATGCCACGAGCTGTTCCACGCGGGAGGCGCTGTCATGGCAGCCGTCAGTGGCGTCTCCCAAGTCCAGTGACACGTATTGTCAGGAAGAGGCGCAGCGAACGCCGATGCGTCGATGACTATTTTGGGTGCGTTGGAGTAACCGTCGCGAAAGCTGTCGGTAGAACGGACGCTGTCGTGCAGGCGTGGGTGTTACGCGGCCGTGTCAACATTTACTGCGATGCTGACACTGCCGACGGGTGTCACTCCATCGAGAGCAGGACCAGCTTGCCGATATCGGCCTCGGGAATGACCGAGCCGTCCCACACTGTTGTCAGGCGCTCGATTGTTCCGTCGGTGCCAAGTTCGAGAGCGGTGATTCCCCGACGCACGCTTGCGCCGTATGCCGGAGCCGCCCGCCACTCGTAGCCGCCGCCGAGGTCGTTGCCGAGGACATGTGCGACGGAACCTCCGACACCGTAAGGCAGCCGGTCGAGCGCTCGGCTCAGATAGCGGGCAATGGCGATGCGGCCGACAATTTCGGTACGCAGTGTCCTGTCTTCATAGACAGCATCGGAAGAAAAAAGCGCTGCCGCTGCTGTTCCATTCCCCTCGGCCAGCGCCGCTTGCAGCTTTCGCGCTGTCTCGTTGATTCTTGCGGACGCGGCACCCCGTACCGAAGTCTCTCTGAAATCCGTTGGGAACCGGTCTGCGGGCGTTCGCATCTGCGCCGCCCGCTCCGCGCCGAAATGGCGACCATCCCAGTAGTCGACCCAGCGCACAACCTTGCCGTTCTCCATGTCCACCGCAGCGATGGCGCGGATTTCGCTGCCGAATAGGTCGGGCGTATTGGTGAACAAGACCACGGCGCTGTTCTCGTCGCCAAGGATGCGGGTTGGATAGGACCGTCCCGTCGCGGGCCAATTCGGCATAAGGCGGGAGAAGACTTCCTTCTGCGCCTGATAGCTTTCGCGGAGCCAGCCAAGCGGGGCATCGATATAGGTGAGCTTGTCTTCGGAAAAATGACCGACGGTATCCTCGACGTTGCGGCGGCTTTTGGCCGTGAAGTACGACCTCAAGAAAACGGCTGCCGCCGGGGTCGCGTGCTCGGTATTGGCTTCAGGAAGCACAACGTTCATCTGGCCGCCTGCCGCGCTCGTGATTTGGGCAGTGGACACGACTAAGGTCATGGTCGCGGCAATTGCCAGTATCGATCTTTTCATTCTCCTCTTGCTCCCGTCTTTGTTCGGTGCGAACCGTCGTATGGAGATGTGACATTGCCTGCGATTGACTGTCCTGGGTCCCGGAGACCATGCGGCAACGCTATCGCTCGCCTGTTCGTCTCGCCTGCCTCATTCTTCAAAAGATATGCCTATTCCTACAGGATTAACCTCGGCGCGCTTTTCAACAGGGTGGATTGATCCTAGTCACTTGCCTGTTTCTAGCTAGAATCACGCGAAGTGTTCGTCAGCGGAGCGTCGGAGGAACCCAGGCAGGGTGGCGAAACAGGTAGTTGCAATAGCGATTCATGAGGGTGTCCAGGCACTGGATGTCGCTGGGCCCGTGGACGTGTTCACCGAAGCTAACAACTTTGTCGACGCCTCTGACCGGTACGAGACCATCCTTGTCGCCGCTGATAGAGATCCTCTTCGTGCCTCAAATGGTATGCGACTGCTTGGCGACGTGACGTTTGAGGACGCTCGCGGAGGCTTCGACGTCATCCTCGTCGCCGGCGGCCCGTCGTTACCCGTGGCGGCGCCAGATCCGCGCCTGGTCGAATGGATGAAAGCAGCGCCCTGGCACTCGAGTGTTTACGGCTCGATCTGCACCGGAGCATTCGTCCTCGGCCATGCTGGTCTGCTCGATGAGCGGCGGGTCACGACCCATTGGCAGGACGCACAGGCCTTGGCGGCAAGATTCCCCAAGGCGAAGGTTGAGCCCGATCTGATCTACGTCCGTGATGGACGCCTGATCACCTCCGCGGGTGTGACGGCGGGAATTGACCTGGCGCTCGCCTTGGTGGGGCAGCGGCATGGCGCCGACACCGCGCTCAAGGTCGCCAAACGGCTTGTGGTGGTGGCGCAGCGTCAAGGGGGGCAGTCGCAGTTCAGTCCATATCTGACCGCGCCGGCCGATCCGGCCTCTCCGATTGCGCGGGTCCAGGATCATGTGATGGCCAACATCGGAGCTCGCCACACGTTGGGCTCGCTTGCTGAAGCGGCCAGAATGAGCACCCGGAACTTTGCGCGGCATTTCGTACAGGAGACCGGAACCACGCCGCACGAATTCATTGAGCGTGCTCGTGTCGATGCGGCGCGCATGAAGCTGGAGGGGAGCGACCTGCCGCTGAAGGCGGTGGCCTACGACTGCGGCTTCGGTTCGGCCGACCGGATGCGGATCGTGTTCACGGCGCGTCTTGGCGTAACGCCCGCGCAATACCGGGCGAATTTCAGGAAGGCGGAATCAGTGTAGCGCCGCTAACCCGCCGACGTTGCCTGAACGTAGCGAACCGGCAATCTTGGGAACAGACCCAGTCATCCATTCAACAGCAGGCGGTGTGGAACGATCGTGACCTGCAGCTCGCCGAAGCCTTCCTCGAACTCCGGAGCGTGATGGCATAAGCTCACGGTTGCGGTCGCCGCCGGGGCAGTTCTCCTCCCTTGCGGCGACGATGCGGTCGCGGTGGAGCGCCTTGCTTCGGCGCACAGTCGGATCTGACGCCAAACGTGGCCCATCCGTTGGGCTTAGCCCAACGGCGGAGTTATGTGAGCGGATTCTCTTAGTCCGTGCGACCGCGCGGCGTCTTCAGTTTCGCCGTGTCGATGCGGCTCGCATGAACCTAGTGGGCGCCTGGCGTTAAAGGCGGTGGAATTCGACTGCATCCCGCACCAGAAGCGGCAACGCCAGCGAAGTATATGCAGCGTTTCGCAAGGCAAAATCAAACTGATGCCGGTGATCCGATGGCGGTTCGGAAGCATCCCGTTCACGCGGCGGAACTGCGAAGCTAAATCAATTCAATTGGCCGGGCGAATGCTCTCCGTAAGGCTGAAGCCTGCCGTTGGCATGAAACAACGTGCGGCTGGCCAGATACGCAGGATCGCCTTCGTTGCCCAAGACCGGTGCGCAGAGCGAGATATCCGCGAGGTTCAATTTAATGAAACCCGCTGGAGAAATGATCCGTGCGTCCGCCCTTACCCCCGTTCACCGAAGCAACCGCGATCGAGAAGGTCCGGCTCGCTGAAGACGCCTGGAACGGCTGCGATCCGGCCAAGGTAGCGCTTGCATACACCCCTGACAGCCAATGGCGTGGCCGCGCCGAGTTCACCAACGGCCGCGCCGAGATCGAGGCGTTTCTGACGCGCAAATGGGCGCGGGAACTCAACTATCGGCTGGTGAAGGAGCTCTGGTCCTTCGCGGGCAATCGCATCGCCGTGCGCTTCGCCTACGAGTTACATGACGACAGCGGCCCCTGGTTCCGCGCGTACGGCAACGAGAACTGGGAATTCGAGGGCGGGGGCCTGATGCGCCGGCGCATCGCCAGCATCACCGAACATCCCATCCAGCAAAGCGACCGGAAGCTCTTGTGGCCCCTCGGCCGCCCGCCCGGCGATCATCCGGGCCTCCCTGACCTCGGCTTCTGATCGAGAACACACCAGCCCGCCCATTCAAAACGAAAGGAAGAAAATCGATGAGCGATACGCGACCTCCCATGACACACGTGACCGGCGCGCCGGTCGCGGACAATCTGAACATCATGACCGCGGGCCCGCGTGGCCCGGCGCTCCTCCAGGACGTCTGGCTGATCGAGAAGATGGCGCACTTTGATCGCGAGGTGATCCCGGAGCGGCGGATGCACGCCAAGGGGTGGGGCGCCTACGGCACCTTCACGGTGACACACGACATCACCCCGTACACCAAGGCGAAGATCTTCTCAGAAGTCGGCAAGCAGACGCCGATGTTCGCGCGCTTCTCGACGGTTGCCGGCGAGCGCGGCGCCGCCGACGCGGAGCGCGACATCCGTGGGTTTGCGATCAAGTTCTACACCGAGGAAGGCAACTGGGACCTGGTAGGCAACAACACGCCGGTATTCTTCTTTCGGGATCCATTGCGCTTTCCCGACCTCAACCACGCGATCAAGCGTGATCCGCGTACTGGCCTGCGGTCGCCCGATAGCAACTGGGATTTCTGGTCGCTGCTCCCCGAGGCGTTGCACCAAGTGACCATCGTGATGTCCGAGCGCGGTATTCCGAAGAGCTTCCGCCATATGCATGGCTTTGGCAGCCACACCTTCTCGATGGTCAACGCCGCCAATGAGCGGGTCTGGGTCAAGTTCCACTTCCGTACCCAGCAGGGCATCGAGAATCTTTCCGATGAGGAAGCGGCCGCGCTGGTCGCGAACGATCGCGAGACGCACGGCCGGGACCTGCTCGATGCGATCGAACGTGGCGATTTCCCGCGCTGGACGCTGTTCATCCAGGTGATGACCGACGAGCAGGCCAAGGCCCACAAGCACAATCCCTTCGATCTCACCAAGGTCTGGCCGAAGGCGGACTATCCTCTGATCGAGGTCGGCGTGATGGAGCTCAACCGCTATCCCGACAACTATTTCGCCGAGGTCGAGCAGGCTTCGTTTTCACCGGCTCACGTCGTTCCGGGCATCGGGTTTTCGCCTGACCGAATGCTGCAGGCACGCCTGTTCTCCTACGGAGACGCGGCCCGGTATCGGTTGGGCGTCAATCACCACCTCATTCCGGTCAACGCGCCGAAGTGCCCGTTCCACAGCTACCATCGCGACGGCGCGATGCGCACCGACGGCAATCTCGGCGGCACGCCGAGCTACTGGCCGAACAGCAAGGGCGCATGGATCGATCGCGATCCCCAGCTTGCCGAGCCGCCGCTCGAATGGGTGGGTGCCGCGGCGCACTGGGATCACCGTGTCGATGACGATCACTATGAGCAGCCCGGCATCCTGTTCCGCAAGATGACACCGGCGCAGCAGCACCTTCTCTTCGAGAACACCGCCCGCGCCATGGGCGACGCGCGCATCGAGGTGAAACAGCGCCATATCGCCAACTGCGTGATGGCTGACCCGGCTTACGGCGTAGGTGTCGCAAAGGCGCTGGGGCTGACGCTTCCAGCCGAAGCGGCCGAGTAATCGGCCGCACCAAAAACGACCGCAACCCCCACTCTTCGCTTGCTCGCTCACGCCGCAGCGAAGCCTTGTCCTAAAAGGAGAGATAGTCATGTCAGAAATAATCGCAGGCATTCGGGTTCCCGACAGCCACATCGCACGCGCCGCCACTCAGCTCGTTCGAGATACCGAGGACGACCTGCTCTACAACCATAGCCGCCGCGTGTTCTTCTGGGGCGCGCTGACTGGTGAGCGCAAGGGATTGCAGTACGATCCCGAGCTTCTGTACCTCGGCGCGATGTTCCACGATATGGGCCTCACCGAGAAGTATTCGAGCCCAGATCTCCGGTTCGAGGTCGACGGCGCCAACGCAGCGCGCGACTTCATGAAGAGCTACGGCGTCCCGGAGCGCGACATCGAAGATGTGTGGACCGCGATCGCGCTTCACACCACGCCGGGCATCCCGGAGCACATGCGTCCGACGATCGCACTCGTCACATCCGGCGTTGAAATGGACGTGCTCGGTATCGCCTATGATCAGTTCTCGCACGAGCACCGACATGAGATTTGCTCCTGCCATCCGCGTGGGGACAACTTTAAGGAAAACATCATCGACCATTTCTACGAAGGCATTAAGAAGAAGCCGGAGACCACCTTCGGCAACGTCAAGGCGGACGTCTTGGCGCTGAAGGATCCGAACTACAAACGGATGAACTTCTGCTCGATCATTCTCGGCTCTGCCTGGCCGGCCTGATCGCGAAAACATACTACGGTCCAATCGCACCACGGTACCCCAGTAGTGCGCGCACCTCCTGATTACGATATGGGTTGACCGTAGTCAGGAGGTTGTCGAATAACGGACGCTGGTGCTGATGGTGACGGCTCGAAGGGACCGGGCGGCGTCAGCGGCGAACGCAGCGCAGTTAAACGACCTACAAAGGCGAGTCGCCGTGGCGAACTCAATCATCTCAAACTTCCGTAAGAGCCTGCCAAGCTTTCATCGCAGCTTCGGCAACCTCGCGAAGCTCATCGGCTGTACACCCGTCACGTGCTTGGATGGACATTCCTTGCTGAACGCTGAGGACGTAACGCGCAACCACTGCGGCATTAGTGTTCTTGCCGATCTCCCCGGAGGCGACAGCTTCTTCAACTCTGCGTTCCACAAGAAGAAGCCCCTGCCGTCTCGCCTCCTCGACGAACTGCCCAAGATGCTCACTTCCCTCACCACCCGCGTCTGACAACGTCACCATGCATCCGCTCGGCTTGTTGACCCCTGGGAGCACTGCCGCGGAATCCTGAAGGAAGGCGGTTACTGCCTCGCGCGCAGTCGAGGCTCTGCAAAACCCATCCCAAATCTTCGGGGCAACGTTCTCCATGTAGTAGGAGATACATTCTTCATAAAGGCGCTCCTTGCTGCCGAAAGCCGCATAGAGGCTTGGGGGCGCAATGGAAAGCATAGCGCAGAGGTCGGCCATCGAGGTCGCGGCGAAACCCTTTCGCCAAAACATCTCCATGGCGATCATCAATGCGCGCTCTCTATCAAAACTGCGTGGCCTACCGGTTCTCATCAGAACTCACTCCGGGTGGTTTCTTTAATGATCGTTAAATAATTGCTCTTGACCCGCGATGCAATCATCCTTATGAGTTCTTTAACGATCATTAAAGAAGGAGATCGACGATGGGTAAGCTTCAAGGTAAACGGGCTTTGGTAACCGGCGGCAGCCGCGGAATCGGAGCTGCAATTGCGCAGCGGCTGGCTGCTGACGGGGCGGATGTCGCTATCACTTACCAGCGCTCAGCCGATGCGGCGAACAAGGTCGTTGACGAGATCCGCTCAACGGGCCGGCGAGTAATGGCTTTCGCATCTGATAATGCTGACGATCGCGCAATTGAGAGCGTGGTTTCATCGGTAGCGGCGGAGTTTGGCGGCCTCGATATCCTCGTCAATAACGCTGGCATCTTCGAAGTCGGTAGCCTGGAGAAAACGTCGCTCGAAGACATCGAGCGAAACTTGGCGATCAATGTAAAGGCTGTTATTCTTGCAAGTCGTGCCGTCATTCCCCATCTCGGATCGGGTGGCCGGATCATCAATATCGGCAGTTGCCTTGCCACTCGAGTTCCCGGTCCCGGAATCGCCCTCTATGCGCTGACCAAAGCAGCGCTCATAGGTCTCACCAAGGGGCTGGCGCGAGATCTTGGCGCAAACGGCACGACCGTGAATATCGTTCATCCGGGTCCAACGGATACTGATATGAATCCAGCTGCGGGCGAGGGCGCAGAAGGACAGCGCCAGCGTATTGCCCTTGGCCACTTCGGATCGCCTCATGACATCGCCGCGAGCGTCGCATTTCTTGCGAGCGAAGATGCCCGCCACATCACTGGTGCTGAATTGGCGGTCGACGGTGGTATTAACGTCTAACGGCACAGGAAGACATGTTTGGGGAGGGTCCAGTGTGCTGGACCCTTCTCAGTTTGTGGATCGGCGAACTTCGATCAACCCAGGAGGGGATACCCTCCCCGAGCATATTCCTGAGAATGCTCCAGCGTGGAGCGACTTCATCAACGGAAACTTTCGCGGTGGGTCGCGGGCGTTAACACCAAGACACGTGGCGCCATCAAGCTCGACGGTTGACCCTCGGCTGAGGATGGACTTCCAGGACGGATCGCCGGCGCAAATAGCTTGGGGCTTTCTGTCGCGATAATTTCTCGGCAAAGAAATCCACGAAGGCGCGGACCCTGGCAGCCAAATGCGGGTGGTCCACGAACAGCGCGTGTATGGGTTCGTTCCGTCCGTAATGGTACTCCTGCAGGAGAGGCACAAGGCGCCCGTCTTCAATATCTTGACCAATGTGAAAGGATGCCAACCGCGCAATACCCATGCCGAGGAGGGCAAGTTGACGGACTGTCTCCCCGTCGCTTGCGGTGATGGACGAATTAATCCTCTTCGTGATCCCCCGACCATTCGAAGGTTCCTTGAAAAGCCATTCGTTCAACCCCTTATGGAAATTGAACCCGATGCACCTGTGTTGCTCCAGATTCTCTGGATGATCCGGGATGCCGTATCGCTCCAAGTAGGCTGGCGACGCGACAAGGGTGCGCCTGCTTTCTCCGATCTTCCGCGCCTTCAGTGGACAATCTTCAACAGCGCCGACCCTGATCGCGATGTCTGCAGTATTCTGCATCAAATCGATGGAGTTATCATCGAGCGAAAGGTCGAGCTCGATCTCGGGATAGAGATCGCTGAATTCAGGAATAAGTGGCAGGAGAACGCACCGGGCAAAAGGAACCGACGCTGAAACCCGAAGTTGGCCTCTTGGTGTCACATGGGGACCTTGAGACAACATGTTTTCGGTGTGCCGGATGTCAGCGAGAATCCTGCAAGCGCTTCGGTAATAGATCTCGCCTTCGGCCGTCAGGCTCGTCGCGCGAGCTGATCGCAACAGCAGACGCGTTTGAAGCCGATCCTCAATCCTTGAAACCAGCTTGCTCACGGAAGATGGCGACATATTTAGCTGTTTGCCCGCTGCAGCGAAACTGCGGTTCTCCACAACGGAGATGAACACCTGCATCTCTCCAGCTGCGTTGTCCATGCTGGTTACCTCCCTAGAACCGCCCTCGAAATTTATGCCCGATCTAACAGCGCGGAACGTGAATTGAATTCACGCCTCCCGTTCAAAATGCCTGTCTTGTGTCCGTCGGCTCTGCATTTCAATATCCAATCGCAATCGATGTAAAGCCGAGACGGATCGGCCAGCCAAACAACAGTGCAATAGCCCACAAGCCGCCGCGAAGATTTTCCCGGCCGAGGAAGTATTATGGACAAAAAAGACACCTCCATCACTTTGTTCTATTCACCAGGCGCCTGCTCAATCGCTCCGCATATGGCTCTCGAAGAGACGGGCCTACAGTATGGTACGACATTGGTGTCGCTCGAAGCGGGTGTCCAAAACAGCCCAGAGTTTAGAAAAGTGAATCCGAAGGGGCGCGTCCCGGCGCTGCGGGTTGGCTCAGAGGTGATCACCGAGAATCCGGCCATCCTGCGCTACATTGCCGGACTTGTCCCGGCAGGCGTTCTTCTTCCAAAGGACCCGATCGAGCAAGCGCGATGTGATGAGTGGTTGGCTTGGTGCGCCTCGTCGGTCCATGTGTCCTATGCCCACGTTCGCCGTCCCGAGCGCTACGCTGATACGGACGGCGCCATAGCGAACGTTGTCGATAAAGGTCGACGAAGCTCGCGAGATGTATGGCGTGCGACAGATGAGAAGCTCGCAGGGAAGCAATGGGCCGCCGGATCCTCCTTCTCCATCGCCGACCTCTACCTGCTGGTCTTTTGGCTCTTTGGACGCTCCTCGACGCTCGGCTTCGATATGGAAGCGGACTTCCCAAACTGGGATGCACACGCGAAGCGAGTCACGCAACGGCCGGCTGTCCGCACCGTCTTCGAACGCGAGGGCGTAGTGCTCCCGTGAAGTCCTGGCACGCGCAACAATAGCGGCGAAAGGGAGGAAAGTCGTTCGTCATGCTTTATTCCTTTGAATTTGGTGACGTCATAGAGGCGTGGCCCGCATTAGTGTCGGGCGCCGCCAATACGCTGTGGCTCTCAGCAGTGTCGGTCCTGCTCGGCGTCGTCGTCGCAGCGTCCGGTGCAACGGCAAAGACACTCGGTAGCCGCGCGGTTCGATTTCTTGTCGATTGCTACATCGAACTAATTCGAAACACGCCCTTCCTCGTTCAAGTGTTTCTGATTTTCTTCGGTCTTCCGGCCATCGGCCTGAAGATGTCGCCGAACGTTGCCGCTGTCACCGCAATGGTCGTGAACTTCGCTGCTTACGGAATTGAAATCATCAGGGCGGGAATAGAAAGCATTCCGAAAGGCCAGATCGACGCCGGTAAGGCTCTAGGCCTCGGCCCGTTTAAGATCTTTCGGTTGGTCGTCTTCAAGCCTGCGCTGCAAGCGGTCTATCCTGCACTGACCAGCCAAATGATCCTGCTCATGCTGAATTCCAGTATCTGCTCGGCGATTGCGGCCACCGAACTAACGGCAGTCGCAGGGGACATTCAGTCAAGAACCTTCCGAAGCTTCGAAGTCTACTCGGTGGTAACCGCCATGTACTTTGGTCTATCAATCTTCTTTTGGTGCGTCTTTGCTGCGGTGAATTCTATGCTGTTCAAGGCCGGCCCCCGGGGGGCGGCACGATGAGAGAGCTCACATCAAACGAATTATTGTATATCGCGGGCGCAATGCGCTGGACCATACTTCTTTCCCTAGTCTCGCTCGCCTGTGGAATGCTAGGGGGCCTCATTCTCGCGCTCGCCAGAACCAGCCATGTGAGGGTTCTTCGGCTGAGTGTGGTCGCCTATTTTAAGGTCATGCAGGGAACACCCCTTCTCATGCAGATCTTCATGGCGTTCTTCCTGCCGGGTGTCTTCGGCTTCGACGTCAATCCATTCCTTGCTGCAGCGGCTGCGCTATCCCTTCATGCGAGTGCCTTCCTTGGCGACATATGGCGTGGTTGCATCGAAGAGGTCCCGAAAGGGCAGAGGGAAGCCGCTAGAGCTCTCGCGCTGCCATATATCGTTACGACCTTGTGGGTGATCATCCCTCAAGCCGTGCGGCTCGCCGTCCCGCCATCCGTGGGCTTCCTTGTACAGCTCATCAAAGGCACTTCGCTCACTGCACTCGTCGGGTTCGTAGAGATCACCCGAGCAGCCCAGATCGTCAACAATGCCACATTCAAGCCCTTCGTGATCTTCAGCTTCGTGTGCGCCTGCTACTTCATCGTTTGCTGGCCCCTCTCGCTGTTCAGTAGGTACCTCGAAGGCCGCATGCGCATACCGTCACATTGACATTCATAGGGAGGAACCAGAATGTTCTCGACTACTACTACACTGGCAATCGTTCGCAAAGCCTTCGTTGCCGCGACGATCTTTTCAGCAGGTTTGATCGCAACGACAGCCCACGCGCTGACAACGGACGAAATTAAGCAACGTGGGAAGCTCGTCGTTGGCGTGCTGACCGATTACCCTCCGTTTGGTGGAACCGATGCAAACCAGCAGCCGGCCGGATATGACGTTGATGTTTCCAACCTCATGGCAAAGGAACTTGGCGTCGATCTTGAGATCGTGCCGGTCACCGGGCCAAATCGGATTCCGTTTCTGCTGACCAGAAAGATTGACGCCGTCGTCGCCACTTTCGGGATCATCAAAGAGCGAACCAAGCAGGTCAATTTCTCGAATCCATACAGTGCGATGACGATCTACATCCTGGGTCCGAAAGATCTCCAGGTCTCCAAACCGGATGACCTGAAAGACAAAAGGGTCGGCGTAACGCGGGCGAGCACCCAAGATACGGCTGTCATGGAGATTGCTCCCAAAGAAGCGACAATCATGCGCTTCGACGACGACGCCACCACCACGCAATCCATCATATCCGGCCAGGTCGACGTCATCGGCGCCAGTAACACCGTGCTGGCCACCATCAATACGCAGTTTCCCGATCTGCACATCGTTCCGAAGTTTACCATGAAGGAGCAGGCAAACGGCATCGCCTTCCGCAAGGAAGACACCCAGTTCCTCGAGTGGACCAACACCTTCATCGCGAAAATCGTTACGGATGGTCGGCTGAGCGAGATCAACCAAAGATGGTTTGGTACGCCTTTGAAGCAGTTGCCGGCAATGCCGAAATTCTAAAACCTGGCGGTAGAAAGCGGCGGGGCAACCCGTCGCTCCACATCGATGAGAGACAAAAAATATGGAAGACCAAATTCTGCGTGCTCTTTTGCCGGTTGACTCTTTTGCCGGCGCATTGGTGGGACGTATCTGGCGACCAGGCGCCGGGCCAGCCGTCGTGGCTATCCGGGAAGACGGCGTGTTCGATATCTCGAAGCGATATCCCCTCATGAGCATGCTTTGCGAAGCGGATGATCCTGCCGCCTCCGTTCGGGGCGTCGCCGGTGAATTTGTAGGAATGCTAAGTTCACTGGTGCGAAATACGGACCCCAAGCGAAGAAACGTCGACGAACCCTGGCTCCTCTCGCCGATCGATCTCCAAGCGATCAAGGCAGCCGGCGTGACGTTTGCGCGTTCGATGCTTGAGCGCGTCATCGAAGAACGCGCGAGAGGCCGAGCGAGCGAAGCGGCGCAGTTCCGCGAGGAAATTCTGGCGGTGATCGGGACTAGTCTCCGCAACGTTCGTCCGGGATCCGATAATGCGCTGAGGCTGAAGGAGTATCTCCTCGCGAAGAACTCATGGAGCCAATACCTCGAAGTCGGTCTCGGTTACGACGCCGAAATTTTTACCAAAGCGCCTTGTCTCTCGTCCGTCGGCACGCTCGTTCCAGCCGGGTTTAACGCCGCATCAACCTGGAACAACCCTGAACCTGAGGTCGTGTTGGTTGTCTCGTCGAAAGGCAAGGCATGCGGCGCAACACTTGGCAACGATGTCAATCTGCGAGATTTCGAAGGGCGATCCGCGCTGCTTCTTTCCAAGGCGAAGGACAATAATGCTTCGTGCGCGCTCGGCCCTTTCATCCGTCTCTTCGATGAAAGTTTCTCCATTGATACGGTTCGGACCATGGACGTTGCGCTCAAGATCGACGGCCCAGATGGCTTCCAATTGAGCGATGTGAGCTCCATGAGGGAAATTAGCCGTGATCCGCTGGATCTCGTGTCGCAGGCAATCAATGCCAACCATCAATATCCGGACGGCTTCGTTCTATTCCTGGGTACCATGTTTGCACCCACCCAAGATCGAGCTGACCCAGGAATGGGCTTCACCCACCAGGTCGGCGACGTCGTCTCGATCAGGTCCGATCACCTTGGCACGCTCACCAACACCATGCATGCGAGCAGCGACTGCGAACCCTGGTCATTCGGAATTACGTCCCTGATGCGTTCGCTTCATGGGCGCGGTTTGCTGGGGCAGATGCACTCATAGTTGCGACGTTAGCAAAGCAGATTACTGCTGGAGGATTGTATGAAGAAGTTACAACAGGCGGCCGACACCAAGGCGAACAGAGAGCTTCAGTCCGAAGCAATCATACGGCTGTCCGGCGTCGGCAAGTGGTACGGCCAGTTCCAAGTCCTTCGCGATATCGACCTGGCCGTGAGAAAGGGTGAAAGAATTGTCGTCTGCGGTCCATCCGGGTCGGGTAAATCAACCATGATACGATGCATCAACCGTCTCGAGGAACATCAGCAGGGTAAGATTGTCGTCGATGGGATCGAACTCAACAGCAACATCAGGAACATCGATGAGATCCGCAAGGAAGTGGGGATGGTCTTCCAGCACTTCAATTTGTTTCCTCACCTGACGATCCTTCAAAATTGCACTTTGGCCCCGATCTGGGTCCGACATATGCGCAAGAGCGATGCTGAGAAAGTCGCTATGCACTACCTTGAACGCGTCAAAATTCCGGAACAAGCCAACAAATATCCGGGGCAGCTGTCAGGTGGGCAGCAGCAACGTGTCGCGATTGCTCGCGCACTCTGCATGAACCCTAAGATCATGTTGTTCGATGAACCGACCTCTGCCCTCGATCCGGAAATGGTCAAGGAAGTCCTCGACACGATGGTCAGTCTGGCTGAGGAGGGAATGACGATGCTGTGCGTCACACATGAAATGGGGTTCGCACGTCAGGTGGCTGACAGGGTGATTTTCATGGACGCGGGTCAGATCGTCGAAACGAATTCCCCGGAACAATTTTTCAACAATCCTCGGCACGACCGCAGCAAGCTCTTCCTCAAGCAGCTGCTTCACTAGGCAATCTTTGCGGGCTCGAAATAATGTTGGATGACAAGAATTTTGATCTTTTCGTTGTCGGTGGTGGATCCGGTGGCGTTCGGGCCGCAAGGATAGCGGCCGAGCACGGCGCGCGCGTCGCTATAGCGGAAGAGAGCCGTTTCGGCGGGACTTGTGTAATTCGCGGTTGTGTACCAAAGAAGCTTTTGGTCTACGCTGGTCGATTTACGGAAGAATTTGACTATTCGACCTCGTTCGGCTGGAAAATCGGCGATGTCAACTTCGACTGGCATGCATTTCGGGCGAAGAGCGATGCAGAAGTAGCGCGCCTTGAAAGGGCATACCGAACCAACCTTCAAAAGGCAGGGGTGCAGCTCTTCGATGATCGCGCAGTCATTGAGGCCCCGAACCGCATCAGGCTCCTCCATGCGAACCAAAGTCTTCCGACACAGCGTATCCTCGTTGCCACCGGAAGCCGGCCCGCCCGCAATGAATTTCCCGGTTGCGAGCACGTTCTCAATTCGGACGATGTATTCAATCTCGAAAATATACCGGAGCGTCTTCTGCTCGTTGGCGGCGGTTATATCGCCGTCGAGTTTGCCAGCATCTTCTCCCACCTGGGCTCCGCAACAGCTATCGCCTATCGCGCTCCGAAGCTCCTAAGAGGATTCGATACCGATATCGCCCACCACTTGGAGACCCACTTTCAGGACCGTGGCATCGATCTTCATCCGGGGGTCACGATCCAAGCAATAGACCGGTTGGAGTCGGGGACCTTCCAGGTGCTCCTGAGCAATCGCAAGATCGTGATGGCTGATGCGATTGTTTCCGCGACGGGACGAATTCCCAATACATCGAACCTTGGTCTTGAGGAAGCGGGAGTGAAACTAGATCCCGCCGGTGCAATCATCGTGGACACCGAGTATCGGACAAGCGTCTCCTCCATCTATGCGGTGGGAGACGTTATCAACAAGGCGAACTTGACACCTGTCGCCATTCGCGCCGGTCACGCCGTAGCTGACAAACTCTTTGCGCAGATAGAAGGCGCCGGCGCACTCGGTCCTATTCCGACCGCTGTTTTCACAAGCCCTGAATTAGGCACGGTGGGTTTGTCGGAACAGGCCGCCCGCCTTTCCTTCAAGCGGGTGAGGATATTCCGTTCCGAGTTCACGCCGATGAAAGCAAGCTTTGCTGTCAAACGAGCCCGCACTTTCATGAAACTGGTGGTAGACGCTGAATCCGACAAGGTACTCGGCGTGCATGTAGTGGGCGCTGACGCTGGCGAGATTATTCAGATGGCGAGTGTGGCGCTGACCATGGGCGCTACAAAAGCTGACTTCGACCGAACCGTCGCGGTTCATCCAACAGCTTCGGAAGAACTTGTCACCATGCGTCGGGAATTTATGGAAACCCAAGATCAATGATGCCCGGTGGGCCTCAAGATAGGTTGGAGTGGAAATGTTTAGGAATCTGATTGACGGTGAGTGGGTCGGCGACGACGGCTCCGAGAACATTAATCCTTCGGACACAAACGAAGTGGTTGGCGTATACGCACGGGCAACCACAGCGGATATGGGAAAGGCAATTGATGCCGCTAACGCCGCTTTTCCGGCCTGGTCGCGTTCGGGCATACTAGAGCGCCACGCGATCCTGCGGAAGTCTTCCGATGAGATCTTTGCCCGCAAGGACGAGCTCGGCGCTCTGCTTGCCCGGGAAGAAGGCAAGACGCTCCCGGAAGCGACCGGCGAAGTCACCCGCGCCGCCCAGATTTTCGATTTCTTCGCCGGTGAAGCGCTGCGCCTGACCGGTGAAATCGTGCCGTCCGCCCGTCCGAACATTGGCGTTGAGATCACCCGCGAACCGCTGGGCGTCATCGGCATCATCACGCCCTGGAATTTCCCGATTGCCATTCCGGCCTGGAAGATCGCGCCGGCGCTCTGCTACGGCAACACGGTCGTCTTTAAGCCCGCCGATCTGGTCCCCGGCTGCGCCTGGGCGATCGTTGATATTCTCCACCGCGCCGGCCTGCCGAAGGGCGTCCTGAACCTCGTCATGGGCCGCGGTTCGGTCGTCGGCCAGGCCATGCTCGACAGCCCGGATCTCGCCGGCATCACATTTACCGGCTCCACCGGCACGGGCAAGCGCGTCGCCCTCGCATCAATCGAGCATAACCGCAAGTTCCAGCTCGAAATGGGCGGCAAGAACCCGATGGTCATACTCGACGACGCCGATCTTACCGTCGCCGTCGAAGCGGCCGCCAATTCCGGTTTCTTCTCGACCGGCCAGCGCTGCACCGCCTCCTCCCGCCTGATCGTCACCGAAGGCATCCACGACAGGTTCGTCACGGCGCTCACCGAAAAGCTCAAATCCCTCAATGTTGACAACGCCTTGAAGGCCGGCACCCATATCGGCCCGGTCGTCGACGAAAAGCAATTGAAGCAGGACACCGATTATATCGAGATCGGCAAGCAGGAAGGCGCAAAGCTCGCATTCGGCGGCGAAGTCGTGAAGCGCGGCACCCCCGGCTTCTATCTGCAGCCGACCCTCTTCACCGAGGCGACCAATCAGATGCGTATCTCCCGCGAAGAAATCTTCGGCCCGGTCGCATCTGTCATCCGGGTCAAGAATTATGAGGAAGCGCTGGCCGTCGCCAACGACACGCCGTTCGGCCTTTCCGCCGGCATCGCGACCACCAGCTTGAGACACGCCACCCATTTCAAGCGCAACGCGGAAGCCGGGATGGTGATGGTCAATCTGCCGACGGCCGGCGTCGATTTTCACGTGCCGTTCGGCGGCCGCAAGGCCTCCTCCTTCGGCCCGCGCGAACAGGGCAAGTACGCCAACGAGTTCTTCACGGTGGTGAAGACGGCTTACACACTCGCGTGAGTAAGCCCAACAACCGCGGCTATCGGTTAAGAGCGTTCCCAACCGGACAATAAGTCTCGGCGATGAAGGCCATCGCCGACCATCCCGCACGCCTTCAGCCGGTGTGAGGGACAGCTACGCCTTCGTCTTCGCGGCGGTGACTCAACGTCGCCGATTCAACTTAACACTGGGAGGATTTCATGTAAGCGGTGACGTGAGGCCGTTACTTCTTGAAGTTCCAGGGCATTAGAGCGTCGAGATCGCTTGATGGCCAACCTGCGGCGATACGCTCGAGCGTCTGCGTCAGCCAGGCCAGCGGATCGACTTCG
>NZ_SRXN01000046.1 GCF_004827385.1 Ensifer sp. MPMI2T
CCAGGAACGGCACGACCTTCGTCAGACCCACAGCCTCTTCCTCGCTGTTGGTGAAGCCGGTGACGTAGCGACCCTGAACGAACGGGGTGCCGTCGGCATTCGTCACGTGACGCAGGACGCCCGGTGCATGGCAGACGAGGGCGATCGGCTTGCCGGCCGCGATGAAGGATTCGATCAGCTTGATCGAATTCGGATCTTCAGCGAGATCCCACAGCGGACCGTGGCCGCCGGGGTAAAAGACCGTATCGAAGTCATTCTGGTCGACGCTGTCGAGGCGCACCGTTTCTGCGAGCTGCGCCTTGGCTGCCTCGTCAGCATTGAAGCGCAGCGTAAGCTCGGTCTGGAACATCGGCTCGTCGCTCTTCGGGTCGAGCGGCGGCTGGCCGCCCTTCGGCGAGGCGAGGGTGATTTCGGCGCCGGCATCCTTGAAAGCGTAATACGGCGCTGCCAGCTCCTCGAGCCAGAAGCCGGTCTTCTTGCCGGTGCTACCGAGAGCGTCGTGGGAGGTGAGTACCATCAGGACTTTCATTGTTGGATCCTTTCCTCAGATGACGCCGCGTTGTGAGGCGTCGTAGCCGGTTGATTGGGAGCTCGATCAGCCGCATCGGCTTTTCGATGAGCTGATAATGACACCTGCACACATATTTCAGAAATTTACTTCTTTGATTTTAGATATTCATATGAGATTACATCTCGATGCGATACGATCTGAACCTGCTTCCGGTCTTTCTTGCCCTGATGGAGGAGCGGAGCGTCACACGGGCAGCAGCGCGACTGGGCATCACCCAGCCGGCGCTCTCCAATTCGTTGAACCGCCTGCGCGACACCCTGCGGGATCCGCTGTTCATCCGCGAAAGGTACGGCATAAAGCCGACGCAACTCGCCGAGGAGATCGCTCCGACAATCGAAGCAGCGCTGGCGCAACTGGACGATCTCATCTCGAACCAGCAGGAGTTTCAGCCGGCAAAGGCCGACCGGCTGTTTACGCTTGCCCCCAACAGCTACGTGGAGCTTGTGTTGATGCCGGCTCTCGTCGCGCGGACGCGTGAGCTGGCGCCGGGGATCAAGCTCCGCATGACAGCATTCGGCAACGATCTCGCCGAGACCGGCGTCATCTCCGGCACCACCGCCATGGTGCTCGGCCGGATTGTCGATCCGCCGGACAACCTCGTCGTCCAGCATCTTATGGACGATGGACTCGCCTGCGTGGTGCGCAGAGACCATCCCGACGTTCGAGATCGTATTTCCCGAGAACAGTACGAGCGGCTCAAGCACGTGAACGTGCTCCCGCCGGGTCGGCTGCGCGCCGGCCTCTTTCAGGCATTGGAGCAACAGAACCTCAAGCGGGAGGTTGCCGTTTCTGTGACGCACTTTCTTGCCGTGCCCGAGATGCTTGCGGTCACCGATTACTGCGCAACGCTGCCGCGTCTCATCTGTCGAAGTCTCGAGCGAGATCCGCGGCTGAAGGTGCTGCCGGCGCCGGTCGACCTCGGCACTTTTCCAGTGCAGATGGCTTGGCACGTTCGCTACCGCCACGACCCGGCCCACCGGTGGTTGCGTTCAATGATCGGCGAACTGGCAAAAGCAATGACTTCGCAAGAGACTTGAGATCGCTTCCCGTATTCGTGTTCAATGTCCGCAAAAGGGGCCAGCACCGGAAATCCCGAGCGGTATCGACGAGCGGCAGCATTGGGTCGAATTTGGCCCCCAGCGTGGCGAGATAGCGGCGCCTCAGCGCCGCTATCGAGTATTACAACTCTACCTGCTCAGAGATGGCCAGGGCGTCGTCTACCTCGATCCCGAGGTATTGTACGGTGCTCTCCAGCTTTTTGTGGCCGAGCAAGAGCTGGACGGCGCGCAGATTGCCCGTCTTCTTGTAAATGGGGGCCGCCTTCGTCCGCCTCATCGAGTGTGTGCCGTAGCGTTGAGGATCAAGCCCGATGCTCGACACCCACCGCTCGACAATCCGGGCGTATTGCCGCGTCGACAGATGCGGCAATGCGTGCACGCGGCTTGGAAACAGGTAATCCCGTTCACGGAGCCTGCGACTTCCAATCCATGCAGCGATTGCCTCCCGCGTTGGATCGGTGCCGAATTGCACGGGTCGGCCGGTTTTCTTCTGAATAATGGTCGCCCGGTCGCGAACCCTCCCGGAAATCGAAACATCACCAACTGAGATCGCGACGAGATCACAAGCCCGCAATTTACTGTCGATCGCGAGGTTGAACAGCGCCAGGTCGCGCACTGCGCTCAACATCTGAAGGCGGGTACGGATGGCCCAGACCTCCTTCGGCTTCAATGGGGGCTTCTGACCAATGATGCGGCCCGAGTTCCAGCTAGACATAGCCTTCCTCCCAAAAGCCACCCTCCGCCCCGCAGCGCTTAATCTTCAAGCGGACGGATGGTACTTCGGGTGGTAGGCGGTCGTACGCTGCGGCCAGCGCGAACGACCGAGATGCGGACTTTTGAGACATTCGTTCAACCGACACTTCCGACCCATTGCTGTCATCCGGTCTTGCTCACACTGCGGGGCAAGTCGGACCTAAAGCGGACATCGAAGCCTGAAGCGAATGCACTCACGAAGATCGACAGGCCCGGCGCTTGACCTCTTGGATCAGCAGCAGCTCCGCATATCTCTAAGCCAATTTAGCGCCGCTCTGCGTGGCCGGCGACGTTTCGATCGCCGCCGGCTTCTGAGGTTCTTAGGCCTTGATGAACTCGAGCAGATCCGGATTGATCACATCGGCATGGGTCGTCAGCATGCCATGCGAATAGCCCTCATAGATTTTTAGCGTGCCGTTCTTCAGGAGCTTCACCGCGAGCCGCGCCGAACTGTCGATCGGCACGATCTGATCGTCGTCTCCGTGCATCACCAGTGTCGGTACCTCGACTTTCTTCAGATCCTCGGTGAAGTCGGTTTCGGAGAAGGCCTTTATGCCATCGTAATGTGCCTTGGCGCTGCCCATCATTCCTTGCCGCCACCAGTTCTGGATCGCGCCGGTCGAGACTTGCGCATCCGGGCGGTTGAAGCCATAGAAAGGCCCACTCGGGAGATCGAGGAAGAACTGGGTACGGTTTGCCGCGAGTTGAGCACGAAGACCATCGAATACCTCGATCGGGAGTCCGCCGGGGTAAGCTTCCGTCTTGAGCATGATTGGCGGCACCGCGCCGACCATCACAAGCTTCGCGACGCGGCCGGCACCATGACGGGCGACATAGGCGAGAGCCTCGCCGCCACCGGTGGAGTGGCCGATGTGGATGGCATCGCGCAGATCGAGCTGCGTCGCAAGCGCGGCGACATCTGCCGCATAGTGGGCGATGTCGTGGCCGTCGCTGACCTGGGTCGAGCGACCGTGGCCGCGGCGGTCATGAGCAATGACGCGATAACCCTTGCTCAGGAAGTAAAGCATCTGCGCGTCCCAGTCGTCGGAGGAAAGCGGCCAGCCGTGGTGAAACACGATTGGCTGCCCCGAGCCCCAATCCTTGTAGAAGATCTCGACGCCGTCTTCGGTCTTGATGAAGTTCTGGGTCATGGAACATTTCCTTTGCTTCGGTTCGAGGTAGAGTTTCCCGCCGCGAAGGCGCCGGGGTCGCGGTCGCGATCATGGGGGCAAATGCAAAGGCTTTCGGCGGGCGTCCGGAAGCGGCGCCACGCCAAAGCCGCGGATCAGAGTGTCCCGCTGTAATTCAGAGGAACCCAGTCGAAATTGTCGCTGTCCGTGCCGACGTGGCCGATGCCGGGGAAACGCGTATGGGCGCCAGCAACAAGGTATCCCTCCTCGACGGCCTCGGCGAAGGCAGCATCGCGCGCGGTTGCGGCCGCCGTCTGGTCCTCATCGAAGCCGATCGTCACGTCCGGTTCGTCGAATTGTACGACGTCGCCGTGTGTGATATCGCCCCAGAACACCAGCTTCTGGCCCTTGCTTTCGACGGCGACTGCGCTGTGGCCGGGAGTGTGGCCGGCACGCAGCGTTGACTTGAACCCCGGTACCGGTTCGGCCCCGTCCTCAAAGGTCTTCAGCCGGCCGGCATTGCGGTAGGGCACAAGTGCTTTAACGGCTGCCGAGAATAAGTCCTTTTTCGCCTCCGGCGCGGCATCGCGGTTGACGGCGCTCAGCCAGAAATCGGCATCGCGCCTGTTGAGATGGACCGTCGCATTGGGAAAAACGATCTTATCGCCCGCAACGAGGCCGCCCAGGTGATCTACGTGGGCGTGGGTGAGGATGATGTCGTCGATCTGCTCCGGCTGATAGCCAGCGGCGACGAGGTTCGGAATGAGCTTACCGAGCGTCGGTCCGAAGAAGGTACCGGTGCCGGCATCGATCATCACCAACCGGTCATTTGTGTTGACCAGAAAGGCATTGACCGACAGCTCAACTGGCGAGTCGAGAAAGGCCTTCGTGAGCATGGCGGCGATCTGGTCTTTGGCACCAATATAGAGGGTCTCGGCCGGAAACTTAGCCGTCCCGTCGGAAAGCGCGGTGATCTCGAAGTCGCCCAGCATCATACGGTAGTAGCCTGGGGCCTCGGTCTTGACTTGCGGAGCCTTTGCCGCCGCGCTGAGCGGCGCAAGCGTCGTCATTGCTGTCGCGGCCAGCATGAGGGACAGCGTCCCCTTGAGTACGGTTCTGCGAGTGGTCATCCTTCTTTCTCCTAAGCCGTTATTTAAGCGATGCGGACGCGGGGCAGACCACTGCGGTAGTGGCTACTCTGCCGCTCATCCCATCGCGCCTCAAAACTTTAAGGACTGCGCCCGGATCAATATTGTCGGTTTCGATTGTGTTGTGAATAATCATACCCGCGTCACGTGCGAATGCTCGCGTTCAGTTTCGACCCAGATGAGGAAGATTCATCGACAAGAGATGGCTCACAATGGGCGCCTCCGGACCCTTGTGGAAACGGCGGACTTGCTGCTGAACGTCAGCGTCCGCCTTCGAGACGCGCCGGTGCTGCCGGAGGTGCTCGGCCCAGGATTCGACCATGAACCATTCGACAATCCTTTCCGCGTCGGCGGCATCCTCGGTGACGCCCCAGCCATAGGCACCGTCGCGGCGACGCTCCCCCGAAAGCTTCGCGAGCGCCCTCAGAAACTCCGGCCGGTTGGCTTTGTCGACCCGGTACTCGATCATGACGAGCACGGGACCGCGATCATGTTCGACGGGCACGGCCGTAAGAGGCTCGGGCCAGTGGTTGGATGCCACAAGATCCGCCTCGCCCTTTGGCAGCTTGACGAGGTGAAAGATGAGGCCCGCCACAGCAAGTCCGACGGCGCCGAGGACAAGCGTCGTCGGAACGCCGGCGACCTGTGCGATGGCGCCCCAGGCGAGGCTGCCGGCCGTCATCGCACCGTTGAACACCGTGAGATAGACAGCGAGCGAACGCCCCCGAACCCAGTTCGGCAGGATCGACTGTGCGGCCCCGTTCAGTGTGGTCAGCGCAGTGATCCAGGCGGCTCCCAGTGCAAGCAGAGCCACGATGGCGACCCATCGGGCCGGTGCGAAGGAGAGCCCAGCCATCACGGCAGCCGTGACGAGCGCCGAACCGAGCAACAGCGCGTCCGCATCGAGCTTTGCGCGAAGTTTCGGCATCACCAGCGCGCCGCCGATTGCACCGGCACCGACCGCGCCAAGCAAGACGCCGTAGAAACCCGCGTCGCCGCCGAGAAGATTGCGGGCAACCAGCGGCAGAAGCGCCCAGACCGAACTCGAGAAAGCGAAGAATGCGGCCGCCCGGAAAAGCACGACATGCAGTTCGCGGCTCGCCCTCGCATAGCGCAGACCAGCCCGGAATGCTCCGAAGAAGCGTTCGGCCAAGCCGTCGTCGACATCAGGCGCGCGCCTCCACCAGATGAGGGCAGCTATGACGAAAACGTAGCTGATGACGTCAACGCCATAGGTAAACGCCGCGCCGAACCAGGCAAGCATCAGGCCACCCACTGCCGGGCCGATCGCTCGGGAGATGTTGATGCCGAGCGAGTTGAGCGCTACGGCACCTTTGAGATCCTGCTTAGGGACGAGTTCGGGAACGATCGCTTGCCAGGTCGGCGCCATCAGCGCCGCGCCGATACCCCCGACGAAGGTGAGTGCAATCAGGGACGTGACAGTCTGCAACCCCGTCGCAGACAGCAACATGAGGCAGATGCTGGATCCCGCCAGTAGAAGCTGGATGATGATCAGGAACTTGCGGCGGTCGAGAATGTCCGACAGTACACCTGCAGGGATCGCGAGGAGGAAGATCGGGAGCGTCCCCGCAGCCTGCACCGCCGCGACGGCGGCGGGTGCGTTCGAGAGGTCGGTGACAAGCCATGAGCTTGCGACATCGCGGATGAAGCTGCCGGTGTTGCCGACAATGGTTGCCACCCAGAGAATGGCGAACGTCTTCTGGCGAAGCGGCGCGAACCCGCCGCCAGCCGCCGGGGTTGCAGACAGAGAGCTCATGAAGTCCGTCCCTTTCCGGGCGCGCCATGTTCTCGCAGGTCGTGCCATGCGACCAGAGTGAACGCGCCAACGAGTCCGAGATGTTCGAAGAAGCCGTTCATGGCCATCGAGCACTCCATACCCGGCGGCAATTCCCAGAAGCGAAGCGCGATGAAGGTCGCGGCGAATGTGAAGACAGCAAGCGCGGTCGCCGCTGCCCAGCGGTAGATGCCGGCGAGGATGAGCGCCGACATCGATAGCTCGAAGACGATCACGCCGATGGCGAAAACCGGCGCCGGCTGCAGCCCGAAATGCGCCATTTCGGCGATCGCTCCGGCGAAGTCGAATATCTTCACGACCGGCCCTTGAATATAAGCCGAGCAGAGGGCGAGCAGGCCGATGAACAGGATGCGTCTGTCGCCGATGCCTGGAGGAAAGCGGCCTGCTAGATGCTTCTCGAGGGAGAACAGGCTCATCATCTTGGCTCCTCCTCGGGGCGCCTTTCAACTTTGCTTAGGGCGGTCCGGGATACCCCCTTGTAATAGGCGCCGTGCTTCGGCAGTGGGTGGTTCACCACTACTTTCGCCCACGGGTGCCGGGGACCAGCCGTTGATTGGCGCAGGTCCTGGCCGAGAGCGAACGACGAGTTGTTTAAGCTTGAGACTACCGTTATCGCGGCTGCGACAGCGATCTTTTTCATGTCGTGATCCTTACCCGGAGCTTTGGCTGATCGTCACACGGCCCAGCACGAACAGCCGAGCGCGCCGAAGAAACCCTTCAGATCGGCGATCGGCAGGCGTGACGTCCAGGCCGCAGCATGGTCGTGACCATGCATGCCGCAACTGCTGGCGCAGCCGCAGGAGGCGATTGCCGTTCGCCGAAGCGAATGCCGGCCCGCGCCATCCGGCTCGCCCCAGGCGGCGTATCCGCCATAGGTCCTGACCGGCGACCAGTCCGGCATCGCCGGCGGCAGCGGATTTTCATCGAGGTTGGCGAAATCGTTCGCCGCATAGACGATCCTGCCGCCGACCATCGTGAGGTCGGAGGTGAGATACGAGATCTCGTCCTCGGCGCAGGCGAAGTAGTCCTTGCTGGGAACGATCAGGTCGGCGAGTTGCCCCTTCTCGATACGCCCCTTCCTGCCTTCCTCATTGGAGAACCATTGCACCTTTTCTGTCCACATGCGGAGCGCCGTTTCGCGGTCGAGGCAGTTGGCGCGCGGATAGAGCTGCATGCCGCCGACGGTCTTCCCGGTCACCAGCCAGGAGAGCGAGACCCAGGGATTATAGGACGCGACGCGCGTAGCATCGGTGCCTGCGGAGACGTTCACGCCCTTCTCGAGCATGCGAGCGATCGGCGGCGTCGCCTCGGCGACGCCGTGACCGTAGCGCTCGACGAAGTATTCGCCCTGATAGGCCATGCGGTGCTGCACGGCGATGCCGCCGCCGAGTGCTGCGATCCGGTCGATGGACTGGTCGGAGATCGTCTCCGCGTGGTCGAAGAACCAGTTGATGCCGGAGAGCGGGATGTCCTGGTTCACCTTCTCGAAGACGTCGAGGGCACGGCTGATGGTCTCGTCGTAGGTGGCGTGCAGGCGCCATGGCCAGCGGTTCTCGGCGAGGATCCGCACCACCTCCTCGAGCTCGCCCTCCATCTCAGGCGGCAAGTCGGGGCGCGGCTCGCGGAAGTCCTCGAAGTCCGCTGCCGAGAAGACCAGCATCTCGCCGGCACCATTGTGGCGGAAGAAATCGTCGCCCTGCTTGTATTTGACCGAGGAGGTCCATTTGAGGAAGTCCTCCTTTTCCTCCTTCGGCTTCTGCGTGAAGAGATTGTAGGCGAGCCTGACGGTCATCTGCCCTTCATCGGCGAGCTTCTGGACGACGGCGTAGTCGTCCGGGTAGTTCTGGAAGCCACCGCCCGCATCGATGACGCTGGTGACGCCGAGGCGATTGAGCTCGCGCATGAAGTGGCGCGTCGAGTTGACCTGGTACTCGAAGGGAAGCTTTGGACCCTTGGCAAGCGTCGAGTAGAGAATGCCCGCATTCGGCTTCGCGAGCAGGAGACCCGTCGGATTGCCGTTGGCATCGCGAGTGATCTCGCCGCCCGGAGGGTTCGGGGTGTCCTTGGTAAAGCCGACAGCGCGAAGTGCGGCGGCGTTGAGCAGCGCCCGGTCGTAGAGATGTAGCAGGAACACGGGCGTATCGGGAGCGACCGCGTTGATCTCCTCGATCCCCGGCAGCCGCTTTTCGATGAACTGGTGCTCGGTGAAGCCGCCGACGACGCGCACCCACTGCGGCGGCGGCGTGACCGCGACATGTCGCTTCAGCATGTCCATCGCGTCGGCAAGCGAGCGCACGCCGTCCCAGCGCAGTTCCATATTGAAGTTCAGCCCGCCACGAACGACGTGGGTGTGGTTGTCATTGAGACCAGGCAGCACGCGCTTGCCTTTGAGGTCGACTACCTTGGTGTCGGGCGCGGCAAGAGCCATGATCTCCTGATCATGCCCAACCGCGAGGAACTTGCCGTCCTTGATGGCGACGGCGGTGGCGTTCGGATTCGTGCGATCGAGCGTTGTCAGCAAACCATTGTGTAGGATCAGATCAGCGCCCATTGGCTTGTCTCCTGAGGTCGAAGCGGAATTGGCGGCGCGCGCCGGTGAGAACAGGTTTGGGAGCGCCAGCGCAGAAGCCGCCCCGAGAAAACCGCGGCGGGTCGGCATTAGCTGATCTCCCGCTTTGGTGCCCGGTCGGGCACACCAGCCTGATCATGATCGGCCCCGGTCGGCAGTTCCCCAAAGACGTGCGGAATGCAGCGGCTGCTGAACCAGGAAACGGTGACCGGATTGCCTGACATCAGGCGCTTGACGAGAGGCACCGCCTGCTCGCCGACGAGGATCCCCAGGAGCCCCACCAGTGCGATCACCGGCGGCGCCGGCGAGCGAACGTTGAGCAGGCTGTAGATGACGCCGACGAGAAGGCCGGCTCCGAGCGAAAGGAGATACATCTTCATCGTCAATTCCTTTGTTGCTTGCGGTCGCTGCTCCGACCGCAAGCGCGGCCGGAGCAATGCCGGACGGATCACCCGGCGGGTGTCAGTGTCCTTCGGACGCGCCGAACATCGTCTTGGCATAGATGATGCCGAGGCCGTAGGCGCCGCCGAACTTCTTGGCGATGCCGGTGGTCATGTCGTAGGTCTCCGTGCGCGCCCAGTCGCGCTGCAGCTCGAGCATGTACTGGAGCGACGTCATCGGCCGGACGCCGGCCTGTACCATGCGGTCCATGGCGCGCTCGTGCGCCTCGTCCGAGACGTCGCCACAGGCATCGGCGATCACATAGATCTCGAAGCCCTGATCGAGCGCCGACAGGGTCGGACCGACGATGCAGACCGAGGTCCACAGGCCACAGAACACGAGCCGCTTCTTACCGATGCGGTTGACCTCTTCGATCACGGCCGCGTCTTCCCAGGTGTTCATGGAGGTGCGGTCGAGAAGCGGCTGTCCGGGGAAGGCATCGGTGATCTCGGCGAACATGGGGCCGGAGAAGCTCTTTTCCGCGACCGTCGTCAGGATCGTCGGCACCTTGAAACCGGCGGCCGCGTTGGCGACCAGCGCCGCGTTGTTGCGCAGTTGCACAGCGTCGATCGACTTTGTCGCAAACGACATTTGCGATTGGAAGTCGATCATGATCAGCGCATGGTCCTTGGGCGAAACGAGAAGGTTGCCCGGCGTCGGTGTTGCGTTCAGCGTCATGGTACTGGCCTCTTTCTGTTGGTTGCCGATGTTTGCGACTATGCCCATGACGGGGGCGCGATTCTTGTAGCCAACGACGGACTTTTGTATTTTTTAATCGCCGCCAAGTTTGAGGCCGATGCGAGATGAAGGGCCGAAATTGAGCCACCAAGACACGCTTCAACCGCACGGCGGCAAGGGGCTCTTGGTCCTTCCCTGAGGCTCTCGTTGTTCGATCTGCTGTTTGTCGTCGGGCCTTGTTCAGGACTGCCTGCTTCGTCTCCAGGCGCCGGGGGTGGTGCCCATCGCCTGTACGAATGCACGTGTGAAGTGGCTTTGGTCGGAAAAGCCGCAGAGGCTGGCTATCTCGCTCAACTGGGCTTGTGAGAACTGCAGCAAATCAACGGCCTTTTCGATGCGCTGTTGCTGCAGCCATCGATGCGGCGTCTTCCCCATGGTTTCGCGGAAGGCACGAAGAAAGGTTGCCTGCGAGAGATTGCAGGCCGAAGCGAGCTGTTCGACGCTCAGTTCGCCATTCAACTGGCTCTGGACGAGGTCCCTGATCCTAGCCTGGCAACGTGCGGAAAGCCGGCGTCCGCTGGCGGCTGCGCCGCCGCGGCCGTTGCCGTACTGCTGAACAACATGAACTCCGATTGCGATCGAGAGCTGGTCAACAAACAAGGCGCTCCTGTCCGCGCTCCCATGAACTGTTGCAAACAGGGCACCCAGCATGCCACCGAGCACGGGATCTGGGTGCGCGGCAATCGGTCGCAATTGGCCGACGCCTTTCAAATCCGCCGCGTCGGCGATCCGCTCGAGTGCGTGGTGGTTGATTTCGAGCAGCATGAAATCGAAGGAACCGCTGAGATCAGCGCGATAGTCATCGGCGAAATTCCGTAGATAGACGGCGTTTTGCTCGAAATCATGGACAGTCGAATGATGCTCTCGGAAGATCCGGCGCCTGTGTCCGCCTGCTGCGGAAAGACCAAGCAGATATCCGCGCCCGGTCGCTGGTGTCGTGACCCTGTCTTGCGGCGCCGACGCAGACCTCTTGCGATAGAAAGTCACGTCGCGGCCCTCGATCGTTCGGTCGTCGTCGAGCTTGTCCATGGAGCAACCGAGACTGTCATGTCTTTTGGTGGCTGCAATGGAAGCGACGCCCGTCATGCCTTGGATCCCGTACTTGAGCTTACCTGTAGCGAAAACCTCTCGGCCACGATCATCGGCATAGGACCGAGGCCCTGTGCGGAGGTGCGCGGAGTCGCCCTGAATCGCCGCATCATCGCCGCGACTGGAATAACGTTCTTGTACGAAACTCACCCGTTTTGAACGATCTGAGCCGCTGGAGGCGATCAGACCCCGAGCGCATCCAAGGCCACGCCGAACGGCCTATTCTTTCGTCTGAACCGTGCCGGTGTGTCTCCAGTCAGACTTGTGAAGACTCTGGTCATGTGACTCTGATCCGCGAAGCCGCAATTGATCGCGACCTCCGCAATCGACAGGTCCTGCAACAGCAGTTCCTTGACCCGCGCGACGCGGTACTCGCTGAGCCATCTTGAAGGGGTGCGCCCAAAGCTCTCTTTGAAAGCCTTGTTAAAATAGCTGCGCGACAATTCGCAGCGAGAAGCCAGATCTCCGATCGAGAACGGCTTGTTGAAATGAGCAGCCAAAAATTCCGTTGCGAGTCTTTCCTGCCAGGGCGCCAAGGTCCCTTTCTTGTCCACCGGGAAGTGCAGCCCGCCATAGGTTTGACTGAGGTGCGCCAGCATCGCGAGATTGATCTGCTCCAGGAACAGAGGATTGGCCTTGTCGGGATCGTCGAGCGATGGCAGCAATGCCTGGGCAAGGCCATGCATGACTGGATCTATGCGACCCTGGACACAAGTGAGTGCCACGTATTCGTTACGGCCCACCTCTTCCGCAAAGGCACGCATGCGGGAAAACGGAATATTGAAGCGGATATTGTCGAACGGCGAGAGATGATGGCACTGCCACTGGTCACGTAGGTCGGTGATTGCCAGGGACGCCTTTGCGTGTCCGCCCTCGTAAACCAATCGGCCACCTCGCCATAGCCGATGGGCATCGAAGTCCCGAAGCTGAACAATAACGCCAAATGCGTCTGTGCAGGGGATGGCCGGTGCGACGTCCAGATCGAACCGATCGGAATAGGTCCTCGTAACCCTTATATCGCCGGCAGCAATTGACTTGATGATCGTGCCCCGGCCATAACTTGCGACGTTCGATCCTTCGTGCAGGGCCATCGGCGTGGTCTCCCGATTTCTGGCTAGGCGCGATACCCGTTCAACGCTGTTTCGGATTGCTACAATAGTCCAGGGTTCGACTGCGTTGTTTAGTCCAAAGTTCGAATGCGGATCGACCCTTATTCGGACACGAAACCAAAACCGCTGTCAATGCAGCCAACGGGCCCGCCAGGCTGACGGGGTGCTGCCCGTCATGCGACGGAAACCTTTGGTGAAATGGTCCTCGTCCTTGAAGCCGCAGCGGGTGGCGATCTCCGCGAGTGTCAAAGAACGCTCGCGGAGGTACCGCTTGGCACGTGCTGTTCGATAGCAAAGTAGCCACTGTTGCGGCGTTTGGCCCGTTACTCCTTTGAAGCCGTCGATAAAGCGACGGATGGAAATACCAGCGGCCGATGCTACTGCCGCCATTGGGAACTGATCGGCAAAATGGTCGATCATGAAGTCCTTCGCTGCCTTTTCCTGCCAAACAGTGAGTTGCGTTGAACTCGACCCCCCCTGACGGGGATGATCGCCATAGGTGCGAAGCAAGTGGGCACAGATGGCGATAGCAATGTGCTGCAAGACCGGAGCGTGGGAGTTCTCTTGCCCATCGAACAGCGGCAGAAGAGCCGCTCCGAGATTTCGCATGACATCATCGTCCTCACCCCGTCGGCATCGGAGCCTGGTTGCTTTCGGAGCAGTCGAGAACTCGGCAATTTCCCGAAAGAGTTCTCGCGGTAGCTGGAAGGCGAGGGAATCGAGATCGCTGAACAGCCGGATGCAGGCGCCATGGGCAAGATCGACGAGGCAAATGGAACCTTGCCGGAAGCGGCGAGTCTCGCTCTCGGTGCCGTCGGGAGCAACGTCGCAATGATGCGCATCCTTGAGGTACAACATCAGAAAGTAAGATTCGTCGGGCGGCAAGGACACCAGGCGGTGGCCATCCCCGTTGAGCCGCAATTGCAGGCGCGTCACGGAAAATCCGGCGTCCCGAACCGGCCGAGCCGGCAGACATCGAGCATACGGCAGGCCAAAATGAGCGCCGACGCCCTCTTCCGTTCCTGTCCTATGGTTCATCCGCACCTCCCCAGATACTGCTCTGTTCCTGCAAGAGCCCGCGGCGCGACGCCGATGTTCCCGACCTGACGCCTCTCGACAGCAGAAGGGCTCGATATAGGCCCTTTATGTCCGTTGCAAAGGAAGGATGCCTGCGGGCGCCGTCAAATTCTTGTAACATTTGCTCGCCTTTTGCCGGAAAGGACACCTTTGACCCGAAAACAGGACTGGATTTCGTTGGCGCTAGACTTCCGCTCACCACCCAACTGTGCCGCTGACGGCGACACCTGGAAGGACCGGCTTGGGCTCAATCGAGCCGCCCGTCGTTATCGTCCCGATCGGCGATTGTGCGGAGATAGCGGTCACTGTCGACGTGTTCCTCGTCGCGAAAAAACCTCATGGTTCTGTCGCCGCGCAATTTCGCTTTCAAACTCGGCAATCTTCCGATCCTTCTCAGTCGAAATGGTCTGGACGGCAACGCCCTCGAATAAGTGTCATTCCGAAGACAATCGAGACGCGATCTTACTGCCTCCACCTTCGCTCCTTTAAACACGGCTAAAATTCGCATTGCATTACGCATGTAATATGATATTATGATCGTAATTTAAAAGATCCGAGCCATCGGGCAATGAATCAGAGTCTCCTCACTCCGGACGCTCGTTTGCGTCCGGGTAAGAACTGCCCTCAGGCAAATTGCCTTCTGAACCAAAGGAACGAATGCCATGAACGTGCTCATCAAGACCCTCGCTGTGGCCACGGCCACCACATTGCTTGCCACTGGCGCTTTCGCCCAAAGCGCGCGGGAGATCCGCGGCCCTTCTCCCTACATCGCCACCGAGAACGAGCCCCCGCCAAAGTTGATCGTCGACCCCCCGGTTGCCGAGGCAATCGAGCAGGGTATCTATTGGGCTCAGTACCGGGTGGAGAACCTGCGCATCGTGCCGGTGTTCGGACCCGGCGCCGTCGACGTGTCTCCACGCATCGGGCATCTCCACGTTATCGTCGATGACCTGCCGTGGTGGTGGGCGGACGCGAGCGACAACAACACGGTCGATATAGCCAATTTCCCGCCCGGCCCGCACAAGGTGAATATCCGGTTGGTCGACGCCAATCACAACGTGATCCCCGGGCAGGAGGTGACGCATACGTTCACTGTCCCTGACACGGCGACTCCTCACACGCACTGAGCCTGACTCGGCTCCGCACAGGAGCAGAACGGCCCGTCTGGCGCCAATCTGGACTACGCACGCCGAGCCGTCGGATGGCTCGGCGTGCGGGATCGAGAGATCGCCGGGCAGCCCGACAGAAACAAATGTTCCCGTACTGACAGTTGCAGATGAAGAGGGGGCCATCACCACCGCTCTACGCTGGGAACACAAGAAATAGGAACAACAGATGCCAAAACAGATTCATGATGGCGCCCCGCGCCTCGCTGATGACAACCGCCCCGAAACTCGGGCGGATCGAGTTGAAATGAAAGACCAGTTGCAAATGAATCGACGCAGCCTAGTGACAACGTTCGGAATGATTGCGGCGGCTGGCGCAATCTCTGCCCCGATGGCATCTCACGCCGCTCAGGCAGTAGCGCTCCCCGAAGGAGCCGTTACCGTCGTGGCATCGCTGCGGGCACGAGACGGCAAAGAGGCTGAACTCGTCCGCGCGACGAGTACTCTAGTCCCAAAGGTGCGGCAGGAAGCCGGAAATCTCCTCTGCCAATTCCACCAGGGTTTGGAAGAGCCCGGCCTTTTTGTGTTCTATGAAATCTTCGAGAGTACCGCAGCGCTTGAAGCTCATAAACAAACCCTGCACGTGAACGAGTGGTCAACGACGGTTGCATCATTGACAGAGGGACCTGTCGAGCTGAAGCTCCTGCGAGCCTTGGCCTAGATCGGGCTCTGTTTTGTTGGGAAGCTCAGTAGCGGACTGCTGTTAGCCGGACGACACACTCGATCCTTCGCAGGATCTATATTGGCGGCCTGCCTCAGCAGTGCCTCCGTAGCCGGCCGCCACAGGGAGTTGCCTTTTAGATGTAGCTGCTGTGCGGGCCAACGGTTGTTGGCCCGCCTCTCATGCGGTCTATTCTGGCGGAGGCCGGACAACCATCCTCCGCGCAGAAGTGCACTCAGCGTCGAATAAACTCATAGTGGTCGTTAGCGCCCGGGCGGGGCGTACGGCCAGTCGCCAACTGTGCCTTCCGAGGACAACTATGGCGCGATTTGGCAGCGCATCCTCAACTCCTCTCACGACACGAAGTTTTCTATTGCATTATGGATGCAATATTATATTATGATTGTAATTCAACGGAACTTGCTGCAACAGGATAGCGACGATCGGGCGACCAATCCTAGGTTTCCATGCAGCGTTTAAGTGAGGTTATCATGCAAGAGGACATCGAACTCGTCGGAGCAGCCTCGGACGGAGTATCAGACTGGCTCGCGGGGCTTGGCGTCGTTGCAGCGGCCGCAGCCATTCGTAAAGGAGATATCTCGTCAGAGTCATACACGGCCGCGCTCCTCCAGCGCGCCCGGACCCACTCAGACCTAAATGCCTTTATCACGATAGATGAAGAAGCCGCGCTGAATGCGGCTCGAAACGCGGACAAGGCCCGCGCCGCTGGCTCTACCTCTCCCCTTCTGGGCGTCCCGTTGGCGGTCAAGGACAGCTATCTGACTCAAGGACTCCGTACGACGCTCGGGGTGCAGAATCTGGACAGTTTCGTGCCGAGCGAGGACTCCGATGTTGTTAGTGCGGTGAAAAAGGCTGGCGGCATCGTCTTTGGCAAAAATAACCTCGTTGAGATGTCCTATGGCTTGACCGGCAACAACAGCCCGTATGGCCAAGTGAGAAACCCGCACAGTCGCAATCATATTTCCGGGGGCTCCTCGAGCGGGGCCGGCGCGTCTGTCGCAGCTCGGATCGTGCCCGCGGCCCTAGGGGGTGATACGGTGGGTTCAATCCGAGTGCCTGCCTCGCTCTGTGGTGTCGTTGGTTTCAAGCCGACGACAGGACGTTGGCCGCGCAACGGCGTCGCCCCGATCTCGCATACCCTCGATACAACTGGTGTGCTTGCGCGCAGCGTCGACGACTGCATGCTTGTCGATCAAATCGTGACGAAGGCTGAAACGGTCGCATCCTCCGATCATTCTGATCTGAAGGGCGTCAGGTTGGCCTATGCGCCTCGGCAATATCTTGATCTGATAGAGCCTGATATCGAGGCGCACTTCAAAGACACGATCCAGCGCCTACGCCAAGCTGGTGCCGAGGTTGTGGAGGTAGACCTCGGAGAAGATTTTTCATCGATCGCCGAAAGGTCGACTTGGAGCATCTTTTTCCATGAGACGATGGAAGCCATCTCGGAATTCCTTCAGCACAACGACGTTCCGACCACCTTCGACGAAATTTACAATGGACTTAAATCGGGCCTCAAGGACGCGTGGGGACATGTCGTATTGCCGAGCGGGCCGGGATTTAGCCCGGAGGCGTATCAGACATCTGTATCAGTTGATCGCCCCGAGATTCAGCGTCGGTTCGGAGAAGCATTGGCCCGCAGCGGAGCCAGGGCCCTTTTCTTTCCAACAACTCCCAGCACGGCGCCGCGAATCGAGCATCAATCGAAATTCTTAATCGCGGGTCATGAGGTCAGTGATCTGGTTCTGGCGCAACACACTATCACCGCGAGCATAGCGGGCCTGCCAGCCATCAGCATTCCTACCGGCGTGTCTAGCAATGGGCTTCCGTTTGGGCTTGAGCTCGACGGCGAGCAGGATCGTGACAGAAGCCTTCTCCAACTCGCGCGCCGTGTCGAAGCATCCGTTGGCATGCTGTCGACGCCGGTCTGAACGGCACTTGAGCCTGGCCTTGGGGCGTGTCGCCTGGATACGCGGAACCCAACGGGTCAGGAAATTATCGTTGCGAGCAAAAAGCGCTACGCAGTTACCCTTCAACATACCGAAAGATGGAGAGCACGATGCGTTATGAGAAAGGTCACAAAGAGACTACGCGGAAGCGGATAATCGATGTCGCTTCGCGACGCTTCCGAAAGGATGGCGCATCCGCGACGGGCTTGGCTGGGATTATGGCCGAGGCAGGACTGACTAACGGGGCGTTCTATGCGCACTTCGAGTCTAAAGAGACTCTCCTCCGAGAGGCTCTCGTGAACACCTTGGCTGACCAATCTGCCAGATCGAAGCAGGATTGTGGTGACGGCCGCGGTATCGAAGGTGCAATCCGGGGATACCTGAACAAGTCCCATCTTGAACGGAGCGAAGAAGGCTGCCCCTCGGCTGCATTGTTGCCGGAGATTGGGCGGCAACCCCAGTCGACGCGAGAAGCTTACGAAAATAATCTTCTCCCCTACATCAAGAACCTCGCTGAGCAGCTACCGGAAACGGGCACGACAGCGTCAATCAGACGCGCCATGGCGATTTTCAGTGTTATGGTCGGGACCCTGCAAATCGCCCGCGCCGTTTCCGATGCGTCTCTCGCGGAAGACATCCTAGAGGCTGGTATTGAAGCAGCATTAATGCTGGCGAAGGAGCCGGAGGCAAGGGGCGCCTGACTTTTGTCGCAGGCCAAGCGCTGCAATCCCAGAAGCCGAGCTGGCTGTCAGCGAAAATCGGCGGCATTGAACCTTTCCCCAGTATTCCCGCGGCCCGGATCTCCGGTTGCCCGTTGGCGGGTTTTTTGAAGGATTATCTCCATGGATCGTCGCTTAGTCGTGCTTGCCACCGGCATGTTCGCTATCGGCACTGACAGTTTTGTCATTGCTGGAATTCTTCCGGAGGTGTCAGAATCCCTGGGCGTGTCCATCGCGGTCGCAGGCCAAATGGTGACTGTATACGCTTTGAGTTTCGCCCTGCTTTCTCCCGTCATTGCGGCAGCAGCGGCACACTGGCCACGAAAGCGCCTGTTGCTTACCGGCATGGCGGTGTTCGTACTTGGCAACCTCATTACTGCAATCGCACCTTCTATCGGGTGGGTCTTGGCGAGCCGCTTTATCGCAGGGCTTGGCGCGGCGATGTTTAGTCCGACAGCGACGGCGACCGGCGCCTCGCTTGTCGCGCCGGAGCGACGTGCAAGAGCGTTGGCGATCGTGATTGCGGGCCTGTCTGCTGCAACGGCGCTGGGTTCGCCAATTGGGACGTTTATAGGCGGGCTTGGCGACTGGCGAACCACGATGTGGTTTGTGACCGCCGTCGGACTCATTGCCGGCGCTGGCGTCTACATGTTTTTGCCGACGATACCTCCGCTGCCGGCAGTTTCCCTACGTGAGCGCCTCGTTCCGCTCAGGGACAGCCGCATCGCACTCACTCTGATGACGACGCTGGTAGCCTACTCAGGTTTTTTTGCGGTCTATACTTACGTCGGCGTGACCGTTGATCGGGCCACCGGCGGACAACCTGACGTGTTGGCCGCGCTGCTCCTGCTTTGGGGAATCGCGGCGACGGCCGGCAATTTCGCCGCCGGGTATATCACCGATCGTTTTGGAAGCCGGCTTGCCATTAATGGCTCGCTTGCCGCTGCTGCGATCAATTTCGCGTTGCTGCCATGGACGACGGCTCATCTTTGGAGTTCGGCCCTGGCACTCGTTGTCTGGGGTGTGTGTGGCTGGGGGCTGCTTGTACCACAACAACACCGCTTGATTGGTTTGGCACCCGGTTCAGCGTCCCTTCTGTTGGGATTGAACTCGGCGGCTCTCTACGTAGGTGTATCCGCATCAGGCGTGATCGGTGCCGCCGGCATCACATTGCTCGATCGGTACCAACTCGGTCTAATCGGCGCCGCATTCATCGCGCTTGCGCTGGTAATTGCTCAAATAACGTACCGACAGATTAGCAGAGTAGCGGCGAACGATATCAGGTTTGCTGAACCCGTGGCGAACTGAAAATCGCGGCAGGCCACTACCGTTCTTGGGGCGAGCAGCGGGACGGTACCGCGCTTGAAATCGAACCACTTCCATTTCACGCGGGCGACAGCGGAGCGGCCCTTGCCGAGCCGCAGGATGATGCCTTGGGAGCCGCTCGCTATGGCAGCTTTGGGCTCAATCGAGCCATTCTCGGTCCTCGTCCCCTACGGCCGCAAGGGGTCGATTTTTGCCATTGGTCGACGCTGACGGAGGTCTGCTTATGTAGGAATCGCCCTTCCGAGAAGCGCATGGATTAGATGCTACGTCTCGCGCGGGCGCCGCGTACTTGGCATGGTGCAAGCATGAAGAAGGTGCAGACAACATCCGGTGTGACGGTCCGCGACCCCAAGACTGGAAACTATGTCACCGTCCGGGGGCTGCGAGCATTGAAGGACAGCAACTTTGTCGTCGAGAAGAACATCGACCTCACGAAATCGATAGCGCAACAGGTGCTCAAAGGTTGGCCGCGCGCTTCGAAACTTACAGGCAAGGGCTGACCTTGCACGAGTGCCCTCGATGCGTATAGCCCGATTGCTTGCTGCTGAAGACGAGTGAAGATCCACGGAGACCAGAATGGCGCGTTTTCAATGTGCGATCTGCTCGTATGATGGACATGCCGCTTGGGCAGGCGAACTTGTTTGCCCGAGATGCGGCAGCACGATCGGAGTTCGGGCAGCGGTTGGGATAGAGGAAATGACTGAGCGCGAGGCGGACGCCTTTGAGGCAGCAGCAGATCAGTTGGCCAAAGAAGCAGACGATGAAGAAGGCGAATAAGTCGCCGGGCGGTCTGCGGCAGGACGGACGCAAGTTCTCAGCAGTGGCGATTGGCATTTGTTTCATTGCTTGCCAATCGCGCACGCTTATGAGCGATGTATAGATCACCGAGGGAGAAGGCCTCGTCCATGGTGATGATTCCGTGCTCCTCGAGCACAGAGATGAATTCCTCAAACGGGCCGAGCTCATTGCCTGAGCCGCGCATGATGGCTAAGGCGCCGCGATCCACATCGTCGGCCATCGCCCTGCGATGGCGCGAGAAGATATCAAGATCTCCGGTCTTGAAGAACTCATCGAAGACGGCGTCGGCCTGCTCTCGAGTGATTATGATGTCGGGAACATAGTCTGCCATAGAACCCTCCGGAACCGACAATATAGGAATTGAGCGGCAATATTCGAGCGGGACGCGCTGGCGTGTGCCTGATCAGCTTGCGCTTTGCTTCACGAGACCCGCCATATACCACCGCGCTACCCAGGCCAATCTGCGGGGCCTTAGGGGCTTAACTGCCGGCAGATCGGCATCCGTCGTCCGGAACGTGGATCATGGCTAACCAGATGGCGGTGAAAATATTGACATCTCCGCTCTTGAAGAACGCTTCGACAACTGCATCAGCCTGACTGTGCGTTTTATGTCGTCCGGTAGATCTCCTCATACGGTCAAGGCTTAGAATAAGACGGCAGCGTAATTGTATTGGCAAAAATTACACTGCACTGTAAGTTCTTTATTCTACTGGTTTTCTATTGCGTTAATGCCGTTACCAAGTAACATCGCCGGTGGCATATTCGTCTGCAGGTGATTCGAATGTCCGTTGACATTGCACGTCACGATGAAATCAAACGTTTACTGCGTGCCCGTCGTGTTACATTTCTCACCATCGCGACCGAAGTCGGTGTTTCGCGGGAATACGTCACGATGGTTTGCCAAGGACACCGGAGTTCACATCGCATCCAGCAGGCCATCGCGAACAAACTCGGGGTCACTCCCGAGAGCCTTTGGCCCCAGAAGTACCCAGACAAGGAGGCGTAGATGAGACAATAGCTCACTTAAAATGGGACGGCCTCGAGAGCTGCCACCCTCGAGGCCGAAAAGAAAATCGATTTGCGATCGATGTCTCTTTGTCCCCCGATTCAGCTCAGGAGTCAAGTCTGTCGCCCCGTCTCCAAGGGCGACCGACATCCCCTTTTGACCTTTTGACGGAGGCGCCTCGAGCGGCAGCTGTGATGCTTGCGGCTCGGGCTGACGAAACATGTCCAAGGAAACCGAAGCTTTCAGACCCCCACTCCCAAGCCGGGCTACCCGGCGCATATCACCGCGATCCAAAGCCAGTTTACGAGGGGCTTTGGTGGCCCAACTTCCCGCCGATGAACATCCTCGACGCATTGTGTTCGAAAGCAAGCTCGAGCAGCGCGTGCTCTATCTGCTGCTCGCCCGACCTGATGTCCATGATATCTGGGATCAGCCACCCGCTGTGCCTTACATGTCTACAAGCGGCCGTGAGAAACGGCATGTGTTCGACTTCCTCGTTGCGCTCACCAACGGGCGGCGAATAGCAGTCGCGGTGAAGCCGGCTGAACTTGCCGAAAAGCGAAACTTCCGCGCCGAACTTCAAACGATCCGAGCGGCGACGACGATCGCGTTCGCGCATGACATCGTTCTGGTGACGGATCGGTCATTCTCGCCAGCAGCCGCCAGGAACGCAGCCCGGCTTCACGACTTTAGAAGAACACCAGACCCCGAAGCTGACGCTCGGGTTCGGTCAATCATCGCGACCCTTGCCGATGAAACCACGATTGCCGAGGTCGTTTCGATGAGCGGACTGGAGGGGCGAGGTTTTCGTGCAGTCTATCGAAGCCTCTACGAAGGCCATGCGAGAGCGCTGACCCACGGGGACATAACGCCAGCGACACGTATCGCGAGAGAGGTACGCCAATGACCGTACGATTTCGCCTTTCGGAAACCGACTGCATCAGCATCAACGGCATAGATCATCAAGTTCAGAGGCAGGACGAAAACGGCGTCGTTTTGCGCCGGCTGGATGACTACTCGATGCACCTGTCATTCACACATGTCGAACTCGCGCGGCTCCTTGCTTCTCCGGATATGAGACTCAAACGAAACTATTTTTCTACTGGGCAAGCCGCGCTTCGAACCCGATGTGACATTCGATACATCAACTCCCTTCCTCTGGAGAAACGCGCGGCGATCTTTTGGAAGACGGCGTATTGCCATGCTTTTTTGGAGACCGAGGCCAGAGGGGAGGTGCGGAGGACTGAGGCTTCCATGGCGGAGGCGATGCCGGAACTGTCAAGAAGGGTCGATGGGGAGGAAACCGCATGGCAACTCGCCACCAAACGCAACCTGTCTGGCCTTAAGGTGACGCACCGGCTTCCTCCATCTGCGCCAACCTTGCGTCTGTGGTTGCGTATGTTTGAGAAGTGTGGCCATAGCCCGCTCGCGTTCCTGCGAAAAAAACGTGCCGACCTGACTTACAGCCAGAAGTTCTCGGGTGAGGCCGCGGCTCTCTTGGCGGAATGTGTCGCGGGTTACCTGTCGCGCAACATGCCTACGCAACAGATGATCGTCAACGATACAAAAAGCTGCTTCATCGACAGAAATCGCGGGCGGGCAGCTCTTAACCTTCCCCCTCTTGCAGCCCTCTTGCAGTGCCGTCAGCACGTACCATCCGCCGCTCAATTACAAAACTCGATCCTTTCGAGGTGGTCGCGCAGCGAAAAGGCCTCGCCGCTGCAAAACTCAAGTTTTCGCTGCATACCGGCGGACCTTCTGCAGATTTTGTCCTTGAACGCGTCGAGATGGACGAGTGGCAAATCGACGTTTCGTCTCTCTTTGGCAATTCAGGTGCACTTGATCCGATCCCCGCCCAATTGCGCGCCCGATTCGAAGTTGGGCGTAGATGATGCATTGTTTCCATATGGATTGCAGCTTCTCCATCTGCCGCGGATGCAATCCGGGCTCTGGAACTCATAACGATTGACAAGACGTCGATCGCGGAAGCGGCCGGCTGCAAATCCCCCTGGAGGTATTTCGGTGGGGTTGGCTCGCTCGTTACAGACCAGGGTTCGGCGTTTAGTTCGGTCGAATTCCGAACTGCAGTTACAGAGCTCGGGTCCACCTACGAGGCGCCTCCCGCAGGCATTCCGAAGCTGCGTGGGCATGTTGAGCGCGTTTTCGGGACATTCGCGCACCAGCTCGCCCCGATGCTGACGGGGCGCACATTTTCGAACCCTGAAGAGCGTGGAGATTATCCGTCAGAGCAGTGGGCCTCACTGACCGACGATGAACTGGCGAGGATCTTTACGATCTTCGTTGTCGATATCTATCATAATACCCCCCACGCGGGCTTGAACGGTGAGACGCCAGCCAATGCTTGGAAGCGCTTGGCAGCAGAGCGTGCTGTGACAGCTCCGCCAGACCCCACCTGCCGAAGAGTTGTTTTCGGAATTCCCTTAGCACGAAAACTCGGGAGGCACGGAGTTCGTGTACTCGGCATCGACTATACAAGCACGTCTTTGCAACAAGCATTTCTGAGAGGTCGCAGCCGAGAAGTCGATATAAGGGTGGATCCTCATAACCTGGCGATGATCTCGGCACGCCTTGAACAGGATTGGGATAATGCATGGGCGGTTCCCACGGCCGTTCATGGGCTGTCGCTCAACGAATGGCAGGCGATTGTTCGCGACCTTCGCATTCAATATCGAAATGAGGCCGTACTGACCGACCAGATCGTGCAGCACGGCCGCTCCCAGATCAGAGAAATCGATCAGACAGCGCGGAAGCTCAAGCCCATTCAGCCGATTATGTCGTCACCCGCTGCAGAAGTTGAACGTTAGAGCGTAATCTGTTTCTCGGGCTCCGGTTGAGGCAGCTTCAAGCGGCAGCCGTGCAGAGACGCCTGACGTCGATGCCTTGTTGGGCGATGTCATCGAGCCGGAGCAACCGGAAAAGACGGTGCCAAAAGGACCGAAGCCCGACGACACAAAGCCGTGGCGGCTGTCCGATGACTGACAGATCGACACAAATTGCCGAACGCATGCTCTCGTTGCGGCGGATCTTTGCGCACCATGAGGCATTCGGGCAGTTAGAGGAGCAGTTTCAAGTACTGCTGAATCGGCGCTGGGCGGAGATTGCCGCCGGAGTCTCTATGGAAGCGCGGGGCATCGCTGTTATCGGTGCCTCGGGCTCCGGAAAGACGACCGCCGTCGCCCGACTCCTATCCCATACGCCTGGCCTTATATGCGAGGATTCAAAGACCTCGCGGATGGATATCGTCAGCTTTCAGGTTCCATCTCCGGCCACGCTCAAGTTTGTGGGGCAAACCGCCCTGGAAGCCTTGGGATACCCACTGCGGCGGGAACGGACCGAGATGACCATCTGGGAAATGGTCCGTCATCACTTACAGGCGCGGCAGACGCTCTTTCTGCACCTGGATGAGGCCCAGGACCTGATGCGCCATCAGACGCCCAAGATGCTTCAGTCCGTCGTCAGAACCCTCAAGTCCCTCATGCAAACGAGGGACTGGCCAGTGGGCATTATCCTATCCGGCATGCGGGATTTGAAGGAACTTCTCAACCACGATCCGCAACTTGCCCGACGCTTTTATCCAATCGAGTTCACTAAATTGCACTCAGTAACGGATGGCAGCAGGGTCGCCCGCCTAGCCGCCTCCTATTCAGATCGGGCGGGTCTCAGGGAGCGCGACCTGGTGCAGGATCAATTTGCAGCGAGATTGATTCACGCCGCCGACGGTGAATTTGGCCTTGTCATCGAGCTGATCATCGGTTCGATCGAAGAAGCCCTTCTTTCTGGTGATCGATGCCTTGACCCGGGGCACTTTGTCCGTGCTTTCCGCCGTCGCTCAGGCTGTGTCGATGCTCTCAACCCGTTTGTTGCGGAGGATTTTGAGAGGATTGATGCAAGAGCACTCCTTCAGAGCGAGGGACTATTATGAGGAAAGGGAAACTAGCGCTGACTTGCTCCCTTGCCGATTGGGAGACCGCAACGTCTTTTGCCGCTCGTTTGGCGATCAGGAACATGGCTCAGAGTGTATCCGAATTCTGCCTCGACATGGGATTGGACTGGAAGGCTGTCATTCGGGGAGAGGAAGCTGAGGTTTCACGTCTCGCCGATCTTGCCGACATCGATGGAAGAATTCTTCTTCGTCAGAGTTTTCAACTGTTGACCGGCAAATATTTGAGGATCGGAGAGGAGGAGGTGAAAAACGTCTTCGTCCGCCGCACGTTGTGCAAAGCCTGTGCGCTTTGCCTGGCGGAGCGGATCGCCGCCTCTGGATTTGCCGGAGCCTACCGTGGTGCGGACTGGCAATTCGTTTCGATCAGGACTTGTGACCGGCACCAAGTTGCACTCGAGCGGTTTCCAGGGGAAGGGATGCCGATAAAGGATTATGGCTTCGCATTCCTTGTCCGGAGAAATTGGACGATGATCGAAACAGCCGCAGAGAGCCCCATTCACCAATCCCAATCTAGCTTGGAGCGATATCTCCGCAAACGCCTCTCGAGTCGGCGTGGAGGCAGTTGGTTGGACCAGATGCCATTATCGGTAGTCGCAAAGGCATCAGAAGCTTTGGGCGCGAGAATGGAACACGGACCGGATGCCACTGCAAACCAGATCGATCAGCGCCAGTGGCATAGCTGCGGAAACCAAGGTTTTGCAGTTCTCAGCGCCGGCCCGAAACATCTTCGCAGCGTCTTGTTAGATCTGAGGGGAACGTTTGGAGGAGGTACGGGCTATCACAACAGAGATCTCGGGCTATTCTACAGTTGGCTTGATCGCTCCCAGCGCGTTCCGGGGGTGGGGCCGATCAGAGAGGTCGTGCTAGACCATATATTGGAAAATTATCCGTTGGATCCGGGAATCAACGTACTTGGCTTCCGGGTTGAGAAGCCGCGTCTCTATACTTGGACAAGCGCCCGGCAGAGACTTCACATTCGGGGCGAACGGCTTGCGAACCTGGCTTCAGACCTGAATGTCGATGAAGGGCCCGCCGGCCGGCCAATGAACCTTACGTCCGTGCAGATCGCCGAGCTTCAGACAAAGATCGACGACCTGATCTCAATAAGGGAAGCTGCAAAGATTCTCGGCGCGCGATACGAGCAAGCCGCACGTTTTATCTTCAATGGGATGCTGGGCCGGAGGGAGAAAACACGGGGAAGATCGTATTTATCAAGACAAGAAGTGCAGGCGTTCGTCGCTCCGGTTCTGGATCTGGACGCTGCCCCCACGGACGGGCGATTGCTGCCCATGAAGAAAATTGGGAGCTACACAGCTGCGAGTGTTCACGAGATTTACAAGTGTTTTCTTGAAGGCAGACTGACGTCTGCCTACCGAGATCCAAGGAAATTTGGAATTGATGCGCTGCTTCTGGACCGGGAGGAAGTCAAACGAGCTTTATCGGTACCGGATACGATGGATCCAACGATGACAGCTGTCGCGCGTCTCTTGAAAACAACCAACATAACGCTTCGCTATCTTGCCAATCGCGGCGAACTGCGAATCTACAGGGGGCGTCATCCGATCACGAGAAGTGTTCAAAACGTGGTAGGCGTCGAGGAGCTTCAAAGGTTCCGGGCAAAATTCATGACGATTGGCGAAGTGAGCTGTCTCTGCGAAATCCCCTCAGGCCCGCTCGCAATCAAACTTGACGCCGCGCGGGTGAAATCGAGGCATGTTCCGCACGGCGTCAGCCGTATCTACCGGCGGAAGGATATTCAGCGAGTGTTGGATGCAGGCCTGCACAGGAATCCCCCAACCAGACAACGCTGACACATTCACGTTGAGCCGCGGTGCTTAACTCCTATCGTCAGCTATGTCGACCCGTATAGCAGGGCAGCGCTGGGTAGTTTCTGTCTTGCGACACAGTAAGTCAGCCCATAATCCGCGATGATAGCACACTTCCCCTAACCGCTCCCTCGAAAGCGTTCACATCAGCCTTTCAGCACTTTCTCTGTCCGTCAGTGACCTCGGAGGCTGACTCCCCTAAAATTCGCGCGTGAAGAGCAAAGGTGATCTCGTGCAGCCGCACACTTTTATGGAGGTTCACAGCCCTCATCCAAGGGTAACTTACTCTGGCAAAAAGGGTAATTTTACTGACATCGACAAAATCTGGTCGTTTATTTTTCAAGGGGTTGTGCAACGGACAGAGGTAAAGTAGCGTGGCAATCGACAGTTAGCGAGAAGTGGTGATCCCGGCGCGATTCGAACGCGCGACCCCCAGATTAGGAATCTGATGCTCTATCCTGCTGAGCTACGGGACCACTCGGTATAGACCCATACAAAAGCAAGGCTGCTTCGCCAAGTGTTTTTGCACGGCGCCCTGCGGATTTGCGGAGAGCCGCCTCGCACTTTTCCGCATCCCACTCTAGCATCTGCGACGTTGCAGATGCTAAGCAAGGGCCGGCGGCGGCTGGAGGAGCGTCCTGCCGTATTCCTCGACATCCATCCTGAGATCTGATCCACACATGTTCATCGGAATTGATTGGGGCGGCACGAAAATGGAAGTCATCGCGCTTGACCGCGATGGCGAAACGCGTGCCCGGCACCGAGTCGCAACGCCGACCAGCGGCTATGACGACTGCATTCGCGCCGTGATCGACCTCGTGGCCGCTGCCGAACAGACGGCCGGCGCGCGCGGAACGATCGGCATCGGCATTCCCGGCAGTCCCAATCCGCGCACCGGCATCGTGCGCAACTCCAATGCCGTTCTCATCAACGGCAAGCCGCTCGGCCGCGATCTCGAAGCCGCTCTTGGCCGCGAGGTGCGGCTTGCCAACGACGCCAATTGCCTTGCCGTTTCCGAGGCGGTCGACGGGGCGGGCAAGGATGCCCGCGTCGTGTTCGGCGTGATCGTCGGCACAGGACATGGCGGCGGGCTCGCGATCGAGAAGAAGGTTCATGCGGGCTACCAGGGTGTTGCCGCCGAGATCGGGCACTATCCGCTACCCTGGATGACGCGAGACGAATATCCCGGCCACAAGTGCTGGTGCGGCAAGCTCGGCTGTCTCGATATGTATGCCTGCGGCACCGGGCTGGAGCTCGATTATCGCACGACGACCGGCGTCGACCGCCGGGGCAGGGATATCATCGAGGCGAAGCGTGCCGGCGATGCCGTGGCGATCGGTGTTTATGAGCGCTTCGTCGATCGTCTTGCCCGCAGTCTGGCGCTGCTCACCAATGTGGTCGACCCGGACGTCTTCGTGCTCGGCGGCGGCATGTCCAATGTCGATGAAATCTACGACGAACTGCCGGCGTTGATCACCAAATACATCTTCGGCGACAGTTTCGAGACGCCGATCCGCAAGGCGGTCCACGGCGACAGTTCCGGCGTGCGCGGCGCCGCCTGGCTCTGGAAGAGCTGACCCCTGACCTGACAGCGAGGAGAGACAATGAACATCGACAACGACCTGCGCCGTATCGCCTTGCAGGAGCGGGAACTGCAGTTCGAGCAGTTCAATCTCGATACGGCCTGGGAACTCGGCTCGACGCTTCGGCGCATGGCGGCCGAGCGCAAGCTCGGCGTGGTCATCGACATCACGCTTTTTTCCATGCAGGTCTTCTACGCCGCGCTCGAGGGCGCGACGCCGGACAATCCGAACTGGGTCCGGCGCAAGCGCAACACGGTCTTCCGCCTGTTCAAGAGCAGCTACGCGACCGGCCTCAGCCTGTTGAAGCAACAGACGAACCTGCAGGCGAAACTCGGCCTGCCGGATGCCGAATACGCCGCGCATGGCGGCAGTTTCCCGATCGTCGTCAAGGGTACGGGTTGCATCGGCGCCGTAACCGTCTCGGGATTGCCGCAGCGCGAAGACCATAATCTCGTCGTCGAAGCGCTGGCGGAACTGTCCCAGGCCGACCACGCCGCGCTGAAGCTCGAGGACTGACAGGAACGGACACGGAATGGATATTCATTCGCAGGCGCGCGAACTTGCCGACTGGCTCGCTAACGCCGCCTTGCCGCTTTGGCGGCAAAAGGGTTTCGAGGGGGCCGGCGGCGGCTTTGTCGAGACGATCGACATGGAAGGTGAACCGACGCGAGCCCATCGCCGCTCGCGCGTGCAGCCGCGGCAGGTATACTGCTTCGCGGAGGCCGGACGGCGCGGCTGGCCGGGAGACTGGCGCACGATGGCCGAAGGTGGGCTTGCCTATTTCGACCGTGTCTACCAGCTTCCAAGCGGCTTTTACGGCGCGCTCGCCGACGCGGACGGTGCGTTGATCGATCCATCCTTCGATCTTTACAACCAGGCCTTTGCACTGCTTGCCTTCGCCTATCTGGCGCAAGTCTTGCCCGAGCGGAGCGGCGAGATGGCCGAGCGCAGCAATGATCTCAGGCACAAGCTCGAGGCCCATTGCAAGCATCCGATCGCCGGGTTCGAAGAGGACAATCCGTTCCGCCTGCCGCTCGGCTCCAATCCCCACATGCATCTCTTCGAGGCGTGCCTCGCAAGCGAAACGGTCGAAGGCTTCGATCAGATGGCCTGGGCCAACCTTGCCGACGAGATCGCCCAGTTGGCGATGGATCGTTTCATCGATCCCGAGACGGGCGCCCTACGGGAATTCTTCGACCATGACTGGACGCCCTTTTCGGGTGAGAAGGGCCGAATAGTCGAGCCGGGCCACCAGTTCGAATGGGCGTGGCTGCTGGCTCGCTGGGCGGAGCGGCGCGGCAGCGCCGAAGCCATCGTCAAGGCGCGGCGTTTGTTCGAGATCGGTGAGGAACACGGCATCTGCCCGAAGCGCGACGTCGCGATCATGACCCTTCTCGATGATTTTTCGGTCGCCGACCCGGTGGCGCGGCTCTGGCCGCAGACCGAGTGGCTGAAGGCGGCGATCCGTTTTGCCGCCCTGACCGAGGGGAAGGAGCGCGAACGCTACCTCGCCTCGGCGACGCGGGCGGCAGCCGCCCTCGACCGCTTCCTCCAAACGCCGATCCGCGGTCTTTGGCGCGACAAGCAGCAGGCAGATGGCGCATTCGTCGAGGAGCCCGCGCCGGCAAGCAGCTTCTATCACCTTGTCTGCGCGATGTATGAGCTGGAGGATTGCCTGAAGCGGATGTAGGGGCGGCGGACGTCGATTGCCCCTCTCCTCGGGTTTAACCCGAGGACTAGCCTTCTCCCCGTCAGAACGGGGAGAAGGTGGCCGGCAGGCCGGATCAGGGGCGCGCCCCCGCGCTCTCAAGAGTTTTCGATTATCAGTGATGGCCTGCCGCAACCGCGGCGGGCCATTTTTATTTGCCGGCGGTGAAAATTGTGATTGGCGCGTATGTTGACATAAAGATATCTTTATGTGAGTAAATCAGGAACTGTCGTTTTCAGAACGGGGGATTTTCCATGCCCGCCATCGACTCCCTTTTCGGAGATGTTTCGCCCAGGCCTGACGGTTCGGAAATCCTCTTGGCGCTCCGGCAAGCGGCCAGCGAACGCATCCTGATCATGGATGGCGCCATGGGCACCGAGATCCAGCAACTCGGTTTCGTCGAGGATCATTTCCGCGGCGAGCGCTTCGGCGGCTGCTCGTGTCACCAGCAGGGTAACAACGACCTCCTGACGCTGACACAGCCGAAGGCGATCGAGGACATCCATTACAGCTACGCCATCGCGGGCGCAGACATCCTCGAAACCAACACCTTCTCCTCGACCCGCATCGCCCAGGCCGACTACGGCATGGAGGATATGGTCTACGAGCTGAACCGTGACGGAGCGCGGCTAGCGCGGCGCGCAGCGAAACGCGCCGAAGCGGAAGACGGCAGGCGGCGTTTCGTCGCCGGCGCGCTCGGGCCCACCAACCGCACCGCGTCGATTTCCCCGGACGTCAACAATCCCGGCTACCGCGCCGTCACCTTCGATGATCTGAGGCTTGCCTATGGTGAGCAGGTCCGCGGCCTGATCGACGGTGGCGCCGACATCATTCTGATCGAGACGATCTTCGACACGCTGAACGCCAAGGCGGCGATCTTTGCCACACAGGAAGTCCTTGCGAACAAGGGAATTCAGCTTCCGGTAATGATCTCCGGCACGATCACCGACCTCTCGGGTCGCACGCTTTCCGGCCAGACGCCGACCGCCTTCTGGCACTCGGTGCGCCATGCCGCCCCCTTCACCATCGGGCTCAACTGTGCGCTCGGCGCAAGCGCCATGCGCGCCCATATCGACGAGCTTTCCTCGGTTGCCGATACGCTCGTCTGCGCCTATCCGAATGCCGGTCTGCCGAATGAATTCGGCCGCTATGACGAAAGTCCCGAAGCGATGGCGGCTGAGATCGAGGGCTTCGCCCGTGACGGGCTCGTCAACATCGTTGGCGGCTGCTGTGGCTCGACCCCTGCGCATATCCGCGCGATCGCCGAGGCCGTCGCCAAATACCCGCCGCGGCAGGTCCCGGAAATCGAACGGCATATGCGGCTTTCGGGCCTGGAGCCATTCACGCTTACCAAGGACATTCCCTTCGTCAATGTCGGCGAACGCACCAACGTTACCGGCTCGGCCAAGTTCCGTAAGCTCATCACCGCCGGTGACTACGCGGCGGCGCTCGACGTGGCACGCGATCAGGTCGCGAACGGCGCCCAGATCATCGACATCAACATGGACGAGGGGCTGATCGATTCGACCCAGGCGATGGTCGAGTTCCTGAACCTTGTCGCGTCCGAGCCCGATATCGCCCGTGTTCCGGTGATGATCGATTCGTCCAAATGGGAGGTCATCGAAGCAGGCCTCAAATGCGTGCAGGGCAAGGCGCTGGTGAACTCCATCTCGCTCAAGGAGGGCGAGGAGGCGTTCCTGCACCACGCGCGTCTGGTGCGCGCCTATGGCGCGGCGGTCGTGGTGATGGCCTTCGACGAGAGCGGTCAGGCCGATACCAGGGCGCGCAAGGTGGAGATCTGCAAGCGGGCCTATCGGCTGCTCACCGAAAAGGTGGACTTCCCGCCGGAGGACATCATCTTCGACCCGAACATCTTTGCGGTCGCAACAGGCATCGAAGAGCACAACAACTACGGTGTCGATTTCATCGAGGCGACGCGCGAGATCATTGCAACGCTGCCGGATGTCCATGTCTCGGGCGGCGTGTCCAACCTTTCCTTCTCCTTCCGCGGCAACGAGCCGGTGCGCGAGGCGATGCATGCCGTGTTCCTCTATCACGCGATCCAGGCGGGCATGGACATGGGCATCGTCAATGCCGGTCAGCTGGCCGTCCATGACACGATCGATGCGGAACTGCGCGAGGCCTGCGAGGATGTCGTTCTCAACCGCCGGGCAGATGCGACCGAGCGGATGCTGGAGATTGCCGAGCGCTATCGCGGGCAGGGCGGTGCGCAGGGCAGGGAGAAGGATCTCTCCTGGCGCGAATGGCCGGTCGAAAAGCGGCTGGAGCATGCGCTTGTCAACGGCATCACCGAATTCATCGAGGTCGACACCGACGAGGCGCGGCTTGGCGCCGAGCGGCCGCTGCATGTCATCGAGGGACCGCTGATGGCGGGCATGAACGTCGTCGGCGACCTCTTCGGCTCGGGCAAGATGTTCCTCCCGCAGGTGGTGAAGTCGGCGCGGGTGATGAAGCAGGCGGTCGCCGTGCTGCTGCCGCACATGGAAGCGGAGAAGCGCGCCAATGGCGGTGACGGCACGCGCGAGAGTGCCGGCAAGATCCTGATGGCGACGGTCAAGGGCGACGTGCACGACATCGGCAAGAACATCGTCGGCGTCGTGCTCGCCTGCAACAATTACGAGATCATCGACCTCGGCGTCATGGTGCCATCTGCAAAGATCCTTGAAGTGGCGAAGGAGCAGAAGGTCGACATCATCGGGCTTTCCGGCCTCATTACACCTTCGCTCGATGAAATGGTCCACGTCGCCTCCGAACTGGAGCGCGAGGGGTTCGACGTCCCGCTTCTGATCGGCGGGGCGACGACGAGCCGCGTGCACACCGCCGTGAAGATCAATCCGCGCTACAATCTGGGTCAGACGGTTCATGTCAACGATGCCAGCCGCGCGGTCGGCGTCGTTTCCAGTCTGCTCTCTCCAGACGTGCGCAGTGGCTACATGGAGACTGTTCGCGCCGAATATCACAAGGTCGCCGACACACACGCCCGCAACGAAGCGGAGAAACGGCGTCTGCCGCTGTCGCAGGCGCGTGCCAACGCCCAGAAGCTCGATTGGGCGAGCTATCGACCCAAGGCGCCCTCCTTCCTCGGAGCCCGCGTTTTCGAGAACTGGGATCTTGCGGAGCTTGCTCGCTATATCGACTGGACGCCGTTCTTCCAGACCTGGGAACTGAAAGGTATCTATCCGAAGATCCTCGACGACGAGAACCAGGGGCCGGCGGCGCGCCAGCTCTTCGACGACGCCCAAGCGATGCTCCGGCAGATCGTCGCCGAAAAATGGTTCGCGCCGAAGGCCGTCGTCGGGTTCTGGCCCGCGGGTGCGATCGGTGACGACATCCGCCTGTTCACCGATGAGACGCGCGACGCGGAGCTGGCGACCTTCTTCACCTTGCGACAGCAATTGGTGAAGCGTGACGGGCGGCCGAATGTTGCGCTCGCCGACTTCGTGGCGCCGATCGACAGCGGCGCAAGAGACTATCTCGGCGGCTTCGTGGTGACCGCCGGAATCGAGGAAGTGGCGATCGCCGAACGTTTCGAGCGCGCCAATGACGATTATTCCTCGATCATGGTCAAGGCGCTTGCCGACCGTTTCGCCGAGGCCTTTGCCGAGCGCATGCATGAATATGTGCGCAAGGAGCTCTGGGGCTATGCTGCCGATGAAGCCTTCACACCAGAGGATCTGATCGGCGAGCCCTATGCCGGCATCCGCCCTGCGCCCGGCTATCCGGCGCAACCCGATCACACGGAAAAGGAAACGCTTTTCCGCCTCCTTAATGCTGAGGCGTCGATCGGCGTCAAGCTGACGGAGAACTATGCGATGTGGCCGGGCTCGTCGGTTTCCGGTCTCTACATCGGCCATCCGGACGCCTATTATTTCGGCGTCGCCAAGATCGAACGCGACCAGGTCGAGGACTATGCCGAGCGCAAAGCGATGAGTGTTCGCGAGGTCGAGCGCTGGCTGTCGCCGATCCTCAACTACGTGCCGATACCGGAGGCTGAAGCGGCGGAGTAAGGCAAAAACGGGAAGGCGGTTGCGGTACCCCCCTCTGCCCAGGCGCTTGCAGACTCTACTTCGCGCCATAGGCGCCGTTGCCGCAACGACCAACGAGCGCCGTGCTCACCCTTTGATATACCAGCCCCAGGGTTCGTCGGCATCGAAGCTGGTGATCTGCTTCACCTCCAGATAGTTGGCGAGCCCCCAGCGGCCGAGTTCGCGGCCGATGCCGGATTGCTTGTAGCCGCCCCATGGTGCTTCGGTGAAGGTCGGCTGCGAGCAATTGATCCAGACGATTCCGGCGCGGAAGGCGCGTGCGACGCGTTCGCAGCGCGCCCTGTCCTCGGACATGACCGCGGCGGCAAGGCCGAAGCGGCTGTCATTGGCGAGCCTGATCGCCTCCTCTTCGTCACTGAAGGGCATGACGCAGACGACGGGGCCGAAGATTTCCTCACGCCAGACGAAACTGTCCGTGGTGATGTCCGTCAGCACCGTCGGCTCGATGAAATAGCCGCTGTCGAAGCCGGCCGGGCGGCCGCCGCCCGTGGCCACGGTTGCGCCGTCCAGTCGCGCCCGTTCGATCGCGCCGAGAATCTTGTCATATTGCCCCTTGGAGACGATCGGACCGAGCAACGTGCCTTCGTCGAGGCCGCTGCCGATCTTGATCTTCGCCGCTTCCTCGGTCAGTCTTTTCAGAACAGCATCGTAGATCGGCTCTTCCACCAGCACCCGCGACGTCGCCGAGCAGACTTGTCCCTGGTTCCAGAAGATGCCGAACATGATCCATTCGACCGCCTTCTCGATATCGCTGTCGGCGAAGACGACGAAGGGCGATTTGCCGCCGAGCTCGAGGCTGATGTTCTTGATGTCCTGCGCTCCCGCCATCATGACCTTGCGGCCGGTCGGCACCGAGCCGGTGAAGGCAAGCTTGTCGACGAGCGGATGTTCGGTCAGCGGCTCGCCGGCCTCCGGTCCGGTGCCGGTAACGATATTAAGAACCCCGGGCGGCAGATCGATTTCCTCGGCGATCCTGCCGAGCTCGAGCGCCGTCAGCGGCGTGAGTTCGGATGGTTTCAGCACGATAGTGCAGCCGGCGGCAAGTGCCGGGGCGACCTTCCAAGCGACCATCAGCAGCGGATAGTTCCAAGGCGTGATGGCGCCGACGACGCCGAGCGGTTCGCGGACGGCTTTCGAGGCGAAGCGTGTGTCTGCGACGGCGATCGGTTCCTCGACATTGTTGTCGAGCTCTTCGGCAAGGCCCGCATAGTAGTTGAAACAGCCGGCCGCATCGTCGATATCCCAGAGCGCTTCCGGCAGCGGCTTGCCGTTGTCCGTGACTTCGAGCCTGGCGAGCGCGTGGCGTCGCTCGTCGATCTTTTGGGCGATAGCCCGAAGATAGCCGGCTCGCTCCGCGCCAGTCAGCTTCGGCCAGGGTCCGCTGTCGAACGCGATGCGAGCCGCCTTGACGGCGTGATCGACGTCGTACGAGGTCCCAGCCGCCGCCTTGGCGATTACCTCTTCCGTCGCCGGATTGATGACATCGATCGTGCCGCCCTTGCGCGGCTTTTCCCATTTTCCGTCAATGAAAAGCTTATCCTGCATGCCCATTCCCCATTCGGTAGCATGCTACTGCATGTTCCGTTAAATCGGAGCCGATTTAAGGGATAAAAACATACAGCAATTCAAAGTGCTACAGCGACCTTTGTGCGCCCGAAAAGGCGCACAGCGTTGCAGTATGGCTCACGCTGCAGTCGGCACGCCAGCCGCTTTTTTACGCCGCCCTTTTTCAAGGACGCGCATGGTTCGGAGCGTGCGGGTGTCGCTCATGACGCAGGCTGTTCAAACCGGTGTTGCGGCCCTCATCGGTTGGCCGCAAGGATCATGCCCGCTGCCTTTTCCGCGATCATGATCGTTGGCGAATTGGTGTTGCCGGACGTGATCGTCGGCATGATCGAGGCATCGGCGATGCGCAATCCCGCAAGCCCGCGCAGGCGCAGTTCAGGATCGACGACGCTATCCGCATCGGCGCCCATGCGGCAGGTGCCGACGGGGTGGAAGATCGTCGTGCCGATATCGCCGGCAGCGCGCGTCAGATCCTCATCCGTCTCGTAACCCGGACCTGGTTTGAACTCAATCGGATTGAAGCGGGCAAAGGAGGGCTGCGAGGCGATGCGGCGGGTCAAGCGGATTGCCTTGAAGGCCACATCGCGATCGGCTTCGGCGGTCAGATAGCGCGGACGGATGTCGGGCGCGGCGGCGAAATCCGGTCCCTTCAGATGCACCGAGCCGCGGCTTTCCGGCCGCAGATTGCAGACGCTGGCGGTGATCGCCGGGAAGGGGTGCACCGGCTGGCCGAATTTTTCGAGCGTGACCGGCTGGACGTGGTACTCCAGATCCGGCGTTTCCTTCTCCGGGCCCGAGCGGGTGAAGATGCCGAGCTGGCTCGGCGCCATCGCCATCGGGCCGGAACGGCGGACGAGGTATTCGAGGCCGATCGCCGCCTTGCCGAGAAGCGAACTTGCCTTCTCGTTCAGCGTCGGAACGCCGGTGACCTTGTAGGCGAGGCGCAGTTGCAGGTGATCCTGCAGGTTCTCGCCGACGCCGGGCAGCTCGTGGCGCACTTCGATACCGTTTTGACGCAGGATATCGGGCCGGCCGATGCCGGAGAGTTCGAGGATGTGCGGCGAGCCGATCGAGCCGGCCGAAAGCACGGTTTCGCGCCGCGCCCGCGCGCGCTTGCTGACGCCGTCATGCTGGAACTCGACGCCGGCGACGCGGCCTTCCTCGAGGATCAGCCTCTTCACATGCGCCTTCGTCAGGATGACGAGATTGCGCCGCTGTCGGGCAGGCTTCAGGAAGGCCTTGGCCGTGTTCCACCGAACGCCGGAGCGCTGGTTGACGTCGAAATAGCCGGAACCTTCATTGCTGCCGCGGTTGAAATCTTCCGTTTCGGGAATGCCCGCTTCGCTCGCCGCCTTCTGAAAGGCATCGAGCACCGCCCAACGGACGCGCGCCTTTTCGACCCGCCACTCGCCGCCCGCGCCGTGCACCTCGTCGGCGCCGCGATAATGGTCCTCGGATTTCCTGAAGAGCGGCAGCACGTCCTCCCAACTCCAGCCGGCGCAGCCGAGCTGGCGCCAGTGATCGTAGTCGCGCGCCTGGCCGCGCATGTAGATCATGCCGTTGATCGAGGAACAGCCGCCGAGCACCTTGCCGCGCGGGTAGCCGAGCGAACGACCGTTGAGGCCTTCCTCCGCGGCGGTCGTGAAGCACCAGTCCGTGCGGGGATTGTTGATACAGTAGAGATAGCCGACCGGAATATGAATCCAGTGATAATTATCGCTGCCGCCGGCCTCGAGCAGCAGAACGCGGCGATCCGGATTTTCCGAGAGACGGTTTGCAAGCACGCAGCCAGCGCTACCCGCTCCGACGACGATGTAGTCGAACGTGTCCATGAGCTTTCTCTAATTTCGCGGCCCGGCGCACTCGGCACCAGGGCCATAAGCGTCAATGCTTGTGGCGATGCTCGAAGCCGAGCCTGCGGCCGAGGCGCGAGTTGTAGAACTCCCCGACAATGCCGCGGCGGAAGAGCAGCACGCAGGCCATGAAGACAAGGCCCGTGATGATCGTGACCGGGAATTCAGACGTTGCCAGATAGTTCTGAAGCGTGACCACGAGACCCGCGCCGAAGAGCGGTCCGATCAGCGTGCCGATGCCGCCGAGCAGGGTCATCAGGATGACTTCGCCCGACATCTGCCAGCCGACGTCGGTCAGGGTGGCGAACTGGAAGACCAGCGCCTTCACGCCGCCGGCCAATCCGGTCAGCGCCGCCGACATGACGAAGGCCGCGAGCTTGTAGTTCCTTACCGAATAGCCGAGCGAGATCGCACGCGTCTCGTTCTCGCGGATCGACTTCAGGATCATGCCGAAGGGTGAGTTGATGATACGCCAGATGATGCCGATGCCGATCACGAATACGGCGAGCACGAAGTAGTACATGTTCGTCGACTGGGAGAGATCGATGAAGCCGAAAAGATGGCCACGCGGTACCGACTGGATCCCGTCTTCGCCGTGCGTGAACTCGGCCTGGAGGCAGAAGAAATAGAACATCTGCGCCAGCGCCAGTGTAATCATCGCGAAATAGATGCCCTGGCGGCGAATGGCGAAGAAGCCGATGACCGCGCCGAGTAGCGCTGCGCCGATGACGCCGACGAGGATGCCGAGTTCGGGCGGCACGCCCCATTCCTTAACCGCGTGCGCCGTGAAATAGGCCGCGCCGCCGAAGAAGGCGGCATGGCCGAAGGAGAGCAGCCCCGTATAGCCGAGCAACAGATTGAAGGCGCAGGCAAAGAGCGCGAAGCACAGAATCTTCATCAGGAAGACGGGGTAGAAGAACAAAGGTGCGAGCAGAAGAAGCGCAAGCCCGGCGCCGAGAAAGATCGTCTGCGCGATGACCGGCGAGCGTTCCTTCTGCTTCTCAAGTTCAAGTGTCAGCGTCATATCAAGCATCCCGGCCGAAGAGGCCCGCCGGCCGTATCAGGAGAACGATGGCCATGATCACGAAGATCACGATATTGGAGGCCTCCGGATAGAAGACCTTGGTCAGTCCCTCGGCGACACCCAGCATGTAGCCGGTGATGATCGCCCCCATGATCGAGCCCATGCCGCCAACGACGACGACGGCAAAGACGATGATGATGATGTTTGATCCCATCAGCGGCGAGACCTGGTAGATCGGCGCGGCCAGCACGCCGGCAAGCGCCGCAAGCGCCGCGCCGAGACCGTAGGTTAGCGTCAGCAGGAACGGCACGTTGATGCCGAAGGACTGCACGAGCACCGGATTTTCCGTTGCCGCGCGCAGATAGGAGCCGAGTTTGGTCTTCTCGATGACGAGCCAGGTGCCAAGGCACACGGCCAGCGAGAGGCCGATGACCCAGCCGCGATAGATGGGCAGGAACATGAAGCCGAGATTGGTGCCGCCCGCAAGCAGTGCCGGCGTCGCATAGGGCTGGCCGGAGGCGCCGTAGAGGTAGCGAAAGGTTCCCTCGACGGTCAAAGCCAGGCCGAAGGTGAAGAGCAGACCGTAGAGCGGGTCGAGCGTATAAAGGCGCCTCAGCATGGTGCGCTCGATGGCGGCGCCAAGAAGGCCGACGAGAAGCGGCGCGAGGATGAGGGTCGGCCAATAGCCGATGCCGAAATGCGACAAGAGCAACCAGGCGGCAAAGGCGCCCAGCATGTATTGCGCGCCATGGGCGAAGTTGATGACGCGCAACAGGCCGAAGATGATCGCAAGGCCGAGGCTCAACAGTGCATAGAAGGAGCCGTTAATGAGCCCGATCAGAAGCTGCCCGAGAAAGGCCTGGAGCGGAATTCCGAAAATCGTAGTCATGGCCTACACTCCGAGCACATCATGCAGCATGTCCATGCGTTCGGAAAGTTCCGAAACTGGGAACTCGCCGGCGACGCGGCCATGGTCCATGAGATAGAACCGATCGGCGACCTTGCTGGCGAAGCGGAAGTTCTGCTCGACGAGCAGGACGGTCATCCCGCGCTCCTTCAGTTTCTTCAAGACATCGCCGATCCGCTGGACGATTACCGGGGCAAGCCCTTCGGTCGGCTCGTCGAGCAGCATCATCCGGACTCCGGTTCTAAGGATGCGCGCGATCGCCAGCATCTGCTGTTCGCCGCCGGAAAGCTTGGTTCCCTGGCTGTTGCGACGTTCGTGCAGGTTTGGGAAAAGCTCGAAAATCTCGTCGATGGTCATGCCGCCCTTGGCGACCGCCGGCGGCAGCAGCAGGTTTTCATAGACGGAGAGGGTCGAGAAAATGCCGCGCTCTTCGGGAATGAAACCGAGGCCGCGATGCGCGACGCGGTGGAGGGGCACGCGGAGCAGGTCTTCGCCGGCGAAGCTGATCTCGCCCTTCCGTTCGCGCACGATTCCCATGATGGCACGCAGTGTCGTGGTCTTGCCGACGCCGTTGCGGCCAAGCAGCGTGACCATCTCGCCTTCGCCGACGGTCATATCGACGCCGTGAAGAATATGGCTTTCGCCGTACCAGGCATTGAGGCCCGAGACCTTGAGGAGAGGTTTCATGTCAGGCATCCTCCGTGCCCATATAGGCGGTGCGCACGCGCGGATCCTCCGACACGGCGGCATAGTTGCCCTCGGCGAGAATTTCGCCGCGCTGCAGCACCGTGACATGGTGGCAGAGCGTCTCGACAACGGAGAGATTGTGCTCGACCATCAGAACCGCGCGTTCGCGCGCCACTTCGCGGATGATCTCGGCGACCATGCCGACGTCCTCGTGGCCCATGCCGGCCATCGGTTCGTCCAGCAAGAGCACCTTCGGGTCGAGCGCCAGCGTCGTCGCGATCTCAAGCACGCGTTTGCGGCCATAGGAAAGATCGGCGGCGACTGCGTTGCGCTCCTTTTCGAGGCCGACGGAGCGGATTAACTGGTCCGCCTTGGCGTTCAAGGCTTCAAGTGCGGAAAGCGGCTTCCAGAATTGCGTCGCAAGGTTGTTCGGCCGCTGCAGGGCCACGCGCACATTGTCGAGCACCGTCAGGTGCGGGAAGACCGCCGAGATCTGGAACGAGCGGACGAGGCCCATGCGAGCAACCTTGTCCGGGGCGGTGTTGGTGATGTCTTCCCCGAGCAGCGTGATCGTGCCGTGCGTCGGCTGCAGGAACTTGGTCAGCAGGTTGAACACGGTGGTCTTGCCGGCCCCGTTCGGGCCGATCAGCGCATGCACACGGGCATGATGGACGTCGAGATCGACATCCTTGACGGCGGTAAAGCCGCCGAAGTCACGGCGGAGACCGCGGGCGGACAGAACCACCCGCGGCGCTCCGTTCTGCGAAGAGACGGTCACGGTCATCGCGATCCGGCCGGTCAGGACTTCACGAGTTCGCAGCCACTCTGGGCCGGATCGATGAAGGCGTCCTTGCCGGGAATGGTCGCGAGAACCTTGAAATAGTCCCAGGGTTCCTTGCTCTCGTCGGGCTTCTTGACCTCGAGCAAGTACATGTCGTGGATCATCCGGCCGTTCGGCGCGACGGTACCGTTCTGAGCGAAAACGTCGTTGACCGGCAGAGCATGCAGTTCCTTGGCCACCGCATCGGCGTCGTCACTGCCGGCCTTCTCGATCGCCTTCAGATACTGCAGTACGGCCGAATAGGTGCCGGCATGGACCATGTTAGGCATCTTGCCGGTGCGTTCCATGAAGCGCTTGCCGAATTTCGCGCTCTCCTCGTCACGGTTCCAGTAGAAGCCTTCGGTCAGCGTCAGCCCTTGAGCGGCTTCGAGCCCGAGGCCGTGGACCTCGGCGAGCGTGAAGAGCAGGGCTGCCAGACGCTGTCCGCCCTGGACGATGCCGAACTCGGCGGCCTGCTTGATGGCGTTCGAGGTGTCGAGGCCGGCATTGGCAAGGCCGATCACCTTGGCGCCGGAGGACTGCGCCTGCAGCAGGAAGGAGGAGAAATCGGTGGTCGCCAGCGGATGGCGGACGGCGCCGACGACCGAACCGCCGTTTTCCTTGACAAAGTTGGCAGTGTTTTCTTCAAGCGAATAGCCGAAGGCGTAGTCGGCCGTCAGGAAGAACCAGCTGTCGCCGCCCTGCTTCACAAGCGCACCGCCCGTGCCGACGGCAAGCGAGTGGGTGTCATAGGCCCAATGGAACCCGTAGGGGCTGCATTGCTTGCCGGTGAGCTCCGTCGTTGCCGCTCCGGTAACGATGTCGATCTTCTTCTTCTCTTTGGAGATTGCCTGAACCGCGAGCGCCACTGAGGACGTGGTCAATTCCATGATGCTGTCGACCTGCTCGGTGTCGTACCATTGCCGAGCGATGTTGGAGGCGATGTCAGGCTTGTTCTGGTGGTCGGCCGTGACCACCTCGACCGGTACGCCCAGCACCTTGCCGCCGAAATCCTCGACCGCCATCAGCGCCGCCTCATACGAGGACTTGCCGCCGAAATCGGCGTAGACGCCGGATTGGTCGTTGAGAATGCCGATTTTGACCCTACCGTCGGACGCGTCGGCGAGTGCCGCGGTGCTGCTCGCGAGCAACACTGCAAGCGTGGCGATCAGTTTCTTGTGCATCATGTCTCCTCCCAGGACTGTCAAAAACGGCGGGCGAATCATCGCGAAAACGCGCGACGGCTCCGATATGCCTTTCGGCGACATCGGCAGGGAAATCGATCCGCTTCTCTCTGTTCAAAATTGGCCAGACATGCTCCTCAGATGCCGGCTCGACCCCTACAATCCCGAAAATTTTGCTTGGATGCAAGCGGGCCGAACCGTAAATTGTAAACAGGGTCTGTTCATTTTCGAACAGAGGGGGCAAACATGAATCCGAATTTCACCTGGGACGACCTGCAATTCTTCCTTGCTGTCGCGAGAACCGGACAACTGTCGACCGCAGCGCGGCGGCTCAGAACCAGCCATGCGACTGTGTCGCGCCGGATCGACCGGCTGGAATTCGCGCTCAAGGTCAGGCTCTTCGAACGCAATCCGCGCGGCTACGTGCTGACCACGATGGGCCAGCGCTTTGTAGAGACGGCCGAACGTATTGAACGGGAAACCGAGCAGCTCCAGCTCGACATCAGCGATGGCATGACCTCACAACGCGGTGTCGTGCGGCTCAGCACGCTCGAAGGTTTCGGTAATTTCTTCCTGTCGGACCGGCTCGCGGACTTTGCCAACCGCTATCCGAACATTTCGCTCGAACTCGTGGCGATCCAGCAAATCATGTCGCTGTCGCGCAAGGAGGCGGATATCGCCGTCGCACTCGCGGCGCCCAAGGCTGGCCCCTACCATTCCGAAGTGCTGACGCCCTATACGCTCCATGTCTATGGCGCACGCAGCTATCTCGCCACGCATCCGCCGATCCGCAGCCGCAACGATCTCGGCTCCCACCGTTTCGTCGGCTATATCGAGGACATGATCTTCACGCCGGGGCTCGACTATCTCGGCGAAGTCCAGCCAGGGCTCCGCGCCCATTTCCAGAGTTCGAGCATCCTGACGCAGCTGAAGGCCGTGCGACAGGGGCTGGGCCTCTGCGTCCTGCCGCATTTCATGGCGCGTGATGAGCCTAATCTCGAGATCGTGTTGCCGGAGGAAATCGAACTCAAGCGCACCTACTGGATGATCTGCCATCGCGACCTGATCGCGGTGCCGCGGGTTCGCGCGGTGCGCGACTTTCTCGTTGAGGCGGTCCGCGAGAACCGGTCGTGTTTCTTGCGCGAAAGATCGGTGCCGGGAACCGGTCATCGGCACGCCCTTGAAGCGCAATGATGCGTTAACCATATTAGGAATAGCGGCCCGTGATCGCATTTTCGTTGCCGAGGCACGAAATGCGGGGTTTGTGGAACCGATCCGCCCCCGATTTTCGGCTGTGATTAAAATTCCGCAACGATTTCAGTCACTTGTGTTTTTTTGACGATTTTTTGAAAATGGTTGTTGACGTGTCGGGGAGGGTGGGTCTATAAGCCCGATCACTGACGAGGGCGGCGGCGCTGCTGGCGACGATGACCTTCGCTCTAGAGTTTCCAAGGGATTGGCTGAGGCTG
>NZ_SRXN01000047.1 GCF_004827385.1 Ensifer sp. MPMI2T
TCAATCATGCCGGTGGAGCGCCCGGCACCAAGTCGTCAGTCCATACGCATCCGGGATCCGAGGTATTCTATGTGCTGGCCGGCAAGCTCGGTCAGAAAACGCCCCACGGCGTGACCCATACTGAAGCAGGCATGACCATGGTCGGACACGGGCCAGACACGCCGATGGAGGTGTTCAACGCCGGCACAACCGATCTCGACGAGCTGGCCATCTTCGTGATGGACGCCAATCGGCCGTTCTCGTCGCCGGCCAGCCTCGACTGAGCGACGTGACGATGGCCGGTATGGGAACGATACCAGGCGATCTTTATTCCGGCAGTCCGGCCTTGCGCAGTGCCGCCGCCAGCCCCTCCATGAGCTGCGGCCGCACAACATCCATCCGGACAAACTCGCCAATCGTCCAGCCGGGCGCGACCTCCAACAGTCGCGCGGCGGCTGTTCGAGCGGCCTCCAGACGATCGAGATTGGCGTAGCTCGCCACCAGGCTGGCATGGAGGATGCTGAAGCCGGGGTTCACCTGGATTCCCAGTGCTGAATACTTGACGGCATCGTCGAACCGCGCGGTAAAGAAGCTCACCCAGGCCAATGCGAGATAGGAATGATAGTTCATCGGATCGAGCGGGCTCAGCCGAAGTGCCTTGAAGGCGTGTTCGCGCGACCGGTCATAGGTTTCGTTGAACATGTGCACCATCGCGCTTAGCCCGTAGGCGAGCGACGAATTACCGTCCAGCATCAACGCCCTTTCGAGCGCGTTGATGGAGCGGTCATAGTCATGGGTGATCGTGGCGTGGACGAACGCTCCCAGGCAAAGCGCCTGCGGGTCGTCCGTGCCGATGGCGAGCGCTGCGTTGGCATGCTTGAGCGCGGCGACCCTGTCATCGGGCTGGAAGCCGCCGCGCAGGAAACGCTGCTCATATCCCCAAGCCGCGTAGCCATGGGCGCAGGCGTAGTTAGGATCAAGACGCAAAGCCTCGTTCAGCAACCGCAGGGCTTCACTGGTATCCGTCGGCGTATTGGCGTAGCTGTGTGGCAACGCGCGGAGGAAAAAATCATAGGCGTCAAGGCTATCCGGCCGTTTGCGACGCGCCCGCTCGATCTCTGCGCGCCTGAGCGTCGGCGCGAGCGTACCAACGATGCGTTCGGTCAACTGATCCTGCAGATCGAAGATGTCTTCGGCCGCGCCCTCGAACTTGTCGGCCCAGATATGGGTTGCATCCTTCCCTTCGATCAGTTGCGCAGTGATACGCAACCGGTTTGCTGCCCGCCGGATACTGCCTTCCAGCACGTAGCGGACGCCCAGTTCTCTGGCGACCTGTCTGACGTCGAGCGTCTTGCCTTTGTAGGCGAAGGTGGAATTTCGCGCGATGACGAACAGGCTCGGGATCTTCGACAGATTGGTGATCACATCCTCGACCAGTCCATCGGCAAAATACTCCTGCTCGGGGTCGCCACTCATATTCACGAAGGCAAGCACGGCAATCGATGGCTTGTTCGGCAAGGCAAGCGGCCGGGCCAGTCGCGCTCCCGGAGAAGTGCCTTCCTGCACGAGGCGGTGAACCGTGACCGGCTCGGCAATGTTTTTGACCTGCTGCTCACCCATCGATTCGAATCCGAAGGTGAGCGTCTTTTCGACCTCGCGTGCGACCTTGCCGGAGACACAGATGCCGCCCGGATCGGCGAGTTGCTGCAGACGCACGCACACGTTTACGCCTTCGCCATAGCGGTCGTCGCCGTCGACGATAACTTCGCCGAGATTGAGCCCTATTCTTAGCTCAAGCCGCTCATTCTGCGCCGCGTCTGCATTGCGCTCGCTGAGTGAGCGTTGCAGCGAAACGGCGCATTCCACAGCGTCGACGACGCTGCCGAACTCGGCAAGCAACCCGTCGCCCATGAGCTTGAAGATGCGGCCGCGCCGCTTCGCGATTTCCGGCTCAATCAGCTCTTTGCGGATCGCGCTAAGGCGTTCGAATGTCCCGGTCTCGTCACGCTCCATCAGCGCCGAGTACCCGACGACGTCGGCCGCTAGGATAGCCGCGAGCTTCCTCTCCATAGGGACACCTCAAGCAAGACGACAAGCCGAACGTTAGCATACAGGCAATAAGCAACCTATAGGTCGCCTCCTCCAGCCGTTCGTATCGATGTAGATGACAATCTCCGAAGGCTGAACGCCTCGGAAGGCAGCGGCTCCCGTTGGCGTGTCAAGGAGTCTATGCCACTTATTCTCACCTGCGGTTGGCCGCTCGCAGGATCAGATCGTCGGCATTTGAGCAAACGGGCGTTCTCGCAACGGCCTGAATCGGGCCATTCACGCGCCTGCTTTCGATGACCGCAACGGGTCGGGAACCGTTCTTCACGAGCCGTGTACACGCCTGTTGCGAGGATGTTCGCGTTCTGTGCTACAAGATTGGATAATGTATCGCCTGGAACGTCCGCCCCTCGTAATCCAAGAAAAAACAACTCTTAGTGATAACAGGCCCGCTCACGATCTGCGCTTCTGCGGCAATGCTCTTTGGACGCAAAGACAGCGCGAAACTGGGTGGCCAGGGCACGATTTAACGGGAGGATTGCTCATGAAGCCCCGGATTTCTGTACTGACGCTTGGTGTCGCAGATCTCGAACGGTCTCTCGCTTTTTATCGTGACGGACTCGGACTGCAGACCCCAGGGATCGTGGGCCGCGAATTCGAGCATGGCGCCGTCGCGTTCTTTGATCTTTCGAACGGTGTCAAACTTGCGATCTGGAATCAGGACGATCTGGCTCACGATAGCGGCCTGACGAAAGCGCCCGCCAGCAGCACATCGTTCTCGATCGGCCACAACGTCTCGCAACGAAGCGAGGTGGATGACGTTATGGAACAGGCACGCAAGGCGGGCGCGGCCATCGTGAAGCCCGCCCAAGAGACATTCTACGGGGGATATGCAGGCTACTTCACCGATCCCGATGGTCACCTGTGGGAGGTCGTGTGGAATCCGGCCAATTTGCCGGAGGGCGACTGACTTGAGCCGAGCTTCCGTGACGCTGAGGGTTCCGCAAAGAGCGACACTGCCGATTGTTTGCCCGTTAACCCACTGGATCGACGGCTAAAGTGCCTGCCGGTAGCGGTTTGATGAGCGACTTGGCAGAAACGGTCAGATCCAGCCAGTTGGAACAGGTGTTGCGCTCCAGAATGACGATCTGCCGGTCGTGGTAGGGGGCGATGTCCGGCCCCGGCTCCATCGTCAGCATGGTGAAGGCTTGCCCAACCTCGGGGGTTTCGCGCCAGATGCCGGCGATGCAGAAGATCGGCTCGTCTTTCTTGGTGAACAGCCACTTGTCCTTGCGCTTCTTTTTCGGATCCTTTGGGTCCGTGAATTCGTAGAAGCCGTCCGCAATGATCAGGCAGCGATTGGAATTGAACTCCCGGCCTTCCGACCGAAAATTATACACCGGCCGCTTGTTTTGACCCGACCAGCTCCAGCGCCGCTGCACGAGTTCGGCTTTCATCCCTGGTCCCGTCGACCGTTCTGACGATGGGTCCGATATCGGTGATCTTGATGTCCTCACGCGCTTCGAGGTTCGGCGCGCCTTCACCGAAGCGGATCTTGATCTTGAGGTCGGCGAAGTCCTCGACGATCGAGGCGACATCCACCATCAGCCGATAATCATTGCACATGCGTCCTCCGCTTCGGGTCTGGTTGTCTCTCAATAGCGTTCCTGATATGTTCTATCTATGATGAGTGCGACCGTTTTCCAGTCCGACGCCCCGCTCGATGAGCGCCGTGTGATCATAAGGCGCCATGACGGCGATGTGGAGATGGTGGAGCTGCCGTGGGGGCTGCGTCCCCGCGATGACGGCGCGCGCCGTGACCGTCGTCCGGTCGGAAGGACGGATCTTTCCGACCCACCGCTGCCTGGTGCCGGCCTCGGAGTTTCGCCACAGGAGCTTCAGCTTCTCGCTTGCTAATGGTGACTGGTTCTACTGCGCGGGTATCTGGCGGCCGGCTACCGACGACTGGCCGGAGGCCTATGCCATCCTTCCGATCGAGCCGAATGCCGATCTTGCGCCGTTTCATACCCGCCAGATGGCAGTGCTGACACGAGATCAGCGCCTGGCGTGGCTCCACGGGCTGGTGCCCGAGGAGGAAATCCTGCGCCCGCTGCCGGCAGGGACATTCCGAGTCAAGCGCCATTCGATCAATCCTGTCCAGGCGATGCTGGCGGTCTAAAGCGCCAGCCGCAACTGCGGCGCCACCCCAAGGGCCTGCCGTTCCAATGATGACAGCGTGACGCCGAGCAGACGGATTCCCCTGCGCGGCGGGAAGATCAGCGCGAGAAGCAGGCTGACCACCTCCTCGAGGTCGCCGATCGTTTGCAGAGGTGCGGTAACCGTCTTGCTGCGGGTGATCTGGCTGAAATCGGCATATTTGATCTTGAGCGTCACGGTTTTGGCGCCGATCTCATTGGCCTCGCAGTAACCCCAGACTTTCTCGATCAGCGGCTGAAGGCCCTCGCGCGCCGGTTCGTAGGAGTGGATGTCCTCGGAGAACGTGTCTTCTGCGCCGACGGATTTCCGAACCCGGTCCGGCTTAACCTCGCGATTGTCGATGCCGCGGGCGATCCCATAGAAATAAGGTCCCGACTTCCCGAAATGTTCGACCAGAAACTCGAGCGTCTTATCCTTGAGGTCCGCGCCCCGATGCCGAGCCGATGCATCTTTTCGGCCGTTGCCGGTCCGACGCCGTGGAATTTTTTGATCGGAAGCTGCTCGACGAAGGCCGGCCCGTTCTTCGGGGTGATGACAGCGTGACCATTGGGCTTGTTCAGGTCGGATGCCATCTTGGCGAGGAACTTGTTGTAGGAAATCCCGGCCGACGCATTGAGGCCGGTGACCTGCTTGATCTTCGCCCGGATCTCCGCAGCAATCTCGGTGGCGATCTCCATGCCCTTCAGGTTTTCGGTGACGTCGAGATAGGCCTCGTCGAGCGAGAGCGGCTCGATCATCGGCGTGTACTCGGCGAATATCGCGCGGATCTGCAACGAGACGGCCCTGTAGACGTCAAAGCGCGGCCTGACGAAGATGAGGTCGGGGCATTTGCGCTTGGCAGTCACCGAAGGCATCGCCGAATGAACGCCGAACTTGCGTGCCTCGTAGCTGGCGGCCGCCACCACGCCGCGGGCCGCAGGATAGCCGACGGCAACCGGCATGCCCCTGAGTTCCGGATTGTCGCGCTGTTCGACCGATGCGTAGAAGGCATCCATGTCTATGTGAACGATCTTGCGCGGTCGCTCGCTGCCTTCGTCATTTGTCATCGCCTAGCTTCCATCAGGTCCCTCAGCCAAACATGGGAAGTGCGCGCCGCATTTATCACCACCCGGCGTCTGCATGCGCTCGCAGCCCATCGCCAGGCGCTGGCGGATCACAGCGAAGGTCATGCTGGCGCCAAACGCTTTCGCCAACAGCTTGCACTCAAACGAGGAGTGGCGATCGCATGGACGACAGATGAATTCAATGATCGGCTCACGGTGATCCCTCAGTCTCGGATTCGGATCATTCACAGGCTCCGGTCGCGACATGCGAAAAAATTCCTATTCCTGCCATCGACTTGAATCCGTTCACGGATTTCTTCGATGGGCGCTCTCGCTCAACTTCCGCGCGCCACGTGCGCATTGACTCATTTTTGCTTTGAGAACAAATACAGAACATAATTCGCCATCTCAAGCCGAAAACGGGTTGCCGTAAAGGAGATCATGACCGCAGCCGTCGCCACTTCGAACCCAGTCCTCGACGTGTTGCGTGAGAAAATCGCCAGCCTGCAATGGGCAGGCTCACGCAAGCGAAGCGTTTTGCCGTTCGGGGTCCCGGAGATCGACGCCCAGCTGCCGGGAGGTGGGCTCGCCTATGGCGCGCTGCACGAAGTGGCCGGCGGCGGAAACGGCGCGATCGACGGGGCCGCGGCGGCGCTCTTCATCGGCGGGTATCGCTGCCCGCACGACCGGCACGGTGGTCTGGTGCCTGACACGCTTCGATATCTTCTTTCCGGCGCTTGCCCAGGTCGGGCTTCATCCCGACCGCGTCATTTTCGTCGAGTGCGACAAGGAAGAGACGGTGCTCGCGAGCTTCGAAGAAGCGTTGCGTTATGGCGGCCTCGGCGCTGTCGTCGCCGAACTGGTGCGCCTGCCGATGACGGCATCGCGCCGGCTCCAGCTTGCGGCGGAAAAGTCGGGAACGTTGGGTCTGGTCATCCGCCGCTGGCGGCGCCAGACGGAAGCCTCGGACTTCGGCATGCCGACTGCCGCGGCAACCCGCTGGCGAATTTCGGTGTTGCCGTCCGAACCGCTACCCGTGCCGGGAGTCGGGCGGGCGCGATGGCTGGCGGAACTGATGCGGGTCAGGGCAGGAGAGGGAGGCGAGTTCATCATCGGAGCATGTGATGGCCAGGGTCGTATCTGTCTTTCTTCCGACACTGCCGACCGACCGGATCAGGCGCGCCGATCCCTCGCTCTCACCTGACATCCCTCTCGTGGTGATCGCTAGATGTGGCTCCAAGCGATGGATTGCGGCGGCCGATCGGGCAGCTCTTAAACTCGGTCTTCGCGTTGGCATGCCAGCCGCCAAGGCGCAGGCGCTGGTCCAGGGTATGGTGATGTTCGATGCCGATCCGGCGGCCGACCTTGCCGCACTGGAACGGCTGACACTCTGGGCCTTGTCGCAGTATTCGCCTGTTGTCGCCATGGATCCTCCCGACGGCATCGTCATGGATACGGAAGGCGCCGATCACCTTCAGGGTGGCGAGCAACTGATGCTGTCCGGTCTCGTCAATCGATTCCGCGGCCGGGGCCTTGCCGCCCATGCGGCGATCGCCGATACCTGGGGTGCTGCGCATGCGCTTGCCCGTACCACCAGCCGTGAGACGGTGATTGTCGGCCGCGGCGAGACGGCCAGGGCGGTGAACCGGCTGCCGCTGTCGTCGCTGCGACTGGCGGCCGAGACCGTAGCAAGTCTCCACACCCTCGGTTTCGGAACTGTCGGCGATCTCGCCAGCACACCGCGGGCGCCGCTCACCCTGCGTTTCGGGCCGGAGGTCGGGCTGCGTCTCGACCAGATGTTCGGCCGCGTCGCCGAGCCGATCGACCCGATCCGCCCTGCGGAGCTCGTCGAGGTCCAAAAATTCTTTGCTGAACCGATCGGCGCAGCGGAGACGATTGAGAAATACGTCAGCCGCCTCGTGCGGCAGCTCTGTCTGGAACTTGAGAAGCGCGGGCTTGGCGTGCGGCGCGCCGACCTCATCGTCCACCGGGTCGACAACACCATCCAGGCACTGAGGGCCGGGACCGCCAAACCGGTCCGCGACATCGCCTGGCTCACAAAACTCTTCCGCGATGGCATCGAGAGGATCGAGCCCGGCTTCGGCATCGAGACGCTCAGCCTGGCCGCAACCCTAGCCGAGCCGCTCATCGAAACACAGTCGGCGTCATCCCTGATCGAAGAACAGGTAACCGACGTGACCCCGCTCATCGATGTGCTTGGCAATCGCGGCGGCCAGCGGATTTTCCGGGTCGCGCCGGTTGCAAGCGACGTCCCGGAACGCGGTGTGCAGCGGATCGCCCCGACGGCCGATGAGGACGGGGCCACCTGGCCGCTCCATTGGCCGAGGCCGCCGCGGCTTCTGGCGCGTCCAGAATTGATCGATGTGATTGCCCTTTTGCCCGATCATCCCCCCGTCTCGTTCACCTGGCGCGGCAAGCGGCGCCGGGTGAAGCGCGCCGACGGACCGGAGCGGATCTTTGGCGAGTGGTGGAAACGCAGCTCCGAGTGGATTGCGGTCCGCGACTACTTCGTCGTTGAGGATGACAGCGGTGAGCGCTTCTGGATTTTCCGATCCGTCGACGCGGAGACAGGATCGTATAAGTGGTTCATGCACGGGATGTTTGCCTGATGCGCTACGCCGAGCTCCAGGTCACCACGCATTTCTCGTTCCTCAGGGGCGCAAGCTCGGCGGAAGAGCTGTTCGCGACAGCAAAGCTCATGGGGATAGAGGCGCTCGGTATTGTCGACCGCAACAGCCTTGCCGGAATCGTCCGGGCGCTGGAAGCGTCGCGCGCCACGGGCCTGCGACTTGTCGTCGGCTGCCGGCTCGATCTGGCTGACGGCATGTCGATCCTCGTCTACCCGACCGATCGCGCCGCCTATTCACGGCTGACACGGCTTTTGACCTTGGGCAAGAACCGCGGAGGGAAAGCAAATTGCATCCTGCATCTTGATGATGTCGTCCTGTGTAGCGAAGGCCTGATCGCCGTTCTTGTGCCGGATTTGCCGGACGACACCTGCGCCGTGCAGCTCAGGAAGATGACGGAAATCTTTGGTGACCGCGCCTATGTCTCGCTCTGTCTGCGCCGCCGACCGAACGATCAGCTGCGGCTGCATGAGCTGTCGAACCTGGCGGTGAAGCACCGGGTGAAGACCGTCATTACCAATGACGTGCTGTTTCATGAGCCCGGCCGCCGGCAGCTGCACGACGTCGTCACCTGCATCCGCACCGGCACGACCATCGACGATGTCGGCTTCGAGCGCGAGCGGCACGCCGACCGTTATCTGAAGCCGCCGGAAGAAATGGCCCGTCTGTTCCCCCGCTACGCGGAAGCGCTCAAGCGGACGATGGAGATCGTCGAGCGTTGCAGGTTCTCGCTCGAGGAGCTCGTTTATCAATATCCCGAAGAAGCGCTGATCCCGGGCCTGCGCAACAGTCGCTGGAGCACTACACCTGGGAAGGCGTGAAGACGCGTTACCCCGAGGGGCTGCCGGGGCATGTCGAAAAGACGATCCGCCACGAACTGGCGCTGATCGAAACAATGAAATACGCGCCCTATTTCCTGACCGTCTTCTCGATCGTCCGTTACGCCCGATCGCAGGGCATCCTGTGCCAGGGGAGGGGATCGGCTGCCAATTCCGCCGTCTGCTACGTGCTCGGCATCACCTCCATCGATCCCGAAACCAACGATCTCCTCTTCGAGCGCTTCGTAAGCCAGGAGCGCGACGAGCCGCCCGACATCGATGTCGGCTTCGAACACGAACGGCGTGAGGAGGTTATCCAGTGGATCTACAAGACCTACGGCCATGACAAGGCGGCCCTCTGCTCCACCGTTACCCGCTATCGCGCCAAGGGCGCCATTCGCGACGTCGGCAAGGCGCTGGGGTTGCCCGAGGACCTGATCAAGGCGCTCTCCTCCGGCATCTGGTCCTGGTCGGAAACAGTCGGCGAGCGACAAGTGCGCGAGCTCGGCCTCAATCCGGAGGACCGGCGTCTCGCATTGACACTGCGGCTTGCCCAGCAGCTGATGGGGGCGCCGCGGCATCTCGGTCAGCACCCCGGTGGCTTTCGTCCTCACCCATGACCGACTGGATCATCTCGTGCCAATCGAACCGGCAGCGAAGGTCGACCGCCAGGTGATCGAGTGGGACAAGGACGACATCGAGGCGCTGAAGTTCATGAAGGTCGACGTGCTGGCGCTCGGCATGCTGACCTGCATGGCCAAAGCCTTTGCGCTGATCGGAGGCCACAAGCATCAGGATCTCGATCTCGCCACGATACCGCAGGAGGATCCTGCGACGTATGCGATGATCCGCAAGGCCGACACGCTCGGCACCTTCCAGATCGAAAGCCGCGCCCAGATGTCGATGCTGCCGCGCATGAAGCCGCGGACCTTCTACGACCTCGTCATCCAGGTGGCGATCGTCCGTCCTGGTCCCATCCAGGGCGACATGGTCCATCCCTATCTGCGCCGGCGGGAAGGCAAGGAGAAGGTCGAGTATCCGACGCCCGAACTGGAGGCGGTCCTGCACAAGACATTGGGCGTGCCACTCTTTCAGGAAAGCGCCATGAAGGTGGCGATGGTCTGTGCGGGGTTCACGGGCGGCGAAGCCGACCAGCTCCGGAAATCCATGGCGACCTTCAAGTTCACCGGTGGCGTCTCGAAGTTCAAGGACAAGCTGATCTCCGGCATGATCAGGAACGGCTATTCACCGGAGTTCGCCGAAAAGACATTCAGCCAGCTCGAAGGCTTCGGTTCCTATGGCTTTTCCGAAAGCCACGCGGCCTCCTTCGCGCTGATTGCCTATGCGTCAAACTACGTGAAATGCCATTTTCCGGACGTCTTCTGCGCGGCGCTTTTGAACTCCCAGCCCATGGGCTTTTATGCTCCGGCGCAGATCGTCGCCGACGCGAGGAAACACGGCGTCGAAATTCGTCCTGTGTGCATCAATCGTTCGCGCTGGGACTGCACGCTCGAGCTGATCGAAGGCACCGACCGGCATGCCGTTCGCCTCGGAATGCGTCTGGTGCGTGGTCTGGCGACCGCTGATGCGGCGCGCATCGTCGCTGCTCGCGCCGATGAGCCATTCGCATCCGTTGACGACATGTGGCGGCGCTCTGGCGTACCAGTCGCCTCGCTGGTCGAGCTTGCCGAAGCCGATGCCTGCCTGCCGTCATTACGCCTCGAGCGCCGTGATGCGCCCTGGGCGATCAAGGCACTGCGCGACGAGCCGCTTCCCCTGTTTACTGCCGCGGCGGAGCGGGAGGCGCGCGCCATCGCCGAGCAGCAGGAGCCGGCCGTCGAGCTCAGGCAGATGACCGAAGGCCATAACGTCGGCGAGGATTACAGCCATGCCGGCCTGACGCTTCGGCACCACCCATTGAGCTTCTTGCGCTGCGAACTTGCCAAAAGGCGGATCGTCACCTGCGCCGAGGCGATGACGGCGCGCGACGGGCAGTGGCTGATGGCCGCCGGCCTGGTGCTGGTGCGCCAGCGGCCGGGATCGGCCAAAGGCGTGATGTTTGTCACCATCGAGGATGAGACCGGTGTTGCCAACATCGTCGTCTGGCCAAAGCTCTTCGACCGGTCGCGTCGAATCGTCCTCGGCGCCAGCATGATGGCGATCAACGGCAGGATCCAGCGGGAAGGCGAGGTGGTTCATCTCGTCGCCCAGCAGCTCTTCGATCTCGACCGACTTGTCGAGCCTTGCCGAGCGCGACGGAGCATTCCGGCCGGCGACTTGGCGCGGCGACGAGTTCGCTCACGGCTTCTCTGGAAGTGCGGATTCCCGCGAAAAAGCGCCTCCAGGGGTTCGGGCGAGGGATGTGTTCGTGCCGGATCTTCATATCGACACGTTGAAGATCAAGAGCCGGAATTTTCAGTAATGCTGAGGGCAGGCGACTGGGCCGGCGGTTCGAATCCTTCGCCCGCTCCAATGAAGCCCGCTGTCAGAGCCCGGGACGTTCGATACGGCCTACATCCGGGGCTGGGAACCGGATAAGTACAAGGAGCGCATCGAGGCCGGACGTCGCGAACGATCGATTTTCTTTGCCGACGAGACCGTGACCATCGATGACGAAGCAGGGTTATTCGCGGACCTCGTCGCGGCCGTCCCCAGACCGTCGAGACGGCACGTGGAAGCGGCGTTAAGGCGCTATGGCTTGCCCGCGGCACGACGGGATGTCGATTTGCTGTTGTCGGAGCCGTGGCCACGCCTGCTGCACGCATTTCCGCCGCGCCGGCCGCCGACATTGGGAATTGAAAGACTCCGGAAGGTTTCGGCGAACGCGTCGCCTATTGCATCGAGTCAACCGGCAAAGCCCGATCTTGGGAGCATGCATGGCTTCGGGCCGCTTGCCGATTGGGGTTTCGACCTGGCGAGGGACCTGGCCGACTACAAGGCGGGGCTCATCGACTGGCCGGAGGTGGATTCCGGAGTCTTGATATCGGGGCCTCCCGGTACCGGAAAGACGATGTTCGCGGGCGCGCTGGCTCGAATGTGTAACGTTCCGCTGATCTATGGCAGCGCAGCCCAATGGCAGGCTGCCGGATACCTCAATGATCTCCTGAGAGCCATGCGCGGTTCGTTCAGGGAAGCGCGCGAGAAGGCTCCATCCATCCTATTTGTCGACGAGGTCGATGCTTTTGGCGACCGGGCGGTCCGAGACACCCACAATGCCGACTACAAGCGACAGGTGATAAACGGGTTCCTCGAGCAGCTCGACGGATTTGAAAGGCGAGAAGGGGTTGTGGTGGTCGGAGCCTGTAACCACCCCAACGACCTCGACCCTGCAATTCGACGAGCGGGAAGACTGGATCGCCACTTTCCCATCTCGCTGCCTGACAGAGCCGCGAGGCTTGGGATTCTCAAGCACTACACCACGATCGAACTCACCGGAGATGATGCCGAACGCTTTGCCCTTGCAACCGACGGAATGACTGGCGCGGACATCCGTCAGCTTGTCCGGGATGCCAAGCGTTCGGCGCGGCGAAGGTCGGACACGCTTCGTAGCTCCGACATCACGGCGCATCTGCGCGAAGTCGTTCCCATCCCACCGGAATATCTTCGAGCGATCGCAGTGCACGAGGCGGGCCACGCAATCGTGGGCCTGGAACTCGGCTGCGGCAGTTTGGTGGCGGTCAGAATTGTGCCGGAGATTGTCCCGAACGCAGACGTTCGGGTGGGCGGGGCGCTCTTCGAAAGACCGCCAATAGTGAGGCGAACGCGCCAGTTCTATTTGGATGAAATCGCCCGGTCACTCGCCGGCATCGCGGCCGAAACAGTTGTCCTCGGATCGTTTTCCGATGGCGCGGCCGGTGCGGAATCCGCTGACTTGGTGCACGCCACGAGGATAGCCACTCTCGTGGAGGCCGGTTTCGGCATGGGGCACACCTTGATGGTGGAAGCGGAAGACGAAATCGGAATGGCCCGGTTAAGGGCTACGAATCCGGAACTGCGCTGGTCGGTCCAGAAGCTCCTCGACGACGAATTCGAACGAGCGAAGGCAATAGTAGAGTGTCGCCGCACCGCTCTTGAAGAGGTGGTCGGGAAGCTTCTCACGGCGCGGTACTTGGAGGGCGACGTCGTGTGTTCGATCCTGGAGAGGGATCAGAGCAGCCGCTCCGATGTGTGTTTGAAAAAAGTCCCCTGAAGCAACGATGAATAGCTCCGAGAGACAGAAGATAAACCGCCTGCTTGGCTCGGTGCCTCCCGGAACCGTTGCGCTGTCATCGTGGCTTCGCCAGCAGGGGTTTAGTTTGCAATTACAACGGAGATACCGGCTCAGCCGCTGGTTTTCGTCGATCGGCACCGGAGCCATGATCAGAGACGGCGACCAGGTTGGTTACCAAGGCGCGGTCTACGCGCTTCAGCGTCAGGCCGGTCTACCGGTGCACATCGGCGGCAAGACCGCGCTCGCGTTGCTCGGGAAAGGGCATTTCCTCGAGCTTTCGCCCGCGCACGCGATCCTATTCGGGTCGCCCGGGGTCAAGCTGCCGACGTGGTTCATCGAGGGGGATTGGGGCATCGAGATCGATTACCACCGGACCTCGTTCCTTCCTGCGGTCCTCGGGACCGAAGAACTCGACGTTGGTGGCTTTTCTGTCCGGCTATCATCGGCTGCCCGCGCGACAATGGAGTGCCTCTATCTGGCATCCGGGAAGGAAGAACTGACTGAATGTCGCGAATTGATGGATGGCCTGAACAACCTGAGGCCATCCGCCGTTCAAAACCTCTTGGAAGCGAGCAAGTCGGTCAGGGTGAACCGGCTGTTTCTATTCCTTGCCGACTTGTCAGGCCACGCGTGGTCAAATCACATTGACCGGAGCAGGATACGACTCGGAAAGGGAAAACGAAGTCTGGTCAAAGACGGTGCATATGTTTCCAAATACCAGATGATAGTACCGCGCGAGTTAGTTCCGGCCGCCCAAAAAGAGTGTAAGCGCAACAACAGTATCGACGATGAAAAATCCGTCGGCTCGGCTCTCGACGAAGTGGCCTTTGTCGCACTCGGTCGTCGCATCGTTGTCGGACGGCGAGAGACGCGCGCTGCGGCTCCGGAGCCCTATCCGATGAACGAGGAGGAAGGACAGCCAGAAATGACATTCAATACGGAATCCAAAGGCGTGTATGCGATCGCGACGACGCCATTCCTGGAAGACGGTTCCATTGACTTTAACTCCATCGACAAATTGACGGACTTCTACGAGCAGAGTGGCTGCACCGGGATCACCATTCTGGGGATCATGGGCGAAGCCCAGAAATTGGAGGCCGAAGAAAGCCGCGCGATCGTCAAACGCGTGGTCTCACGCGCCAAAGTCCCGGTGATTGTCGGCGTTTCCGCCCCAGGATTCGCGGCGATGCGCTCGGTCGCGCGCCAGTCAATGGACTTGGGCGCAGCCGGTGTGATGATCGCGCCGGCCCCAGCACTGCGCACGGATGACCAGATCGTGAATTACTTTGGGGGAGCCGTCGAAGCGGTTGGCGACGACGTTCCTTGGGTCCTCCAGGACTATCCCTTGACGCTCACTGTGGTCATGTCTCCGAGCGCCATAGCGAAGATCATCACCAACCACCCTTCCTGCCTCATGTTGAAGCACGAGGATTGGCCGGGTCTCGAAAAAATCTCGACGCTCCGCTCGATGCAGAAGACAGGGGAATTGCGCGCGTTTTCCATCCTCTGCGGAAACGGCGGGATGTTCCTCGACTTCGAACCAGAGCGTGGTGCCGACGGTGCCATGACCGGCTATGGTTTTCCGGATATGTTGACAGAGCTGGTCGGTCTTTTTGCGGCTGGTAAAAGAGACGAAGCACACGACCTCTTCGATGCACATTTGCCCCTCATTCGATACGAGCAGCAGCTTGGCGTAGGGCTCGCCGTCCGTAAGCATGTGCTGAAGCGGCGAGGCGTCATCGCGACCGTTGCGCAGCGAAAGCCCGCTCAACTGCTGAGCGCCGCTGGTAAGGCCGAGGTTGACTACCTCCTGACCAGGCTCGCTAGATTCGATAAACGCGCGTCGCTGTAGGGTTTTGTCTTGGCGCGGAAATTTCCGCCCACTGAAATAAAAACGTCATCTAGTGCCAGCGCGACTTTTGGCAAATTAGGACAATGGGCGTGCTTGTTTGGACCGATAGTCTGGAGTTGCATGCCGAAGAGGCAGGGAAGATTAGGGTCGGGCCCGATAAACTGAGCGAAAGCGCGAGTGACGGCTATGAGCCGATACTGTTGAAAAAGTCCAAACTCGGGGCTCGCCGAAAATTCGGCCAATTCGCGATCTCAGTGAATGTTACTGCTCAATGCAATCACAATTACGCTACGCGGCTCACACGCTCCTTGATCGCAAAATTGGCAGGTCCCCCACCTCAATTTTCTCTGTCGGCTTCTACGGCCCTCCAAAAAATCAGACGTCGCAGAAAACGGACTTTTTCAACACTATCAGCCCAGTGCCGACCTTCCTCGCCGGTTCGCAACGACAGGGACGGGTGGAGAGTTGCCGTTCGGCTCGTCTGCCAGAACGAACACGTTCGCCGTAAGCAGGCACCGCCTCAACCGGACCTTCGCTGCCACGGCCTGAAGCAATCGTTCGGTGCATCCCATCGATGAAGTCCAACCGCACGCCCTGTTCATCTGTGGCCGCCCGTCCGATGCCCGAACGCCCCAGAAGGTCACCTCAGACCAGCAGCGCTCGATGGACTCGCGAGCATCGAACTCACGGGTCATTTCGATCAGTCGACGACTGGACGACGCAGGCCATGATCCTCTTTGCTTGGGGTCGTGCGGCTTAGAGACTTCTGGAGTATGCTGAAGAACTTTGTACTCCGAGCAGACGGAGGAGGAGGCATGGACGTCGGTGCCTGGCTGCGCCATCAAGGGCTGGGACAGTACGAAGAAACGTTCCGCCAAAACGACATCGATCCTGAAGTCCTAAGAGATCTTACGGCCGAGGACCTGATTGGGCTTGGCGTCGCTTCTGTAGGGCACCGTCGTAAACTGCTTTCTGCCATCGCCGCACTGCGTGAGGTCGCTCAACAACCGAGCGGTCAAGCTGGGGTTGGCGGGACACCTGTAATCCTCCCTGAGCCGGAGCGCCGCCAGCTCACCGTGATGTTCGTCGACCTTGTCGACTCGACCAGGCTTTCCTCACGACTCGATCCAGAGGAGATGAGCGAGCTGCTGCGAGGCTATCAGGGTGCAGTGGCGGGCGCTATTGCTCGACTCGAGGGCCATGTTGCCAAGTACCTGGGCGATGGCGTGCTCGCTTACTTTGGCTATCCGCGCGCTCACGAGGATGAGGCCGAACGAGCGGTGCGAGCGGGGCTTGCAGCCATCGAGGCAGTGGGGAACCTGCAGCCACCGCATGGGGAGACGCTGCAAGCTCGCGTCGGCATCGCGACCGGCTTGGTGGTTGTCGGCGAACTGATCGGCGAAGGTGCTGCGCGTGAGGAGACGGTAATCGGCGAGACGCCCAATTTAGCGGCACGACTGCAAAGTGTCGCCGAGCCGGGAACTGTGGTGGTGGCATCCACCACCCGGCAGCTGATCGGCGGCCTGTTCGATCTCGCCGAACTCGGTTTCCATCCGTTGAAGGGCTTTCCTGCTTTAGTACCCGCTTGGCGCGTGCTCGGTGAAAGCTCTGCGGAGAGCCGTTTCGAAGCCCTGCATGGGGCGAGCCTGACCCCGCTCGTCGGTCGCGAGCACGAGATAGGACTCCTGCTTAAGCGCTGGGAAGCGGTCAAAGAAGGGGAAGGTCGCGTGGTGTTGCTAGCGGGCGAGCCCGGCATCGGCAAGTCGCGCCTTGTTCGTGCCCTGCGTCGGCGTTTGGAAGGCGAGCCGCATACGACTGTAAGTCACTACTGCTCGCCCTATCATCAGACCAGTCCGCTTCATCCGGTTATCTGCCTTCTGGAGCGGGCAGCTGGCTTCGCCGCGGCGGATCCCCCCGAAGTGAAACTGAGCAAGCTCGAAGCGCTGCTCACGCAATCGACCAAAGACGTCGCCGACGCGGCCTCGCTGCTCGCGGCGTTGCTGTCGGTTCCAGCGGGCGATCGCTATCCGCCGTTGGAGTTAAGCCCGCACCGGCAGAAGGAGCGGACGCTGGAGGTACTCGTCGATCAGCTCATCGGGCTCGCGGCACGGCGGCCCGTCCTGGCAGTATACGAGGACGTGCATTGGGCAGATCCGACCTCGCTGGAGCTGCTCGATCTTGTTGTTGACCGCGTGCAAGACTCGCCGGTGCTGGTGCTCATCACATTCCGCTCCGAGTTTCTGCCACCGTGGATGCGCTATCCCCATGTCACCGCCTTGACGCTTAGTCGTTTGAGCCGTCGGCAAGGCGCAGCCATGGTCGACAGGCTGACCGGCGGCCGGGCTCTGCCTGCCGAAGTGCTCAACCAGATCGTCGGACAGACAGATGGCGTGCCGCTCTTCGTTGAGGAGCTAACGCGCGCGATATTGGAGACCAACTTGCTTAAAGACGAGGGCGATCACTACGCTCTCGCGAGTCCCCTGTCGGCAATCGCAATTCCAGCTACGCTTCAGGAATCGTTATTGGCTCGGCTTGACCGGCTTGCGCCCGCCAGGGAGGTAGCGCAGGTGGCGGCCGCAATCGGTCGAGAATTCTCGCATGAGTTGCTCGTGACCGCCGTGCCATTGCAGACGAGCGAGGTAGAGGAAGCACTGGACGACCTCATTGCTTCGGGATTGGTGTTCCGCCACGGGACTCCGCCGCAGGTGACCTACAGCTTCAAGCACGCGCTCGTACGCGACGCCGCCTACGCGACCCTTGTGCGTAGGAAACGACAACGGTTGCACGCGGCGATAGCCGCAGCGATCGAGCAACGCTTCCCCGAAACGGTCCAGACACAGCCCGAGCTTCTGGCCCAGCACTATGCGGAGGCGGGACGGCTAGAACCTGCCGTCAATTACTGGCTCAGGGCCGGGCAAGCAGAGATTGCGCGGTCCGCAACGGCCGAAGCGATTACCCATCTGACAAGAGGGCTGGAGCTGCTTGAAGGACTGCCTGATGATGCTGCGCGATGGCGGCAGGAACTCGAATTGCAGGTCGCTCTCAGCGTTGCCCTGATGACTGCCAAGGGTTGGGCAGCGCCAGAGGTCGGCCGGGCCAACGCGCGAGCACGCGAATTATGCGAGCGGATCGGGGATAAAGGCAGGCTCTTCCCTGTCCTCTACGGGGAGTGGGTCTTCCACGTCGTGCGCGCTGAACTGGAGGCGGGGAGGAAGGCGGGAGAGGAGCTGCTCCGGCGCGCGCAGGAAGAACGGGAGGCGTCCGGCGAGACCGTCGGTAATCGCATCGCCGGAACCGATGCCTTCCTTCGCGGCGAGATCGCTACTGCCCGTGAATATCTGGAACGGTCGCTCGCCCTTTATGACCCGCAGCAACACCGCTCCCTCGCATTCCTGTTCGCCCAGGACCCTCGGGTGGCGGGACTGTCGGTCCTCTCCTGGACCCTCTTCGCTCTTGGGTATCCCGAGCAGGCCCAGGCCAGGAGCAACGAGGCATTGGCGGACGCAAGGGAACTTTCCCACCGCAACACGCTCGGTTACGCCCTGCTTTACGGCTGCATCCTGTCGCAGCTTCGCGGCGACTGGCGGGAAGCCCGAGATCGGGCGGATTCACTGATCACGCTCGCAAGAGCGCAGGGCTCTCCGCACTTCCTCGGCGCAGGTGCAATCGTTCGAGGCTGGACGCTAGCAGAGACGGGTGAATTACCGGCGCCCTCACACAGGTTCGAGAAGGCTTGGCGTCGTGGCAGATGACTGGAGCGAGATTCCTGGTTCCATTCTTTTTGAGCTTGCTCGCGCGCCTCGAGACGCATGCCGGGGAGGCAAAGCGAGGCTTGGAGTTGTTGACCGACGCGCTGGACCGAGCGGGCGCAACGGGCGAGCGGTGGTTCGAGGCGGAATTGCATCGGCTGATGGGCGAGCTGATGCTACAGCTGCCCGCGTTTGATCGTGCCGAGGCGGAAGCACGACTCCGGCACGCGGCCGAGGTAGCGCGAGGGCAAAGCGCTGACTTATGGGAGTTGCGCGCGGCGACAAGCCTAGCCCGACTATGGATCGTGCGGAACCGGTTCGGCGACGCTCATCACCTGCTCGCGCCCCTCTGCGGCAAGTTTACGGAGGGATTCGCGACATCGGATCTGCAATCGGCCCAACGGGTGCTTCGCGAGACAGCCGGTATCAATGGCGCGACCAAGTCATCCGACTAGTCAGCCGAGTTGCAATGTTCTACGCCAAGCCGCACTGACAGCACTGTCGCACGGCAAGGGTGTAGTGTGATGGAGCGTCACCGAGTCAGTCGTCGTCCGCTTTCCGGCAACGAATTAGAGCCCTGAATGTCCGATCCGGGGTCAAGACCTGGCGGTTCTGCTCGCTAAGCGAGCGACCGCTTAGGGTCCGAACTCGTCCCTACGAGCCGCCAATCGGAACGTCTTGAACGTCCGCAGTGCTGACGTCGCCGACTTCCAGGTTCCATCGGGCACGCCATCGTGGCTCAGGTGAGTCGGGAGGATTCGCGAATCGGATAAATGGCTCACCGATACACGGCTCAAGCGCATTGAGCCGCGATGTCGCATGGTGCCCCGCGCTCTGACGACCTGCGTGTGGTGGCTTATGCGAGGCGCGGGGAGCCCAGGAGCTCGCCCGAAGGATTGCCGCCCCGAGCGAGTGAATTGAGTGCCCGCTAAAGGACGGTGCGACGCTTTGGCGGACGTTCAATCGTGAACGCATCCGGTCTTATCCCTCGCTCGATGTCACGCCAGCTGACCGGAGCCGCGACCGGAAATCCTGGTCGGGCCCTCGGCGAGTAGGTGCCGACGGCTGTGGTGCCGCGGCCGTTCCTCAGGTAGTCCAGAAAGAGCTTTCCGCTCCGGTGCGAAAGCTGTGCCGAGGTCGTGTAGCGGTCGGGAACCTTCCTCGCGAACTGCTGCGCCAGGCGTTTGGCATAGGCGTGCGCCGCATCATGAGTCATCTTCGCCGGCAGGGGGATCATGATGTGAACGCCCTTGCCGCCGGTGAGCTTTGGCCAGGTTTTGAAGTCCTCCGCCTCGAGGAGTTCCCGCAGCTGCAAGGCGGTTGCGACGACGAACTCCCACGATACGCCTTCGCCAGGGTCGAGATCGAAGATCAGCGTGTCGGCGTGTTCGATGTCGTCGACGGTCGCCGCCCAGGGATGCAATTCCACCGCACCGATCTCCACCAGCCCCAACAATCCGGCGAGATCATCGACCCATACACGTACCCCTTCGCCGCCTTCGCGCTTCTCGATGCGAAGCTGGTGGACCTCGGGCGGGATCGGCGGCAGCGGTCCCTTATGGTAGAACGTGGTGCCTTGCATGTGTCGCACCAGCTTCAACGGCCGGCCGCCGAGGAAACGTAGGGCCCGATCGGCAACGCGTGTCCAATAGGTGGCAAGCTCTTCTTTCGAAGGCACAACGGCATCCGGCAGCAACTGCAATATGTTTTCACGGGGGACATGGACTGACGCAGGGCCAGCGGTCCGTCGCGGTTGCGCGGCATCTGGCGAGGCATCCCGCAAGCCTTTGAACACAGGTTCGCGCAGCAGTCCGTCGTCCGTCACTCCGCCATAGTCGATCTCAGCGTAGACCTGCGGTTCCACCCAGGTTGCCTTGGGCTTTTTGATCGGATGGGAGAGGCGGCTCTTGCCGATAATCAAGGGATCGAGCCGCTCCCGCACCTCGCGTGCCGCCGCTTGGGTGTAGCCGGTTTGGGCCTTGCCGGCATACACCAGGCGATCGCTCTCCCAACGTCCGAGATAAAGCGAGGCAATCCTACGCGGCTGCGCGCCGAGCTTTTCCACAAAGGCGACGATCGGGAACGCCTGGCGTTTTGTGCACTTCGTCTTTGTCCAGCTTTCCTGCCGCCCCGATCGGTAGGGTGCGCCCTTGCGTTTCGAGACAATCCCCTCCAGACCCATCTCGCAGGCGTGCCGATAAATCGCCTCTCCTTCGTCAAGCTCGAGATGGTCGACATAGGCGATGGTGCCGGCAGCATCTCCGAGTAGCTCGCGCAGCACTCGTTTGCGCTCGATCAGCGGCACGCGTCGGAGGTCATATCCGTCCAAGTAGAGCAGGTCGAAGGCCTGAAATGTCAGATGCGGCGACGCGCGTTTCGCGAGCTCTCGCCGAAGTGCCTGAAAATCGGGAAGCCCGGTTTTGCCAAAGGCCGTAACCTCTCCATCCATCACCGCGTCATGGCCAGCGAGGCCCTCCGCGGCCGTCGCCATTGACTTGAATTCCTTCGTCCAATCAAGCCCGGTCCGCGTGTAAATTGCGATCTTGCCGCCATTGATGTGCAGCTGCGCTCGGTAGCCGTCAAACTTGATCTCATGAACCCAGTCCGCGCCATCCGGTGGCCGCTTCATCAGCGTCGGGTGGCAGGGTTCAATGAATTTCGGGAAGACAGAGGGCATTGCACCGAGATTGGCCAGACGAGCGACGGGGGACGAAGTCTGCCGACTTCTAACAGCGGGGTTTCGTCCCATAGCGCCATTTTCGACGCCTTCACGGGGGCGCGGGGCTTTGGCACGTGGCCGCAAGACATGTCCTCCATCCTCGAACGGCGATTCAACCCCTTGGAACAGTATTTCGTTCCTGGGCCGGGGCGTCATAGTTCACGGGAGAGGGCACCGGAGATCGGCATGCGACGCGGAGTGACACGCGACGTGTATTGAATCGAGATGACCTCTCGACGGCCGAGCGAGTTTCGACGGGCAATAGATCCGCCCCGGATCTCTTGGCCCTCTCAGGCTTTGTACCGATCAAAGGCCGTCAGGTGCTTGACCGGAGGATCGGCTTCAGCCCAGCGATAGATCTCTGACCTCAGAAAACCAATCTCCTCGTTGAGGCGCTGCTCTTCGACCTCGATCCACCAGCACTTGGGACGCCCGTCACTGCCGTCCGACCAGCGGTAGCCTCGCGACTTAAGCTGGTCCTTCATGTCGAAAGGGCTATGCTCTGCAAAGACGCGCACCCGGGATCCCTGGCTTGACTCAAGGAGTTCTCCAAACGGGCAACGGCCGCCTCCGCTGCCGGCATGCTCAAGCACCGCAAGAAGTGCGAAACAATCGTCCACGGCGCGGTGGCCGTGGTGGAAACAGCCAGATTGACCGATGAGATAACCGAGCTTCGTCCCCTCGAAGCCGCGCGCCGCCCAGTCGACTTCGGCGAGAGAGCAGGCCCACGCCTTACCTGCGAACATGCTCGAGAACGCCTCGCAGAAGGGGCGATCGAAGGCAGCATTGTGGGCAATGATGAGGTCGGCCGGATCAATCAAGGATCGAAGCTCACCGACGTCGATCATCTGTCCGGCCACCATCTCGTCGGTAATGCCTGTCAGCCGCGTGATTTCGGGCGGAATTGGTTTCATCGGTTGCTGCAAGCCGCCGTAAACGCCTGTAACGTCACCAATGTTGCCCTCGTCGTCGAAGGTGAACGCAACCGCACCGATCTCGATGATCTCGTCCTTGCGATGGTCGACGCCCGTCGTCTCGGTATCGACGAGCACCCCAACCCGGGGGAATCCCGGCCGGGGTTCGCTGACGACGTCTCGGGCAATGAGCCTGCGCAGGACCCTGTAATTGCCGCTTTCTTCGAGACGCCGTGTCATCTCTTCGTAGTCGAGCTGCTTCTCGTCTTTCCGCCTCCTTGTCGGGCGAAGCGTTACCACAGTGTTTTCATCTGACCCGCGCGGTGACGGAAACATTTCGAGCTGTGAAGCCATGGTAATCCAATATTCATCCGCGGTGGCACATGCCGGCGTCCGATCTGAGTTCACGATAGTAAGCCAGCGAGATTCGGGCAACGAGGGGAGCAAGAGGCCGGAAAACTGTCGATGAGCGCAATCCGCTCTCCTGGCCGCCTTCCTCCCGTCAGAAATACGTGCAACGCACGCCAAGCTGGGCTTCGATGCAGAATCAAAGGAATAGTTCATTGACGGAATCGCGTTCGGAAATGCGGAGACTCGAGCTCACCAGCCGGATTGTTGCCTCCTATGTGAGGCGCAACGTCGTCCCCGCTGGTGATCTGCGGCACCTAATCGAGCAGACATATGCCTCCCTGAACGGCGCATTACGGCCCGACAAAGCCGACCCCGCCGAGCCGCCACGCCCCGCCGTCCCGGTCAGGAAGTCGGTGACCGATGACTTCATCATTTGCCTCGAGAATGGCAAGAAATTCAAATCGCTGAAGCGCCATCTGATGGCACAGTACGGCCTTACTCCGGAACAATACCGTGAGAAGTGGAAGCTTCCCGCCGACTATCCGATGACAGCCCCGAATTACGCTCAACAGCGTTCGACGCTGGCGCATAAGACGGGCTTGGGAAAGAGAGCGGCGAAGCCTGCGGCGGAGCCCGAGCCGCCCGTTAGGAAGAAAATTGGCCTGAAATTCCAGTAGTCACTCGACGAAGCGCGCGATATGCCATGTGTCGATTCAGCGTTCGTGAACCAGTAGTCCCACCCGGAAACCGGGCGGGTTAGGCTGCTGCTCCAAAGGAAGGGCAGACTCGGGTGGAAGACCGTCCTTCGTCGTGCTCATCGGGAACGAGCAGGTTGCGCAATTGCTGACACTCACGGCGCTTCTCAATTGCGGACTTTCGCGCGACGGCCGTGTCAGTAAGAGGCGAGCGCCAGCTGCCGAGTTAACCGCTTGCGCACGAAACTGACACGCAAGACTATTTATGGTCCGTAATCTTCTGCGGTGCGTCATTCAACTCTTTGAATTTCGCTGCTATCTGCGAATTCAGGCGATTTGCTAGTGCAATGGAACCGAATCGGCAGGATCGCTGAATTGTACCCGAGCGTCTTCCCCGAAGCCTTGCCCAATCAGTTCCAAGTGTGAAGGCACAATTTCCAGGACCCATCATTTTGTTTTCGCCAAATGGTGACGATTGTCCCTTCAAATTGGGCCGGCCTTCCATCTTCTCCGCTACCTGTCGCCCACCATTTGCCGCTGGAGTATGCGACATCCCCCGCAGCTTGGGCGTCGAGCAACTCGATGCCGTGACCCTTGACCCCTGCCGATATCAACCCGGCCCAGAAATCAGCGATCGCCGCCTGTCCTTTAACTACGGCATGCGTATGCGGCAGGACGGTGGCGTCCGGCGTGTAAAGCGCCGCGACCGCTGCAGCATCTCCCCGATTGAACGCTGCGTTCCAACGATCGTTCGCTTGACTTACAATCACACGGATATCCATGTCCGACATCACATCCTCCCTGGACGTTGACTACCCAGGCCTGCCACGAGCTTTTGAGCGGTTTGCAAATCCGGTAACTCTGCTCCTTCGGTGAAGCTCGCGAAAATCTCGGCAAGGTGTTCCCGTGCACCCGCTTCAGGGTCGGCGCGAGCCAGTCCTACCGCTGCACGAAGCTCCCAAAACCGTGCGCCCTGCGCACGCGCTGTTGCCAGCGCGTCCCGGAAGCGCTCGGTAGCCACCTTTCCCTTCTCAGATCCAACCAAAAGCAGTGCCTCCCCTTGGAGACGAAACACTTCGGCCGCGAACCAACGCTCGTTGGTTCGCTCGATCATTTCCTCGGCTTCCTCGAGCAATCGGAGAGCCGCTTCGGGATTTCCAGCTTTCATTTCGATCTGAGCATGAAGAGCTGCGAAGTATGGGCACATGTACCGCGCCCCGGTGGCCAGCCACCCCCCGATGCCCCTCTCCAACTCCGTCCGGGCACGAACCATGTCGCCATCCTCGGCGACCGCCCACGCCTGGAGGATTGTCGCGCCCGCCTGCCAAAACCGGAATCCTGCCTCTCCTGATATTTGGAATAGTTCGGTGGCACGGAGTTTCACAGCTTCCCGGTCGCCGATGATCTGGCGGATCACGCCGCCGAAGAACAGCGGTAAGGCGAGACTGTTGCGGTGCCCCATGCTTCTTGCTTCGGCCACCGCCTCGTCATTGGTGGCAAGCGCCTGATCGGGCGAGCCGAGTGCCAACAGCGTGCGCGCCAAATAATCCAGGCATACGACACGCGGGTCAAAGGCATACACGAACGCGGGCGACCGATGCTCCTGCGGGTCATAGAGCGCCAGCGCTTCCTTCAAGTGCGCACGGGCACGCAAAAATTCGCCGGCTGGAACGGCGCTCACCCCGGCGGCCCTGTGCGCGAAGAAGGAAAGACCCCGGTCGTTACTGCTGCTGGCAAGCTCCAGCAGCCTGTCCGTGGCGCGACGGGCCTCAGAAAGTTCGGCGGCGTATAGATGGTACAAACAAAGGCCGTAGAGGACCGGAAACGCTTCCCGCACTTCGCCCAACTCCTCGCACAGGTCCTTTGCCCTTGCGTAGGCTGCCCCCGTTTCCGGCGCTGCAAATCCATGCGCCGCCACTTGTGTGCTGCCCAGCGCCAGTTGCAGGGAAAGCTCGCGGCGCGAGCGCTGCAGAGAAGGCGGAAGGGAAGCCAGTCCATTCAGTGCATTCTCAAAGCGCAGGAGGGCCTCCGACAAGGCCGAACGCGACAATGCCCGCCGTCCGGCCTGCTCGTGGTACTCAACGGCCTTCTCGATGAGGGAAGCCTGGCTGAAATGATAGGCGAGCAACTCCGGTTCAGCGGCGACCGTCTCCGGGAACCGGTCTTCCAGGATTTGGCCGATGCGGGCATGCAGCTGCTGCCGCCTGCTTAAGAGCAGACTCCCGTAAGCCGCGTCCCGCACCAGAGCATGCTTAAAAGCATACGTGACTTGGCCTTCGCCTCCACGGCGGAACACGAGGCCTGCATTGACAAGTTGTTCCGTCGCCCGCTCCAATTCGGCTTCCGCCATGCCGGCGGCCAATGCCAACAGCTCGTGACTGAATTCCCGCCCGATGACCGCGCCAACCTGGGCAACCTCCCTGACGGAGGCGAGCCGGTCGAGGCGTGCCATCAAGGAGTCGTGCAGTGTCGCCGGGACGGCAAGTGGGGGCAACGGCCCGGACAACACGTAATCCTGGCCGCTCTCCTTGAGCAGGCCGGATTCCACTACGACCTTCGTTAACTCCTCTATAAAAAGCGGCACGCCTTCTGTCTTGGAGAGGACCTGGTCAAGCATGGATACCGGCAGCTGCTTTCCTCCAGTCATCGCGGTGACGATTGAGGCCGCTTGGGAGCGGCTCAAGCGGTTCAATGTCAGCAGCGTGGCGTGGGGGAAACCATTCCAGCGAGGAGATCTTTCCGGACGTGACGTGGCGATCAGCATGACGGGCAGCTGTTGAACACGATCGACGATGATATCGAACAGTTCGGCCGAAACCGGATCAAGATAGTGGGCGTCCTCAAGCAGCATCAGAACCGGCTTGGTCCTCGCCAGTGCTTCAAGTTGTTCGATCAACACCTCGAAAGTGCGTCGTTTTTGCATCTGCGGCATCAGGTCAAGCTTCGGGTATCGGTCACCGGTGGGGATTGATAGCAAAGACGCAATCAAGGGGATTGCCTCCTGCGGGTCGCGCGTCGCCGCAAGCACCTCCTCCAGGAATGCCAGCTGCTTGTCCGGCGGGTCGGTTCGGTCGATGCGTGCGGCCCTGAGCAGCTGGTCGGCGACGGGATGAAGCGCGCTCTGCGCGTGGTAAGGTGAGCAGAAGTAGCGCAAATAGGTGACGGCTTCCTGTTTCAGCCGCTCGCGCAGCTCTTGAAGAATTCGCGACTTGCCGATTCCGGCCTCCCCGAACAGTTCGACGACTTGCCCTTCACCGGCAGCAGAAAGGGTCCATCGGTCGATCAGCAGTGCAATGTCGAGGTCGCGGCCCACCAACGGCGCTGTACCGCCGGAGTGGAGAGCCTCGAAGCGGCCTTCAGCCCGGCCCTCTCCAAGGACGACGTACGAACTGGTGGGTGTCTCAAAACCCGGCAGCTTCTGAGGCCGGATTCGCTTCACCTCAAAAAGCTTCCCGATCAGCCGACACGTGAGCAATGAAATCACCACCGTGTTCGGCTCGGCCAGTTTCTGCAGGCGGGCAGCCAGATTGGGCGTTTCGCCAACCACAGCGCTCTCCTGCGCGGCACCCGCGCCGACTAGATCCCCGACGACTACCAGGCCAGTCGCTATGCCGATGCGGACAGAAAGCTGCTTACCGTCTTTCTCAGACAGCGCCTTGATGGAATCGACGACCGCCAACCCCGCTCGGACGGCGCGTTCGGCATCTTCCTCATGCGCCTGCGGCCAGCCGAAGTATGCTAAGACGCCGTCTCCCATCAGTTTGGCCACGTATCCGTCGAAACGCACCACTTCGCCGGCTATGGTGTTTTGGAACTGGCGCAGCAATGCACCCATTTCCTCCGGGTCGAGCTGGGTGGACAGACCTGTCGACCCGACGAGATCGGCGAACATTACCGTGAGTTGGCGTCTCTCGGCTTCACGCGGGCGGACCGGCGTCGGTCGGTGGGGAGGATTGATGGCGGCCGAAGCCGCCTCGCCACCGCTGAGTGCAGCGATTGCTTCGAGAATTTTCTTTCTGTGTGCGAGAGCGCTGACGCCGATTTCTTTAAGGTCTTCTGCCGTAAGCTTCGGCAGCATCTCGGCGTCGATGGCATTGCTGTCGAAGGCTGCGGCATACTGCCCAAAGCCCAAGCTCTCGAGCCATGACCCGACGTTCACCGTCGTCCCCTCCCAGAACGACCCTTAAGGCAGTACCATACAGCATCGCTGTGGCCCGCGCAGTACAATACCAGAAGAGGGCCGCAGAAAACCGAAAACCTTTCCGTCCCTGGAAGGTGCCATCTACCAGTTCTGGCTCACCGATAGTCTTCGGGGGCCAGTTCCTCCGAGTAGGAGATGCCTCTTTGTGCCTCGCTTATCGACCGGCCTCAAACGGCAGGAAGGAAGCGTGCCCTAGTTCGGGCCGCCGCTACAACGACGCCGCCACTTCCCGGGCTCAAACCGCGGTCAAGGAGCTTCTCTGCGGCTCGACGTGTACTGCCAACGATATAGTCGAATGGTTTGCGCATAGCCCCAAGCGCGCGAGATCGTCATCGGGTATCGCGGAGTTCTCCCTCATCTGACACAACACCTTTGCCGTCCGAAAGTGCTGTCAGTGCGTTTGGGGTAGGGCAATGCAACTCGGCTGACTAGTCGGATGACTTGGTCGCGCCCTTGACACCGGCTGTCTCGCGAAGCACCCGTTGCGCCGATTGCAGATCCGATGTCGCGAATCCCTCCGTAAACTTGCCGCAGAGGGGCGCAAGCAGGTGATGAGCGTCGCCGAACCCTGGGGGAAGAGGCAGGCGTTTGTCGATGTTATGTCGCAGTTGGAGCGGCGGCTGACCATCTTCATCAATCTTCCGTTTGAATCGCTCGATCGGATGAGCCTTCAAACACAGGTGAGGGCAATTGCGGACACGCCTCGTACCTAGGAGGAGGGCATGGATGATCCTGGATTTCGGCCCCGTCCGGTTCGGGCCGGAGATGCCGACTCCTCCGGCTGCCCTCGTTACAAATAGAGATGCGTGCGAACCTTCGGCACTCGGGTGTGCATTTGAAGCCACTGCGGGGACCACCGTTTGCCGATCCGGCGGCCGGCTCATCGTTCTTGCAGCCTGTTTGCCGTCACACTTCGCGGCGGAGCACGATTGTCGAATCCCCGAGTCGCGGGGCCACATGCCATCGATCAGAGCGTGCGGATATTGTCCGCAGAGCTCTTGCCTGACCGACGATCCTGAGTAACGTCGAAGCTCACCTTTTGACCCTCCTTGAGTGTAGAGAGCCCAGCTCGCTCTACCGCCGAAATGTGCACGAAAACATCCGGCGTACCGTCATCGGGCTCGATGAATCCGAAGCCTTTGGTGCTGTTGAACCACTTTACCGTCCCGGAAGCCACGGCATGCGCCTTTCATCATGAGAGCAGGATCATTGGTCGGCAATTGCGACGATCTCATATTTTCAGTTGCTTCTAAATAAGTTGATTGTGATACTTCTATGACAGCCGCCTCGCCCGACGGCGGGGTGCTACGACGACCGAGCCATCAGGGCTCACAATCTCACTACTACGGACTCGTTGAGGAGCGCATAGGGAGACCTACCATGGCGATACTCGAAGACGCCTTTAAGGGTAACGTTATGACTGCCGCTGCCATCGGCATCGGAGCTGTCGTGCTGACACCGATCGTTGTTCCTGTGGTGAGGCCGCTGTTCAAGGCGGTCTTGAAGGCCGGTCTGGTTGCCTATGATCAAGGCAGGGTCGCCGTGGCAGGACTCGGCGAAGGCTACGGGGACCTCGTGGCCGAGGCGCGTGCCGAGATGTCGGCCGCGAACGGAGGCGCTGAGCCTACCGAATCGGCTGAGCCGGCTGCTCGCCGTCCGGCATCGAAGGCGTCAACTTCGCGCGACGAAGATCAAAATAAAGAATAGGTAAGTGGTTCGCCACGTCGCCGCTGCTGGAGAGGGATGGCAGATGTCTTGCGCAGCCTTGCGGAGCTGTCAGGGCTGGCGCTCTGTGTTTCTTGTCGCCGTTTTGGCTGCGAGCATCCGCCACGATAAAGGGGGATTCAACATGGGTTCGATGCGGAGAAAAGTCTACGAAGCCCTGGTCGAAGGAGCTGTGTGCTGCCGTTCCGACGACGAGCTTTACGCTCTGGTCCGGAAGCGGTGCCCCGAAAACCTCCAGCAAGACGCTTGTCCGGGCCTCGCTGCTAGCCCTGACCGATCTCGAACTCAGTGATGGCAACGCGCTCTGCATGATCTACGCGTTAGCGATCAAGCATCGCCTGGACGGGGTAGGGAGCGATGAGATCGACGACGTTGGCGACGATGATCCGCTGGAACTGACCCCTTCCATTTGCGGTAACCTACATGTTGACCGGTCGGCGCAGAGCGGAGGTGCCTCTTGGAACGATCGCTTTTTCTCGCCAGACTCCTGGGGCCGACATTCGTCGCGATCGCGCTCGGGATGCTGATCAATCTCGGCATGTACGAGACTATGATCGCGGAGGCGCTCCACCCTGGCATCCTGTTTTATCTGTCCGGCTTGCTGTCACTGCTCGCCGGTCTCGCGATCGTCAACCTGCACAATAGATGGCAAATGGACTGGCGCGTGATCATCACCGTACTGGGCTGGCTGATGACAATCGGTGGCATCATCCGCATCGTCTTGCCGCAGGTCGCAATTGCGGTCGGTTCGACGATCTATGGCGGCCGCGCCTCTGCCATCGTCGTGGCGCTGATAATCGGTCCGTTGGGCGCTTTCCTGAGCTTCAAAGGTTACAGGCGGCGTGTCTGAGGTCACGGAATTGGAACGTTTGGGGTAAGCCGAGATTGCTCCTCCAGCAGTTGCGGTGGTAGGTTCGGCCGTTATCAAAAATCGGGCGACACAGAAGCTAACAAAAACACACGTCACTATCTTAATAGTCGTGAGCGTTCTCTTTTTGGTCCAAGTCGTATTGTCTGTTGCCCGCTTGCTCGACTGGCTCCCTTGAGCAAAATCTGAGCAGCTTGCGATCCAGGTCAGGGTGAAATCGGGACGTCGCTTGACATGCTCTTGCTTATCGTCGCTCGGCCAGAGATGGAACATTGGAAGGGGATCGACGCGTCCTTGAAGGGTATCTTTGAGAGATGCCGCCTTGAACACGCCGAGGGCGGCAAAGGCCAGAGCCATGCAGCCAGTCATGGGAGGTACGCTATGATACTGGTGACAGGAGCAACCGGAACGTCGGGACGGGAACTGATCCGCCATCTCTCCAAGACGGGTGCGGCATTCAAAGCGATGGTTCGCAAGGAAGCTGACCGAGAGGCGCTTGAACCCCAGGGCGTCGCCACTGTGGTCGCCGATTACCCCGATGCCGACCGCCTGTCGGAGGCCCTGGCCGGCGTCGAGCAGGTCTATCTTATCGGCCCGACGGATCCGCCGCAGGTCACCCATGAGGGGATGTGCTCGAAGTGGCCCGCCAAGCCGGTGTCCGCCGTATCGTCAAACAGTCGGCGATGTACGCGCACGATATGTCGGCCTGCACCTTCAAGCGCTGGAACGGCATGGTCGAGCGCCAGCTAATCGAATCGGGCCTCCCCTACACGATCCTACGGCCGACCGGCTTCATGCAGAACTTCGTCAACTACGACAGTGCCAGGATCGCCGCCGAGGGCGTGCTTCGCTCGCCCCGGCGGGAGGCGCAGGTGAGCTGGATCGACGTGCGCGATATCGCCGGCGTGGCAGTGGCTGTGCTCACAGAGGAGGGCCATGACGGCCGGGTCTACGATCTAACCCGCCCGGAGGCGCTGTCCGGCCAGGAGATCGCTGCCAAGCTCTCGGCCGCCACCGGGCGGGAGATCCGCTATGAGCCGCTCTCAGACGCCGACTGGTTCCTTCTGATGCGCTCGCGTGGCCTGCCCGCCTCCACGGTCCGGTCGATGCTGAGCCTTCACCTGGCTTACCGGGCGGAGAGTCCGGGGCTGGTAACCGGCTGGGTCGAAGTCCTAAGCGGACAAGCGCCGCGGAGCTTCGATGGCTTCGCCCAGGAGCACGCAGATCGTTTCAAGGGTCCCGAAGCGGCCTGAGAAGCATGGAAGCTCGCGGCCGATGTTGTTCGTCCACCGAATGTCTGGAACGGGATATTCACTTGCCGTAGAGTGCCCCCGAAGGGAAGGTCTGAAAAGGGTCGGTTCTTCGCCTTCATCAGCGTCGTGGGTGGGTGGTGATCGGTCGTCTGCTGCGGTTAGCCCGAATGGCCGAGATGCGGACGAAGCGGACGGTCAGAACTGCTTTAGCATGCTGAGGTGCGGATCAGTCATCCTGGCTGCTCGCCGTTTTTCGTGGAAGCGCAAAAGTACGGGATCGGCGACTAATGACGGGTGTGCTACGATAGGAGAGTACGCATTCGATCATGCCTCTGCTTGGAGGTGCGAAGTGCCCGGCCAACCCATTACCGTTCTGATGGTCAATGAGTATCCTGACTACATCGACGCAGAGCAGAAGATATCTTCTTTAGTTTAGGTGCGCTCTGTGGGCACGTTGTAGTTGACGTGCTTAAGTTGTTTGCTCTGCAGGCGTCGTCTTTTGCTTGATTCTGACTGGACCTTTTCTTGCTTCGGAGAGGAGCTTGCTGTGCAAACCATCCAGAGCCATCGCCGAGCATGAGGGGCTGAACGCACGCTGTGCTGTTCCTAAGGAAGGAGGGCACCATGCAGCCCATGCTAAGCCGACGCTGCTTTTTGGCAAGCGCCACATCAGCCGCCGTCGCCGGTGCTGTCGGACTGATCGGCGCGCCGGGCTTCGCCGATGAGGGGCCGCCCGAGACGACGACAATTCGGCTCGGCTATTACTCGAACATCTGCCTTGCACCGACTTTGGTAGCCAGGGAAACTGCTGCGCGCGGAGGGGTTCAACGAAATCCAGTACGTGCGAGCCTCCGAGTCCTTTGCGTTCCCGGAACTCGTCGCCCGTGGCGAAGTGCATTTCGCCAGCACGTTCGCGGGGACTCTGGCTTACCACCTGGACAACGGTTTGCCGATCACAGCGTTGGCCGGTATCCATGCTGGCTGCTACGAACTATTCGCTCATGAACCTGTGCGGACCATTAGCGACTTGCGCGGCAGGAGTGTGGCCGTCCAAGAGCTGAACTCGGACGGTCACCACTATCTGTCGATCATGGCTGCGTATGTCGGGCTTGACCCGCAAAGGGATTTCAACTGGGTCACGAGCCCGGATGGCAACCCAATGAAGCTCTTCGCCGAGAAGAAGGTCGATGCTTTCCTCGCATTCCCACCGGAACCTCAGGAGCTGAGAGCTCGCAAACTCGGGCGAGTGATCATCAGCACGGTCCAGGACAAGCCATGGTCACAATACCTTTGCTGCGCGCTCTATGGCGGCAGGGATTTCGTTCAGAGCCATCCCGTTGCCACCAAACGTTATTTGCGCGCCCTCCTCAAGGCTGCTGATTACTGCGCCGAGGAGCCGAGGCTCGTCGCGCAACAGCTTACCGGCATGGGTCTCTCTCGGTTCGACTACGCGCTTCAGACGCTCAGTGAGATCCAGTACCGGGGTTGGCGCGAGTACGACCCCGAGGACACGATGCGCTTCTACGCGCTCCGGCTGCACGAGGCTGGCATGATCAAATCCGAGCCGAAGCGGATCATCGCTGAGGGCACCGACTGGCGATTCCTTGACGAGCTCAAGCGAGAGTTGAAGGCGTGAGCGCTGCAGCATCCGCGGTTTCCCAGTCGCGGAGATCGCGTATCGGAGCTGCGCCTGCCCAGATTGATGCATTGAGAGCCCTCGCGACCTGATCCGCTTGGAGGCACCCCGCTCTTCGGATGCATTCATGGGAGGTTTGGCGTTCCGCCGGTGAGCTTCGGCCAGGTTTTGAAGCCCTCTGCCTCCAGAATTCCCGCAGCCGTGAGGCGGTCTCGACCACGAACTCCCACGATCGAGATCGAAGATCAGCGTGTCGGCGTATTCGATATCGTCGACGATCGCCGCCCAGGGGTGCAGTTCTGCCGCGCCAATCTCGGATTATGACTTGGCGATAAACCTAGCGTTTAGTCAGCTGCCAGAAAACAAAATCTCGTTCAGTCCAGACGAGAAGGCGGAGCGTCATCGTTCAGGGAAGGGCACCGGTAGGGCTCGGTGGGGGCGACCGCGGGCTCCATGACCGGCAATCTTGATCAACCGAGCAACTTCTTCGTCCAGCCCGAAACATCATCGCTGCTGCTCACGTCCGGCTGCACGATTCCATCGATCATAAAGGTCGGGGAGACGTGAATGCCGTTCTGTCGAGCATATTTGCAATGCCAATTGATTTCCCGATCGAGATCCGGAATTGCGAAGGCGGCCTTTAGCTTGACGCCGCTATAGCTTTCCAGGCGCTCGATGATCTGATTGGGGGTAACGTCCAAATTGGGTCAGCCGGCATGATCGACGAATTCGAACTCTTCCCGTTGCGCAGCGACTGCGGCGATGACTGTCTTCGCGGTCTCCTTGCCACCCTCAAGCGTCGAAGCCGCGATGATGCAGCGAACGATGACACCGGAATACATATGCCAGGGCTGCGACTGCAGGCGGATCTTAATGGTGACCTTGTCCTCGCCGGCCTGATCGAGAAGGAGGTCGAGTTTATCAAATGCCTTAACCGAGTAAGGATCGGTCGGTTCAAGAAAGACCTCGAAGACGTGCGGACCGGTGCCCCAGGTGAGTGGATCGGCGTGCCAAGCTGTGTTTGTCATGCGAATTCCCCCTTTTCAAAGCCGCCTGGTTGGATCGATGAACTTCCAAGTTTTCCAGTTTCGATTTGTCGCTGAAGCGCCCAAGGGGCAGAGCATGAATCAGGCTTATGCGCGCCAAATGAAGGACTATCTGGGCCCTACCAGAACAACGGGGTTGTGATCGCTGACCTGCTCCTGCGCATCGGCGTTCAGGTTCATGTAGGTCGCGGTTGCATCCGGTTCTCCGCCGCCGCCCAGCGCGAAATGGTCGATCGCTTCCCTGACACCGTTGAAGGCATAGGAGGCGGTAAATGCTTCCCCGCGATGGTCGCGGACAAAACGGAAGTTCAGAGGACTCGATCGGAAGGGGGCCAGTGCCTCGGAGTCCGCGTGATCGTTGAAATCGCCCATCAGGATGATCGTGGGCGGGTTGGGACCATAGCGACGCTCGAGTTCGGCGACGAGATGTGCGGCCTGGCGTTTCCTGCCCGCGGTACTGGCGGGCCTCGGGTCCTCCGCATTCGTATAGAGGCCCTGATCGCCGAGCTTGGACGAAAGATGAAGGTTTACGAACACGAACGATCTGGATCCGATCGTCGCCTCCATAAGCAGCGGCTTGCGCGTCCCTTCGAACGGGTTCGCGTCGTCGTCACAGCGATCATCGCCGTCGAACAGCCGTTCAGCTCGTCCGACGTTTAGTCCGCTGTCCTCCCGTACCAGAAAGACGGTCCGGATGTTTCCCCCTGGCGCGCCGCCGTCGGTATTCGGCAATACCGGATCGAGCGCGATCGGCTTGTAGCGCGGACCTCCGGCGTCCGCGATCGCGGTTATCAGCGCTGCTACCGTCTGGTTCGCGGTAACGACCGCCGTCACGCCTTCACCGTCGTCGTCCTGGACCTCCTGAAGCCCGATAAGGTCGGGGGACTCCAGGTCGCTGACGATTTGTCCGGCGATGGCCGCGAACTTCGCCGATGCGCCCGGTTGCGCGATCGACATGTTTTCCGCGTTGTAGGTCGCGAAACGCAACCCGCTGGGCAGGACCGGCGGGGAAACAGCGGGAAGGGACGGTGCCGGGAGACTGTCCGGGTCGATTACCTTGTCCAGGACGACCATGTAGTTCCCGTTCTCGTAGGTCATGATTCCGGTGACGTCGCCGATATGCGTCCCGACCGGAGGAGCGAATGGCGGCTGGCCTTTCGCCTTATGGACCGCAACGACTTCCGGAAAGACGTGGCCGGTCCGGGCGAGCGGCAACCCATAGGCCGTCAGCTCCGAATTATCCAGGAAGGCAGCCGGCGCGACCCAGAACTGGTCCCAACCGCGATCCTTGCGCGACACCACCACGGCATCGTCTATTACTACCCGCATGCCTTCAAGGCTTTCGAAGTAGTCCCTTGGATGATCTTGCGGGTTGAACGGCGTGTTCGGCTTGTCGGCAAAGGCGATCGGTGTGGTCGCACCAGGCGGCTTGAACCGCACGGGAGCGGGTAGAGCGGCGGTTCCGGCAACCTCCAACTGGGTAACGGCACCAATCTGAGTGATCGGCAGGAAGGTGTTCCGGTCCTGGCTCTCGATCGTGTTAACTTCGGTTGTTCCGCATAACGCCACCTGCCGTTCTCGCTGGAGCGGCAGTTCGAGGAACGGCTGGAACTCCTGCGGCCTGCCGGTCACTCGCACGAGGCTCCCAAGCGAAGGGATTGTGACGTCGGGTGAGTTGCCTGAAAAGATGAACAGACCCTCGGAAGTCGCGGCGTTCGCATCGGGAGAGAGAGATTGGATGAAGAAGCCCTTACCGAAGGCTCCGGTCACGACGCCCGTCACAGTTACCGCCTGGTTCGACGGAAGCTGGGTGAGATGGTTGGTTCCCTGAATCTCGGCGATGCTTATGTCAGCGCCATTGGCTTCAATGATCGCGACAATCGGCGTCGCTAGGACGCCTGCAATGAAGGCAAAACGACGTGACACCTCGTCCTCCTTGGTATTCGGGAACCTGCTAAGCAAAGCTACGGCGATTGCGAGGATTACCTCTGGGTAACGGGAGGCCAGAACTGCACATACTGCTGGATTGAACGTCAATGGCCAATGCAGCCTTGGCGGGAATTTTGGCGTCATTCGCGCAATTGTCAACAACTCCCCGCCGCTGAAGTTCTCCCGTCACCTTACCGCGGCCCCGACGATTTCTCGGTGCATTGAAAATCGCCAAAGGGTTGTTGAACGTATAAAATTCGTCTCATTGCTGTGTCGGCATGAACGCATCAGAGCGCCGGGAGAAGGAACGGGCGAGCGGTTACTCTTCGCCGCAGCCTGAAAGGGTGCCACCGCCCTCCTTCCATTCTGGACCGCACATACTTGGCGTAGGACGCCGGGTCTTTCGGCCGTTTCGCCCCGTGTCGAGTCCTGTTGCTTGCGAGAGCCTCCAGTGCAATCCCAGTTGAAGGCAGAACTTGTGCGGCGTAACCTCCTCCAATGCCGGACGACGACGAACCAACCATGGTTTCTGCCGGATCCCAAAGGAAACTGGCGGTCATTCTTGCGGCTGATGTCGCAGGATACAGCCGTTTGATGGAACGCGACGAGGAGGACACCCACGAGCGGCTACAGACGATGTTGCGCGATGTTGTGCGGCCGACCGTGGAGGGACACAGGGGGCGCATCTTCAAGACGTCGGGGGACGGCTTCCTAGTCGAATTCGCGAGCGCCATCGAAGCGGTACGCTGCGCCGTCGATCTCCAGCGAGCGACAGCCGAGCGGAACAAGGATGTTACCCAAGATCGCCGACTGGCTTTTCGCATGGGGATCAACCTCGGAGACGTCCTGGCTGACCAGGAGGACGTTTTCGGAGACGGGGTCAATATCGCCGCGCGTTTGGAGGCCATGGCCGAGCCAGGCGGCGTGCTTATAAGTCACAGCGTTCACGAGCACGTCAATCGCAAGCTGCCGATGCACTTTGTCGATCAGGGCGAGTGTCTGCTGAAGAACATTGCCCGCCCCATTCGGGTCTTCCGTGTGAGCTGGAGTGCAAGCCCGGCTTCGCCTGGACAGCGGGGGCGCGACCCGCCGGATGCCGCGCCTACGCTGCCACAGGTGGCTTCGATCGCCGTCCTGCCGTTTGCAACGCTGAGCAACGATGCCGAGCAAGAATATTTCGCCGAAGGCCTCGCGGAAGACCTCATCACCGATCTTTCCAAAGTCGAGGGCCTCCTGGTGATCGCCCGTCATTCGAGTTCCGTCTACAGGGATCGCTCGATGGATTTGCGCGCCATCGCCGGAGAATTGGGGGTCCGCTATCTCATTGAGGGAAGCGTGCGGCGAGCGTCGGCGCGGGTGCGGATCAACGCGCAGCTCATCGACGCCTCCAATGCCAGCTGTCTTTGGGCTGAACGCCTGGACCGCGACCTTGCGGACATTTTCGCCCTGCAGGACGAGGTCGTCGGCAAGGTGATCAACGCTCTTGCCCACGCCCTGCCGTCGGCAGGGCCTCTTCCGAGGCGCAGAGTCACCGATCTCGAGGCCTACGACCTTTTCGTTCGGGGGCGAGCGCTCGCGACGCAATCGCTCCGGGAAACGAGAGCTGCCCGTCCGCTCCTGACCCGGGCCATCGAGATCGATCCGGGCTTTGCCGGGGCGCATGCCTGGCTCGCGATGAGCCACCATTTCGATGCGCTTTATTATGGCGAGCCTGTAGAGGAACATCGCGCTGCCGCCCGCACCGCCGCCGCGAAAGCCGTGGAGATTGATCCGGAAAACGCCGACGCGCATATCGTGCTGGGCTATCTGCGTGCCTATGAAGGCGAGTTCGAAGCGGGAGTGGCCGAGTTCGAGCAGGGGCTTCGCCTTAACCCCAATCACTCTGCGGGTTGGGCCCACCTTGCCGATCTCCGGGTGTTCGAGGGGCGTGCAAATGAGGCCGTCGAGTGTGCCGAGAATAGCTTTCGCCTCAATCCGTATCCGCCTGGAGACCACTACTCGTTTCTCGGCTGGGCGCAGTATGCCGCGGGTCATTATCAGGACGCTGTCGAGACACTTCGCCACCCGCAGGCGGGTGGACCCGGATCAAAACGCAATCTGGCCGCCGCGCTCGCACGGCTGGGCCGTACCGCGGAAGCGCGCAGGGTAGGGAGGAAATTCCTTTCGGAGTTCCCGAATTTTTCGGCGTGGCAGTGGGGACGGACGCAGCCCTTCCGCAACGATTCCGACCGTCAGCATTTCATCGAGGGCTACATTAAGGCAGGATTGCCGGATTGATCGGCTACGACAAGGGGACAGAGCCTGCTGCCTGTCCCATGAAATGTCCTTTGCTTTGAAAGCATTCAAGCCGTCTACAGTCCGCCCATCAACCCCATCGAAGCAATCGCCATCCATACCGCCATCGCGATCATCATCAGGTTCTCGGTCAGCGAAATGAAGCCGAGCGGCACGTTGCTCGATCCCCCGACGCAAGCGTACTTCAGCTCCCGTTTGTCGATGTAGACGGCCTTGAAGACCGAGGCGGCACCTACGGTGCCAATAAAGAGGGCAACGGGGACAGAGACCCAGTTCAGGACGCCCGCGACCATGAGCACACCCGCCAGACCTTCGGCGTAGGGGTAGATGTAGCTGTATGGCACCCAGCGCTTTGCCAGGACGTCATAGTTCAGGAACATCGTCGCAAAGCTCTCGACGTTCTGGAGTTTCATCATCGCCAGAACCACCATCGAAAGGGCGATGAACCATTCGGCTGCGCGCAAGGTGAATGGTGTTCCGTTGACGGCATGGCTCGCCGCCATCGCCGTGAGTGCGGTCAGCGTGAACAACACGATAACCGAGCGGTAGCTGGTGGCCTTCGGATCGGCCACCGGTCCCGAGAAAACGGCGCAAATCGTCGTAGCCACCGACCCGCTTGCCATCGATGAAGACCTGAGGCGTTGTCGGCACGCCGTGCTGCGCCTTGAAGGCGTCCGTCTCCTCGCGGGGTGTGAACTCGGTCAAGTCGGCCGCGGAGGGCTTCCGGTCACTTCATCGATTAGGGCGAGTGTTTCGACCAGCCAGCGATTGACCTCGCGACCTTTGGCGCGGATGCAGACGCCCGCGAACTGCTCGTATCGATTGCGCACCACGAACTCACAGCGGGTAGGGCGCGAGGCAGCGAGGAAGCGATCGAGAGCGAATGCAGCCTCCTTGCCGCAGCGGTAGGTGCCGCCGTCGCGATCCTCGCAGCTCTGCCAGCTCTCCGGTGGTCGATTCCGTGCAGAGGTCGCGTACCGCGATCGGCGTGGACTAGAGCCGAGACAATCGGTGAAGCATTAAGCCTGGGTGGCAGCGTAAGGGCACCATCAAGGTAGCAGCTGTTGCTGCTGCTGTTGCTGTTGTTGTTGTTGTTGTTGTTGCTGCCGCTGCTGCTGGAGCTCAATTGCTACCTGCGAAATCGCTCCCAATTCGTCGCGAGAGATTGAAACAAGCTCTTCGGCCAACCGCCTCAGTTCAACATCTGCCTTTGAGCGCGCTTCCACGAGCGGCGTGAGTACCTTGCCAATCGCGACCATTGCGCGGGCAAACTGCGGGCTCTCAATGCCGATAAGGTCTTTCCTGTACAGTATCCAGAAGCGTTCAATGTCGTCTGGGTACTCACTGAGGGGGTTTGTTGCTCGGGCTAATCTTTGTACCAACGTCGTGGTCTCGCCATAGAGCCGAACCTTCTTCCCGATTGGGCTGTCATCGAGCGATGCGACAACTGCGCTCCTTTCCGTTGGGACGTACCCTATTTCAGCATTCGCCCATGCCAACTCGCGGTTAATTCGGTCAAACTCTGCAGTGTCTATGGTATCAGGACTCTGCTTAAAGCTAACTAGCTGCGCCTCAAGTTTGTTAATCTTGTCACGCGTTTTGTCTCGGAGAGTTATTAGTTCGGTCAGATAATTCTTCCAAAGCTTCTCTTGTCCGGGCCCCGAAAGATTTGCAAAATAGGAAGCAAAGCGGATGCGCAGCTCGATGTCCTGGTTAATTGCAGTTGCAAAGAAATCCTTTATGTATTGTTGATGAGCAGCTTGCTGCGAGAGCTGCAATTCTGTCTCTTTTCGCGCGGTTTCGTTACGATTCACGTAGAATTGTATGCCGGCAGGCACCAAGATTCCGGCCATACCAACAATAAAGGTCCCAAGAACCATTTTCCAAAAACTGAGCCGTGCTAGGTACCGGCGCAGCTCCAGCTCCTTTTCGCTGGACCCATTCACTTGTGCCTGTTCCATGTCAGCGGCCATCGCATTCTCCCCCGTCAAGACGGAAGCCTCAGTACGCGAATTGTGGAATGCCGCATTTGATTCAGGAAAATGCAGGATATCGTACTTTAGTCGTTGCTACTGTATCCAAGGTTACTTCCATGACTGAGACCAGTCAGTGGACCAACCCACGCAGCCGGTCGATTGATTCCCGTCCTCGGTCGCGCCTTCTGAGATTTAGAAGCGTCTTACGCAGACATCAGCATGTCTAGCTTAGCCCGTGACAAGCAGCACCTTGAAACTGAGAACGCAAGCGTCCCGCATGGGCAACCTCAAGAGGGGGAGCGATGCCCGCGCGAGCTACCAGCGGCCGACGTCGCTCTTTGCCGGTCCCGGTCCCACCGGCATCCTCCTGCGGCGAGGATCGCTAGCAGCGACAGATTTCCAAACGCGATGCCCGCTGCGGGGTTCCTCGCTCGAAGACGCGTGGGCCCTATGCGCGTGTCTTGTGGGACTAAGGTCCATGGCTCGGGGTAGTCGCCTCCCGTAAACTCGCCTGATAGCAAATGCAACGACCAACTGTCGGCCTGTGCCAGGGGCATAGGCCTTTTTTCCCAGTGCTTCCGGCCCTGAGCCTAAGGCAAAAGTGCCTGCTGGGCATTTTCCACCGGCAACAGCGTCATCGCATCCACCGCCAATGGCCGCTGTAGAGCCTTCGCGTCCTTCCAGTCGGCTGTCAGCCACAGTTCGATCTCTGCCGCGTCCGTAAGGATCACCGGCATCGCCTTCGGGTGGATCGGCTTGACCAACGCGTTTGCCTCGCACGTCAGGAAGGCGAACAGCTCGTGCTCGCCGGCGCGCGGGTTTTTCATCGAGCCCCGCGCGCCTTTCCAGGGCGTCCAGATGCCGGCGAAGAAGGCGAGGGGCTGCTTGTCGTTGATTGCGAACCAGCGGTCCGTCTTCTTCGGCTTCGTGTCCTCATATTCGCAGAAGGCCGTCCAAGGCACGATGCAGCGGTTCTTTACACCGGTCCAGCCGCGCCAATGTGGGGAATCGAGGTTGCGGATATTGGTGACGCCGTAATCCGGCTTGCCATTGGTGACCGTCGGCGGCGACGGCATGCCCCAGGTGAGATTGACGAGCTCGCGCTCGCCGTACGCGTTGTTGCGGACGACCGGGCCGAATTTGTCTGGAAAGACCTCGGTTGTCGGGTTGGCACGGTTCGTCATGTCGCTGTGCGGCTTCGCAACACGCCACAACTCGTCAAATTCCACCTCGATGCGATACCGGTTGCACATCCATCCACTCCGAGTCTCGGTTGATCCGGCCAATCCGCCAGCCATTGTTGCCCTTGTTTCCGCAGCGAGCACAACGCAGCATCGCCCGAAGATCGTCAAGCGTGGCATCATTGCCGAACTTGCGGGCGATCTCCCAACGGTTGACCCAATTGCCGTATTGGCATGCGGCGCAGCGCGCGCCAAGAATCTGGTCTTCCCCGAAGTCGGCCAGACGCAGGTGGCCGATCCCTCGATCGGGATCGATCGCGCCCCTCTCGGGAACGAGGTCAATGCTGCGCCCGTGCCTCATCACGTGACTTCCACTCCGGTCGATGCTCGATGCAGAACCAGTTGGCCGCGGCCTTGCCGACTGCAAAGCCGAAGCCGCCCCATTTCGTGCACCCCGGATGTTCGCAGTAGTGTTCGTAAAGAGCCTTGTCCTTGTGCCTGTCTGCACCTTGTTCGTCGCTCAACGGACGATCTCCCTTGGTCGCATCCCCAATTCTGGGGAGTTCGCACATCGGTGGATTGTTCTTGTTTTGTTCCCATACTATCTCAACCCCATGGTCGAGACAATCGGTGAAGCATTCAGCCTCGGATGGCAGCTTAAGGCGCGCTGCGCCTACGGCAATCGCGACGGGATGAAGTCTATTCGTAAGCGTGGCGTGATGACCGCCTACCGGCGCTGCCGTGGAGTGGGATAGTGTCCACCAAGTGCTAAGTGGACACTATGGCGGTGATTGATGTCGGGAATGAGCGAAGCGGCGAAGCGCGGTCGAC
>NZ_SRXN01000048.1 GCF_004827385.1 Ensifer sp. MPMI2T
GGGTTGGGGAGGGGTATCAAGCCCCATCCGAAACGAAGGAACATCGCACATGGCCTGGCAACCGGCGGAAAACCGATACGAGACGATGAAATACAACCGCTGCGGCAGGAGCGGGCTGAAGCTGCCGGCGATCTCGCTCGGGCTCTGGCATAATTTCGGCGGCGACACGCCGCATGATCGCAAGGTGGACATGTGCCGCACGGCCTTCGATCTCGGCATCACCCATTTCGATCTCGCCAACAATTACGGTCCGCCGCCCGGATCGGCGGAAACAGCCTTCGGCGAAATCATGCGCACCGACTTCGCCGGCCTGCGCGACGAACTGATCATTTCCTCCAAGGCCGGTTACGACATGTGGCCAGGTCCCTATGGCGAATGGGGCAGCCGCAAATATCTGATCGCTTCCTGCGACCAGAGCCTGAAGCGCATGGGCCTCGACTATGTCGACATCTTCTATTCCCACCGCTTCGATCCCGACACCCCGCTCGAGGAGACCTGCGGCGCGCTCGACCATATCGTCCGTTCGGGCAGGGCGCTCTATGTCGGCATCTCGTCCTACAACTCGCAGCGTACCCGCGAAGCGGCGGCGATCCTCAAGGATCTGGGCACGCCATGCCTGATCCACCAGCCGAGCTATTCCATGCTCAATCGCTGGGTCGAGGACGACGGGCTCGTCGATACGCTCGAAGATCTCGGTATCGGCTCGATCGTCTTCTCTCCGCTGGCGCAGGGCATGCTGACGACGAAGTATCTGAACGGGATCCCTGGGGACAGCCGCGCAGCCCAGAACCACTTCCTCAAGAAGGATTTCATTCGCCCGGCGATCATCGAGAACATCCGCAAATTGAACGGCATCGCCGAACGTCGTGGCCAGACGCTGGCGCAGATGGCGCTTGCCTGGGTGCTGCGCGGCGGCCGTATTACGTCGGCGCTGATCGGTGCCAGCCGGTCCGCGCAGATCGTCGACTGCGTCAAAGCGCTCGACAACGACAGCTTCACCACGGAGGAGCTGGCGGAGATCGATCTCTATGCACGCGAGGCCGATATCAATCTCTGGGCCAAGTCGGCGGAGCTCTGAATCGCACGAATTCATTGATTTGCCTCGATTTTAGGCAATGTTGACTCATCTCCGGCGTCTTAGACAAAAGTCGAAGAGGGCGCCGGAAAACCGTCGCTGGACATGCATTAGTGAATATGTATGGTGCAGTGGTGCCGGTCCCACGCGTCAGGCGCTTTGCGTGCGCGTGGCTGGCAAAACGAGGAGGCATGAGCTCTCGACGCGCTGAGCGGACCGAGGAAGGCTCAACGAACGGTGTCGCGGGCGCGATTGCGCCTGTAGCCGTCATGGCGGGAAATAGGGAGGTATTATGGATCGCCGTTCATTCATCAAACACGCGAGCATCGGCGGCCTGGGTGCGGCTGCCGCGACGGCGCTCGCATCGCCGGCCATCGCGCAGGCAAACCCCAAGATCAACTGGCGTATGGCCTCGTCGTTCCCCAAGTCGCTCGACACGATCTACGGCGGCGGCGAAGTGCTGTCGAAATACGTCTCCGAAGCGACGGACGGCAATTTCCAGATCCAGGTTTTCGCGGCCGGCGAAATCGTTCCCGGTCTGCAAGCCGCTGACGCCACGGCTGCCGGAACCGTCGAAGCCTGCCACACGGTTGCCTACTACTACTGGGGCAAGGACCCGACCTGGGCGCTCGGTGCTGCCGTGCCCTTCGCGCTCAACGCGCGCGGCATGAACGCCTGGCACTATCACGGCGGCGGTATCGACCTCTTTAACGAGTTCCTCGCCACCCAAGGCCTCGTCGGCTTCCCGGGCGGCAACACCGGCGTCCAGATGGGCGGCTGGTTCCGCAAGGAGATCAAGACCGTAGCGGATATGCAGGGCCTGAAGATGCGTATCGGCGGCTTCGCCGGCAAGGTTGTCGAAAAGCTCGGTGTCGTACCGCAGCAGATCGCCGGCGGCGATATCTATCCGGCTCTCGAGAAGGGCACGATCGACGCCGCAGAGTGGGTCGGTCCGTACGACGACGAAAAGCTCGGTTTCTACAAGGTCGCGCCGTACTACTACTATCCTGGTTGGTGGGAAGGCGGCCCGACGGTGCACGCCATGTTCAACAAGGCGGCTTTCGAAGGCCTGCCGAAGAACTACCAGTCGCTGCTGCGCACGGCCTGCCAGGCGACTGACGCGAACATGCTGCAGAAGTACGATTACCTGAATCCAGCCGCGATCAAGCGCCTGGTGGCTGCCGGCGCAAAGCTCAGCCCGTTCAGCCCGGAAATTCTGTCCGCCTGCTTCGACAAGTCGAACGAAGTCTACGCCGAGATGGAAGCGTCGAACCCGACCTTCAAAAAGATCTGGGATTCGATCAAGGCCTTCCGCGCCGAGTATTATCTCAACGCGCAGATCGCCGAATACAATTACGATACCTTCATGATGATCCAGCAGCGGAACGGTAAGGTCTGAACCGCGGCTTCATTGCTGAGATGAAGAAACCCCCGGAGCAGTGCTCCGGGGGTTTTCTCTTTTCTCCAATTAACGGAAGTAGGGTGAGTTTGCCCCTCACCCTGCTGCATGATTCCTTAAATCGGAATCGATTTAAGGAAAAAATCATGCAGCAAATCAAAATGCTACAGCGACCTTTGCGCGTCTGAGAAGACGCGCGGCGCTGTAGCCCTCTCCCCGCATGCGGGGAGAGGGGACTGGCGGGCGCGGCGCGCGTCCTTCTCCCGCCTGCGGGGAGAAGGTGCCGGCTGGCGGATGAGGGGATACACGCCGCCGCTCTAATTGAACGACGGCGGTGCGCTGAGATCGGGCGCCGGCTTGTTCTGCTGGGCGGGCGCATTATTCGGCTGGGCCGGCTGCTGGCCGTTGTCGAGCGGGCTGCCGCCCGGCAGTTGCAGGCCGCCCGGGAGGCCGAGGCCGCCGTTGTCGGGCAGCGTCAGTCCGCCGCCACCCGTTCCGAACCCGGGAATCTCGATCTTGATGGTGGACGGATCGACGGCCGCGCCGCTTCCCTTGTAGTGCATGACCATCTGCGGGAACATGATCGTCAGCGCTACCATCAGGATCTGGATGCCGACGAAAGGCACGGCACCCCAATAGATCTGGCCCGTGGTGACCGGCTGGGTCATCTTGCCTGTGACCTTGTCGAGGTAGGGCACCCTGGCTGCGACCGAGCGCAGGTAGAAGAGCGCAAAGCCGAAGGGCGGGTGCATGAAACTCGTCTGCATGTTGATGCCGAGCAGCACGCCGAACCAGATCAGGTCGATCCCAAGCTTGTCGGCCGCCGGTGCGAGCAGCGGCACGATGATGAAGGCAAGCTCGAAGAAATCGAGGAAGAACGCCAGGAAAAAGACCAGCAGGTTGACCGCAATCAGGAAGCCGATTTCGCCGCCCGGCAGCGCCGTCAGCAGGTGTTCCACCCAGACATGCCCATTCACACCGTAAAACGTCAGCGAGAAGACGCGCGCGCCGATCAGGATGAACAGCACGAAGGCGGAAAGGCGCGTCGTGGAGGCCAGCGCCCCACGTACCACATCGAGGTTCAGCCGGCCCTTGGCAGCCGCCATGATCAGCGCGCCGACTGCGCCCATGGCTCCGCCTTCCGTCGGCGTAGCAATGCCGAGGAAGATCGTGCCTAGCACCAGGAAGATCAGCGCCAACGGCGGAATGAGGACGATGATGACCTGCTGGGCCAAACGGGACAGTGCATTGATCTTGAGCGCCCTGTCGACTAGCGCGACGACATAGATGAAGACGACGCCGACCGTTGCTCCGAGAATGTCCGCATTTTCGCCCTGGGTCGGCGAGAGATAGACGTGGGCGGCGTAGGCGATGCCCGCTGCCACCAGGAGGGCCACGATGAGCGATGCGACGCCGGACCCAAGTGTGCGGGCCTCCAGCGGCAGCGCAGGCATGGAGTCGCGCTTCAGGAACGACATCAGCACGACGTAACTCATGTACAGGCCCGTCAGCACGAGACCTGGGACGAGGGCGCCGGCATACATGTCTCCGACCGAACGGCCGAGCTGGTCGGCAAGGACGATCAGAACGAGCGACGGCGGGATGATTTGCGCGAGCGTGCCGGAGGCTGCGATGACGCCGGACGCCACGCGCCGGTCATAGCCGTAGCGCAGCATGATCGGCAGCGAAATCAGTCCCATGGCGATGACCGAGGCCGCGACCACGCCCGTGGTTGCCGCAAGCAGCGCGCCGACGAAGATGACCGCGTAGGCAAGACCGCCGCGGACGGGGCCGAAGAGTTGGCCGATCGTGTCGAGCAGGTCTTCGGCCATGCCGGATTTCTCGAGCACGATGCCCATGAATGTGAAGAAGGGGATGGCGAGCAACGTATCGTTGGACATCACCCCCCAGAACCGTTCCGGCAGCGCGTTGAGCAGAGGCCAGGAGAGGTTGATCGAATCCGAAAGCGGCGCGAGTTCCACGCCGATGATGAAGAACAGGAGACCGTTGGCGGCGAGCGAGAAGGCGACGGGGTAACCCAGCATCAGGAACACGATCAGCGATACGAACATGATCGGTGCCAGGTTTTCAGCGATAAACTCAATCACGAGCGCACCTCCGGAGCTTCCTCAAGCGGCGCGTGCGTCGGCACATAGGGGGTGGGATCGTCCATATTTCCCGTCATAATCGCGATTTTCTTGATGATTTCCGAAACACCCTGAAGGGCGAGCAGGATGAAGCCGATGAGCAGGATGGCCTTTGCCGGCCAGATGATGAGGCCGCCTGCGCTCGACGAGACTTCGCCCGAGACGTAGGACATGCGGACGTAGGGAACGAGGTAATAGAGCATAAGCAGCACGAACGGCATCAGGAAGAAGACGTGACCGAAGAGGTCGATCCAATGCTGCACACGGCGCGAGAGACCGCCATAGACGACGTCGATGCGAATGTGTTCGTTCTGGCTGAGCGTATAGGCGGCAGCGAACATGAAGGCAGCCCCGAAGAGATACCACTGTGCCTCAAGCCAGGCATTCGACGACATGTTGAAGATTTTTCGGATGGCGGCATTGCCCGCGCTCACAAGCACGGCGACCAGAATGAGCCAGCCGACCGCCTTGCCGATGTTTTCGGTGACGGTGTCGATCAACCGGCTGAAGCCGAGTAACGGTTTCATCAAGTTCCTCCCCGCAATGGCTGTTTTTATCTTTCGCCAAGCACAGTCACAGTGCCGATTTCAAGCCTCCTTTCAAGTCCGAAGCTCGATTTTCCGGGACAGCGAGACAGTCTCAGACAAAAGTCGAATACGGGCCGACGGAAAATGCCCAAGACTTAGGCACGGCAGCATGGTGATCGCCATCGATTGCAATGCGACCATTCCACAGAATGGACACCGGATTCGGCCATGCTCAGGCGATTCGGGAGCAGGACAATGGGCTTGCTCCTTCCTGCACAGGAACTGGCGTGACGGGTCTTGAAACCATGGGAAGTTTCGGGCTGGATGCGCACGCTGAGAATCTAGGGACGAGGAAAGCCATGGTCGCGACTATCCGCAATCCGATCCTTCCGGGCTTCAACCCGGACCCGTCGATCTGCCGCGTCGGCGACGATTATTACATCGCCACTTCGACATTCGAATGGTACCCGGGCGTGCAGATCCACCATTCACGTGATCTCGTGAACTGGCGACTGGTGCGCCGGCCGCTGGAGCGGGCAAGCCAGCTCGACATGCGCGGCAATCCCGATAGCTGCGGCATCTGGGCGCCGTGCCTATCTTATGCGGACGGGTTGTTCTGGCTGGTCTATACCGACGTCAAGCGCTTCGACGGCAACTTCAAGGACGCGCACAACTACATCGTCACGGCGGAAGCGGTGGAGGCGACATGGTCCGATCCGGTCTATGTCAATTCGTCCGGCTTCGATCCCTCGCTCTTCCATGACGACGACGGCCACAAGTGGTTCCTCAACATGCAGTGGAACCACCGCACCGAGAGCTTCGGCGGCGCGCCAAAGAGCCCGGCTTTTGACGGTATCCTCCTGCAGGAGTGGGACGAGCGCACCCGCCGGCTCGTCGGTCCGGTCAGGAACATCTTCGCCGGCAGTTCGCTCGGTCTGGTCGAGGGGCCGCATCTCTTCAAGCGCAACGGCTGGTATTACCTGACGGTCGCCGAAGGTGGCACGGGCTATGACCATGCAGTGACCATGGCGCGTTCGCGTACCATCGACGGCCCCTATGAGATGCATCCGAACACCCATCTCATTACCTCGAAGGATCATCCCGAAGCCGCGCTGCAGCGGGCAGGGCATGGGCAGTATGTCGAAACTCCGGACGGCCAGGCCTATCACACCCATCTCTGCGGACGCCCTCTGCCGCCGCAGCGGCGCTGCACCCTCGGGCGCGAGACGGCACTGCAGAAATGCGTCTGGCGCGAGGATGGCTGGCTTTACCTCGAAAGCGGCGGCACGGTCCCAGATGTGACCGTTCCGGCGCCGGCAGGCACGAGCGTCGTCGCGCAACCGAGCGTGGTCGAGACCGATTTCGACGAAGCCGAGCTTCCCCTTGAGTTCCAGTGGCTGCGCACGCCCGTCGCAGAACGCATCTTTTCGCCGACGTGGCGGGAAGGGCACCTCAGGCTATTCGGGCGGGAAAGCATCGGCAGTTGGTTCGAGCAGGCACTGGTGGCGCGGCGGCAGGAGCACCATTCGTTCCGGGCCGAGACCGTTGTCGAGTTTGCGCCCGAGACCTATCAGCAGGTGGCTGGCCTGACGCATTACTATAACAGGCACAAGTTCCATGCATTGGGCGTCACCTGGCACGAAAAACTCGGGCGGATCGTCTCCATTCTGTCGTGCCCCGGCGACTTTCCGCACGGCCGCCTCCAGTTCCCGGCGGCTAGCGGCGTCGCGGTTCCAAATGGACCGATATACCTCGCGATGGAAGTGCGCGACAACGATCTCCAGTTCTTCTGGCGGGCGACCAACCGGGACACATGGCAGGCGATTGGCCCAGTGCTCGACGCGGGCGTCGTCTCCGATGAGGGCGGACGCGGCGAACACGGCTCATTCACCGGTGCCTTCACCGGCATGTTCGCCTTCGACACCTCGGGCAGCGCACTGCCGGCCGATTTCGACCATTTTCGTTATCAGGCGCTTGTCTAAGCGAATTCAATTTATAAGGAAATTACCATAAACTACGGTTGTCATTACATAATTGTAATGCGGCGTTTCATCTTCGGTTCAGCAAGTGAACTTTAGTTTCGAGGGGCAGACAACGAAAGGAAGCCCCTCATGAAACGTCTCATCATTGCCCTGGTCGCCAGTTCCTTCCTGGCCAGCCCCATGGCTTTCGCCCAGCCGTCCGGATCTTTCGAGGTTGCGCAGGCGCATGACCGTTACCGGTCCAAGTCTGTCGAACGCCAAGTACACAAGCACGTCGACAAGACCGTCGAAAAGCGTGTGATCATCAAGAGACATCGCTGGGCGCGTGGCCATCGGCTAAGCCCGGCTGAGCGTCGCCACATGGCTTACGTCCGTGACTATCGCCGCTACAAGCTGCGCACGCCGCCACGCGGCCAGCATTGGGTGCGCGTCGACAATGACTTCCTGCTGATCAGCCTCGCGACCGGCGTGATCGTCGGGCTTGCCACGGCGTACTGATCCCCAGCAGTTTGAAGAGGCGGCGGCTTGTTGAGCCGCCTCGTCGACCGACTGCAGCGCCGCCCGTCTCTGAGACGCGCAAAGGTCGCTGTATCACCTAGAATCGCTGCATGATTTTGTCCTTAATTCGATTCCGATTTGAGGAATCATGCATCAGGTTCGACCTCGGAAAACGGTGCCGAGCGCCGTTGGAGGAGACTCCGAAGGTTCTCCTGCTCTCGCGGACCGAAAAGTGACAGCTCGAGCGGGCCTTGCTCCTCCGAGGGTGTAACCGCCACTTCCTCGTTGAATACCGGCACGGGCCGCCCCGCTGAGTTCAGCGCCTTGCAAACGAAGCGGAGTCTGCGTCGCGATGGCACTCCCGACATCAGGCCGCCCGCTGCGTCCAGCTTGCGAAGGGATCCGGCAGATCGCGCCAGCGCTCCGGCCGAAAGGCGTCTTCCTTGATCAGGCAGGCATCGAGCTCGGCGCGAAGTGTGCTCTCATCCATCGGATCGGCGCCGATGAAGACGATCTCCTGTCGCCGGTCGCCCCAGACCGGATCGATATAGGGGGTTATCACCTTGTGGAAGCCCGAGTCGCGTGGCCATTGCTCCTTGGGCACCGCGGCCCACCAGAGCCCCATCTTGCCCGTGCGCACCAGCGGTCCCGCCTGGCTCAGCTCGCCCACGTGATAGGGGCGCGTGGCCAGCCAGAAGAAGCCCTTGGCGCGTAGCACGCCCGGCCATGACTGGTTCAGGAAGGCCTGGAAGCGCATCGGATCGAAGGGCTGGCGCGCGCGATACACGAAGGAACGGATGCCGTATTCCTCCGTTTCCGGAACGTGGTCCTTGAAACCGTTGAGTTCCTTGTACCAGAGCGGATGTTGCTCGGCTTTGAGCAAATCGAAGCGGCGGGTGCCGAGCACTTCGCGCAGCTCCACCCTGCCGAAATCGGTTTCGATCAGTTTCGCGTCCGGGTTAAGACCAACGATAATTTTGCGCGCGGCGTCGAGCTGTTCCGCCGACGCCGTTCCCACCTTGTTGAGGACAATTACATCAGCGAATTCGATCTGCTCAACCAGCAGATCGACGAGCGTGCGGACGTCGCTTTCGCCCGCCGTTTCGCCCCTGTCGGCGAGGAAGTCGAGGGAGGAATAATCGGCGAGCAGGTTGGCGGCATCCACTACGGTCACCATCGTGTCGAGGCGGGCGACGTCGGCGAGGCTTTCGCCGTTTTCGTCGCGGAAGTCGAACGTGGTCGCGATTGGCAGGGGTTCGGAAATGCCACTCGATTCAATCAGCAGGTAGTCGAAGCGATCCTGTTCGGCGAGGTTGCGCACCTCGCGCAGGAGATCGTCGCGAAGCGTGCAACAGATGCAGCCATTGGTCATCTCGACGAGTTGTTCCTCCGTACGCGAAAGATTGGCGCCGCCGTCACGGATCAGCGAGGCGTCAATGTTGATCTCGCTCATGTCATTGACGATCACGGCGACGCGCAGACCGTCGCGGTTGGAAAGCACATGGTTCAGCAGTGTCGTCTTACCGGCGCCGAGAAAGCCGGAAAGGACGGTGACGGGGAGTTTTTCCATTGCATGGTTTCCATATGTTATATCATTACGCAGAAGAAGGGGAAAAAAGGCGGACTTGGCAGCCCGCCTTCGCCGTCTTGGGAGGACGACTTTTGGAATTACGCAATTCCGGACGGAAAACCGTTACACACTTTTCCTGGAACTGCTTTAGCTCGCTGAAGCGAGGCAGGATTTCAAGGATGTACCGATGTTCTCCATCAGTTGGAAATAGAGGTCCGGTCCGGCATCGAGCGTTGCCGCCTCGGGGTCGAGCGTTCCGGATTTCGCGGGCGTGTCCTCGATAACGACGTTGATCAGCTTCGGTTCGAACTGCGGTTCGGCGAAGACGCAGGTCGCACCCAGTTCCTTGATCTTGGCACGGATTTCAGAAAGCCGTTCGGCGCCGGGCAGCACCTCGGGGCTGACGGTGATGGAGCCGGCGACGCGCACCTTGTAGCGATGCTCGAAATATTGGTAGGCGTCGTGGAAGACGACGAAAGGCTTGTCCTGGACCGGCGCCACCGTCTCGGCGAGGTGTTTATCCAGTGCATCCAGCCGCTGATTGAGCTTTTTCAGGTTGGCCTCGTAGGCGGCGGCATTGCCCGGGTCGGCTTCGGCGAGCGCCTTCTCGATCTCGGCGGCCATCGCTTTGGCGTTCATTGGGTCGAGCCACATATGCATGTCGAACTCGCCCTCGGCGTGGTGCTCATGATCGTTAGCCGGCTGCTGTTCGGCAGCGTGCTCTTTATGTTCGTGGCCATCATGGGCGGCTTCGGCACCGTGACCGTCGCCCTCATGCCCTTCGTCGTCATCCGCGTGCGCCTCGAACGCGCCGCCCTCGCGGAATTTGAGTTTCTCAAGACCGGGAGCTTCGCCGAGTTCCACCACCTTGGCGTCGCTGCCGAGCGCTTCGAGCGGTTTGTCCAGGAAAGCCTCGAGCCCGTGGCCGACCCAGAACACCACCTTGGCCTCCTGCAGCGCCGCGGCATTCGATGGCTTCATGTTGTAGGTGTGCGGCGAGGCGCCGCCCTCGACGATCAGCGACGGTTCACCGACGCCCTCCATGATCGAAGCGACCAGCGAGTGGATGGGCTTGATGGAAGCCACCACATTGGGTCCGTTCGCAAAGGCCGGCGCGCACAAAAGGACGGTAGATGCAAAGAGCAGGGCGGGCGTTAATCTCATTGGGGTCTCCGAGCTTTACAGGTTCAAAGTGTTGCGCCGCCATTGCGCATCGGACCTTGCGCAACGTCGTCGTGTAATGTTATTACATCAATTGCGTTATGCTATAACGTGTGCGATAGCCAGTGGCAACCATCAACCCGGAATTTTTTGATGCTGAATTACCGATCGCCAGAAACGAGGCCGCTCGTCAGCCTCAACAATACCGGGGTCCGCCGGAACGGGCGATGGCTCGTGCGCGGGGTCGAGTTTTCGATCAGCCGCGGCGAAATCGTCACGTTGATCGGGCCGAACGGCTCGGGCAAGTCGACGACGGCGAAGACGGCGATCGGCGTGGTGAAGCCGGACGAGGGCCATGTCGAGCGGGTTTCCGGGCTGAAGGTCGGCTATGTGCCGCAGAAGCTCGCCGTCGACTGGACTTTGCCCTTGACCGTCGAGCGGCTGATGACGCTGACGGGCCCCTTGAAGGGACGCGAAATCGAGGAAGCGCTCGGCGCGACCGGCATGTTGCACATGGCGAAGGCCGAGGTCCAGCATCTTTCGGGTGGCGAGTTCCAGCGCGCGCTGCTCGCCCGTGCGATTGCACGCAAGCCTGATCTGCTCGTTCTCGACGAGCCGGTCCAGGGCGTCGACTTCTCCGGTGAAATCGCGCTTTACGAACTCATCAAGCAGATCCGCAACCGCACCGGCTGTGGCATCCTGCTGATCTCGCACGATCTCCACATTGTCATGGCCGAGACCGATACGGTCGTCTGCCTCAACGGACATGTCTGCTGCCGCGGTACGCCGCAGGCGGTGAGCCGCAGCCCGGAATACCTGAAGCTGTTTGGTCGGAGGGCAGCGGGCACGCTCGCGGTCTACAGCCATCATCACGACCATACGCATCTGCCGGACGGCCGCGTGCTGCATGCTGACGGCAGCATCACCGAGAGCTGTTTCCCGGGTGACGGACACCATCATCACCATGACGAAGCCGTCGACGTGCACGATCACGATCCGGACTGCGGCTGCGGTCACCACACGCGACTCCAAGGTTTCGAAAAGACGGAGAAGCGCGATGCTTGACGATTTCTTCATCCGCGCGCTCGTTGCCGGCATAGGCATAGCGATGGTCGCCGGTCCGCTCGGCTGCTTCGTCATCTGGCGGCGTATGGCCTACTTCGGGGATACCATGGCGCATTCGGCGCTGCTCGGCGTGGCGCTTTCGCTGCTCCTCGAGCTTAACCTGATGGTCAGTGTCTTCATCGTCGCCTCCGTCGTCTCGCTCCTGCTGCTCTTCCTGCAGAAGCGCGGTGCGCTGTCGACGGACGCGCTGCTCGGGATACTCTCGCATTCGGCACTGTCGATCGGCCTCGTCATCGTCGCCTTCATGACCTGGGTTCGGATCGATCTCGTCGGCTTCCTCTTCGGTGATATCCTCGCCGTTTCCGAGGGCGACATCGACATCATCTGGGGCGGCGGCATTCTGGTGATCTTCGCGCTCGTCTATCTCTGGCGGCCGCTGCTTGCCTCGACCGTCAATCCGGAACTGGCGGAGGCTGAAGGCCTCCAGCCGGAGAGGGCACGGCTCTTCTTCATGCTGCTGATGGCGCTGGTGATCGCCATCGCCATGAAGATTGTCGGCATCCTGTTGATCACGTCGCTTCTGATCATCCCGGCGGCGACCGCGCGCCGTTTTGCCGGATCGCCTGAGATCATGGCCGTTCTCGCTTCGCTGATCGGCGCGCTAGCGGTCGCTGGCGGCCTTTTCGGCTCGCTCCACTTCGACACGCCGTCGGGACCGTCTATCGTGGTCGCGGCGCTGGCGCTATTCGTACTGAGTCTGCTGCCGATCGGCAGGAGGCTCGAAAGCGCATCACATTCTTCGCACGGAGGGCATCCTTGATGGGCACGCCGCAATTGACGAAAAACCAGTCGCTGGTGATGGGAGCGCTCGCCCATTCGGAAGGCCCGATGAGCGCCTATACCATCCTCGACAAGCTGCGCGATCAGGGTTTTCGCGCGCCGCTGCAGGTCTATCGCGCGCTCGACAAGCTGCTCGAATACGGTCTCGTCCACAGGCTCGAGAGCCTCAACGCCTTCGTGGCCTGCACCTGCCCGCATGAGCACGAGCATGATCGCGGCGTCACCGCCTTCACCATCTGCGAGGGCTGCGGCCAGGTGACGGAGTTCCACGACGCGGCGATCGAGGAGCGGCTTTCCGCCCTCGTGCGCGCGCAGAGCTTCAAGACTGAAAAGACGACGATCGAGATCCGCGGCCATTGCAAAAGCTGCGCCGCTTGATTTGGACCGCCGCTACTGCATGTTCCCTAAATCGTAGCCGATTTAAGGATAAAAACATGCAGCAATTCAAAGTGCTACAGCGTCCTTTGCGCGTCTGATAAGACGCGCGGCGCTGTAGCGTCAGTCCAGCCGCTTGAGCTGGGCGGCATAGCGCTGCCAGTTCTTCACATAATGCTCGGCGGAACGCTTCAGCTTCTCGACGGCGGCGTCATCAAGCGTGCGGATCACCTTGGCAGGTGCGCCGACAATCAACGAATTGTCTGGAAATTGCTTGCCTTCGGTGATGAGTGCATTGGCACCTACAAGGCAATTCTTGCCGATCTGCGCGCCATTCAACACGGTCGCGCCCATGCCGATCAGCGAATTGTCGCCGATCGAGCAGCCGTGGATGATCGCCCGGTGGCCGATGGTGCAACCTTCTCCGATCGTCGTCGGAAAACCGGGGTCGACATGAATGATGACGGCTTCCTGGATGTTCGTGCGCGCGCCGATGCGGATCGGCTCGTTATCGCCACGCAGCGTCGCGCCGAACCAGATGCCGACATCCTCGCCGATTTCCACGTGGCCGATAATATTGGCGTCCGGCGCGACCCAGTAGCTGCCTTCCGCCGGTGTTTGCGGCTGCAGCGATCCGAGTGCGAAGAATGGCATGCGTGTTTCCTCCCTACGGCATGTTTCCTTAAATCCTAAAGCGCGTCGCGTTCAATCGGACTCATGCGACGCGCTTTAGGTCCTTGTTTTTATGCATGTCGTTGTCCCAAAACCGCCGCGCACTTTTGGGCGACATGCACTAGCCGATTAAGGATCAAAACATGCAGCAATTCAAAGTGCCACAGCATCCTTCGCGCGTCTGTCAGGACGCGCGGCGCTGCCGCATTGGATCGAGCTAGACCACGGTGACGGAGAGTGCGGCGATGCCATCGACGCCGCAGGTGACGACGTCACCGCGCTGAACCGGGCCGACGCCTGCGGGCGTTCCGGTCATGATGACATCGCCCGGCGCAAGCGTGAAGGTCGTTGAAAGCTCGGCGATGATCTCGGGTACCTTCCAGATCATCTGGTCGAGATCGCCCTGCTGGCGCGTTTCGCCGTTGACCTTCAGCCAGATATTGCCGCTGCTCGGATGGCCGATCGCTTCGGCCGGTACGATCTCCGAGACCGGTGCGGAATGCTCGAAAGCTTTGGCTGCAGTCCAGGGCTTGCCGGCCTTCTTGGCTTCTGCCTGCAGGTCGCGGCGCGTGAAATCGATGCCGACGGCGTATCCATAGACGTGGTTGAGCGCCTCCTCGACGGGAATGTCGGCGCCGCCGCTGCGCAGGGCGACAATCAGTTCCACCTCATGATGCACATCGAGGGAGCGCGGCGGGTAGGGGAAATCCTCGCCCGGCGGCAGCAGGTTGTCCGGATTCTTCTGGAAGAAGAAGGGCGGTTCGCGATCGGGATCATGCCCCATCTCGATCGCGTGGGCGGCATAGTTGCGGCCGACGCAATAGACGCGCCGGACCGGAAAGCCCACGAGGCTGCCGGAAATCGGCAGCAGTACGGGCGGCGAGGGCGGTATGACTGTTTCCATGTGTTCGTCCCTTCTACAGCGCCGCGCGTCTTACCGGACGCGCAAAGGACGCTGTAGCACTTCGAATTGCTGCATGTTTCCTTAAATCGGCTACGGCTTAAGGAAACATGCAGCAGCGCCCGCGATCAACCCGGCGCGAAAATCGCCGCAGCGACCTTGCGTATCGATGGACACGAGGCACTGCGGCGAATCTGAAGCTAGACGTTAGCAGCCGGAAGGGCTGCCGCAAAAGGCAAAGTTATGCCGATGGTTCGACACGGCGGCTGCGATCAGGCGCAGCGCACGTAAGCTTTAAGCTGGTCGCGTGTCAGAAACCGGCCATCCGAGCGCGAGTTGAGTTCCGGATGGCTATATTCGAGGCTGGGCACTTCGGGAAGTTCAAGGGCCTGTCGGACTGTCATGATGCCGATGTCCTTGCGGCCGCTTTCGCGCTTCATGCTGACTTCGACTATGCGATAGAGATGACTCTCGCTCATGCTGGCTCTCCCGTCTTATTTTTCCCCTTGGTGTGGACTAAAGCGCTCCGAAATTGGTTTTTGTGAGGCACCTCAGAATATAACTGAGAGAAATGAACGCTTCACGACAGAAATCTGGCAGTTTCGCGGAGATTTCTGTCTCATTTCCAGATATGCGGATATGCGTTCGGCTTCTGTCGGAAGCGGATTTCGTACGCAATGGACGGAGCCGGCAACAGGCTACCGCCGATACAAAAATACTGTCGCCGATGCGGGCAGTATTCGGCGTTGCGGCCGGAGCCTCAATGCGTCTCTAGATGCGCCTCTTTGGCGGCGGAAATAAAGAGCTTGCGGGCTTCCTCGACGGTACGGCGACCCTCGATTGCTCCGCGGCAGGCGCTGCGGGCGGCGACGTAGTAAGGTCCACGGTGGGGCCACTGGTCTGCCAGGCATCTCAGCGCGTCGGACGGTCCCTTGACCGTGCGCACGTCGTTACGGGTCAAACCAAGCTCGATCGGATGGCTCCACAACACTTGATGCATGCTTCTCCTCCTTGAGATCATGAACAACAACGTCGGCAGGTGGGCCCAGGTTCCGTACTCCTCGGACGCGCGCCCACTGTATGTTTCCCCAAAACACGCAGCAACTCAAAGGCCTACAGCGTCCTTTGCGCGTCTGACAAGACACGCGGCGCTGTAGGCCAAGCGCTTCAATGTAGCGCAGGAATTACCGTTTGTCCGCTCTTTTGCGGACCTTCGTCCTTCGGAGGAACCAATTGCGCTTCACATGGGTTTCGCTTCCGTAGGCTCTGAGGGGAGCGGGCGGACGATTGCCCTGGACGTTGGCGGACCGGAGTGGACTCCCCTGACGAGTTTATCGTGGTCGATCGCGCGCCGAGTTGGGACGGAGCGACGATCTTCTGTCGTGTTAGGAAAGAACAATGTGGACAAAATCGCTGGTGGCCGAAATTCTTGGCGAGCCTTCGCTGTCGCAGTATGCCGGCAGCAGTCTCACCCAATTCGAATGGAAGAATCGCGTCATCGTCATCTTCTCGGACCTCACGAACGAGAAAGCGGCGCGCCAGGAGGAACTTCTGCTTGCGAAGCACCGCGAGCTTGCGCGTAACGATGTCGTCGTCCTGCGTGTCAGGGACGGTTCCGCAGTGCCCTTGTACGGGTCCGGCGGCGAGCTCAACGCACGCCAGATCCGCGAGGACCTCGACGTCAACGAGGTTCGCGATTTCACCGTTGTGGTCGTGGGGAAGGACGGATCGGTGAGACTTCACGCGAACGAACCGAAGACGCCGGCAGAGCTCTTCGCGCTGTTCAGGGGCGGCGCCACCCCATCGAGTAAGTCGTCGGAGAACTGACGCAGGACTCGCCCGCGGCAGGTTAGTGCAACATCTTTGAAATCGGCAGTCCTGGCGAGGCGCCTTCCCTCATCTGGGCGTCGAGGCGCATTGCCGCCACATAGTCTTCGGTGAGTTCCATCAAGGCCAGCGCGATCTCCTGCCACGTCCAGCCTTCACTCTCGGCGACGGCGATGAGCAGTTGGAAATCGTCGCCCATGGCACGTTGGCATTCGAGATCGCGGCTGCGATGATCGGGGCAATTGTTTTGTGCAAGTGCTTTAGTCATCGTTCTTCCTCGCTCCGAAAAACAACTCCGGGAGTATTCGGGTGGTTCCATCACGGTGAATGCTTTTGCTTGAGAATACGTGATCGACCGCGAGATAGTCGCTGCGGCCGTGTAGTTCGAAGCATCCGTCGTACGAACGCCGTCGGTGTGCAGAAGGGCTACCACTTGTCGAACGGGCAGCGGCGCCGCAGGAACGGTGAGGGCGGCAGTCTCGCCATATGCCGATCCGCGCGGTATAAGGGCTCGCCCCTCCGATATGGCGCGGGCCGCGGCCGATGCGCGGTGGCGCCAGAGGGCGTCGTGCGGACCTGTAAGACGTGAGAAAGTTGCCGCCAATGGCTGGAAATCCGGGAAATTCCCGATACTTCAAGGCGCCGGTCTTCGCCGTGGCGCCGATGATCGACTGGAGCCATTTCAAGCAAAAAGCCCCGCGTTTGCAGGGCTTCTAGCGTTCTGATCTTCGTCAGTCGTACCGTTTGGCGTACCGGACCGATAGTCGGTCCAATGTTCACAGGCAGGATACGGCCCTCTGAAAAATGTTACAAGACCGGCCTTGTGGGTGAAAACCTGACGCTTGGTACCTGACGCGCGCCCCCGCTTTGGGTTGAAGTCAGCCATCACTCTGTTGGGAGCGTGATTATGGCTATAGTTTTTGCGGGTGGTGAAATCGCAACAAAACGTGCAAAGCTAAACCGCGATTTTCACCTCTTGCCGTTTTGGTGTTAAGCGGGATCCCTCGATTTTCGACCCGAGCTCAAGGCCAAGAGCGTGCGCAATCTCCTCGGGCGTGCCTTTGATGGTGCGTTTCCGAATTTTCTGCCCGCGCAACTCCTTCGGGACTATGACGCGGCGTTTCCACGCCTTTTGGAGGGCTTCCGCACACGCCACCAGATCACCGGCGAGCATCACATGCGGGTTCTTTGGGGGCTTCAGCGGAGTAAAACCGGTCCCTGTAAATACTGTGCCGTCACATTTTACTTCCCACATGCACCCCCACGAACCGCAAATGCAGGAGTAAAAGCACTCGCTGGGGTACCTGATGGTAACCGACCCGCATTTTTCCACGTTCTCAACCATCTATCGCTCCTGTCTGAAAGTTATCCGTTAGATTTTCACCACTAGAATACCGGTCGTCCCAAAGCGGACACTCTCGCTGCACTGCTTCGACTGCGGCGGATCAATGGCGCAGAAGGAAAGCAAGTCTCGCGAGTGCGCGGGTGTTCACACGCCCTCCAAGGCGACTAAACAGCTGCGTGCGTTGGTGAGGCGGAACGGTTTGGCGATAGCGTACTCGCTTGAGCTGTACCATGCTTGCAGCGTCGCCATGTCAGGAAACTCCAGCAGGACAAGCCTCGTTGGCGTCCAACTTCCCTCGAGGACCTCCTGGTCTCCACCGCGAGCCAGATAGCGCCCACCAAACTGCTTGACCGTCGACGACGCCTTCTCCTTGTATTCTTCATACGCCTGTGGGTCGTGGACCTCTATGTCGGCGATAAGATAAGCGGCCATTCGAATACCCCCTGTGTACGCTGACCTGGTCGGCTATCCTCCCTCGCCGCCGCCACTAATGCAATGGCCACTTTCCACCTAAAGCGGTATTCTGGCTCAGGTACCAAGCGTCAGGTTTTCACCACTAGGCCCTGGTCAACTGCCTCAGTTCCTCGGCGGCATCCGCCTTCCTCGCATCGAGATAATTGGCAAGGTCCTGCAGGTGGATTCCCTTTGCCGCCTTCTGGCTATCGTCGATCCGCACGACGGGGATTTTGATTTCTCCCTTTGCAACTTTGCGGAGGAAGATCTCAACGGTCAGGTGGGAGAAGTAGTCCCGGCAGACATCGGCGAGGGGGATGACAGCCTTTCCGCTGTACTGTGCCATCAAGAGAAATGCGGTGTTCACGGTCTCATCCTTTTCCATACTTGGAGGGGGCCAGAGCGCCCGTGCCGGGCGCCGCTGCTCATTCGCCGCCGAACTCGGCGAGTGCTTCGGCCTTGGCTCTGTTCAATTCAGCCATGGCGTCGTGGGAACCGGTCGGCTTGTCGGGGTGCGCTTCCAATGCGCGGGACCGGTAGGCGTTTTCGATCGTCGCCTTCGCAATGTACGCGAGAGGCACATCTGACAAGCCGAGAATGTCGCGCCACGACTTCTTCTTCGGAGCCGGTAGCGCCTGGAAGCCGATGAAGGTGGCGCGCACAATGTGGAGCCCGCCATGCCGCAGCTCCGTTCGCCGTCCATCAATGATGTGGTGGATGGCCTGCACGTTGTCCTCGACCTTGGGATATCGATCGACCGCGATGCAGACGGACATGCCATCCCAGGTGAACCAGACGGCGACGCCGGGGTCCGCCGGCCTGTCGACTCCGAGCGTCACGTTCGACGAGATAACGATGTCGCCGACCTTCTTGCCCGAGTCCTGCGCGAACAGCTGCAGCGAGCCGCGCACGTTCTTCAATGCAGCCGAGAGGCCCGTCTTGAATTTCGATGGCACCGCCGTCTTCGTGCGCGGGATGTTGTGCGGCCAGGTGAGGGGATATGCAGCAGGGGTCATACCGCACCGCCTCTGCCGGCAACGCGGCGCATCAGCTCCGGAAGGATGGCGTGCCACATGGTGGCGTCGTAGATCGGCTCGCCTGGGGCATAGTCGACCGGCGTCATCTGGCGCATATAGAAACCGGCGGTAGCAACAAGGCTCTCGTCGGTCATCAGGGCGAACCGGGTGCGGTAGTCCTCGGCTCTTTCGCGGTGGAAGGCAGCGCGTGCGGCTGCTTCTGGAGTCATGGGGAAAAGGAAAGGAGCCATCTTCATTCTTCGACCTCCTTCAGCTCCTTGACCTTGACGATCCGGACCGCGGGGTCGCGATCCTTGACGATCTGTCTGGCCTCTGTCGGGCTGTCGGCGGTTATGTCGTGGTATCCACCAGCGACGTGGACGCGGAATCGCGTCGGGCTCTTCGGGTCAGCTTTCATCTGGGTTTCCTTTTTTCGCATACTTGCGGGATTGGAATGGACGCTTAGGCCATCTGCTTTTTCGAACCGGTTTCTCTCCGGCATCCTTTGCGAGCATCCGCCGGCGCGCTTCTTCCTGAGCCTCCGTCAGGCGGCGCACTTTAGCGATGTTCCCGATATCGCTTCCGGCGGTAGTCACTCGCTTCTCCCCGCCCTTCCCGAACGTCTTCTCCTTGTGTTCGGCGATCAGCAGCAGTTCGATATATTCGGGATCGTTTGCTGGGGGGATCGTGTCGCCCGTGGCCGGATCGATCGGCCGAAGGGCTAGGGCAGGGTTGTGGTCAAATTGTACCTGTTCGATCGTCAGGCCCATTCGTCTCAGTGCCGCAATCAGTTTCACCTTGTCGGGAATCCTTTTGCGGCGGCGTTCAGGCATGGCTGGCTGGTAAGCTGTTGAGTGCAGTTAACAATTGGTCAGCCATGGACAGGTCGACACAAAGACACACGACGCCGCTGTCGTCGCCCGTGCGGATCTGTTCGGCAGTTACCCGCTGCTCGGCGAGGTATACTTGGGTCTCGCCGCCAGTATCCTGGGCGAAGTGAATCTCGATTTTCTTGTACCTGTTGTTCATAATCGTCGTTGCCATTTACTGTTTGCGATGTACGTCTATCGCGTTGATGGTGATCATTTGCCCGTCGTTTAATTCAAGCCATGCATGCTTGCCGTGGGCGCCCCGAACCAGGGCGGTTTCCGAGCTACCGGAATTTGCATTTGTGATTGTCACCTCTTCGTTAGCGTGCAGTGCAGGACACACGAGCGTGATGTCGTCCCGGTTGTATGATGTCTGGATATCAAGGATGACCCGCTCGTTCTCTTCGGTGTCGGCGAACCGCACCCGAGCCAGGACAGACACAAGGTCTCCGTCGCGAAACTTGGTCATCACGCTGATTCCCCGGATCGCGCCCTGAATCTCCAGTCCGATTTGACCGGATGCTGGTCTCGGACCTTGCCGATCACGCTGTCGAAGCGTTTCTGCGCGTTATTCAGCTTGTTGAGCGCTTCCGTCGCCCGTAGCCGCGCCGCGCCCTCGGCAGCATCCGCATCCTCGTAGGCGCACCGAGCCCGCTCGAGCTCTTCGAACGCAGTGCCTACTGCCGCGGCATCGATTTCTCTTCCCGCTTCCATGCTTCACCTCAATTCCCAAATGGATTCGACTGGCGCCGAATTTCATTCAGCCAGTGGCGGGCGGTGTGTTTCGTCTCCGCGTCGAAGTCTTTGTCGAGGACCCACTCCAGGAATCCTCGGTCCATATCCGACCAGAGTTGACCGCGGTGCTTTTCGCCGAACATCACCTTTTTCTGCAGAACCGGGGTATTGGTGAGCTCGACGAGGCGCGTGGGATGCGCGGCGATCGAGAGGCGCGACAATATGTGCGCGGTCACATAGGAGTCTGGACCGGCGCGGTGAGGGGGCATTGCCAGCTCCGGCCACTCAAACTCGACGTCGATTCCGAGGTGATAGCGCAGCGCTTGGTTCGAGTAGCTGGCGACGTCGTCCCAAAGATGCTTCGCGCACTTCATGGTGCAGAGCCAGGCGTGGGCGCCGCCGCCGAAAAAGGTGCGCTCGAACTCGGCTTGGTGAGCGGCGAACATGTCGCCCGGTTCCATGCCCGCCATGAGCAGCATGTAGGCTTCCGACGGAGACATCGCATCGGCGACCATTTCATCGGAGATGTGGTGGACCGCTCGTGCTTCAGGAGGGATCGGCATCCCGGGATTGACGAGGTGCGCTTGTGGCAACGAGACCTTCCCGTCGTCCGTGAAATCGGTCCACCCGACTTCGCAAATGCCGACGGGCTTTCCCTTCTTCTTGTCCTCGGCCTGGCCGGTGGTTTCGAAGTCGATCACGCGCACCTTCATGGCTGCACCGCCTGAATGGTCGATGCCGGGAGGGGAGCACGTGCGGCGGCAAAATCGATGATCTTGTCCCTGGCCCGCTTCGCGTTGATCTCCGCGTGCGTCAGGATGTTTTTCATCATGAGCTCGCGCGGCATGTGGTTCTCGGTGATCGTCGCCACGGCTGCAGCGACCTCCGGGTCAGGGTGATCGGCAACGACGGAGAGCCGGAAATGCCCGCCCTCCCGTGCGAACCGGCTGATCTTTTCGAGAACAGCTTCGTGCTGCCGGCAATCGGCCAGGAGTACCGAGAGTTCGTCTGTGAACTTCTGCATGCTGGTTTCCTTCCAAGAGAGATTGAGGTGAGAAGGCGAGCGCGCGCTACGGCGCGCCCGCAGGATGGCATCAGGGATACTTGCCGACGTTCAGCTTCTCGACGTCGAGCAATTGCTTCACCTTGTGGACGAACATCGCGTGCTCGGCCGCCCAGGCGAGTTCTCGGGCATCACGGCGGATCGCCCAATCGGCCATGTCCACGCAGGCCTTGAGGAAATCGTGCAGGTATTCCGGCAGGGCTTCCTTCCACGACTGCGTTGCGGTCTTCAGCACGCCCCGTCGGCCGCCCGGATCAAGCGTCATGTCGAGCGACATGCCGAGGATTTTCTCCGCGCACTCCTTCGCCTTCTCAACGTCACCCGGTTGCACCATGATGTCCGGCAGGGAAGGCGGGTTGTCCGGGAGGGGCTTCGTCTCGGTCTTGGCGCGGCCGGAGTCGCCCCCGGACGCCGCTTGGTCGGTCGAAGCGGTCTGCGTCTCGTGTTCAATCGTCTGACCGGTAAACGGGTCGACACGCTCCGCTGGGCGAGGCTGGTTGAAATCGAACATGGAGTCTGCGCGTTCGATCAGCGCCCGGATCTTGTCGTTGTTGATCGAGATGTACTTCGAGCCGCGACGGAGCACCGCCTTCTGGTACATCTCGCCCTCGAAATTCTTCCAGGCCGGGCTGTTCGGTGCCTTCGATGCGTTCCGCACCGCTTGCAGCTCCGAAAGCGTCATGATCTCACGGTGCATCACCCGCTTCTGATCGTCCCGGAAGATCACGTAGGCCGCACGAGTGGCCCCGCGTGGGGTCTCCGAAAACACGTCCCAGCTATGGGAGAGCGAGTCCGGGTCTGCCGCGTTGAAGGTGAAGGTGTCGGTCTGGCAGACGATCTCGCAGACGATATTGAAGACGGAGCCGAGCTCCTTCATCCGCTTGATGATGCCGTAGACCATCGGCTGGTAGTTGGCGATGTGGGCCTTGGCGTCCTTGTCGTAGTAGGGGAGCAGCACGGCTTCCTTCGCGTCCGGCACAAGACCGTCAGCGGCGCATTTTGAGATCTCCCGGCGCAGGCTTTCTGGACTGCAGTTCAGGATCTTCGGTTCCTGCTGCACGGCAATCAAGAAGGTGGACTTCAGCCTGTCGAAGGTCTGGCCGTTCTCCGCGAGAATCGGAGCGAGCTCCCCGCGGAAGTCGTCCATGACCCTAGCGGCGTCAACGGTTATTAGGTTGTTCATACTGGATTCCCCGGTTGTAGGTCGGCATGACGGAGTAGTTCAGGCGGAGCGGCACCTTTGGCGGCGGGGTCCAGAGCTGGCCCGGGCCGTAAAGGTCCATGTAGAAGCGGTAGGTCTCGATCGCGTCCGCTACGATCTTCTTGGCGTGGTCGAACATCTTGTCGTCGGTGTCGATCGACAGGATGAGCGGCACCATGCCGGCGTCGCGACGCATCATCACCCACACCCAATCGACGCCGTCCGCATGAAGGAAGGATTTGATGTAGTCGGGGCCAGGGGACTGCCCGAAGACCTTGCCGGCGGCGAGGAGCTTGCGGGCCTCGACATACAGATCCATGTAGTATGCGGCCTGGACGTCGTATGCCTCGTCGTAGACTTTGCGGGCTGCCGCTTCCTCATCGTTGCCACCCTTGAAGGTGGTGAACGATTTGAGGTCGACCACGAGGGAGCGGGTACGCTTGCCGGCAGGAGCCAGCGAATAGTCGTAGCGCCCCTTGCGGCGAACGCCGTCGATCTCGCAGATGATGGACATTTCGGCGGCGCCATTCATCAGCGAGCCGGCCTGCATGACGGCGGAGAGGGCGGGATCGCGCTGCATGTTGGCAACGGCGTCCTCAATTTCGATCACCTGCCGGTCCGTCAGCTCCACATAGTCGGGGTGATCCGCCCGCCATGCGGCAAGGACTTCTTCGAAGATCGGCGGGCAATCATCGATATCCTTGGCGCGCGCGATCAGATCCGGCTTGTTGCCGGTGAGCTTCTGACCGTGCATGCGGAGGAAATCCTTGATTTCGTCCGTGGTGTTGAGGCAGCCGGGGACGTCCTGGGGGCGCGGCGGCTTGGCGTAGCGCTCGTCAAATGCTGCCTTGCCCTCGAGCACCCGGGCGTGCCAGGCGCTGCCCCAGATCAGAAACTCGGACTCGATCTCCTTGCGCGGACGCAAGCGATCGTACTGCCACTTGCACGGCTTCTTCGCGAGTTCCTTGATGGAGGTGGAGCCGAGCGCATCTACCGCGTGGTAGATGTTTTCGGGGAGCCCGAAGTAGATGCCCGGAGGAAGGGCATAAATGCCGTCCTCGTTCTTGTAGGCGTCGAACGCAGCGGTCATGCGTCACCGCCTTTCAGGGGAACCTGAGCAAAGTCCGGATCGACCAGGGGGATAACGACCTCGGGCAAGGCACCGTCGATCATGTCGGCCAGCGCGCGGAGAGTTCGGGCCGACTTGGCTGCCGCCTCCTGATGGCTCTGGACGCGCTCGTGATAGGAGTAGGCGGCGTTGACCCCGATCTCGGTACCCACGATCGGCTCTCGTCTACCGTTCGCCTTCTCCCATGCGTCGTTGTAGGGGCTGGAGTAGCCGGCTGCTTTGACGATCTCGTCCGTCGACATCTGCACAAGGTAGGAGTCGCGGCCTGCTTGTCCGATGATTTTCATTCTGCGGCCTCCACGAACTGACCGCGGACCATTCCGTCCTCGATGACGACGCCGACCTTCCCGCTGGAGTCGACGCGCTCCACCCAAATCTGCCAGTCGTTCTCGTCGGCGTAGGCGGCCAGCGCCTTCATGGCGTCCTCGTCGAGGAGCGAGCCGTCTCGGACACGGATGACGCGGAGCTTCGGGTTCATGGCGCCGGCGACCGCGATGGACACCCGCAGCTGTTCCGCATCGCTCGCTTGGTCGAAAGGCACCCCATTGAGGAGGACTGCATCGTCGGTGAGGGTGAGGCCGGGGACGGGCAGCTTCGCGGACCGGACCGCTGCGGCTGCCGCTTCCTTGCGCTCGTCGATTACCTTGGTAAGGCGGGCGCTCTCCGCTTCCTTGCTCTTCAGATCGGCGAGGAGGGTGTCCCGCTGCTCGCGCTGGTTCACGAGGCGGTTGATTTCCTCGGAGCGGGAGATCTTTTCGCGAATGGGATCGATGTCCTGCTTTTCGCCGATCGCTCCGATCGCATCGATCTCGTCGCGAAGCTCTTCGATGGCGAGTTCGGCGCTCTCGATGCCGCGCTCCGCCTCGACGATCTTGGCCTTCCACGAGGTGATCTGCTCACGACGCTGGCTGATCGTCTCGGTGAGATAGGTGATCTTGCCCTCGATCTGCGTGACCTTGCTGGCCCGCGCGTCGACCGCGGAGTTGCCGTCCATTGCCTGCTGGAGCTCTGCGAGAAGATCTTCGGCACTGACCCGCTCGGTCGGTCCGTCGGCCGGGATGACGATGGCATCGACGCGCGCCCGCAACTCCTTGACGGAACGGTTGACGTCGGTCCGGAGGTTGAAATCGCGCTGGTTGTCAGCATCAGCCTGCTCGAAGTCATATCCGGGCACCATGGCGCGGAGCGCGGTGACCTGATCCTTCGACTTCATGCGGGAGAAGGCCAGCGGATCGAACGCGAGGTCGCCGATGAAGCCGTTGAGGACTTCCTGCGGGCTGCCGTACTTCGCGCCGTCGGCGTTTTCGACAGTCAACGACGTGGTGAAGGTGTCATCGTCCTTCACCTTGAATTTTCTCGTGACGTTGTAGTCGCCGAGGTCGAGCGTGATGAAGCCGGCCTCCTGTCCGTCGCGCACCGGCTTTGCCTGCATGTTGTTCTTGCCTGACAGGGCCCACCAGATGGAGTCCAGAACGGACGTCTTGCCCTGACCATTGCGGCCGGCGATCTCCACCAGGTTCCCGGACGGGCGGATCTCCACGGCGACGAGCCGCTTGATATTCTCCGCGTTCAGCTGAACGATTTTCACGTATCGACTCCCTCGTAAAATGCCCGGCACACCCTCTCGGCGGCGCGAGCCTCGCGTTCGAAACTTTCCTTCACGGAAGGAGGGAGGCGATCGAAGCGCGACCTGACCCTCCTCGGATCGGCTTCGCGAGACCACTCGGCGTAGATCGCGAAGGCGATTTCGGTGATCATGTCTCCGTTCATAGGGAGATCCCGAAGAGGCGGGCCATGTTCTGGGCCCGCGCGTCTTCGATGATTTCACGCTGTTCCGAGGTGAGCGATTCGCCCCTGTGCCACGCTGCAAATGCGGAACGTATAAGCTCCTGAGAGTTAGCGACGTCCTTGGTTTGCTGGCAATTGGGCTTGATCATTGTCACACCGAATGAAGCGAAAAGCCATAATCTTCGGTGTCTTTGATACGATACGTATTTATGCAAGTCAAACAGAATTATGACGAATACAAAACGCATTGACAAAAATACGGGGAATGGTCCAAAAAGCGAAAACCCCGGCGGCTAACCGGGTTTCAAATTAACGGGAGCGGTCGGTTGAAGACGGTGGCGCTCCCACCTCTGCGAGAAGGGGTTCAGTATTACCACCGGGCGCGAGCATAGTACAGCCCCACTCCGAAAGACCGAAGGGGTGCTCGCCGTGGCCCTGCCAGGGGCGACGAAAAAGTGCGGTCAAGGGTTGGCGCTGGCGATGACCAACTCGGAAGGGTGATAGGCGGCTCGGTCGTTCAAGTCACTCGGCATAGGGGCTAACTCCGGATGCTCTCAGAGCACGGGGCTTAGTCCTCCTATGTTCGGGGCTCCTGGCTCTCAATCATTCAAAACAAATTCACTATCGAGCAGACAGCAAGATAATACATTCTGAAGTTGCTTATGTGAGTTTGGCTCGAAATGAATTAAGACGATTTGGTGTGCAACGATTGCTTGCATAGGCCAGCTAATGGTGAAAATCTGACGCTTGGTACCGGGCCGGAATTTCGCTTTGGGTGGAAAGCGGTCGCCCGCTGCGGCTGGCACGAACGGCTGCCGTGCACGACAAAAGCCGTGCTTAGCTCTGAGGCTATAGACCTTGCTTCATGGCGGGGGCTGCATCATTTGCAGCAGGGCGGGCTGGAGGCGTATTTTCGCGGGTTCAGAAGAGCGCAGTCATAAGTCGACGGTACTCTGCCTCCGGTTTACCATAGGCGTCCCGAGCGAACTCTTCGAGGGCTTGCCTGTTCCGGATAATGATGTTGCCCCTGTTCGAGCGAATGAACCCGTTGCCTTCAAGGACGTGGAGCGACGTTGTGACGCTTGGACGGCGAACCGCAAGCATCAGCGAAATGAACTCGTGCGTCAGAGGAATCTCGTCACCTGATACACGGTCGTGACACATCAGCAGCCATCTGGCCAATCTCTCGTCGACCCCATGCAAAGCGTTCGAAATCGCAGTGTAGGTAAGCTGAATCGAGAAGGCCTCGATGCATCGGATCATCATTCTGGCGAAGTTCCGATTAAGATCCATCCACTTCCGGAATGCGCTGAACTCCATCCGGTAGGCGTCTCCTTCGATTTGCATGATCACGTCGTGCACACTGAGCTCTACACCCATAGCGGCAGAAGTGGGGATGTAACCTTCACTCCCGAAGATACCCGCCTCCGCTTTGTTACCCTCAGGCGTCGAGGCGACTAGGGAGCCAATCCCGGACGTGAGATAATAAACGTGGTCTATGGGGGCGCCGGCCGTAGCAATCAGAGCGCCTCTGGCCACTTTGACATAGTCGAGGTCGGGCGCAATCTGGTTATAGTCAGGCTCTGGAAGCAGGGCCAGCAACCGGTTGTTAACCGAAGCTTGGGGAGGAATCGCCATTGCCTTCCCCTCAATGGGGAGCCGGAGCACCGCGGCTCTGTCGGCCGCGTTCTGCCAAGAATTGCGGTGTCGCATTACTCTAGCATGCCGGCTGCCCATCGGCTATGTGCAAGCCAGTATGATTCTGAAGTCCAGTCTTCTCCAATCTCACGGTGTTCGTACGGTTCCAGACCCTTTGTCCTTGGGGTGCAGTATTGACTCGCTATGTCGACCAAGGCGCGTAGACTTTCCCCCGGCGACCGAGGCGATCGCCAGGCCCGGAGGAAAAACCAATGAGACCCCAACAAGTATACACGCTTGACCCGCTAGGGCCTGACGAACTCGATATGATCGAGAGCATTTTCCGTCGCGAACTGCAATTGCGGGCTTTGCCACTGAAGTCCGAGAAGGCTGAAATACTCGCGGCGCGGCTGATCGGTGCCTATCAGTCCGGAATACGCGACGTTGCAGGCCTGACTGCCGCGGCGGAACGTATGTGATGGATAGCACCTACCGATCGCCTTGAAACGCACCTGCGCGCCTGCTTTCTCACAAGCGTTGCAGGTTACCTGTCCCTCGATAAAATCCGTGCAACTGCTTTTAGCGTCCGTTTTCAACGCCAGCACAGGACATTCCGGTCACTAATAGCGGATGCCTGCAACGGGTCCGATTCCGGTATTCCAACTTGGCTACCAAACGTCAGATTTTCACCACTAGATGCCGCTGATCTTTCCTCGCACGCGCCCTATGATGCGCAGTTCCTTCATCGGCAGCTCATACGCGGCGTAGAGCGGGTTCCTGCAAGTCACGCGCACTTTCACCGGGTCGGTCATGGGGACCACCTCGAGCATCTTGATCAGGATGCCGGTGCCATCATGGATCACAAAAGGTCCTGGAGGTGTCGGCCGACGGTCAGCAGTGTCGACGATGGCGCGATCGCCGGGGAAGATCGATCCGGGCGAGCTTGGGTCGCTGGGGTTGTACATCGCGTCGCCCTGATAATCCATGACCCACGCATCAGACGCCCTAACTCGTAGGCGGCCGGCGAGGAAGTTCTCCGGCATGACCCAGTGGTCCACCGCAGAGCTTGGGTCGATCTCGCCGTGCGCGTCGAACTTCGCTTCGTATTCGCCGGGGTGCAGACTCAACTCCCGAATCACTGCCCCCTCGGGGTGCTCGGGGCCGTTCGCCGCCGAAGCCGGCTGGGTCCCGAACATCAGCCACGCCGGGTCGACCTTAAAATGCTTTGCGTAGAAAAGTGCTTCTTCGCGACCGAAGTCGCGCCCTCCATTTTCATGCGCTGTGTAGGTGGCAACCTTTGCGCCAATGCGGCGAGCAGCCGCCGAGGCGGATGCAAAGTTTGCTTTCATTCGCGCTTCGCGAAGGCGGCTTGCTGGGGTTTCTTTCGACATCGTCGTACTCCTTACTCACCCTGTTACCTTGTTTTATCAATTCGATGTGTATTTTCTTGACGTCACTTGACGCGTTTCGTATTAATTGCTTCAAATTTGGAGTCACTTGCACATGTCCCTTCCGGAAATTTCTACAGACAGCACTGAAATCACCCTCACGGGCGACCAGGTGAAGTTCATTCGTACGGCGATGGGCGAGAGCCAGGAGAGATTCGCCAGGCGCTTCTCGGTCAGCCAGCCGGTGATCCATAGGATCGAGAGGAAGGGGCCGCAGCCGTGCTCCGGTCCGGAGATAATCCTGATCTCGATGCTGGCGAAGCAGTTCTGCATCTACGTTCCGGATCATCCAATACGCAGACCTGAAGAGGTCGGCGCTCAGGCCACCGCCAGCTAACCAGCGCGCGTTCGTTGCGGCGAACAGGGGCGGATCATGAGCGCGAAGAGTTTCTGGAATGACGAGCGGGATCGCAAGCTCCGTGAGCTTCATGCTCAGGGACTCACCGGTCGCAAGATTGGCGACCAGTTGGGCGTCAGCAATGTCAGCGTCGCTCGTCGCATCAAGGTTCTCGGACTCGAGCCTCACATCAGGCTTCCTCCTCCTGTTTCGAAAGTGGCGCCCGTCAAGGGCGTTGAGGATGCAGAGCCGCGCGAAGCGGCGCCTGCGGCAATGAAGGGCGGGGCTCACGTTCGTCCCTACAAGCGTGCCCGCCGCGGCTTCGAAGTGCCGGCGCATCTTGAGGATCGCTACTTCGAACTCCTGAAGGGCGGCGTTCCGATCGCTGAGGCGTGTCGGCAGCTCGGCATCATTCAAAACCCCTGAGAAAGAGGCATAGGCAATGACCAGAGACCACAACGAGAAGACCCCGCAGGAACTCTACGAGGACCAGCAGTTCCTGAAGGGCTTTACCGACCTCAAGGAGCTGCGGTCGGAAATGGCCGGCACCAAGGGCGATATGAACGCCGTCTACAAGCGGCTGAAGGACCTCGGCTGGACCAAGAAGGACATCGAGTTCGCTCTGACCCTCGAAGAGAAGGACGTCGGCCAGGTCGTCGCGGACTTCGAGCGAAAGATCCGTATCGCCAAGCTGTTCGGCCATCAGGTCGGTCGCCAGCTCGATCTCATGGACAAGGACCGCACCCCGCAGGCTGACCGCGCGTACGAGGAAGGCCTGGCCGCCGGCCGGCTGCGCAAGAGCGCGTCCAATCCCTATGCGCCGGGCTCGCAGGAGCACCAGCGTTGGCAGGAAGGCCTCAACGAGGGCAACGCCTTCATCAACAAGGATCTCGCCGCCGAAATCAACGGCACCAGCGAGTAAGACCCGCGTCTGCGGCGCACTCCGGAGCGTATCCGGCCCCCTGCAATTATGCGAACCACGGAGATTAAGATGAATGATCGTCTCGGCTTCACCTACAAAGACAAGATCAGCGGTTTCCAGGGCGTGGCCACAGGCCATTGCGAGTATTTGACCGGCTGCAGCCAAACCTTGCTGCAACCGCAGAGCCTCGACGGTGGCAAGATCGTCGACTCCCACTGGTTCGATGACCAGCGCCTTGAGAAAATGGAGATCTTCCCCCGCGTCACGCTCGACAACGGCGATCACCCGGGCTGCGACAAGCAGGCACCGAAGCGCTGACCCTTCACCATGCGTCACCGGCGGGCGTCCAAGCATCAGCTGAAGAAGCTGGACGCCGCCTTCGCGAGGGCTGATCGCGAGGCGGCATTGAGAGATCAGAACGGTCGCTGCGCATATTGCCTCGACCCACTCTCCTACAAAGAGGTCACGCGCGATCACGTCGTGCCGCGCTCGGCCGGAGGCCTCGACCACCGGAGCAATACCGCCGCTGCCTGTGCCCCTTGCAACAAGGCCAAGGGCTCCATGGCGGTCGAACTTTTCAAACGGATGATTTCCGACCCGCGCCCGGGTGAGCCGATGAAGTTTCGGATGATCTGGGTATCGCGGCGGCTCAACAAGGCGCTCATCGATCTGGAGAAGCGGATCATGCGGCGCCTGGGGAGGAAGGCGTGAGCGAGACCAAGACGAAGAATGCCCACGTCTGGGAACGCGGTGACCTTGACTGGTACGTGGAACCCGAAAGGTGCACCGCCCAGCTTCTCCAGGTCGAGCGGTTCGTCGGGCACATCCACGACCCGTGCTGCGGGCAGGGGAACATCGTCAGGACCCTCATTGCCCACGGCTACGCTGCATCCGGTTCCGATCTCGTCGATCGGGCCGGGTCGCCCGGGTGGTTCAAAGGCACGACCGACTTCCTCGGGCCGTCGGCCATGTGGGCAGACAACGTCGTGATGAACCCGCCGTTCTTCCGCGGCAAGGGTGCCGAGGGTTTCATCCGCAAGGCCCTGCAGGTGGCGAGGGGCAAGGTCGCCGTCTTCACCGAGGTCCGCTTCCTGACCAGCGAAGGCCGGGCCGAGGGCCTATACCGTGACCACCCGCCAACACGTGTTTGGATGGTGACACCTCGTCCGTCGTGCCCCCCGGGCGAGTTCTTGAAGGCCGGCGGTAAGGCGACCGGCGGCAATCCCGATTTCTGCTGGATCGTGTGGAGCCTCACGGAAGCGAGCGCCGGCACTCAATTCAACTGGCTGAGGGCGAAGCAATGAGCGGGGCGCCGGGCAGCTATTTCGTTTTCGACCCGGGCCGGACGATGGGCTTCGCCTATTGCATGGCTGGCGGGGAGAAGATCCGCCACGGGACATGGCGATTCAAGCAGGAGAAGCCGGGCGAGGCTTACGCAGAGTTCGCCTCCTATCTGCGCCGGATGCTTCAGGGTCTGCCGGACCCGTTGGTCGGCATCGAACTCATGACCATCGTCGAACACGAGAACCAGCACGGTAAGGTCGCGATCGACGCCAAGCAGGTCATGTTCTCCTCGGGCTGGCCGACCCACGCGCAGACGATCTGCCACACAATGGGACTGCGTGACCCCGAGCTGATCGCCATCTCCACCTGGAGGGCGAAGACGCACGGCAAGATGCGGGCGCCGAAGGAGATCACCAAGCAGGCAGAGAAGAGCAAGTGGCTCAAGCTGCAGGCGAAACTCTACTGCGATCGCAACGGCTGGAGCTACAACACGGAGGACGAGGCGGAAGCGCTGTGCATGCTCGACGCGCTGCGCATCATCCATGAGCCCGACTATGCGTTCGACAAAGGCCGCTCGTACCAGCAGGAGTCTTTCCTGTGAGCGGCCGCACCCCTTGCATCAATCCCTGCTGCCGGCGGACTGCGCCGGCCGATAAGTTTCCGGGCGAAATGATTTGCGGGAAGCGCTTCCGCGCGCTGCCGGCTGAGGTCCGCAATGAACACCGCGGGATCTGGCGCCAGATCCGCAAGTGGCAGCGCCGCATCACGAAAACTTCGGACGAGCTCAAGCTGCAACGCATGCGCGGCATCCTCGGAATGTGGTGCCATCGGCTCGATGCCAACTGGAGCGCCATCAAGGCGGTCGTCTTGAACCCAGAGAAGCCGGAAGGCCTCGACGCCATCCTCGAGGAGCTTGGGCTCTGATGCGATTCTCAGCCACGTTCCTCGACGACCTGCGCGATCGTCTCCCCATTTCGGATGTGGTGGGTACTCGAGTCGATTGGGACAGGAAGAAGACGCGGGTGAACCGCGGGGACTGGTGGGGCTGCTGCCCCTTTCACGGTGAGACTCGACCTTCATTCCACTGCGAGGATCGCAAGGGCCGCTACCATTGCTTCGGCTGTGGTGTCTCCGGCGATCACTTCCGATTCTTCATGGAACTGGACGGCGTGTCGTTCGTGCGCGCCGTCGAGATGGTCGCAGATCTGGCTGGCGTCCGGCTGCCGGGTGCCCGCGAAGAGACCGCAGCGGAGAAGCAGGCGCGGGCCCGGCGGGAGCAGGAACGGGCGAAGCGGGACGAGCAGCGCCGGGAGAGCGATCGCCGCGAGCGCGAGCGCAAGGTCGAGACGGTCCGCTCCATCTGGTCGGAAGGCCGGCCGATCGCCGGCACCCTCGCTGAAACCTACCTCAATTCCCGTTCGATCTTCATGGACCAATGGCCGCCGAGCCTGCGGTTTCATCCCGGCTTGCTCCATGCGGGCCGCCGGCACCCGGCGCTGATCGGCGGGGTGCAGGCCAAGGACCGCAAGCTGATCGCCATCTGGCGGATCTTCCTGCAGCCAGACGGACGCGCGCTCGTCGACGAGAACGGCAAGAAAGTGAAGCTGGGATTCGGCCCCGCTACCGGTGGCGCAGTCCGGCTTGCTTCGGTCGGGCCAGTCTTGCGCCTGGCCGAGGGGATCGAGACCGCCCTCGGCGTCATGCTCCTCACGCGGGGCACGGCGCCGGTATGGGCCACCCTTTCCACGTCCGGCATGATCGGATTCGAAATCCCGGAAGGCGTCCAACGCCTCGAGATCTATGCGGATGGCGACCGCCACCGCCTCAACAGGCGAACCGGGGAGGTCGTCGACCCGCCCGGGATCAATGCAGCAAGAGAACTCCAGACGAAAGCGAAGCAGCAGGGGGTGGAGGCGGTCGTGTTCCCGTCACCGGAACCTGACGACTGGCTGGATGTCTGGGCAGCAAGGCACGCAGATGAACAACGACTTCGTAACGTCGAATATCGGAATTGAGAAGCTGGTCCTCGGGGCGATCCTCCTGAACGAGGAGAACTACTGGATCATCAGCGACATCCTCTCGATGGATTTTTTCTCCACCGAGGATCACCAGAAAATCTATGCCGTCATCCACGAGCTCGCGAGCGACGGGAAGGCGATCAGGGTTCCGATCGTCGCTGGCCGCATCGGCGGGCTGAGTGAGGGGCAGGACCCGGACGCTTACCTGTCCATGCTCCTGCACGTGGCGTCGCGCGAGGAAGCGATTCCCCTCGAGGACTATGCCTACGAGCTGCGGTCATCGGCGACGCGCCGGCGGGTGATTGCTTTGGCGGAGGGGATGCTGAAGTCGGCGAAGGATGCCAAGTTCAACCCTGATCAGATTGTTGACCGGGCGGTGGAACGGCTCGCCGATATCTCCCGCGATGCGGCAATCGAGTTCGAGAGCACCATCTCCGCCACAATCGGCCAGATCTTCAATACGGCAAACTCGTCGGAAAAGCGGGGCCTCGCACTTGAGCCATGCCTTCGCGGTCTTGAGGAGATGGTGGGCTGGTACCCGCCGGGATCGCTCATGCTCTGGGGAGGTGCGCCGGGGTCGGCGAAAACTGCAATAGCCATGCAGCAGTTGCTGTTCTCAAGCACGGTGCACCCAGCCTCGTTGATCGAACTCGAGATGGACAACATGTCGCTCGTCGCGCGCTCCGTCTCTGCCGAGACAGGCGTTTCGGTCAGGGACATCATGCGCGGACTTTCCGAAAGGCAGCTTGAAACACTGTTGAAGGCGAAAGAGGACTTCGCCAGCCGCAAGCTCCGCATCGTGTCGCCATCGAAGATGTCGATCCAGCAAATCAGGAGCCGCGCCTATTCGCACAAGCGGAAGTTCGGGCTCAACATCCTCGCCGTCGACCACCTGAAGCTCATCGAGCGTCCGTCGAAGCAGCGCATGGACCCGATCGAGCGAGCCTATGAGAACGCTCGCGACCTCAAGTCTTTGGCGAAGGATCTCGGCTGCGTGGTGATCGCGCTCTGCCAATTCACCAAGGCCGCGCGCCAGAAGGAACAACCCGAACCGGAGATGGAAGACTTCTACGGCGGCTCACTCGAGGAGCACGCCGACATCATGCTCGCGAACTTCAACCGGAACGATTGGCTGAAGCGCAATCCACCGAGAACGAACCAAAGCAAGGCAAGGCAGGATTGGGACGAACAATGCAGGATCACCGAGGGGAAAATCGAAGTCTACAAGCTGAAGGACAGGTTCGGCACGCCGCGCGATCGCCGGATCTTTGCATGGGATGGCAGCACGTCCCGCTTCCAGGACCAGTTCGCCACGCAGACGAGCATGGCTTTCGAAGAAGAACCGGTATTCTGAGGGCCGTCCGATGAACGACTATGATGCAGGAACGAAGCTGACCCGCCGGGGCTACCTCGCGATGCTGCGCACTGCCGGCGACGCAGAGATGAAACCGATCCTCAGCAAAGGTGGCGAGGCCATCTATTACCCTGACGAGCTTACGGCCCATAAGGTCGCGACCGAACACCTCCTTCGCTACATCAACGGTCATCTCGTCCGAGCGGGGGAGATCGCCGGCGAGACCGCCGCCGCCGCCAATGCTGTGTTCAAGAAGGTCGTGAAACAAAGGGGCAAATCCCGCCAGATCACGGTCGCCTACAAGCGAGGGCTTGCGAAATGAAGAATAGAGCGAAGGCAAGGAAAGAGGAGCGGCGGGCCACCCGCCACACCGACAGCTCCGTCTACGTGGTGTGGGTGCTGTGGGTGATCGGCCTATCCGAGGCGTCGATTGGCTCCGTCGTGGGCAAGCGGCGCAAGCAGATCGCCGGCATCGTATCCCGGTCGCCCTATGCCAACCGGTCGGCGATGACGAAGGACGAGCGGCAGAAGGCGCTCAATGAATTGCTGCAGATCCGTTACGGGGACGACGGCCAGCCGATCGACGGCGGCGTACTGGACCGCGTCCCGCACGAGGTGATCGATCTTCGCGGCCGGCAGAGGAAAAGGAGCGCGTGACGTGGCGACGGGACAGGGGATTCTTGACAGGCTGAAACGGCGCAAGGTCGAGGAGGAGGAGCACCGCGGTGTTCTTCCTCTTCGCGCATTCTATGGCCGCGAGGAGGAAGCGGAGACCCAGCGGCGCCGCATGTACGATATGGTGGAGCGCGTCATGTCGATGCCGGACGTCGACGAGGATGCGCTGTCCTCCATCCGCCAGCGCGGCGGGTTCAATCGGGTCGTGTCGCTGGGAAGCGCCATCGCCCTGCTGGATGCGAACTCGAGTCCGGTGGAGTTCCTGGTATCGCGCGGCGAGATGGAGATGGGAGAGGACGAGGAGGGTATGGGCGGCGCCCGGTTCCATACCGCGCTGCGGTTCCGCGATCTCATGGAGGGCTCGCAGGTGAAGTCGCTGAAGTCGCCTTCGCTATCAGGCGGCGGCGGTGGTGGCGGGACGTCGGCAGGCGACATCCGCGGATATCAGCTGGACTGCATGAAGCTGGTGGAGAAGCTGCGCAAATCCATGCCGAAGCAGTGGGTATTTCCGCTGCTCGAGTCCACCGTGTGGCGCGATGACTGGCTGGATCTGGTGCCGAAGCAGGAGCCCCGCGCCGACAAGCGCGAGGCTCTGAAGAAGGAGAGGATGATGACGGTCCGGGGACTGCATTTCGCACTCGATTGTGCCGCGCTCACGCTCGGCTACATCCCGGAGGGGGCATTCACGCAGCGCTGGTCTCGCGTGCCTGGAGTACCGCCTGTAGTTCGTCGTCGTATGCGGGCGTCCATGGCTGCAAGCCGGCTCGCACTGCAGACATAGCAAGACGTTCGGCGTAGGAGAGTTCACGCTTTCCGGTGAATGTCATGCTGGCCGTCGCCTTGTTCTTGATGCCGATGGACTCGGCGGCGGCTGTTACCTGGCGCAGGTTGAAGCCCATGCGGGCAGCCCAAACGCGGAAGTCGTTCAACGGGGTCGCCATCATTCCTCCTGGCATTCTCTTGTGATCCGCGCCGCCATGTCGAAGTTGGCGGCATTCATCAGCAGCAGTTTGACGAGGACGTGGACGGAGTGCGGGATATCCTGCTCTCCGTCCAACCATTTCAGGGCACGGTGTTGCGGCACACCTGCGATCTCCGCGAAATAGGTGACGGTGACGTCGAGCTCGGCGAGTGCCACCGCCAGCTCGGACCCGCTCAGCCGACGGTAGCCGCCTGCCTTCCGGGTATCGATCGTGCGGCTGTCGTAGAGCAGGGCACAAGCCTCGAGCGCAGCGATCTCAGCCTCGCGCTCGGTGTCGAAGAGCTGGATCCGATCACCCACCCGCACCAGGTCGGGGACGAGGCCGGGCAGGGCGAACTGCCCTGCGAACTTGTCCCCACGGGGGAGAGCCTTCGAGATCCGGCGGGCTGCGGGCTTGTTACTCACGGTGGGTCCTTTCGGTAGAACGAGATTCTTCGCTCTATACCATACTCGTGGCGTCCGTCTTTCCAGACTGTGGACGGCAGAGGAGCGGGCGCCCGTTTGCCGGCTCCTTTCAACGCAATGCAGCATCTGTCTCACTCCTTATCCAACTTGCGGCCACGTCGGCCATTCGTAGCGGTCTTTTTTCCGGCCGTTCTTGCGCACCGAAATGAAGCCGGTGTTCACGTTCGTGCCCACCTCCGAGAAGGAGTTGGGCGGGAGGTCGCTCCAGGTCGCGCCCATGTCCTCCATCAATTTGCGGAAGGCGATGGACTTGGATGTCTGCCGGAACTCGGTGCCGGCCGACATGATCGCGACCAGCTGGCCGTCGGGCTTCAGGAACTTCAGGGCGTGCACGACGTGGTCGATGTCCCTTTCCCGGTCAAACGGTGGGTTCATGACGACCAGGTCGTAGAGTCCGGTGGTCTCGGGCTCGACCTGCATGAAGTCGGCGTTGATGACGCGGCCGAGATTCTTTGCCTTGAGATCAGGGATCAGGTGCGGCTGGATCTCGATGCAGTCGACGGTGTGGTCGACACGATACCGCTCGTAGTCCCAATCACGCTCGTAGGTGGGGATGCAGGCGAGCGCCAGATTGCCGGTACCGGCGGACGGCTCGAGGATACGCAGCCGACCGGCTTCCTTGGAGCAATGCCAAATGCGCGAGTTTTGAAGCACACGATGCGCGGTCGCCGGCGGCGTAGGATAGAAGCCGTAGCAGCGAGCCGGCGCCGTCTTCACGTTTTCGAACGGGTCGGCTTCCTTGGTCTGGCCGTCCCCCAGGACCTCGCCGTAGTATTCGCCGAGCAGCTTGTTGACCTTGGTGACCAGATCCTTGCGGGTGAACCACAGGTGGGCGTTGCCGTTCTTGAAGATCCGGACCTTGAAATAGTCCGTCTCGACCTCGGACTGGCGGGCGCCGTGGGTGCCGTACCGGACGAGGTCGATCGCGCCGATGGTCTTGGTGAAGTGCTCGACGGGCCGGTGAGCCTTCCTCGCTGCCTCGACCTCTTCGTCCTGTCTGCGGACGTCGTTGAGCTTCCCGTCCAGAATGGTGAAGGTCCGCTCGATGTCGATCAGAGTCGCCCGCTCATCCCGGTTCCAGTTCCAACTCCCGAACTCGTTGAAGCAACGGGTCAGGATGACGCGAGATCCGACCTTGAACCCGTCATGAGAGCGGAAGCGGCGGTCCAGCTTGGCGAAGGCGTTTGCCATGCCGCGACGGAAGATTGTTTCGGCGTTGAGGGCGAAGCTCTCAAGGGTGGCGACGATGTTGTCGACGGTCACCGGCGGCATGCCCTTGGCCGCCTCCTCCTCGGTGATGACCTGGCCCGGGGCGGTCGGGTCCTCGATGATGTGGCCCATCTGCTTCTTCAGCTGGTCCTTCGCCTCTTTGTCCATCAGGTGCTCGAGGTCGGTGCGCTCGATGATCCAAGCCCATACGTTGAGGTCGATGACCCGGCGCTTCTCCTTCATGTAATCGTCGAAGGGAGCCTTGCTGATCGGGTGCATCGCGATCTTGGTCGCCTGCTGATGACCGGCGTTGTAGGCGTTGGTGCCCGGGAAGGCGCGTCTCGCCATTGCGATCGCCGCGACCTCAGCCTCGTGGGCTTCCTCGATCTTGGCGTGGGCGATCTGGAAGAGCTCGATCGCCTGGTCGCGGTAGCGGACGATCTGCTCGACTGTATTGCGGGGAACGATTGCGTTCACGTTGGTCTCCATAAGTTGCCATGATTGGCGGGGGGCGGCGCCCGGGCTGACCGGGCACCAGCAGCATCATCATTCCGCGGCTACGAGAGAGGGGCGGAACGCCTCGTCTTTCGCCATCGAAGCGATCAGCTTGGCGACAGCATCGCGCTGTGCGGGGGAGGCGATCTTGTCGAAATTCGCTGCGACCTTCATCGCCGCCGGAGTATGATGCGGCACGGTCACCATGGCCGTGCCCTTGTCGACGCCGTCGAAGAGCTGGTCGATACTGCAGCCGAGGGCCTTGGTCATGGCGATCAGCTTGCTCGCCGAGATCCGATTGCTCCCCTTCTCGTATTTCTGCACTTGCTGGAACGTCAGCCCGAGCTTGAGGCCGAGGGTTTCCTGCGACATGCCGACAAGGTTGCGTATCCGGCGGACGTTGCCGCCTACGATGACGTCGATTTCGTTCGGGGACTTTGCTTTCTGCATGATCATCTCCTTTTGCAGCAGCGGTTTCTAAAGGAAGGGGGTGCGATGTCGACCCGCAAAAGGTGCGGGTTTTCAGACGCGCGTGGGCATGAGGACGTAGGTGACGGCGTCGTCAGCGCCATCCTTGATGATGGCGGGATCGCCAGCATCGCCGAGCTCGAGCAGTGCGCCGCCGTCGAGCTGGCTTAGGATCTGCAGGAGGTATCCGGCGTTAAAGCCGATCTCCAGATCTTGCCCGTCGATGATGTGCACGTCGGTGGAGGCGGTACCGAACTCCGGATCGGTGCAGGTGAGGAGCAGCCGATCGGCCCTGAAGTTGAGCCTCACGGCTTTGCCCTTCTCCGATAGGATCGAGGACGCCTGCTTAATGCCGTCAATGAAGGGGGCGGTGCGGACCGATGGCCTGTGCTTATGCTGGGTCGGGATCACCCGTTGGTAGTCGGGGAACACGCCGTCGATCAGCTTCGACTCGAGCAGTTCGTCCTCGCCCACCAGGAACGAGGCGCCGGTGGGGGTGACCGTGACGAGCGTGTCCGCCGGGCAGTCCTTGCGCTTCAGCAGGCGGAGCAGTTCGGTCACCGTCTTCCGCGGAATGATCGCGCCCGCATCATGCATGGCACCGGCGCCGGCCGGGACGTCCAGTTCGTAGCGGGCCAGGCGGTGGCCGTCGGTGGTCACGAACGTCAGCTTCTTCCTGGTTTCGTTGACGTGCAAGAAAACGCCATTGAGGTAATAGCGGGTCTCTTCCGTCGAGATCGCGAACTCGATCTTGCTGAGGATCGTGGCGAGCGTGGCTGAAGGCAGGAGGAAGGAGCAATTCGACTGCTTCAGCTTTTGGCGGAAGGCATCATCGACAGGGAAGTCTTCGACATTGTGTGGCTGCGTCAGGGTCAGGTTGAGCTTGCCGATCGAGGCGACAAGGCTTTCACCGTCCAGCACGAAATTGATATCGGCCGCGTCCTTCACCTTATCCATCGTCGCCTTCAGCTTGTGGGCGTCGATCAGGCAGGTGAAATCCTTCGACACTCTGCCGGAGACGAGGGTCGTGGTGTAGAGATCCATGTCCGTACCGGTCACCATCACACCATTGCGGGAGGCCTTGATCATCACGGTGCCGAGGACCGGGATCGTGTTCTTCTTCTCAATCACCTTGCAGGCGTTGAGCATGGCCTTCTTGAAAACCGAATAGTCGAGGGAAGCCGTCGATACGGTGGCGGCGATGTTGGCAAGAGCGTTCATTGTCATCTCCTTGGTTCGCATGATTGCGGGGTGGGGTAATAAAAAAGCCGGGCGGTGCCCGGCTCTCGGTTGGCGGTGGACGAGGGGTTATCTCGTCTCAATCAGCTGCAAAGTCTTGGCATCGAGCCTGGACTTGCCTGCGTCCACCGACCTGCAGAACAAGTCGGCGTCAGTCTCGTATGCGGCGAGCTCCCGGTCGACCGTCGACTCGAGCTCGGTCTTGATTTGAGCGGGACTCCATCCCTCGGACAGCGCGACCGCCGCCGGCAAGGACTCGAGCGCCTTCGCATCGTAGCTGTGGCCGGGGCACCGATCGCTGGCGACCGTGAGCGCAGCGGCCATCGTGAACGTGTCGTCGAGCGTTGATGCCAACGCCGGTCCGGCCGTGGCGAGAAGCGCAATAGCGAGAAGGAACCTCATACTCTCCTCCGTGGGTTGAACGGAGGGAAGCTATGACGTCAGCGGCCGATGGTCAACGCAGCGCCAACGCCTACCGGAACATTGCAGGAAGCTGGCTGCCGTATTGTCCGTAGAGCGATTGAGCGCGGCGACATGCTTCATCCTTCTCCGCCTTCGTGGCGACTATGACGCGCTCCATTGCTTGCTCGACGTCGGTTTTGTAGACGCCCTTCACGTCGATCTCCTGGGGCGAAAAATCAGCTGCGCTGAAAATATCGCCGGGCGCGTTTTCGTTGACTTCGAATCCGCACACCTCAGCGTAGGCCAACGCCGAGGCCACTTCGAAGGCCACCCGGGCCTTTGGCATTCCAGCTATCGACGATTGAAGTTGGCGAAAGCGAGCCTCGGCGGCGATTTCATCGGATGTCCTGCCGTCAAAGGGCAGCGGCAGGTATACCAGTAACAGATAGAGACCGAGACAAACGGCTGCGACCTTGAAGATTATCTTCGTCAACTCTTTCAACATTTGCATCGGCGATCCCCAGTGAACTCCCGCATATGGAATGAAGTATCTTCGGGATGCAACCGCTTATGAGTTTCCTATCAGGGAAGCCACTCGCTCACGACTGCTTCTGGAAATCCCGCTGGTCGGGGTCCGCCGTCCGTGCCTTGTCCGCAGCCAGCATGGTCACGAAGATCGCAGCAATGCCCGGCTCGTAGGGCGGACCGCCGTACTGGTTGTCCTCGGTCAGCGCTCTCCAGTCGAGGCGACGGAGGACTTCGGGCACGAACTCCCAATCGTAGGCATTGATGAACTCGTAGCCTTGCGCCGTCACGTGGTCGTGGACACGGGCCGCGATGTCCCCAGCCTGCATCGAGCAGTGCCGCATCCCGGAGGAGCCGAGCCTGTCGAAGAATTCCTTCAAGAGGTCGTGCTCGCGATTCTCGCACATCCATTCCCAGGCACAGAGGGCAGCCTCTATTTGGATGGTGTTGAACTGGTCGCGGTCACGGAATTTGTCTGGCTGCTTTGGTGCCAGTACGTCCTTGACCAGCCCGTTCAGGGAGCCGTCGGAATAGCCGGCCTCGTAACCGGCGATGATCTCCTTCACAAGCTGGGAGATCCGTTTGTCGTCGATTGGCATGTCTCTTCCCTTTCGCATGATTGCGGGTTAGCGGCGGACGGAGATCTTCCCTTCGCCGTAGGGCTCTCGGGTGCAGTGGCTGTCCGGGTCACCGGCAGTCGGTTTACCGTCTCCGTAGAGCTGGTGATCGCTGATGTGGTTCCAGACCGCATAGCGTGCCTGCTTGGCAGTGAGCGGCGCGTCGAAGCGCACCTTAATCTTGACCTCATGGACCTTCGATTTCATCGCGATGTCTCTCCCGTGTCGCATACTTGCGGGGTTCAGTTTCCGGTGGGGTCGGGGTGTGCGTAGCG
>NZ_SRXN01000049.1 GCF_004827385.1 Ensifer sp. MPMI2T
CCACAAGGGGGAGGGGGCGGTCTTTGCCGCACCGTCTCCACTCCGTCCCCCTTGCACCTGAAGCGAGGCGTGGAAATGGCAGGAGATCGCAGCCGGCGCCTTGCCCCTCCCCCTTGTGGAGCGGGGTTGGGGAGGGGTCGGTTCACATCGAGGCAGCATCGTGGTCCAATGAAGGCGGCGCATTCCAATGCTCTACGACATCAACCTGAAGATCACCTACGGCTACGAGGTCCCGGTCGCCGGCGGACGCCATCTCGTACGCGTGCTGCCGGCCTCGATCGCCGGTCGCCAACGGCTTGTCGTCGGCTCGATAAGCTGCCAACCGACCCCTGGCGAACGGGTCGAAAGCGTGGATTTCTTCGCCAACCCGACCACGTCCATCCTGTTCCGTTCGGTGCACGACAGCCTCGCCATTCGCATGCAGGCTCGCGTTCAGGTGGAAGCGCAGGCGCTCACCGCCGATCTTTCTCCGCCTCTTGCCGGTTTGCCGTCGCAGCTTGCCGCCTGCTGGTCGGTCGATGCCGAGGCTCCGCACCACTTCGTCGGGCCGAGCCCGCTCCTGCCGGACGCCCCGGAGATCGCAACCTATGCACGCGCGATCGCTGGCGAGGGAATGACCGTGCGGCAAATCGGGACGGCGATCTGCGAGCGCGTCCATCGCGACTTCGTCTACGATACCGAGGCAACGACCGTGAGCACGACGGCTGCCGAAGCCTTCAAACTCAAGCGCGGCGTCTGCCAGGACTTTGCGCATGTGATGATCGTCGCTCTTCGCAGCCTCGGCATCCCGGCGGGCTATGTCAGCGGATTCCTCAGAACCTTGCCGCCACCAGGCAAGGAACGGCTGGAAGGCGCCGACGCGATGCATGCCTGGGTTCGCTTCTGGTGTGGCACGGCGGGTGGCTGGATGGAACTCGACCCGACGAACAATATCCCGGCCGGCACGGATCACATCGTCGTAGGCCACGGCCGTGACTATGGCGACGTCGCGCCCGTCATCGGCATACTCAAGAGCTATGGCAGCCATACGACTGAACAGGCTGTGGACGTCATTCCCGTCGGCTGACCCGAATTGGAACAATCGGGTCCCGTTTCCGGAGACCAGCCGCTGGGAAAGCGTGCGATAGCCCGGATTTCTTCAGAAATTCATTAAAATTCAAACAATTACGTGAACGAGATTGTAATCCATGGCCGCTAGTGTTCGCCCCAAGCTTTGCAATGTATGGCTTGGGGCGTGGGAAGATGGGAAGACGATCCATGGTGGGCCGGTCCTTCGGCATGATGCTGAAGGACCGCGGTGGTAATTTCGGAATGATGACGGCGCTGGTGGCACCCCTGCTCCTGGCCGCGGGCGGTGTTTCCATCGACATGGCCAACATGCTGATGACCAAGAACCAGCTACAGGACGCCACCGATGCCGCCGCGCTTGCTGCGGCTTCCGCGCTAGTCTCCAACGAACAGCCCAACATCGAAGCTGCCAAGGCGATCGCGCGCAAATTCCTGAAGGCGCAGATGGCCGCCTCGAGCTCGGCGGACACCCCGGCCGAAGGCGAGCAGCCGGGAACGGTAACCGCGCAGTCCGCGGACAGCGCAACGGCCGCTCCCGAGGAGCCGGATTGGGACGATGTCAATACCTCGGAGGTCAACATCATCGGGACACCCAACGGCGTGAAAGGGAAGTCCTTCAAGGTCTCGATCGTCAACAAGCACCTGCTCCAGTTCAACGCGATGACGCGCCTCCTGGGCACGGATTCGATCGAGCTCGAAACCAGGGCAACCGCGGAAAGCGCAACCGAAAGCAAGAACGCGTTGTCCATGTATCTCGTGCTCGACCGTTCGGGATCGATGGCCTGGAAGACGAATACGATCGACACGACGAAGTCCAAGTGCCCGAACTATACGGAGGCGAACTGGGGCAGGTATCCGAACTTGGCGGCGACAAGCCCGTGCTACATCACCAAGATCAACGCGCTGAAGACCGCTGCGGGCGACCTGTTCGCCCAGCTGATGCTCGCCGATCCGGAACAGATCTACGTTCGCACCGGGGCCGTCTCCTACAACGCGTCGCAGGACCCCGCGGGCAGCCTCGCTTGGGGAACGACGGGAGCGGCAGCTTATGTCAATGCGCTGGTCGCGACCGGTGGAACGGCATCGGGCAATGCCTTCAAGACCGCCTACAACAAGGTGATCGCGTCGACGGAAGACACGGCGCACAACAGCAAGAACGGTCAGGTTCCGACGAAATACATCGTCTTCATGACCGATGGCGAGAACAACTACGCCAACGACGACACCGTCACCAAGTACTGGTGCGACGTCGCCAAGGCCAACAAGGTCCAGATCTACAGCGTCGCCTTCATGGCGCCGGACCGCGGCCAGGCCCTCTTGAAATATTGCGCTTCCTCGACCGCGCATTATTTCGAAGCCGAAGAAGCGGCCGACCTTGTTGCCGCCTTCAAGGCGATCGGCGAACGGGCCTCCGCTATGGCCTCCCGCCTTACCGAATAGTCCGACGCAAAAACCACGCCTTCCATGCCGTCCGGCCTCGCCGGGCGGCATTTTTCTTTATGCGCAAGTACATGTTGCAAGCGCTTCGGATCGATGCATAAATTGCCCCTAACTCTCGGTCGGCGCCGGCCCGCGGTCTCCTACACGCGAAAAGGGCAAACAGAAAAGGTAATGACAGTTCTTATGATGAATCGGCTCTCCACCTCCGAACTGCCGCACCCCGCACCCAGGTCGTCCGAGCCCGGCCAACTCGCGGTGGAAATCCTCGAACGCCTCAAATACCGCATCGGCAAGGACCCGAAAGTTGCCAAGCCGCATGACTGGTTGACGGCCGCCATTCTCGTTGCGCGCGACCGCATCACCGACAAGTGGATGGATTCGACCCGCAAGACCTATGCCACCGGCGCCAAGCGCGTCTATTATCTGTCGCTCGAGTTCCTCATCGGCCGCCTGATGCGCGACGCGATGACGAATATCGGCCTAATGGACGAGATGCGCGACGCGCTCGCATCGCTCGGCGTCGATATCGACGTGATTGCTGGGCTCGAGCCCGACGCGGCGCTCGGCAATGGCGGCCTCGGCCGTCTTGCCGCCTGTTTCATGGAATCCATGGCGACAGTCGACGTGCCCGCTTACGGCTACGGCATCCGCTACATGCACGGCCTGTTCCGTCAGCAGATGGCCGACGGCTGGCAGGTCGAACTACCCGAGACGTGGCTGGCCCACGGCAACCCTTGGGAATTCGAACGGCGCGAAAGTTCCTATGAAATCGGTTTCGGCGGCGGCGTGGAAACCGTCAATATCGACGAGGAGGTTCAGCGCTACGTCTGGAAACCGGCCGAGCGCGTGATCGCCACCGCCTTCGACACACCGGCCGTCGGCTGGCGCGCAAAGCGCGTCAATACACTGCGGCTCTGGGCTGCGCAGCCGATAGATCCGATTCTGCTCGAAGCCTTCAACGCCGGCGACCACATCGGCGCGCTGCGTGAAAGCAACAAGGCGGAAAGCCTGACGCGCGTGCTCTATCCGGCCGACGCGACGCCGGCGGGACAGGAACTGCGCCTCAGGCAGGAATATTTCTTCTCTTCCGCCTCGCTGCAGGACATTCTGCGGCGCCACCTGCAGCAATATCCGGACTTCACGTCCTTGCCGGACGCGGTCGCCATACAGCTCAACGATACCCATCCGGCCGTTTCCGTCGCGGAACTCGTGCGGCTGCTGACCGATGTCCACGGGCTCGATTTCGAGCAGGCCTGGGATATCACCCGCCGCACCTTCGCCTACACCAATCACACGCTGCTGCCGGAAGCGCTGGAAAGCTGGCCTGTACCGCTCTTCGAGCGGCTCCTGCCGCGCCACATGCAGATCGTCTACGCCATCAATGCCAAGATCCTGATCGAGGCTCGCAAGCAGAAGCACGCTACCGACGAGGAGATCCGCAACATTTCGCTGATCGAGGAGACGGGAGAGCGGCGCGTGCGCATGGGCAATCTCGCCTTTGTCGGTTCGCATTCGATCAACGGCGTCTCGGCGCTACACACCGAACTGATGAAAGAGACGGTTTTTGCCGATCTGCACCGGATCTATCCCGACCGCATCAACAACAAGACCAACGGGATTACGCCGCGCCGTTGGTTGATGCAGTGCAATCCCGGCCTGTTCGGCCTCATTCGTGAGGCGATCGGCGACGAGTTCATGGACAATACCGAGGCGCTGCAGGCGCTCGACGCCTTTGCCGACCAGGCGGACTTCCAGGAGAGTTTCGCCGCCGTCAAGCACGCCAACAAGGTGAAACTCGCGAAGATCATCCAGGCGAACCTCGGCATCCGGCTCGATCCCTCCGCGATGTTCGACATCCAGATCAAGCGCATCCATGAGTACAAGCGGCAGCTCTTGAACATCGTCGAGGCGGTCGCTCTTTACGACCAGATGCGCTCGCATCCCGAGCTCGATTGGGTGCCGCGGGTCAAGCTCTTCGCCGGCAAGGCGGCGCCGAGCTACCACAACGCCAAGCTGATCATCAAACTTGCCAACGATGTCGCCCGCGTCATCAACAACGACCCGGCCGTCAGGGGCCTCCTGAAGATCGTCTTTGTTCCGAACTACAATGTGTCGCTCGCCGAAGTGATGGTGCCGGCCGCCGACCTGTCCGAACAGATCTCGACCGCCGGCATGGAGGCCTCCGGCACAGGCAACATGAAATTTGCGCTGAACGGCGCGCTCACCATCGGCACGCTCGACGGCGCCAATGTTGAAATGCGCGACTGGGTCGGCGAGGAAAACATCAAGATCTTCGGGATGACCGCCGAGGAAGTGGCCATGGCGCGGGCGGAAGGGCATAACCCGCGCGCCATCATCGAAGGCTCGCGCGAGCTGTCGCAGGCGCTCTCCGCGATCGCCTCGGGCGTATTCTCGCCGGACGACCGCAATCGCTTCTCCGGACTTGTCGACGGACTCTACAACCATGACTGGTTCATGGTCGCCGCCGATTTCGAGGCCTATGCAAAGGCGCAGCGCGAGATCGATCAGCTCTGGACCACGCCGTCTTCCTGGTGCGCCCAGGCGATCCGCAATACCGCGCGCATGGGCTGGTTCTCGTCCGACCGCACGATACGGCAATATGCCGGGGAAATCTGGAGCGCTGGATGACGGTTTCCCCCGGTAAGGACCCAGCGCCCGCCCCGTCCGGTGTGCTGCCAGCACCGGATATCGCGGCAATACTTTCCGGCACCCACGACAATCCTTTCGCCGTTCTCGGCGTTCATGCAGCCGGCAAGAACTATGTTGCGCGCTGCTTCATTCCCGGCGCCGAGGCCGTGACGGCTGAAACACTCTCCGGCAAGGAAATCGGCACGCTCAACCGGCGCGACGACGCGGGCTTCTTCGAAGGCGTCGTGTCGCTGCGCAAGGAGCAGCCCATCCGTTATCGCGCCGTCAACAGCGGCGGTGAATGGATCGTCGTCGATCCCTACAGTTTTGGTCCCGTTCTCGGGCCGATGGACGACTATTATATCCGCGAAGGTTCGCATCTGCGGCTCTTCGACAAGATGGGTGCTCATCCGATCTCGCACGACGGCGCGGAAGGCTTCCATTTTGCCGTCTGGGCCCCGAACGCGCGACGAGTGTCGGTGGTCGGCAGTTTCAACGACTGGGATGGACGCAGGCACGTCATGCGCCTGCGCGCCGATACCGGCATCTGGGAGATCTTCATTCCCGGCGTCCCGGCGGGGGCGCCTTACAAATATGAAATCCTCGACAGCCAAGGGACGCTCCTGCCGCTGAAGGCGGACCCCTTCGCCCGCCGCTCGGAACTGCGCCCCGATACGGCTTCGATGACGACCGGTGAGATCGAGCAAGTCTGGGAGGACGAGGCGCACCGCCGACATTGGGCCGAAGTCGATCCGCGCCGGCAGCCGATCTCGATATACGAGGTCCATGCCGGCTCGTGGCAGCGCCGCGACAATGGCGAGATGCTCTCCTGGGACGAGCTGGCCGAGCGGCTGATCCCCTATTGCGTCGACATGGGCTTCACCCATATCGAGTTCCTGCCGATCTCCGAGTTCCCCTATGACCCGTCATGGGGCTACCAGACCACCGGCCTCTATGCGCCGACGGCGCGCTTTGGCGAGCCGGAGGGCTTCGCCCGCTTCGTCAACGGCTGCCACAAGGTCGGCATCGGCGTCATCCTCGATTGGGTGCCGGCGCATTTTCCGACCGACGAGCATGGCTTGCGGTGGTTCGACGGCACCGCGCTTTACGAGCATGCAGACCCACGCCAGGGTTTTCACCCCGACTGGAACACGGCGATCTACAATTTCGGTCGCCAGGAGGTTCTTGCCTACCTCGTTAACAATGCCCTCTATTGGGCGGAGAAGTTCCATGTCGACGGCCTGCGCGTCGACGCGGTCGCCTCGATGCTCTATCTCGACTATTCGCGCAACTACGGCGAGTGGGTGCCGAATGAATATGGCGGCAACGAGAATCTCGAGGCCGTGCGCTTTCTGCAGACGATGAACACCCGTCTCTACGGCATTCACCAGGGCGTGCTGACCGTCGCCGAGGAATCGACCTCTTGGCCGAAGGTCTCGCATCCGGTCCACGAGGGTGGGCTGGGTTTCGGCTTCAAGTGGAACATGGGCTTCATGCATGACACGCTGCAATACCTTGCGCGCGAACCGGTGCACCGCAAGTTCCACCACAACGACATGACCTTCGGGCTCATCTACGCCTTCAGCGAGAATTTCGTGCTGCCGCTGTCCCATGATGAGGTCGTGCACGGCAAGGGCTCGCTGGTTGCCAAGATGGCCGGCGACGACTGGCAGAAGTTCGCCAACCTCAGGGCCTATTACGCCTTCATGTGGGGCTATCCCGGCAAGAAGCTCCTCTTCATGGGGCAGGAATTCGCCCAGTGGCGCGAATGGTCGGAGGACCGCGCGCTCGACTGGAACCTGCTCGAATACAATCTGCACGAGGGGATGCGCCGCCTGATACGCGACCTGAATGGCACTTACCGCTCGAAAGCGGCGCTGCATGCGCGCGACTGCGAGGGCGAAGGCTTCGAGTGGCTGATCGCGGACGACCGGGACAATTCGGTTTTCGCCTGGCTCAGAAAGGCTCCGGGACAAAAGCTTGTGGCGGTCGTCACCAATTTCACCCCAGTCTATCGGGAGCATTACGACATACCGCTTCCTGTCGCGGGGCGCTGGAAGGAAATCCTCAATACCGACGCGGAAATCTATGGAGGGACTGGCAAAGGCAACGGCGGCGCCGTCTATGCCGAGAAGAGACTGAACGGAGAGACAATAGCGACGATCACGCTGCCGCCTCTGGCGACGCTGATGCTGGAGCAGGATTAGCGCCCATCCCGACCGGGATTGCCCGACGGGGCGGGAGAGGAGAAATCAAGTGGGCCGCGAGGCGTAGCAGATGCCGCCAAGCAGTCCTCGAACGGATCTTGGGGAGGACAACTGGTGGAAAAACGTACGCAACCTCTGGCCCGCGATGCCATGGCCTATGTTCTCGCCGGCGGTCGCGGCAGCAGGCTCAAGGAACTGACCGACCGGCGCGCGAAACCTGCCGTCTATTTCGGCGGCAAGGCGCGCATCATCGATTTCGCGCTTTCCAACGCGCTGAATTCCGGTATCCGCCGCATCGGCGTCGCCACCCAGTACAAGGCCCACTCGCTGATCCGCCACCTGCAGCGCGGCTGGAACTTCTTCCGCCCGGAACGCAACGAGAGCTTCGACATCCTCCCCGCGAGCCAGCGCGTCTCCGAGACGCAATGGTACGAAGGCACCGCCGACGCGGTCTACCAGAACATCGACATCATCGAGGACCATGGCGTCGAATACATGGTGATTCTTGCGGGCGACCACGTCTACAAGATGGACTACGAGTTGATGCTGCAGCAGCACGTCGATTCCGGCGCGGACGTGACGATCGGCTGCCTGGAAGTGCCGCGCATGGAAGCCACCGCCTTCGGCGTCATGCATGTCGACAAGGCGGACCGCATCATCGCCTTTGTCGAGAAGCCGGCCGATCCCCCGGGCATCCCGGACAGCCCGGACCTGGCGCTTGCCTCCATGGGCATCTACGTATTCCACACCAAGTTCCTGATGGACATGCTGCGCCGGGATGCCGCCGATCCGAAATCGAGTCGTGACTTCGGCAAGGACATCATCCCCTATATCGTCGAACACGGCAAAGCGGTCGCCCATCGCTTCACCCGCTCCTGCGTGCGCTCGGATTTCGAGCGCGAGGCCTATTGGCGCGACGTCGGCACGATCGACGCTTACTGGCAGGCCAATATCGACCTGACCCACGTGACGCCCGAGCTCGACATCTATGACAGCACCTGGCCGATCTGGACCTTCGCCGAAATCAAGCCGCCGGCGAAATTCGTCCATGACGACGAAAACCGCCGCGGTTCGGCGACCTCCTCGCTCATCTCAGGCGACTGCATCATCTCGGGTGCTGCGCTCAACAGGAGCCTCCTGTTCACGGGCGTTCGGGTCAATTCATACTCCAGACTCGAAAATGCCGTAGTTCTCCCCGACGTGACCATTGGGCGGCATTCGACGCTACGCAATGTGGTCATCGACAGCCGCGTCGTCATTCCCGAGGGCCTGGTCGTCGGCGATGATCCGGAGCTCGACGCCAAGCGCTTCCGCCGCACCGAAAACGGCGTCTGCCTGATCACCCAATCGATGATCGACAAGCTGGGGATGTAGGTCTGCATGAACATCCTGTCCGTTGCGTCTGAAGTCTACCCGCTGGTCAAGACGGGGGGGCTCGCCGATGTCGTCGGTGCACTCCCCGTGGCGCTTGTCCCGCACGGCATCAAGACGCGTACGCTGGTGCCAGGCTACCCCGCCGTGCTCCACAAGCTGAAAAAGAAGAAGGCCGTCGGCAGGTTTGACAATCTCTTCGGCCATTCCGCCACCGTGCTTGCGGCCGAAATCAACGGACTGGACCTGCTCGTCCTCGATCAGCCGGCCCTCTATGCCCGCGACGGGGGACCCTATCTCGATCCGACCGGGCGGGATTATCCTGACAATTTCCGCCGTTTCGCTGCACTCTCGCTGGCGGCGGCGGAAATTGCCGGCGACAACGTCATCCCCGACTGGAAGCCGGATATCGTCCACGTCCATGACTGGCAGACGGCGCTGACGCCGGTATATATGCGCTTCGGCTCGGCACCGAACATGCCTACGGTGATGACGATCCACAACATCGCCTTCCAGGGGCAGTTCGGCGCCTCCGTGTTTCCAGAGCTCGCTCTGCCGCCGGAGGCCTTCTCCATGCAGTTCGTCGAATATTACGGCGATGTCGGCTTCCTGAAGGGCGGCCTGCAGACGGCGACGGCGATCACCACGGTCAGTCCCTCCTACGCCCAAGAGATCCTGACGCCCGAGTTCGGCATGGGAATGGACGGGCTGCTCGCAAGCAGGGTCGACAGCCTGATGGGCATCGTCAACGGCATCGACGCCGACACTTGGAACCCTGAGACGGACCCGCACATCGCAAGCCAATACGGCCCTGGAACGCTCAAGCGACGCGCGGCCAACCGCAAGGCGCTGGAGGAGCGTTTCGGATTGGATGGCAGCCCTGGACCGATCTTCTGCGTCATCAGCCGCCTCACCTGGCAAAAGGGGATGGACCTGCTTGCCGAAGTGACGGACGATATCGTGGCGCACGGCGGCAAGCTCGTGATACTCGGCTCGGGCGACACGGCCCTCGAAGGGGCACTGCTCGCCGCCGCCTCGCGCCATCGCGGCCATATCGGCATGGTGACTGGCTATGACGAACCATTGTCGCATCTCATGCAGGCGGGCGCCGATGCGATCATCATCCCGTCGCGCTTCGAGCCATGCGGACTTACCCAGCTCTACGGGCTGCGCTACGGTTGCGTGCCGATCGTCGCCCGTACCGGCGGTCTTACCGACACGGTCATCGATGCCAACGAAGCTGCGCTTTCGGCCAAGGTCGCCACTGGATTTCAGTTCAGGCCGGTCACCGCCGACGGATTGCGCCTTGCGATCAGGCGTGCCTTCCGTGCATACAGCGAACCGAAGGTGTGGGCACGCATGCAAAATCAGGGCATGAAGTCCGACGTTTCCTGGGCCAAGAGTGCGGAACGCTACGCCTCGCTCTATTCCGGTCTCCTCGCGAAAGGCTAAGAAAGATGATTAAAACCGTCTCCACAAACCCCTATGGCGATCAGAAACCCGGCACGTCCGGCCTGCGGAAGAAAGTTCCGGTATTCCAGCAGAAGAACTATGCCGAGAACTTCATCCAGTCGATTTTCGATTCGCTCGAAGGCTTCGAGGGCCAAACGCTGGTGATCGGCGGCGACGGCCGCTACTACAACCGCGAAGTCATCCAGAAGGCCATCAAGATGGCGGCCGCGAACGGCTTCGGCCGCGTGCTTGTCGGCCGCGGCGGCATTCTGTCGACCCCGGCCGCCTCCAACATCATCCGCAAATACAAGGCCTTCGGCGGCATCGTGCTGTCGGCGAGCCACAATCCCGGCGGCCCGACCGAGGACTTCGGCATCAAATACAATGTCAGCAACGGCGGTCCGGCCCCGGAAAAGGTAACGGACGCGATCTTCGCCCGCACCAAGGTGATCGACAGCTACCAGATCGCCGATGTCGGCGACGTCAATCTGGACGTGGAAGGCTCCCACCAGATCGAGAACATGACCGTAACCGTCATCGACCCGGTTGCGGACTACGCCGAGCTTATGGAGAGCCTGTTCGACTTCGCGGCAATTCGCAAGCTGATCGCCGGCGGCTTCCGCGTGGTCTTCGATGCGATGAGCGCGGTGACCGGCCCCTATGCCAAGGAGATCATCGAGAAGCGGCTGGGAGCACCCAAGGGATCGGTGATGAATTTCATACCGCTGCCCGACTTCGGCGGCCATCATCCGGACCCGAATCTGGTGCACGCCCGCGCCCTTTACGAAACGATGATGGCGCCGGATGCACCAGATTTCGGCGCGGCCTCGGACGGCGACGGCGACCGCAACCTCATCATCGGCAAGGGCATCTTCGTCACGCCTTCGGACAGCCTGGCAATGCTTGCCGCCAACGCGCATCTGGCGCCGGGCTACGCCAAGGGACTGGCCGGGATCGCACGCTCGATGCCGACGAGCGGCGCCGCCGACCGTGTGGCGGAAAAGCTCGGCATCGGCATCTACGAGACGCCGACCGGGTGGAAATTCTTCGGCAACCTGCTCGACGAGGGTCTGGCGACGATCTGCGGCGAGGAAAGCGCCGGCACCGGGTCCAACCATGTGCGCGAGAAGGACGGGCTGTGGGCCGTGCTGCTCTGGCTCAATATCCTTGCCGTGCGCAAGGAAAGCGCACTCGAGATCGCCCGCAAGCACTGGGCGACCTATGGCCGCAACTATTATTCGCGCCACGACTACGAAGAGGTCGACACCGATGCAGCGAACGGCCTGATCAGTGCCTTGCGGGACAAACTCGCCACCCTGCCGGGCAAGAGCTTCGGCGCACTCACGGTCGAGACCGCAGACGACTTCTCCTATAACGATCCGGTCGACAAATCGGTGAGCAAAAACCAGGGCATCCGCGTCCTGTTCAAGGGCGGTTCGCGTGTCGTCTATCGTCTTTCCGGCACGGGCACGTCGGGTGCTACGCTCAGGGTCTATATCGAGCGGTTCGAAGCGGACCCGGCACGCCACGACCTCGACACGCAGGCGGCACTCGCCGATCTCATCGCCGTGGCCGACGAGATCGCCGAGATCAAGACCCGAACCGGCCGCGACCGGCCGAGCGTGATTACCTGAAGTGTCATACCACCCGGTCGTTCCGGGCGACGCTCTGCTGCTCCGTTCCCCCCTCTGGCCTGCCCGCCATCTCCCCCACAAGGGGGAGATTGGACGTGGCTCGCCAAGTGCGCCCAATAAGAGGCTCCGCAATACAAGCATTCCTGTTGGAGGGTGCGGTTGCAGCGAGTCGATCTCCCCCCTTGTGGGGGAGATGCCCGGCAGGGCAGAGGGGGGTGCCAGGGACACTGACTTCAACTGCAACATCAATAAGAGGCACGCCTTCATGCCGACGACCGGAATTCCACCCCTGGGCGTGACGCGCACATCAGCGGGAACGCGCTTTGCCGTCTGGTCGCGTCATGCCGCCCGCATCGACCTCTGCCTATTCGACAAGAGCGGCGACAGAGAGCTCCGTCGCCTGCCGATGCTACGCGAAGGCGACGTCCACAGCCTCGCGCTTACTGATACACCTGTAGGGACTCGCTATGGTTTGCGGGCCGACGGTATCTACTCGCCCGATCATGGGCTCTGGTTCGACCCTTCGAAGCTTTTGGTCGATCCCTACGCGATTGAGCTCGATCGTCCTTTTCGCCACGATCCTCGCCTGACGATCTTCGGTGAGGAGACCGCCGATCTGGTCCCGAAAGCGATCGTGACCGAAACAAAACCGGTGAAGGTGGGGCCGCCGCTTTTCCAGCGTGGCGGATTGATCTACGAGGTGGCTGTCAAGCCGTTCACCATTCTGCATCCGGATATTCCCGAGGAGAAACGCGGCACGGTCGGCGCCCTGGCGGAGCCGGTGATCATTGACCACCTGAAGCGCCTTGGCGTTTCCGCCATCGAACTAATGCCGATCGTCGCCTGGATCGATGAGCGGCACCTGCCATCGCTCGGCCTTCACAACGGTTGGGGCTACAACCCGATCGCCCCGATGGCTCTGGATCCGCGACTCGTGCCCGGCGGCGTCAAGGAACTGCGCAAGACTGTCGAGACGCTGCACAAGGCCGGCATCGACGTCATCCTCGATCTCGTCTTCAACCATTCCGGCGAGAGCGACCGCCTCGGCACGACGCTTTCCATGCGCGGGCTCGACAACCTCACCTACTACCGCCACGTGACCGACCAGCCCGGAGAACTCATCAACGACACCGGCTGCGGCAATACGATCGCTTGCGACCATCCGGTCGTACGGGAGCTGATCCTCGACAGCCTGCGCCATTTCGTGCTTGCCGCTGGCGTCGACGGCTTCCGCTTCGACCTCGCGTCGATCCTAGGGCGTGATATGAGCGGCTTCCACCGCGACGCCGCTCTCTTTGCGGCCATTGCCGAAGATTCCGTGCTTCGCGACCGTATTCTTATTGCCGAACCGTGGGACACGGGTCCCGGCGGCTACCAGCTCGGCAATTTCCCCGAACCCTTCCTTGAATGGAACGACCGCGCGCGTGACGACATTCGCCGCTACTGGCGCGGCGACCGGCATGCGATCGGCGCGCTCGCGACCGCACTCGCCGGCTCCTCCGATACGTTCTCCCGGTGGGGCGAGACGGCGACGCGCAGCGTCAACTTCATCGCCGCGCACGACGGCTTCACGCTGACGGATCTCACCGCTTATGCGCGCAAGCACAACGAGGCGAACGGCGAAGACAATCGTGACGGCCACAACGAGAACTATTCGTGGAACAATGGCGCCGAAGGTCCCATTGCCGATCCGGAAATCCAGGCTGCGAGACAAGCCGACGCCATGGCGCTGATCGGCACGCTTTTCGCTTCGCGCGGAACCATCATGCTCGCCGCCGGCGACGAAGGTGGGCGCAGCCAGGGCGGCAACAACAATGCCTATGCGCAGGACAACGGCCTTACCTGGCTCGATTGGACGAAGCTCGACCAGGGGCTCATCGACCACACGGCCGCGCTCTCAGCGATGCGTCGGCGTTTTGACGTCTTCGCGGAGACGCGCTTCTTCACCGGCAAGGGCGACGTCACCTGGCTGCGTCTCGACGGCCATCCCTTGATGATCGAGGATTGGGAGCACCCGGCGACCGATAATCTCGTCATGCTGCTTTCGACCGGGGACCGGGAACAGCGACGAGCGACACGGCTCGCCGTGGTCATCAACCGCGGTCATGCGCCGCATCCTTTTCAGCTTCCAGCAAGCCTCGACGGCGAGTGGCGCGACGCTCTTTCCGAGACTGCGGCACCCCCGTTCGTCGCCCCTCGCTCGGTCACCTTCTTCGTCGAGATTTTCTGAGTTTTTACCACCACTTGCTAGGGTTGCGTCGTCAGCCTATAGATCAACTGAGGGGCCCGTGGAGCGGGATGAGGAAACGTGTGAGCGGTTTTTTGCCCGCATCTCGCTCTAATGTTTTTGAGGCGATCAGGACAATCATATGCCGCACGAAATTTCGCTTTCAGAAGTCAAGAATTTGATCGGCAAGGAGCTCGGCGTTTCCGACTGGATCACCGTGACTCAGAAGACCATCGATAGTTTTGCCGAGGCGACGGGCGACTTCCAGTTCATCCACACCGATCCGGTGCGCGCGGCAGCAGAAACGCCTTTCGGAGGCACGATCGCCCACGGCTTCCTGTCGCTCTCGCTGCTTTCGGCGATGAACTACAATTGCCTGCCGAAGATCCGCGAACAGACGATGGGCATCAATTACGGCTTCGACAAGGTTCGCTTCATCGCGCCGGTAAAGAGCGGCGCCAGGGTGCGCGGCCGGTTCACCATGGCAGACGCCCGCTTTCGCGGCGCCGGCATGCTGATGATCACCTATGACGTAACCGTCGAGATCGAGGGCGAGCGCAAGCCCGCCCTGACGGCGACATGGCAGACGATCATCCAGTTCGACCCGAAGGACCGGCCGGCCGATGCCTGAGCAAGCGGAAACCGAGGAGCGTGTCCGCCGGGCCTTTCACGGGCAACACAAGGCGTGCGAAGAACTCGGTTCCCCTTTCATGGCCAGGCTCTGCCGGCTGGCAGCAGAGCGGCTCGATCGTGAGAGTGCGGTCGGCCGCCGGGTCTTAGACTGGGAAGGCGATCCCCGGCCTGAAGCGGACTCCGTACCGCTGCGGCTGTTCGGTGCGCTTCATGCCCTCGTGTTGGCGAGGCGCGACGATAGGCTGGCTTCATGCTATCCGCCGAATGTTGTCGACGATGAAACGCTCTGGGCCGCGTGTGACGCGGCTTTCCGGACGCAGGCCGATTTCATCCTCGACCGGCTCTCTTCCGCGCCGCAGACGAATGAGGTGCGCCGCTCGGGCGTATTGCTTGTCGGTTTTCTTACGGTCGCACGCGCTTTCGGCAAACCACTTGTCCTGTCAGAAGTTGGCGCGAGTGCCGGTCTCAATCTGCACTGGGACCGCTACGGCTACGAGTTTTCCGGCAGCCAATGGGGCGATATGGCATCCGGCGTCATTATCTCGCCCCAGTGGTCGGGAGAAGCGCCATCCGTCGGATCGGTCGAAATCGTCGGACGGGCAGGATGCGACATCAACCCGCTTGATCCAGCAAGCGAGGAGCAACGGTTGCGACTGCTCTCCTACATCTGGGCCGACCAGCCGGACCGGCTCGAGCGGACCCGAAACGCGTTGGCGATCGCGGCTGCCCATGGCAACCTTGTCGAGCGCAGAGACGCCGTTGACTGGCTGAAACAGCGCCTCGCCCATCCCTTTCCCGGTGCGATCCACGTCGTCTATCACTCGGTCGCCTGGCAATACCTGCCTCAATCCGCCCAGCAAGAGGGCGAGGCCCTGATCGCTGCTGCGGGAAAAGCGGCGACGGCAAATGCGCCGTTTGCTTGGCTGCAGATGGAAGCGGATGGTTTGAGACCCGGCGCCGCGTTGTCGCTCCAGACCTGGCCCGGCGGCGAGAAGCACCTGATCGGTCGGGCGGATTTCCATGGTCGGTGGATAGATTGGATTGGCCTGCCGAAAAAGGAATGATTGTCGAAGCGACAAGGTCAGAACGTGATCACATGGCGGATGACCCGCCCCTGATCGAGAAGATCGAAGGCCTCGTTGATCTCTTCGAGCGGCCCCGTGCTCGATAGCAGCCGGTCGACTGGCAACTTGCCGCGCCGGTGGAGGGCAATGAATCGCGGGATATCTCGGCTCGGCACGCAGCTTCCCATGTAACTGCCGCGGATCGTGCGCTCCTCGGCGACGAGGCTGACGGCAGGGATGGCGATCTGGCTTGAGGGGTGGGCAAGTCCTGCCGACGCCGTCAAGCCGCCGCGCCGGGTGATACGATAGGCAAGCTCGAAGGCCCTGACCGATCCCGCCGCCTCCACCGCATGGTCGACGCCGCCGCGGGTCGCCTCGCGGATCTTTTCGGCTACATCCGGATCACCGGCCAGGAACGCATCGGTCGCGCCGAGTTGGAGCGCCAGCTTCAGCTTGTCCTCGGACAGATCGACCGCGACGACACGTTCGGCGCCGGCAGCGATTGCGCCTAGAACCGCCGCCAACCCGACGCCGCCGAGACCGACAACGGCAACGGACTGGCCCGGCTTGACCTGGCAGGTGTTGACGACTGCACCGACGCCGGTGAGTACAGCACAGCCGAACAGGGCCGCTTCGACCATCGGCAGATCCGCCTCGATCCTGACGGCGGAATGGCGCGAGACGACGGCATAATCGGCAAAGGCGGAAACGCCGAGATGGTGATGCACCGGAACCGCATCGCAGCGCAGACGGCGCTCGCCTGAAAGCAGCGTCCCCTTGCCGTTCGCCTCCGCACCCGGAATGCAGAGCGCCGGCCTGCCCTCCGCGCAGGGCGGGCAATGGCCGCAGCTCGGCATGAAGCTCATCACCACGCGATCACCGGGCGCGATGTCGCGCACGCTGCTCCCGACCGCCTCCACGGTGCCCGCCGCCTCGTGGCCAAGCGCCATCGGCACCGAACGTGGCCGATCGCCATTGATGACCGAGAGGTCGGAGTGACAGAGCCCGGCGGCACCAATTCTGACCAGAAGCTCGTCCGGCCCCGGCGGATCGAGGTCGACGGTCTCGATCGATAGAGGCCGGGTGTTGGCATAGGGCCTTTCGACCGGTGATTTCCTCAGCACCGCCGCGCGTGTCTTCACGCTCGCTCCTCCGCTTCAAGCTCATGATTCTCGGTTGAATTGACCCAAAAGTTAGCGTGATCGGTTCTCATGAGTCGAGACACTGTTGGAGTGAATTGCCCCTCACCCTAGCCCTCTCCCCGCACGCAGGGAGAGGGGACTTCGGCAGCGCGGCATATCCCTTCTCCCCGTCAAAACGGGGAGAAGGTGCCGGCAGGCGGATGAGGGGCCAGGTCTCGGTCGCTTACAAAAGAAAAGCGGCGGATCACTCCGCCGCTTCCAAGTTTGAGAGCAACGCCTCTTCAGTGCCCCGCGTCCTCCGCACCCTCGGAGAGGAGACCGAAGACAAAGGGCGAAAACGACCGCCAGCACTCGACGCGGAAAATATCCTCGGCCGTGCGGAAAAGCACGATTTCCGCCTTACCCAGGATCGTCCGCGAACAAGCGCCGACCGGGAAGATCGCGAGCGAAAGGTCCTGCGGACAACCGCTGTTGACCGCCACCTCGGCGCCCGGGCCGCTGACGATGACGGCCGTGTTGCGATGGGAAATGTCGACCGCCGAATGCATGACGCCACTGGACGCGGCAGCCGCCATCAAATCCTTGCCGTCTTCGTCGATCACCAGCCACTCGTCCGGACCGAGCCAGAGCGCGTGGCGCTTTCCGGTCGAAGCGGACGTCTTCGGTCGCGTCGGCAGAGTGATCCCCAGCGCCGCGGAGAGCGCCACAACTGCGTCCGGTGCGGCGCGCAGGGATATCCGCGAGGCGGGCCCCGCGGGCGTCAGGATCGCCGCCGGCGAGCCGCCACGGAGGCCGGCGAGCGGAGCATTGCGGATTGCAGTTGCCTGGTCAGCCATGGAGGCGACCTCCTTCCTTGTCAAAGAACACCATGTCACTCACCTCGACGGCGATCGTCCGGTCGGCCATCGGCACATAGAGCGTCTGCCCGAGCCGGGCGCGACCGCCGGCGACAACTGCCAGGGCGATCGAACGGCCGCAATTTGACGACCAATAGGACGAGGTGACATGGCCAAGCATGGTCATCGGCTTCGGCTCGTTCGGATTGGCAACGATCTGCGCGCCTTCCTCCAGAACCACCTTCGGATCCTTGGTAAGGAGACCGACGAGCTGTTTGCGACCGTCCTTGACGAGGTCCGGGCGCTTCAGCCCGCGAATGCCGACGAAATCCGGCTTCTTCTTCGACACCGCCCAGGAAAGGCCGGCATCGTCCGGAGTGAGGGTCCCGTCCGTATCCTGACCGACGATGATGTAGCCCTTCTCGGCGCGCAGCACGTGCATCGTCTCGGTGCCATAGGCGCAGGCGCCCATTGGTTCAGCCCGAGCCCAGATCGCCTCCCATACGGCCTGACCGTAGTCCGCGGGAACGTTGACTTCGAAACCGAGTTCGCCGGTGAACGACATACGGAAAAGCCGCGTCGGCACGCCGCAGATCCGCCCTTCGGCAACGCTCATGTGCGGGAAGGCCTCGTTCGAAAGATCGATGCCCTCGACGAGCGGCGCGATGATCTCGCGCGCCTTCGGACCCTGCACCGCAATGACCGCCCACTGCTCAGTGGTCGAGGTGAGCCAGACTTTGAGATGCGGGAACTCCGTCTGCAGATAGTCTTCCATGTGGTGCATGACGCGCGGCGCGCCGCCGGTCGTCGTCGTCACGTGGAAGCGGTCCTCGGCAAGACGGCCGACAACGCCGTCGTCATAGACGAAGCCGTCGTCGCGCAGCATGATGCCGTAGCGGCAGCGGCCGGGTTTCAGGTTGTCCCATGCGTTCGTGTACATCAGATTGAGGAACTTGGCCGCATCGGGGCCGACGACCTCGATCTTGCCGAGCGTCGACGCATCGAAGACGCCGGCCACCTCGCGAACGGTCTTGCATTCGCGCGCAACCGCTTCGTGCATGGACTCACCGGCCTTCGGATAGAACCAGGCGCGCTTCCAGTTGCCGACATCCTCGAACTCGGCGCCTCGCGCCTCTTCCCAGGCATGCATCGGCGTCTTGCGGGCCGGATCGAACAGGCTCCCACGAGAATGGTTGACGATCGTGCCGAAAGTCACCGGCGTGTAGGGCTGGCGGAAGGTCGTCAGCCCGACCTCGGGGATCCCCTTGCCGAGCGCTTCCGCGGCGATCGCGAGCCCGTGCATGTTTGAGAGCTTGCCCTGGTCGGACGCCATACCGTTGGTGGTGAAGCGCTTGATATGCTCCACCGAGTGCATGCCCTCGCGCACGGCAAGGCGAATGTCCTTGGCGCAGACGTCGTGCTGGAAGTCGATAAAGGCCTTGACCGTCGTGTCTGGCCCTGCCCCTTCGGCTGCGCCGATCATGCCGCCCGTCCAGGCGAAGGCGTTCTCGCCGGAGATTGCGAGTTGCGATCCGTTTTCAGCACCAGCAGCGCGCGCTGCCAGTTCACCGGCGGCAAGCGCCTCGTCGATCGTCGCCTGGAGATCGTCCGTGCCGTTGCATGCACCGATCGAGAGGCAATCCTGCGCATAGGTACCCGGCAGGAAGCGCTCTGTTGCGGCATCGAACTTCACCTTGCCACGCGATTGCGAGAAGAGGTGCACCGATGGCGTCCAGCCGGCGGAGACCAGCAGCGCATCGACCGCGATCTTGCGTGCAGCGCCGCCACCCCTTCGAGCGACACTGATCGACGCGATCCTGAGCTTGCCCGTGGTGTTGACGACCGAATGACCGGTCAGCACTTCGATGCCGAGCCGGCGTGCCTCGTTGAGCACCGCCTCGCCGGGCTTCTCGCGGCTGTCGACGATCGCCGGCACGAAGACCCCCGCCTTCTTGAGGTCAAAGGCGGCCTCATAGGCGGAATCATGCGCCGTGTAGATGCCGACTTTGGTACCGACGGCGACGCCGAAATGGTTGAGATAGGTGCGCCCCGCCGACGCCAGCATGATGCCCGGCCGGTCGTTGTTGGCGAAGACCATGTGACGCTCGATCGCGCCGTTGGCGAGAATGACCTTCTTCGCCCGCACCTGCCAGAGCCGCTCGCGCGGCAATGCCTTGTCCGGGGCAGAGAGATGATCGGTGACCCGTTCGACGAGACCGACGAAGTTGTGGTTGTAGTAGCCGAACGCGGTCGTGCGGGTCAGCACCGTGACGTTGTCCTTCTCCGCGAGCGCTTTGCCGGTCGCCTGCGCCCATTCGTAGCCGGGCTTGCCGTCGACGACCGTGCCGCTGTCATAATGGAGCGCACCGCCCACTTCCGACTGTTCGTCGCAGAGGATGACCTTAGCGCCGGCCTGCGCAGCCGCGAGCGCCGCCGAAAGGCCGGCAACGCCCGCGCCGACCACCAGCACGTCGCAATGCACGTACCGGCTCGCATAGTGATCCGGATCGGCCTCCGTCGGTGCAACGCCGAGGCCGGCCGCACGGCGGATGAAGGGCTCGTAGAGGCTGTGCCATGCCGCCTTCGGCCACATGAACGTCTTGTAGTAGAAACCTGCAGCGAAGAAGGGCGAGAGCAGATCGTTGAACCCGCCGACATCGAACGCGAGCGACGGCCAGCGGTTTTGCGACGAGACCTTCATCCCGTCGAAGACCTCCTGCACCGTGGCGCGCACGTTCGGCTGTCTGCGTGCCGCGTCGCGCGATACGTCGAGCAGCGCATTCGGTTCCTCAGCGCCGGCGGAAAGAATGCCGCGCGGACGGTGGTACTTGAACGACCGGCCGACAAGATGGATGCCATGGGCAAGCAAGGCCGAGGCAACCGTATCGCCCTCGAGCGCCGTCAGCGTCCGGCCGTCGAAGGTGAACCTGGCGGTGCGGGCGGGCGTCAGGCGTCCCGCACCCGAAATGCGATTGCCCCCGCTCATTGTGCTGCTCCTTCCAGGGCCTCGTAGGTTTCGACCTGTGCGCTCGTCTTCGGCTCTGCGTTGAGGTCGGGCTTCGGCTCGCCGGCCTTGTAGGTGGTGAGGAACCGGTCGCTCACCGTGTCACGGGCCGCATTGAAGAAACGGCCGCAGCCATGGATGTGCCGCCATCTCTCGAAGATCACACCCTTCGGGTTGTCGCGCAGGAAGAAATAGGCTTCGAACTCTTCGTCGCTGATCTCGGCGATATTGGTCGGGCGAGCGATGTGGGCATCGCCTGCATTGCGGAATTCAAGCTCGGAGCGCTCTTCTTCGCAATAGGGGCAGTAAATCAGAAGCATCTGGAATGTCCTCGCATCAATGCGCAACGGCGGCAGCGGCCGCCTCGTCGATGAGCCGCCCGGTGCGGAAACGCTCGAGCGTCAAGCCGGCAGCAAGCCTGTGCGGTTCGCCGCGTGCGATGAGATGGGCAAAGAGGTTGGCCGAACCCGGCGTCGCCTTGAAGCCGCCCGTTCCCCAGCCGGCGTTGAGATAAAGACCCGGCACCGGCGTGACGCCCTGGATCGGCGAACGGTCCTGCGTCACGTCGACGATACCGCCCCATTGCCGCATCATCTTGACGCGACGGAACATCGGGAAGAGTTCGCAGATCGCGTCGAGCGTATGGGTGATGATCTGCAAGCCGCCGGTCTGCGAATAGGAATTGTACTGGTCGGTGCCAGCGCCGATGACGAACTCGCCCTTATCCGACTGCGAGATATAGGCGTGCACCGAGTTCGACATGACGACGCAGGGGAAGATCGGCTTCAGCGGCTCGGAGACGAGCGCCTGCAGCGGCTGGCTCTGCAGCGGCACCCGCACGTCGGCCATCTGCATCAGCACCGACGAGTGGCCCGCCGCAGAAATGCCGACCTTCTTCGCGCCGATGAAGCCACGATTTGTATCGACGCCGATCACGCGACCGGTTGCATCGCGGCGCATCCCCGTCACTTCGCAGTTCTGGATAATGTGAACGCCGCGGTCGGAAGCGCCGCGCGCATAGCCCCAGGCGACCGCATCATGGCGCGCGGTGCCGCCGCGCCGCTGCAATGCCGCGCCGTTGATCGGATAGCGGGCGGTCTTCGCAATATCGAGCGGTGGACAATAGGCCTTGGCCTGTTCCGGCGTCAGCCACTCGTTGTCGATGCCGTAGAGCCGGTTGGCATTGATGTGCCGCTTGAAGGACTGCTGGTCATGGATGTTGTGCGACAGCATCATGACGCCGCGCGGCGAATACATGACGTTGTAGTTCAGGTCCTGCGACAGGTTCTCCCAGAGCTTCAGCGAATGCTCGTAGATGTCCATGCTCTCTTCATAGAGATAGTTGGACCGGATGATCGTCGTATTGCGGCCGGTGTTGCCGCCACCGATCCAGCCCTTTTCGAGCACCGCGACATTGGTGACGCCATGCTCCTTGGCGAGGTAATAGGCAGCGCCCAGGCCATGCCCGCCCCCGCCGATGATGATGACGTCATATTCCTTGCGCGGCTCCGGCGAGGCCCAATGCGGCCCCCAGCCCTTGTGGCCGCGCAGCGCCTCGCGCGCCACGGCAAAAACAGAATATTTGCGCATCCGCCTGCTACTCCATGAACCCGAGAAAACGTGTTGTTGGGGTTAGAAATCGCAAATCTCAGAGCCATGCAACGTTTCTTTTGCGACGCGATTCGGCGAACTTGGACGGACTTGCGACATCATGTAAACACGCCCGCGGATGCGTTTAAGCCCGCCATGCGCAGTAGAATCCGCGCTTGTGCATTTTTCCGGCCCGCTCGCGCCGTCGTCACTGGACTTTCCCTGCACGATCTGTTATCCGCTCCTTTAATCGTAGAGCTTCCAGCTCAGCGAACGCAGATTCTTTGCCTCCCATACCTGACGGTGAGGCTGACAACTCGAAACAAAGGAACGGGATTCACGTGCAGGTACTTGTCCGCGATAACAATGTCGACCAGGCGCTCCGCGCTCTCAAGAAGAAGATGCAGCGCGAAGGCATTTTCCGCGAAATGAAGATGCGTGATTTCTACGAAAAGCCGTCCCAGAAGCGTGCGCGCGAAAAGGCCGAGGCCGTCCGCCGCGTTCGCAAGCTGGCTCGTAAGCGCGCACAGCGTGAAGGCCTTCTGGCTCGCTGATTTGTCGTTTTTTCGACGCTTTCCAATGTAAGTCGTGGCGGGGGCGAGGTATCGCCGCCGCCTTTTTTGTATGGACACCATATCCGTCGGCAAGCTAGCGTGACGCATCAGCTTGCGACGGTCAGACGCCCGGACGGGATAAGCCGGTCGGATCGCCGGAGGATCTGATGAACCCCTGGCTGGAGCCCCGCGTATTCGCCGGTCTCCGTGAACGGAAAGCCGACGGCTTTCGGGACATTGTCGCATTGAGGGATCGACTTTGACACTTGCTGCCATGACTGCGGACGTCTCCGCCATCAACGAGGCGCACCGCCGCCACCAGCGCAGGCCGAAGCTTGCTGCCATGCTCATCCTTGGCTCCGCCCTGCTTCTTGCAGGCTGCCAGACCGACAACTCCGACTCGATGATCCGTGTCGAGCGGGCGCAGGGCTCGGAGGAAAACATCGCCTCGCTTTCGAACGTCATCGCCTCCAATCCGAGCGATCCGGAAGGATACAATGTACGCGGCTCGGCCTACGGTCGTGCCGGCGAATTCCGTCGCGCGCTCGCCGATTTCGACAAGGCGATCGAGCTCAATCCGCGCTTCTACCAGGCCTATGCCAATCGCGCACTCGTCCAGCGCAACATGGGCAACCAGCAGGCCGCCCTCTCGGATTACAATGCATCGCTGCAGCTCAATCCGAGCTACGACGTCGCCTACATCGGCCGCGGCAACCTCTATCGCCAGGCGGGCCAGCTCGACGCTGCCTTCAACGACTTCAACAAGGCGATCCAGCTCGACACGACCGACCCGCGCGCCTTTCACAATCGCGGCTTGATCTATCAGGCGCGCAACGAGCATGGGCAGGCGATCGAGGATTTCTCGACAGCGATTTCGCTCTCACCAAGTTCCCCGGAACCCTATAATGGCCGCGGCATTTCCTACGTCGCACAGGGCGATGACGACAATGCCTTTTCCGATTTCAACACCGCTATCAACCTGAACGGCAAAGTGGCGGAGTCCTGGGCAAACCAGGCTCTGATCTATGAGCGCCGCGGCGACAAGGCTAAGGCGTCGAAGTCCTATTCGCACGCGCTTTCGCTCGATCCCAAATACGAGCCGGCCCGGGCGGGTCTCGCCCGTGTGAAATCGGTGTCTTGATCCGAAATTTCCCGCTCTTTCGACGCCTGCGACAATCTCGCGGGCGTTTTTTTATGCTGGCCTAATACATGTCTCCTCAAATCGGCGTCGATTTAAGGACAAAGACATGCAACAATTCAAGGTGCTACAGCGTCCTTTGCGCGTCTGATAAGACGCGCGGCGCTAGAGGGACGGCGGCGCGTGCCCCGCCGGTGGGAACCTTCACAGGCTCAACTCCGTTTGACCAATGGCTTCAATAACGGAGACTGAGCCATGATCAAGCAAACCTTTATCGCAGCGGCCGCCCTTGCTGCCCTTTCGGGTGCTGCACCCGCAGCTGCGCAAAGCTATGTCACGCTCGGCCGCCTGACTTGCGGCTCGGAAGGCGGCACGGGTCTCATCATCACTTCGACGAAGAACCTGATGTGCACCTACAGGCCCGCCAATGGCGCGCCGACCGCCGTCTATGCGGGCATGATCAGGAAGTTCGGCCTTGACTTCGGTGCGACCGGAAAGACGGTGATGGTTTGGGATGTGCTGGCCAAGACCGGCACGCCGGTGACCGCGCACGCCCTTGCAGGCGAATATTACGGCCTTGGGGCCGATGCGAGCTTTGCGGTCGGCGGCGGTGCCAAGGTGATCGCCGGTGGCACGAACAAGGCCTTCATGCTGCAGCCAGTGAATGTCCAGGTCCAGGAAGGGCTGAACATTGCCGTCGGCGTCGACCAATTGACGTTGGCGCCGGCAGGCTGATCAGCAAGCTACAGCGCCGCGCGTCTTATCAGACGCGCAAAGGACGCTGTATCACTTTGAGTTGCTGCATGTTTTTATCCTTAAATCGGCTACGATTTAAGGAAACATGCAGTGAGAGCCGCCAGATGGCGGAAGAGAGCTTCAAGGCCCCGGTCAAAGCCGGGGCCTTTGCCGTTCCACACCTGCCTGTTCGTAAGCCGGCCGGAGAGAGCGAACTGCAACTGGCCCAACGATCAAATGTCGAATAGGTTATCGCATTGGCCATTTGCACCGCAGGTGCCAGCAATTCAAAGTACTACAGCCATCTTTGCGCGTCCGACTGGACGCGCGGGCCTTGTAGAAGCAGATGTCGTCTCGACAGGTAGAATGATGAACGACCAGCAGATCCGCGAGTTAATACTGTGGATATCCGAGCAGGGGATCCGCGGGAGCGAGGAGTCCGAGCTGCTCGCCGGCTTCTGCGAGAGGTGCAGGCAGGCCGGGCTCCCCATCGAGCGCGCGCTCGGCCTGATCGACACGCTTCATCCTGAAATCGAAGGTCGCTCCTTCATTTGGGACAGCGAAAGCGGGAATGCCCCCGAGGTCACTCCCTATGGATCGACCGCCACCGGCGAGATGCAGGCGAGCTGGCACCGCTCAATCTTCTATCACATGCTCGTGGAACGCCAGGCCGAGCGACGCATTCGGCTCGCCGCTGAAACAGCCGTTCCCTACAATTTCCTCGATACGCTGAAGGCGGACGGCCATACCGACTGCGTTAGCATGATCCATTATTTTACCGACCGGGGCCGCGTCGGCGAAATGGACTGCTTTTATTCCTATTGGACGACAAAAAGGGCGGGCGGATTCAGCGAAGATGAGGTCGACGCGTTGAGAGTGCTGTTGCCGACGCTGGCGCTCGCCGTCAAGGCGGCCTCCTGTGTCCGCATTATCGGCACGCTCGCCGACGTTTATCTCGGCCAGGATGCCGGCCAACGGGTCGTCAAGGGCAGCATCGAGCGCGGGGCGGCCGAGAAAATCGAGACCGTCATGTGGTTTTCCGACCTGCGCAACTATACGCGGATATCCGAGACCGTCGCACCAGAGGAAGTCATTCCGCTTCTCAACGACTATGCCGGCACCGTGATCACCGCCATACACGATCATGGCGGCAGCGTCTTGAAGCTGATCGGCGACGGCGTACTGGCGATCTTCAATGCCGACGACCGCGCCAGCGCCTGTGCCTCGGCCGTCGCCGCCGAGCGGCAGTTGCGCCTGATGCTGAACGAACTGAACGCGAAACGGCTCGTGGATGGAAAGCCGACGACTGACGTTTACCTGGGCCTGCACATCGGCGAGGTCTTTTATGGCAATATCGGCAGCCAGAACCGGCTCGACTTCACGGTCGTCGGTCCGGCGGTCAACGAGGTGAGCCGGATCGCATCAATGTGCCGGTCGGTCGAACGACATGTCATCATGTCCTCGGAATTTGTCGCGGCCTGTCCGCCCGTCCTGCGCGCCGACGCCGTTTCACTTGGCCGCTTCGCGTTGCGCGGCATCGCCCGGGCAAAGGAGCTGTTTACCTGGGACCCGGAAATTGCCGCCACCTGATCCTTACGGCGTCGGATCGGCGGAACACTCGTGGAGCTTCGGGGTGGATGAATCAAAAATGCCCGCCGCGCGGCGGGCATTTTCGTCTGAATGGTACTGATCGATCCTGGGGATGATTCCCGCTTAGTGATTGATCGCCTTGACGATTTCCTCGGTGACCTTCTTGGCGTCACCCAAGAGCATCATCGTGCCGTCCTTGTAGAACAGCGTGTTATCGATGCCGGCATAGCCGGAGCCGAGCGAGCGCTTGACGAACAGGCAGGTCTTGGCCTTGTCGACGTCGAGGATCGGCATGCCGTAGATCGGCGAGGTCTTGTCGTCGCGCGCCGCCGGGTTGGTGACGTCATTGGCGCCAATGACATAGGCGACGTCGGCCTGGGCAAATTCGGAGTTGATGTCCTCGAGCTCGAACACCTCGTCATAGGGCACGTTCGCTTCGGCCAAGAGCACATTCATGTGCCCGGGCATGCGACCGGCGACCGGATGGATTGCGTATTTGACCTCGACGCCCGCTTCCTTGAGCTTGTCGGCGAGCTCGCGAAGCGAGTGCTGCGCCTGCGCCACAGCCATGCCATAACCCGGCACAATGATCACCTTCGAGGCGTTCTGCATCAGGAAGGCGGCGTCGTCGGCCGAGCCCTGCTTCACGGTGCGCTGGATGCCGTCGTCACCGCCGGCGGCCGCAGTCTCACCGCCAAAGCCGCCGAGGATCACCGAGATGAACGAGCGGTTCATGCCCTTGCACATGATGTAGGAGAGGATCGCACCCGACGAGCCGACCAGCGCGCCGGTGATGATCAGCGCCAGGTTGCCGAGCGTAAAGCCGATGCCGGCGGCCGCCCAGCCGGAGTAAGAGTTGAGCATCGAAACGACGACCGGCATGTCGGCGCCGCCGATCGGGATGATGATCAGGACGCCGAAGACGAGCGACAGAAGAACGATGGCCCAGAAATCGAAATGGCTCTCTGTCAGCGCCAGCCCGACGATGAAGAAGACGACGAGCGCGACCAGCGCGATGTTGATCGCATGGCGGTAGGGCAAGAGGATCGGCTTGCCCGACATGCGGCCGTCGAGCTTCAGGAAGGCGATGACGGAGCCGGTGAAGGTGATCGCACCGATCGCGACGCCGAGCGCCATCTCGACGAGCGCCTGGGCGTGGATAGCGCCGATCTCGCCGATGCCGAAGGAGGACGGTGCATAAAGCGCGCCGGCGGCGACCAGCACCGCGGCAAGGCCGACGAGCGAATGGAAGCCTGCGACGAGCTGCGGCATCGCCGTCATCGGGATGCGCTTGGCGATATAGGCGCCGGTGCCACCGCCGAGCGCGAGCCCGAGCACGATCAACAGAAAGCCGCCGAATGACGGCATGGCGAGAAAGAGCGTCGTGGCGATGGCGATGCCCATGCCGATCATGCCGTAAGCGTTGCCCCGCCGGCTGGTGGTCGGATGCGACAGGCCGCGCAGCGCCGTGATGAACAGGACGCCGGAGACGAGGTAGAGGAAGGCTGCGAAGTTAGCGTTCATCGGCCCGCCTCACTTGTCTTTTTTCTTGTACATGGCGAGCATGCGCTGGGTAACCAGGAAGCCGCCGAAGATGTTGACCGAGGCGAGAACCAGCGCCACGAAGCCGAAGCCGGTGGCAAGTCCCGATGCCGAGATGCCGACCGCCAGCAGCGCGCCGACGACGATCACCGACGAGATCGCATTGGTCACCGCCATCAGCGGCGTGTGCAGCGCCGGCGTCACCGACCAGACGACGTAATAGCCGACGAAGATCGCCAGCACGAAGATTGCCAGGCGGAAGACGAAGGGATCGATCGCGCCGCCGGTGGCACCGTGCGCCACCGCGCCGGCCGCATCCGGCACATATTCGGCCGCGGTCCGGACCGCTTCGACCGCCCGGTCGAGATCGGCCAACGCCTTGTCGAGAAGTTCATTCGCCATCACTTGTCCCCCTCTTTCGCGCCGCCGAAGGCCGGATGCACCACGGCCCCGCCGTGGGTCAGCGCCGTCGCCTTGACGAGCTCGTCCTCCATATTGAGCGCCAGTGCCTTCGTCTCCTTCGAAACCATCGTCTCGAGGAAAGTGACGAGGTTCTTGGCATAGAGCAGCGAGGCGGAAGCAGCGATGCGGCCCGGCACGTTCAAGTGGCCGACGACCTTGATGCCTCCGACCTCCACGACCTTTCCGGCTTCCGCTCCCTCAACATTGCCGCCGCGCTCGACGGCGAGGTCGACGACGACCGAGCCGGGCTTCATGGAATCCAGCATCTCGCGGGTCACGAGCCGCGGCGCCGGGCGGCCCGGGATCAGCGCCGTGGTGATGACGATGTCCTGCTTGGCGATATGCTCGGCGACGAGCGCGGCCTGCTTGACCTGGTAATCCTTCGACATTTCCTTGGCGTAACCGCCGGCGGTCTCGGCCGCCTTGAACTCTTCGTCCTCGACGGCGATGAACTTGGCGCCGAGCGAGGCGACCTGCTCCTTGGCCGCGGGGCGGACGTCGGTGGCCGAGACGACCGCGCCGAGACGCCGTGCCGTCGCGATCGCCTGGAGCCCGGCAACGCCGGCGCCCATGACGAACACCTTCGCTGCCGGCACCGTGCCGGCCGCCGTCATCATCATCGGCAGCGCCCGGTCGTATTCATAGGCCGCATCGACCACCGCCTGGTAGCCGGCAAGGTTCGCCTGGGAGGAAAGCACGTCCATCGACTGCGCCCGGGTGATGCGCGGCATCAGTTCCATCGCAAAGGCGGTGAGCCCCGCCTCAGCCATCGCCGCGACCGCGCCGTCGTTGCCATAGGGATCCATGATGGCGATGACAATCGCACCAGACTTGTAGCCGGAAATCTCCTCCGCCGTCGGCCGCCGCACCTTGAGGATCACGTCCGCGCTCTTGGCATCTGCCGACGAGCCTATGCGCGCGCCAGCCTTCTCGTATTCCGGATCGAGGACGCGCGACCTGAGGCCCGCGCCCGCTTCGACGACCACGTCGAAGCCCAGCGACTTCAATTTCTTGACGCTTTCGACCGAACCCGCGACGCGCCCTTCATGCGCATCCGTTTCCTTCGCGATAAAGACAATCTCGCTCACAAGTCCCCCTCCCGACTCACAGTCGAGCCGAAGCGGACCGCGAGCATCTTTTTCGACTGCTGGAGCGCCCTCTTACGGCGGGCCGCATCCAAGGTGACAGGCACTCTTCCGTCGAAGGCAGGCGCTGCCCGCCGTCGAAAACGTTCCTCACGCGGTGAGGTAAAGCCGGATTATCTCCGACGGCCGAAGGCCGGGCACCCTCCTGCCCCGCATCCAACGAAATGTCAGAGAATCCGGTTAGCGAAGAAGGAGGAAACCGACCACGTTAAGGATGATCAGCAGCACGAGCGAGCTGAAGAAGCCCATCGTTGTGAAAAAGGCTGCAGCCATCGCAATCAGCATCGTGGCGCAAAACAGCGTGCCGTATTTCGTCGCGTTCAGGAAGAGGTTGTAGGTCTTCTCATGCTCGGAATAGTCCATCGGAGCGCCCGTTTCGACCGGTCCCGAATGATGCTCTGCCATCGTCCAATTCTCCCAGAATGCTGCGGCGCGGCCAATGGCCACGTCCGCCTTTCAACCTTGATCCACGAACGGAACCGCCTGCCAAGCGGGTGAGCAGACAGTCCTTTAGCTCCGCATACACAATGCGCAAGCCATGCGCAACGAAAACTCGCCCGCGAGGACTGCGGCATAAACGATACCCTGTTTGCGCCCTTCCGTTGGTTGCGGCCGACGCAGTACAGCGCCCGCCCGTTTGATCAGACGCGCAAAGGACGCTGTAGCATCTTAACTCGCTGCATGTTTGTATCCTTAAATCAGTACGATTTAAGAATACATGCAGTCGTCAGCCGCTCGCCGATACACGGGAGTAGGCGCGACCGTAGCTGCCTTGCGCAATTCGCGCGGTGGGCAGGATTGTCAGCGGCGCGAACGGCACTTCGTTGCGGTCCGCAAACATCATGCGGCGCTCGAACGGCTCCGAGTCGAAAACCGGAAAACGATCGAGGATCGAGGGGCGCTGGCCACGAACTCGCGCGACCAAGAGGGCGCCGTCGGCATTGTAGACGCCGAGATTTTCCCGGCACGCCACGACCGTCTCCGAGGCAAAGATGCGCTTATAAAAAGCCGTATGGCGCGGCCGGCAGGCCGTCAGGCAGCGGTCGGCGGAGAAATATTCACAAGCCATGGCAACCGGCCTGAGCGTCAAATAGGGCAGCGCCCGCATGTCGTCGCCGATCACCTCGGGGTCCACGGCGAGCCGGCCGGGATCGATCAGCACCATGCCCGCGTCGAGAAAGGTATCGATCTCCGGACCGAAGATGATTCCGGACGTGCTTGCGCGATGGTCCGGCGTCACATGGTGGACACGCACCGTGCTGACCAGGTTCTCGTCGAGATAGATCCCGAAGACATAGGCATGACTGTCGAAGTCGAGGTCGTCTATCAGCGTCGATCCCGTCAGCTCCATCAGGTTGACGGCCTTGTAGGCCTTGTACCTGAGCCGCGCGATGTCTTCCATGTCCTCGCCGGTTTCGACGCGCCTGTATTCGACGCGGTCGAGCAGCTGCATCAGCTTCTCGGAAAAAGTTCCAGGCTCTGCCTGGCGCTCATCAGCACCCATAAGTCGACCCCCATAGTTAACAAAGGGTTAACCTATTGACGGCTGACGAGCTGGCAACCACAAAATGATACAGACTGCACTTAACCTTTTGTTAACCTTAACAGGAGGTTAAGTTTTATGGTGAATCCGGTGGTTGAGGGTCGCTGAGCGTCGGTGAAAGCCTAATGCGGGGGCAGAGCAGCGGAATGGACTCGTGCCTACTGCATCGATTCCTCAAAATCGGGATCGACTTGAGAATAAAATCATCCAGCGATTCAAGGTGCTGCAGCGACGTTTGCGCGTTTCAAAGGACGCGCCGCTGCAGAAACAGAGGCGCCGCCAGTACGAGGCGGGACGTCAGGCGATGCGCTGGCTGGACGACTTGGTGGTTCGTTTCCGTGCACCTTGCTTGCACAAGGCGTCGATCGCGGATCGCTGGCATCGGTGCTGCGAAGACAAAACCCTGTATCAGATCGGCGCAATTGAATTCGTTGATAAGCTGGAGCTGGTCCGCGGTCTCGACTCCTTCGACGACCGTCTTCAGGCCAAGCGCGCGGGCAAGATTGACGGTGCCCCGCAGGAGCTTGAAGCGTCGCGCGTCCTCGCGAATGTTGCGGACGAAAGACCGGTCGATCTTGATGATACCGGCAGGCAGCGTATCGAGATAGCTGAGACTCGAATAACCGGTGCCGAAATCGTCTATGGCGATGGTCATGCCCCGTCCATGCAGGTCGCTGAGAATGCCTTGAACCTTGGCCGGCTCATCCATCAGACAGCTTTCCGTCACTTCGAGGTGCAGCCGCGCCGGGTCCAGCCCCGTTTCCTCGAGCGCCTCGGTGACCATCGAGACGATCTCGTCGCCCCTCAGATCGAGGACCGAGAGGTTGACCGACACCGACACATCCGCCGGCCAGTTCATGCAGTCTCTGCAAGCCTGCCTTAGAACATAGCGCGTAATGTCAGTGACGACCCCCATCTCTTCGGCAAGCTGGATGAACACGTTCGGCGGGACGGGCCCGCGCTCCGGATGCGTCCAGCGCGCCAAAGCCTCGCAGCATTCGATCCGCGATCCATCCGGCGTGAACATCGGCTGGTAGGACAGGCTCAAACCATTTGCGTTGAGCGCTTCGCGCAGATCGCTCTTGAGCTTCTGACGGTCGAGATAGCGGGCGTCCATCTCGGCTTCGAAGGCCGTGCAGCCGCCCTTGTTCCTTGCCTTGGTCTCCGATAGCGCCAGGTCCGCCTTGATCTGCAGCTCTTCGAACCGGAAATCGCCACTCGGCACGATGACGAAGCCGGCGCTCATCGTCATGTTGAATGTGAAGCCGCCAGCCACGTAAACACCGCGCAGACCGGCATGCACGGCCCGGATCCGCTCCTCCAGATCGGAGGCATCTGCCTTGTTGGGGAAGAAGACCACGAACTCGTCACCCATAAGGCGGGCGGCGATCGCATCATCTCCCGTCAGGCTCCTGAGGCGTTCGGCGATCGTCTGAAGCAATTTGTCGCCGACGACATGCCCTCGCGTATCGTTGACATGCTTGAATTCCGCCACATCGACAAGGAGAAAGCCTATGTCGCGCCCATGCCCGCCATTGGCAGCCATGGCGTTGTGGGTAAGTTCCGCAAAATAGTCCCGGCTCGGCAGGCCCGTCAGCGTGTCGAAGCGCACCATCTGCAGGATCTGCTTTTCCGCCTGCACACGCGCGGTCACATCCTCGAAGGTCAAGACGATCTCGCCGTTCTCGCGTCGGTTTGCCGAAAATTCGAGAAAGAGGTCTTTCGACGTCGATATCAGCGCGCGCGAGCGCTTTCCCTCAATCAGCAGGTCGAGCTGTCGCGCAATCTTCTGCTTGTTGTCCGCGCCAAGCGCCATGTGGTCGGCGGCTTGTTCAAGTACTTCGCTGAGCAGGCGCTCCTTGAGAACGGCCTTGTCGCCAAGACCGAGGAGTTCACAGGCGCGTTCGTTCGCGACCACGATGCGATGGTCGCCGTCGAGCATGAAGAGCCCATGCGTCATGTTATTAAGCGCCGCGTCGAATTGGCCGGCGATTGTCGAGATTTCCCGCGCGGCAAGGACATTCTCGTATAGGAAGGCGCGCACATTGTTCGCCATCGTCCAGGTCGTCAGAATGAACGGCAGTATCAGTACTGCCAGGACGAGCATGTAGGGGTCTCGCAAGGTCAAGAGACCGATCACGATCGGCAGGCAGGCCGACGATGACAACAAAAGCACCGCTCGCTCGGAACCATAGTTCCGCCCCACGAGCGAAATCATCGATGCAAGCGTCACCGAAATGCACGCAAGTTCCGCAAAGGAATCCTGACTGACGACGATTGCATATCCGCATGCAATGCCGCAGGTCAGCGTCACGCTGACGCCACCGACGATGTACCGGTTCTCCCATTTTCTGACCATCGCATTGTCGGCGCCGGAAAAGTCCTGCCGGTCGAAGCGAGCCATGTCGAGGTTGCGGAGCGCCCAAACGACCACAATGGTCGCGGCGCAGATCAGATAGAAGGGATCGGAGGTCTTGAGGAAGACAAGCAGGAAGGTCACGACGTGCGACAGCATGCCGATTACCAGCGTCCGGCGATGTTCATAGAGCGAACTCACAGACGACAGGTAAACATCTGTCGGAAGAGCGCCCCGTTCATTGGGCATCATGAACCAAGCTCCGGGTTTGCCGGATTGTTAGGGTCGAGGACTTAACGAAAGATTTCGTCTAAGCTCCCGAAACATCTGCCGAATTGCAGGATAGTAGCAAAACGGCACTGGGGCTACTTGCACCGATTCAACCCAATATTGCAGAAGCTCGCAATAATAACCGCTTTCTACAACCACGAATAGGTATTTCTACGTCGAGAAATTCGGACCGCGACTTGCACATTTCTTCAACTGGCGCAGGCGCCATGCCGTTTTCCGGATGAGATGGTTACCCGACCTTGAAGAAATGCCCTTAATTCCCTCCCGCGTTTCTTATTCTAGCCTACCAGATAAGCGCAGTCACCGGCGCGGATCGTCGACAGCGATTCTCACAGTTGACTTTAACCAATATCTGACTGCAAGGCTTTCCGAATAGAAACGGAGTTTGATGATGTCGAAACCTGTCGTTGCGATCCCTTGCGATTTTCGCGAATTCGACGGCAACGTCTGGCATGTTGCCGCCCATCAATATGTGCGCGCGGCTGTCGAAGGTGCCGGCGTCATGCCGTTTCTCATTCCGGCGCTCGAAACTGGCAATGACATCGACGAGATCCTCGACCGTGTGGATGGCGTTCTCGCCAGCGGGGCACGCTCCAATGTTCACCCCTCGCTTTATGGAAGGCAAGCGACGGATGCGGACGGTCCGTTCGATCCGGGCCGCGACGCCACCAGCCTGCCGCTGATCCGTCGTGCTCTCGACCGCAGTATCCCCTTGCTTGCGATCTGCCGCGGCATTCAGGAGCTCAATGTCGCGCTCGGCGGTACGCTCGCGACCGAAATTCAGGACCAGCCCGGTGTCTGGGATCATCGCAAGCCTGACGTTCCGGAACTCGACGTTGCCTACGGCATTCGCCAGGACGTGGTCGTCAAGGAAGGAAGCTGCCTGGCGCCCGTTCTCGGCGTCGGCCGCATCAGGGTCAACTCGCTGCACCGGCAGGCAATCGCCGCAACTGCGCCACGCCTCGCTGTCGAAGCGGTTGCCGATGACGGCACGATCGAGGCGGTGTCCGTGATCGGCGCCAAAGCCTTCGCCGTCGGCGTGCAGTGGCACCCGGAATACTGGGTGAAAACCGACGCGCCTTCGGCCTCGCTGTTCAAGGCCTTCGGCGATGCGGTGTGTGCCTACAGAGACGCAAAGGCCTGATTTTTCACTCTTTGCGGCGGAACGGCGTTTCAACAACCGGTGTAAGAGCCTCTCCCGTCGAGAACCAGGCCTTCAGATTGTCGACGACGAGATCGGACATCGCATTGCGGGTCGCCACCGAAGCGGAGGCCACATGCGGCAAAAGCGATACGTTCGGAAGCGTCAACAGTGCCTCCGGCACATGTGGCTCGTTCTCGAAAACATCGAGCCCCGCTCCGGCGAGGACGCCATTCTGAAGGGCGGCAACAAGGGCCGTCTCGTCCACGGTCGAGCCGCGGCCGACACTGATCAGCACGCCCTCGGGGCCGAGCGCGGCAAGAATCTCGGCGTTGACGGCTTTCAGCGTGCTTGGCGTGCCCGGCACGATCACGATCATCGTGTCGACGGCTTCGGCAAGGCCCTTGAGGCTCGAGTAATAGGCATAGGCAAGCCTCTCGCGCGGCGTGCGCGTATGATAGGCGATCGGAACGCCGAAGGCCTCCAGTCTCCTGGCGATCGCAAGGCCAATCCGCCCGAGGCCGAAAAGCCCGACCTTGCGCCCTCGAAGCGAGAGCGGCGATAGAGGAAACGCCCCTTCCTGCACCCAGCGGCCCTGCCGCAGCCATTGCTCGGCCTGCGGTAGGCGCCGCAGCGTATTGAGGAGCAGGCCGATCGCGGTGTCGGCAACCTCTTCCGTCAGGACATCGGGCGTATTGGTGACGACAATCCGTCGTGCCGCCGCGCGGGCAACATCGACACCATCATAGCCGACGCCGAAATTGCCTATGATCTCGAGGTGGGGTAACGCATCCATCAGGTCCACAGGCAGGCGGCCAGAGACCGCTACGCCGGCGACGTCCGCCATATCCGGCGTGACCAGTTCCATATCGGCCCGCTCGATGCGCACGGTTTCGAACATTTCCGGGAGCCGGTCGAGAATGCGCTGGTTGATCTTGCCGGGCACGAGAATTCTGGGGCGGCTCTCCGACATAGTTACTCCTTTCGGGAGATGTGCTCAGGCGGTCACGCGGAGTGGGCCGGTCGATTGGCGAATGCGCATCTCCGGCTTTATCAGATGGATTCCATCCGGCTCGTGGCTGCCGGAAAGCTTGTCGAGAAGTGCGCGTGCCGCGCTGCGGCCGACCTCGGCCTGGCCGTTCCAGACTGTCGTCAAAGCCGGGGTCGCGATCGAGGCTTCCTCGAGGTCGTCATAGCCGGTGACCGAAATGTCGACGCCCGGCACGAGCCCGGCGCGGGCAATGCCGTTCATCATTCCGATTGCCACAAGGTCGTTCCAGCAGACGACTGCGGTGGGTTTTTGCGGCAGCGACAAAAGATGCACGGCCGCCTCGAAGCCGCCCTGCTTGGAGCGTGGCCCGGGAATGCGCAAGTCCGGATCGACCTCGATATTCGCCTTGCGCAGCGCATTCACATAACCCTGGTAGCGATCGCGGCCGGTCGAGGTCTGGTCGGTGCCGCCGACCATCGCGATGCAGCGGTGGCCAAGGCCGATAAGGTGATTGGTCGCAAGCGAAATGCCATAGGCGTCGTCGCCGCGGAAAATCGGCACGTCGAGCCCCTCGATCGACCGGGCAATCAGGATCGCGGGCATGCCGTTGTCCTCGGCAAGCTGGATATCCTCCGGCGGGGTGCCGATTGCCGGCGACATGATGACGCCGTCGCCGCCGAGCTGCAGCAGCGTCTCGATGAAGTCGCGCTGCTTCTCGACGGAATCGTAATGGTTGGAGAGGATGAAGGTCTGCTTATCGCGATCAAGTTCCGCCTCGATCGCCTTGAGGATTTCGCCGTAGAACGGGTTCATGATGTCGTGCACGACGACACCGATGATGCCGGACCGGGATGTTCTCAAGCTCGCGGCGCGGCGATTGTAGATATAGCCGAGCGCGCGTGCCTGTTCCTTGATTTTGTCGCGGGTGACGGTCGCCACTAGTGGGCTGTCACGCAATGCCAGGGATACTGTCGCCGTCGAAAGGCCGAGTGTTTCCGCGATTGTCGAAAGCTTGACCTTTTGCGCCACTACGTCCCCCTGATTTCACCGATCTCGTCAGCCCGTTTTTAAATCCTCTTTAAACTGTTTAAATGATCGCCGCAATCAGGAAGTGTCGCTGCAGGGACACGGATCAATCGGGCGCCCTTGCCGCCTGCAGATTGCTGTCGACCGCCCGCAGCAGTTTCAGGAGGGTACGCACCTGCTTGTCGGTCAAACCCCGCGTGGCGAGCTTTTCGGAATGCTGACCGGCCTCTGCAATGGTCTGCAGCCGTTCGCGCCCAGGCACGGTCAAGTAGACCTTGGTCAACCGCGCATCTTCCTCGTCCGGTCGGCGTTCGAGAAAGCCTTGCGCCTCCATACGGCCGATCGTGCGCGTCATCGTCGGTGCCTTGACGCCAAGTTTTGCAGCGAGCGCGCCTGCCGTCAGGCCGTCGGTCTCGGCCAGCGCGAGCATGACACCGTCCTGTCCGGCATAGAGGCCGCTTTCGACGAGATTGCGGGAAAGTACGGTGCGCATCGAACGCGCCGCCTGTACAAGAACTGAAGCAAGATCGTGCGGCTCGACGGCAAGCTCGTCCTTTTTCCTGCCGTTCTTACCCTTCTTTTCGGCCTTGCTCTTCTTGCCCATTGGACCTCCCGCCGAATCCTGTACGCTCTTTTATAGCAATACAGCTTGTGATTACGAACTGTATGACTCAAATAACAATTTTACGACAGAAGGGACGGAGAACCGAAGAGAAATGTCGATGCCCGAGCCCAACTGGAACGATAACCGCGTCGATCTCACGCCTTCCGAGCGGCGGCAGTGGATCGCGGTGCTGCCGCTCGGCGCACATGAGCAGCATGGACCGCATCTTCCCTTCGAAACCGATCGGCTGATTGCCGAGGGCATCGTTCGGCGCGTCGCCGCCGCGCTGCCCGCGGACCTGCCGGTAACATTCCTGCCGGTCGAGCCCGTCGGCTACTCGGTCGAACATATGGATGTGGCCGGCACGCGAACGCTGGCCTATGACGAAGCGATCGGCCGCTGGCTGGGGATCGCCGAAAATCTCCATCGTCTCGGCGTGCGCAAATTCGTGATGCTGAACGCTCATGGCGGCAACTCGCCGCTGATGACGATCGTCACGACGGAGGCGCGGGTGCGCTTCGGGATGCTCGCGGTCGCGACGAGCTGGACGCGCTTCGGGCAACCGGAGGGCTGGATCAGCGCCGAGGACAAGGCGATCGATATCCATGGCGGCGACATCGAGACGTCGGTGATGCTGGCGCTCCACCCGGACAAGGTGGATATGACGCGGGCCGCCCGGTTCCCGTCCCGCCAGAGCGAATTTATCGCCCGGTTCACGCATTTGCGCGCCTACGGCCCGCATGCGTTCGGTTGGAAAATGTCCGACCTTAACCGGCAAGGTGTCGCCGGCGATGCTTGCGCCGCGACCGCGGCGCGCGGCGAAGTCCTCCTCGCGCACGCGGTAAAGGGCATCATCGAATTGCTCGAGGACGTGAACGCTTTCGACGTCGACGAACTTTCCTGATCGCTTTTCGCTCGTTGAATGGCGGACAGGATCTCGGCAGCGAATTCGATTGCCGCCATTTGCGCATCGTCTCTTCATCTCCTATATCAGGACGCGACATAGATGCCCGCGGCGCATCGCCCAATCCTCGAGGCTCCCATGACCGAAACATCCACGCAGAAGCCGATCCCCGTCACCGTGCTCACGGGTTACCTCGGTGCCGGCAAGACGACGCTGCTCAACCGTATCCTCAGCGAGAATCACGGCCGCAAATATGCGGTGATCGTCAACGAATTCGGCGAAATCGGCATCGACAACGACCTCATCGTCGAGTCCGACGAGGAAATCTACGAGATGAACAACGGCTGCGTCTGCTGCACGGTGCGCGGCGACCTGATCCGCGTCGTCGAGGGGCTCATGCGCCGTCCGGGCCGTTTCGATGCGATCATCGTCGAGACCACCGGCCTTGCCGATCCGGTGCCGGTCGCCCAGACCTTCTTCATGGACGACGACGTGCGCGCCAAGACCGAGCTCGATGCCGTGGTGGCGCTGGTCGACGCCAAGCACCTGCCGCTGCGCCTGAAGGACAGCCGCGAAGCCGAGGACCAGATCGCCTTCGCCGATGTCGTGCTTCTGAACAAGACCGACCTCGTGACGCCGGAAGAGCTGGAGCGGATCGAGGCAACGGTGCGCGTGATCAATCCGTCCGCGCGTATCTACCGCACGCAGCGCTCCGAGATCGACCTGACGAAGGTGCTCGACCAGGGTGCCTTCAATCTCGAAAAGGCGCTCGAAAACGATCCGCACTTCCTCGACCAGGATGAGCACGACGATCACGTCTGCGGTCCCGATTGCGATCACGATCACCATCATCACGACCATCATGATCATGACCATGGCCACGATCACCACCATCACCACCACGACCATGGGCCCTCACCCATTCATGACGTGACGGTGCAGTCGATCTCGCTGCGCGGCGGCGAGATGAACCCCGACCGCTTCTTCCCGTGGATTCAGAAGATCACCCAAACCGATGGACCGAATATCCTGCGGCTGAAGGGCATCATCGCTTTTGCCGGCGATGCCGAGCGCTACGTCGTCCAGGGCGTGCACATGATCATCGAGGGCGATCACCAGCGCGCCTGGAAGGATGGCGAGAAGCGCGAGACCCGGCTCGTCTTCATCGGCCGTGATCTCGACCGCGAGAAGCTCGAGCGCACCTTCAAGGCCTGCGAGGTCCAGGCATGATCCCCAATAAGATCATGCTGAAACAAGAGAGCTTGGCCAACTGATGCCGACAGTCGCTCCGCTCGATCTCGAAGGCCACGTCGTCGGCGTGGCCTTCCTCAAGGACACACCCTTCTTCGCCGAAGCCTCCGGCACCATCCATCGCCTCGATCATGGTCACAAGACCATTGAGGCCCATGACGGCCTGCTCTCACTCGACCATGACGAGGCGAGCGACAGCCTCCTGACCGGCGGGGAGGACGGCAAGGTGATGCGGATCTCTGCCGACGGCACCATGAGCCTTGTCGCCGAAGCGCCGCGCAAATGGATATCGCAGGTCGCCGCCGGCCCTCAGGGCGCCGTCGCCTATGCCTATGGCAAGACGACCCATGTTCGCCTGGCCGACGGGACGACCAAGGATTTTCCCGAAGAGCGCACGGTCGAGGGCATAGCCTTTGCCCCCAAGGGCCTGCGCATCGCCGTTGCCCGCTACAACGGCGTCTCCATGCATTGGGTGGCGATCACCGGCCAGCCGGCCGATCTCGAATGGAAGGGCGCCCATACCGGCATCACCTTTTCCCCCGATGGCCGTTTCGTCGTCACCACGATGCAGGAAAACGCGCTGCACGGATGGAAGCTCGACGCCAAGGCGGGGGCCGAAGCACGCCATATGCGCATGACCGGCTATCCGGCCAAGGTGAAGTCTCTGTCCTGGTCCGCCAAGGGCAAGTGGCTCGCGTCTTCCGGCGCACCGGCGGCGATCGTATGGCCGTTCCAGGGCAAGGACGGACCGATGGGCAAGGCCCCGCTGGAGCTCGGCACGCGCGGCAACACCATGGTGACGACCGTCGCCTGCCATCCGGCCGAAGACATCGTGGCCATCGGCTACGAGGACGGCATGATCCTCGCCGCCCGCTTCGCCGACAGCAAGGAAGTGCTGCTGCGCCGACCCGGCAACGGCGCGATCACCGCGATGGCCTGGAGCAAGAACGGCCGTCAGCTTGCCTTTGGCTCGGCCGCCGGTGATTGCGGTGTCGTGGATCTTGCTGGGTAGCCGATCCCGCCTCCCGCATTTTGACGAGATGGAACCCCTCCCCAACCCTCCCACAAGGGGGAGGGCTTACCCCGCAGCGCTCGCTATGCCCAATCTTGACCATTGCGGGTGGGGCGGGGAG
>NZ_SRXN01000004.1 GCF_004827385.1 Ensifer sp. MPMI2T
GCTTTCGACAAAACGGGTCAAGGATTGACCCGGCGCAAGGTGAGATTCAGGCGGCCGCCGTTCTTCAAAAGCGTCGAGGTGTTGGGATAGATGCGGTCGACGCCGTGGAAGGCGAGCCTGCCTTCGCCGCCGAGCACGACGACGTCGCCGCTCGACAGCTTGAACGAGATCGTCTGTCCGCCGCGTTCCCGGCCTCCGACACGAAAGAGGCAGGTATCGCCGAGCGATATAGAAACGACAGCCGTCTCCAGATCACGCTCGTCCCTGTCCTGATGCAGACCCATGCGCGCGTCTGCGGAATAGAAGTTGACGAGACAGGCCTCCGGCTCCTTGTCGCTCGCCGAAACCGCATGCCAGATGTCGTTGAGCGCCGCCGGCATTTCCGGCCAGGGCTTGCCGGTCACCGGGTGCTCCGCCTGATAGCGGTAGCCCCTTTCCCGATCGGTAACCCAGCCGAGCGGACCGCAATTGGTCATGCGCACCGACATCGGCTTGCCGGTCTTTGGCATTTCAGGCACGAAGAGCGGCGCCTCCGCAACGACCAGACGGATGGCCTCGACAAGTTCCTCCTGACGGGAACGGTCGAGGAAACCCGGAATGTGTCTTATTCCTTTCGGCAGCACCTGCATCGCGTCTGTCCCGTCATCCGCTGGAGCGATCGACGGGCCTCAGTTCATCAAGCCCGAAGTCCCACTGCATGGTTCCTCAAATCCTAGCCGATTTGAGGATAAAACATGCAGAATTCAGAGTGTTAGAGCGTCCTTTGCGCGTCTGGTAGGACGCGCGGCGCTCTAGCTCTATAGTTGTCGCGGGACTCGGCCGCCACCCGAAAAATGCCGCCGCTCAGCCGGCGTCCAGATCCGGAATGCGCAGGACCTGCCCCGGATAGATCTTGTCGGGGTCTTTCAGCATCGGCTTGTTCGCATCGAAGATCATCGTGTGTTTTGCGCCCTTGCCCTTGCCGTACTGGGCCTCGGCAATCTTCCAGAGATTGTCACCCTTCTTCACTGTGTAGAAGACGGGCGCCTTGGCCGGTGCGGGCGCGGCGCCGGCGTCTGCGACCTTGAGATCGGACGCTTCAACCGCCGACACGCCGAGCGTGTTGCCGACGGCCACGACGGCCTTTTCGAAGGTCGACTGATCCTTAACGACACCCTTGAGGACAACCTTGTCGTCCACGACGTCGACCTGCACGTCCTTGGTGCCGAGGTCATGCGAGGCGAGCTCCTTCTGGACACTGTCGGCATCCGGCGGCGTGTCGTCACCACCGATCCCAAGCTTCTTGCCGGCGTTCTTGATAAAGCTGAACAACCCCATGATTGCCTCCTCTTTCGCAGATGCCCCTCGATAAAAGAGGGCGGCACCCGCGAAAGTTCAAGGGAGCGGCCGAAAGATTCGTTTTGCCCTTCGCATGCCTCACTCGCCACCCGGCCGGCTGCGAAGCTTCTTGATGTCGGCGCGGCCGGATTTCTCCTTCAGCCGCCGCTCGATCGAACTGCGGGTCGGCTTGGTTTTCTTGCGCGGCGGCGGCGGTGGTTCGGCCGCCTTCAGAATGAGCTCCTTCAGCCGCTCGCGGGCGTCCTCGCGATTGCGCTCCTGGCTGCGAAAACGACTGGCCTCGATCATCAGCACCCCGTCCTTGGAGGCACGGCGGCCCGCAAGCCTCAATGCATTTGCCTTGACCAGGTCCGGCAGTGACGGCGAGGCCTGAATGTCGAAAAAGAGCTGGACGGCCGTCGACACCTTGTTGACGTTCTGTCCGCCCGGTCCGCCAGCCAGCACGAACTGCTCCGTCAATTCCCAGCCGGCAATGACGATGCGGTCGTTGATATAAAGCGGATCGCTGGCCATGTTTGCTCCGTTTCAATCGCGCTGATGCAGCGGGCAAGCGGTTACCCCTTCCTCCCTCTCTAACTCATCAGAATCGATCACGTTCATGATTTCGGATCGAATCAATCCGAAAATCACCGTGGGAGCAATGCCAGGAAAAGTGTCTAGCGGTTTTCCGCCTGGAATTGCGTCCTTAAAAACAGCTATGGCGAAGCATTTGAAAACAATCGGGATAAAACGCGAAACCCGGCCCAAACGGGCCGGGTTTCACGTGAATCATAGCCGACGATCTTTATTCGGCCGCGACCTTCGCTCCCGGAGCCGCGTCGCGCACGCTGCCGTCGACATGGCTTTCAAACTTGGCGAAATTGGCGATGAACATGTCGACCAGGCGGCGCGCCTGGGCGTCATAGGCAACGCCGTCCGCCCATGTCGACCGCGGGTCGAGAATGCCGTCGTCCACGCCCGGCACCGACACCGGCACGGCAAAGCCGAAGTTTGCGTCGGTGCGGAACGATGCATCATTGAGCGAGCCGTCGAGTGCTGCCGAAAGCAGCGCACGCGTCACCTTGATCGGCATGCGGTTTCCGGTGCCGTAGGCGCCGCCGGTCCAGCCGGTGTTGACCAGCCAGCAGGTAACGCCGTTCTTGGCAATGAGGTCCTTCAGCAGATTGCCGTATTCGGACGGATGGCGCGGCATGAATGGAGCGCCGAAGCAGGTCGAGAAGGTCGCCTCCGGTTCGGTCACGCCCTTTTCCGTTCCAGCGACCTTGGCGGTGTAGCCGGACAGGAAGTGATACATCGCCTGTTCCGGTGTCATCCTGGCGATCGGCGGCATGACGCCAAAGGCATCCGCCGTCAGCATGATGACGGTGCGCGGCTGCGGCGCCGTTCCAGTTTCGCTGGCATTCGGAATGAAGTCGAGCGGATAGGCGATACGGGTGTTTTCCGTCAGCGAACCGTCGTCGAAGTCCGGCACGCGGCGCTCATCGAGGACGACGTTCTCCATAACGGTGCCGAAGCGCCGTGTGGTCGCGTAGATCTCCGGTTCGGCCGTGGCCGAAAGCTTGATCGCCTTGGCATAGCAGCCGCCTTCGAAATTGAAGACGCCGTCCTCACCCCAGCCGTGCTCGTCGTCGCCGATGAGCGTGCGGGCGGGGTCAGCCGACAGCGTGGTCTTGCCGGTACCGGACAGACCGAAGAAGATGGCTGAGTCTCCCGCGGGACCGACATTGGCCGAACAATGCATCGGCATGACGTCCTTTTTCGGCAGGAGATAATTGAGCACCGTGAAGACCGACTTCTTCATTTCGCCGGCATAGGAGGTGCCGCCGATCAGGACGAGACCGTTCGTCAGGTCGCAGGCGATCACCGTCTCACTGCGGCAACCGTGGCGCGCCGGATCCGCCCTGAAGCTCGGCAGGTCGATGATCGTCAGCTTCGGCTCGAAGCTGGCAAGCGCTTCGCGCGCCGGGCGGATCAGGAGATTGCGGATGAACAGCGAATGCCAGGCGAATTCGGTGACGACGCGCGTCGGCAGAGCATGGGCCGGATCGGCGCCGCCGATGAGGTCCTGCACGTAAAGCGACTTGCCCTTGGCATGAGCAAGCATGTCCTGGCGCAGGCGTTCGAAGTTTTCGGGCGAGATCGCGTTGTTGTTGTCCCACCAGATCTGGTCAGCGGTCGCCGCGTCGCGGACGACGAACTTGTCCTTGGGGGAGCGGCCCGTGTGCTGCCCGGTCCGGGCACAGAGCGCGCCATGCGCCGTCAATTGGGCCTCGCCGCGGCGAAGGGCGTCCTCGTAAAGCTCCGCTGCCTCGAAGTTGTAGCGGACGAAAGCCAGATCCGAAAAGCCGATTGTTTCCAGTCCGTTCGAGGGATTGCGGATGCCGAGTTGCTCCATGGTCAAGCTTCCTTTGTCATTGGCCATTGGTGGGGGATTTCGTCGGAACATACCGACAAGGTTGATCGAAGACAAGAGATCGACTCCTAAAACAATAATGATATCAGTATATTAATCGATTTAAAGAAAAATGTGTATTTTTTAATCGGTTGAATTTTGCTTCAACGAGACATATTTGTCGGCCCGTCCCGAGACGATTGGCGGGCGGTGCTTTTATGCTTCGCCACAATTTGTTCCACCTTTATACTCAAGTAACGCCGGAGACTCGCGATTGCCGCGATTCCTGCAGCGGGTCTGGCCAACGGACCAAAATAACGACGGAGTTGAATACGATGCAGACCATCGCGCTTGTCGATGACGACCGCAATATCCTGACATCCGTGTCCATCGCGCTGGAAGCGGAGGGCTACAAGGTCGAAACCTACACCGACGGTGCATCGGCACTCGAGGGCCTGCTGGCGCGTCCCCCGCAGCTCGCGATCTTCGATATCAAGATGCCGCGCATGGACGGCATGGAGCTGTTGCGCCGCCTGCGGCAGAAATCCGACCTGCCGGTGATTTTCCTGACGTCCAAGGATGAGGAAATCGATGAGCTCTTCGGCCTCAAGATGGGTGCCGACGATTTCATCACCAAACCCTTTTCCCAGCGCCTGCTGGTCGAGCGCGTCAAGGCGATCCTGCGCCGCGCGCCGAACCGCGACCTTGCCGCGGTCGGCGGCATCGGCACGGCAAAGGCTTCCGACGCACCGTCCCGCTCGCTGGAGCGCGGTCAGCTCGTAATGGACCAGGAGCGTCACACCTGCACCTGGAAGAACGAATCGGTCACGCTGACGGTCACCGAATTTCTCATCCTGCACTCGCTGGCGCAGCGTCCGGGCGTGGTGAAGAGCCGTGACGCATTGATGGATGCCGCCTATGATGAGCAGGTCTATGTGGATGACCGCACGATCGACAGCCACATCAAGAGGCTTCGCAAGAAGTTCAAGATGGTCGACAACGACTTCGACATGATCGAAACGCTCTACGGCGTCGGCTATCGTTTTCGCGAGTCGGCCTGACGGCCGCCGCTCCAGGCTTGCCACAGCGGCGATTGTGGATCATGCAGAAATGGCGTAACGGCGACGCGGCAGTGGCAGCCCGCGTCGGAGAGGCCGCATCCGCGGGACACGAGCCGGGCCGGCGGATGAGCCGTGATCAGGCAGGTGCCCGGATCGGGCAGATGCAGTGAGCCGGCGCACTGCATGTTTCCTTAAATCCTAGCAGATTTAAGGAAACATGCAGCATTCAAAGTGCTACAGCGTCCTTTTGCGCGTCTGATGAGACGCGCGGCGCTGTAGGAAAAGAAGGCGACGGAATTTTCGTCGTGGGAGCGGGAGACTTGGTAGAAGTCTTGCAGGGCGATCTCGAGGATATCGAAGGGCGGGCATCGGCGCGCAGCCAGCGGCGATGGGCGCATCCATTCACCCTGATCCGCCGCCTGTTCGGCAACGCCGTCTTCTCGAGCCTCACCCGCCGCATTGTCTTCTTCAACTTGGTCGCGCTCGTGGTGCTCGTCGGCGGCATCATGTATCTCAATCAGTTCCGCGAGGGGCTGATCGACGCGCGGGTGGAAAGCCTGCTCACCCAGGGCGAGATCATCGCCGGGGCCATTTCCGCCTCCGCCTCGGTCGATACGAACTCGATCACCATCGATCCGGAAAAACTGCTCGAACTCCAGGCCGGTGAAAGCATCACGCCGCTGCCGAACGATGAGGATCTCGAATTCCCGATCATCCAGGAGCGTGTGGCGCCTGTGCTCAGACGCCTGATTTCGCCGACGCGGACGCGTGCCCGCCTCTTCGACGCCGATGCCGACCTCCTGCTCGACTCCCGCCACCTTTATAGTGGCGGCCAAGTGCTGCGCTTCGACCTTCCGCCGGTCGACCCGGAAACGACCGGCCTTGCCGACAAGCTCAGCATGTGGCTCAACCGTCTGCTGCAGCCGGGCGACCTGCCGCTCTACAAGGAGCCGCCGGGCGGCAACGGCTCGATCTACCCGGAGGTCATGAACGCGCTGACCGGTGTGCGCGGCGCCGTCGTGCGGGTGACGGAGAAGGGTGAACTCATCGTTTCGGTCGCGGTGCCGGTGCAGCGTTTCCGCGCCGTGCTTGGCGTGCTCCTGCTTTCAACGCAGGCGGGCGACATCGACAAGATCGTCCATGCTGAGCGCCTTGCCATCATCCGCGTCTTCGGCGTCGCCGCCCTCGTCAACGTCATCCTGTCGCTGCTGCTGTCCTCGACGATCGCCAATCCGCTGAGAAGGCTGTCGGCTGCCGCGATCCGCGTGCGCCGCGGCGGCGCGAAGGAACGGGAGGAAATCCCGGACTTCTCCTCGCGCCAGGACGAAATCGGCAACCTCTCCGTGGCGCTCCGGGAAATGACGACGGCGCTCTATGACCGCATCGCGGCGATCGAAAATTTTGCCGCCGATGTCAGCCATGAGCTCAAGAACCCGCTTACGTCGCTGCGCAGCGCCGTCGAGACCCTGCCACTCGCGCGCAACGAGGACTCGAAGAAGCGGCTCCTCGACGTCATCCAGCACGACGTGCGCCGCCTCGACCGGCTGATCAGCGATATTTCCGACGCCTCGCGACTCGATGCCGAACTGGCGCGCAGCGACGCCAAGAAAATCGATCTGGAGAAGCTGCTCGGCGATCTCATCGATATTTCCCGGCAGATCCGCAGCAAGAAGAAGCCGGTGCTCCTCGACTTCGTCATCGACCGTAAGGACAATCCGCGGGCAAGCTTTGTCGTCAACGGCTACGAGTTGCGCATCGGCCAGATCGTCACGAACCTCATCGAAAACGCCCGCTCCTTTGTTCCCGAGCAGAATGGCCGCATCATCGTGCGCCTGACCCGGTCGCGGTCCCGCTGCCTCGTCTATGTCGAAGACAACGGACCAGGCATCCAGGCCGAAGACATCGATCGCATTTTCGAGCGCTTCTATACCGACCGGCCAGAGGGCGAGGACTTCGGCCAGAATTCCGGCCTCGGCCTTTCGATTTCGCGCCAGATCGCCGAAGCGCATGGCGGCACGCTGAAAGCGGAGAACATCGTCGGACAGGGTGGGCACGTGACCGGCGCCCGCTTCATCCTGTCGCTGCCCGCCGAGCCGAACCAGTGACCGCGCCGGTCTGCAATATCCACGCTACGGCGATCGTTCTCGGCACGACCGGGTTTCTGATTACCGGCCCTTCCGGTTCGGGCAAGTCGGCCCTGGCGCTTTCCTGCATTTCCGAGGCGCGCCGCCGCGGACGTTTCGCGGCGCTCGTCGCCGACGACCGGGTCGACCTCAGCCTTATGAACGACCGGATCATCGCGCGGTGCCCCCCATCCATTCGCGGCCTGATCGAGTTGCGTGGCGGCGGCATCGTCGCCGCCGAAACGGTTTCGGCCTGCGTTCTCGACTGGGCGATCATACCGGTCCGGCCGTCCCGCGACCCGCGTCTGCCGCCCGAGAACGAAGAGCTGCAGCTAGAAATTGGGCGAAGTCTGCCGCTGTTGCGCGTTCCCGTTGAAAACCTCGTTTCGCCTCTCGATGCACTGCACGCGCTGCTACCCAAAAATTTAGCACTTTAGCCTTATGCGAGGGCACAAGGGCTGCTTTTTCGGCATTTTTGGCTTGCACTTCGCCTTTTCCTTGCCAAGATGGCCGCCCCAACAGGTGGACGAAATTGCTGCATTGCGATATCTGACCATCAACGAGTTGCTATGCAGTTGGAGCAAAGATACCCATGATCGGACTTGTGCTTGTCACCCATGGCAAGCTGGCGGAAGAGTTTCGGCATGCGTTAGAGCATGTGGTCGGTCCGCAAAAAGCTATCGAGACCGTATGCATCGGGCCCGAGGACGACATGGACCAGCGGCGTCAGGATATCCTCGATGCGGTTGCGGGCGCGGAAGAGGGCAATGGCGTCATCATCCTGACGGATATGTTCGGCGGCACGCCTTCCAACCTTGCCATCTCGGTGATGCGCAGCGGCAGCGTCGAGGTGATCGCGGGCGTCAATCTGCCGATGCTGATCAAGCTTGCCGGCGTTCGTGGCGAAAGCGACATGGACAAGGCCCTCGTCGAGGCCTCCGAGGCGGGACGCAAATACATCAATGTCGCCAGCCGCGTCCTGAGTGGAAAATAATGGACCATCGCCCGGATATGTCGCTGACTCGGGAGCTGCTGATCATCAATAAGCGCGGCCTGCACGCACGCGCCTCGGCGAAATTCGTCCAGACCGTCGAAGCCTATGATGCCGAGATCACCGTCTCCAAGGACGGCATGACGGTCGGCGGCACGTCGATCATGGGCCTGATGATGCTCGCCGCCAGCACCGGCTGCACCGTTTTCGTCACCGCCAGCGGCGGCCAGGCGGAAGAAGCGCTCAACGCCCTCGACGCCTTGGTGCGCGACAAGTTCGGCGAAGAGATCTGACGCTGTTCGCCGCGCGAACAAACCGAAAGCCGTTTCCGGTGTTTTGCGCGATATAAACATATAAAGACTTCTTTATATCGCGGTTGCCCTGTCCGCCGATTCCTGATAGACCGTGGCCACTCTCCCCGTGATCCTGCGCGGGAGGCATTGTCATGCCGCCAGAAGGCCAAGGGGCCGGCGCGGCCGGAAAAGATCAGCCCTGGAGAACTCCATGACCGCAACTCAGGACTATATTGTCGCCGATATCGGGCTTGCCGATTTCGGCCGCAAGGAAATTGCCATCGCCGAAACGGAAATGCCGGGCCTGATGGCCTGCCGCGACGAATTCGGTGCATCGAAGCCGCTAAAGGGCGCACGCATCACCGGCTCGCTGCACATGACCATCCAGACGGCGGTGCTGATCGAGACGCTGGTTGCGCTCGGTGCCGACGTTCGCTGGGCATCGTGCAACATCTTCTCGACCCAGGACCACGCTGCTGCCGCCATCGCGGCAAGCGGTGTTCCGGTCTTCGCCGTCAAGGGCGAAACGCTTGAGGAATACTGGGCCTATACCGACAAGATCTTCCAGTGGGCCGACGGCGGCCTGTCGAACATGATTCTCGACGATGGCGGTGACGCCACCATGTACATCCTGCTCGGCGCACGCGCCGAAGCGGGCGAGAACGTGCTTTCGAACCCGGGTTCGGAAGAGGAGGAAATCCTCTTTGCCCAGATCAAGAAGCGCCTTGCCGCTTCCCCGGGCTGGTTCACCAAGCAGCGCGATGCCATCAAGGGCGTCACCGAAGAGACGACCACCGGCGTCAACCGCCTCTACCAGCTCCAGGCCAAGGGCCTGCTGCCCTTCCCGGCGATCAACGTCAACGACAGCGTCACGAAGTCGAAGTTCGACAACAAGTACGGCTGCAAGGAATCGCTCGTCGACGGCATCCGCCGCGGCACCGACGTGATGATGGCCGGCAAGGTCGCCGTCGTTTGCGGCTATGGCGACGTAGGCAAGGGTTCCGCTGCCTCTCTCAAGGGCGCAGGCGCACGCGTGAAGGTCACCGAAGTCGATCCGATCTGCGCGCTGCAGGCCGCGATGGACGGCTACGAAGTGGTCCAGCTCGAGGACGTCGTCTCGACCGCCGACATCTTCATCACGACGACCGGCAACAAGGACGTCATCCGCATGGATCACATGCGCGAGATGAAGGATATGGCGATCGTCGGCAACATCGGCCACTTCGACAACGAGATCCAGGTCTCGGCGCTGCGCAACCTGAAATGGACCAACATCAAGCCGCAGGTCGACATGATCGAGTTCCCGAAGGGCAACCGCATGATCCTGCTTTCGGAAGGCCGCCTGCTCAATCTCGGCAACGCCACCGGACATCCGTCCTTCGTGATGTCGGCCTCCTTCTCCAACCAGGTGCTAGCGCAGATCGAGCTCTTCACCAAGGGCGAGAACTACAAGAAAGAGGTTTACGTGCTGCCGAAGCAGCTCGATGAGAAGGTCGCCCGCCTGCATCTCGCAAAGCTCGGCGCCAAGCTGACCGAGCTTTCGGAAGAACAGGCCGCCTATATCGGCGTGAAGCCGCAGGGTCCGTTCAAGGCCGAACACTACCGGTACTAATCGTTAGCCGGACAATCCACAAGATGTTGTGGCCGCGATCTTGACAGGAGATCGCGGCCTCTTTTTTGAGCCGCGCACTTTCCGGCGATTCGTCAAACAAGTATGCTTAAGTCATTGATTCGTGACGCTACTGCATGATTCCCGAAACCGTGGCCGGTTCACGGAAACATGCAGTAATTCAAGATGCTACAGCGTCCTTTGCGCGTCTCAAAAGTCGCGCGGCGCTGTAGGTGGACCTTCGAGTGTCACGGATGGGGATGTCTTGTCGGACATGCGGCAAACAGACGGAGACAGACCGGGGATGCAATCGCAACTGACGCAAACCCCTTCCAGGGGTTTCGGTGCATGGCGGCGTAAGGTCGGCGGCAACTTCCGGACAAATGGGGACGGCGGCGCCATGGAAACTGAACGATCGACGCTTTTCGGCGGGGGCCCTGAGGCGCCCGCATTAGTGCGGCGGCTGCTCGCAGGCACCGTGTTCTTCGCGGCGACCGACGCGGCGGCGCAGGCGTCGACGCCGGTGGCCAAGGCCATCTTCGGCTCCTCCGAAGTCGTCACCTTTTCCGTACTGATCGGCGTTATTTCCGCCGCCATGATTTCCGCCATCTGGCTCATCCGCCAGCGCGGCAATATCGAGGCCGAGAACCGCGAACTGCGGTCCGGACTTTCCGATGCAAATCAGCGGATTTCCCGGTTCCAGGCCCTCATCGCCGACAAGAACCGGCGCATCGTGATCTGGGATGGTCTGGCCGAACGTCCCGAGTTTCTCGGACAGCTTCCCGTCGAGACCGGCGCTCCGCAGGATGACCGCACTTTTCTCGCCTTCGGGCGCTGGCTCAAGGCGCCGTCCGCCAGCCAGCTCGAAAAGGCGATCGAGACATTGCGCGCGCAGGCGCAAAGCTTCGATCTCGTGCTCGAAACGCAGCGCAACGAGGTCCTGGAAGCCCAGGGCCGCGTTTCCGGCGGACGGGCATTCGTGCGCTTCATCGCTCTCAACAACCTGAGGGCCGAACTTGCCGAGCTGAAACTGGAACGCGATCGCCTGCACGCATCGCTGTCGACCTTCCGCACGCTGCTCGATGCGATCGACCTGCCTGTCTGGCAACGCACCGCCGACGGCAAGCTCGAATGGGTCAACGAAGCCTATGCCGAGGCGGTCGAGACTCAGAGCGCGAGCCTCGCCGTCGCCGAAGGGCGCGAATTGCTTTCGACCCCGGCGCGCGAAAAAATCCGCGCCGTCTCAACCTTGGAAACGCCCTTCAGCGACAAGGTTTCGACCGTGGTCAAGGGCAATCGCACCTTCTTCGATGTCGTCGACGCCCGCAGCCCGGCCGGCTCGGCCGGCATCGCCATCGACATTTCCGGCATCGAAGCCGTGCGCGAAGAGCTTGCGCGGACCCTGAAGAGCCATGCCGAGACGCTCGACCATCTGGCCACCCCCGTGGCGATCTTCGACGGCAATCAGCGTCTGCAATTCTACAATCAGGCATTCCAGCGACTCTGGGACCTCGACATGGGCTTCCTCGAGCGCAAGCCCGACAACGGCGAGGTGCTCGACCGGTTGCGGGCCGGCGGCAAGCTGCCCGAGCAGCTCAACTGGAAACAATGGAAGGCCAATGCGCTGTCCGTCTATCAGGCGCTCGACACGCAATCCGACCTCTGGCACCTGCCAAACGGCCAAACGCTTCGCGTCTTCGCCACCGCACGGCCACAAGGCGGCGCAACCTGGGTCTTCGAGAACCTGACCGAGAAGGTCGATCTCGAGACCCGTTACAACACCCTGCTCCAGGTCCAGGGCGAAACGATCGACCACCTCGCCGAAGGCGTCGCGGTGTTCGGGCCTGATGGCCGCATCCGGCTTTCCAACCCGGCATTCCGGGCAATCTGGGGCATCAGTGAAGCGGAAGCCAAGCCCGGCACGCACATTCGTGCTGTCGAACAGGCCTGCCTGCCCTCCTACGACCAGCCGGATGGTTGGAAGCGGTTCGCCCATATCATCACCAGCTTCGACGACGAACGGCCGTCGAGCCGCGGCATTCTGGAATTGCGGACCGGCCTAATCCTCGATTATGCCGTGATCCCGCTGCCGAACGCCCAGACGATGCTGACCTTCGTCAACATTACCGACAGCGTCAGGGTCGAGCGCGCCCTGACTGAGAAGAATGAGGCGCTGCGCAAAGCCGACGCGCTGAAGAACGATTTCGTTCATCACGTCTCCTATGAATTGCGCTCGCCGCTCACGAACATCATCGGCTTCGCCGATCTGCTGAAGACGCCCGCATTCGGCGAGCTCAACGAGCGCCAGGCGGAATATGTCGACCATATTGCGACGTCCTCGTCGCTGCTGCTGACCATCGTCAACGATATCCTCGACCTGGCCACCGTCGACGCCGGCATCGTCGAGCTCGACATGTCCGAGGTGAACCTCGTCGATTTCCTCGACGACGTCGCGCATCAAATGGCCGACAGGCTTGTCGAAAGCGGCGTCACCCTGCGGGTGGATGCGCCCGACAACCTCGGCCGCATGGTCGCGGACCAGCAGCGGCTGAAACAAATCTTCATCAAGCTCCTCACCAACGCCGCCAACTTCGCGCCCGATCGCAGCACCATCGATCTCAAATGCCGGCGCGAAGGCACCGATTTCGTCTTCTCCGTCAGCGATTCCGGCCCCGGCATCCCGCAGGATGTCCTGAACACCGTCTTCAACCGCTTCGAAAGCTACGGCCAGCACGGCGGCGCCGGCCTCGGACTGTCGATCGTCGAGAGCTTCGTCAGCCTGCATCACGGTACCGTTTCGATCCGCAGCAAGGAGGGCGAAGGCACCGAGGTCACCTGCCGCATTCCGTCGTCCGAAATGCCGAAGATCATCGCGGCCGAATAATGAAGCATCTGCAACGGTTCCTGAAGGACGAGGCGGCCACCATCGAGCTGGGCGAAGACTTCGCGCTGGCGCTGAAGGCCGGCGATTGCGTCGCCTTGTCGGGCGATCTCGGCGCGGGAAAATCGACCTTCGCGCGCGCGCTGCTCCGCGCGATCGCCGACGACGAGACGCTCGAAGTGCCGAGCCCCACTTTCACGCTCGTGCAAAATTACGACCTGCGCATCCCGGTCGCCCATTTTGATCTCTATCGTCTCGCCGACGCTTCGGAACTCGACGAGCTTGGCTTCGACGAAGCCATTTCCGAAGGGATCTGCCTCGTCGAATGGCCGGAAAAGGCGGAGGAAGCCCTTCCTTCCGAACGCATCACGCTCACCTTTACGCACGAAGGCGAAGGACGCCGGCTTGCGATTTCCGCGCCCGATGCTTCGTTCGAGCGCATTTCCCGCTCGCTCGCGATCCGCAGTTTTCTTGCGCAGACTGGTTATGCGACCGCCCGTCGCCGCCATTTAAGCGGTGACGCTTCGGTGAGGGCCTACGAGCGGATCGAGACGGATGGTGAGGCGGCGAAGATACTGATGGATGCGCCGAGGCATAAGCCTGGTCCCATTCTCCAGGATGGAAAATACTACCAGCAGCTCGCGCATCTGGCCGAGGACGTCGTTCCGTTCGTCGCGATTTCCGAACTGCTGCGCGATCGTGGCTTCGCCGCGCCGGCAATTTATGCCCGCGACCTCGACAAGGGTATCTTGCTGATCGAGGATCTGGGGTCCGAGGGCATTATCGACGCTGAGGGAAGACCGGTTGCCGAGCGCTATCTCGAAAGCGTGCGCGTGCTCGCCCGGCTTCATGGCAAGCCGCCGACACGAGAGATTGCTATTGGCGATGGCCTCATCCATTGCATTCCCGATTTCGACCGCACCGCGATCAAGATCGAGACGAGCCTGCTAATCGACTGGTACCTGCCATGGAAGCGCGGCGAGGCGGCCTCCGACAGCGAGCGCAAGGCGTACTTCGCCATCTGGGACCAGCTCATCGACGTTCTCGCATCGGCCGAGAAGAACCTGCTGCTGCGCGATTTTCACTCGCCGAATATTCTCTGGCGCCCGGACCGGGAAGGACTCGACCGCGTCGGCATCATCGATTTCCAGGACGCGATGATCGGTCCGACCGCTTATGATGTCGCGTCGCTTACGCAGGATGCGCGTGTGACCATCGACGAGGATCTGGCCGACCGGCTAATCAATGCTTATCTGGCCGAGCGCACGGCCTCCGGCCCATTCGACAAGGCAAACTTTCTTCGCGATTGGCACCTGATGTCGGCGCAACGCAACTGTAAGCTCGCCGGCATCTGGGTGCGACTGATGCAGCGTGACGGAAAGCCCGGTTACATGAAGCACATGCCACGCACCTTCGCCTATCTGAGCCGAGCGCTCAGTCATGAGGTGCTGACACCCTTGCGCGATTGGTGCATTAAGGCTGGAATCCTGGCTAGCGAATCAGCCAACTGACAGGAAAACATGCCCATCACCAATGCCATGGTGCTTGCGGCCGGACTGGGCACCCGCCTTCGGCCAATCACCGATACACTGCCGAAGCCACTCGTCCGGATCGCCGGCAAGCCGATGATCGACTACGTGCTGGACATCCTGGCGGCCGCCGGCGTGACCAAGGCGGCGGTGAACGTCCATCACTTTGCCGACCAGATGGAAGAGCATCTCCGTCGCCGTGAGACGCCGCATATCCTGATTTCGGACGAGCGCGACGCTTTGATGAATTCCGGTGGCGGGCTTGCCAAGGGACTGAAGCTGCTGGACGACGGGCCGCTGATCGTCATGAATGCCGACCTCTTCTGGATCGGCGAAGAGGCCGGAAAGCCGAGCAACATTCAAAGGCTTGCTGATTTCTTCGATCCGCAGAAGATGGACATGGCGCTACTTTGCGTGCGCCTCGAGGACACCACCGGGCACAACGGCAAGAAGGATTTTTCGCTCGCTGAGGACGGCAGGCTCGCGCGCTACCAGGAAGGCATGGACAATCCTGTCGTCTATGCCGGCGCGATCGCCATGGAGTCGTGCCTCTTTGCCGATGCGCCGAGCGATGCCTTCAACCTCAACATTTATTTCGACCGTGCGATTGCCAGGGGACGCCTCTTCGGGCTGATGCTTGACGGCCACTGGATGACCGTCGGCACGCCGGAAGCGATCGATGAAGCCGAGGCGGTGGTGCGCCGGTTCCAACCGGGAGGATAATGTGCCCGGCCACGCCTCGAACGTCTTCACGATCCCCGCCGGCCTGCCCTTCCTCAGGACCTTGGCGCAAAAGCTCTGCGACGGCGGATTGGTTCCGGGATTCACGTACGATCCGGCGGATCCGCTGATGCTTGCCGGCGTGACGATCTTCGTTCCCACGCGACGTTCGGCGCGTGTGCTTCGCTCGGAGTTCGTCGATCTGCTCGGCGGCCGCTCGGCCATTCTGCCGACGATCCGCGCGCTCGGCGAGACGGACGACGACAGTGGCTTTTTCGACGCCGAGGTGCCCGCGATCCTCGATCTCGCCCCACCGCTTTCCGGCACCGCACGCCTGATCGAGCTCGGTCGCCTCATTCTCGCCTGGCGCAACCAGCTGCCTCAGGCGGTGCTCGATATCCATGGCGAAAGTCCGCTGATCGCGCCGGCAAGCCCCGCCGATGCCATCTGGCTCGCGCGCAATCTCGCCGACCTGATCGACGCCGTGGAGACCGAGGAACTCGACTGGGAGGCGCTCGACGAACTCGACACCGGCGAACATGCGCTCTGGTGGCAATTGACGCTCGCCTTCCTGAAAATTGCCCGCACCTACTGGCCGGAGCGGCTGGACGAGCTCAAGCAATCCTCGCCTTCGCGCCACCGCAACGCCATCCTGCAGGCGGAAACACAGCGTATCGCAGCAGGAAAGGTGAGCGGACCGATCATCATCGCCGGGTCGACCGGTTCGATCCCCGTGACGGCCGCGCTGATCGCAGCCGTGAGCAGACTGCCGAACGGCACCATCGTTCTGCCGGGCCTCGATCAGACGATGAGCGATACGGAATGGGAGCTGATCGTCGGCGATGCTTCGACCGGCGTCACAAGGGATCCGGCAAGCCGCAGCCATCCGCAATACGGCTTCTACCGCCTGCTGAAACGCATGGGCATCGGGCGGCGTGACGTCCTGACGCTGGAGCCGGCCGATGGCGCCCTCGACTATCGCAGTATGGTTCTCTCGCGCGCTCTGCTTCCGACAAAGGCGACCGACAGCTGGACCCGCGCGCGTGAAGATTTCGATCAGGCAAAACTTCTCTCGGCTTTCGCGGATGTCGCACTGATCGAGACGGCGAACGAGCGGGAAGAGGCAACGGTCATCGCCATCGCGCTCCGTCTCGCGCTTGCCGATAGCGATGAAAGTCAGGCGGCCTTGATCACCCCGGATCGCGGCCTTGCGCGCCGCGTCGGGGCGGAGCTTGCCCGCTTCGGCATCGAGGCCGACGATTCCGCCGGCACGCCGCTCTCCTCCACAGCCGTCGGCGCCGTCGTGCGATTGTTGCTGGAGGCGGCGTTGCGGCCGGGCGATCCGATGCCGCTCGTCGCCCTTTTGAAGCACCCGCTCGCCCGCTTCGGCGAGACGACCGAGCATGTCCGGCGCGCCACCGATGCCCTGGAACTTCTGGCCTTGCGCGGCGGTACCAGCAACGCCGACATTTCGGCGCTTGCCCCCCTCATCGAGCAGGCGCTCGAAAAACGAAAGCACGATCGTCATCCGCCGCCGTGGCAGAGTCGCCTTAATGACGAGGATATAGCCGCGGCCCACGTGCTTGCCGAACGCATCGCGTTGGCCGCCGAACCCTTGGCAAGCGCGTGCGTGCTTCGCGTCGACGGCCAGTCTCGGTCCAAGGTACTCACCCTTGCCGACTGGGCGGAGCGGACAGGCCGCGCACTGGAAGCCGTCTGCGTCGACGAGCGCGGCAGCCTTGGCGAACTCTGGTCGACGGAAGCTGGTGAAGCATTGGCAACGCTTCTCAAAGGCATTATCGAGACCGAAGGTCAAATGAGCGCCGACGGGCCGCAATGGTGCGACATTGTCGAAGCGCTCGCGGCAAGCGAAGCGGTCAAGCCGCGATCGATGCGGCATCCCCGCGTTTTCATCTTCGGGGCGCTGGAGTCGCGCCTGCAAAGCATGGATCTCGTCGTGCTCGGCGGCATGAACGAAGGGACATGGCCGGGCCAGACGTCAAACGACCCCTTCCTGTCGCGGACGATGAAATCCGGAATCGGCCTCGAACCACCGGAACGGCGTATCGGCCAGCTAGCCCACGATTTCCAGATGGCCTGCGGCACGCGCCGGCTGATCCTTTCGCGCTCCATGCGCCACGGGTCGGCACCGACGGTCGCGTCAAGGTGGCTGCAGCGCCTGCAGGCGCTCGGCGGCGAAGGACTGACGCAACTCATCAAGTCCAACGGTGCGGATTATTTGCACTGGGCGCGCATTCTCGATGACGGCGAAACCCAGCCGCTCGCGACGCGCCCGGAACCGAAGCCGCCCGCCAAGCTGCAGCCACGCAAATATTCCTTCAGCGAAGTGACGCGCCTTCGTCGCGATCCCTATGCCGTCTACGCGCGGCGGATCCTGCGCCTGCAGCCGATCGACCCGTTCAATCGTGATCCGGGGGCCGCCGAGCGTGGAACGCTCTATCATCGAATCGTCGATCGCTTCGTCAGGGGCGGCTTTGATCCGGCCTCGCCCGAAGCCGAAGCGGTGATGACGAGATTGCTCAACGAAGCTTTCGACGAAGAAGGGCTTCCACCGCATATCGACACGATCTGGCGTCCGCGTTTTGCCGCCGTCGGGAAGGCATTCCTTAAATGGGAGCGCGACCGCCAGAAGAGCATTACGAAGTCTTTCACCGAGGTTCCGGCATCCATGGATATCGGCCTTGCGGATATCCGGCTGACCGGCATAGCCGATCGCCTTGATCGGCGCCCGGACGGCACAATTGACATCATCGACTATAAGACCGGCTCCAGCCCCTCGCCCAGGGAAGCGCGCAGTCTGCTCGATCCGCAGCTTTCGCTCGAAGCTGCCGCGCTCAAGGCCGGCGCCTTCGGTGCGACGGGACGCGCCGAACCGAATGCGCTTCTCTACGTCCGCCTGAAACCCGGCAGCCGCTTCAGCGTCGACGCCGTCAACAACGAGGGCGGCAAATCGAAGGAAACGAAATCCGCAGACCAACTGGCGGAACAATCGCTCATCGAGTTGAGGAAACTGCTTGCGGCGCTGATGAGCGGCAGACACGGCTTCGCCTCACGCCTGATCGTCCAGAAGGAGCGCGACTACGGAGGCGAATACGATCACCTAGCGCGGGTCGCCGAATGGGCGACCGCCGAAGGCGAGGATGATGCCGATGAGGGATGATGCTTTCGGGCCTCGGGAAACGACACCCCGGGCCTGGCTCGACTGGACGACGGAGCGGCAATCGCTTGCCTCCGATCCGGTGCGCTCGGCCTGGGTTTCCGCCAATGCCGGATCGGGCAAGACGCATGTCCTGACCCAGCGCGTCATCCGCCTGCTGCTCGCCGGCTGCCGCGCTTCTGCAATTCTCTGCCTCACCTACACGAAGGCCGCCGCCTCGGAAATGTCGAACCGGGTCTTCGAGCGCCTGGCCGAATGGGCGACGCTTGACGATGCCACTCTTGAGAAGCGCATCGAGGCGATCGAAGGCGCCCGGCCCTCAGCCGTGAAAATCCAAGAGGCGCGGCGGTTGTTCGCAGCCGCCCTTGAGACGCCCGGCGGCCTGAAGATCCAGACGATCCACGCCTTCTGCGAAGCGCTCCTGCATCAGTTTCCGCTCGAAGCCAATGTTGCCGGGCATTTTTCCGTGCTCGACGACAGCGCCGCCGCCGTCCTGCTCGCGGATGCCCGGCGCGCGTTGCTGGCGGCCACTGCGGTCGACGACACAGAGCTAGCTGGCGCCTTCGCCACGGTTCTCGATCTTGCCGACGATACCGGCCTTGAACGGCTGCTGGAGACGATCGTCGCCAACCGCACGCCAATTCAGGCCTTTCTCGATCGCGCCGCGACGCGCGGCGGATTGGAAGCGCATCTGCGTGCATCGCTCACGATCGCGCCGGGCGAAACCGCCGAAAGCGTGCTGGCGAAGGTATGGCCGCTGGCTGGGCTGAACGGGGCGGCCCTTGAGCACTATCTCGATCTGGCAGCACGCAAGGGCGGCGCCAAGCCTTCCGAGTTTGCGGAAGGCTTGAAGGCGGTCGCAAAGCTCGCCGATCCCGAGGAACGCTACCGAAACCTGCTTGGGCTCTTCTTCAACGGCGGCGGCAAGCCGAGGGCCGACTCCACCTTTCTCAACGCGGCGATGCGGCGCGAAGCGCCTGACCTCGCGCCGCTGGTAGAACGAGCGCGCGATCATGTCTTGGCCTGCGTGGACCGCTTGAGCATCGTCAGGATGTACGAGGCGACACGTGCCGCCCTTACCCTCGCCGAAAGGCTCAACCGCGATTACGAGGAAATCAAGAAGGCGCGCAGCCAGCTCGACTTCGAGGATCTGATCAATCGTACGGCAGCACTGCTCTCCCGCGGCGATGTCGGCGCCTGGGTTCACTACAAGCTCGACCAGGGCATCGACCATATTCTTGTCGACGAGGCACAGGACACGAGCCCCGCGCAATGGACGGTCATCCAGTCGCTCGCCGCCGATTTCTTCGCCGGCGAGACGGCGCGAGCGGACGACCGGACGATCTTCGCCGTCGGCGACGAGAAGCAATCGATCTATTCGTTCCAGGGTGCACGGCCCGAGCGTTTCTCCCGCGAGAGCATCGTGACGGAGCGGAGGGTCCGCGCGGGTGGAAAATACTTCAGCCCGATCCGCCTGCAGCTTTCCTTCCGGTCGACGATCGACGTCCTTTCGGCGGTCGACACGGTCTTTGCCAACAAGGCAAACGCCAAGGGGCTCAGCGCGAAGGAAGAGGCGATCGTCCATGCCTCGAATCGGATCGGCCATCCCGGCTCAGTTGACATATGGGACGTGATTGCGCCCGAACCGGTGCTCGCCGAAGAGGAATGGACAGCCGCCTTCGATGCGACGCCCGAGCGCGCGCCGGCCAACATTCTGGCTCGACGCATCGCCGCGGTTCTCGAGGACTGGATCGGCAAGGAGACCGTCATCGAGAAGGGCGTTCGCCGACCGATGCGGCCGGGAGACGTCATCGTCCTCGTCCGCAAGCGCGACGCCTTCGTCAATGCTTTGACGCGGGCCCTGAAGCGCAGAAACAACATCCCGGTCGCGGGCGCCGACCGCCTGGTGTTGACCAGCCACATTGCGATTCAGGATCTGATGGCGCTCGGCCGTTTTGCCCTGCTGCCGGACGACGACCTTTCTCTCGCCGCGCTGTTGAAAAGCCCGCTCATCAATCTCGGTGAGGACGATCTTTTCGAACTTGCGGCGGAAAGGGTGGAAACCGAGAGTCTCTGGCAACGCCTGCACAGCCTCGGCGTAGACGAGACGAGCCGATATCACCCGGTCGCGCGCACGCTCTCTCAATATTCCGATCTCGCCCGCCATATGCTGCCGCACGATTTCTATGCCCGCATCCTGGGCGTTCTGGGCGGCAGGGCGGCTTTCCTTGCGCGGCTGGGCAGCGAGGTCAGCGACATTCTCGACGAATTCCTGACGTTCGCGCTGGATCACGAAAGAGCCGGTTTGCCCGGCCTGCAGGCCTTCATCTCGACCCTCGAGATCGAAGCGCCGACGGTCAAGCGCGAACAGGACAAGGAGCGTGACGAAGTGCGCGTCATGACCGTGCACGCGGCAAAGGGCCTGGAGGCGCCGGTCGTCTTCCTCGTCGACGGCGGGGGCAAGGCCTTCAACAGCCAGCACGTTCCCGATCTGCGCCTTTTCGAAAAGCAACGGCCCGACGGGTCCGTCGTCACCGTGCCTGTCTGGCGGGCGCCCGGCTCCGGAACGAATTCCCTGCTCAACGCCGACAATGCACGCCTGAAGGCATTGGCGGAGGAGGAATACCGGCGCCTCCTCTATGTCGGCATGACCCGCGCCGCAGACCGGCTCGTCATTTGCGGCTATCGCGGACAGAGGGAGAATACCGACACCTGGCACGCCATGGTCCAGGGGACGTTGGCGCAGGATATCAAAGGACGCGGGATGCCGATGGTGTTCCGCGCAGGCGGCGAAGAATGGACGGGCCACGCGTGGCGTGAGGCGCACCCCCATATCAACGCCCCTGTCGCAGATGGTATGCAAGCCGAGGGAGAGCGCATGGCGCCCGGCGTGCCCGCTACGCTTACCGCTCCCCTGCCCCCGCCACGTCGGCTGCCGCGGCCGCTCACCCCTTCCGGCACCGGCATTGTCATCGATGATCCGGACAGCGAATCGATCGTCGGATCGGCGCTCTTCGCGGAAAAGGCGGCACCCAATCGCTCGCTGCTGCGCGGCGCGATCCTTCATCGACTGCTACAAGTTCTCCCGTCGATTGATCCCGCTGAACGCCAGGCGGCGGCGGACCGCTATCTGCTGCGGTCGGTCCCACGCTGGTCCGAGCCGGAGCGTCGGGCGCTTGCCGATGCCGTAATGGAAGTGCTGGACCACCCGGACCTCAATACGCTCTTTACTGCGCACAGCCAGCCGGAAGTCTCCGTCATGGGAACGCTTACGCTCGGCGCGCGTGAGTTTGCGGTGTCGGGTCGTATCGACCGATTGGCCGTTTCTGGTGACATGGTGACGATTGCGGACTTCAAGACGAATCGCGAAGTGCCGGTGTCGCCCGCGGAGGTGCCGCCTGTCTACAGAACGCAGCTTGCCATCTACCGAGAGCTGCTCAAGCCGCTCTATCCCGGGCGACGGTTCCGTTGCGCGCTGATCTTCACCGAGGGACCGGCAATCCAGGTGCTTCCCGACGCGATGCTGGACAGGAGCCTTGAAGAGCTCGCGACAAAGTGAGATACACGATATTGAAAATCCGGTGGCGACGCCTCACATGAGGCACAACATCTGGACATGCCGCGCCGGCCCGGTTCAAACCGCAAAGGCGCGGTAAACATTTTTAAGTACCGCACGATCAAGGTCGTGCGGTCGCCATTTCCGAAAGCAAGGAGCAGCAGATGGCCACTGTGAAAGTCGATACCTCCAATTTTCAGCAGGAAGTCCTGAACTCGGCCGAGCCGGTCGTCGTCGATTTCTGGGCGGAATGGTGCGGTCCGTGCAAAATGATCGCTCCGAGCCTTGAGGAAATCGCAACCGAGCTCGCCGGCAAGGTCAAGGTTGCAAAGCTCAACATCGACGAAAACCCCGAGCTTGCCGCTCAATACGGCGTACGCTCGATCCCGACGCTCGCCATGTTCAAGGCCGGCGAAGTGGCCGACATCAAGGTTGGCGCCGCACCGAAGACCGCGCTGACTTCCTGGATTTCGACTGCGGTAGCCTGAGCGGCCCAAGTCCCAGAACTCGAAAAGCCCGGCTCGCCGGGCTTTTTTCTTGTCTATCGCCGTCCGACGCTCGATGCTGGAACCATACAATTCTGGGCGCGGCAGCCTCCGGGTGAACGATTCACCGCGGCGGCGTGCCGTTTTCGGCAAGCACGTCGCCGACGAGATAAAGCGATCCACCGATCAGAATGCGCGGCGGAACGGGATCCTCATCAACAAGCTCAGCAATGATCCCGAGCGCTTCCGCGACAGACGAGGTCGCGGTGGTCTCGAAACCGACGGAGCCGGCATCCTCGGCCAAGGCCACCGGGTCCAGTCCGGCATCGGACCCGTGGATCGGCACCGTGAAGACCTGCTCCGCAAGATCGAGAAAGGCCTTGAAATAGCCGACCGGGTCCTTGGTGTTGATCATGCCGATGATGAGAAACAGGGGCCGCGGCTCGCGCTCCTCGAAACTCGCCATCGCCTCGGCGATAACCTGACCCGCGCCCGGGTTGTGTCCGCCGTCGATCCAGATCTCGGCACCCGGTGGACCGTGATGCGAGAGTTTGCCGCCGGCAAGGCGCTGCAGACGCCCGGGCCACTCGACGCCGGCCAAACCCTTTTCGATCGCTGCCTCCGGAACATCGAAACCGGCCGCCCTGACAGCGCGGATCGCCGCGGCGGCATTGGCGTATTGGTGCCGACCGGGCAGGCGCGGCAGCGGCAGGTCCGCCAATCCGCGCTCGTCCTGGAAGACGAGTCGACCAAACTCCTCATGCGCCATGAAATCCTGGCCATAGACGGACATCGGGCAACCGAGGCGCTCGGCGGTAGAGACCAGCACATCGCGCACGCCGTCTTCCTCCTGATGGCCGATCACCACCGGGCAGCCGCGCTTCATGATCCCCGCCTTTTCGGCAGCGATCAGTTCCACCCGATCGCCGAGATAGGACTGGTGATCGAGCGAAATCGGCATGATGACGGAAACCGCCGGGCGGGCGATCACGTTCGTCGCATCATACCGGCCGCCAAGACCGACCTCAATGATCGCGACGTCAGCAGGGTGCTCGGCAAAGAGCAGGAATGTGACCGCAGTCAGGATTTCGAAGACGGTGATGTTTTCGCCGGCATTGGCTTCCGCCACCCGCCGCACCGCATCGGCAAGCACCCGATCGGCCACCAAGGCACCCTTGCCACCCTTCACGCCGAGGCGATAGCGCTCGTGCCAATTCACGAGATGCGGCGACGTGTGGACGTGGACGCTGAGACCCGCGGCCTCGAGGATCGCCCGGGAAAAGGCGCTGACGGAACCTTTGCCATTGGTGCCAGCGATATGGATAACCGGCGGCAACCGCTCCTGCGGGTTTCCGAGCGCCGCCAAAAGCCGGGTGATCCTGTCGAGCGACAGGTCGAACCCCTTGGGATGCAGGGCGAGAAGCTTCTCGATCTCCTGCGCCGCTTCGCTGACCTGCGTCGCCGTCATGTCAATCGCCTCAATCCGGATGCCACACCAAGTCCACCGAAACCGAGCAGGCGCGACGTCTAGGCCCGCGCCGCGACCGGCACGGCTGCCGCTTGCGATCCACCCTCGCGCTTGGCAGCTTCAACCGGCTTCTTCGTCAGGATCTTCAGTACACGTGCAAGGGTCGCCGGGATGTCATGCCGCTTGACCACCATGTCGACCATGCCGTGTTCCAACAGGTATTCCGACGTCTGGAAGCCTTCCGGCAGCTTCTCGCGCAGGGTCTGTTCGATCACCCGCTTTCCGGCGAAGCCGATTTCCGCGCCGGGTTCAGCCATGTGGATGTCACCCAGCATCGCGTAGGACGCTGTCACGCCACCGGTCGTCGGGTTGGTCAAAACGACGACGTAAGGAAGCCCTGCTTCCTTGAGCATGTTTACCGCCACGGTCGTGCGCGGAAGCTGCATCAGCGACAGGATGCCTTCCTGCATGCGGGCGCCGCCGGAGGCGGGAAAGATGACGAGCGGGCATTTTTCGGCGATGGCCCTCTCGAACGCCTTCACGATCGCCTCGCCGGCCGCCATGCCAAGCGAGCCGCCAATGAAGTTGAACTCATGAACGACGGCGACGAGCTTGACGCCCTGGACGAGGCCAAGACCTGCGACGATCGTATCCTCAAGCTCGGTCTTCGCACGGCTGTCGCGCAGGCGATCGGTGTATTTCTTCGAATCGCGGAACTTGAGCGGGTCCTGCGCGACCTTCGGCTGCGGTAGCGCTTCATAGATCCCGCCGTCGAAGAGATCCTTCAGCCGAGCCTTAGCCGGCATCTTCATATGGTATCCGGACTGCGGAATAACCCACTTGTTCTCTTCGAGATCGCGATGAAACACCATCTCGCCGGTTTCAGGGCACTTGATCCAGAGATTTTCCGGAACTTCCCTGCGGCCCAGCATCGAATTGATCTTCGGCCGAACGTAGTTTGTGATCCAGTTCACTTATAAACTCCTGAAGACTTCCTTCGGGTTGTGCGCGTTAATCTGGGCGATTATTCGGCTGCAGCGAGCCTTGCCGCCCGCACACCAGCCGAGAGGCCCTTGACCAGCGCTTCGACACCCGGCACCGTCGCATCGGTCGCACGTCCCTCTTCCGTGAGGCTGGAGGCGATCTGATTGACGATCGCGGTCCCGACGACGACACCATCGGCTGATGCGCCGATCGCCCGCGCGTGTTCGGCCGTCTTGACTCCGAAGCCAACGCAGACGGGCAGCTCAGTGTGCGACTTGATCCGCTGAACGGCGCCCGCAATCAGCGACGGATCCGGCAAAGCCGAACCGGTGATGCCGGTCATCGAGACGTAATATACGAAACCCGACGTGTTTTCGAGCACCTTCGGCAAGCGGCGGTCATCGGTCGTCGGCGTCGCCAGGCGAATGAAGTTGATATCCCTCTTCAGCGCAGGGATGCAGAGCTCGTCGTCCATCTCCGGAGGCAGGTCGACGACGATCAGCCCATCGATCCCTGCTTCCAGAGCGTCCGTCAGGAACCGATCGACGCCATAGATATAGATCGGATTGTAATAGCCCATCAGTACGATGGGCGTGTGCTGGTCCTCTCCGCGGAAGAGGCGTGCAAGCTCAAGTGTCTTGGCAAGCGTCTGGCCGGCCTTCAGCGAGCGCTGCCCCGCGAGCTGGATCGCCGGTCCGTCTGCCATCGGATCGGAAAAGGGCATGCCAAGCTCGATCACGTCGGCCCCGGCCTTGGGCAGCGCCTTCATGATCGCAAGCGAGGTATCGAAATCCGGGTCGCCGCCCATGAAATAGGTGACGAGGACCGGACGACCCTCCGCCGCCACGTCGGCAAACCTCTTCTCCATGCGTGCGGTCATGATCGTTATTGCCCCATACCCAGAATTTTGCCGACCGTGAAAATGTCCTTGTCGCCGCGACCGGAAAGATTCATCAGGATGATCTCGTCCTTGCCCATCTTCGGCGCCCGCTTGATGACCTCGGCCAGCGCATGCGACGGTTCGAGCGCCGGAATGATGCCCTCGAGCTTGGTCAGGATCTGGAACGCTTCGAGCGCCTCATGGTCCATGATCGGAACATATTCGACGCGGCCGACGTCGTTCAGCCACGCGTGCTCCGGGCCGATGCCCGGGTAGTCGAGTCCGGCCGAGATGGAATGCCCTTCCTTGATCTGGCCGTCGCCGTCCTGAAGCAGATAAGTGCGGTTGCCGTGTAGGACGCCCGGCGAGCCGGCCGTGATCGAGGCGCAATGCTCGTCGCCGTCAAGGCCCTTGCCGCCCGCCTCGACGCCGACAATCTTGACGCCTTCGTCATCGAGGAACGGATGGAAGATGCCGATTGCGTTGGAGCCCCCTCCGACCGCCGCGATAACGAGATCGGGAAGCCGGCCCTCCGCCGCGAGAATCTGCTCCTTGGCCTCCTGGCCGATGACCGACTGAAAGTCGCGGACCATTTCCGGATAGGGATGCGGACCGGCGGCGGTGCCAATCAGGTAATAGGTGCTGTCGACGTTCGTCACCCAGTCGCGCAGCGCCTCGTTCATCGCATCCTTGAGCGTGCCGTGACCGGCCGTGACCGGTTTCACCTCGGCGCCGAGGAGCTTCATGCGGAAGACGTTCGGCGCCTGCCGCTCGACGTCGGTCGCGCCCATATAGACGACGCACGGCAGGCCGAAGCGGGCAGCGACGGTGGCGGAAGCGACGCCATGCTGGCCCGCGCCGGTTTCGGCGATGATGCGCGTCTTGCCCATGCGCTTGGCGAGCAGGATCTGGCCGATGCAGTTGTTGATCTTATGGGAGCCCGTGTGGTTCAGCTCCTCGCGCTTGAAATAGATTTTCGCGCCACCGAGTTCGGCCGTCAGGCGCTCGGCGAAATAGAGTGGGCTCGGGCGGCCGATGTAATGCGCCCCAAGCTTTTCCAGGTCGGCCTTGAAGCTCGGATCCGACTTTGCCTTGTTCCATTCATCCTGAAGGTCGAGGATCAGCGGCATCAACGTTTCGGCAACGAAACGGCCGCCAAAGATACCGAAGCGGCCTTCCTCGTCGGGTCCGGCTCTGAAGGAGTTCAGTTTAGGCGCCTCGTTCACGTCTTGCTCCTTGCTCGTGCGCGCTCGTCGTCCGCCCGGCGAACGGCATCGAAAAATGCTTCCATGAGCTTCAAATCCTTGATGCCCGGCGCGCTCTCGACGCCGGAGGATGTGTCGATCGCCCGCGCGCCGGTCAGCGCAAGCGCCTCGCCGACGTTGCTTGCATTCAATCCACCGGAAAGCATGTAATCGACGCTGCCGTCAAGCGCGTCGAGCAGCCGCCAGTCGAACGAAACGCCGTTGCCGCCCGGCAGGTCGGAACCAGCCGGCGGCTTGGCGTCGAAAAGGAAGCGATCCGCAATGCCGACATAGGGTTCTATCCGCTCGAGGTCGGACGCCTCGCGGATCGACAGGGCTTTCATGACAGGAAGGCCGTAGACAGCCTTGATCGTCAGCACGCGGTCCGGGCTTTCCGAACCGTGAAGCTGCAGCATATCCGGCTTCAGAGCCGAAACGATCTCGTCGAGGTCATCATTGTCGGCGTCGACCGTGACGGCCACGATCTTCGCCCGCCCGCGAATGCGCTCGGCAAGACGACCAGCGTCGTCCGGCTCAATGTTGCGCGGGCTTTTCGGAAAGAAGATGAAGCCGGTGTGCGATGCGCCAAGCGCGGCAGCGCGCTCGACAGCCTCGGCGGTCTTCAACCCGCATATCTTTACGTCAGTTTTCATGGGAAGCGACCTTGCACGAAATGTCGCCCGAGTCGAGCCAAAACGTTGCGTCGCCTAACCGCGCCCGGCGCAACGTTGCGGGACGGCCAGCTTCTCACCATATGCATTATACACCACAACGGAGAAGGAACCATGCGTCTGCTGATCGCCCTCATTCTGCCCTGGCTGCAGTTCTTCACGATCGGCCAGCCCTTTGCGGGCGTTATCTGCCTCGTTCTGCAGCTCACATTGATCGGCTGGATTCCGGCGGCGATCTGGTCGGTTTACGCGCTCAGCCAGTACAAGACGGACCAAAAGATCAAGGCGGCGCTCGAGGCCCGATATCGCGCCTGACTCTTCGAAACAGCGGGCGGAAGGCGGCGACGCCGCTTCCTACAGCGCCGCGCGTCTTTTCAGACGCGCAAAGGACGCTGTAGCACTTTGAATTGCTGCATGTTCTTGTCCTTTAATCGGCTACGATTAAAGGCGACATGCAGTAGAACTGCTCTAACCGAAATCTATCGCGTGCAGCATGGTGCCGTTACGCTTCAGCCAATGCTTGGCGTCGCGGGTGTCGGGGCACAATTTTTCACAGAGCGCCCAGAAGTCCGGGCCGTGATTCATCTCCTGAAGATGGGCAACCTCATGCGCCGCGAGATAGGCGATGACCTTTGGCGGCGCCATGGCGATCCGCCAGGAAAAGCTCAAGTCACCGTCGACGGAGCATGAGCCCCAGCGGCTGCGCGTGTCCTTGAAGCTCAAGGAGCGCGCGCGGCGCCCGATCCTGCCGGTATAGACCGCCACGAGACGTTCGAGATCGCTGCGCGCTTCCTTCTTCAAAAAGTCGGCAACCCGTCGGCGCAAATGTTCTTCGCCGCCGCTCACCCGCAAGACACTCTCCTCACCGAGGATCACGGCCTCGGTCAGGCCGCGGATCCTGCCCGTTCTCTCGATGCGGTGAGCAACGCCGCGGATCAGAATGGAGCCCCCTTCGGCAAGTTCGCTTTCACCGGAAAACCGCGCAAGCTTGGTCATCAGCCAGCCCTGATGACGGTTCAGGAAGGACTGAACTTCGCGCTCCGGCAGGCCTTCGGGGACGGTCAGCTTCAGTGCGCGGCCGCCCGGCTCGATACGAAGCGTCATGCGTGTGGCGCGGGCATTCTGGCGGATGGTCAGCGGCAGGAGCTTGCCGGCGACCTCGATGTCGCGCGTAACATCGGCAGGGGTTCCATTGAGGCGGCGCCGCTTGAGAGAAGAAAACATGGCGCCTTTCTATCCGATTCGCGGATCATTCGCAGCACGAGGCTTAGATATCCGGCGTTTCACATGAAACGCCGGATAGGTGCTTTCGCTTCAGGTCGTCTCACCGGTGGACGGCGAAGGACCGCCGTTCTTGCGCTCGCGCATGAAGCGGTCGAACTCCTCCTGGTCCTTGGCGCGGCGAAGTTCGCGCACATAGGCGTCGAATTCCTCGCGCATTTCGTCCAGTTTGCGGCGCTCTTCGTCGAGGCGGGCAAGCTCCGCTTCGCGCCAGTCGTCAAACGCGACGTTGCCGGTGCGATGATGCGCCCAGTGCTGACGGTGGTTGCGCCGGAAGCCGGCGCACATGCGATCCACACTGCCGTTGGCGTCCTTCTTGAACGCCCTCAGCTTTTCGCCGAAGAGGATATAAGCGAGCATTGCCAGGCCAAGCGGCCAGAACACAACGAAGCCGAGCACCATCAATGCAATGGTCGCGGGCGTCCAGTCCGGACGGATCAATGCAGATTGGTTCATCTTCACGATTCCTCGCAATCAGCGGGCCGCGACAATCGCGACCCGATGAAAACGATGTGGGAAAGGCCCGCCGCCTCTGCAAGACTTTCGGTGTCGGAATCGGACAAGATCTTGACTCTGCACAGGCAAAACGACCGCCTTCAATTGCCGAAAGTGGAAGCCTTTCCTATCAGGCCGACTTTCCGCCCTTGATGAGCTGCCTGACCGGCGCGGCGCGACGCGAATGCTCGCGCTGGAAAGCGACGATGCGCGGCGCGATCTCGCGGCGGAAACGCGATCCGTTGAAGACGCCGTAATGGCCGACATCCGGCTGCATGTAATGCTGACGCATATGTTCCGGGATGCTAGTGCAGATTGTCTGCGCGGCCTTCGTCTGGCCCACACCGGAAATGTCGTCGTTTTCGCCCTCGACAGTCAGGAGCGCCACTTTGCGGATCGCCGACGGGTCAACGCGCCGCCCGCGGTGCATCATCTCGCCCTTCGGCAAGGCATGCTGCATGAACACGACCTGGACGGTCTGGAGGTAGAATTCCGCCGTCAGATCCATGACCGCCAGATATTCGTCATAGAAATCGCGGTGCTTGTCGGCGGCGTCACCGTCGTTCTTGACGAGGTGCGCAAAGAATTCCTTGTGGGCGATCAGGTGCCGATCGAGATTCATCGACATGAAGCCGGAGAGCTGCAGGAAGCCCGGATAGACCATGCGCATGAAACCCGGCTGCGGCCACGGCACGGGCATGATGACATTGTCGCGGAACCATTCGATCGACCGCTCCTTCGCCAGCTGATTGACGGCCGTCGGATTGATGCGGGTATCGATCGGCCCGCCCATCAGCGTCATTGACGCCGGAGCAAACGGGTCTTCCGCCGCTTCCATCAGCGAGACGGCAGCCAAAACCGGCACCGCCGGCTGACAGACACCAATCACGTGGGTATCGGGTCCGAGGAAGTGCAGCATCTGGACGACATAGTCGATATAGTCGTCAAGATCGAACGTACCTTCGGCGAGAGGCACCATCCGCGCGTCGATCCAATCAGTGATGTAGACGTCGGCATGCGGCAGCAGCGCTTCGACAGTGCCGCGCAGCAGCGTGGCGTAGTGCCCGGACATCGGCGCGACCATCAGCACTCTGTGATCTGGCGCTCGTCCTTTCGGAAGGGAGCGCTCGAAGTGAATGAGATTGCAGAAGGGCGCGCGCCAGACGATCCTCTCGTGCACCGGCACCGGTTGCCCGTCCACGATGGTTTCAGGAAGGCCGAATTCCGGTTTGCCGTAGCGCCGTGTGGCGCGCTCGAAAACCTCCAATCCCGCAGCCGTCGCGCGACCCAAATAAGTGTGCGAGACCGGATTCATGGGATTGTTGAAGGCGAGGCGCAGGGCATCCGCGGCGGTACGCCACGGCGCCATCATGGCATGGTTCAATTCGTAAAGCTGGTAGAACATGGGACGCGTACCCCTTGTTTCAATCAATGACAACGCCGCTCCCAGTCGGACGCAAGCTTGCGATTGTTTGTCTTTGGTGTCCGCAATCGCTGGCAGACTACCACGTTTCTTGTGCGCTGCAACAATGATGCCCTTTCCGCCCCGGTACAAGGTCTCTCAGTAAAATGTTACTGGATTCCCGACGCTGCACCTGTTCCCTTGCGCAAGGCTGTAGGAAGCCGGGCAAAACAAGTCCTTAGCCGGAAAGTCCATAAAAGCGCGCCGCCGTGCGCGAAAAAACATTCTCCCGCTCCAAGGGTGTAAGGTGTGCCGTCAGTTCCTGTGCCGCGGCAAACCATGCGCCATAGTCCGCGTCGAGCAACACTACCGGCCAGTCGCTGCCGAACATCACGCGATCCGTTCCAAAGACATCGAGGATATGCGCGGCATAGGGCTTGAGCTTCTCGACCGACCAGCCACCGCCCGCCTCGGTCACAAGACCGGAGAGCTTGACGTGGACATTCGGGCGACGGGCGAGCGCGGCCATGTCCGACTGCCACGGCTCCAGTTTTCCCGCCGCGATAAAGGGCTTGGCGCAATGGTCGACGACGATCGCAAGATCCGGCACCGCATCGGCAAGGGCCGCGATGACCGGCAAATGCCGCGGCTGGATCAGGGCGTCGAATCGCAGATCCAATTGCGGTAACGCCTGCAGCGTGACGATCGCCTGCGGCTGCAGGATCCAGGCGGTTTCCAAAATGGATTGCAGCATCGGGCGGATGCCCTTGAGCTTCGGGCTGGCCTTCAGGCGCCTGATGTCTGAAACAGCGTCGGCCGCCAAAATGTTGACCCAGCCGACCACGGCGGCGACCGTATCCTCCCGCTCGGCGAGCGAGAGCAGGAACTCGGTTTCCTTCACATTCGGCGCGGCCTGAACGAGAACGGTTCGAGAAATTCCTGCCGCTGCAAGGTTAGGCTTCAGGTCTTCCGGCCCAAAATCGCGGTAGATCGGCGCCAGATCCGGTCCCGGCCAGTTGTTATGGCCAAGGCCAAGCGTCCAATAATGCTGGTGAGCATCGATCAAGGTCATGCGGCACCCACCGTGATCACGGCCTTGACGAGGCCGGCCTTTTCATGCGCCCAGCGCGGCAGATCGTTGACCGCCTCAGCGAGGGTCGTGCGATGGGTGATCAAGGCATCGACCGGGACCAGGCCGTCACGGATCGACGCGATGACGTGATCGAAATCAGCCCGTGTCGCATTGCGGCTGGCGACCAAAGTTATCTCGCGCTTGTGGAATTCCGGATCGGAAAAGCGGATGTCGTCCTTGACGACGCCGACAAAGACCAGCGTTCCGCCATGGGCGACGTGGGTGAAGGAGCGTTCCATCGACGTTCCATTGCCGGTGGCATCGAAAACGACATCGAAGCCATCGCCATCCGTAGCCTGCGCGATGGCACGCTCCGTGTCGCCATCGGCGACGACGCCGCGCGAGAGGCCGAGCCTGTCGGCGGCAAAGGCCAGTCGTTCGACGCTCGTGTCGAGAAGAGTGACGTCGTGTCCGGCAATGCGCGAGAAGAGCGCCGTGCCGAGGCCGATCGGGCCGGCGCCGATGATCAACGAACGGGCACCCGGCGCTGCCTGCGACCGGCGGACGGCATGAGCGCCGATCGCCAAAAACTCGACCGCAGCGGCTGCCTCGGGCGACAGATCCTGAGCCGGGTAGAGATTTCCCTCCGGCATGACGATCTCCTCGCAGAAGGCACCATCGGTGTGCACGCCAAGGACGCCGATCGCCGTGCAGCAATTCGGCTTTCCGCTTCGGCAGGCGACACAGCTTCCGCAGGAGAGATAGGGATTGACCACCACCAGCGTCCCGGGTGCGAGAGACGTTTCAGGTCCGGCTTCGATGACCTTTGCCGAGATTTCGTGCCCCATCACGCGGGGATATTGCAGGAAGGGATGCTTGCCTTCAAAGATATGATAGTCGGTGCCGCAGATCCCGACATGGCTGACGGCGAGCCGCACCCACCCGGCGGCCGGCGCCGCGGGTCGGCTGCGGTCGACGATCTCGAGGCGGCCCGGCTCAGGGCAGAGGATGGCCTTCATGCCATCAACCCCGGTCATCGCTCACCCCGCCGCCGAAGCTGGTCGAAGTAGACGATAACGATGATCAGCAGCCCGGTGATGATGCGCTGCCAGAAGGAATTGACGTTCAAGAGATTGGCGCCGTTGTTGATCGTGGCCAGAATGAAGGCGCCGAGCAGCGGGCCGTGGACCGAACCGACGGCGCCAAACAGGCTCGTGCCGCCGATCACCGACGAGGCGATCGCCTGCAGCTCCCAGCCCTCTGCCTGCGTGGCGTTGCCGATGCCGATGCGCGAGGCAAGCAGCAGGCCGACAAAGGCGGCGCAGGTCGATGACAGGATGTAGGCGAGATAGGTCGTCCGGTTGACGTTGACGCCGGAAAGGCGCGCCGCCTCGGCGTTCGAGCCGACGGCAAACAGATAGCGGCCGAAACGGCTCAAATGCAGGAAGATATAGGCCGGCACGGCGACGACGATCACCATCCAGAACAGGCTCGGCACACCGAGGAAATCGGCCCGCGAGAAGTTGGTGAACGCCTCGTTGGTGATCGATATCGTCGAGCCGTTGGTGATGAGCAGGCCGATGCCGCGCAGCGAGGTCAGCGTTGCCAGCGTGATGATGAAGGCCGGCAGGCCCATGCGGACGATGCCGAAGGCGTGGAAAGCGCCGATCAGCACGCCGATCGCCAAGGTCGCGATGAGGGCGAGCCAAAGCGGAACGCCGGCGGCAAGCAGCCATGCGACGATGACGCTGGTGAAGCCGACCACCGCGCCAACCGAGAGATCGATACCGGCGGTGATGATCACGAAGGTCTGGCCGACGGCGAGGATCGCCGTCATCGCGCCCTGGCGTAACAGGTTGCTGATGTTGTTCGGCGTCCAGAAGCTGTTGGTCGCGAAGCCGAGAAGCAGCCAGAGGAAGAGCAGAAGTCCAAGCAGCGTCAGGCCAAACAGGATGCTGATCCCTTTTCTCGGCGTCGGCCCCGCGCTGCTTTCAACCGTTTCTACACTCATGTCGTTCCTCCCTGCAGTCCCTTATGCCTTGTTTCTCGCGGTCACGCGCCGATCGCCTGCGCCAGCACCTCTTCATGGCTGGCCGTGTGGTAGCCGTGGCTACCCACGAGCCGCCCCTGCCGGAAGACATGCAGCCGGTCCGACAGTTCGTAGACCTCCGGCAAGTAGGACGAGATCAGGATGATGCCCGCCCCCTTCTCCAGGAGCCGCGCGAAAAGCCGATAGATTTCAGCCTTTGTGCCGACATCGACGCCGACGGTCGGTTCATCGAAGATGAAGAGCTTCGCCCCGTGACTGAGCCACTTTCCGATGACGATCTTCTGCTGGTTGCCGCCGGACATGGCGGATGCCAGCACCCGACGCGACGGCGTCTTGATCTTCAGATCCCTAATCTGGCGGTCGGCGTTCGCCGCCTCCTCGGCACGATTGATCGTCAGTCCGCGTGTGAGCTTGCGGAAAACCGGCAGGTTGATGTTGAGGCCGATCGGCAGGTTGAGGCAGAGCCCCTGATCGCGGCGGCTCTCCGGCGCCAGTGCGATCCCAAGTTCCATCGCCTTTCGCTCGCTGTCGATTTCGACCTTCCTGCCCTGCCAGAAGACCTCTCCGGCGCTCAGCCGATGGCGACCGTAAAGGCCGAGCGCAAATTCGCTGCGGCCGGCACCGATCAGGCCGTAAAGTCCGACGATTTCGCCGGCCCTGACCGTCAGCGACACGTCGGCAAAGCCCGGGCCAGTCAGCCCGCGCGTTTCAACGAGCGTCTCGCCCGCGGAAAAATGTTCCTTGTGATAAATCTGTTCGATCGTGCGATTGATCATCAGCGCGATCAGCTCGGCCTCGTTCGTCTCGCCGATGCCCCGCGTGCCGACATGGGTGCCGTCGCGCAGAACGGAGACCCGGTCGGCAAGCTCAAACACCTCCTCCAGGCGGTGGCTGATGTAGACGATCGTGACGCCTTCGCTCTGCAGCCGGCGAATGAGGCGGAACAGTTGCTCGGATTCCTGTCGCGTAAGATAGGCCGTCGGCTCGTCGAAGATCAGGAATTGAGTGCCGCGCATCGCCGCCCGCGCCGTGGCGACCAGTTGCTGCTGGCCGATCGTCAAGCTGCCGAGCACCGCGCCCGCGGGCAGGTTGAAACCGAGATCATCGAGCACCCCTTGGGCCGCATCGGTCATCGCGCGCTTACGCATCAGGCCGCGCCTGTTCATCTCGTCACCGAGGAACATGTTGGCCGCGACGGTAAGGTGCGGGCAGAGCACGACTTCCTGATGGACGGCGTTGATGCCGCGCGAAATCGCCTCGTTGGGGGTCGCGAGTTGGACCGGCTCACCGCACCAGAGAATTTCGCCCGAGGTTCGGGTTATGACCCCTGTCAGCAGTTTGATCAGCGTCGACTTGCCGGCGCCGTTTTCACCGACGATTGCATGCACTTCGCCCGAGAGGAATGTCATGGTCGCGGGCTTCAGCGCTTCGACGGCGCCGTAGTTCTTCCGCAAACTGTGCAATTCGAGGATCGGTTCACCCTTGGGAACGGGGTGGCCGGCGGGCGTTCTCAGCTCGTGTCGATGGCCGACCTCTTGAAGTCCAATCATGAATGCCCTCCTCCTCGGCAGCGCCTTCCGTCAAAGTCGGCCTGCCGCTGCAACAGCTATCCGCACATAACCCCGAAAATCGCTCCCCGGGGTTATGCGCCAACCCGGATGGCGACGGCGCCCCCTCGTATCGGCCGTCGCCATGTCATGCTCCCGGGTCTAGTTTACCTTCGGGTTCAAAAGCGCATCGATTTTCGGGTCGGCCATGTTGGCCTTGGTGACGAGGTTCGCGCCGGTATCGACATTCGCTTCGACCTTCTCGCCCTTCGAGACCGCAAGTGCCGTCTTCACGCCATCATAGCCCATGCGATAGGGATCCTGCACGACGAGCCCGGCCAGCACGCCTTCCTTGAGGAAGCCGACCGTTTTTTCGTCGCTGTCGAAGCCGATCACCTTGATCTTGTCGCCGAGCTTGTTTTCCGCGATCGCCTGGCCGACGCCCTGCGCCATGATCAGGTTGGAGGCGAAGACGCCGACGAGATTCGGGTTGGCGGTGATGAGATCGGTCATCATGTTGAGACCGGTCGTTGCCTGGCCATCGGCATATTTGTCGGCAACAACCTTGAAGCCCGGATACTTGGTCTTGACCTGGTCGAGGAAACCCTCGCGGCGCTGGTCGAGTGAGCCGACACCGGGCAGGCTGGTGATGATGGCGATTTCGCCTTCCTCCTTGCCGGTCGCCTCCTTGATTGCGGCGGCGAGCCCATCAGCGGCGATACGACCGCCCTGGACGTTGTCGGTCGTCAGGAACGAGGTGAAGGCCTTCGAGTCGGCGGCCGAGTCGATGCCGATGATCGGAACAGCTTTAGCTGCCTCGTCGATCGGCTTGCCGAGAGCCTTAAACTCGGTCGGCGAGATCACGACCGCAGCCGGCGAGCCGGCAACGGCATTTTCGAGAATGCTGATCTGGCCGTTGATGTCCGATTCGGACTGGGCGCCAAGTTCCGGCACATTCACGCCGAGATCCTTACCAGCGGCGCGCGCGCCCGCGAGAACGATCTGCCAGTAGAAGGAGGTGGTATCCTTCACGATGATCGGGACCGTGACGTCCTGGGCGAATGACGCGACCGGCGCCATCGTTGCAAGGAAGGCGGCACCGGCCAGCGCGGTAAAGGCACGGCGGGATAGAATGTGCTTTGTAATTCTCATCGGGTTTCTCCTCTCAAATACACCTGTTCCGTTATCGTATGCGATCCGCAAGGTGCACACGGATCGATCTTTTATCTATAAAAAACAGATTGGCACGCTAGCGCAGTGAATTTGAAATGGCAAGCCGTTCTGCCGGTTCCATTCATTGCGTTCCTCCCAGACGCAACAACATGTTTTCATAGGCATTTCGTTATCTGGACGGGCCACCGGCGGACCGGTATCCCCTTTTTTGGCCGCGGCGCCGATATCATGCCGGCGCCGCGTCGCGTGTCAGGCCCTTACCGCCTCGAGCCCGAGTTCGGGCGCGACAAGCGTGTAAGGTTCGAAGGCCGCGAAGTCTCCCGCAGCGATCTTCTGTCGGGTGAGTTCCATATTGCGCTCGAGACTTGAAGGCTTCGCCGTACCGAGCAGGACCGAGGCAACTTGGCGGTTGGCAAGCGGAAACTGGAGCGCAGGGGCCGCAAGCGGCATGCCGCGTTCGCGTGCGATCTTTTCCATCGCCGCAACCCGCGTCCGTACGTCTTCGCTGGCCGGCATGTAGTCGAAATGGGCACCCTCCACCGGGCCGGTAGCGAGGATGCCGGAATTGAACACGCCGCCAACGACGAGCGACGTCCCTTTCTTCTCGCAAAGAGGGAGCAACTCGGCGACAGCCGAGCGGTCGAGAAGCGTGTAGCGCCCGGCCAAGAGAATGCAGTCGATGTCGGCGCGCCGCATGACCTCGAGGCAGACCGGTACTTCATTGACGCCGAGGCCGTAGGCCGAGATAACACCAGCCGATTTCAGCTCCTCCAGAGCCTTCAGGCCGGAATCCATCAGTTGCCGCAAGAGCACGGCATTCTTCGCGGCGCCGTGAGTGTAGACGCCGATGTCATGGACATAGAGGATGTCGATGCGATTGAGACCGAGGCGGGCGTAGCTGAACTCGACCGACCGCATGATCGCGTCATAGCTGTAGTCGAAGGTGACGTCGAAATTCAACGGTTTGACGTAAGAATAGTCGGGAACCGCGCCTTCCGGCACCGGACGAAGCAGGCGGCCGACCTTTGTCGAGAGCACGAAGCTGTCGCGCGGCTTGTCCTGCAGGAAATCGCCGACCCGCCGCTCGGCCAATCCCAGCCCGTAATAGGGCGCTACGTCGAAATAGCGTATGCCGGAGGCCCAAGCGGCATCCAGTGTCGCCATAGCGGCTTCGCGCGTGCATTCGCGATAGAGGCCGCCAAGCCCGGCCGCGCCGAAGCTGTATTCGGTCACGGAAAGATCCGTTCGGCCGATTTTTCTCGTCTGCATTCCTTGTTTCCTCCTCCAAGGATGCGCGTTTCTAAATCCAAGAGCGGGTTTGCCCCTCACCCTGGCCCTCTCCCCGCAAGCGGGGAGAGGGGAACTTTGCGGCTGCGGCATCGTCCCTTCTCCCCGCGCGCGGGGAGAAGGTGCCGGCAGGCGGATGAGGGGCAATCTCGCCTGTCCCTCTAAAGCGTGGCCCCCAGATGCCAGGGCACGAATTCATTGTCGCCGTAGCCGAACAGTTCGCTCTTGGTCTTGCGGCCGGAAGCCGTATCGATGATCAGACCGAAGATTTCACGGCCAAGCCCGGCGATGGTCGCCTCCCCCGAAGCGATCACACCGCAATCGATGTCCATGTCTTCCTCCATGGCACGATAGAGCGGCGTGTTGCTGGTGAGCTTGATCGACGGAGCGGGGCGACAGCCGAAGCAGCTTCCGCGTCCCGTGGTAAACGCAATGACGTTGGCTCCGCCGGCGACCTGGCCGGTTGCCGAAACCGGATCGTAGCCGGGCGTATCCATGAAGACCAGCCCGTGCTCGGTCACACGCTCGGCGTAATTGTAGACAGCCGTCAACGGCGACCGTCCGCCCTTCGCGACTGCACCGAGCGACTTTTCCAGGATGGTCGTAAGGCCGCCGCGCTTGTTGCCCGGCGAAGGATTGTTGTCGAGCGACGCCCCGTGCAAGACAACGTAGTTTTCCCACCAGGAAATCAGCCCGTCGAGCTTCACCGCGACCTCTTCATTAACTGCGCGGCTCCGCAAGAGATGTTCGGCGCCGTATATCTCCGAGGTTTCCGAGAGGATTGCGGTGCCGCCCGCACCGGCGAGAATATCGACCGCCGCGCCGAGTGCGGGGTTCGCCGTCACGCCCGAAAGACCATCGGAGCCGCCGCATTGCAAGCCGACGATGATCTCGCTGATCGGTATCGGCACACGCCGGGCCGTTGCGACTTCCTGGGCGATTTCATCGAGCACGCCGAGCGCGCGCTCGACCGAGCGGCGGGATCCGCCCGCCTCCTGGATGTTGAAATGGCGCTTTTCCGCGCCGGAGCCGCTCTGGCCGTAGAGCGTCAACTGGTTGACTTCGCAGCCGAGCCCGACCATCAGCACGCCGCCAAAATTGGCGTGGCGGGCATAGCCGGCAAGCGTCCGGTGCAGGTTCTTCATCCCGTCGCCGGTGGAAGACATGCCACAGCCCTGGTCATGCACGATCGGCACGAAGCCATCGATGCCCTCATATCGCGGCAGAATCCGCCTGTTGGCCTCGTCGGCGATGGCGCGACAGACCGTGGTGGAACAGTTCACGCTGGCGATAATGCCGATATAGTTGCGTGTGGCGGCCCGTCCGTCGGCCCTGCGGTACCCAAGGAAGGTTCGCGCCTTGTCGGCGGCGCTTGCGGATTCGGGCGCAACGGCGGCGCCGATCGCAAGACGGTCCTGGTCAAAGGCGAGATTGTGCGAATGCACGTGGTCGCCGGCGCCGATGTCGCTGGTCGCGCGGCCGATCGCCTGGGCGTACTTGATCACCGGCTCGCCGCTTCCAATCGCCCGCACCGCAACCTTGTGGCCGGGCTCGATCCGCACGGTGGCGGCGGCGCCGCCCGGAAGCGCCTGCCCTGCCTCGATCGGAAAGGTTGCTACGGCGACATTGTCCTCCGGCGAGAGAAGGATTGAAGACGGGGCGGACAAAAGCGGCACTCCTGAATTTCGCTTCATGGGCAATGGCAGCACAATCAATTTGTCTTTTATCCACAATAGACAGAATTACGTCAACAGGTATTATGCTCGAAAACCGGCGTCGGCGGTCGCCGTCGGCCGAGGCGGGGCGGTAGGAGACTGGAGCCAATCAGATGTCGAAATATCCCCGCCACGGCCAAGACAAATCAGCGCCGCCACGCTACAGCGTGACTCCTTCGCACGGTTTCGGATGAAGGGGTCACACGGGCGATTCACAGTGCCGCAGCGAACGTCTGGCAAGGCGCGCTGCGCCATTGAGCAGCAACACGTTTCGGGCCGAGGCCCGCAGCAACAGGGGACTAGCCGAACCTTCCATGGCGAAGCAGAACACAGTATTCAAGGATGCCTTCAATCGCTGCCTCAACCTCTTGGCGGAGACCTCCACGCTGCCGTCCGAGCCCGAACTCGGACAGGTGCTGGGGGTGAGCCGCACCACCGTTCGCGCCATTCTCACCCGCTGTGAGGAACTCAAACTGATCATCTGGGACAAGCGCCGGAAAATCGTGCTGCGCCGTCCGGAACCATCCGATTATTTTCCGACGGAAGAGACCAGCTCGCTTGCGGAAATCATCGAACGCAGCTTCATGCGCCGGATTCTGGCCGGCGGCGCCGAGCCCGGCATGCAGATCAATGAGCTTGAACTCGCACGCGAGATCGGCACCGGCACTACGAGCGTGCGCGAGTTCCTGATCCGCTTCAGCCGCTTCGGCCTGATCGAGAAGCGACCGAACAGCCACTGGGTGCTCAAAGGTTTTACCCGCGAGTTCGCGCTCGAGCTGACGGAAGTGCGGGAAATGTTCGAGCTCCGCTCCGCGGCGAGCTTTGTCAGCCTGCCGGAGGACCACCCCGCCTGGGAGGAGCTGAAAACGATCGAGGCCGTGCATCGCGAAATCCTAGCGGACATCGACAACCGCTACAGGGAATTTTCCGAGCTCGACGAGCGCTTCCACCTGCTGGTCCACAAATCGTCCAGCAACCGCTTCATCATCGATTTCTACGACATCATCGCGATCGTCTTCCACTATCATTACCAGTGGAACAAGGCGAACTCGCGCGAACGCAATGCGCGCGCGCTCGAAGAGCATCTTGCCTATATCGCCGCACTCCAATCGCGCGACCCGAAGCAGGTGGACCAGGCTTGCCGGCGGCATTTGAAGTCGGCGCGGGAGACCCTGCTCCAATCCATTCCGTAGCCGGCTACCGGGCTATCCCAACTCGGCCGCCGCTCAGTAGCCGGATTGGGGCATCGAGGTTTGTTGCTCGCCTGAAAATTCCTGCCGCAAGCGCTGCGTCGCGCTGACGAGGAGCGTGACGTCGGTGCCGATGGCCATGAAATCGGCGCCGAGATCGCGATAGTCGCGCGCCTGGGCGAGGTCGAGAGTCATGATGCCGCGCGCCTTGCCGGCGCGTTTGATGCGCGCAAAGGCGTCGACGATGGCGGCTCGGACATCGGGATGACCCGAGTTGCCGAGGTGGCCCATGTCTGCGGCAAGGTCGGCCGGGCCGATAAAGAGGCCGTCCACGCCGTCGAGCGCCGCGATTTCATTGATCGCGTCCAGCCCCTTGCGGCTCTCGATCTGCAGGATGAGGCAAATCTCCTCGTTTGCCGTCTTGAGATAGTCGCCGATCCGCCCGAAATTCGAGGCGCGGCCAAGCGCGGCGCCGACGCCTCGAATGCCGTGCGGCGGATACCGAACGGCGCGGACCAATTGCTGCGCCTGCTCGACGTTATCGACCATCGGGATAAGAAGGGTCTGAACGCCTGTGTCGAGCACCAGCTTGATAAGCGCCGTATCGCCGACGGGGAGACGAACGATCGGATGGCTGCCGCGCCCGGAGATCGCGCTGAACTGCGCCGAGAGAAGCGGCAGATCGTTCGGCGCATGCTCGCCGTCGATCAGCAGCCAATCGTAGCCGCTGTCGGCCACGACTTCGGCAGCGTAGGGGCTCGCTAGCGCCACCCACAGGCCGAGTTGGAACCGGTTTTCGCGGATCGCCGCTTTAAAGGGGTTCGTCGGGGCGGGCATTGATCGCTCTCCTCAAATATCAAATATCAGGACCTGTCTGTGCGGGATCTCGGGGAAGTTTGTCCACTGTGCCTGCCCCTCATCCGCCTGCCGGCACCTTCTCCCCGCGGGCGGGGAGAAGGAACATGCCGCGCTCTCCTAAGTCCCCTCTCCCCGCAAGCGGGGAGAGGGCTAGGGTGAGGGGCAATCTAGCTCCGTCTTCAGAATCGATGACAAAGACTAGCGTCTTCGCGACAAAAGAAAACCGGCCAGGACTTTCCGGCCGGCTTGTTTTCGACCGGCTCTACCCTCAGGCGATGCCGCCAAGGCAGACGTATTTGATCTCCACGAACTCCTCGATGCCGTATTTCGAGCCTTCGCGGCCGAGGCCGGAAAGCTTGAAGCCGCCGAAGGGGGCCTCCGCCGTGGAGACCAGGCCGGTATTGACGCCGACCATGCCGTATTCGAGTGCTTCCGCGACGCGGAAGACCCGGGCGAGGTCCTTGGCGTAGAAATAGGAGGCGAGACCGAACTCGGTATCGTTGGCCTGGGCGATCACATCGGCCTCGTCCTTGAAGCGGAAGAGCGGCGCCACCGGACCAAAGGTCTCTTCGCGCGCGAGCGACATCGCCTGCGTGACGTCGGCAAGCACCGTCGCCTCGTAGAATGTGCCGCCAAGCGCGTGGCGTCGGCCGCCCTGGACGACACGGGCGCCCTTGGCAAGCGCATCAGCCACATGCTCCTCGACCTTGGCGAGCGCCGGCTGGTCGATCAGCGGACCGAGAATGACGTCTTCCTCCATGCCGTTGCCGGTCTTCAGCTTGGCAACCGCGACGGCAAGCTTCTCGGAGAAGGCCTCGTAGACGTCGTCCTGAACATAGATGCGGTTGGCGCAGACGCAGGTCTGGCCGTTGTTGCGGAACTTCGCAATCAACGCCCCCTCGACGGCCGCGTCGAGATCGGCGTCGTCAAAGACGATGAAGGGCGCGTTGCCGCCAAGCTCCAGACCGAGCTTCTTGATCGTGGTCGCGCTCTGGCGATAGAGCTCGGCACCGACTTCCGTTGAGCCGGTGAAGGTCAGTTTGCGCACGGTCGGGTTCGAGGTCATCTCGGCGCCGATCTCGCGCGCCGAACCGGTGATGACGGAAAAGAGGCCCTTCGGCATGCCGGCGCGTTCTGCGAGCACGGCGATGGCAATCGCGGAGAAGGGCGTCTGTCCTGCCGGCTTCAGCACCATGGCGCAACCGGCGGCAAAGGCGGGACCGGCCTTGCGGGTGATCATCGCGTTCGGGAAGTTCCAAGGCGTGATCGCGGCGACGACGCCGATCGGCTGCTTCATCACCAGGATGCGCTTGTCCTTCTGATGGCCGGGGATGAGGTCGCCATAGACGCGACGCGCCTCTTCCGCAAACCACTCGATGAAGCTTGCACCATAGACGATTTCGCCGGTCGCCTCGGCCAACGGCTTGCCCTGCTCGACCGTCAGGATCTGGCCGAGATCGTCCTTGTTCTCGATCATCAGCTCAAACCAGCGGCGCAGAACGCCCGCGCGCTCCTTGGCGGTACGCGCCGCCCATTCCTTTTGCACGCGCGCCGCCGTCTCGATCGCAGCCCTCGTCTCGGCGGCACCGAGCTTCGGGACGAGGCCGATGATCTCGCCGGTCGCCGGGTTGTTCACCTCGATCGCGTTTTTTGGGTCGGCTTCGATCCAGTTTTCGCCCACGAGAGCGGCCTGGCGAAACAGCGACGGATCTTTCAAGTTCATGGCGCGTCCTTCCTCGGAAAAAATCTACAGAACTTATACAACTTTTTTCGCCAGCTCGACAATGGTCCTGAATGCCGTTTCTGCATCCTCCTTGGCCATGCTGAATTGCCCCGCCTGGAAACGAATGGCAATGCGTCCGTCGACACGTGTCTGCGTCAGGTAGATGCGGCCGTCATCGTTGATCGCCTTCACCAGGGCGAGATTGTGGGCGTCGGCATCGGAACCGCCGGCATGTCGAAACGAAAAGAGAGACAGAACCGGTTCAGTAACGATTTCGAAGCCCGCTTCGTTCCGCAAACGCTCGGCGAGTTCGCGCGACCAGCGGACATGGTTGCGGATCATCTGCCGCAATCCCGAAAGGCCGTGGAAGCGCAGCAGGAACCACAGCTTGAGGGCGCGAAAGCGCCGGCCGAGGGGAACGGACCATTCGGAATAATTAATGATCCCGTCCTGCCCATGCGTCTTCAGAAATTCAGGATGGATCGCCAGCGTGCGTACGAGATCGTCAGGGTTGCGGAGGAAATGGGCGGAGCAGTCGAACTGTGCTCCAAGCCATTTGTGCGGATTGAAGACGACCGAATCGGCACCCTCGACGCCTTGCCAGAGATGGCGGAATTCCTCGCAGATCATGGCGGCACCCGCCCAGGCCGCGTCGACATGGACGTAAAGCCCGTGTTCGCGGGAGACGCGGACCACCTCGGCAATGTCATCGCAGGCGCCGACGCTGGTGCCGCCGGTGCAGGCGATAATGCCCGCCGGGAGATAACCCGCCTCGCGATCCGCCTCGATTGCGCTCGCAAGAGCGGCGCAGTCCATCGCCCGACGCTCGCCGACGGTCGGTATCCGAACAAGATTCTGTTCCCCTATGCCGCTCACCCAGATGGCGCGGTCGATCGAGGTGTGGACCTGATCGGAGGAATAGATGCGCACACTGGGATTGGCGGCGAGCCCTGCCCGATTGCCGTTCCAGGCGAGAGCCCTTTCACGCATCACCAGAACCGCGGCGAGCGTGGCGGAGGACGCGGAATCCTGGATGACGCCGGAAAAGCCCGTCGGCAGGCCAATCGCCTGCCGCAGCCAGTCGAGCATCCTCGTTTCGAGTTCGGTCGCCGCCGGAGAGGTCTGCCAGAGCATGCATTGCGCCGCGACCGAGGTCACCAGATATTCGGCGACGACGGAGACGGGTGCGGCATTGGCCGGGAAATAAGCAAAGAAACGCGGATGCTGCCAGTGGGTCATGCCCGGCATGACAATCGTCTCGAAGTCCTCGAAGATCCGCTCCATGGCCTCACCGGCTTCCGGAGGAGATTGTGCGATCTGGCCCGCTATCTCACCGGCAGCCGTCTGCGCTCGGACGGGACGAGCCCGAAGCGACTGCCGGTAGTCCACACCCCATTCCGCGGCCTTGGCCGACCAATATCTGAACGTTGCTTCGTCCATCGTTCCCTCCCTCTTCCATGTTGCGGTTCCATCGATGCTGGAACTTTTGTAGCGTGACGCCGAATCCGCCCTCCTGGCCGTGACGCTGGGACTTCCCAAGAGGATTCACGCGCAAACAAGGATGTTCGTTCGTGACAGAAATCAACCATAGAAGAGCCGACCACCCGATCCACTCGATTTTCCTGGAGCGGTGGTCGCCGCGCGCCTTTACCGGCGAGGAAATCAGCGAGAAGGATCTGCTTGCCCTCTTCGAGGCGGCACGTTGGGCGCCTTCGGCGAGCAACAATCAGCCCTGGCGCTTCGTCTATGCCCGCCGCGGCACCGAGCACTTTGCGTCGCTCTTGGGGATTCTCGACGAAAGCAACCAGCGCTGGGCGAAAAACGCCTCGGCGATCGTGATCATTCTCTCGAAGACCCACAGGCTTACTTCAAACGGCGAGATGCGACCGGCCTACACCCATGCCTTCGACACCGGTGCCGCGTGGTTCGCGCTCGCGCTGCAGGCGCAACTTGCCGGCTTACACGCACATGCGATGGCGGGGGTCGACCGGGAAAAGGCCGTGCGCGTGCTCGGCGTGCCGGAGCATTATCGGGTGGAAGCCGCCGTCGCGATCGGCAAACTTGCCGACCCGTCGACCCTGCCAGACGATCTGCGCGAGCGGGAAAAGCCGAGCCAGCGCAAGCCGCTTGCCGATTTCGTTTTCGAAGGCCGCTTCAAGGCCGACTGATCACGCAAAAGAAAACCGGCGCCTTTCGGCGCCGGCAAAATCTGGATCCTGCGGATCAGATATCAAGGTTAGCAACGCTGAGAGCGTTTTCCTGGATGAAGTCTCGCCGCGGCTCCACCTCGTCGCCCATCAGGCGCGAGAACAGACCGTCGGCGTCGGTCGCATCGGAAACCTTGACCTGCAGCAGCGAACGGACGTTCGGATCGAGCGTCGTTTCCCAGAGCTGCTCGGCGTTCATCTCGCCGAGACCCTTGTAGCGCTGCATCGAGAGGCCCTTGCGGCCGGCCGCGAAAATAGCGTCGAGCAGGGCACGCGGTCCGCTGATGTCCTGGGTGCCGTCACGGCGGCGCAGCACCGGTGGTTCGGCGTAGACTTCCTTCAGTTTTGCCGTCAGCTGATCGATATGGCGGGCATCGGAGGAGCCGATCAGCGCCATGTCGAGTATCGCGACTTCCTTGACACCGCGAACCATGCGCTCAAGCTTCAGGCCACCCTCCGCAGTGACCGTTCCGGTCCAGCCGCGCTCGGTCTCCTCGGCGGTGACGTCGAGGCGACGCGCCACTTCCGCCGCCACATCCTGATATTCATCGCGCCGGCCATTCAGTTCGACGTTCAGCGCGCCGGCGATGGCGGCTTGCTCGACGATCGCTCGGTTGTAGCGGGAATGCAGCCCATCCATGAGCGAGCGCAGGCGCAGCGCATCGTTGATCACTTCACGCAGGTCCTGCCCGGCTCTCACTTCGCCGGACGCGAGCGCCAGCGACGCTTCCTCGAGACCCATGCTGATCAGGTAATCTTCGAGCGCCTTTTCGTCCTTCAGATATTGCGTGGACTTGCCGCGCGTCACCTTGTAGAGCGGCGGCTGGGCGATATAGAGGTGCCCGCGTTCGATCAGCTCCGGCATCTGCCGGAAGAAGAAGGTAAGCAGCAGCGTGCGGATGTGAGCGCCGTCGACGTCGGCATCCGTCATGATGATGATCTTGTGATAGCGCAGCTTGTCGGCATTGAACTCGTCCTTGCCGATCGAGGTGCCGAGCGCCGTGATCAGCGTGCCGATTTCCTGGCTCGACAGCATCTTGTCGAAGCGCGCGCGCTCGACATTCAAAATCTTGCCGCGCAGCGGCAGGATCGCCTGGCTTTCCCGTGAACGACCCTGCTTGGCCGAACCGCCTGCCGAATCGCCCTCGACCAGGAACAGTTCCGATTTGGCCGGATCACGTTCGGAGCAGTCGGCGAGCTTGCCGGGCAGCGACGAAATGTCGAGCGCTCCCTTGCGGCGGGTAAGCTCGCGCGCCTTGCGTGCCGCTTCGCGGGCGGCGGCCGCCTCGACGACCTTGCCAACGAGGACCTTGGCTTCGCTCGGATGCTCCTCGAACCAGGAATTCAATGCTTCGTTGACCAAGCTCTCGACCACGGGCCGGACTTCGGACGAAACAAGCTTGTCCTTGGTCTGTGACGAGAACTTGGGATCAGGCACCTTGACCGACAGGACGGCGGTCAGTCCCTCGCGGCAATCCTCGCCCTGAAGCGTGACCTTTTCCTTCTTGGTTATCCCGGACGATTCCGCATAGGACGTCACCTGGCGCGTCAGCGCGCCGCGGAAGCCGGCCATATGGGTGCCGCCGTCACGCTGGGGAATGTTGTTGGTGAAGCAGAGCACGTTTTCATGGTAGCTGTCGTTCCACCACATCGCCACTTCAACCGTGATGCCGTCCTTCTCGCCACGGATCGAGACCGGGTTGTGCACCAGGGGCTTCTTGGCGCGATCGAGATAGGCGACGAACGCTTCCAGCCCGCCTTCATACATCATCTCGTCGCGGCGGATATCCGAATGACGCTTGTCGGTGAGCACGATACGGACGCCGGAATTCAGGAAGGCGAGTTCGCGCAGGCGATGCTCGAGCGTCTGATACTCGAATTCGATGTTCGAGAAAGTCTGCTCGCTGGGGAGGAAAGTAACCTCCGTGCCTGTGTCGGTGCCGGCATCGCCCGTCACTTGAAGCGGGCCGTCGGCAACCCCGTGCGTGAAGCTCATCTCGTGGATCCTGCCGCCGCGGCGGATCTTGAGCTTCAAGGACGTGGAGAGCGCATTGACGACAGAAACACCGACACCATGCAGGCCGCCCGAGACCTTGTAGGAATTCTGGTCGAATTTTCCGCCGGCGTGAAGCTGGGTCATGATGACCTCAGCAGCGGACACGCCCTCTTCCTTGTGAATATCGGTCGGGATGCCGCGGCCGTTGTCGGTCACCGTCACCGAACCATCGGGATTGAGGGTTACCGTGACGATATCCGCATGGCCGGCCAGCGCTTCGTCGATCGCATTGTCGACGACCTCATAGACCATGTGGTGCAGACCGGAGCCATCGTCGGTGTCGCCGATATACATGCCCGGCCGCTTGCGGACGGCATCGAGCCCTTTCAACACCTTGATGGAATCGGCACCATATTCGGCGATGGCGCCGGCTTCGGTTTCAGGAAAATCGGTCATTCGGCTTCAGGTCTTTCCAGGTTGCGGACGTCGTGATTCGGTGCGAATCACAGCGCGGAGGCCTTACGGACTATAGGAAATTTGTCCACGGCTTCCAAATCCCGGGCCGCGCTCGGCGGTCGGGAACAGGCTTTCATCCCCTGTCATTATCAGGAATTGTGGCTTTTTCCAAAATATCTTCCAAAGCCCGGATCGTCTCTTCCGACAAACCGCGTATCTGCCCGCTCAGGCGGTTGGCAAATGCGGTGTGGCCGGGCGGCAGGCCGGACGTATCGAGCACCACCTTCGGGTCGGATATATCGGCGATCCGGAAGAGCTCGTCCGCCTCGTCCCAGATCACATTGAAATAGCCGGCGACGCGCTGAAGAAAGTCGAAGCTCGGCTGTCCGCGCTTGCCATGCTCAAGCGCTGAAAGGTACGCCGCGGAAACACCGATCGCCGCCGCCATCTGCTTTTGCGACACACCCTTTCTGCGCCGCAGCTCGCGCATGGCCTCACCAAAGGGCGTCATGTCGCACTTCCCCTAGCGCGCGCGAGGCGGACATAGAGCGCGCCCTCGCCACCGTGGTTGCGCGACGCCGGCTCATAGGACGAGATCAGCGGACGGAACTCCGGGAGCGAAAACCAGAGAGGCACCGCCCGCTTCAGCGCACCGTCGCTTCCGAGCGACGTGCCCTTGCCGGTAATGACAAGGACGTGACGAAGGCCGCGCTCGTGCGCCTTCAGGAGGAACTGCAGGAGCAGGCCATGCGCTTCGCTCTGGATCATGCCGTGCAGGTCGATCCGCGCTTCGAGTGCCACACGGCCCTTTGCAAGCTTGCGCTTCACCGGCCTTTCAAGCGGATGATGACGACGCTCCGCCTTGCCTTTGCTGAGCGTGAAGCCCGGCTCGGCCTTTTCTTGCGGTGTTGTCGCGACCGTCGGCGAATCCGGCGCTGCGGGCGCAACCTCTTCGCTCTCGCCAAGCAAATCCGCGAGATCTTCGAGACGGCCAGGCATTGGCCGGGTCGAACGTGCGACCTTCCCCCAAAGAATGCGATCCTCCGGTGAAAGCTTCTTTTCCCTAGCCATGTCGGTATCTGGACGCGGCCGATCGCGGGACGAAAATGAAGAAGTCCGCCGCATTGCGCACCGATCCGGCGAGATTGCCCGCCTCATCGCCGGAACCGGTAAAGATGTCTCCGCGCGCGGGGCCGACGATTGCCGAACCCGTGTCGAGCGCGAGCATCAGACGCGCGAACGACCGTCCGCCGTCGAGATGGGTAAGAGTGTCGCTCGCAACATAGAAGGGAACGCCGAAGGTATGGATCAGCCGATCGACGGCAAGCGATCGACCGGGCTCCAGCGGCACCTTGGCCGCGGCAACCGGGCCCAAGCCATCACCATCCACCGACGCCTCGCGGAAAAAGATGAAGGAGCGGTTGTGCCACAGGATTTCGTCCACTCTTTCGGGATGTGCCGCGAGCCAGGCGCGGATGCTGACCATCGACACGGTCGCGGCGTCGATTTCGCCGCGATCGATCAGCAGCTTTCCGATTGCGGAAAAGCGGTGCCCGGTCTTTGCCGCATAGGTGATGCGCCGGCGCGAGCCGTCCGGACAGACGAGCCGGGCTGCACCCTGGACATGAACGAAAAAGACGTCGACCTTCGACCGGGCATAGGCGATCTCAAGCCCGCGCCCAGCGAGAAAGCCCCGCTCGATCGCCTCGCGGTCCGGGTATTCCTCGATCTCGTCGCCGCAGAGGCGCCCGAAGGCGAAATACGGGTCCATGCCATGCGGCCGGTTCGCGTCGTCGATGTCGATCAAATCGGCGGGCCGACGATAGAACGGGAAGCGGAAAATCTCGTCCGCCTCGGCACGAACCTCGATCTCCGGCTCGTAGAAAGCGGTAACGAATCCCCTGCCGCTCTCGCCGGTTCGAACCCTGAATGGAAGAAACTGCTCCTCGAAAAAGGCTCGCGCCGCCGCGGCGTCGGAAACTTGCGCGCGGGCTGCCTCGAAAGCAGGGAGCAGGTCCGCCACGGAGATGCCGAGTGAGCCTGTCTTGTAGGGTTTCGCCGTGGTCACGTGCTGATGGCAGCGGCGAAGGGCGGCAATAACAGCTGTCGGATCGTCGGCCTGCCAGCCGGGCAGTTCGGAAAAGGCGACCGGCTCCAAATGAAAGGCCATGCTCGCCTCAGTTTTCCGATTCCGTAGCGATCAGTTTCCAGTTGGGATCGCGCGATCGAATATCACGCGAGAAGGTCCAGAGGTCGTTTACTTCGGCAACGGAGTCGGCGTCGCCGTCGATCAGCTTGCCCTGCTTGTCATAGGTGGCCGAGATGAGCTGGCTGATGATCCGGACAGTGATGTTTTCCTCGTTGTCCTTGATCTCGGCATGGGTGATGTCGGCCTTCTCGATGCCGACAAAGGTCGACTTGACCACCTCGCCCTTGGCCTCCCGTTCGGAAATGGCGGCATCGAAGCCCTCATAGACCTCGCGCGACAGCAGTCCCTTCAGCGTCTTGCGGTCGCCGTCGGCGAACGCCATCACGATCATCTCATAGGCCATCTTGGCGCCGTTGACGAAATCCTCCGGATTGAAGCTGCGGTCGGCGTCGCTCAACGCCCTGAGCTGGCCGTTCAAAGGCGTGCCGGCCTTGGCAACGGCATCAATCGCTGCGTAGCGGGACTCCTCTTCGACGGCACTTTCGCGGCGGGGAAGTTGCACGACCTTGCCGTTGTCGGCGCTGTCCGGACCCTTGCTCATCTCGCGCGGCGAATAGGGATCGAAAGGCGGCCGTTCATTGCCTGTCCGACGTCCCAGAACACTGCGCAACTGCAGAAAGATGACCACGGCAGCGATCAGGAAAAAAAACGTGATGAAGTCGAAAGAGCCCATTTCCACCCGGAACCGCTGTTAGATTTTCTCTTACTATCCCATATAGTCCGCAAGGATAAACCATTCAAATGGCGATGTCGCACCCTTAAACCGGAGGCCAGACAATTGCACGAAACTTCTGACGAGCGCCGTCCATGCGTTCCCTGATCCTTCCGCTCGTCATCCTCGGGCTGCCGCTCGCGGAAATTGCCGGCTTCGTCATCGTTGGTCGCGAAGTCGGGCTCCTCATGACGCTGCTCCTCGTATTCCTGAGCGGCGCGGTCGGCGTCGCGCTGCTACGCATTCAGGGATTCGAAGTGTTTCGCCGCGTGCAGGAGTCCGCTCGGGCGGGACGTGACCCAGGCCGCGAGGTTCTCGAAGGCGCGCTGGTCTTCGTCGCGGCAATCCTCCTGATCGTGCCGGGCTTCATCAGCGACATCATCGGCCTCATCTTATTCCTGCCGCCGATAAGGCGGGCTGTCGCCACATTCCTGCAGACAAGAATGACTATAGTGACGGCCGGAACGGGTTTCTACCGCTGGGGTCCTGCTGAACGCGAAGAACGCACCGGACCGCGCGTCATCGACCTGAACGAGGACGAATTCTCCCGCGAGAAGAAGGATGACGACGGGTCCTCGCCGACGAACCGGATCTCCCGGTAGAAATCGAAAACGGTAGAAGGCGGGAAAGCGCCTCGCTCTTTTAGCCCATCGGCGCGCAACAGGTCTATAATATGCGCTGCGCGGCAGTGGGAAGGACGAAAATCGCTTGTCCCGCTCCCCAGAAGAGGCCCGGCGGCAAGGGTTGTAAGCCCAAGTCCGAAATGATAGATGGCCTCACTGATTTGAAGTCCGAGGAAACCCTTATGACGACTGATACCGCATCCACCGGCAACGGCGGCGCCCAGCAAAGTCCTGCACTCAATATCCTGGCCCAGTATGTCAAGGATCTTTCCTTCGAGAACCCCGGTGCGCCGCGTTCTCTGCAGGCTCGTGACCGCGCCCCGTCGATCAACATCAATGTCAACGTCAACGCCAATCCGCTCGCCGAGAACGATTTCGACGTCGTTCTGTCGCTGAATGCGGAAGCAAAGGACGGCGACAAGCTTCTGTTCAACGTCGAACTCGCCTATGGCGGCGTGTTCCGCGTTTCCGGTTTCCCGCAGGAACACATGCTGCCGCTGCTCTTCATCGAGTGCCCGCGGCTGCTCTTCCCATTTGCGCGCCAGATCGTAGCCGACGCGACCCGCAACGGTGGTTTCCCGCCACTGATGATCGACCCGATCGATTTCGCTCAGATGTTCGCGCAGCGCATGGCCGAGGAAAAGGTCCGCGCTCAGGTCGCCAACAGCAACGACACGGCCAACTGATTGGCCATCGGGCTGCAACCATTTGGAGAGGGCCCGGCGAAAACCGGGCCTTTTTCATTTCAGCACTGGTATTTAGACCAGATCGCCTTGGTGCCGATCTTGGCGATGAGGGTGGCATGCGCCGCGATCTCGATCTCCGTCAACCGGGCGGGCAAAGGTTTCGGTCGCTGCAGGACGATGATCGGCCCGTCCTCCGCTTCAATCGTCTGGCCTCCGGCCACGCTCGTCACAAGGCCGAGCGCCGCTTGGCGGCCGCCGATCATCTCGATGTAGACTTCCGCCAGCAGTTCCGAGTCGAGCAGCGCACCGTGCTTGGCGCGATGGGAATTGTCGATACCATACCGGCGGCAGAGGGCATCGAGCGAATTCGGACCCATCGGATGTTTGCGCCTGGCGAGCACGAGGGTGTCCGTCACGTATTCGCCTGCCACCGGTGGAAGGCCGAGACGGGCAAACTCAGCATTGATGAAGCTGATGTCGAAGGTCGCGTTATGCGCCACCCAGCGCGCGCCGCCGAAAAAGTCTAGAATCTGGTCTGCGACGTCGGCGAAGCTCGGCTTGTCCTTCAGGAACTCGTCGGTGATGCCGTGAACGGCCAAGGCATCTGGATGGACCTTGCGGTCGACCGGATTGATGTAGAGATGCAGCGTGCGTCCCGTCGGAAACTGGTTCTCGAGCTCGACGCCGCCGATTTCGATCACGCGATCGTCGCGGCTGTCGAGCCCGGTCGTTTCCGTGTCGAAGATGATTTCACGCATGCGGCGTTCCCTTGGGACGACGTTTCGGAGCGAATCGATCCGAAGCTGATGTCCATTCTTAACGGCATTTCTTCTGCAGTTGAAGCGGTGGCGCAGCGGTTTGCACCGGATCGGAAGGTGCATTGAATTGACGATTGCCCTCATCCGCCTGCCGGCATCTCCTCCCCGGGACTCTCCGGGGAGAGGGCTAGCGTGAGGGGGCATTCACGGCCCCGCTGCATCCGTTAGCCCTTCCGTAGCTGTTCCACGATTGCCCGAATTTGCTCTCGAGTGACATCGAAACTGTCGCTCGTGTCGATGACGTGGTCCGCCCGCGCGCGCTTTTCGCTGTCGGGTACCTGGCGCGCGAGGATCATCGCGAATTTTTCCGCCGTCATTCCCGGGCGCTTCATCACCCGTTCCCGCTGTATTTCGGGCGCACAGGTGACGACCACGACCTGGTCGACGCGTCCGTCCGCCTTCGTCTCGAAAAGCAAGGGTATATCGAGGACCACGAAGGGGGCACCGGCGGCCCGGTGCGTGGCAATAAATTCCTTCTCCTTGGCGCGAACGAGCGGATGGACGATCTGCTCCAGTTCGCCAAGCCGCTGCGGCGCCGCGAGAAGCTGCCGCGACAGTTCCGCCCGGTCGATGACGCCGTCCTTTACCACGCCTGGAAACGCCGCCTCGACCGGCGCGACAGCATCACCGCGATAGAGCTCGTGGACGGCTTGGTCGGCATCGTTCACCGGGACGCCGAACTCGCGGAACATCTCTGCCGCGGTCGACTTGCCCATACCGATCGATCCCGTGAGGCCGACAATGATCATTTGTGCCTGTCCATATCGTCAATAATAAGCTGCCGCAGCGTGTCGTCGACGACCGGCCGACGGCCAAACCATCTTTCAAATCCGGGCACCGCCTGATGCAGCAGCATGCCAAGCCCATCGACAATCGCAAAGCCCTGGCCTTCGGCCTGGCGCAGCAACGGCGTCTTCAACGGCACATAGACAATATCCGTGATGACCGCATCCTTGGCCATCATCGAGAAATCGATCTCGGGTGCCGGTTCGCCATCCATGCCAAGCGAGGTCGTGTTGATGAAAAGCCCGGCACGGGTCATCACTTCGGACAGCGCCCCAAGCGGGTGAGGGTGAACAGCGGCGCCAAAACGATCCGCCAATTCCTTTGCCCTGGCCGGCGTACGGTTGACGACGTGAATCGCCTTGATGCCGCGATTGCGAACCGCCTGGATGACGGCGCGACTGGCACCGCCGGCGCCGAGAACGACGGCAGTCGAAATCCGGTCCCAGCCTTTCGCGCGCTCGTCGAGGTTGGCGACGAAGCCTTGCCCATCAGTGTTCGTTGCGCAAATCTCTCCGTTTTCCACCCACAGCGTGTTCGCGGCGCCAAGCTCGGCGCTCAGCTCGTCCGGACGATCGGAAAGACGGAAAGCGGCCTCCTTGTGTGGAATGGTGACGTTGCCGCCACAGAAACCGGCGGCGCCGCTTCTCAATTGATGCATGAATTCCGGAAACTCTTCCGGCGAGACCTCATGGGCCTCGTAACTGCCGGCGATTCCGAGTTGTTTCAGCCAATAGCGGTGGATCAGCGGCGAGCGCGAATGCTTCACCGGAAATCCGGTGACGAAGGCATGGTTAACAAATGTTTCACGTGAATCACGCATCGATCGAGCCCAGGTCGCGGAGTTTGGAAAGCAGCGGCAGCATCGGCAAACCGAGAATCGTAAAATAGTCGCCTTCGATCCTTTCGAAGAGCTGGATGCCCTCGCCTTCGAGCTGATAGGCGCCGACGCTGGCAAGCGCATTTTCGCCGACCCTTGCAAGGTGTCTTTCGACGAAGCCCCGACTAAGCGAACGCACGGTCATATGGGCTGAGGAAACGTGGCGCCAGACGACCTCGTCGTCACGGACAAGAACGACCGCGCTGTTCAGACTGTGCGTCTTGCCGGACAGCGAGAAGAGGTGGTCGGCGGCCTCCGCCATATCTTTGGGCTTGTGATAGACGCGCGATCCGAGCGACATCGTCTGGTCGGATCCGATGACGAGCGCGCCGTCGAAATGCCGCGCAACATCCTTTGCCTTGGCTTCGGCAAGGGCCAGCGCGACATCCACAGGCGAAGCGCCTGCTGCCTCGAGCGGCTGTTCCAATGCCCGCTCATCCACCTCGGCCGCCCTCGCCTGAAACGTAAGCCCGGCGTTTTGCAACAGCGCGCGGCGAAATGGACTGGCGGAAGCCAACACAAGGGTAGTTGTCATGGTTCTATCCCGGATCCTTGGCTTCGCTCTATCTGAGCCGCGGACGTAGAGCAACGATCGCGGCGGCGGTTTCCTCGATCGAGCGGCGCGTCACGTCGATCATTGGCCAATTGTTGCGTGCACAAAGCGAGCGGGCATATTTCAACTCCTCCGCGATCGAGGCCCGGTCGGTATAATCCTCGCCGTGGAACGTCTGGGTTGTTCCAAGCAGCCGGTGCTGGCGCACCTGCGCGATCCGGTCGACTGTCGCGATGAGGCCGACGACCAGCGGTTTCGTCGCGCTGAGCAGACCGTCCGGCAGCGGCACGCCGGGTACGATCGGGATGTTTGCGGTCTTGATGCCGCGATTGGCAAGATAGATGCTCGTCGGCGTCTTCGATGTCCGGCTTATGCCGACGAGAACGACATCGGCCTCGTCGAAGTCCGCCGGCATCTGGCCGTCATCATGATCCATGGTGAAATTCAGCGCCTCGATCCGGGCGAAATATTCCGCATCCATGACGTGTTGCGCTCCCGACCGGCGACGGGACGGCGAGCCGAGATAAGATTGAAACAAGTCTATGATCGGATCGAGTACCGAGACGCAAGGCACACCGATCTCGCGGCAACGCTGATTGATGACGTCGGCAAGTTCGCGGTCGACGATCGTGTAAAGAACGATGCCCGGCGCACCGTCGATCGCTTCCAGCACCTGCATGAGCTGCTTCCGGTTCCGGATCAGCGGATAGACATGCTCCAACGCGTGTGACGACTGGAACTGCGCCGCCGCGGCGCGTCCCGCGGCAATCAGCGTCTCGCCAGTCGAATCGGAGACGAGGTGCAGGTGGAAATAGTTTTTTCGGTTCTCCACGCAATTCTCCGGGGGCTGTTGATAGGCCGGGACAGAAACAGGTAACGGCGCGGCGGCTCTTCAGGCAAGTGGAAAAGCGCCGACTTATTCACATCCCTGACCCGGGCGGAGAACGTCGAACGGGCCATGTGGAAAAGACTCATGGCGACGACAAAGTGTCACGCGTTTCGACAACTTGTCCACAGGTGGTGCGAGACCGGAGATGAAGGTAAGCCGCGGATTTTCCGCCGTTTTTTTTGCTTTCCCCATCCTGCGCTGGAAAGTGCGCTCGTTTCTCCACGTGTCTTCCAGCGGCGACGTGGCCTTTGGATGAATTGCGGATCGATTTTAATCCTTGATAGCCACCGACTCTAAGAAATAGAAACCATTTCAATTCAGTTTGATTTTAGATTGGGAGAAGCCGCGGGTGAGCGAGATACGTCGCAAGGTCCTCGAGGTGCTCGACGGAAAATGTCTGACCCCACCGCCGATTTGGCTCATGCGCCAGGCGGGACGCTACCTTCCCGAATATCGCGAGACGCGGTCGAAGGCGGGAAGCTTCCTTGATCTCTGCTACACGCCTGATCTGGCCGTGGAAGTGACCTTGCAGCCGATCCGGCGCTATGGCTTCGATGCGGCGATCCTCTTTTCCGATATCCTGGTCATCCCGGACGCTCTTCACCGGAATGTTCGCTTCGAGGAAGGCCACGGGCCGAAGATGGATCCGATCGATGCCGATGGCATTGCGCGGCTCAGCGCCGTCGGCGTCTCCGATCATCTTCGGCCCGTCATTGAGACGGTTTCGCGACTGCGGCGGGAATTGCCGGCGGAAACGACTCTGCTTGGTTTCTGTGGTGCGCCATGGACCGTCGCAACCTATATGATCGCGGGTCACGGAACGCCGGATCAGGCCCCTGCCCGCGTCTTTGCCTATCGCCATCCGAAGGAATTCGACGATCTGCTGGGGTTCCTCGCTGATGTCTCCGCCGACTACTTGGTGGAGCAGATCGATGCGGGCGCGGATGCCGTGCAGATCTTCGACTCCTGGGCGGGTGTGCTCGGCGAGGAGGAATTTGCCCGCTTTGCCGCCGAGCCGGTGCGCCGGATGATCGCCTCCGTGCGCGCACGGCGGCCGTCAGCAAAGGTCATTGCCTTCGCGAAGGGCGCGGGGCTCTTGCTCAAAAACTACCGGCAGTCGACCGGTGCGGACGCAATCGGGCTCGATTGGTCGGTGCCGCTGTCGTTCGCGGCGGAGCTGCAGAAGGATGGAGCGGTGCAGGGCAATCTGGATCCGATGCGGGTGGTGGCCGGCGGTGCGGCGTTGGAAAGCGGAATCGACCGGATTCTCGATGTGCTTGGCAACGGACCGCTGATCTTCAATCTCGGACACGGGATTACTCCCCAGGCGGACCCGGCGAACGTGACGGCCTTGGTGTCGCGGGTCCGCGGGAGGCGATGATGGGCGAGCGCCAGACCGATAGCGGGCCGGGAAACAGGGCGCGCCTGCGCGCATGGATCGCCCTGTCGGCCTTTTTTTTGCTGCTGATCGGCCTCTTCGTCTGGCAGCCGGACGACCTCTACCTCTGGATCAAGGCGCTGCACGTCATTGCCGTGATATCCTGGATGGCGGCACTTCTCTATATGCCGCGTCTCTTCATCTATCACACCGATGCGGCGCCGGGATCGGCGCAGTCGGAAACGTTCAAGATGATGGAGCAGCGCCTGCTGAAGGTCATCATGAACCCGGCGATGATGATCTCGTGGGCGCTCGGCCTCTACCTGGCATGGAGCGTCTACCGCTTTCAGGGCGGCTGGCTCCACGCCAAGCTCTTTTTCGTCGTGCTGTTGACCGTTGTGCATGTGCATTTCAGTCGTGCGGTGAGAGCCTTCGAGCGTGACGAGAATCGCCGTGACGCACGCTACTGGCGGCTGATGAACGAGGCGCCGACGCTACTGATGATCCTCATCGTCATCATGGTCGTGGTGAAACCGTTTTGAATTCAATCGATTTTTAGCTGCAATAGTTGTCGCTAATTTGCCAGAGCCCCTTGCGGCGTTTCACGTGAATCGCTATTTTCACGCATCTCCTTCTCCTGTGGCCTGACCAAGTTTAGAGCCTGCCTCTTCCTTCTCGCAGCTCCCTTTACAAAAATCACGCCAACTTCCATTCCCATACACACATGGACTCTTCATGGCTGAAATGAAGCTTCAAGAACTTAAGAACAAGACGCCGACCGATCTCCTGGCCTTTGCCGAAGAGCTCGAGGTCGAGAACGCCAGCACGATGCGCAAGCAGGAGTTGATGTTCGCAATCCTCAAGATGCTCGCGACGCAGGAGATTGAGATCATCGGTGAAGGCGTTGTCGAGGTGCTGCAGGACGGGTTCGGCTTCCTGCGCTCCGCCAACGCAAACTACCTTCCCGGCCCGGACGATATCTACATCTCTCCCTCGCAGATCCGACGCTTTTCGTTGAAGACCGGTGACACGGTCGAAGGGCCGATTCGCGGTCCAAAAGAAGGCGAGCGCTACTTCGCGCTGCTGAAGGTCAACACCATCAACTTCGATGACCCGGAAAAGATCCGGCACAAGGTGCACTTTGACAACCTGACGCCGCTCTACCCGAACGAGCGCTTCAAGATGGAGCTCGAGGTTCCGACGTCGAAGGATCTTTCCGCTCGCGTCATCGATCTGGTGGCGCCGCTCGGCAAGGGCCAGCGCGGGCTGATCGTGGCACCGCCGCGCACCGGTAAGACGGTGCTCCTGCAGAACATCGCCCATTCGATCACCGCGAACCATCCGGAATGCTATCTGATCGTTCTCTTGATCGACGAACGTCCGGAAGAAGTGACCGACATGCAGCGCTCGGTGAAGGGCGAGGTCGTGTCTTCCACCTTCGATGAGCCGGCGACGCGCCACGTGCAGGTTGCGGAAATGGTCATCGAGAAGGCGAAGCGCCTCGTCGAGCACGGCAGGGACGTCGTCATTCTGCTCGATTCGATCACCCGTCTCGGCCGCGCCTACAACACCGTGGTGCCCTCATCCGGCAAGGTGCTCACCGGCGGTGTCGACGCCAACGCGCTTCAGCGTCCGAAGCGTTTCTTCGGCGCGGCGCGCAACATCGAGGAAGGCGGCTCGCTAACGATCATCGCGACGGCGCTGATCGATACCGGCAGCCGCATGGACGAAGTGATCTTTGAAGAGTTCAAGGGTACCGGCAACTCCGAAATCGTGCTCGACCGCAAGGTCGCCGACAAGCGCATCTTCCCGGCGATGGACATTTTGAAGTCCGGCACACGTAAGGAGGATCTCCTGGTGCCGCGACAGGATCTCCAGAAGATCTTCGTTCTGCGCCGCATCCTGGCTCCCATGGGCACCACCGATGCGATCGAGTTCCTGATCGACAAGCTGAAGCAGACGAAGACCAACAGCGACTTCTTCGAATCGATGAACACCTGACGCAGTTTCAGGTTCTCTGCAGAAAATGGCCGGGCGTGCCGCGTCCCGGCCATTTTCTGTTTGTGGGTACCGCTCATTTCATTAGCCGGATTCGGCGAAAGCGATTGAGCGCAGAACGGATATCACTCGTTAGTTTCACGATGATTCACGTGAAACAACTGCGTTGCCCTCGTGCATGACCGGAGTGCTCAGCGAGAGATGCTTGATTTCCGCCGCCGGTAGGTGCATAAGTCGCGGCGCTCTGCACCCTGTGCAGAAATGGCGAGAGTTGCTCGGGCGAAATGATGGCCGCCCTTGATGCAACTAGCCCAAGCCCTCAAAGACAGAAAATGAAACCGAGCATGCAGCCAACGCGTTGTGCTCGGTACGCGCGGTAGCCCGATGCAATTTACGGATACGATCTATGCACCATCGAGCGGCGCCCTGCCCGCGGGCGTTGCCGTTATCCGCATCAGCGGGCCGGCTACGGTCGAGGCTATTGCGCGGCTTTGCGGACCTCTGCCGCAGGCCCGCAAAGCGACCTTGAGAACGATTCGGACTCGAAACGGTGAGCCGCTGGATAGCGGTCTGGTGCTTTACTTTCCGGGACCGGCATCCTTCACCGGCGAGGATTGCTGCGAAATGCAGGTGCATGGCGGGCGAGCTGTTGTCCATGCGATATTGGAAGAGCTTGCGCACGTCGACGGTCTGCGTCACGCGGAGGCCGGTGAGTTTTCGAGGCGCGCGTTTCAGAACGGCAAGATGGACCTGGTGGAGGTCGAGGGCCTTGCGGACCTGATCGCGGCCGAGACCGAGATGCAACGCCGATTGGCACTCGAGCATTCGGGTGGCGGGCAGTCGGCGCTTTACGAAGGTTGGGCGCGGCGTCTGACGCATGCGCGCGCCATGATCGAAGCCGAGCTCGATTTCGCCGACGAGGATGATGTTCCGGGATCGGTCAGTGCCTCGATCTGGAAAGACATGGCTAAGCTCCGCGGTGAAATCGATGAGCATATCGGCCAGGCGGGGCTGGCGGAGATCATTCGTGATGGCCTCAAGATCGTCATTGCCGGCGAGCCGAATGCGGGAAAGTCGAGTCTCATGAATGCGTTGGCGAAGCGCGACGTCGCGATCGTAACGGAGATAGCCGGCACCACTCGCGATATCATCTCCATCGACCTTTCATTAGCCGGATTCTCCGTGAAACTGTTTGACACGGCGGGGTTGCGGGAAACAGATGAAGTCGTCGAACGTGAGGGCATCCGCCGTGCACGCGAAACCATCGGAAGAGCCGATCTCGTGCTGCTGTTATCGGATAATCCGGCGCGCTTCTTTACGGGTGAAGCAGTTCCGGAAAACGTCCCAATCATAAAGGTGGCGACGAAGATTGACCGGGACGACGTTTCCTGGCTGCCGAGCGATGCGGACATATTCCTGTCGACGAAGACTGGAGCCGGTGTTGCCGACCTGTTGGAAGCGCTGGGATCTTACCTTCCGGACCTGGCAGGCAGGACGTCTTTGTCGATGCCATCGCGGAAGCGCCACGTCGATTGCCTTCGTCAGGCAAGCGCTGCCCTGGAGCGAAGCCTGTCGTCAGAGGCTCTAGGTTTGGATATTCAGGCGGAGCAATTGCGCGTGGCCGGTGATGCGCTCGGACGCATCACGGGGCGCGTCGATGTCGAGAACTTGCTCGATGTGATATTTTCGGAGTTCTGTATCGGCAAATAGGCGACCGATCAACGACAGCGAGTCATCCGCAGCGTTTCACGTGAAACCTCTTGACTCGCATGTTGAAATTCAGAATCAGGGCTGGACTAGCTGGAGCATTGGAATGTCGAGTTATGATGTCATCGTGATTGGCGGCGGACATGCCGGCTGCGAGGCTGCTTCTGCCTCGGCGCGACTTGGCGCCCGCACCGCCCTCATTACGCATAGGCGCGACACAATCGGGGTCATGTCTTGCAACCCCGCCATCGGCGGTCTGGGCAAAGGCCATCTGGTCAGGGAGATTGATGCTCTGGACGGCCTGATGGGACGCGTCGCCGACGCCGCCGGCATCCAGTTTCGTCTGCTTAATCGCCGCAAGGGACCCGCCGTGCGCGGTCCCCGGACGCAGGCGGATCGCAAGCTCTATCGAGAGGCGATGCAAAACGCGATCGGTGCTGTCGACAATCTGTCGGTAATCGAGGGGGATGCTTTTGACCTGCTGACCGAAGATGGCGCGGTCTGCGGCGTTGTCATGAAGGATGGTCGGACCTTTCGGGCAGCAGCTGTCGTGCTCACGACCGGTACGTTCCTGAAAGGTCTGATCCATATTGGCGATCGCAAGATACCGGCCGGTCGCGTCGGAGAAGAGCCGTCGATCGGTCTATCGGAGACCTTGGCGCGCTTCGGGCTCAATCTGGGACGATTGAAGACAGGCACGCCCGCTCGGCTCGATGGCCGGACGATTGATTGGGACCGCGTCGGCCGGCAGGGCCCGGATGAGGATCCGGTGCCGTTCTCGTTCTTGACCGACGTGATCGTGAATCGGCAGATCGACTGCGGTGTGACGCGCACGACGGAAGCGACGCACAAGCACATCGCCGAGAACATCCATCGCTCCGCAATGTATTCCGGTCAGATCGAAGGCGTTGGCCCTCGCTACTGCCCGTCGATCGAGGACAAGATCGTTCGCTTCGGCGAGCGCGACGGCCACCAGATTTTTCTGGAGCCGGAGGGGCTGGACGACGATACGGTTTACCCCAATGGCATTTCGACCTCGCTGCCCGAGGAAGTCCAGGATGCCTTTATCCGAACCATCCCAGGATTGGAGGAAGTGACGATACTGCAGCCCGGTTACGCCATCGAATATGATCATGTCGACCCGCGGGAGCTGCAACTCTCGCTGGCGGTGCGGAAGGCGCCTGGCCTGTTCCTCGCCGGCCAGATCAACGGCACGACCGGTTATGAAGAGGCAGGGGCCCAGGGTCTAGTCGCGGGACTGAATGCCGCGCTCGCCGCCTTGGGCCGCGCACCGTTCCATTTCAGCCGCACCGATTCCTATATCGGCGTTATGATCGATGACTTGACGTCGCGTGGCATCGCCGAACCCTATCGGATGTTCACATCGCGCGCCGAGTATCGGCTGTCGCTGCGAGCCGATAACGCCGACATGCGGCTGACGCCGGTCGGTATCGATCTGGGCCTGGTGGGCGAGACGCGTCAGCAGCGCTTCGAAGAGTGGAAGGGTCGTTATGAGAGCGGGCGCGCGCTGTTGCAATCCCTCTCGGTGACGCCGACTGAGGGCAAGCGGTTTGGCCTGAAACTCAATCAGGATGGCCAGCGTCGATCGGCCTTTGAGATCTTGTCTTACCCCGAGCAATCGATCGAGGGATTGAAGCCCCTGTGGCCGGAACTCGACGCGATCGACGGGCGCGTCGTCGAGGCGCTGGAGATTGATGCTGCCTATGCGGTCTATATGGAAAGGCAGGCGTCGGACATTGCCGGCATTCGCCGCGAAGAGAGCACCAGCATTCCGGAAGACTTCGACTACAGTCTGCTGCCGGGATTGTCGAATGAGTTGAAGCAGAAGCTCGCCCAACAAAGACCGCGCAATCTTGCACAGGCAATGAAGGTCGACGGGATGACGCCGGCCGCCGTGTCGCTGATCCTTACCTGGCTGAAGCGCCAGGATCGTGAAGAGCTGCGTGTGGCGAGGCAAGCCGTACAATGAAAACGAGTCTGGCCGGAAGCTTGAACGGATTGCGTGTTTCACGTGAAACGGTCGAGAAGCTAGAGCACTTTGGTGCCTTGTTTCAGAAATGGGCGAAGTCGATAAACCTCGTGGCGCCGTCGACACTCGAGGATTTATGGCGGCGTCATATTCTCGACAGCCTGCAGATCTTCCAACTGGCACCGACGCCGAAGATCTGGGTCGATCTTGGCAGCGGCGGCGGGTTTCCCGGAGTGATAACGGCGATTTGCCTGTCAGAACTTGGGGACGGCTGGGTTCACCTGGTTGAAAGCAACAACAAGAAATGCGCGTTTCTGCGTGTGGCGCTGAACGAAACCGGCGCCCGGGGCTCTGCGCACCCAATTCGAATCGAAAGCGCGAGTGCAGTCATCCCCCGTTGCGACGCCATTTCGGCGCGTGCACTCGCCGATCTAAGCCAATTGCTGGATTATTGCACCCCTTGGATGATCGGCGAAGGTGCCAATGCGGTCGCATACTTTCATAAAGGGCGGGATTACCAGCAGGAAATAGACAAAGCCGTTAGCCGGTTTCAATTCGATCTGGTAAAACATGCGAGTGTCGTCGAGCGAGATTCGGTTGTGCTCGAGATTGCAAATCTTTCACGTCGGACGAAGTGATAGGCGAGCGAAACATGTTTGGCCCCAGAAATCGGATTATCACAATTGCTAACCAGAAAGGCGGGGTCGGAAAAACGACGACCGCAATCAATCTTGCGACCGCTTTGGCCGCAATTGGCGAGAAAGTTCTGATTGTCGACCTCGATCCGCAGGGAAATGCCAGCACGGGCCTTGGGATTCAGCGCCGCGACAGGCTTCTTTCCTCCTATGAATTGATGATGGGAAGCCATTCGATCGGCGAGATCGCTCAGAGCACCGCGGTACCGAATCTCTCGATCGTGCCCTCGACCATGGATTTGCTCGGCATCGAGATGGAAATCGCGCGGGAATCCGACCGGGTGTTTCGCCTTCGCAAGGCGCTCGCGGCCCATGAGGCCCTCGCCTATTCCTATGTTCTGGTCGATTGTCCGCCATCCTTCAATCTGCTGACAATGAACGCGATGGCTGCGGCCCATTCCGTGCTCGTGCCATTGCAGTGCGAGTTCTTTGCGTTGGAAGGCCTGAGCCAATTGCTGGAAACCGTCGATCAGGTGCGTCGGACGGTCAATCCGAGCCTGGATATCCAGGGAATCGTCCTGACGATGTTTGATTCCCGTAACAATCTCGCCCAGCAGGTGGTGAGTGATGTCCGCACCCATCTGGGCGATAAGGTCTATCACACTTTAATTCCGCGAAATGTCCGGGTTTCCGAGGCACCCTCCTATGGCAAACCGGCTATTCTCTACGATTTAAAGTGCGCCGGGAGCCAGGCATATCTGCAATTGGCGTCCGAAGTGATCCAGCGCGAGCGGCAACGCAAGGCTGCGTAATCGTTTCGGAATTGTAATAAGATTGGATGACAGATGAACGACGACAGCTCCAAAAGGCGTCTGGGCCGCGGTCTTGCGGCGTTGATCGGCGAAATGGATCAGCCGTTGCAAGGCGGCACCACGTCGCAGACGCCCTTCAATCCCGATCGCCGCGTGCCGATCGAGTTTGTGTCGCGCAATCCCCGCAACCCGCGTCGCCAGTTTGACGAAGCAGAACTGCAGGACCTTGCGAGCTCGATCCGCCAGCACGGCATCGTGCAGCCGGTCGTCGTGCGCACCGTTGGTCCTGACCGCTACGAGATCATCGCCGGCGAGCGCCGCTGGCGGGCGGCCCAGCTTGCGGGTTTTACCGAGATCCCGGTGATTGTGCGGGACGTGGACGATCGCACCGCGTTGGAGATCGCAATCGTCGAGAACGTCCAGCGTTCCGATCTAAACCCGCTCGAAGAGGCCTTGGGCTATGAACAGCTGATCGCTGAACACGGCTATACGCAAAACGACCTTGGCGACATCATCGGCAAGAGCCGCAGCCATGTGGCCAACAGCCTGCGGCTGCTGAAGCTGCCCGAACCGGTGCGCGATATGCTGTCGGACGGCAGCCTGTCGGCCGGCCACGCACGGGCGCTGATCCCGACCTCTGATCCGGTGGCCCTGGCGCGCAATATCGTCGCGAAGGGGCTTTCGGTGCGCGAGGCGGAGCGCCTGGCGCAGAACGATATCCGGGCGCAGAACGATCCCAATTTCGCCAAGGCGCCGCGCCGTGAGGAGAAGGATGCCGATACGCTGGCGCTCGAGCGTACGCTGTCGGACAGCCTCGGGCTCGAAGTTACCGTCAGCCACAAGGCCTCGGGTGGGCACTTGCGCATTGCCTACAAGACGCTCGACCAACTCGAAGAGATTTGCCGGCTGCTGGAACGCCGCTAACGCGGAGTATAGCGTAACGTCTTGATTTTTCGAATGATTCTGCGCTTTTGTGAGAAGGGCAGCGGCGGCGTTTATCCGGCAACTTTCATCCTGCCGATACGATGCGACCAGGCAACCAACAAGGTACTTGCGCAGGGTTCCCCTGAAAAGCGATGTCGGCGGCTTCAAAACATTGACCGGCAGCGATGTTTCAGCGCCGTGCCGATTGAACGGTTATCGCCAGGAGGTTCTGCAGAACGATGCTGTCTTCCAGGCTCGGTCGTGTGCGGCTTTGATAGATTGTCGCCTGTAGCCGGCTCATTTCCCGCCGGATTGCCGGCCCGGTCCAGTGCCGAAGTGCTGCTTCGACGATCGGTTTGCGGCGGAAATGCAGGTTCCTTCCAAGGCTGGCGATCACCTGGCCCGAAGATTGGCGGCTGGCGTCCATTTCAGCGCGCATGGAGTCCAGTTGCTGGAACTGCCGCAAGCATGCCTGGAGCACGAGAAACGGTGGCGTCTTGGACGTCGTAATCTTCCTCATGGCGTGGAGCAGCGCGTCCACGTCGCCCTTCAGCACCGCATCGACGGCATCGTCGACAGAAATCGCACTGGCATCGCCGACGATGTCGAGCACATCGCCCTCGTCCGCCATCTCCTTGCCGCGGCAGTAGAGCGCCAGTTTTCGCACCTCATTGCGCGAGGCGAGACGATCGCCGCCAAGCGCTTCGACCAGGCGCTCGCGTGCGGCCGGGCTCAGTCGGAGCCCCGCTTCGGCGAGCTCCTGATCGATGAGCGCATGCAGGCTGCGGGCGTCGTCGCTATAGCAGGCGATGGAGGCGATGGAACGGGCTGATTCGCCGGCCTTTCGAAGGGCAGCGCCCTTCTTGAGGTCGCCAGCCTCGATGATGAGATAGCTGCCGGTGGGCGGCTCAGCGGCAAGGATCTGCAGCGCTTCGGAAAGCGCCTTCTCGGCGGAGGCGCCACGGATCCAGACGAGCTTCTCGCCGCCAAAAAGGCCAATGGCATTGACCTCATCAAGCAATCGCCCGGGATCCTGCTGGACGTCGCTCGCGTCGAGCTTGACGACCGCAAACGGGTCATCGAGCGGAATGCCGAATTTTGACGCAAGCAGTGCGGCGCGTTCGGAAACGAGACCGCGATCGGGGCCGTAGAGCAGGAACAGCCGGTAGCTTCCAGCCGCCTTCTTGAGGAAGCCGTCGAACTCATGCGACTTGATCTCGCTCATTCGAACCCCGGATCAGCGGCCGAGCGCCGCTGCGATGTCGGCGCCGATGATCTCCGCCAGTTCCTTCGCCGCGCGGTTCTCGCCGTCGCGAATGGCGCGAACCTTGGCGAATTCCTGTTGGGGGAAGTCGACCAGCGCGACGGCCGATCTGTTGCCCGCCCTCACGGTCTCGCCGGTGGCGGTTCTGGTCAGGTTGTAGTCCGCCTTCACGACGACGCGCCCGGCTCCAGCGTCGTCATCGTCATCGTCATCATCCGTCGTGTCAAACAGCACACCCATGGTCCGGTGCGAGACATTGAGTGCGAGATGGTACTGCGGGTTGACCGGCTCGCCAGCGCCGCGTGAAGCGAGGAAGACGAGGGCGTTGCGCACCTCCTGCTCGACGCGGTCGTCGGCCTCTGAGATTTCGATCGAGGCGAGTGCCACCGATGTCGAGCCGGTGGGGCCGTCCGAGTAAAGCGGCCTTACTTGGCAACCCGCCAAAGCGGTCAGCAGCAGGCCGCCCGCCAGTATCGGAAATGACCGGAGGCGAAGGGCGGCTTTATCAGACAACGACATTGACGATCCTCTGCGGCACGACGATGATCTTTTTCGGGTTGCTGCCGTTGAGCGCCGCTTTGACGGCGTCGAGAGCAAGCACGGCGCTTTCGATCGCACTCTGATCTGCGTCGCGCGCGATTGTCAAATCGGCGCGCTTCTTGCCGTTGATCTGGACCGGCAGGGTGATTTCGTTCTCGACGACCAGGACGGGATCAAAGCTCGGCCAGGCGCGCTCGGCGATCAAGCCATCGCCGCCGATTTCCCGCCAGCATTCTTCCGCCAGGTGCGGCATCATCGGCGCAATCAGATTGATCAGGATCGCAACGGCGTCCTTGACCGCCGCCGTGACGGCGGGATCGGCCTTGCCGCCGGCGACCTGGGTCAGCGGAGCTGCCAGAACGTTGACGAGTTCGTAGATCCGCGCGACTGCCTTGTTGAAGGCGAGCTTGTCATAGTCGGCTTCGACCGCACGCAGTGTTCTGTGCGCGGCCTGGGAGATCGCGAGGCCGTCGCCTTCTTTCGCCGGCGAAGCTTCGATTGCTCGCAGGTTTTCAGCGGCCTCGGCGATGAGCCTCCAGACGCGCTGAACGAAACGATGAGCGCCCTCGACGCCTGCTTCGGACCAGATCACGTCGCGGTCCGGCGGCGAATCGGAGAGAACGAAGAAGCGGGCCGTGTCGGCACCATAGGAGCCTATAATGTCGTCCGGATCGACAACGTTCTTCTTCGACTTCGACATCTTCTCGATCGAGCCGATGGCGATTTCCTCGCCGGTTTCGATCAGATGCGCGCGCCGTTCACCGTCGATTTCCTCGACGTGGACCTCGGCCGGCGTGATCCATTCGCGCTGGGCGCCCTCACCGCGGCTGTAGGTCTCGTGCACCACCATGCCCTGGGTAAACAGGCCCTTGAACGGTTCGTCGAGCGCCACATGGCCCGTCACCTTCATCGCGCGGGTGAAGAAGCGCGAATAAAGCAGGTGCAGGATCGCGTGCTCGATGCCGCCGATATACTGGTCGACCGGGAGCCAATGGTTGGCGACTTTCGGGTCGGTCGGATTGTCCTCCCAGGGCGCGGTGAAGCGCGTGAAGTACCAGGAGGAATCGACGAAAGTGTCCATGGTGTCGGTTTCGCGCCGGGCGTCCTTGCCGCAATCAGGGCAGGCGACATGTCGCCAGGTCGGATGCCGATCGAGCGGGTTGCCTGGCTTGTCGAAGGTCACGTCCGGCGGCAGCGTCACGGGCAGATCCGCCTTCGGCACCGGCACCACGCCGCAGTCGTCGCAATGGATCACCGGGATCGGGCAGCCCCAATAGCGCTGCCGCGAGATGCCCCAGTCGCGCAGGCGGAAATTGACCTTCCGCTCCGCGCGCGGCGTGCCGGTGAGCATTTCCTTCTCGAGCCTCGAGGCGACCGTCTCGAACGCTTCCTCCGTCGAAAGGCCGTCGAGGAAGCGCGAATTGATCATCACCCCGTCGCCGACATAGGCCTCATTCTCGATCTTGAAGCTCGCCGCGTCAGCTTCCTTCGGCATCACCACGGCGATGACCGGCAGGCTGTATTTACGGGCGAAGTCCAGGTCGCGCTGGTCACCGGAGGGGCAGCCGAAGATGGCGCCCGTGCCGTAGTCCATCAGCACGAAATTGGCGATATAGACCGGCAGTTCCCAGCTCGGATCGAGCGGGTGCTTCGCGCGAATGCCTGTATCGATGCCTTTCTTTTCGGCCGTTTCGAGCGCAGCGAGCGAGGTACCGGCGCGCCGGCATTCCTCGCAGAAGGCCTCAATCTCGGCATTCTTGGCGGCGGCTTCCTTGGCGAGCGGATGGTCCGCCGAAATTGCCAGGAACGAGGCGCCGAAGAGCGTATCGGGGCGCGTCGTATAGACGGTCAGTTCCGTCGTTCCGTCCGGAACGGTCGCAGCATTGAGCTCCCACCGCACCAGCAGGCCCTCGGAGCGGCCGATCCAGTTCTTCTGCATCAGCCGGACCTTTTCCGGCCACTGGTCAAGCCGGTCAAGCGCGTCGAGCAGATCTTGGCTGAAATCGGTGATGCGGAAGAACCATTGCGTCAGCTCGCGCTGCTCTACCAATGCGCCGGAACGCCAGCCGCGGCCGTCGATCACCTGCTCGTTGGCGAGCACGGTGTTGTCGACCGGGTCCCAGTTGACCTTCGACTGTTTGCGGTAGACGAGACCCTTCTCGAGGAAGTCGAGGAAGAGATGCTGCTGGCGCTGGTAATAGGCCGGGTCACAGGTGGCGAATTCGCGGTTCCAGTCGAGCGACAGGCCCATCACCTTCAACTGCGCCTTCATCGAGGCGATGTTCTGATAGGTCCAACTTGCCGGATGCACGCCGCGTTCCATCGCAGCGTTTTCCGCCGGCATGCCGAAGGCATCCCAGCCCATCGGATGCAGCACGTTGAAGCCGCGGGCGCGCTTGTAGCGGGCGACGACGTCACCCATGGTGTAGTTGCGCACGTGCCCCATGTGGATGCGGCCCGAGGGATAGGGGAACATCTCGAGCACGTAGTATTTTTCGCGCGGATCGTCGTTGCTGGTCTCGAAGACCTTGCCTGCTTCCCATTCCTGCTGCCAGCGCGGTTCGGCATCACGCGGATTATATCGTTCGGTCGCCATGTCTTTTCGATGTTCCGGAAATTCTTAGGGGCGCTCAGGCACCCTCATGATAGTTGGGGTGACCTTCATCACGAAACCGCTTGAGCGTCAAGTTTTGAAGGGGTTGGCAGTGCACTTTGGCCATGTTTAGGAGCGCGATCCGGCCACTGTAGCGCCGCGCGTCTCATCAGTCGCGCAAAGGACACTGTAGCACTTTGAGTTGCTGCATGTTTTGCCCTTAATCCGCGGGCGATTTAGGAAACATGCAGTGGGCCTTGGCAAGCATCGCAAGTTTCAATAAGCGGCAGGGAAGGTTTATCGTGGTCTTCGCACATGGGAGCGCAAGGATGGAAGTGCAGGAGCGGTTGAACGATGTCGTGAGCCGGATTCGCGCCAGCGAAAAAGCGACAAAACGGGCGGGCGACGCCGTCACTCTCGTTGCCGTGTCGAAAACCTTCGATGCCGATGTGATACGTCCGGCCATTGCCGCTGGCCAACGCGTGTTCGGTGAAAATCGCGTCCAGGAGGCAGAGCGCAAATGGCCAGCGCTCCGTCTGGAGACGCCCGATGTCGAACTGCATCTGATCGGCCCGTTGCAGTCGAACAAGGCCGCCGACGCAGTTGCACTCTTCGATGTCATCGAGACCATCGATCGCGAAAAGATTGCCCGGGCGGTCTCCGCCGAGATGAAGCGGCAGGGCCGCAATCTTCGTCTCTATGTCCAGGTCAACACCGGTCTTGAACCGCAGAAAGCCGGCGTCGCCCCAGAAGACACCGTCGCCTTCGTCGAACTCTGCCGCATCGAACTGGCGATGAAGATCGAGGGCCTGATGTGCATTCCTCCGATCGACGAGAACCCCGGCCCGCATTTCGCGCTGCTTGCGAAGCTTGCTGCCGAATGCGGTCTCGACAAGCTCTCTATGGGCATGTCCGGTGATTTCGAGACCGCGATCGCTTTCGGCGCCACCAGCGTCCGGATTGGCTCGGCGATCTTCGGGGCGCGCTGAGATTTTCGCATTCGCGGCCGCCTCAGTCGCGCCCCAGATACCCTATTACCCTTTCGTCGGGGTTCTCGTTTGCTTCCATTGGCCTATCTTCTCTGGCCGAGGAGCCGGGCATCGTCCGGGAAAAGTCAGTGGGAGGAGGACGGATATGGCGAGCCGCTATTCCGAAGTGTACGCCGCATGGAAGACCGATCCGCATGGATTTTGGGCCGATGCGGCCGGATCGATCGACTGGTTCCAACCACCCGAGCGCATTTTCGAGTCCGAGCGCGGAACCTATGGGCACTGGTTTCCCGATGGGGTGACGAACACCTGCCACAACTGTCTCGACCGTCATGTGAAAGGCGGCCGGGCTCAGCAGCCCGCCTTCATCTATGATAGCCCCGTCACCGGCCGGATCGAAAAGATTTCCTATGCCGATTTGCTCACCGACGTGAAAGCGATGGCGGCAGTCTATCGCAATCTTGGGGTGGGCAAGGGCGACCGGATCATTATCTATATGCCGATGATCCCTCAGGCGGCGGTGGCAATGCTCGCCGCCGCACGCATCGGCGCGGTGCATTCTGTCGTCTTTGGCGGTTTTGCCGCCAATGAGCTTGCCGTGCGCATCGACGATTGCCAGGCGAAGCTGGTTGTCTCAGCGAGCTGCGGTCTCGAACCCGGGCGTACGGTCGCCTACAAGCCGCTTCTTGATGCGGCCATCGAGATCGCCGCCACCAAGCCGGCCCATTGCCTGATTTTCCAACGCGATATGCTCGCCGCCGACATGGTTCCGGGCCGGGACATCGACTTTGCCGAGGCGCTCGCAGCGGCGAAGGAAGCCGGCGAAGAGGCTCCCTGCACCCCGGTCGCATCGACCGATCCGCTTTACGTGCTTTATACGTCCGGGACCACCGGGCAGCCGAAGGGTGTCGTGCGCGACAATGGCGGCCACATGGTCGCGCTCAAATGGTCGATGGAGCATTTCTTCGGCGTGCGGCCGGGCGAGGTCTTCTGGGCCGCTTCAGACATCGGTTGGGTTGTCGGGCACTCCTACATCGTCTACGGACCGCTTCTCAACGGCAACACCTCCGTCCTCTTCGAAGGCAAGCCGGTCGGCACGCCCGATCCCGGCACTTATTGGCGCATCATCGCTGAGCACGGCGTCGCGGTCATGTTCACGGCGCCGACGGCACTGCGGGCGATCCGTAAGGAGGATCCGGAAGCGACATATGTGTCCCGCTACGACCTCTCGCGTTTCCGGGCGCTTTACCTTGCCGGCGAGCGGGCGGACCCGGACACGATCCAATGGGCCGAGCGGGCGCTCGGTGTTCCGGTCATCGATCACTGGTGGCAGACGGAGACGGGATGGCCGGTCGCCGGCAATCCGATGGGCCTGGGGCTGCTGCCGGTAAAATACGGCTCCCCGGCTGTTCCCCTGCCGGGCTACGACGTTCAGGTGCTCGATGATGCCGGGCACCCGGTAGGGCCAGGCATGCTGGGCAATGTGGTGGTCAAGCTGCCGCTCCCGCCGGGCTGCCTACCGACGCTCTGGAACGCCGACGATCGCTTCCACGCGGCCTATCTCGACGAATATCCCGGCTTCTACAAGACGGCGGACGCCGGCTATGTCGATGACGACGGCTACATCTTCATCATGGCTCGCACCGACGACATCATCAACGTCGCCGGCCACCGGCTGTCGACCGGCGCGATGGAGGAGGTCTGCGCCAGCCATCCCGACGTGGCGGAATGCGCGGTGATCGGCATCGCCGATTCGCTGAAGGGGCAGATTCCCGCGGGCTTCCTGGTGATCAATTCCAATGTTTCCCGTGAAACGTCGGAAATCGAAAGGGAAGTCGTCACGCTCGTGCGCGAGCGGATCGGACCCGTTGCCGCCTTCCGGATGGCGATCTGCGTCAAGCGTTTGCCGAAGACACGTTCCGGCAAGATCCTCCGGGCGACGATCCAGAAGATTGCCGACGGCCAGCCCTGGAAGATGCCGGCGACAATCGACGACCCGGCGATCCTCGACGAGATTACCGAAGCGCTGCACGCGAAGGGTATCGGGCTGTAGGCGAGCGTCATCCCGCCACCGGGTTGACGACCACCTTGAACCACGCACAGAAGGCGGAAGCCGCCTTCTGCCGCGAGACCTTGCTAATGAGGAAGTAACTCTCGTGCTCCAGGACGGCGATGTCGGAGAGCACGATCAGGTCGCCGTTTTCGATTTCCCGCCGGCATACTTCGACCGGGCAAAGCGCCACGCCGTGACCGGCGATGGCGGCTGTTGCCAACAGATTAAAGTCCTGGAAGACCGGCCCGCCAAGCGGCTGGCGGGGCGAGAGGCCGGCTTTGGTAAGCCAATGCTGCCAGTGTCTCGTCGTCTCGTCATGGAGCAGGTCCGCTGCAGCGATGTCGTCGGGCGTGGCGATGCTGCCCTTGCGCTCCAGGTAGCGCGGGCTGGCGACCGGTCGATTGACGCGCGAAAAGAGCCGCTCGCAAGCGACACCATCCGAAGTGTCGGCGCCAAGCGTGATCAGGACATCGCAACCTGTCTCGCGAAGGCGCTGTGCGGCCGAGGCGTAAACCACCTTCACCGCGATGTCGGCATTGGCGGCGAGGAAATCGCCCAGCGCCGGGATCAGCCAGCGCGTTGCGATCGAGGGAATGCATGCAACGGTGATCTCGGATTTCGTTCTCTGTTTCAACGCCTCCGCTTCGGCCGAAACACGTTCGAAACTGGCCGACAGGATTTCGGCCAGCCTTTCGGCTTCCGGCGCCAGGCGGACACCGCGCTTTTCCCGCAGGAACAGCGGTCGCCCGAACCATTCCTCCAATTGCCGAATTTGGTGGCTGACCGCCGCATGCGTCACATGCAACTCATCGGCTGCGCGCGAAAAGCTCGCCAGGCGTGCTGCGGCTTCGAAAACCCTGAGCGCGCCGAGTGGTGGCATCATATGTAAATTCTCCTCAACGATTCGGTGAGGAATCGTCATTTGTGCAAAAGACGAATCCAGCAAATAAAGAGCTCACTGCGATCCGATCTGAGTTCGCATCGCGGCATTTGTCAAATTTTCTCACTGTAGGAGACCGCATGTTCGTGCGCAGCCTGAAGGATGTCGAAGCCACAGACTATTTCGTCGAATGGGGAAGCGGGACGAGTCATAGGCTGCTGACGCAAGTGGACGGCATGGGATTTACCGTCTGCCACACGGTGGTGCGCGCCAATACGGTTTCGCTGCTCGAATACCGCAATCATCTCGAAGCCTGCTATTGCATCGCCGGCGAAGGCGAGGTCGAGGACATGCAGGGCAACGTCTTCCCGATCCGCAAGGGCGACATCTATGTGCTCGATCAGCACGACAAGCACTATTTGCGCGGCGGCCGCGACGAAGACCTGATCCTCGTCAGCATCTTCAATCCGCCGCTCAAGGGAACCGAGCGACACAATCTCAACGACCCGTCAGGCTCGGCCTACTGATCCGCGCAACAAAAAACCCGGATCGCGAGATCCGGGTTTTGCCCATTTCTGTTGTCGACGGACGATCAATAATCGTCGTCTTCGTCGTCCTTGCGATCCGACTTCAGCGACTTCAGCTTGGCGAAGACGGCATCGGCGTCGATTTCCTTCTCTTCCTCGCGATCGAAGCTGTAGCCGAGCTTTTCGGTCTCCTGTGCTGCCTCCAGCGTTGCACCCGTCTCGGCCGCGGTCGGCAGCGGGCGGCCCTTGGAGGCGCGTTCGACTTCCAGATCGAGGTCGATCTGCGAGCAGAGGCCAAGCGTCACCGGATCCATCGGCGTCAGGTTGGCCGAGTTCCAATGGGTGCGCTCGCGAATCTGCTCGATCGTCGTCTTCGTGGTGCCGACCAGCCGCGAAATCTGCGCGTCCTTCAGCTCGGGATGGTTGCGCACCAACCAGAGGATGGCGTTCGGACGGTCCTGGCGCTTGGAGACCGGTGTATAGCGCGGGCCCTTGCGCTTGGAGTCCGGAACGCGAACCTTCGGTTCGGAGAGCTTGAGCTTGTGGTTCGGGTTTGCTTCGCCGCGCGCGATCTCGTCGCGAGAGAGCTGACCGGTGGCGATCGGATCGAGGCCCTTGATGCCCTGCGCCGATTCACCGTCGGCGATCGCTTTCACTTCGAGCGGGTGCAGCTTGCAGAACTGCGCGATCTGGTCGAACGACAGCGCTGTGTTGTCAACGAGCCAGACGGCGGTTGCCTTGGGCATAAGCAGTTGCTGAGCCATGGATATAGTCCTTTTGTCCGTCCGCGCCGGTGTCGCGGGCCGTGGAGTCTACCACTGATTTCCGGGAATTGAGCGCCTCTATAACGTCACTGTCGCGAAATTGCAATTCTTTCAGTACCGAATGTCCTTTTGTCTAATTGCGGGCCGGTTTTGACCTGCTATGAATCGTGACCGAAGCGGGCGGCTGGGAGGTTGCCCTCAAGTGGGATGGGGAAATGTGTGGTGCGGTTTTCCGCCCCGCATCCCGCTCTAACTTTAGGAATCGATCACGTTTGTGATCTTGGGTCGGTTCGAGCCAAAATCACAAATGTGATCTGGCCAGGAATGCGCAGGGAGGAAACACATGTCCGTAAAGACCTATCCGGTTCTGAAATCCGCCAAGAGCCGGACGCTGCTCGACAACGCTGAATATCTGAGATGGTACGAGGAAAGTGTTGCCGATCCGGACAAGTTCTGGGGCAAGCACGGCAAGCGGATCGATTGGTTCAAGCCCTACACCAAGGTCAAGAACACGACCTTCAAGGGTAAGGTGTCGATCAAGTGGTACGAGGACGGCATTACCAATGTCTCCTACAACTGTATCGACCGCCATCTGAAGACCCATGGCGAGAAGACCGCGATCATCTGGGAGGGGGACAACCCCTACATCGATAAGAAGATCACCTATAACCAGCTTTACGATCAGGTCTGCCGTCTCGCGAATGTGTTGAAGAAACACGGCGTCAAGAAGGGCGATCGCGTTACCATCTACATGCCGATGATTCCGGAAGCGGCCTACGCGATGCTCGCCTGCGCCCGAATCGGCGCCATTCATTCGGTTGTCTTCGGCGGCTTCTCACCGGACGCGCTCGCCGGTCGTATCGTCGACTGCGAATCCACTTTCGTGATCACCTGCGACGAAGGCGTGCGCGGCGGCAAACCAGTTCCGCTTAAGGAAAACACCGAAAGGGCGATCGATATCGCCGCCAAGCAGCATGTGATGGTCAACAAGGTGCTCGTCGTGCGCCGTACCGGCGGCAAGGTCTCGTGGGCGCCGGGGCGCGACGTCTGGTACCACCAGGAGATCGCCACCGTGAAGCCGGACTGCCCTCCGGCGAAGATGAGGGCAGAGGACCCGCTCTTCATCCTCTATACCTCGGGCTCGACCGGCAAGCCGAAGGGCGTGCTGCATACGACCGGAGGCTATCTCGTCTATGCGTCGATGACGCACGAATATGTCTTCGATTACCGCGACGGCGATATCTACTGGTGCACGGCCGACGTAGGCTGGGTGACGGGCCACTCTTACATCGTCTACGGCCCGCTTGCCAACGCGGCGACGACGCTGATGTTCGAGGGCGTGCCGAACTTCCCGGATGCCGGCCGCTTCTGGGAGGTCGTCGACAAGCACAAGGTCAACGTCTTCTACACAGCACCGACGGCGATCCGCTCGCTGATGGGTGCCGGCGACGAGTTCGTCACGCGCTCCTCGCGTTCGTCGCTGCGCCTGCTTGGAACGGTCGGCGAACCGATCAATCCGGAAGCCTGGGAATGGTACTACAATGTCGTCGGCGAACAGCGCTCGCCGATCGTCGATACCTGGTGGCAGACGGAAACGGGTGGCATCCTGATCACCCCGCTGCCGGGCGCGACTGATCTGAAGCCCGGTTCTGCGACCCGGCCCTTCTTCGGCGTCCAGCCGCAGCTTGTCGACAACGAGGGCAATGTGCTCGAGGGCGAGGCTGACGGCAATCTCTGCATCACCGATAGCTGGCCGGGCCAGATGAGAACGGTTTATGGCGACCATGCACGGTTCATCCAGACCTATTTCTCCACTTACAAGGGCAAATATTTCACCGGTGACGGCTGCCGGCGCGACGAGGACGGCTACTACTGGATCACCGGCCGCGTCGATGACGTGCTCAATGTGTCCGGGCACCGCCTTGGCACGGCCGAGGTCGAGTCGGCGCTCGTCTCGCACCATCTCGTCTCGGAAGCCGCTGTCGTCGGCTATCCGCACCCGATCAAGGGACAGGGCATTTACTGCTATGTTTCGTTGATGGCCGGCGAGACCGGCAATGACGATCTTCGCCAGGACCTCGTCAAGCATGTCCGCTCGGAGATCGGACCGATCGCCACGCCCGACAAGATCCAGTTCGCGCCTGGCCTGCCGAAGACGCGATCCGGCAAGATCATGCGGCGCATTCTCCGCAAGATCGCTGAGGACGACTTTGGCTCTCTGGGCGACACTTCGACGCTTGCGGATCCCGCGGTGGTCGACGATCTGATCGCCAATCGCCAGAATCGTGCGTGAGCTTTAGTGAGGCGGCTGTGCAGCGGGGTGGCTGTGCGCGCCGACGGCCCCTCATCCGGCTGCCGCCACCTTCTCCCCGCAGGCGGGGACAAGGGACATTGCGGCAACCTCACGCCCTCCCTGCGAAAGGCTCGGCGTCCTGTCCCCTCTCCCCGCGTGCGGGGAGAGGGCTAGGGTGAGGGGCAGGCCGCTGAGGGGTCGCGTCATTTAGCCGGATTCGCGTAGATGGCCTCACTCGCGCTCGGGCGAGCTTACACCACTACGATCTCGGCCTAGCGCCTATCGGATCGCCAGCGGAACGAGTTCACTCTACCGAGGTATAGCGTCTCAGAAATCGATCGCCCGACCCTTGATCTCCCAATCGCCGAAGCGGGCCGGATCGAGGCCTCCGCGACCACCAAGCTCGGGCGGCATGACTTGTTGTTCCACCGCCCGCCGTCTCTCCTCCGCCTCCTTCAGCGCGCGCAGCGCAGCTGCCGGCAGCGGGCGTTTGGGGCGATCGGGCGCATTGTCGTTGTCGTTTTGCATCGGGCGGTCCGGCTTTCCGTAACGATATTGAAGAGCGGAAGATTTATCCCCATCATATAAGGCGCCAGCGTTCGAACGGAAACCCTGATTCACGTGAAACGTTCGGGCGAACTGGACGGAACGAAAGCGGCTGCAAACGCTTTTTCATGCAATCGCTGAACGATAGGGATATGCCTGGAGCTCATCCATGAATCTCATGCGCACCGCAATGCTGCTTGCCGTCATGACCGTCCTCTTCATGGCCGTCGGCTACGCCATCGGCGGCCGGGGCGGCATGATGATCGCCCTGGTCATCGCCGCTGGCATGAACTTCTTCGCCTACTGGAATTCCGACCGCATGGTCTTGAGCATGTACCGGGCCCAGGAGGTGGATGAACGCACCGCGCCCGAATACTACGGAATCGTCCGGGATCTGGCGCAGAATGCCGGTTTGCCGATGCCGCGTGTTTATGTCATCGACAGTCCGCAGCCGAACGCCTTTGCCACCGGCCGCAACCCTGAGAATGCCGCAGTTGCTGCCTCCACGGGCCTCTTGCATTCGCTTTCCTATGAGGAAGTCGCGGGTGTCATGGCGCATGAGCTCGCGCATATCCAGTATCGCGACACCTTGACGATGACGCTGACGGCCACGCTTGCCGGCGCGATTTCGATGCTCGGCAACTTCGCCTTCTTCTTCGGCGGCAACCGCGACAGCAACAATCCGCTCGGTTTCATCGGCGTTCTTGTTGCGATGATTGTCGCGCCGCTCGCGGCGATGCTGGTGCAGATGGCGATCAGCCGTACCCGCGAATATTCCGCCGACCGGCGCGGCGCGGAAATCTGTGGCAATCCGCTCTGGCTTTCCTCGGCGCTGCAGAAAATCGCCGGTGCCGCTCATGTGATCCACAATGACGACGCCGAGCGCAACCCGGCGACCGCGCATATGTTCATCATCAATCCGCTTTCCGGCGAACGGATGGACAATCTCTTCTCGACCCATCCGAGCACCGAAAATCGCGTTGCGGCGCTGGAGGAGATGGCGCGCGGGATGTCGATGGGCTCGACGTCGCCGGTCCGCGCTGATAATTCCGTGCGCAAATCGCGCTCTGTCCCGAGAACCGGCTGGGGTCGCGGTGGTTCCGAACCGCCCAAAGGTCCCTGGTCCTGATGCCCGAAGACAAGAAGAACGACTCACGCCCGAAACGAACCCACAAGGCGCCGCCGAAGACAGCGCCGCGTCGTGCCGGCGCAATACCAGAGAAGCCCGGCCTGAAGAGCCGGCAGGCGGCCGCCAAGATCTTGGCAGCCGTCATAGACCGCAAGACCTCCCTCGATGGCATGCTCGACCAGGAGCATGGCAATCCAGCCTACCGCGAACTCAATGACGCCGATCGTGCGCTGGTGCGCGCCATCCTCAATTCGGCGCTTCGGCACCTGCCACGCATTCGGGCGGCAATCGAGTCTCTGCTGCAAACGCCGCTGCCGGAGGGGGCACGTGCGCTCGACCACGTGCTGACGGTTGCCGCGGCGCAAATTCTCTATCTCGACATTCCGGATCATTCCGCTGTCGACCTTGCCGTGGAGCAGGCGCAGGCCGATCCGCGCAATCGCCGCTTCGCGAACCTCGTCAATGCCGTTCTTCGCCGACTCTCGCGCGAAAAGGATGCCATTCTCGACAAGGTGAAGGCCATTCCAGCGATGCCCGACTGGTTTTACGAACGGCTTGTGGTTCACTACGGCCGTGAACAGGCGGAGCGCATATCCGCCGCGCAAGAGGTTCCGGCCGCAATCGATCTGTCGGTGAAGTCCGACCCCGACGCCTGGGCCGAGCGTCTTGGGGGGACGGTTCTTCCGACCGGCTCCGTCCGGCTTGGAACTTTCTCGGGCGCCATTCCGGCGATGCCGGGATTTTCGGAAGGAGAGTGGTGGGTCCAGGATGCGGCTGCCTCCATTCCGGCGCGCCTCTTCGGCGATCTGGCTGGCAAGAGCGTCGTCGACCTCTGCGCGGCCCCGGGTGGCAAGACGGCACAGCTGATCCTCGCCGGAGCAAAAGTGACTGCGCTCGATCAGTCGTCCAGCCGCTTGCGGCGTCTGAAGGCCAACCTCTCGCGGCTTGGCCTAGAGGCCCGGACGAAGGAAGTCAACATGGCCGACTTCCAACCTGAGGAACTCTTCGATGCGGCACTGCTCGACGCCCCCTGCTCCTCCACGGGAACGACACGCCGCCATCCGGATGTGCTCTGGACGAAGGGGCCGGAGGACGTCGAGAAGCTCGCGGGGCTACAGGAGCGCTTGCTGCGTCACGCGCTGACCGTCGTAAAGCCGGGCGGACTGGTGGTCTTTTCCAATTGCTCGCTCGATCCGCGCGAAGGCGAGGAGGTGGTCGCACGTGTCGTCGGCGATGGTGCGGATTGTGAGCGCGTGCCCGTTACTGCCGCCGATTGGCCAGGGCTCGGCGATGCGATCACAGAGCGCGGCGAGTTTCGCACGACGCCTGCCATGCTGTCGCTTGTGCCGCCGTTCACCGGCGGGCTCGACGGCTTCTATGCCGCAGTGCTTCGCCGCAAGTGCGCCTAAAGACACGCCGATATCGGCGCAACAGCAGCCGTCAACAGGCTGTTTTGCCGCGACAATTGACGCTATCGGGCCGTCGGCCTATCAATATTCACAGGATTGATAAAAGTTTAATGATCTTTCCGGCACCATCTGCTGGAAAGGGATTCTGGCGCAAGCCGGGCAGCGCTCCAGCACCATGCGTCTTACCGGACGCCAAAGGCGCTGTAGCACTTAGAATTGCTGTATGTTCCTGTCCTTAAATCGGTGCCGATTTGGGAAACATGCAGTGGCCTCAGGCGCTTCGAAAGGGTCCGTTGCAGGAATAAGGAAACCGACGGGCGCTGATGGTGTTTTCCGGTAAGCAAAGGCTTCTTTACCTGTATCTGCGGGAAGGCTGGCGCCGATTTTCGCGCCGCATCGCGCTCGGCCGCCTGACGGCGATGCGCTTTGCCGGGTCAACTCCGGATCGGCTGATCGTTGCGCCGACCGATCTGAGGGCGGTCGATCCCTTCGTCGCTGAAGTGATTCTTGAGGGCCGCTTTCCGCTTGCCGGTCGCGTGCTCGATACCGAAGGCGAATCCCCCTTCGAGATCGATTTGCCGTCGCACGAATTCGCAGTGCGGCTCCACTCTTTCGGCTGGCTGCGGCATCTGCGCGCGATCCGCGACGATGCGGGCTATGTCAGGCTCCGGCAGATCGTCGACGACTGGATCGGCAGCCACGGCCGCAACATCGGCGGTATCTCCTGGGAAGCCGACGTGATTGCGCAGCGCATCATAGCCTGGCTGTCGCATTCGCCGGTGGTGCTCAGAAACGCCGAACACGGGTTCTATCGCCGCTTCCTGAAAAGCTTGGCCTTCCAGGTTCGCTACCTTCGGCACATCGCGGATACGGTCTGTGACGGCGAGGCGCGCCTGCGCGTGCGCATGGCGCTCGCCATGGCATCGGTGTCGATGCCGGCCTCGCCCTCCGCCATCCGCAAGGCCTCCCGCAATCTCGATCTGGAACTCGATCGTCAGATACTGCCGGACGGCGCCCACTCCTCGCGCAGCCCCAGGGCGGGGCTCGAGCTTCTGCTCGATCTGCTGCCGCTCAGGCAAACCTATGTCAATCTTGGCCACGATGTGCCGTCGCGGCTTATTCCTTGCATCGACCGGATGTATCCGGCCTTGCGCTTCTTCCGCCACCAGGGCGGCGAACTCGCGCTTTTCAATGGCGCGACCTCCGTTCTGGCGCACGAACTCGCCTCGGTGCTGCGGTATGACGAAACGGCAGGCGACCCCTTCCACTCGCTGCCCCACGCACATTATGAGCGGCTGTCGCTCGGCGACACCGTCGTCATCATGGATACCGGGCGTCCGCTTTCGATCGATCTTTCGCGCAGTGCCCATGCGGGCTGTCTCTCCTTCGAGATGTCGTCGGGAAGAAACCGCTTCGTCATCAACTCCGGTGCACCGAAGTTTGCGGGCGAGCGATTTCGCCTGATGGCCCGCGCGACCGCAGCCCATTCCACGGTGACGGTCAACGATACGTCCTCGTGCCGCTTTTCCCAATCGCGTTTCCTCGGTCCGATCATGACGTCCGGGCTCTCGAATGTGCTGGTCGAGCGAAGGGATGAGCCGGGCCGCATAGAGTCTGTCTGGGCCAGTCACGACGGCTATCTCGCCTCCTTCGGCCTGCTGCACGAACGCGACATCAGCATCTTGAACGGAGGCCGGTTGCTTCGTGGCCGCGATCGGCTTTCGCGAGGGGATGGCGGTGATCCGGATGCGGCGAAAGCCGCCAGTGCCGTCGCTCGCTTTCACATCCACCCGGCGATCGCGATGCGGCGGGCGAGCGATAGCGAGATCTATCTGGCCGCGCCCGATGGTGAGGCGTGGCTCTTCGCCTGCCGGGATGGGGAAGTGGCGATCGAGGAGGATATCTTTTTCGCTGATCCCTCGGGCGTGCGGGCCTCGTCGCAGATAGCCGTCACCTTCGACGCTGCGGCACAGCCGGAAATCCAATGGACCCTTACCCGCGAGAGCTAGGTCCTGAGCCTAGGACTTTGCCTATTTTCCGCTCCTGGCGGTGCCGAAGGTTCCTTCACGGGGCAAGCTATGCTAACGGGCAGCCATCCCAATCGCCGGCACCTTTCTCCCGGGCGTCCGGCGCCGCCAAAGGAGCATGGTTGATGGCTGTCGCCTCCAAGAAAATCCCCGCCCCGGACGAAGTCCGGATCCGCACCGCCCTCCTCTCGGTTTCCGACAAGACCGGCATTGTCGAGCTCGCGCGTGCTCTTCACGAAAAGGGCGTGCGCCTTGTTTCGACCGGCGGCACGCACAAGGCACTGTCGGATGCCGGGCTTCCGGTCAGCGACGTTTCGGAGTTGACCGGCTTTCCGGAGGTTATGGACGGCCGCGTCAAGACGCTTCACCCCGGCGTGCACGGCGGCCTGCTCGCCATTCGCGACGACGCCGAGCACGTCGCGGCGATGGACAAGCACCGCATTACCGCCATCGATCTTGCAGTCATCAATCTCTATCCGTTCGAGGAAGTTCGCGCCAAGGGCGGCGACTATCCGACGACGGTCGAGAACATCGACATTGGCGGTCCGGCGATGATCCGGGCTTCGGCGAAGAACCACGCCTATGTCACCATCGTTACCGATCCTGCCGACTACGCGCCGCTCGTCGAAGAAATCGCCGGCGGCACGACGCGCTATTCCTTCCGCCAGAGAATGGCAGCAAAGGCCTATGCCCGCACGGCAGCCTACGATGCCGCGATTTCCAACTGGTTCGCCGAGGTTCTCGATACGCCGATGCCGCGCCATCGCGTAATTGGCGGCGTGCTCAGGCAAGAAATGCGCTACGGCGAAAACCCGCACCAGAAGGCAGGCTTCTACGTTACCGGTGAAAACCGGCCGGGTGTTGCGACCGCGGCGCTGCTGCAGGGAAAGCAGCTTTCCTACAACAACATCAATGATACCGACGCCGCCTTCGAACTCGTGGCCGAGTTCCTGCCGAAGAAGGCACCGGCCTGCGCCATCATCAAGCATGCCAACCCGTGCGGCGTCGCGACCGCGCCGTCGCTTGCGGAAGCCTACCGCCGGGCGCTCGCGTGCGATTCCACCTCCGCCTTCGGCGGTATCATCGCGCTCAACCAGGAGCTCGACGCCGAGACCGCGGAAGAGATCGTCAAGCTCTTCACGGAAGTCATTATTGCGCCGTCGGTCAGTGACGAGGCGAAGGCGATCATCGCGCGCAAGCCGAATCTCCGGCTGCTTGCGACCGGCGGCTTGCCGGATCCGCGCGTGCCGGGCCTTTCCGCAAAGACGGTCGCCGGCGGCCTGCTCGTCCAGACGCGCGACAACGGCATGGTCGAGGATCTCGAACTTAAGGTCGTGACCAAGCGCGCACCGACCGCGCAGGAGCTCGAAGACATGAAATTCGCCTTCAAGGTAGCCAAGCACGTCAAGTCGAACGCGATCGTCTATGCCAAAGACGGCCAGACGGCCGGCATCGGCGCCGGCCAGATGAGCCGGGTCGATTCCGCCCGTATCGCGGCGATCAAGGCAGAGGAAGCCGCCAAGGCGCTCGGTCTCGCCGAACCGCTGACGCGCGGTTCCGCTGTCGCATCGGAGGCGTTCCTGCCTTTCGCCGACGGCCTCCTGTCGGCAATCGCCGCCGGCGCCACCGCCGTCATCCAGCCGGGCGGCTCTATGCGTGACGAGGAGGTGATTGCCGCGGCAAACGAGCACAACGTTGCCATGGTCTTTACCGGCATGCGCCATTTCCGGCATTGACTCTCGGCTGACACTCCCGTTCACGAACCCGCCGCGAAAACCTTCGCGGCGGTTTTTCCATGCCGAAATTCAAAGTTCTACAGCGACCTTTGCGCGTCTGGTTAGACGCGCGGCGCTGTATGCGCCGGATAGGGTGTGCGCAGGAGGATGACGAGGCCCACGGCGAGGAAAACGACCAGCGCGATCATGCCGACGCGCGCGGAATTGGTCATCACCGTGATCGTTGCGACGGAGGCGGGAGCAAGGAACGAGGTCGCGCGTCCGGAAAGGGCGTAGAGGCCGAAATAGCGGCCTGCTTCCTCAATTGCGACGCTTCGGGCGAGGTAGGAACGGGACGAGGCCTGAACCGGCCCGAAGGCGATGCCGACCAGGAGACCGTAGAGAATGTAGGCCTTTTCCGCTGCCGTGCCGAAGAGACCGCCGGAATCTTCCGTCGGAAGCGGGAGCAGCCCGAACAGCGTGAAGCCGGGCCCGGTTGAGACGATGCCGAGCGTGGCGAGGGTGAGACAGACGAGGCTCACAACGACAATCGTTTTTGAGCCGAGCCGTGCGTCGAGCCAACTCGCACAAAGGCAGCCGCCGATCGCGACGACGTTGAGGATAATGCCATAAATGCCGAGTTCCATCGTCTGCCAAGCGAACATCCCGGCGGCGAAGGTGCCGCCGAGCGCCAGCAGACCATTCACGCCATCCTGAAAGATCATCCGGGCGATCAGAAAGCGCAGTATCCCGGACCTCTCCTTTAGCTCTCCGAGCGTCCCCTTCAACTCTAAGAGACCAGCGACGACCGCCCTGCCCAACGGCATCGCTGCCTTCGTCGCATCCGGGGTGAACAGGAACATCGGCAGAATGAAGATCAGGTACCAGACGGCCGAGATCGGTCCGGCGATGCGGGCATCTTCGCCCATGGCCGGATCGAGGCCGAAAATCGGGTCGAGGCCGAGTGCCGTCTTGCCCGTTGCGGGATTTCCGGCAATGAGCGCAACGACGGCGATCAGGACGATCATGCCGCCGAGATAGCCGAGCCCCCAGGCAATGTTCGAGATGCGGCCCACTTCTTTTTCGCTCACCAGCCGCGTCATCATCGAATCGTTGAAGACGATCGAAAATTCGGCAGCAACGGTCGCCAGAGCGAGGAAGATCGCGGGATAGAGGATGGGCGAGCCCGGGGCGGCGAACCACAGCATGCCGAGCGAGACGATCTTGATGACGGCGAAAAAGCCGATCCAGGGTTTGCGCGGTCCTGTCGCGTCCGCGATCGCGCCGAGCACCGGTGAAAGAACCGCAATGATGATGCCCGAGACAGTGAGCGTATAGCCCCAGACCGCCTGCCCGTGAACATGGTCGGCCGTGAGCCGGGAAACGAAATAGGGCGCAAAGATGAAGGTGGTGATGACGGTGAAGAAAGGCTGCGCGGCCCAGTCGAAAAGCATCCAGCCGATAATGCCGAGACGTGACGCCCTGGGCTGCTCTTTCACTTCGGCCGTAACGTCCAATTTCCCCTCCCGGAATTTATCGGCCCTCGCCGACTGTTTGGCGAGGGCCGATAACGCGTTGAAATCGCGATTAAACCCGAAGCGGGATCAGTCCTCCGGGCCGATTGCCCGGACGGACTGTGTCATTTCGCCTTGGCGCGTGCAAGGTCGTTGAGCAGGCCGGCGGCGACGGTAATCTTGGCGAGTGTCGTCTCGCCCTTCTCGGCAAGCAGCTTCAACTGGTCGCCGACGCGAGAGACACGTTGGCGATCGCTGTCGTGCCAGGCGAGCACGGGATTACGTTCGCCCTTCTGCTCGACGAGAGCCGCGATAGTGATGTCGTGCCTTGCGACGCCAATATCGGCGACGGCGCGCGAAAGCGCCATCGCCTCGAACTGCTCCGTGGCCGGAACCCGATCGGCGGCGGCGAGCAGCCGGTTGATTCCAAGGTTCTCCGTCACGGTGAAGTAACTCTGCGCAGTGCGGCTCAGCGTTTCCTTCGTCTCGGTGGAGATTTGCATGATCTCTGGCACAAGGGTCATCAGCGACAGTTCGGCAATTTCCTCCGCGAGCTTTGCCGGTACGCCGCTTTCGATGAAGGTCGCGGCCTTCAATCGTGCCTCTTCCGCGCTTTCTCCGGAGATCGCTGCACGCATCGTGCCGCGTAACTTCTGCAAGCCGCCACGCAGACGCGAAACCGCATCCGAAACAGGCCCGCTCGCGGCGCGCGTGCGCAAAGCCTTCTCGGCGACGAGGGCGAAAATGCGGCTCACTTCCTGGTAAAGCGCATTCTGGACAGCACCGCTGATCCGGTTGTCGAGTGCGTCGATCTCCCCGTAAATCCGCTGCAGGTCGAAGCCGTCGAGCGCCAGCACGGCCGCCTTGACGACGTCGCTGGAAAGAAAGCCGGTCGTATCGGTGAGCGTCGAAACGAAGGCGGGGCCGCCGCGGTTGATCACTTCGTTGCCAAGGACCGTCGCAATAATCTCACGGCGCAGCCGGTGCCCGCTGATGTCGCCGGCATAGGTCTTGCGCATCTTTGCCGGGAAATAACGCTCCAGCGTCGCGGCGAAATAGGGATCGTCCGGCAGATCGCCGACGATCAACTCGTCGAACAGAACCAGCTTCGCGTAGGAGAGCAGCACGCCAATCTCGGGGCGCGTCAGCGGCTTGCCCGCCTGGTAACGCTCGCTCATGGCGAGTTCCGTCGGCAGGGTCTCGACCTTGCGGTTGAGATGGCCATCGGCCTCGAGCCGCGCCATCAGCCGTGCAAGCGACATGCGGTTCTGGAGCCCCTGCATTTCCGTGAGCGAGATCGCCAGCGATTGCTGGTAGTTGTTGCGCAGCACGAGATGCGCCACCTCGTCCGTCATCGACGCCAGAAGCGTGTTGCGCTTCGGCCTGGTCAGACGATCTTCCCGCATTGCCGAGGCTAGCGCGATCTTGATGTTGACCTCGACGTCGGAGGAATTGACGCCGGCCGAATTGTCGATCGCGTCGGAATTGCAGCGCCCGCCGGTGAGCGAGAAGCCGATGCGCCCCTTCTGGGTGACGCCGAGATTGGCGCCTTCGCCGATCACGCGGGCACGCACCTCTTCCGCCGTGACGCGGATCGCGTCGTTGGCGCGGTCGCCGACCTCGGCGTCCGTTTCGCTGCTGCCGCGCACATAGGTGCCGATGCCGCCGAACCAGAGCAGGTCGACCGAGCTCTTGAGGATGGCGTTCATGATCTCGAAGGGGGTCGCCTTCTGCTTGTCGATGCCGATTGCCGCCATCGCTTCCGGCGTCAGCGTCACGGATTTCTCCGCGCGCGAAATAATCATTGCACCCTCAGACAGCGCCTTTCGGTCGTAGTCCTGCCAGCTTGAACGCGGAAGTGCGAACATGCGTTTGCGTTCGGCGAAGGAAAGATCGGTATCCGGATTCGGGTCGATGAAAATGTCGCGATGATCGAAGGCGGCGATCAACCGGATCTTCTGCGAAAGCAGCATGCCATTGCCGAAAACGTCGCCAGACATGTCGCCGACGCCGGCGACGGTGAAGGGCGTCGTCTGGATGTCGATGTCCATTTCGCGGAAATGACGCTTGACGGCTTCCCAGGCGCCGCGGGCGGTGATGCCCATCTTCTTATGGTCGTAGCCCGCCGAGCCGCCGGAGGCGAAGGCGTCGTCGAGCCAGAAGCCGGCTTCCTGGGCAAGCCCGTTAGCCGTGTCGGAGAAAGTCGCGGTACCCTTGTCGGCCGCGACGACGAAATAGGGATCATCGCCGTCGAGCCTCAGCGTATCGGCCGGCGGCACGACATCTTGGCCGACGATGTTGTCGGTCACCGAGAGCAGCGTGCGGACATAGGTCTTGTAGGCCTCCGTGCCGGTTTTGAAAATTTCATCGCGTGTACCGCCGACAGGCAGCTGCTTCGGGTAGAAGCCGCCCTTGGCGCCGACCGGCACGATGACCGCATTCTTGACCTGCTGTGCCTTGACGAGGCCGAGCACCTCGGTGCGGTAGTCCTGCGCCCGATCAGACCAGCGAAGGCCGCCGCGCGCCACCTTGCCGAAGCGCAGGTGCACGCCTTCGACCTCGGTGCCATAAACGAAGATCTCACGGAAAGGCCGAGGCTCAGGCAGGCCGTCGAGCTGCTTCGGGTCGAGCTTGAAAGCAAGGACGGCGCGCGGCTTGCCGTCGGCATCCCTTTGGAAATAGTTCGTCCGGAGCGTCGACAAGATCACGTTCACGTAGCGGCGCAGGATCTGGTCCTCGTCGAGGCTCGGCACGGCCGAGAGCGCCTCCTCGATGGCCGAGAGCAAGGCATTGGCTTTCTTCGTGCGCGCCTTCACCTCGGTCTTCGGATCCATGCGCGTCGCAAACAGCCGGAAGATATCGGCAGCGATCTCCGGATACTTGTTCAGCGTGTCGGCGATATAGCCCTGCGAATAGGTGATCCCTGCCTGACGCAGATAGCGCGCATAGGCGCGCAGCACCGTGACTTCGCGTGCGGTGAGGCCCGCAAGCAAGATCAGCCGGTTGAAAGTGTCGTCCTCGGTCGTGCCGCTCCAGGCGGCGAGGAACGCTTCTTCGAGCGCCTGACCGGTCTTGGCGAGGTTGAGCGCATGTCCGTCCCGGTGGACGAGCTCCATGTCGTGTAGCACGACGAGCCGCTGTTCTTCCGCATCGGAGCTGACGCCGATGTCGTAGGTCTGCTCGCTGATGACGCGGAAACCGAGATTTTCGAGGAGCGGCACGCGACGCGAAAGGGAAACCGGATCATCCGCGTGGAAGATCTTCAGTTCCAGCGTGTCCAGCCTTTCCTGCTGCTTATGATAGAACGAGATGCGGATCGGGTCATCGACCTTGCAGGCGGCGATATCGTGGAGGTCGTCATAGGCCTCCGCCGGCGTGAAGGCCGCCTGATAGGCTTCGCCAACCGCGATCTCGATGCCGTCCCTGCGGGCAAGCAGGTTGAAGCGATCGGTCCAGCGGGTAACGATGCTGCGAACCGCCTCCTCGAGCTTGGCCTGGGGAACGCGCGGCGTCTTGCCGGCGTAGCGGCCGATGATGAAATGGACGCGCGCCAGCCCGCCCTCCGGGAAGGCCGGGTAATAGGCGGAAACGCGGCCGTCATAGGCCGTCTTCAGATAGTTGCCGATCTTCTCGCGCACGGCCGAGTCGTATTGTTCGCGTGGCACGAAGACGAGGACCGAGACGAAGCGGTCGAAATGGTCGATGCGCGGCAACACCCTGATGCGCGGCCGATCGCTGAGTTCGTTGATCTGCTCGCAGAAGGCGGCAAGCAGGCCGACGTCGATCTGGAAAAGGTCGTCGCGCGGATAGGACTCCAGCGTGTTTGCCAGCATCTTGCCGGAATGGCTCTGGGGATCGTAGCCGAAATAGTCGATGATCTTCTCGATCTTGTGCCGGAGCAAAGGTATCTCCGAAGCCTGACGGGTATAGGCCGTGGAGGTGAAGAGGCCGACAATGCGGAGTTCTCCGACCACGTTGCCGGAGGCGTCGAAGCGCTTGACGCCGATGTAGTCCATATAGGCGCGGCGGTGGACGACGGATTTCACATTGGCCTTGGTGACGATCAGGAATTCGGGTCCCTCGAGGAAGGCGATGATTTCCGGCGTCGTCAGCACGGCATCCTTGCCCTGGCGCAGCACGCGGACGTCGGGGTTGGACAGAAGGCCGAGGCCCCTGCCCTTGCCGCGCTCGACCGTCGCCTTGTCGCCCTTGCCGGAATAGGTGTATTCCCGCATGCCGAGGAAGGTGAAATTGTTGTCCCTTAGCCAGCGAAGGAACGCGAGCGCCTCGTCGCGATCACTCTTCTTGCGCGACGCATTGTAGTCTTCCAGTTCCTGCATCGCCTGATCGAGCAGCGCCGTCATTGCCGGCCAGTCGTGGACGGCCTGGTGGACCTGCTCCAACACCTCGGCGATGCGCTTGCGCAGCGAACGCGCCTCGATCGGCTCAAGCTGGTTCAAGTGGATCTGGATATGGCTCACCCGATGGGCCGGATCGCTTTCCTCGTCCGGATCGTAGAGCTTGACGGGCTTACCGGGCTCCCGGACCAGAATGGGATGGATCGCGAGGTGGATGTCACGGTGCGTGCTCGTCACCTCGCCCATGACCGAATCATAGAGGAAAGGCATGTTGCGTTCGGTGATGGCGATGATCGACACGTCGGTGCCGCCCGGCGCAACCCCCGGCACGGTTTCGACCGAAACCTGCGGCTTGCCGCCGTCCCAGCGCGCAAGTTCCTTGCGCGCATGCGCCGCGGTCAGCGCCAGCATGTCGGCGGTGTAGAGATCGAGGTCGTCGTTGCTTGCCCCGCCGAAGAGGATCTCGGGCGCCAGCGCCTCGGCGCCGATCTTCTCCGCAGCCGCCTTGGCCGCGTCGATATGCCTGTCCCGTTTTGGATTGTATTTCACGCCCATGAACTCTCTCCCCATTCGTGATAGACGAGCCTATCAGAACCATGGCCAATGGCGATCGTTTTATGCTCGATTTCGGCAAAATCGAGCCAAAGTTTGGAGAAATTCACGCAATTTCGACCTAAATCCATTTAAATCGAAGGCGATTTTGCAAAAATTGCTCGAAAAACCTTAAAAACGAACGAAAACGCCGAAGTCCTGTTTCGTCCCTGTCTGGCGCCCGCTGTTGACAGGCCCATGACAGTCAGGCGATCACACTTTGATTCGAGGAAATGGAACTGCCCGATGCCCGAAATGCCTGCAGCACCCGGCGCCGTCATCGTCATTTCAAGCCATGTGGTTCGCGGCACCGTTGGCAATCGGGCCGCGGTCTTCGCATTGGAGACGCTCGGCCATCGCGTCTGGGCCGTGCCGACGGTTATCCTGCCGTGGCATCCGGGTCGCGGCCGCTCGACACGGGTGACGATCACCGACACGGACTTCCAGTCGATCATCGATGATCTCATCGATGCACGCTGGATCGGTGAAGTGCGGGCCGTTCTGTCGGGCTATCTCTGCTCGCCGGGCCAGGTCGACGGCGTTGCGCAACTGGTGACGGCGTTGCGCAAGCGAAATCCCGAGCTGGTATACGCCTGCGATCCCATCATCGGGGATGGCAACGGCCTTTATGTTTCGGCCGAGATCGCGGCCGCGGTGCGCGACCGGCTGCTGCCGCTGGCGGCACTTGCGACGCCCAACCGCTTCGAGCTCTCCTGGCTCGTCGGGGCAGCACTTGAAACGAATACCGCGATCCTCGACGCGGCACTCGGTCTCGGACCTTCACGGGTGCTGGTGACGTCGGCGATCCCCATGATGGCCGGCGGCACGGGCAATCTCTACCTGTCCGGCAGCCATGCGTTGCTGGCCGAGCACCGGTTGGTCGACGATCCGCCGAACGGCACGGGCGATCTGCTGGCCGCCGTGTTTCTGGCGCGGCTGCTCCAGGGGTTCTCCGAAGAGCGGGCGCTGCAGATGGCGACCGCCAGCGTGTTCGAGATCATTGCGCGCACTGCCCGGCGCGGTGCCGACGAACTGACGCTCGAGCAGGACGCCTCGAGCCTTGCAACGCCCATGGCCATGGTGCAGATGCGGCGCCTCTTGCATCCAAGTCAGGTGCGGAAGAAATAGCGGCGGGTATAAAGGAAATGGCTTATAAGCGCTCCTCGCCCTTTTTGAAGCGCTAAGGTCGCTGTAACACTTCGACGCTTGATTGGGTCCCTACAGGGCCGCGCGTCTTACACAGACGCGCAAAGGTCGCTGTAGCACTTTGGATTGCTGCATTTTGTCCTTAAATCGATTCCGATTTAAGGAATCATGCAGTAGGGGCGATGCAGTAATGAATGAGTGAATGACGCGGGGTTATTGATGGAAAAGCAGGGCTTTCCGGAACATCTTCTAGCCGGTTACCGTAATTTCATGAGCGGTCGTTTCAGCGAACAGCAGCAACGCTACAAGACGCTCGCCGAGAGCGGTCAGAAGCCGAAGACGATGGTTATCGCCTGTTGCGATTCGCGGGCCGCACCCGAAACGATCTTCGACAGCGGTCCCGGAGAACTCTTCGTCGTCCGCAACGTCGCCAATATGATGCCGCCCTACGAGCCGGATGGGCACTACCACTCGACCTCCGCCGCGCTCGAGTTTGCGGTTCAGGCCCTGCGCGTAAGCAACATCGTCGTCATGGGACATGGGCGCTGCGGCGGCATCAAGGCGGCGCTCGATCCGGATGCGGAGCCCTTGTCCCCCGGCGATTTCATCGGCCGGTGGATGAACCTGTTGAAGCCAGCCGCCGAACAGATCCAGGGCAACGACTTCATGACCCAGGCGGAACGCCAGCGCGCGCTCGAACGGGTGTCGATCCGCAATTCACTCGCCAACCTGCGCACTTTCCCTTGTGTCCAGATTCTGGAGGCAAAGGGCAAGCTGCAGCTTCATGGTGCCTGGTTCGACATTTCGACCGGGGAGCTTTGGGTGATGGACGCCAACACCGGCGATTTTGCCCGACCGGGCATATGAGGGTGCGATTGGGTCGCGTTGCTACAACTGCCCCTCATGCGGCCTGCCGGCCACCTTCTCCCCGCAGGCGGGGCGAAGGACTTGCCGCGCCCTCTCAATCTCCTCTCCCGGTTCAAAGGTGGACGAAAGCCGTGCTGTTGAGCGAGCGAAGGCGGTGCCGCACGTCCCTTCTCCCCGCCTGCGGGGAGAACGTGCCGGTAGGCGGATGAGGGGCAATTTGAGTCGTTGTGACCTGCGGTCTTGTCAGTAGCCGTCGATCTCGGCGCCGATGATGGCGATTGCCTGCTGATAGACGCTGGCTGCGTTCCATCCCTGAATCGCAGCGTAATTGACTTCGCCGGGCTGATAGCCGCCGCCCGGCTGCCAACCATGGCCGCGCAGGAAGTTTGCCGTCGAGGCGAGTGCATCCGCCTTGGAGCGGACCATGTCGATATGGCCGTCACCATCACCGTCCACGCCGAATCTCAAGACATTAACCGGCAGGAACTGGGTCTGTCCGATCTCGCCGTGGGCAGCACCGCGGGCAGCCGGGCTCAGATCGCCGCGCTGGACGAGTTGGAGCGCCGCGTAGAGTTGGTTGGTGAAATAGTCCGAACGCCGGCAGTCATAGGCGAGCGTCGAGACGGCCGAGAGCGTATGTTCCTTGCCCATGAACGAGCCGAAGCCGGTCTCCATGCCCCAGATCGCGATCAGCGGTCCCGCCGGCACGCCAAAGCGCTGCTCGATGCTGTCGAAGAGCCTGGCGTTCTGCGCCCGCATCTTCTTGCCACGCGAGATGATCGTCTGGCCGCCGCGCTTCTGCATGAACTGGTCGAGCGAGAGCTTGAAGCTCTTCTGGCCGCGGTCGGCGCGGATCGTCGCCCTGCTATAGGCAACACCGGAGAGCGCCTGGTCGATGACCGCGGGGCTGATGCCGTTGCTGGCGGCCTGCTGTTTGAACTCGGCTACCCAGGCTTGGAAGCCGCTGGCGTCATTGCCGCACTGAGCCGCCGCCGCCGTCGCGGGAAGGATCGCCGCTGAAACCAGGGCCGCAAGCCCCGCCACTACGCACTTTGCCCTGTGCATGAGATACCCCGTCGTTGCCCGAACAATCATTTGTCTTCAAAAACGCCGGCTTCTGCCGGCCTATAACTGGTCCCGCGTTACGGGACGTCATGTTTCACGTGAATCCGCTCAACCGGCGGAAGAACCAATGGTAAGCCCCGCGGGGTCCCTTGGCGGACCCGGCGGGGCTTCAATTCAATCGCGAGCGGGGCCGATCAAGCGGCCCGCTTGCGTGGCTTGACCAGGCCGCGGTTGACGAGCAATTCGGCGATCTGGATGGCGTTGAGCGCGGCGCCCTTGCGCAGGTTGTCGGAGACGACCCACATGTTGAGGCCGTTCTCGACCGTCGCGTCCTCACGGATGCGCGAAATATAGGTCGCATCTTCGCCAGCGCATTCGTAAGGCGTCACGTAGCCGCCGTTCTCATGCTTGTCGACCACCAGGCACCCCGGCGCCTCGCGCAGGATCTCGCGTGCCTCGTCGGCGGTAATTTCGTTCTCAAATTCGACGTTGACCGATTCCGAATGACCGATGAAGACGGGAACGCGCACGGCCGTGCAGGTCACCTTGATCTTCGGATCAAGCATCTTCTTGGTTTCCGCCAGAACCTTCCACTCTTCCTTGGTGTAGCCGTCTTCCATGAACACGTCGATGTGCGGGATGACGTTGAAGGCGATGCGCTTAGTGAACTTCTTGCTCTCGATCGGATCGGCAACAAAGACGGCGCGGGTCTGGTTGAAGAGCTCGTCCATGCCATCCTTGCCGGCGCCGGAGACCGACTGATAGGTGGAAACGACGACACGCTTGATCGTGGCGCGGTCATGCAGCGGCTTCAGCGCGACGACGAGCTGGGCGGTCGAGCAATTCGGGTTGGCGATGATGTTCTTCTTCGAGAAAAGCGTGATCGCATCCGGGTTGACTTCCGGAACGATCAGCGGAACGTCGGCGTCGTATCGCCAGGCAGAGGAATTGTCGATGACGACGCAGCCCTGCTGGCCGATCTTCGGCGAATATTTCTGCGAAACCGCGCCGCCGGCCGACATCAGGCATATATCGGTGTCGGAGAAATCATAAGTTTCGAGGTTGGAGACCTTCAGCGTCTTGTCGCCATAGGAAACTTCGGTGCCGATGGAGCGCGACGAGGCGAGCGCCACAACTTCATCGGCGGGAAATCCGCGTTCCGAAAGGATATTCAGCATCTCCCGGCCGACATTGCCGGTGGCGCCTGCGACTGCAATCTTGAAACCCATGATCTAAGCTCTCTTTCTGTCTCTCCTCGTCTGGTGGAGGGGGAAGCCGCGCGGCAAGCCCGCGAGGTTTCCTGTCCCCGGCCTTACCGGGGAGAGAGCGGAGGGCCAGAGACGTCAGACGGTTTTCGTCGTCGTTTTGGCCGTTGTTTTGCTAGCGAGCGAGAAATGGCGAGCCTGCGCGGCGGCAAGTGCCGGCAAGATCGACGTTGCGATGGATGGACCGTTCGGTCGCATGGCGGTTTCCTCGTTCGCCGCTGCTCATACGCGGTTTTCGGCAAGAGTCAAGCCGCCGCCGATGTCTGCCGCGATCGCTTTCCGGCCGCTACTGCATGATTCCCTAAATCGGAACCGAGTTAAGGATAAATCATGCAGAAATTCCAAGCGCTACAGCGATCTTTGCGCGTCTGATTAGACGCGCGGCGCTGTAGCGCCAAAAGAGCGAAGCCGCGCCACACTTTTGCGTGATCCCGTTCAGCCGCCGCGCCCGATCGCCGCATTAGACCAAAGTCATAAGCCGAAAGCATCGCTGCCTCGGGCACCACTTTTCTGACATCTTGTCACAAGGCGCACCACATCCGGATGTTCAGGGAGGAACGTCGGATCGAGGAATGGGCGCTCCAATATGCCAATTTGGAGTGGAGGATCATCAAAATGGCGAATGTCGCAACCGTGGACGGCGTCAAAGCCGGCCCCATGACCGGCGAGGAGAAGAGGGTCATCTTCGCTTCTTCGCTCGGTACCGTCTTCGAATGGTACGATTTTTATCTTTACGGCTCGCTTGCCCTCTATATCGGCGCGACCTTTTTCAGCCAGTATCCGCCTACGACGCAGGCCATCTTCGCGCTGCTCGCGTTCGCGGCCGGCTTCTTGGTGCGCCCCTTCGGCGCGCTCGTATTCGGCCGTCTCGGTGATCTCGTCGGCCGCAAATATACGTTCCTCGTCACCATCCTGATCATGGGTCTGTCGACCTTCCTCGTCGGCATCCTGCCGGGTTCGGCCTCCATTGGCATCAGCGCGCCGATCATCCTGATCGTTCTGCGCCTGCTGCAGGGCCTCGCTCTGGGCGGTGAATATGGCGGTGCGGCGACCTACGTTGCTGAACACGCGCCGCACGGGCGCCGCGGTTACTTCACCTCGTGGATCCAGACGACGGCGACGCTCGGTCTTTTCCTGTCGCTGGTCGTGATCCTTCTCGTGCAGTTCGCGGTCGGCAAGGAAGCCTTCGCCGCGTGGGGTTGGCGCGTGCCATTCCTGCTTTCCTGCGTACTTCTCGGCGTTTCCGTCTGGATCCGCCTGAAGATGAACGAATCGCCCGCCTTCAAGAAGATGAAGGAAGAGGGCAAGGGCTCGAAAGCGCCCCTGACGGAAGCCTTCGGCCAGTGGAAGAATGCCAAGATTGCACTTCTGGCACTCTTCGGTGCGGTGGTCGGCCAGGCGGTCGTCTGGTACTCGGGCCAGTTCTACGCACTCTTCTTCCTCACGGGTGTCCTGAAGGTGGACGGCCAGTCGGCCAACCTGATGGTGGCTGCCTCGCTGCTCATCGGCACTGGTTTCTTCGTCGTCTTCGGCTGGCTGTCGGACAAGATCGGCCGCAAGCCGATCATCATGGCGGGCCTGTTGCTTGCCATGCTCACGTACTTCCCGCTGTTCAAGGCGCTGACCTGGGCCGGAAACCCGGCGCTCGCCGAAGCTCAGCAGAATGCCCGTGCCACGGTTACGGCGGCCCCCGGGGATTGCAATTTCCAATTCAACCCGACAGGCGTGCAGAAGTTCACGAGCTCATGCGACATAGCGACCGCGTTCCTGACCAAAAACTCCGTTCCCTATGACGTCGTGGCCACGGCGCCGGCGGGAGCCGCGGCGACCGTCAAGATCGGTGAAACGACAATCACCAGCTACGATGCGGTTGCCGCCGGCGACAAGGCGAAGGCCGAGGACGCGGCCTTCAGCAAGCAGGTCAATATGGCTCTGCAGGCTTCCGGCTATCCGCTGGTGCGTGCAGCGGCGAAAGTTCCGGAGTCCAAACTCGACGCCTTCGTCGCGGCCAATCCGGAATTGGCGCTCGACGCGGCTGCTGTCCGCGCTGGCGAAAAGACCATGGTGCCGGCCGACAAGCTGATTGCCGACAAGCTGCTGACGAAAGAAGAAGTCGGCGGCGCCACGGAAATGGCGGTCTATTCGATCGACAAGGGTGGTGCCTTCTCGATGGTGGCCGACCCTGCCCGCGTCAACTGGACGACGATCATCGCCGTGCTGACCGTGCTCGTGATCTACGTGACGATGGTCTACGGCCCGATCGCCGCGCTTCTGGTCGAACTCTTCCCGACCCGCATCCGCTACACCGGCATGTCGTTGCCCTACCACATCGGCAACGGCTGGTTCGGCGGCCTGCTCCCGGCAACGGCCTTCGCGATGAGCGCGGCGCAGGGCGATATCTATTATGGCCTCTGGTATCCGATCGTCTTCGCCGGCATCACGCTGGTTATCGGCCTCTTGTTCCTGCCGGAAACCAAGGACCGCGATATCCACGCGATGGATTGAGCGGCAATCCAACTTACGACACGGGATGCGGGGCGGCGAATCCGTTCCTCATCCCACCGGCGAACTCTCCTGACTCCGGCGCGGTCTTCCGCGCCGGCTTTTTATTTGTCCCTTCGCTGGTAACTTGCGCTCTTCGGCGCCGGCCAGCCACCTGCGTCCAGCCGGAAGAGCCAGCCTTGCCGGGTAAAAACGAAGGCGACCATAACCGCGACCCAGAGACCGAGCAGCAGGCCGGCGGCGACATCGCTCGGATAGTGCGCGCCGACGATCACGCGCGTGCCGCCGATCATCAGCGCCAGCACCAGGAACAGCGGCCGCAACTGCGGCACCAGCATCGCGAAAGCGCCGAAAAGCGCGCCAGCGGCGGTCGAATGGCCGGAGGGGAAGCTTTCGAACAACCTGTCGCCCGTGAAGGGTGTGAGGCTGTAGGCGCCGTACTCGGCAAAGAGTTCCGGGCGGGCGCGGCCGATCAGAAATTTGAGCCCATGAACGAGCGTGCTCGCGGTACCGACCGTCAGCAGGAAATAGGCGGAGAGATTGCGCGCGGCCCGGGCCTTGTGCCGAACCGCATCTTGGCTCGAGGCGTGTCGGGCGATGTAGGCGATGAGCAGCAGGAAGGCCGAGGTGTAGATCATCCAGGCGGCGCTGCCGACATCGGTGATCGTCCGGTTGAAATCGACGATCTCGTTCGGCAGGCCCTGCGCCCACTGCGATAGTTGCGGATCGAGGGGGACGAGCGCCGGCACGAGAATTAACGTCGTCAGCAGGATCCAGCCGGTGGAAGCAAGCGCCTGATTCATATCTGTCTTTTCCTTCGCATTTTCCTGCATGTGAAGGCGAGCGGGACGAAATCAAGGCGTCTGCAAAGAAAAACACCCCCGGAATGCTCCGGAGGTGTTCCTGCATAAGCGCTTCCAACTAAGCGCGCGGCGCTGTGGCGGGATTGTGGCCGGATCAGGCCGAAAGCGCCTTGAACTCTTCGAGGATCGCGTCGCCCATCTCGCCGGTTCCGACCTGACGGGCGCCCTCGGCCATGATGTCGCCGGTGCGGATGCCCTTGTCGAGCACGTTGGCGATCGCCTTCTCCAGGTCGTCGGCTTCCTTCACCAGGTTGAAGGAGTAGCGCAGGCACATGGCGAAGGAGGCGATCATGGCGATCGGGTTGGCAATGCCCTTGCCGGCAATGTCCGGCGCCGAGCCGTGCACGGGCTCGTAGAGCGCCTTGCGCTTGCCGGTCTTCGGATCCGGCGCGCCGAGCGAGGCGGAAGGCAGCATGCCGAGCGAACCGGTGAGCATGGCGGCGACGTCGGACAGCATGTCGCCGAACAGATTGTCGGTGACGATCACGTCGAACTGCTTCGGCTGGCGCACCAGCTGCATGCCGCCGGCATCCGCCAGCATGTGCTCCAGCTGTACATCGGCATATTTCGCCTTGTGCGTTTCGGTCACGACCTGGTTCCAGAGCACGCCCGATTTCATCACGTTGCGCTTTTCCATCGAACAGACACGGTTGTTGCGCGTGCGGGCGAGTTCGAAGGCGACCCCGGCGATGCGCTCGATCTCGTAGGTGTCGTAGACCTGCGTGTCGATGCCGCGCTTCTGGCCGTTGCCGAGGTCGATGATTTCCTTCGGCTCTCCGAAATAGACGCCGCCGGTCAGTTCGCGCACGATCAGGATATCGAGGCCTTCGACCAGCTCCGGCTTCAACGAGGAGGCGTTGGCAAGCGCCGGATAGCAGATGGCAGGCCTCAGATTGGCGAAGAGCTCCAGATCCTTGCGCAGGCGCAGGAGGCCGGCTTCCGGGCGCACCTCGTAGGCTACCGCGTCCCACTTCGGCCCGCCGACGGCGCCGAAGAGCACGGCATCGGCGGCGAGCGCCTTCGTCATGTCCCCTTCCGAAATCGCCGCGCCGTGGGCGTCATAGGCCGAGCCGCCCACAAGGCCCTCGTCCGTCACGAAGCCGGCATTGAGCTCGGCATTCATGTAGGCGATGATTTTGCGGACTTCCGCCATGGCTTCCGGGCCGATGCCGTCGCCGGGCAGAAGGAAGAGATTGCGCGCAGTCATGGATAGTCCTTCTCAAGGGGGGAAACTCGGGCGCGTTCTTAGCGCAACTTCGTATCGAGGGAAATCTTCGTAACGAAAGATTTGTGCGCGCCGGCTCGCCCGCCCCTCCCCGTTTCCGCTTGACGGAATCGCACGCGGGCGCTCGAATGGCCGGACTCAACCGGGGATTTTTCCAAGATGTCCGAGACGCTTCTTTTCGGTGCCTTTCTCGCCGCGCTTTCCTATACGCTGATCCCAGGGCCCGCCTTCCTGGCGCTGCTCGGCATCGGCGCCGGCCAGGGCCGGAAGGCCGGGGCGCTGTTCATGGGCGGGCATCTTGCCGGCGATATCGTCTGGTCGACGCTGGCGCTCGTTGCGATCGTCGGTGCGCGTTCGATCGGCACGGCGATCTTCGACGTTCTCGGCCTATTCTGCGGCGCCTACCTCGCCTGGATCGGCTGGACTGCACTTCGCGCCCGGCCGAAGGGCGAGAACCGCGCCTTGCTGACGGTGGAGCGACCGCTGCGCCGCGGCCTGATTTTCGGGCTTACCAATCCCAAAGGCTATCCGGTGGCACTGGCGACCTTCACGGCGCTGCTTGCCGGTTCCGCCAATGCGCTCGAGTTCAATACGCTGCCGATGCTACTCGCCGTGTCGCTGGTCGGGTTCCTCGTCGCCGATGTGATTTTGATCGCGATCATCGGCGCGTCCGTCGTGCGTCGCTTCTATCGCCGCCACGAACTGGCCATTGTCCGGCTCTCCGGCCTCCTGTTCATCGGCTTCGCGGCGCAGGCGGTCTGGCATGCGGCGCCTGGTCTTTTCGACCTACGCAAGCCTTGACGTTGGTCAGATTGCCAACCACTTCAAACCTCTCCGCCGGCACTCCGATGCTTTCCAGCACTCGCCGGTTCTGCATGCGAAAGGAATTCTCATGACTGCAAGCGCTTCGCTCAACCCTGCCCTGGTGAACTGGACCGGACACGAAGGCCTGCCGCGCTTCGATGCGGTAAAGGACGAAGATTTTGCACCCGCCTTCGACGCGGCACTCGCAGCACATGAAACGGAGATCGATGCGATCGCTCACAATCCGGAACCGCCGACCTTCGAGAACACTGTCGTCGCCCTCGAAATCGCCGGAGACGAGCTTTCGCGTGTCTCGGCGCTGTTCTGGAACAAGGCCGGCGCCCATACCAACGACATGATCCAGGCGCTTGAACGCGAGATCGCGCCGAAGATGTCGCGGCATTATTCGAAGATCGGCATGAACCCGGCGCTGTTCAGCCGTATTGATACGCTCTGGGAAAAGCGCGAAGAGCTCGGCCTTGACCTCGAGGCGACGCGCGTCCTCGAGCGTCACTGGAAGGGCTTCGTCAAGTCCGGCGCTAAACTCGACAAGCCTGAGCAGGAGCGGCTTGCCGCCATCAACGAGAAGCTTGCCGGCCTCGGCGCCAAGTTCGGTCAGAATGTGCTTGCCGACGAGAAGAACTGGGCGCTGTTTTTGGCGAGCGACGAGGAACTCGTCGGCCTTCCGGAATTCCTCAAGGATGCCATGGCGGCGGCGGCCCGCGACCGAGGCGAAGACGGCAAATATGCGGTCACCCTGTCGCGCTCGATCATCGAGCCGTTCCTGACCTTCTCCGACAACCGCGAGCTTCGCGAGCAGGCCTTCAGGGCCTGGACCGCGCGCGGTGAAAACGGCGGCGAGACCGACAATCTCGGCATTATCGCCGAGACGCTGGCGCTCCGGGCCGAGAAGGCAAAGCTGCTCGGATACGAGAATTTCGCGGCGCTGAAGCTCGACGACACCATGGCAAAGACACCTGATGCCGTGAACGGCCTGCTGATGCAGGTCTGGGAAAAGGCCGTGGTGCGCGCCCGCGAGGAAGAGGCGGATCTTGCCAAGCTGATCGCCGCCGAGGGCCGCAATCACGAGGTCATGCCCTGGGATTGGCGCCACTTTGCGGAAAAGCTGCGGGCCGAAAAGTTCAGCTTCTCGGAAAGCGAGCTGAAGCCCTATCTCCAGCTCGAGAAGATCATCGATGCCTGTTTCGATGTCGCCCATCGCCTCTTCGGCGTGACGGCCACGGAGAAGAAGGGCGTTCCCGCCTATCATCCCGATGTGCGCGTCTTCGAGATTCGCGACGCATCCGGCAAGCTGATCGCGCTGTTCCTCGGCGACTACTTCGCCCGTTCCTCCAAGCGCTCCGGCGCCTGGATGAGTTCATTTCAGTCGCAGCACAGGCTGAAACTGAAGAATGGCGACGAGGGCGAAATACCGATCGTCTACAATGTCTGCAACTTTGCAAAGCCCGCTGACGGCAAGCCGGCGCTGCTGTCGATCGATGATGCGCGCACGCTGTTCCATGAATTCGGCCATGCGCTTCACGGCATGCTCTCCAACGTCACCTATCCGTCCGTTTCCGGCACCGGCGTTTCGCGTGATTTCGTCGAGCTGCCTTCGCAACTCTACGAGCATTGGCTGACGGTGCCGGATATCCTGAGGACCTATGCGGTGCATTATCAGACCGGCGAGCCGATGCCGCAGGACCTGCTCGACAAGGTGCTGGCGGCTCGAACCTTCAATTCCGGCTTCGCCACCGTCGAATTCACCTCCTCGGCGCTGGTCGACATGGCCTATCACACGGCGGAAACCATCGTCGAGCCGATGGCGTTGGAAGCGGCGACGCTGGACAAGATCGGCATGCCGAAATCGATCGTCATGCGCCACCGCAGCCCGCATTTCCTGCACGTCTTTTCCGGCGATGGATATTCCGCCGGCTACTATTCTTACATGTGGTCGGAGGTGCTCGACGCCGATGCCTTCGCCGCCTTCGAGGAAACCGGCAATCCGTTCGATCCGCAGACCGCGCAGAAGCTCAAGGACAACATCTACTCGGTCGGTGGCGCCGTTGACCCGGAGGATGCCTACAAGGCCTTCCGTGGCAAGCTGCCGGATCCGGATGCGATGCTGAAGAAGAAGGGACTGGCGGCTGTGGCGCCGCCCTCGCCCGCCACTTAGATCATGGTGATTCAGGTCGAATCGACTTAAATCATAGTTGAGACGCGAGATGCGGGCGGAAACCGCCCACACTTTTCCTCATCCTGCTCTAAAGCACGTCGCGTTCAATCGGACTCGTGCGACGCGCTTTAGGCTATTGATTTTATGCATGTCGTTGTCCCAAAACCGCTGCACACTTTTGGGCGACATGCATTAGTCCGCCTGTTCGACGCCGAGGACGGCGAGAAAATTGCGCATCCGCGCCGCCGCGAGCTCCGGCTTGTCGAGCACATTGGCGCGGTCGGCGAGGCGGAAGATGTCGGTATAGTGCTGGAGCCCGCGGGCGGATTGCAGGCCGGCAGGCAGGGTGAAGTGGCGCTGATGGCCGTTCAGCCAGGCGAGGAAGACGACGCCAGCCTTGTAGTATTGCGTCGGCGCCTCGAAGATCTTGCGCGACAAGGGCACGGTCGGCTCGATCACGCCGCGGAAGGTGGTGAGATCGCCATCTGCCAAGGCGGAAAGCGCCTTCGAAGCCGAGGGCGCCACCGCGTCGAAGATGCCGAGCAGCGCGTGGCTGTATTTCTGGCCGTCCCCTTCGATCAGGTCCGCGTAGTTGAAATCGTCGCCGGTAAAGCAGAGCGCGCCCGCCGGAAGGCCATTGCGCAGCGCCACTTCCTTGGCGTTGTCGAGCAACGATATCTTGATGCCTTCGACTTTGGTACTGTTCTCGGAGATGATCGACAGCACCGTTTCCAACGCTTCCTCGAAATTCTCCGATCCCCAGTATCCCCTTAGCTGCGGGTCGAACATGTCGCCAAGCCAGTGCAGCACCACCTTGTCCTTGGCCTGGCGCAGGATATGGCCGTAGACACGGCGGTAGTCGTCCGCCGATCGTGCAATGCGGGCCAGAGCACGGCTCGCCATCATGATCGCCCGGCCGCCCTCACCCTCGACGAAGTCGATCTGCTCCTCATAGGCGGAAATAACATCCTCGATCGAGCGCGCCGCGTCGGGAAAAAGATGGTCGGTGCCGGCGCCGCAGGCGAGGTCGGCGCCCGGTACGCTCCTCGCCTCGGCAAGCGAACGGCGGATCAGCTCCTGGGCGTCGGCCCAAGCAAGACCCATGCCGCGCTGGGCGGTGTCCATCGCTTCGGCGATGCGGAAGCCGAGGCTCCAGAGGTGATGACGAAAGGCCATCGTCGCTTCCCAGTCAATTGCCGGCCTTCCCCAGGGATCGCTGTCACGCAGCGGATCGGAAACGACATGCGCGGCCGCATAGGCGATGCGGTTGAAAGTCGGCACCGTGCCAGGCCGGGCGATCGGCATTCCCTGGAGCTGGTAGTGTTCGAGCGAGCCGTCTTGGCGCGGCAGGAGCAGGCTGGTCATGAGCGGGTATCCTCCTCAGGTTTGCGCCATGGAATAATTTAGAACGTTCCAAATATCAAGTTCGAAAATCATCCGCTGTATCTGGTTGCGATCGTTTTAGGTCTCCTCAAAGGTCCACCGCCTTTCGTGCGGAAGGGCCGCTATTCAGCTTAAACAGCGGAATAATCGGCAATATTTCTGCTGTTTGTCGTGTTACCTGGCTCTCTAGGACCAAGTGCAGGCCGTCAAAAAAGTGAACAAAAGCCTCTTGACGAGATTGGAACGTTCCAATTATTAAGAACGAAAGAGATGAAATGCCGGTCGGGAGGATATTGATGGCAAAGGAGCGGGTGACGGTTATCGACATTGCGCGCGCCGCCGGCGTGTCGAAGTCGACCGTGTCGCTCGTCCTGCAGGGCAGCTCGCTCGTCAACGAGGCGACGCGGGCTAAGGTGAACGCGGTGATCCGCGATCTCGGCTATGTCTACAATCGCAGCGCCGCCAACCTGCGTCAGGCGAAATCGAAGATCATCGGGATCGTCGTCAACGACCTGACCAACAGCTTCTTCGCGGAACTCGCCGTCGGCGTCGATGCGGTCGTGCAGTCCGCGGGCTTCGTGCAGTTCCTTGCCAATACCGGCGAGAAGAGCGAGCGCCAGCGCGAGGTCATCGCCTCGATGCGCGAACATGGCGTGTCAGGGCTCATCATCTCGCCGGCACGCGGAACGGAAGCCGCCGATCTCGCGCCGCTTGTCGAGAGCGGCATTCCCGTGGTGCTCGTCGTGCGCGACATTGCCGGGGCGGGCGTTTCATCGCTGATCTCGGACAATCGCGCTGGGGCGCTGGCGGCGGTCCGCCACTTGATCGCACGCGGTCATCGCCGCATCGCCTTTCTCGGCGGCTTTGCCGATACTGCGGTCTTCGAGGCGCGCGTGCGCGGCTATCGTGATGCGCTCCGCGAGGCGGGCCTTAACGCGGGCGATGACCTTGTCATCGGCTCCGCGCCGTCGCGCGCCGGCGGCGTGACCGCGATCGAGCAGGCGATGATGCTGGAGGATCGACCAACCGCGGCCCTCTGCTTCAACGATGCCGTCGCCTTCGGGGTCTGCGACGGCTTGCGGGCGCGGCGGCTGGAGCCGGGCGCGGATTTCGCTGTGATCGGCTTCGACGACGTCATCGAGGCGAAGACGGCGGTGCCGGCACTCACCACGGTCTCCGTCGATCCGCAGGGCATGGGCGAGCGCGCTGCGGAATTGCTCTTGAAGCAGATCAAGGCGGGTCGCGCGGAGCCGGAGGCGATTGTCAGTCCGGTGCGGCTCGTCGTTCGCCAGAGCTGTGGGGCCGCCGTTGAGCGCCGAGTGAAGGAGGTTTCGTCATGATTCGCTGGGGATTGATCGGTGCGAGCACGATCGCGCACGAATGGGTGATCGGCGCCATCCGCGCTGCGGGCGGAGAGGCCGTCTCGGTGATGAGCTCCAGCGAGGAGCGTGGGCAGGCCTATGCGGCGGAAAACGGCATTGCCAAGGCCGTCACCAGCATCGCCGACCTCGTCGGCGATCCGGACGTCGATGCCGTCTACATCTCCACCACCAATGAACTGCATCACGACCAGGCGCTGGCGGCAATCCGCGCCGGGAAACATGTTCTCTGCGAGAAGCCGTTGGCGATGAATCTCAATGACGCCTGCGAAATGGTGCTGACGGCGTGCGAGGCCGGCGTCGTGCTTGGCACAAACCACCACTTGCGCAATGCCGCGACCCATCGCGCCATGCGCGATGCGATCGCGGCCGGCAGAATCGGTCGGCCGATCGCCGCGCGTGTCTTTCATGCCGTCTATCTGCCGCCGCATCTCCAGGGCTGGCGGCTCGACCGACCGGAAGCGGGCGGTGGCGTCATCCTCGACATCACCGTGCACGACGCCGACACGTTGCGCTTCATCTTGAACGACGACCCGATCGAGGCGGTGGCGATCAGCCATAGCGCCGGCATGGGCAAGGAGGGGCTCGAGGACGGCGTGATGGGGGTCCTACGCTTCCGTTCGGGTGTCATTGCCCAGTTCCACGATGCTTTCACGACGAAATATGCCGAGACCGGGCTCGAAGTGCACGGCACCGAAGGCTCGCTGATCGGCCGCAACGTGATGACGCAGCGGCCCGTCGGCACGGTCGTGCTGCGCAACGAAGAGGGCGAGAGCGAACTGCCGCTCGACCACAGCAAGCTCTACGAAACGGCGCTTTCCGCTTTCCATGCGGCAATCGAAGGCAAGGGCGCGCCCTCCGCCACCGGCGAAGACGGCGTTTGGTCGCTGGCGACCGGCCTTGCGGTGCTCAAGGCGGCGGCGACTGGCTCGGCCGCGGCGATCGAAACGGGACTTTGAATTCCATGAACAAACATGTTTCACCGGCGGAAGCGGCCGCCCTGATACCGGACCGCGCGGTCGTCTCCATCTCTTCCTCGAGCGGACTTGGCTGCCCGGACCTGATGCTGAAGGCGATCGGCGCGCGTTTCGATGCGACTGGCCACCCGCGTGACCTGACGACGCTGCATCCGATCGCAGCCGGTGACATGAGCGGCATCAAGGGCGTCGACTACATCGCCAAGAGGGGATTGCTGAAGAAGATCATCGGCGGATCCTACCCATCCGGCCCGTCGAGCGCCGAGCCGCCGCTGATCTGGCAGATGATCGGCTCCAACGAGGTGGCGGCTTACAACATCCCTTCCGGCATTCTCTTCGACATGCATCGCGAGGCGGCAGCGAAACGCCCGGGTGTCATGACCAAGGTCGGGCTCGATACCTTCGTCGATCCGTCGCGCGAAGGCTGCGCCATGAACGCGTCCGCCGCTGCGGAGCCGGTCGTGAAGAAGATCGCCTTCGAAGGCGAGGACTGGCTTTATTTCAAGGCGATTGCGCCGCAAGTGGCAATCATCCGGGCGACGACCGCGGACGAGCGCGGCAACCTGACCTACGAACATGAGGGCGCCTATCTCGGCGGTCTCGATCAGGCGCTTGCCGCCCGCAACAACGGCGGCATCGTCATTGCCCAGGTCAAACGCATCACCAAGGAAGGCTCGCTCAAGCCCCATGACGTGCGCGTGCCGGGCGTGCTGGTCGACTATGTGGTCGTCGATCCGGACCAGAAGCAGACGACGCAGACGCTTTACGATCCCGCCATTTCCGGTGAGATCTTCCGCCCGCTCGACAGCTTCCGCGTTCCAGAATTCAGTATCCAGAAGGTGATCGCCCGACGCGTCGCGCAGGAGCTCGAAACGGGGAGTGCGGTCAATCTCGGTTTCGGCATCTCCGCCAATGTGCCGCGCATCTTGCTGGAAGAAGGCCTGCACGGCGCGGTCACCTGGGTGATCGAGCAGGGGGCGGTCGGCGGCGTCCCGCTCCTCGACTTCGCCTTTGGCTGCGCGTCGAATGCCGACGCATTCATGCCGTCGCCCTACCAGTTCACCTATTTCCAGGGCGCGGGCTTCGATGCCTCGCTGCTCTCGTTCCTGGAAATCGACCGCACCGGTTCGGTGAACGTGTCGAAGCTCAGCTTCCGGCCGCATGTGACGGCGGGTGCCGGCGGCTTCGTCGACATCACGGCGCGGGCGAAGAAGATCGTCTTCTCGGGCATGTTCAATGCCGGCGCGAAGCTCTCGGTCGCCGACGGCCGGCTTGTCATCGAAAGGGAAGGCAAGTTGAAGAAACTCGTCAATGCGGTCGAGCACGTCACCTTCTCCGGTCGCCGGGCAGTCGAGCAGGGGCAGGACGTCACCTATGTGACCGAGCGCTCAGTGATGAAGCTGACGCCCGACGGCATCGTGCTCACCGAAATCGCGCCCGGCGCGGACCTGCAAGAACATATCCTCGACCAATCCGAATTTCCGCTGATCGTGTCCGACCAGCTTAAGCAGATGGATAGCGCGCTATTCAATGAAGCGCCGCTCGGTCTGACGCTGCCGGCGAAGGCCGCGCGGAGCATTGCGGGAGGCACGCATGGCTGACGAACGCATCCGGATCGAGGTCGAGGGCGCGGTCGCCACCATGACCGTGTCGAGGCCCGAAAAACTCAATGCCTTCGATATCGATATGCTGAAGGCGCTTGCTTCCGCTTGCGATACGGTCGAGGCGAACCGTGATGTGCGCGTCGTGATCCTCACCGGCGAGGGCAAGGCTTTTTCCGCCGGCGGCGACATCAAGGCCTGGGGCGGCATGGATGCTGCGGCCTTCGGGCACGAATGGGTGCGCTTCGGCCACCGCGTCTTCGAGCGGCTGGCGACGCTCCGCATGCCAGTGATCGCGGCGCTGAACGGTCACGCGCTTGGTGGCGGGCTGGAACTGGCAGCGGCCGCTGACATCCGCATCGCCGAGCGCCCGGTGAAGATCGGCCTTCCCGAAACGAGCCTCGGCATGGTGCCTGGCTGGTCTGGCACGCAGCGCCTGGTCTCGCGCTTCGGTGCGCAGATCGTGCGGCGCATGGTGCTTGGCGGCGAGATGTTTACCGCAGAGGAGGCGAGGGCAGAAGGGCTGATCGATGCCGTGGTCGAGACAGGCACGGTCATGCAGGCATCGCGGGACTATGCCGCGCGAATCGCGGGCCGCGGACCGGCGGCGCTCGAAATATCGAAACTGATGATCGCCTCGGCGAACGGCGAGGACAAGGGTGCGGCGGTCGAGGCGCTCGGCTCGATTCTTGCCGCCAAGACCGGCGATCTCAAGGAGGGTGTGGCGGCCTTCAGCGAAAAGCGCGAAGCGCGCTTCAAGGGAGAATGGTGATGACGGTTCTGGTGAAACCCAAGGCGCTCGGCGATTACAAGGTTCGCGAATTCCGGATGCTGGTCGACGGCAAGTGGGTCGATGGCGCCGAAGGCCGCACGATCGAGCGGGTGGCGCCCGGCCACGGCGTGACCGTCAGCCGCTACCAGGCGGCGACGAAGATCGATGCTGAACGCGCAATCGCGGCGGCAAGGCGCGCCTTTGACGACGGTCCCTGGCCGCGCATGACCGCGTCCGAGCGGTCGCTGACCCTGCTGCGCGCCGCCGACATGATCGCCGCGCGCGCCGATGAGCTCGCTTTTCTCGATGCGATCGAATCGGGCAAGCCGATCACCCAGGCGAAGGGCGAATTGGCAGGGGCGGCCGATATCTGGCGCTATGCCGCAGCGCTTGCACGTGATCTTTCCGGCGAAAGCTACAATACGCTCGGCGACGGCACGCTCGGCGTCGTGCTGCGCGAGGCGATCGGCGTCGTGTCGATCATCACTCCCTGGAACTTCCCCTTCCTGATCGTCAGCCAGAAGCTGCCGTTTGCGCTTGCCGCCGGCTGCACGACGGTGGTGAAGCCGTCGGAGCTCACCTCGGGTTCGACGCTCGTGCTTGGTGAGATTCTGGAAGCCGCTGGCGTGCCGGCGGGTGTGGTCAATATCATCGTCGGCACGGGACCGGAGGCCGGTGCGCCGCTGACCAGCCATCCGGATGTCGACATGGTCTCGTTCACGGGCTCGACCGGTGTCGGCCGGCTGACCATGGCGAACGCCGCGCAGACCCTGAAGAAGGTTGCGCTCGAACTCGGCGGAAAGAACCCGCAGATCGTCTTCCCGGATGCCAATCTCGACGAGTTCATCGATGCGGCCGTCTTCGGCGCCTACTTCAATGCCGGCGAATGCTGCAATGCCGGTTCCCGGCTGATCCTCCATCGCGATATCGCCGACGAGGTGACGGCGCGCATCGCCAGCCTTTCGGCCAAGGTGAAGGTCGGCGATCCGCTTGATCCCGAAACGCAGGTGGGGGCGATCATTACGCCGCAGCACCTCGAAAAGATTGCCGGCTATATTTCTTCGGCCTCCAGCGACGGCGCGACTGTTACTCATGGCGGAGCGGCACTCGATCTCGGCATGGGGCAGTTCATGGCGCCGACCATCCTCTCTTCCGTCAGGCCGGAAATGGCGGTCGCCCGCGACGAGGTGTTCGGCCCGGTTCTGTCCGTCCTCACTTTCGAGACGACGGAGGAGGCGATCAAGATCGCCAACTCCATCGACTACGGGCTTTCGGCCGGCGTCTGGAGCCGCGATTTCGACACCTGTCTTACCATCGGGCGCCGTGTGCGCGCCGGCACGATCTGGATGAATACCTTCATGGACGGCGCATCGGAACTGCCCTTCGGCGGCTACCGGCAATCCGGCCTTGGCCGAGAACTCGGACGTTATGCGGTCGAGGACTACACCGAGACCAAGACGCTCAACATGCACATCGGCCAGCGCGCCAACTGGTGGATGCCGCGCTGAAGCCGGATTGGGAGGAGAGCTGAACATGCGGACGCGGACGGCAAGCACGGAGAGGATCGGAAGGCGATTTTCGCACCCTCGTGCCCGCCGGCCTGTCGCGCCGGGTTCAGTCTGCAACGCGCGCCGGTTGCGTCTCGAAGGGAAGCTCGGGGTTCAGCAGCAACTGCAGTTCGTTGACGTCGTTGCTGCCGGCGATGCGGCGCAGGAGGATGCGGCCCATATGCTCTCCGGTCGCAGTCAGGTCTTCGTAGATCGTATCGACCCGCGGCTGGATCGCGGTCAAAAGCTGCGACGTCTGCTTGGCGACGATGTCGTATTCGAGCCCAAGTGTGAGGCCGCAGTCGGTCATGCCGGTGATCGTCGCGAGTGCGCAGACCTCACCGCCGCAGGTGAAGCCGTCCGGCGGGTCCTTCTCGGCGTAACGGCGGCGGATGCGGTCGCGGATCGCGGCCGCCGGGCTGTCGAGATCGATGTCGGAAAGGATTTCATAGGCGCAGCCGGCCTCTCGTACTGCGGTCATGAAGCCGTGCTGGATATGGCCGGCGAAGGTGTAGCCTGCCGGCCCGCCGATCAGCGCCAGCCTGCGCCGTCCCTTGGCGATCAGCCGGCGCGTCGCCTCGTAGGCGAAGGTGTAATTGTCGTAGTCGACGAAGGGATGCGCCGTCGCGAGTTCGGTGCGGCCGTGCGTGACGAAAGCGAAGCCGTTTTCCGAGAGCAGCATGACCCGGGGATCGAGCGGTTCGGTGCGCGAGAAGATCAATCCGTCCGCCATGCTGTTGCGGATGATGTAGTTGATCGCATCGATGTTCGCCGAATTCAGGAAATTCGGCATGACGATCAGGTGATACGGCGTGCCCTGCAGCGCCTTGGCGATGCCGGCCATCACGGAGGTTCCGTATCCGAGGATTTCCTCATGCGGTTCGAGCAGAACCGCGATCACATTGGTGCGGCCGGTTTTCAGGCGTTGGGCCGCACGGTCCGGCGAGTAACCGATATCGAGCGCCACCTGGCGAACGCGGTTGCGCGTCTCGATCGATATCTGGGGGGCGTTGGCGAGCGCCCGCGAGACCGTCGTGACGGCAAGGCCGGTAATGTCCGCTATGGTGCGCAGGGTCGGCTTGCCGCGACTGTTTGCCGGGCCGGTGCCGGAACTGACGGGTTTGGAGCGAGAGGACAAGGGTTCCTTCCTGCGAGCGATCAAGAGCGGTTTTGTAACGTGACGCGAACCATTAGGCAATCGTATGATGAAAACGTTTTAAATGGTCAAAAGGAGCGGAATTTGTTGCGTTGCACCATATCGGCGATGCCGTATAATCCAGCAAATTCAGCTAGTTTGGGTGGCAAAGCATGAGGAAGGGCTTGTGCGCTTGACTTGGCGGTATTTGTAACGTTTTAAATTGGCCGGGCGGCGCATGCCGCAGGCCCATTGCCATCCCGGGGAGAACGGGCGGCATCTAATAAGGCGGGAGGAGATTTCCGCTTCGGTAACTTGCAAACGGGAGGATAACGATGCGCAAGTTGATGACGACGACGGCTGTTGCAGCACTGATGTTGGCGGCGACGGCCGTGCGCGCAGCAGAGAACGTGGAAGTGTTGCACTGGTGGACGTCTGGCGGCGAGGCTGCGGCACTCGACGTTCTGAAAAAGGACCTGGAAGGCAAGGGTATCGGTTGGACCGACATGCCGGTCGCCGGCGGCGGCGGCACGGAAGCCATGACCGTGCTTCGCGCCCGCGTCACCGCTGGCAACGCTCCGACCGCAGTGCAGATGCTCGGCTTCGACATTCTCGACTGGGCCAAGGAAGGCGCGCTCGGCAACCTCGACGACATTGCCAGCAAGGAAGGCTGGGACAAGGTCGTTCCGTCCGCGCTGCAGCAATTCTCGAAATATGATGGCCACTGGATCGCCGCCCCGGTCAACGTCCATTCGACGAACTGGGTCTGGATCAACAAGGCCGCCCTCGACAAGGCCGGCGGCAAGGAGCCGGCGAACTGGGATGAGCTGATCGCGCTGCTCGACAAGTTCAAGGAGCAGGGTATCACGCCGGTCGCTCACGGCGGCCAACCCTGGCAGGATGCGACGATCTTCGATGCCGTCGTGCTCTCGCTCGGCAACGACTTCTACAAGCAAGCCTTCATCGACCTCGACCCGGCAGCGCTCGGCGGCGACAAGATGAAGGAAGCCTTCGACCGCATGACGAAGCTCCGCTCCTATGTCGACGACAACTTCTCCGGCCGCGACTGGAATCTTGCTTCGGCAATGGTCATCGAGAACAAGGCCGGCCTGCAGTTCATGGGTGACTGGGCGAAGGGTGAATTCCTGAAGGCGAAGAAGGTGCCGGGCACCGATTTCGTCTGCATCCGCTTCCCGGGAACGCAGGGCTCCGTCACCTTCAACTCCGACCAGTTCGCGATGTTCAAGGTCTCGGACGATAAGGTTCCGGCTCAGCTGCAGATGGCGTCCGCGATCGAAAGCCCGACCTTCCAGTCGGCCTTCAACGTCGTCAAGGGATCCGTTCCGGCCCGTACCGACGTTCCGGACACCGACTTCGATGCCTGCGGCAAGAAGGGGATCAAGGACCTCGCCGAAGCCAACTCCAACGGCACGCTCTACGGCTCCATGGCCCACGGCCATGCCAACCCGGCCGCCGTCAAGAACGCGATCTACGACGTCGTGACCCGCCAGTTCAACGGCGAGCTCAGCTCGGAAGACGCGGTGAAGGAACTTGCCGCTGCGGTCGAGGCCGCGAAGTAAGCGACGCAAGAGGGATTGCCCCTCATCCGCCTGCCGGCACCTTTTCCCCGCTCGCGGGGAGAAGGGACTAAGCGGCGAGCTCCAGCATTCCTCGTCTCTATGGGATTGGAGGAAAGCTGCGGCGCCTTCGTCCCCTCTCCCCGCTGGCGGGGAGAGGGCTAGGGTGAGGCGCAGATCCGCAGCACGAACGAAACGATACGGTGGTAACAAACATGGATAGCCGCACCCGGCTGCAGGAGCTTTTGCCCAAGCTCGTGCTCGCCCCCAGCTTTCTTATAGTTCTGGTGTTCGTCTACGGCTTCATAGCCTATACCGGCTTCCTTTCGATGACGGACAGCAAGATGCTGCCGTCCTACAATTTCGTCGGCCTGTTGAATTACAACCGGCTCTGGGCCCTGCCGCACTGGTGGCGAGCGGTCAGCAACCTGGCGATCTTCGCGTCGCTCTACATCATCATCTGCTCGGTGCTCGGCCTCGCGCTCGCCATTCTGCTCGACCAGAAGATCCGGGCGGAAGGGTTTCTCCGGCCGATCTATCTCTACCCGATGGCGCTTTCCTTCATCGTCACGGGAACGGCCTGGAAGTGGTTCCTCGATCCGGGCATCGGGCTTGAGAACACGATGCATCTCTGGGGCTGGGAGAGCTTTTCCTTCAACTGGATCAAAGATCGCAACTACGCGATCTACTGCGTCGTCATCGCCGCGGTCTGGCAATCGACCGGCTTCATCATGGCGATGTTCCTCGCTGGCCTGCGCGGCGTCGACAATGAGATCATCAAGGCCGCGCAGATCGACGGGGCGACGACCATGACCATCTACCGTCGCATCATCATTCCGCTGATGCGCCCCGTCTTCCTTTCGGCCTTCGTCGTTCTCGCTCACCTCGCGATCAAGGCCTATGACCTGATCATCGCCCTGACGGGCGGCGGCCCGGGGCAGGCGACCGAACTGCCGGCGACCTTCATGTATTCCTACACCTTTACCCGCAACCAGATGGGCATCGGCGCATCCTCGGCGATCATCATGCTGGTCATGATCTTCTCGATCATCATTCCCTACCTCTATTCCGAAATCCGGGGAGGAAAACGCTGATGCGCGCCCCCAGTCCAGACAATGTCATCTCGCACAACCGCCTGACGCGGGCATTGATCTACACGGCGCTGATCCTCTTCGCGCTCTATTCGCTGCTGCCGCTCTACGTGATGGTAGTGAATTCGCTGAAGCCGCTCGATGAGATCCGCCAGGGCGGCATGCTGAACCTGCCGCAGACCTGGACGGTCGAGCCCTGGCTTTCGGCCTGGTCGACGGCGCAGATCGGCGTACAGCCGACCGGCCTACGCCCCTTCTTCATCAACTCGATCCTGATGGTGGTTCCCGCGGTCGCCATCTCGACGATCGTTGGCGCGCTCAACGGCTACGTGCTGACCAAATGGCGCTTCCCGGGTGCCAACATCTTCTTCGGCATGCTGCTGCTCTCCTGCTTCATCCCGTTCCAGATCGTGCTGATCCCGATGGCGCGCATCCTCGGCGTCCTCGGCCTCGCGGGCTCGATTTGGGGACTGATCCTCGTGCACGTCGTCTATGGCATCGGCTTCACCACGCTCTATTTCCGCAATTACTACGAGGCCTTCCCGACGGAGCTTGTTCGGGCGGCGCAGATCGACGGCGCCGGCTTCTTCCAGATCTTCCGGCGGATCATGCTGCCATCCTCGGGGCCGATCATCGTCGTCTCGGTCATCTGGCAGTTCACCAACATCTGGAACGACTTCCTGTTCGGCGCCTCGTTCTCGGGCCCCTTCTCGACGCCGATGACGGTCGCGCTCAACAACCTCGTGAGCTCGTCGACCGGCGTCAAGGAATACAACGTTCACTTCGCAGGCGCGATTCTCGCCGCCCTGCCAACGCTCATCGTCTACATCGTGTCCGGCCGCTACTTCGTCCGCGGGCTGATGTCCGGTGCCGTGAAAGGATAAGCTCATGTCATTCTTGAAAATCAGCAACCTGCGCAAGTCCTACGGCTCACTGGAGATTCTCAAGGACATCAATATCGAGATCGAAAGGGGCGGATTCCTCGTGCTCGTCGGCCCGTCCGGCTGCGGCAAGTCGACCCTCCTGAACACGATCGCGGGCCTGGAGCCGATCACCTCAGGCGACATCGCCATCAACGGCCGGTCGGTCTCGGGGCTGCACCCGTCGAAGCGTGACATCGCTATGGTGTTCCAGTCCTATGCGCTCTACCCGAACATGACAGTCGCCGGAAACATCGCCTTCGGCATGGAGATCCGAGGCGTGCCGAAGGATGAGCGCGAGAAGGCGATCAAGCAGGTCGCCGACATGCTGCAGATCGGCCACCTGCTCGACCGCAAGCCGAGCCAGCTTTCCGGCGGCCAGCGGCAGCGCGTCGCGATGGGGCGCGCGCTGGTGCGCAATCCGCAGGTCTTCCTCTTCGACGAGCCGCTGTCGAACCTCGACGCGAAGCTCCGTGTCGACATGCGCACCGAGATCAAGCGCCTGCACAGCCGCATGAAGACGACGATCGTCTACGTTACGCATGACCAGATCGAGGCGATGACGCTCGCCACGAAGATAGCCGTCCTGCGCGACGGCGTGCTGCAGCAGTTCGGAACGCCGGCCGAAATCTACAACAACCCCGCCAACATGTTCGTCGCCGATTTCATGGGATCGCCGGCGATGAACCTGCTGAAGGCTCGGATCGAGGCCGCCGGAGCGGAGGTCGCGGTGACGCTGGAGCGGCCGAACGGCGAGCCCCTGAGGCTTGCAGTACCCCATAACGGCGCGCTTTCGGCCTATGCCGGCAAGGAAGTGGTGTTCGGCATTCGTCCGGAAGCCCTGACCGATCCGGACGGCGCCGACCGCAATGCAAAGTTCGTCGCCGAGGGCGACTGCCTGATCGAAGTGGTCGAGCCGGCCGGCTCCGACACCTTCGCGGTCACCCGCCTCGGCGGCAAGGAAATCGTCGCCCGACTGCGCGCGGACGCGCGCATCGCGCCAGGTCAAACGTCGCGGCTCGCCTTCAACCTCGACAAGGCGGTGTTCTTCGACCCGCAAAGTGAGATGCGGATCGCATGAGCATGGCGAGCCAACCGGATATCGTCATCGTCGGATCGGGAATTGGCGGCGCAACTATCGCGGCGGGCCTCGCGCCGTCGGGCGCCGAGATCCTGATCCTCGAGGCGGGCGTTCGCATCGAGGACCGTCCGGAAAACCGGGATCAGCGGGCGATCTTCCAGCGCGGCCACTTCCGACCGAAAGAGACCTGGTACGAGGCGGGCGGTCTCGGCTTCAACCCCGGCAACTACTACAATGTCGGGGGCAACTCGAAATTCTACGGCGCTGTGCTGACCCGCTACCGCCGTGAGGATTTCGAGGAGATGCAACATCTCGACGGCGTTTCACCCGCGTGGCCGTTTCCTTACGAGGAGCTGGAGCCGTGGTATTCCAAGGCGGAGCAGCTCTATCAGGTGCGCGGACGCCTTGGCGAAGACCCGACCGAGCCCGCGCATTCAAACAGCTACAGCTACGGCCCCGTTCCAGACGAGCCGGCGATCGCCAAGGTTCGCAAACGTCTGGCAGAGATTGGGCTTCACCCCTATTCGCTGCCGCTCGGCGTCGATATCGAGCGTTGGCTCGCCAAGGCGAAGACGCCCTGGGACGCGCATCCGAACAGCTTCGACGGCAAGATGGATGCCGAGACCGCCGCGCTGTCCGCCGCGCTCGAATATCCGAATGTCCGGCTGCAAACCGGTTCGCGCGTCACCCGGCTGGCGACGGCGCCAGACGGCAAGACAATCGAGTCCGTCCACTACGTCCAGGATGGCGTGGAGCGAACCGTTTCGCCAAGGCTTGTCGTTCTTTCGGCCGGCGCGGTGCAGTCGGCCGTGCTGCTGCTGCGCTCGGCGGGCGACCGCAACCCGACGGGGCTTGCGAACCGCTCCGATCAGGTAGGCCGCAATTTCATGAACCACAATTCGAGTGCGGTGATTGCGCTCAGCCCCTGGTATCGCAACGATTCTGTCTATCAGAAGACTTTCGGTCTCAACGATTTCTATCTTTCCGACGGGGCAGGGGGCCCGCCGCTCGGGAACATTCAGCTTCTCGGCCGCGTCTCCGGCGCGATCCTGAAGGCGAACATGCCGGCCGTGCCGGAATGGCTGCTGAACCAGATCTCGGCCCGGGGGATCGACTTCTACGCCATGAGCGAGGATCTGCCGTCGCCGGACAGCCGCGTGTTGGTAGACGGCGACCGCATCGTGCTCCAATGGGTGCGCACCAACTGGCAGGCGCATCTCGATCTCGTTGCCAAGTTGAAGGCGGTGCTGCGAAAGGCCGGCTTTCCGGTCGTGCTGGCACGCGCTTTCGACAAGCGCACGCCGTCTCACCAGTGCGGCACGGTCAGGATCGGCAAGGACCCCAATGAAGCGCCGCTCGATGTCTATTGCCGAGCGTTCGATCATCCGAACCTTTTCGTCGTCGATGCCGGCTTCCTGCCGACCTCGGCAGCGGTAAACCCGGCGCTGACCGTGGCCGCGCAGGCGCTGCGCGTCGCGGATCACATCGTTAAAGGGGACCTTCGGTCATGACGGAGAAAGCACGTCCCGTCGCGATCGTCACCGGCGGCCGACGCGGCATTGGGCTTGGCATCGCCCGCGCGCTGGCGGCGAACGGTTTCGACATCGCCATCAGCGGAATCGGTGATGCCGATGGTGTAGCACCTGTGCTCGCCGAGCTCGGCTCTTTCGGTGCCCGCGCGATCTTTCTACAGGCCGATCTTGCCGACCTTGCCACCCACCAGGCGACCGTCGACGCGGTCATCGAGGCGTTCGGCAGGATAGATTGCCTCGTCAACAATGCCGGGATCGCGTCCGTCGTGCGCGGCGATTTCCTCGATCTGAGACCTGAGAATTTCGACACGATCGTCGGCATCAACTTGCGCGGCACGGTTTTCTTCACCCAGGCAGTGTTGAAGGCGATGCTCGCGGCGGAGGCGACTGCGACACGCTCGATCATCAACATTACTTCGGTCTCCGCGGCGATGACCTCGCCGGAGCGGCTCGACTACTGCATGAGCAAGGCGGGACTCGCCGCCTTCAGCCAGGGACTGGCGCTGAGACTGGCGGAGACCGGGATCTCTGTCTTCGAGGTGCGGCCTGGCATCATTCGGTCGGACATGACCGCGACCGTTTCCGGCAAATACGACGCGCTGATTGCGGATGGGCTGGTGCCGATGCGGCGATGGGGGGAGCCCGACGACATCGGCAAGATCGTCGCCGGGCTCGCCGGCGGGCAGTTCGGTTTCGCCACAGGTTCAGTCATTCAGGCCGATGGGGGACTGTCGATCAGCCGGTTGTGAATTTGCCCCTCACCCTGACCCTCTCTCCGCACGCGGGGAGAGGGGACGTGCCTGGCGGGACGTGGGGCGAAGGCGGTCCCGCGGTTCCTTCTCCCCGCTTGCGGGGAGAAGGTGGCGGCAGCCGGATGAGGGGCCGCCAAGAGAGACGAATTACCCGATCGCGCCGAAGGCGCGGATCTTAAGGACGATGTGAATGACCTATGACTACATCATCACTGGCGCCGGCCCGGCGGGCTGCGTTCTTGCCAACCGGCTGAGCGAGGATCCGACCGTCAGGGTGCTGTTGCTCGAAGCCGGCGGCGGCGACTGGAACCCGCTGTTCCACATGCCGGCGGGTTTCGCCAAGATGACCAAGGGCGTTGCGAGCTGGGGCTGGCACACGGTGCCGCAGAAGCACATGAAGGGCAGGGTGCTGCGCTATACGCAGGCGAAAGTGATCGGTGGCGGCTCCTCTATCAATGCGCAGCTCTATACGCGCGGCAACGCCGTCGACTACGATCTCTGGGCACGCGAGGACGACTGCACCGGCTGGGACTACCGAAGCGTGCTGCCCTATTTCAAGCGGGCCGAGGACAATCAGCGCTTTGCCGACGACTATCATTCCTATGGCGGGCCGCTCGGCGTCTCGATGCCGGTCTCGGCGCTGCCGATCTGCGACGCCTATATCCGCGCGGGCCAGGAGCTTGGCATTCCCTACAATCACGATTTCAACGGTAAACAGCAGGCGGGCGTCGGCTTCTACCAGCTGACGCAACGCAACCGCCGGCGCTCTTCCGCCTCGCTTGCCTATCTCTCGCCGATCAAAGACCGAAAAAACCTGACGGTGCGCACCGGCGCGCGCGTCGCCCGCATCGTGCTCGAGGGTAGCCGAGCGGTCGGCGTCGAGGTGGTGACGGCCAAGGGGAGCGAGACCATCCGCGCGGACCGCGAAGTGCTCGTCACTTCGGGCGCGATCGGCTCGCCGAAACTGCTCTTGCAATCCGGCATCGGCCCGGCTGACCATCTCCGCGCGGTCGGTGTCGACGTCCGCCACGATCTCCCCGGCGTCGGCGGCAACCTGCAGGATCATCTCGATCTCTTTGTCATCTCCGAGTGCACCGGCGATCACACCTATGACAACGTCGCCAAGCTGCACCGTACGCTCTGGGCGGGCCTGCAATACGTGCTCTTCCGCACCGGCCCCGTCGCCTCTTCGCTCTTCGAGACCGGCGGCTTCTGGTATGCCGATTCGGATGCGCGCTCGCCGGACATCCAGTTCCATCTCGGTCTCGGCTCCGGCATCGAGGCCGGTGTCGCGCGCCTCAAGAACGCCGGCGTGACGCTGAACTCCGCCTATCTGCATCCCCGCTCGCGCGGCACGGTGCGGCTTTCCTCCTCCGATCCAGTCGCGCCGCCGCTCATCGACCCGAACTATTGGGAGGATCCGCACGACCGGAAAATGTCGCTCGAGGGCCTGCGGATTGCCCGCGAAATCATGCAGCAGGCCGCGCTGAAGCCTTATGTGCTCGCCGAACGTTTGCCGGGTAACGATATCCGGACGGAAGAGCAGCTCTTCGAATATGGCTGCGCCAACGCCAAGACCGACCATCACCCCGTGGGCACCTGCAAGATGGGCACGGATGCCATGGCTGTGGTCGATCTGGAACTCAAGGTGCGCGGGCTCGACGGCTTGCGGGTCTGCGACAGTTCGGTGATGCCGCGCGTGCCCTCCTGCAACACCAACGGACCGACGATCATGGTGGGGGAGAAGGGGGCGGATATCATCCGCGGCCTGCCGGCGCTACCGCCCGCGATCTTCCAGCACGAGCGCAACGACACGCGCCCGCGTGCCCGCGCCGAGGTTCGCTGAAGGAGGTTGCGGTGATTCGCGATTGCGTCTTCCTCGCCGGGAGCTGGGGATTTGGCCCCTCATCCCGCTGCCGCGACCTTCTCCCCGCAGGCGGGGAGAAGGGGCGTGCCGCGCTGCCGAAATCCCCTCTCCCCGCTGGCGGGGAGAGGGTTAGGATTAGGGGCAATCGCTGCCGCCGAACTCGCCGGGCCTCGTGGACAGTGCACGACGCCGACGACGCAGAACATCAAAAGACCGGCGCAAAAATCGTTGCGGCGGCGCAAGGCGGCGTCCAAGGTGTGTTCGTCTACGATCTCGAAATCCCGGACTGATTCCATGGCATTAATCGAGCCGCGCTCCTTCCTGATCTCCCTCTTCGACGCTGCCGTGGTGGCGGCCGATCCTTACGCCGCCATCCGTGCCCACCTGCCCGAGAGGCCGAAGGGGCGCACCATCGTCATCGGCGCCGGCAAGGCCGCAAGTCAAATGGCGGCCGCCTTTGAGCGGCTCTGGGACGCACCGCTCACGGGCGTCGTCGTCGCCCGCCACGGACCGGTCGAAAAATGCGAGCGCATCAAAGTGCTGCAATCAGCGCACCCGGTGCCGGACGACGCCGGGCTTGCGGCATCCTCCGCGCTTCTCAAGCTGGTCGAGGGACTGACGGCGGACGATCTGGTGATCGCGCTCGTCTCTGGCGGCGGCTCGGCGCTGTTGCCCGCGCCGCCAAACGGGCTGATGCTGGACGATGAGATCGCCGTCAACCGGGCGCTGCTCGCCTCCGGCGCGCCGATCTCGGCGATGAACGTGGTCCGCAAGCATGTCTCGCGGATCAAGGGCGGGCGACTGGCGCTTGCCGCCGCGCCGGCGCGCGTCGTCAGCCTGGTCGTCTCGGATGTGCCGGGCGACAATCCCGCCTTCGTCGCCTCCGGCCCGACGGTACCGGATCTCTCGAGCATGGAAGAGGCGCGCGAGATCGTCGCGCGCTACGGCATGACCTTGCCAGAACGTGTGATGGCGCATCTCGCCTCGGATGCCGCGCGCGCACCCAATCCAGAAGATCCCGCCTTTGCCGGCAATGAGGTCCATGTGATCGCCTCCGCGAGCGTTTCACTGGAAGCGGCAGCGGCCCGCGCTCGGGAAGCCGGCGTCGAGGCCGCAATCCTCTCGGACGCGATCGAAGGCGAGGCCCACGACATCGGCCGCATGCATGCGGCGCTCGCCCGTGAGGTTGCGTTGCGAAATCGACCGTTCCAAAAGCCTGTCGTGCTCCTCTCCGGCGGCGAGACGACGGTGACGATTTCCGGCAACAACTACGGCAAGGGCGGACGCAACAGCGAATTCCTCTTGTCGCTGGCGCTCGACATCGATGGCGTCGGCGGCATCGATGCACTTGCCGCCGATACCGACGGCATCGACGGCTCCGAAGATAATGCCGGCGCGTTCGCCGACGGGAAAAGCGTCGCTCGCATGCGGGCGGCGGGCGCGGATCCACGCGCGCATCTCGCCCGCCACGATGCTTGGTCGGCCTTTGCGGCGAGCGGCGACCTTTTTGTGCCCGGGCCGACCGGGACGAACGTCAATGATTTTCGGGCGATATTGATACGTTGATTGCAAGCGCTCGGCGCGGACCCAGAAGTGTCCACCCGCTCGATTTCCGCGCCATGCTGCATCGGTAATCGCCATGAGCAAAAGAGGGTGATCGAGGCGCTATGAAGAAGCTCCTAGATATTGAAACGCCGCAGATTTGGCGAGGCGCTATCTTCCGCGTAAGAGGTTCCTATCCCTACGAGGAAACAGTCGATTTCATGGTCGTCGAAACGACCGATGAAACACGCCCCTTAGGCGTCATGGCGGCCACAGGTTATAGCGCCGGACACACCTTCGTTCATCTTCCGCCAGAAGCGATCGTCTTAGGAACGAAGTCCATTTCTGTCGCTTGGCTCAAAGCTAACTGGGCAAAGTGGGTCTACCCGGAATGTCCAGTCGAAGACGTTCTCTTCATGGAACGCTATGTGATCTGAAGCCGCCAGATTGATCCGTGTTTATTTCACCCTTTTCAGCGCGTCGGCGAGGATCGAGACGAATTCGCCAAAATGCTGTTTCTCGACGATCAGCGGTGGCGAGAAGGCGATGATGTCGCCGGTGACACGGATCAGAAGGCCCCTCTCGAAACAATCGACGAAGACGTCGTAGGCGCGCGCGCCGGGGGCGCCGTCGCGTGATTTGAGTTCGATGCCGGCGATGAGGCCGATGGTGCGGATGTCGATGACATGCGGCTGGCCCTTCAGCGAATGCATCGCTTCGTGCCAGTCTTCCTGCAGCTCGGCGGCGCGCGTCATCAGCCCTTCGTCACGATAGATGCCGAGGGTGGCGATGCCGGCGGCGCATGCGGCCGGGTGGCCGGAATAGGTGTAGCCGTGGAAGAGCTCGATCTGGCCTTCCGGCCCATGCATCAGCGCGTCGTGCACCTTGCGGCTTGCAAAGACCGCGCCCATCGGGATCGCGCCGTTGGTCAGCCCCTTGGCGGTGGTGACGAGATCCGGGGTGACACCGAAATAGTCGGTTGCGAAGGTGGCGCCGAGGCGGCCGAAGCCGGTGATCACCTCGTCGAAGATCAGGAGAATGCCGTGCTTGTCGCAGATGGCGCGCAGTCGCTCGAGATAACCCTTCGGCGGGATCAGCACGCCGGTCGAGCCGGCAACCGGCTCGACGATGCAGGCGGCGATCGTCTCGGCGCCGTGCAGCGCGACGAGCCTTTCGAGATCGTCGGCGAGTTCGGCGCCATGTTCCGGCTGGCCCCTGACGAAAGCGTTCTTCGCCGGGTCATGGGTATGGCGCAGATGGTCGGAGCCTGGGAGTTGCGGGAAGACGCGGCGGTTGTTGACGATGCCGCCAACCGAAATGCCGCCGAAGCCGACGCCATGATAGCCGCGCTCGCGGCCGATCAGGCGCGTGCGTGTGCCCTGGCCGATCGAGCGCTGGTAGGCAAGCGCGATCTTCAGCGCCGTGTCGACGGATTCCGAACCCGAGCCGGTGAAGAACACCCGGTCGAGCTTGGCACCGTCCGGACCGGGCGCGATTTCTGCAAGGCGCTCGGCGAAGTCGAAGGCGATCGGGTGGCCCATCTGGAAGGAGGGCGCGAAATCCATAACCGAAAGCTGCCGTTCGACCGCGGCGGCGATCTGCCGGCGGCCGTGGCCGGCATTGACGCACCAGAGGCCGGCGGTGCCGTCGAGGATCGTCCGGCCGTCAATGCTGGTATAGTACATGCCCTCGGCGCTCGCGAGCAGGCGGGGCGCGGCCTTGAACTGGCGATTGGCGGTGAAGGGCATCCAGTAGCTGTCGAGTACCGGGGCATTGGGCTTGTTGTGGGCGTCCATGGCATCCTCCTATCGGTGTGCGATTGACGCCATGATTTGGATTCCCGAACAAGTCCTTTTCTTCGCTCAGCTAAGCCACTGTATTTTATAGAGGCGACTTGTTATGGTTTCGATATTCCGAACAACGTCAACACGAGATCTGCGATGACCGTCGATATCGGCAATCGGCTGCGCCATGTGCGGCTGATGCACAATCTCTCCCAGCGCGAACTTGCCAAGCGGGCGGGCGTCACCAACTCCACAATCTCGCTGATCGAATCCAATGCCTCGAACCCGTCGGTCGGCGCCCTGAAGCGCATTCTCGACGGCATTCCGATCGGGCTCGCGGAGTTCTTCTCCTTCGAACCGGAAAAGCCCCGCAAGGCCTTTTACGCGGCAGAGGAGCTGGTCGAGATCGGCAAGGGTCCGATTTCCTATCGCCAGATCGGCGACAATCTGTTCGGCCGCAGCCTGCAGATCCTCAAGGAGTGTTACCAGCCGGGCGCCGACACGGGCAAGGTGCCGCTGGTGCATGAGGGCGAGGAGGGCGGGATCGTGCTTACCGGGCGGCTGGAGGTGACCGTCGATGACGAGCGGCGCATTCTCGGACCGGGGGATGCGTATTATTTCGAAAGCCGGCGGCCGCACCGCTTCCGCTGCGTCGGGCCGGTGCCTTGCGAGGTGATCAGCGCCTGCACGCCGCCGACGTTTTGAAGCGGGGGCGGAACGAGCGTGGGAACGCCTCTCATCCGGCCTGCCGGCCACCTTCTCCCCGTTTTGACGGGGAGAAGGGATCTGCCGCGCCGCCGAAGCCCCTCTCCCCGCGTGCGGGGAAAGGGCTAGGGTGAGGGGCATTTGAGACGAGAAGCAGAGGCCGAGGAGCCTCTCAAGAAAGCCGTGCGCAGGCGGCGGCGATGCGGGTGAGCGCTTCCTTCAGCTCCGCTTCCGAGGTTGCATAGGAGATGCGGAAGAAGGGCGAAAGGCCGAAGGCCGAGCCCGGAACGACGGCGACATGGGCGTCTTCGAGCAGATAGGCGCAGAAGTCCGTATCGGTTTCGATCGTCTTGCCCGATGGTGTCACCTTGCCGAGCATGCCGGCGCAGCCGGAGAAGGTGTAAAAGGCACCTTCCGGGACGCGGCAATCCAGACCGTCGATGGCGTTCAGACCGCTGACGACGAGATCGCGGCGGCGCTGGAAGCTGGCGGTGCGCTCTTTGAGGAAATCCTGCGGGCCATCGAGCGCAGCAACGGAGGCCGCCTGGCTGACCGAGGAGGGGCAGGAGGTCGCCTGGCTCTGGACAACGGCCATCGCCTTGATGAGCGCGCGCGGGCCGCCGGCGTAGCCGATCCGCCAGCCGGTCATGGCATAGGCCTTCGATACGCCGTTGACGGTGAGCGTACGGTCCTTCAGCCGAGGCTCGAGCTGGGCCGGGGTGACGAAGCGGAAGCCGTCATAGACGATGTGCTCATACATGTCGTCGACGAGCAGCCAGACATGCGGATGCTTGAGAAGCACCTCGAGCAGCGGCCGGTAATCGGCCGCGCTGTAGGCGGCACCGGACGGGTTCGAGGGCGAGTTGAGCAACACCCAGCGTGTCTTCGGCGTAATCGCTGCTTCGAGCTTGTCGGCAGTGAGGCGAAAGCCGGAAGAGGCATCGCAGGCGATCAGCACCGGCTTGCCTTCGCAGATCTGGACGATGTCCGAATAGGAGGTCCAGTAGGGCGTCGGGATGATCACCTCATCGCCGGGATTGATCGACGCCATCATGGCGTTGAAGAGAATCTGCTTGGCGCCGGTCGCAACCGTGATCTCGTCTGTCTCATAGGCGAGACCGTTCTCGCGCTGGAACTTTTCGCGGATCGCCTTCTTCAATTCCGGCGTGCCGTCGAGCGCGGTGTATTTCGTCTCGCCGCGCTGGATCGCGTCTGAGGCCGCTTGCTTGACGTGGTCCGGCGTGTCGAAGTCCGGCTCGCCGGCGCCGAGGATGATCACCGGCTTGCCTTCGCGCTTCATGGCGTTGGCGCGTGCGCCGATCTTCAGGATTTCGGAAACGCCGATCGAGGCGATCCGCGAGGCGGGCAGAAAGCCCGCCTCCTTCACCGTTGCATTGATGGTCATGTCCGATCCTATTCGAGGCTGTCGCTTATTCGATGTCGCCGATCATTCGATATCGAACGAGACGCCCTGCGCCAGCGGCAGAGCCTTCGAATAGTTCACCGTGTTGGTGGCCCGGCGCATATAGGCCTTCCAGGCATCGGAGCCGGATTCACGGCCGCCGCCGGTCTCCTTTTCACCGCCGAAGGCGCCGCCGATTTCCGCACCGGAGGTGCCGATATTGACATTGGCGATACCGCAATCCGAGCCGTCGGCCGCCAGGAAGCGCTCCGATTCCTGCATGTCGCGGGTGAAGATCGAGGACGAAAGCCCGGCCGCGACGGCGTTATGCTCGGTGAGCACCGCGTCGAAGTCGCTGTATTTCATGATGTATAGGATCGGCGCGAAGGTTTCTTCGAGGACTGGCCCCTCCTGCTTCGGCATTTCGACGAGTGCCGGCTTTACGTAGTAGCCGTGCTGATGCCCGAGCTCAACGCGCTCGCCACCAGTGACGGCGCCGCCATGGGCCTTCGCCTCCGTGATCGCCTTCTGCATGTTGTCAAAGGCGGCCTTATCGACGAGCGGGCCGACGAGAGCGGTCGATTCCAATGGATTTCCGACGGAAACAGACTGGTAGGCTTTTTTCAGGCGCGGAACGAGCTGGTCGTAGACGCTTTCATGGACGAAGAGGCGGCGCAGCGTCGTGCAACGCTGGCCGGCGGTGCCCATGGCGCCAAAGGCGATGGCGCGGAGCGCCATGTCGAGATCGGCAGACGGGCAGACAATACCGGCATTGTTGCCGCCAAGTTCGAGGATGGCACGGGCAAAGCGCTTCGCAAGACGCGGGCCGACTTCGCGGCCCATGCGGGTCGAGCCGGTGGCCGAGACGAGGGGTACCTTCGGATGATCGACAAGTACTTCGCCGATCGTGCGGTCGCCGATCAGCACCTGCGACAGGCCTTCGGGCGCATCGCCGAAGCGGGCGAGGGCACGCTCAAGGATCGCCTGCGATGCAAGGGCGGTGAGCGGCGTCTTTTCCGACGGCTTCCAGACGACGGCATTGCCGCAGACGAGTGCCAGCGCTGCGTTCCACGACCAGACGGCGACCGGGAAGTTGAAGGCGGAAATGATGCCGACGACGCCGAGCGGATGCCAGGTTTCCATCATGCGGTGGCCCGGGCGTTCTGTGGCGATGGTCAGGCCGTAAAGCTGCCGGGAAAGACCGACCGCAAAATCGCAGATGTCGATCATTTCCTGCACTTCGCCGAGGCCCTCCGACGGGATCTTGCCGGCTTCGAGCGAGACCAGGCGGCCGAGGTCGGCCTTGAAGGCGCGCAATTCCTCTCCGAGCAGGCGGACGAGCTCGCCGCGCTTCGGCGCCGGCACGAGACGCCAGGCGCGGAACGCCTCGTTGGCCCGTTCGATCCGGGCCGCGGCTTCGGCGGCCGAGACGGTCTTCAGGCTTGCAATCTGTTCGCCGGTGACCGGGCTGTAGGAGGGCATTTCACCGCCAACATAAAGTTCGCGGGCGACGCCCATCTTGTCGAGTAGGGCGGCGGCCTCCTTGGCGACGTCGACTTTCTTGGTTGCAATGTTCATCTCAACTGACTCCCGTTTGTCTCATTTGTTGGTTGCGCGGAATGCGGGCGGAAAACCGCTTCACACTTTTCCTCATCCCGCGGGTTCAACCAAAACACACGCTGCCGAGTTTTCCCGGCGATGTAAGTGTTTTCAGGCCGCCGGCCATCTCTTTCAGTTTTTCCGGCGTGTAGAAATCGTAGAAGGCCTGGTTTCGCCGGCCGATCGCATGTTCGGCGCTGAAGCTGCCGCCATATTGCTCGACGGCCACCGCGAAGACCCATTCGCGTAACCGCTGTTCGAAGCTCGCCTCGGTCAATAGCGGACTATCCTTCGCCACGACAAGATTGAAATGCACGCCACCGTCGCCGATATGGCCGAAATCGCAGACGGTGACGCCCGGAAACTTGTCGAGCATCTCGGCCTTCATATGGTCGCAGAAGGTCATGATATCACCTCTGCGGAAGGAAAGATCGAAGGCGATCAGCTTGCCGAGGTGCTTCACTCCTTCGGAAAGCGCGTGGCGAAGCGCCCAGGTCTCGTGCGGCGGACCGACGAAGGCGTCCGCGAGCGGTGCTTCTTCCGATTCCCAGATTTCGGCGAGCACGCCTTCGAGAACGGCATCGAGCGACTGTTCACCCTCGCGCGGCGCCCAGGTCCGGGAGATTTCGGCGAGGATCACATAGTCGGGGACATTGCCGCCCTGGAACGGATTCTTCAGCGACGGCACGTGAGCGAAGGTGGCTGCGATCGCGTTCTTCGACATGCCTTCGAAGGCCGAAAGGTAGGCGCCAAGACGCTCTTCCATCGCTTTCAGCAGCGGCATCACATGGGCGCCACTCGCCGGGACGAGGAAAGCCGTCGCCGTCTGTTTCGGCACCCGCTCGAGATTGAGCACGCATTCGGTGACGATGCCGAAGGCGCCGGAGGTGCCGATGAAGATCTGCTTCCAGTCAACACCGGTATTGTTCTTGCGCAGGTCGCAATTGAGGTCGAGAACGGTGCCGTCCTCGTCAGCGAGCACTACCTTCAAGCCCAGCGTGTTGCGGCGCACGTCGCCGTATTTCAGGAAGCGCGAGCCGCCGGTGTTGGTCGCGATCATGCCGCCAATGCGCGGATCGGCGCCAAGGTCGATCGGGAAGAACAGGTCGTGCTCCTCCAGCCGCCGGTTGAGCTCGGTGAGCCGAAAGCCTGCGTCGACGCGGACCGAGCGATTGTCGAGGTCGAGCGCAAACTGGCGCGCCAGCCGGTCGAGGCTGAGGAGTACTTCGTTGCCCGAGCCGTCCGGCGTCGAGCCCGAGACGAGACCGGTATTGCCGGATTGCGGGATGAGGGCGATGCCGTTGCGGACGCAATAGGAAACGGCCGCGGAAACCTCCGCCGTTGTCGCCGGGCGCAGCACCGCCGCCGCGCGGCCCCGGTCGTAGCGCGCCCCGGTCTCATAGGCTTCCATGTCCTCTTGACGCGTGACGACGCCCTTGTCGCCAAGGATCTTCGTCAACGCGTCGATATGTTCCTGTGCAATCATCGTTGGCGTATCATTCCGCTGCCATCGTCGCCGTGAGTGCCTGAAGGCAGCTTTCGATCGAGGCCTGTTCGATACCGGCATATTGATCGAACTCATTGAGGACGGCCACACCCAGATCGGCCTCGAAGCGCTTCTGGTTCGGACTTGCAACGAATTCCTGCTGGGCGCCGTCACCGAGGTTCGACTGGAAGATACCGGCGGCGCTGACCGGAAGGAAGTCCTCGTAGACGATCGGATCGAACTGCACCAAACCGTCGGCGATCAGGGACTTGAGGTCGCGTCGGCCGGGGAGCTTCGTCTGCCGGCCCTTTTCCGTCAGAGAATAGCTGAAATAGCCGAGCCCTGCCTCACCGATTTCCGCCCAGCTGTCCGGGAAGCCTCGAAATGCCTCGGCGAGGGCCGCTTCATACGCCTTGGCGTTGGAGCCGTCGGCGGCAGGCCGCACGATCTTGCGCGATTCGTCGAGCAGCCGGTCGTAGAGGCTGCGGCCCTTCGGCGTCAGCGCGATGCCGCGCTGCTCGATCTCGCCGAAGCGGGCGGTGTGCGAGCCGGCCTTCCATGCGCCCTCGCCGTCGCGGAAGGAGACGGGCTCCTCAAGCGCCTTGAAGGAGGTCTGGCGGAGCAGGATCGGGCACTTCCGGGTCGGTGGCCCTTCGACGACGGCTTTGGGGGCGATGCCGTATTCGGGCATCAGCGCCTGCACCTTGTCGATGTCGAGCGTGCGCGGCGTCAGGTGGTTGATGTGCGGCCCCTTGAAGGAGACGACGTCGGCGATAAGCCGGTGCGCGTCGTGCAGGCGCTTGTACATGTCGGCGCTGACATTGGCCTCGTCGTGCCAGCGGAAAGTTTCGAGCACCGCGGCGACGAAACATTCAGCATCGGCCTTGTCGAGCCCGCCGTCACGCTCGGCCTTTTCGGTAAGCTCGATCGCGGCGGAGGTGAAGATCCGGCGTTCGCTCAGAATCGCCTCCGCCTCGGCACGCAGGGCCTCGTCGGCGATGAGCTCGAGCCTCAGCAGCGATGTGAAGACGCGGAAGGGATTGCGCTTCAACGCGGCATCGCCGACCGGTCGGAAAGCGGTCGAATGGACCGGCACGCCGGCGGTCGAAAGGTCGTAATAGCCGACCGGACACATGCCCATGACGGCGAAGACGCGGCGCATCATCGCAAGTTCGGCCGGCGTACCAAGGCGAATCGCCCCGTGGCGCTCCTCCGAGATGCGGTCGAGCGAGTCCGTCGCTTCCAGGCGGCCCTTCAGCGTCGCGTCCGCCGCCAGCGTATCGGCGTTGACCTTCGCCACCAGTTCCATGAGCGTGCCATAGGCCGGCACCTCTTCGCGGTACATGACCGACATGGCGGCAGAGAAGGCTGAGCGGATCTCGTCGGCGGATACGAAACTATTTTCTTTCACTGTGGCTCGCCTCGCGCTAAGGGTGAAGGACAAGGTCATTCTTATTTCTGATCATATCCGAACGACGCAGCCTTGGATCGCGCTGCTTCTGACTATGTTGATGCGAGGCTGGAATGAAGTTAAGCCGACGACTGGTTCCTGACGTGACGACGCTGCAGGCCTTCGAATGCGCCGCGCGCCACGGCAGCTTCACCCAGGCCGCGGCCGAGCTCAACCTCACGCAAAGTGCCGTCAGCCGACAGATCAAGGACCTCGAAACCCAGCTCGGCGTCCTGCTCTTCGAACGCGTCCGCCAGCGGGTCATCCTTTCCGACGCCGGGCAGAAGTTTTTGCCGGAAGTCCGGCGGCTGCTGCACCAGACCGAGGAATTGATGGTGCGAGCCATGGCTTCGGCGCGCGCCGACTCGACTCTCGCGATCGCATCGCTGCCGACCTTCGGCAGCCGCTGGCTGGTGCCGCGCCTGCCCGATTTCCTGAGACGCCATCCGGGCACCGTTCTCAATATTGCCTCGCGCTCGGCACCGTTTGATTTCGACGAGCAGAATTTCGATCTGGCGATCCACTACGGCCAGCCGGTTTGGGCGCGGGCAACCTGCAGCTACCTCTGCAGCGAAGTCATCGTTCCGGCTGCCAGTCCGTCGCTGCTCATGGCCAATCCGGTCGAGGCGCCGGAGGATATCGGCGGCGGCCCGCTCCTCCATCTCGCCACGCGTCCCAAGCTCTGGGCGCATTGGTTCGAGACAAATGGGGTGGACGGACATGGCGCCTATCGCGGCAACCGCTTCGACCAATTCTCGATGGTGATCGAGGCGGCAACCGCAGGTCTCGGTTTTGCCCTTTTGCCTCGTTATCTGATCGAGCAGGAGCTCGCCGCAGGCACGCTGCGGATCGTTCTCGATCGACCGATGCAGACCGAAAACAGTTATTATCTCGCCGTTCCGGAGGGCAAGCGTGAAAACCCGATCAGCCTCGCTTTCAGGGAATGGATCACTGAACAGGTCGGTTGAGCTCGACCCGACGTGGACCGCCTGACGCGGGATCTTTGCCGGCGGCTTAGCGTTTCGTGCCGCCATGCCGTGACACGACCAGGAAGGGGCTGACTTGACAGGAACGTTCATCGAGCTGGCGGGAGTGCGTGCATTGGTCCGCTTCCTCCCGTTCCGGGCTTGCCCAATTCGTCTGCACCTGCGCTCGCAATCCTTGCAAGCTGCTGACACTGTGGCTAAAAAATGCCATTTTCATGCATCACGCGGCCGTGAAATCCGACGCGCCGTCGGCTTTGCGATCTCCGATGCCCAAGTCCCAGGCGGCGCCCGCTTCCGGCGCCTTCCCGCCTTCGGGAGGATGACGGCGGATGGGAGGACACATGAACGTGTCTAGAAACGCTCCGACGCCGCTTGGACCATCAGGGCCGCAATCGGCCTGGCCGAACAACGAAAGCCGGGCTGATCAACCCCGGTTGGAATCAGAAACCGCAGCCATGCTCCTTCAGAATAAGCCGTCTCATTCACCGCGCGACCCCGAAGCGAAACAAATCGATTATAACGATTCGATTCGCTCGACCTATTTCTCGATCGACGACCTTCGGCAATGCGGTGAAAATCTCGCCCAGAAGGGCGCTTCGTCGCTGCCCGGTTTCTTTTCGTTCGATTTCCGCGCGCGGCACCGCGAAAACGAGAAGGAAATCCTCCGCGTCTATCGCGCCACGGCGGCTGACGTCGAAGCCGGCGCCTCGATCACGCCCGCGGCCGAGTGGCTGCTCGACAATCACCATGTGGTCGAGGAGGCGATCCAGGAAGTTCGGCGCGATTTTCCACGCAGGTTCTATCGGCAATTGCCGACACTTTCGGTGTCGGGTGTCGTCATCCCGCGCACGATGGCGCTGGCCTGGCTCTATGTCGCCCACACCCACAGCATGGTTTCGCGGGAAAACATCACCGCGATGGTCGAGGGTTTCCAACAGCATGAGACCTTCAAGATCGGCGAGTTGTGGGCGCTGCCGTCGATCCTGCGTTTCGTGCTGATCGAGAACCTGCGTCGGATCGCCATCCGGGTCGAGCGCTCGCGCGGCATGCGGCAGAAGGCGAACGAGGTCGCCGACCAGATCGTGCGCCTGAACGATCCAGAAAGGTGCCGTGCGCTGCTTGCGGAATCGGAGGCGCTCTCCGCCGACAACACCTTCATCGCGCAGCTTCTCTATCGCATGCGCGACGGTTCCCAGACTTCGGGCGCGGTGATCGGCTGGATCGAGGAACGGCTCGAAAGGCGCGGCACGGACGTCGAGGAGGCGCTCGTCGCCGAGCAGAACCGCCTGGGGTCCGGCAACGCGACGATGAGCAACATCATCCGCAGCCTGCGCGAGATCGACGACACGGACTGGGCCGTCTGGTTCGAGAGCGTCAGCAAGATCGACGCGGCGCTTCGCGAAGGCTCCGATTATGCCTCGCTCGACTTCGGCTCGCGCAACAAGTACCGCGACACGATCGAGAAACTGGCGCGCCGCTCCGGTCACAGCGAGCATGAAGTCACCCAGATCGCGATCGAGATGGTCGAGGAAGCAAAGGCGGCCGCGGCTGTCGAAGCGCCGCTGCAGGAGCCGAATGTTGGCTCCTTCCTGGTCGGCATGCAGTACAAGGAGCTGGAGAACAGGATCGGCTATTCGCCGTCACCGCTCCAGCACATCATCCGTTTCGGCCGTAAGCTGGGCTGGTTCGCGATCGCCGGACCGAACATTCTCCTGACCATTCTCGCGATGGTCGCCGTCTACGCCTTCGTCAGCCCGATGGAAATTCCAAACGGCGCCAAGCTGATCATGCTGCTGCTTTTCGCGCTGCCGGCTTCGGAAGGCGCGATGGGGCTTTTCAACACGCTGGTCACGCTCGTCGTCAAACCGTCGCGGCTCGTCGGCTACGAGTTCCTCAACGGCATCCCGGCGGATGCCCGCACGCTTGTCGTCGTCCCCTGTCTGATCGCCAAGCGCGACCATGTCGACGAGCTGGTGCGCAATCTGGAGGTCCACTATCTCGCCAACCCGCGTGGCGAAATCTACTTCGCCCTGCTCAGCGACTGGGCCGACAGCAAGTTCGAGGAAACGCCCACCGACATGGACGTCCTGGAATATGCGAAGCGCGAAATCGCCGAGCTCTCGGCCCGATACGCCTACGACGGCAAGACGCGCTTCTTCTTGCTGCATCGCCGCCGGCTCTTCAACGAGGCCGAGGGCGTCTGGATGGGATGGGAGCGCAAGCGCGGCAAGCTGCATGAGCTCAACCTTCTGCTCCGTGGCGACCGCGATACCTCGTTCCTGCCGGGCGCCAACATGGTTCCGGACGGCGTCCAATACGTGATGACGCTCGATTCCGACACCCGCCTGATGCGCGACGCGGTGACGAAGCTGGTCGGCAAGCTCTACCATCCGATCAACCGACCGGTCGTGAACAAGAAGCAGGAAGTGCTCACCGGCTATGGCCTGCTACAGCCGCGTGTGACGCCATCGCTTACCACCGGCAGCGAGGCTTCCGCGTTCCAGCGCATCTTCTCGATCCACCGCGGCATCGATCCCTATGTCTTCACGGTCTCCGACGTCTATCAGGACATCGTCAGCGAGGGCAGTTTCACCGGCAAGGGTCTCTATCATGTCGATGCCTTCGAGGCGGCGCTGAAGAGCCGGATCGAAGAGAATGCCGTGCTCAGCCACGACCTGCTCGAAGGGTCCTATGCACGCTGCGCGCTCGTAACCGACGTCGAGCTCGTGGAAGATTTCCCGACCCGCTATGAGGTGGAAATGTCGCGCCAGCATCGCTGGGCGCGTGGTGACTGGCAACTGCTGCCCTATATCTTCAACCCGTCGAACGGCCTGTCGATGCTCGGCCGCTGGAAGATGTATGACAACCTGCGCCGGTCGCTCATCCCGGTCGCCTGGCTCGTCGCTTCGGTCATGGGCTGGTACTACATGGAGCCGACCGAGGCGCTGATCTGGCAGATCGTGCTGATCTTCAGCTTGTTCGTCGCCCCCACCCTGTCGCTGATCAACGGGATCATGCCGCGCCGCAACGACATCGTCGCACGGGCGCATCTGCATACGGTGCTTTCGGATATTCGCGCCGCCAACGCCCAGGTGGCGCTCCGCATCGTCTTCATCGCCCACAATGCCGCAATGATGGCGGATGCGATCGTTCGTTCGCTCTACCGCACCTTCGTCAGCCGCAAGCTGATGCTCGAGTGGCGCACCGCGGCGCAGGTTCAGAGTGCCGGCCACGGCTCGATCGGCGATTATTTCGCCGCGATGTGGACGGCGCCGGCCTTGTCGGTCGTTTCACTGGCGCTTGCCGCTGTATCCGATACCGGACTGCCCTACATCGGCATCCCTTTCGCGCTCATTTGGGCGACTTCGCCTCTGGTTGCGTGGTTTGTCAGCCAATCGGCCGAGACCGAGGACCAGCTCGTCGTGTCGGATGAAGCGATCGACGAGATGCGCAAGATCGCCCGGCGTACCTGGCGCTATTTCGAAACCTTCGTGACCGCCGAGCAGAACTTCCTGCCGCCGGACAATTTCCAGGAAACGCCGCAGCCGGTGCTGGCGGAGCGTACGTCGCCCACCAATATCGGCGTCTATCTCCTCTCGGTGATGTCCGCGCGCGATTTCGGCTGGATCGGTTTCGAAGACACGATCACGCGGCTCGAGCAGACGATCGCGACGATCGACCGTATGCCGAAATATCGCGGCCATCTCTTCAACTGGTACCGGACGCGATCGCTCGAAACCATGGAGCCGCGCTATGTCTCGTCCGTCGACAGCGGTAACCTCGCCGGCCACCTGATCGCGGTTTCGTCGATGTGCCGGGAATGGGCCGAGGCACCCTCCGCCCATGTCCAGGGCAGTCTCGACGGCATTGGCGATGTCGCCGCCATCCTCTTGGAAGTGCTGACCGAACTGCCGGACGATCGCAAGACCGTGCGGCCGTTGCGCCGCCTGATCGAAGAGCGCATCGCCGGCTTCCAGAACGCGCTTGCCGCCGTAAAGCGCGAGCATGAATTCGCGTCGATCCGAGTGATCAACCTGGCGGTGCTTGCGCGCGACATGCACAAGCTTGCCGCCAACCTCGATCACGAGGTACGCACCGCCCAGAGCGCCGAGGTGGAGAAATGGGCGGGTTCGCTTGTTTCCACCTGCGAGGCGCATATCGCTGACGGCGTCTTCGACCTCGGCGCGATCGAGGCACTGCGCCAGCGCCTCCTAGTGCTCAAGGAGCGCGCACGCGATATCGCCTTCTCGATGGACTTCGGCTTCCTGTTCCGGCCGGAGCGGCGGTTGCTTTCCATCGGCTACCGCGTCAACGCCAACGAGCTCGACGAAGCCTGCTACGATCTGCTTGCCTCCGAAGCGCGGTTGACGAGCCTTTTTGCGATCGCCAAGGGCGATCTGCCGACGGAGCACTGGTACAAGCTCGGGCGCCCGATCGTGCCTGTCGGCGCGCGCGGCGCGCTCGTCTCCTGGTCCGGTTCGATGTTCGAATATCTGATGCCACCGCTGGTCATGCAGGAGCGGCAGGGCGGCATTCTCAATCAGACGAACAATCTGGTGGTGCAGGAGCAGATCAACCACGGCCGTCGCCTCGGGACCCCGTGGGGCATTTCGGAAGCCGCGTTCAACGCGCGCGACCATGAGCTCACCTATCAGTACACCAACTTCGGCGTGCCGACACTCGGCCTGAAGCGCGGGCTCGGCCAGAATGCGGTGATTGCCCCCTACGCGTCGATCCTCGCCTGCATGTACGATCCGAAGTCTGCCCTCGCCAATCTGGCGCGGCTCAGGGAGGCCGGTGCTCTCGGCGCCTACGGCTTCCATGACGCCGTCGATTTCACGCCGACGCGTGTTCCTGAAGGGCAGAAATGCGCCGTGGTGCGCAACTACTATGCCCACCACCACGGCATGTCGGTCGCGGCTGTCGCGAACGTCGTGTTCAACGGCCGCCTGCGCGAGTGGTTCCATGCCGATCCGGTGATCGAGGCGGCCGAACTGCTGCTGCAGGAGAAGGCACCGCGCGACATTCCGGTGATGAATGCCAAGCGCGAGCCGGAATCACTCGGCAAGGGTCAGGCCGATCTCCTCAGACCGGAAGTCCGCATCATCGAGGATCCGCTGACGCAGGACCGCGAAACGGTGTTCCTGTCGAACGGGCATTATTCGATCATGCTGACCGCGACCGGCGCCGGCTATGCGCGCTGGAACGGCCAGTCGGTCACGCGGTGGAAACCGGATCCGGTCGAAGACCGGACGGGTACCTTCATCTTCCTGCGCGACACCGTCACCGGCGACTGGTGGTCGGCCACGGCCGAACCGCGCCGCGCGGCAGGCGAAAAGACCATGACCCGGTTCGGCGACGACAAGGCGGAGTTCGTCAAGACCGTCGGTGATCTCACGAGCGAGGTCGAATGCATCGTCGCGACCGAGCACGATGCGGAGGGCCGCCGGGTCATCCTGCTCAACACCGGCACGGAGGACCGCTTCATCGAAGTCACGTCCTATGCGGAGCCGGTGCTTGCGACGGACGATGCCGACAGCGCGCATCTCGCCTTCTCCAAGATGTTTCTGCGCACCGAGATCAGCCGGCAGGGCGATGTCATCCGTGTCTCGCGCAGCAAGCGCGGCCCGGGCGATCCGGACATGGAGGTTGCGCACCTCATCACCGACAATGCCGGCAGCGACCGCCACACCCAGGTGGAAACCGACCGTCGGCGTTTCCTGGGGCAGGGCCGCACGCTCGCGGAAGCAGCCGCCTTCGACCCCGGCGTCACCCTTTCGGGAACGGAAGGCTTCACGCTCGATCCGATCATGTCGCTTCGCCGCGTCGTGCGCGTTCCGGCGGGCAAGAAGGTGAGCGTCATCTTCTGGACGATCGCCGCACCGAACCGTGAGACCGTCGATCGCGCGATCGATCGCTACCGGCACCCGGAAACCTTCAACCACGAACTGATCCATGCCTGGACGCGCAGCCAGGTGCAGATGCGCCATGTCGGGGTGACGTCGCAGGAGGCGGCAAGCTTCCAGATGCTTGGCCGCTACCTCGTCTATCCGGACATGCACCTTCGTGCCGATACGGCGACGGTCAAGTCCGGACTCGCCTCCCAGGCGGCGCTGTGGCCGCTGGCGATCTCCGGCGATTATCCGATCTTCTGCCTGAGGATCAACGACGACGGCGATCTCGGCATCGCGCGCGAAGCGTTGCGCGCGCAGGAATATCTGAGAGCTCGCGGCATTACCGCCGACCTCGTCGTGATCAACGAGCGGGCGTCCTCCTATGCCCAGGATCTGCAACACACGCTCGATTCTATGTGCGAAAACCTGCGACTTCGCGGCCTTTCCGACGGTCCGAGGCAGCATATCTTCGCGGTGCGCCGCGATTTGATGGAGTCTGAGACCTGGTCGACATTGCTTTCGGCCTCGCGAGCCGTCTTCCATGCCCGCAACGGCACGATTTCCGACCAGATCGCCCGTGCAACGGCACTTTACGCGAAGCCTGCCGCGAAAATCACCGAGACCACCCAGATGCTGCTACCGGTGATCCAGGAGGCGGGCGAGCGTCCCGCAGCCGAAATCAGCGGCGCCGGCCTGGAGTTTTGGAACGGCTTTGGTGGCTTCGCGGATGAGGGGCGTGAATATGTCGTGCGGCTGCGCGGCGGCGAAGCGACGCCGCATCCGTGGATCAACGTCATTTCCAACGAACACTTCGGCTTCCATGTTTCTGCCGAGGGCTCGGCGTTCTCCTGGAGCCGCAATTCGCGCGACTATCAGCTGACGCCGTGGACCAACGATGCGGTCGTCAACCGCCCGGGCGAGGCGATCTTTATTCGCGACTTGGCGAGCGGCTCTGTGCTGACGCCTTACGCCGCGCTTTCGCGGCGGAAGTCGGTCGTGTTCGAGGCCCGTCACGGGCTCGGCTATTCGAGCTTTGCAAGTACCCAGGACGAGCTCGAAATCGAGGCGGTCCATACCGTGCACAGGACCTTGCCGGCAAGACTCGTGCGGCTCTCAATCCGCAACCGCGGTGCCTCCGCGCGGCAATTGCGGATTTACGGCTATGCCGAATGGGTCCTCGGCAACAATCGCGGCCGGATGGCTCCGTTCGTCCTGCCCGAATGGCATGAGGACGCCCAGGCGCTTGTTGCGACCAATCCGTACAGTCTCGACTATGCCGGACGTTCGGCCTTCCTCGCGATCGACGCACAGGTCGCCTCCTATACGGCGAGCCGGCGGGAGTTCCTGGGACAGGCTGGCGGAATTCTGGCGCCGCAAGCGGTTATCGCCGGTGCTGCATTGACCGGTGTCACGGAGACCGATGGCGATGCCTGCGCGGCCCTCTCGTCCGATCTCTTTATCGAACCGGGTGCCGAGCGGCAGATCACTTTCTTCCTCGGCGACGTCGACAGCGGCGAACAGGTGCAGTCGATTCTTACCGAATTGCGCGGAACCGCCTTCGACACGACGCTCAAGGCGACGAAGGCATTCTGGAGCGAATTCACCGGCGTCGTGAAGGTTGAAACGCCTGACAGGGCCTTCAACCACATGGTCAACCATTGGCTGCCCTACCAGAGCCTCGGCTGCCGCATCATGGCGCGCTCCGCCTTCTATCAGGCAAGCGGCGCCTACGGTTTCCGCGACCAGTTGCAGGATACGCTTGCCTTCCTCATGCATCGGCCGGAGCTTGCACGCGCGCAGATCCTCAATGCGGCCGCCCGGCAGTTCGTCGAGGGCGACGTGCAGCACTGGTGGCTGCCCGGCACCGGTGCCGGCGTCCGCACCATAATTTCCGACGATGTCGTCTGGCTCGCGCACGCGGTCGCGCATTATTGCGCGGTTACCGGCACGACGGACATCCTCGGCGAGAAGGTGCCGTTCATTGTCGGGCCAGCCCTCGAAGAGGGGCAGCACGACAGCTTCTTCCCGCCCGAGACCGCGGACGAGACGGCCGATATCTACGAGCACTGCGCCCGCGCGCTCGATCTCGCAATCAAGCGGACCGGCGCGAACGGTCTGCCGCTCATTCTCGGCGGCGACTGGAACGACGGCATGAACCGCGTCGGTATTGCCGGGGAGGGCACGAGCGTCTGGCTTGGCTGGTTCCTGGCCGGTGCGCTACGTGCCTTCGTGCCTTATGCCCGCAAGCGGAAGGATGAGCCGCGCGCCAAGCTTTGGGAGTCGCATCTCGAGATGCTGAAAGCAGCGCTGGACGGCGCAGGCTGGGACGGCGATTACTATCGCCGCGGCTACTATGACGACGGCACGCCGCTCGGATCGGCCGAAAACGTCGAGTGCCGGATCGATTCCATCGCCCAGTCGTGGAGTGCGCTCTCTGGTGAAGGCGAGTCAGAACGCTCCCGGCACGCCATGGACGCGGTGATGGCGGAACTCGTTGATCCGGAAAAACGGATCGTGAGGCTCTTCACGCCGCCGCTCGAAAAGACGCAGCAGGACCCGGGCTACATCAAAGCCTACCCGCCGGGCGTGCGCGAAAACGGCGGCCAGTATACCCATGCGGCCACCTGGGTCGTGCTCGCCTTTGCCGCTCAGGGGCGGGCGGAAGAGGCGTGGCGAACCTTCCAGATGCTCAACCCCGTATCGCATGCGCTCAGCCGCGACGATGCCGAGCACTACAGGGTCGAACCCTATGTCGTCGCCGCCGACGTCTATGGCGAAGGCGAACTCGCGGGGCGCGGCGGCTGGACTTGGTACACCGGCTCGGCCGGCTGGCTCTATCGTGCGGGGGTCGAGGGCATACTCGGCATTCGCCTGAAGGGTAAGAAGCTGGTGATTCGGCCCGTGCTGCCGGCGGACTGGACGGGCTATTCCGCCGAGGTCCGGGTAAATGGCACCACGCACCGGATTTCCGTGGGCCGCGATTCAAAAACTGGTGAACCGATCGTCAGCGTAAATAATAGTGTCACAAAAAACGCGCATGAAGGGATTTTGCTGTAACCGCCGGAATTGAGCATAGGAGGAAACCGGCTTTGTACCAGACGGGCAAGGCCGGTTTTCGTTTGCCGCTCAGTTCCAGCCGCGACCCCTACAGCGCCGCGCGTCTTAATCAGACACGCAAAGGACGCTGTAGCACTTCGAATTGCTGCATGTTTTATCCTTGAATCGGCTACGATCCAAGGAAACATGGAGTGTTCGGGATCGCGCTTCATCAACGGTGTCGAAAGCTTCCCGGAGATCGCCGGAGCGCGTTTTCGGCATCCTGTTTTCAACAGGGGTGGGGCGGGGCGCCAAATCCCGGATACCAGACCGCATGCTGCAAACGACATTTGGCAAGGACCCGATCAAGGCTGCCGGCTCGGATCACGACGATCCCGGCTCCAATCAGTCCAAGATCAGCGTTCCTCGTCCTGTGCCGATTACCAATCGCGATACACGCCTTGACGTCTTTCGCGCGCTCTGCCTGCTGACGATCTTCATCAATCACGTCCCAGGCCAATATCTCGAATATCTGACCCACAAGAATATCGGCTTCTCGGATTCTGCCGAGGCCTTCGTGCTGATCTCCGGCCTGGCAGTGGGCGCTGCCTATGGCGGAAAATTCGTCGCCGGCGCAAGGCTCGCCCTGACCTTGAAGATGTGGCGGCGTGCGCTGACGCTCTATGTCGCGCATATCATGACGAGCGTCGTGACGCTGGCGATTTTCGCCGGCGGCGCGCTTTATTTCGGCCGCCAGGACCTGATCGGCGAAATCAACATCCGGCCGATCGTCGAGCAGGCGGAGCAGGGCATCGTCGCGATGGTGCTGCTTGGCCATCAGCTCGGCTACAACAATATCCTGTCGCTCTACGCGGCGCTGTTCCTGATGCTGCCGGGCATCCTGTGGCTGAACGCTGTGGGCCGTTGGCTGGTCCTCGCGCTATCGGCCGCGCTGTGGCTCGCCGCCGGCTGGTTCAAGCTGGTGCCATCCAACTTCCTCGACGAGGGTTACTGGTTCCTCAATCCCTGGTCCTGGCAGTTCCTTTTCGTCATCGGCATTCTTGCGATGAGCCATGTGCGGGCCGGAGGACGCCTGCCGCGGCACTGGTTGTTAATCGGGGTTTCCGCCGCCTATCTGCTCGTTTCCGCCTTCTGGGTCGTGTTCTCCTGGTGGAACATCGACTTCTCCTTCGGGCTGCCGGCGGTGCTGACCGGCTTCGACAAGACTTTCCTGTCGCTGACGCGGCTCCTGCATGTGCTGGCGCTCGCCTATCTCTTGGCGATCACCCCCGCCATCAGCCGGTTGACCCGGCTTGAGAACAACCATCCGCTGGTGATGATCGGGCGCCATTCGCTGGCGGTTTTCATCTTCGGGACAATCCTTGCGATGGCGGGTCAGGTGCTTCACTTCGTCACCGGCAAGAACCCGATCATCGGCTCGCTCTTCGTCATCGGCGGCATCGGCCTGCACTTCGTCTACGCCTATTATCTCGAATGGCTGAAGGAGGTGGCGAGTGTGAAGCCGCTCAGGGCTGTCTAGGCGGGCGATTGCCCCTCACCCTAGCCCTCTCCCCGCACGCGGGGAAAGGGGACTTGGGCGGCGCGACTTGTCCCTTCTCCCCGCTTGCGGGGAGAAGGTCGCGGCAGCGGGATGAGGGGCGATTGGGCGGTTGTTTTCGCCCACTCGTGCAGACGGATTGCGCGCCAATGCGTGGCGCGATTAATCGGACTCATCAACTTCATAGCTGACCAGATACCCGTCTCCAGGTTGAGACGCTTTGCATAAATATCGTCCCTCATCGAGGAACGCTTGTTCAAGTGTCTCAGACTTGAAGCCAGACTTAATCGGATCATCAGGATTCAGCGTCGCGTTGAACTTTGCTGCCCACGAATTCAGACGAAGAATCAAGTCCTCCGGGATCGGAAGCGAAGCCGGATCAACATTCGTCGCAGCCTTACCGGCATTCTCCCAAAGCGGAAAACAGTGATAGTCGGGCATTAATTTGAGAGTCCTCATATCCCCTCCTGCCGACGTGCTCCGCCCGCCACCTCGCGGTCGTGACTTCAGGGTAAACCTACAATGCCGCGCATCTCTTAAGATGCGCAAGGGTCACTGTAGGACGTTGAATCGCTGCATGATGTTCAACTCGAATTCGATTTGAGGACCATGCAGGAGGCGGAGCTTCGGTCCTTTGAGACGTCTTCTCGTTGTCTGGCCCCTGCGCCCAGGAACTTCCTTGTCCCAAATGAAAAATGCCCCGGAAAAGTCCGGGGCATCGGTTCTGGAAGCCGGTAAGCGTCACGCCGCCGTAAGGCTCTTGCGGACATCCTCGTCCGTGAGGATCCCGCTGGCGCGCAGCAGCGCGGCGAAGCGGCCGTTGCTCTGGCTGAGTTCGTTAAAGCCGCCCATTTCGACGATCCGGCCGTGATCCATGAAGATCACCAGGTCGGCCTCGCGCACCGTAGACAGCCGGTGGGCGATGATGAAGGTGGTGCGATCCTTGCGCAGCCTATCGATGGCGTCCTTCACGCGGGCCTCGGTCTCAACGTCGAGCGCGCTCGTCGCTTCGTCGAGCACCAGGATCGGTGAGTTCTTGAGGATAGCGCGGGCGATGGCAACGCGTTGGCGCTCGCCACCCGAGAGGCGGTTGCCGCGTTCGCCGACGAGGGCGTCGTAGCCGTTCATGCGGCTTTCGATGAAGTCGCTGGCGGCTGCGGCTTCCGCGGCGGCCATGACCTCGTCGAGCGAGGCGTCATCGCGGCCGAGGCGGATGTTGTCGCCGATCGAGCGGTTCATGAGACCGGCATCCTGGAAGACCGTGGCGATCGACCGGCGCAGCGACTTGCGCGTGACGGTCGAGATGTCGACGCCGTCGATCAGGATCTGACCGTCCTTCGGATCATGGACCCGCTGCAGCAGGTTGACGAGCGTCGTCTTGCCGGCGCCGGTCGGGCCGACGATGGCCACCGTCTGGCCTGCCTTCGCCGTGAAGGAGACATTGTGCACACCGTGGTTCGTGTTGGCAAAGTCGAAGGACACGTTGCGGAATTCCACTTCGCCGACGACGCCGGTCAATTCCTTGGCGCCGGCCGGCTCCTCGCGTTCACGTACCGAATCCTCGAGTTTATAGAAGTCCTCGAGCTTGGCGCGCGCCTCGAAGATCTGCGTGACAAAGGCCTTCATCTGGTCGAGACGGCCGATCAAGAGGTTGGCGAAGCCGATGAAGGCAACGACCTCACCGACGCCGAGCTCGCCGCGCTGCACCAGAACGGTGCCGATGACGAGGATCGCCATCATCGAGATGGTCGAAGCCATACGGTTGAGCGCGCTCGCCAGTGCCCACCAATCGAGCACCGGGTACTGCGCCGACAGCAGCCGCTCGGTGAACTTCTTCAGTTCGCGCGTTTCAGCCTCGATGCGGTTGTAGCTATGCACCACAGAAACGTTGCTGATCGCATCGGACACGTGGGAGAAGACCGTATGGTAATGGTTCTCGACGGAGGCCTGGCCGTCCTTCGTCCGGTCCATCACGACCTTGCTGATCGCCACGTAGGCCGCGCCGAGAACGACCAGAACGAGCGACAGGCGGAGATCCATCGCGAAGGCGGTCGGCACAAGCAGGACGAGCGCCACGGCCGTCGCCAGATGCTGCCGCATGAATTCGAGCCAGAGGCCAAAGAGGGTCTCGCAGGCGCGCAGCAGCGTATGCAGCGCGTTAGAGGTGCCACGCTGGCTGTGCCAGGACAGCGGCATGGAGACGATCCGCCCGAAGGCTTCGGTCAGCAGCGACGCTCTCCGGCCATGCGCAATGCGGTCGGCCTCGCGGGAAACGAGCACGAAGGCGACCGTGTTGAAGACGCCGAAACCCGCCCACAGGAAGAGCATCGGCGCGACTTCCTTTTGTGACGAGATCGCGTCGATGATGCGGCCAAAGAGAACCGGCTCGGCAATCGTGATAATGGCGAGCACGACGTTGGCGATGACGATCGCCCCGACGCGGAATTTGTGAACGGCAAGATACTGAAGGGCTCTTGCATACACTTGAAACAAAGACACTGTCTCACCCCTTTTGGGCATCGGATGTTGCGCCGCAGCAATGTTTCGATGCGGCAGTGCTTTGCGCCTTTTGGCGGTCCGGGGTGGCGGAGTTCCTTACCACCGTGCCGGCCCGTCAAAGCCCCAATGGGCGGTCTTGCGGAAAACGTGGAGGCAAAACTCTGCCGACTGCGGGAGGATCCGTTGCCAAGGGAGGATTGGCGGGATAATCCATAGTCCGCTATCTTTGGCCTCCACTCCGATATTTTGCAGGTTTCGTACAAGATCGGGCGTGATAAGAAGAATTATCGCGGTTGCAACATGAATGGCTTCTGAACGGCGCGTTCATGTGAGGTCTTCATGCGCTGCGTCCCTCGCATTCTCGACCTGAATGTGTTCCATGAATATCACGTTGCTCGTACAGTTTCTGGCGCTCCTGGAGGAGATGAAGACGCGCGAGGAGATTCTGCCCGAGTTCGAACGGCTGCTCGATCGTTGCGGTTTCGACTTTTACGGTGTCGTGCGCCAGCCGAAGCCCAACGAGAACCCGCTGAGGCTGCTCCTTGCCGGCCGCTGGCCGGACGGCTGGCCGCAAATCTACATCCGCAAGAAATATGTCGTCATCGATCCGACGATTCGCTATCTCGGCCATGCCCAGCGCGGATTCCGCTGGCGCGACACGCTCGCCGCCTTCCGCTCGGACCCGCATCGCAAGCGCATGGAAAGCATGATGGTCGAGGCGCGCAATCACGGCCTCTTCGACGGCTATATTTTCCCGGTGCACGGCCGGCGCGGGCTGATGGGCAATCTCACCGTCGGTGGCCGGGTGGTCGACTTGAGCCCCGTCGAACTCAGCCTTTTCGACGCGATCGCCAAGAGGCTGTTCTGGAAGCTGCTGGAACTCACCGATCCGGAAATCATGGCCGAGCTCGTCTCGCGCGTCGAAGTGCAGATGACGCGGCGTGAAATGGAGGCGCTGAACTATCTTGCCGACGGCATGACATCGAACGACATCGGCAAGGTCCTCGACATATCAAGCCACACGGTAGACTGGTACATGAACGGCATTCAGGAAAAGCTGAAGGCGAAGAACCGCCATCACGTCGTCGCCATCGCCTTCCGTCTGGGCCTTATTTCCTGAGCGGAATCCGTCCGGCCTCGATCAATTCCAAAGGTCGGTGCGGGGGTGCGGGGAGAAAGCCGCACACCCTTTTTCCTGCCCGCTCCATGTCGCATCTGAAATTGCACTTCCTCAAGTGACTCGCTAAAACTTCATTTCGCGGGTGCAGCATTCCCGTGTTTCAAGTCCATGAGGAGTCCGACTTGCCTATCTCAAAGATCCTTGTTGCCAACCGTTCCGAAATCGCCATCCGCGTCTTCCGCGCGGCCAATGAGCTGGGGCTTAAAACGGTCGCGATATGGGCTGAGGAGGACAAACTGGCGCTGCACCGCTTCAAGGCGGACGAGAGCTATCAGGTCGGGCGTGGCCCGCATCTGCCGCGCGATCTCGGGCCGATCGAAAGCTATCTGTCGATCGGCGAGGTGATCCGCGTCGCCAAGCTTTCCGGCGCCGACGCCATTCATCCGGGCTACGGCCTGTTGTCCGAAAGCCCGGAATTTGCGGAAGCTTGTGCAGCGAACGGCATCACCTTCATCGGCCCGAAGCCGGAAACCATGCGCCAGCTCGGCAACAAGGTTGCGGCGCGCAACCTCGCGATCTCGATCGGCGTTCCGGTCGTGCCGGCGACCGATCCACTGCCGGACGATCCGGAAGAGGTGAAGCGTCTCGCCGAGGAGATCGGCTATCCGGTGATGCTGAAGGCCTCCTGGGGCGGCGGCGGCCGCGGCATGCGGGCGATCCGCGACCCGAAAGACCTGATCCGCGAGGTGACGGAGGCGAAGCGTGAGGCGAAGGCCGCCTTCGGCAAGGACGAGGTCTATCTCGAAAAGCTCGTCGAGCGCGCCCGTCACGTCGAAAGCCAGGTCCTCGGCGACACGCACGGCAACGTCGTGCATCTCTTCGAGCGCGACTGCTCGATTCAGCGGCGCAACCAGAAGGTTGTCGAGCGCGCCCCCGCCCCCTACTTGACCGACGCGCAGCGCCAGGAACTCGCCGATTATTCGCTGAAGATCGCCAAGGCGACCAACTATATCGGCGCCGGTACCGTCGAGTACCTGATGGATGCCGATACCGGAAATTTCTACTTCATCGAGGTCAATCCGCGCATCCAGGTCGAGCACACCGTGACCGAGGTGGTCACTGGCATCGACATCGTCAAGGCGCAGATCCACATCCTCGACGGCTTTGCCATCGGCACGCCGGAATCGGGCGTGCCGATGCAGGAGGACATCCGTCTCAACGGTCATGCGCTGCAGTGCCGCATCACGACGGAAGACCCGGAGCAGAATTTCATTCCGGACTATGGGCGCATCACCGCCTATCGCGGCGCCACTGGCTTCGGTATCCGCCTCGACGGCGGCACCGCCTATTCCGGTGCGGTGATCACCCGCTATTACGATCCGCTGCTCGAAAAGGTGACGGCCTGGGCGCCGAAGCCGGAGGAGGCGATCCAGCGGATGAATCGGGCGCTCCGCGAATTCCGCATCCGCGGCGTGGCGACCAACCTGACCTTCCTCGAGGCGATCATCGGCCACCCGAAGTTCAAGGACAACAGCTATACGACGCGCTTCATCGACACGACGCCGGAGCTGTTCCAGCAGGTGAAGCGCCAGGACCGCGCCACCAAGCTTTTGACCTATCTCGCCGATGTGACGGTCAACGGGCATCCGGAGGCCAAGGGCCGGCCAAAGCCCAATGACGACATCGCCGCCCCGGTGGTGCCGTTCATCAATGGCGAGGCGAAGCCGGGCACGAAGCAACTGCTCGACCAGCTCGGACCGAAGAAGTTCGCCGAATGGGTGAAGGCGCAACAGCCGGTGCTGATCACCGACACGACGATGCGCGACGGCCACCAGTCGCTGCTCGCCACCCGCATGCGCACCTACGACATCGCCCGGATCGCCGGCACCTATGCAAGGGCGCTGCCGAACCTCTTCTCGCTTGAATGCTGGGGTGGCGCAACCTTCGATGTGTCGATGCGCTTCCTCACGGAAGACCCGTGGGAGCGGCTGGCAATGGTGCGCGAGGGTGCGCCGAACCTGCTCCTGCAGATGCTTCTGCGCGGCGCCAACGGCGTCGGCTACAAGAACTATCCCGACAACGTCGTCAAATACTTCGTCGCGCAGGCGGCGAAGGGAGGCATCGACGTCTTCCGCGTCTTCGACTGCCTGAACTGGGTGGAGAACATGCGCGTCGCAATGGAGGCGGTCGCCGCAGAGAACAAGATCTGCGAGGCGGCGATCTGCTATACCGGCGACATTCTGAATTCCGCCCGGCCGAAATATGATCTCAAGTACTACACGGCGCTCGCCGCCGAACTGGAGAAGGCCGGCGCTCACATCATCGCGGTCAAGGACATGGCCGGCCTTCTGAAGCCGGCTGCCGCCCGCGTGCTGTTCAAGGCGCTGAAGGAAGCGACCGACCTGCCGATCCATTTCCATACGCACGACACATCGGGCATCGCCGCCGCGACCGTGCTTGCTGCGGTCGAATCGGGTGTCGACATCGTCGACGCGGCGATGGATGCGCTATCCGGCAACACCTCGCAGCCCTGCCTCGGCTCGATCGTAGAGGCGCTTTCCGGCTCCGAGCGCGACCCGGGTCTTAATCCGGAATGGATCCGCCGCATCTCGTTCTACTGGGAGGCAGTGCGCCATCAATACGCGGCCTTCGAGAGCGACCTCAAGGGACCGGCCTCGGAAGTCTATCTGCATGAAATGCCGGGTGGGCAGTTCACCAACCTCAAAGAACAGGCCCGCTCGCTCGGGCTGGAGACCCGCTGGCACGAGGTGGCGCAGGCTTATGCCGACGCCAACCAGATGTTCGGCGACATCGTCAAGGTGACGCCGTCCTCCAAGGTGGTCGGCGACATGGCGCTGATGATGGTTTCCCAGGACCTGACGGTGGCCGACGTCGAGAATCCGGCGAAAGACATCGCCTTCCCGGAATCGGTCGTCTCGATGCTCAAGGGCGATCTCGGCCAGCCCCCGGGCGGCTGGCCAGAGGCGCTTCAGAAGAAGGTGCTGAAGGGCGAAGAGCCCTACACGGCCGTGCCGGGCTCGCTGCTGCCGCCTGCCGATCTCGACGCGGAGCGCAAAAGCATCGAAGAGAAGCTCGGCCGCGAGGTGACCGACTTCGAGTTTGCCTCCTATCTGATGTATCCGAAGGTCTTCACCGACTACGCGCTCGCCGCCGAGACCTACGGCCCGGTCAGCGTCTTGCCGACACCGGCCTATTTCTACGGCATGGCGCCTGGCGAAGAGCTCTTCGCCGACATCGAGAAGGGTAAGACGCTTGTCATCCTCAACCAGGCGCAGGGCGAGATCGACGAGAAGGGCATGGTCAAGATGTTCTTCGAATTGAACGGTCAGCCGCGCTCGATCAAGGTGCCAGACCGCAACCGCGGCGCTTCCGCCGCCATCCGGCGGAAGGCGGAGGCCGGCAACGGCGCCCATCTCGGCGCGCCGATGCCGGGTGTCATCTCGACCGTCGCCGTCATCACGGGCCAGCCGGTCAAGGCCGGCGACGTGCTCTTGTCGATCGAGGCGATGAAGATGGAGACGGCGCTGCATGCCGAAAAGGACGGCGTGGTCGCCGAGGTGCTGGTCAGGGCCGGCGACCAGATCGACGCCAAGGATTTGTTGATCGTATTTGGTGCTTGAGGCGTCGAGGCGAGTGAAATGCGAACGGCCGGATTGCTCCGGCCGTTTCTTCAACCGGGGCTCGCCCGCTCAGTTCCACGCTACGAGCGCCTCTCCGACCCTTTCTAGGAGCATTGGCTCAGGACCGACGAAGTCGTCATCCTTAGACCTACGGCAACATAGGCTCCCCCGTCGAAGAATATGAAAATCCGATCCGGACTTTCATTGATCGTGAGTACTTTCCGACCAACAAAAGCGTCAATATTCGCCGACAGCGAGTACGCATTATATATCGCTAGGGTGGCGACCTCACCGAACTTAATGGTTAAGCTCCCGCAATCGTCCTCGATTGCTGTGACAGGCAAGTCCACCAATGACTCTAATGCGTTCATCTGACTTGCCTCTTAATCGATAGGGAAAGCACCGCGGTTATCGTCCGGCTAGTTTGCTTGATGGCAACAATAGCTTTCGTCCTTAAGCTCCGTAAGAACGCTCAAATATCATAGCTCATCGGCGCGCTGAGCGAGGCGATGAACTTCTTCGTGCGCTCGCGCTCGGGCGTCGAAAAGATCTTCCTCGGCGCCCCGCTTTCGACGATGACGCCGCCGTCGAGGAAAATGACGTGATCGGCGACGCGGGAGGCGAGGCGAAGGTCATGGGTCGCCATGATCATCGTTGTGCCCTCACGGGCGAGGCGGCTGAGCACTTCCACAACTTCCTCGGCGAGTTCCGGGTCGAGCGCGGAGGTCGGCTCGTCGCAGAGGAGAACACGCGGCGAGGGGGCGAGCGCACGGGCGATCGCAACGCGCTGCTGCTGACCACCGGAAAGCGTCGACGGCCAGGCATCGGCCTTATGCGCCATGCCGACCTTTTCCAGGAGTTCGAGCGCGCGGGCGCGGGCGCGGTCGGCCGGCCATTTCAGAACGGTCACAAGACCTTCCATCACGTTGCCGAGCGCGGTCTGGTGCGGAAAGAGTTGAAAATTCTGGAACACCATGCCGGTTTGACGGCGCAGCTTTTGTATCGCCCTCCAGCCTACCGTGCGGTGAGGGGCGAACTCCAGCCTTTCGTCGCCCAGCCGGATCGCGCCGTGGGTTGGAATCTCCAACAAGTTGACGCATCTGAGCAGCGTGCTCTTTCCGCCGCCCGAGGGGCCGACAAGCGCCGTTACCGTGCCTTCGGCCATCGTCACACTGATTCCCTTGAGCACCAAATTGGTGCCGAAGCGCTTTTCGATGTCGGTGAGTTCGATCATGCGCGCGCCTCCAGGAAACCGCCATAGCGGGCGAAGCGGTGCTCGAGCCTCACCTGCAGGGCCGACAGTACGGAGCTCATGGCAAGGTAGATCAGCGCTGCCTCGATATAAAGGATCAGTGGTTCATAAGTGGTCGCGACGATGCGCTGCGCGGTCTGAAAGAGCTCGGGCACGGTAATGGCCGCGGCAAGCGAAGTGTCCTTCACCAACGAAATGAACGTGTTCGAGAGCGGCGGGATTGCGACCCGAGTCGCCTGGGGCAGGATCGTTCGTCGCATGACCTGGCTCCAGCTCATGCCGATGGAATAGGCCGCTTCCCATTGGCCGCGCGGCACGGAGGAGATCGTGGCGCGAATGATCTCGGATGTATAGGCGCCGATGTTGAGCGTGAAGCCGATCAGCGCGGCGGGGAATGCATCGAGCAATATGTTCATGCTCGGCAGGCCATAGAAAATGACGAAGAGCTGGACGAGGAGCGGCGTTCCGCGGATCACCCAGACATAGAACCGCGCCACGGCGACAAAAGGAGCCGGTGCGAAGAGACGGACGAGTGCGGTGACAAGACCCAGCAAAAGACCGAGGGCGAAGGAAAGCAGAGTTAGCGGGACCGTGAAGATCAGCCCGGCCCAGAGCAGGGTCGGCAGCGATTCCGCCATCAGGTGAAGCCAGTTGGGCAAGGGGGAAGCCTTTCAAAAAGCGCGATCCGCTCCGGGGGGGCGGAACGGACCACGATTCATAAAGCAGGATGGGGAAGGGTGTGAAGCCCGCATTCCATGCAACTGTTCCGACGGGACCCTTCTCGGCCCTGCTGCCCCTCCCTCTAGCCCTCTCCCCGCAGGCGGGAGAGGGGACCTAGGCGACGCCGCGTGTCCCTTCGCCCCGTTTGCGAGGAGAAGGTGCCGGCAGGCGGATGAGGGGCCGACGCGGCGCCTTCCACACGTTACTTCGAGACGTCGGCGCCGAAATATTTCTGCGAGATCTTGTCGTAGGTGCCGTCGGCCTTGATTTCCGCAAGCGCCTTGTTGATTGCGGCCAAAAGGTCCGGCTCGTTCTTGCGGATGATGATGCCGGAATAATCCGCGTCGGCCTGTTCGGCGGCGATCTTCACGTTCGCGTCCGGCTTTTGCTTCTTGAAGTCGAGGAAGGAGAGGCTGTCGTTGATGGTCGCATCGGCGCGGCCGGTCAGCACGAGCTGGATCGACTGGTCGAAGCCGTCGGTCCCGACGAGCTCGGCGCCCGAAGCCTGAGCGAGCTTGCCGAAGTTGCTGGTCAGTGACTGGGCAGATTTCTTGCCCTTGAGGTCGGCGAAGCCCTTGATCTCCTCGTTGTCGCCCTTGACGATCAGCACGGCCTTGGAGGCGATATAGGGTTCCGAGAAATCGTACTTCTTCTTGCGCTCTTCGGTGATGCCGACCTGGTTGATGACCGTGTCGTAGCGGTTGGCGTCGAGGCCAGCGATCAGGCCATCCCACTTGCCTTCGAGGAACTCGGCCTTCACGCCAAGGCGCTTTGCAACTTCCTGGCCGATTTCGACGTCGAAGCCAACCAGCGCGCCGCTGGCGTCGTGATAGGTGAAGGGAGCATAGGTGCCCTCGGTACCGATTTTCAGAACGCCGGCAGACTTGATCTGATCGAGGTTCGATTCCGCATGGGCGGGAGCGAAGGCGGCGACTTGCAGGAGGGCGGCAGCGAAAAGCGTCGGAAGGAATTTCATTGTCTTGTTTTCCATCTCTTTTGTTCTCCGGCCCGTCGTCCGGATTGTGGCGAGATTCGCATAAAACCGGGCGCATCTGAGCGCATAAAACACCAATTCATCCGGTTTCCGATGAAGTTTTTTCCTCAGATCGGGTGAAATCGCAGCGAAAACACTCCTGCTGATGAATGTGCTGGGGTGATTGAAGTTCCAAGCGCGGAGCAATTGAATTCTCCGCGAAAGCCTGGTATTCACGTTTCGACCGATTCATGCACGTTTATGCACGATTTGAAATATGGCGACCGACCTGCTGCTGCGCGAGAGGAAATCACTGATTCAGGAACGGCTGAAAACCGACGGCCGTGTGCTGGCCGCCGATCTCGCGCGTGAATTCGGGGTCTCGGAAGACACGATCCGTCGCGACCTGCGCGAGATGGCTGCGGCGGGCCTCTGTGAGCGCGTCTATGGCGGAGCCTTGCCGCTCGCGCCTATGGCCGGCTCGCTTAGCCAGCGCGCCTCTCTCGCGCCGGAGCGTAAGGCGGCGCTCGCCCGCGCCGCGGTCGGATTCATCCGTGAAGGCATGACGGTGTTCCTCGACGCCGGTTCGGCTAATCTGGCGATCGCTGAGGCGATCGAGCCGGGCCTTTCGGTGACGATCGTTACCAACACGCCGCTCATTGCGGCTGCCTTGATGGACAAGGCGGGCGTGGAGCTTATCCTCGTCGGTGGCCCGCTCGACCGCGCTGTCGGCGCAGCCGTCGGCGCGCGGGCGCAACGCGATGCCGAACTTCTGCGCCCCGACCTGTGCGTTCTCGGTGCTTGCGGCGCCGACCCGGAAGCGGGACTGACAGCCTTCCATTTCGAGGACGCGGCGTTCAAGCGTCTCATCGCCTCGCGAAGCCGCGCGGTGCTTGCCGCCATAACAAGCGACAAGCTCGGGACCGCCGCGCCACATGCGGTCATCGGCATCGAGGCGGTGACGACGTTGGTTCTTGAGGCCGACGCGCCCGAAGCCGCGATCGCCGCTCTCGTCGCGCGCGGCGCTGACGTCATCCTGGCCAAGGAGTCGGCTCGATGAATGTCGCGCATGTCGCTCTCTGGACGAAGGATATCGACCGGATCGCCGCCTTCTGGGCCGAATTCTTCGACGCCAGCATTGGAGCGATCTATGAAAGCGGCCGCCGTCCCGGATTCCGTTCGCGTTTCCTGACGCTTGGCAGCGGCCCCTCGATCGAGGTGATGGAGGGACCGTGGCTTGCTCCCCATGACGTGGCGGCGGTGGAACGCGCAGGCTATGCGCATCTCGCCCTTTCGCTGGGTAGCGGCGAGGCGGTGGACGACATGGCGCACCGGGCCGAGGAGAAGGGCATTCTCGTTTCCGGGGCCCGATGGACGGGTGACGGCTTCTACGAGGCCGTGATCCGCGATCCGGACGGCAATCTCATCGAAATCACCATTTGAGCCGGACGGTCCGGCTGCGGGAAGGTTATTCATGGATCAGCGAACGGATCAGCGCAAGCAAACCGCCTCTCAGGGCCTCGTCCGGCACCGTTACATGTCGAAGAACCGGCTTGCCGTATCGCTCCTGTTCCTGATGAACGGCTTCGTCACCGGCAGTTGGGCGCCGAAGATTCCGGAGTTCAAGGATCGGCTCGGGATCGGCGAGAGCGTGCTCGGCCTCCTGATCCTGGTGTTCGGCATCGGCTCGCTGGTGCTGATGCCGATCGCCGGCGGCTTCATCGCCCGCGTCGGCTCGCAAAAGGTGGTGAAGGTCACCGCGATCATTCTGTCGCCGCTGCTCTTGCTCTTGACACTGGCCCCGAATGTCTGGACGGCGGCGATCGGCATGTTCCTGCTTGGCGGTTTCGTCGGCGCCATGGATGTGGCGATGAACGCCAATGCGGTCGAGGTCGAAAGGTCGATGCGCCGCGCGATCATGTCCTCCTGTCACGCCTATTGGAGTCTCGGCGGGTTGATCGGTGCAGGCATCGGCGGCTTCCTGATGGCGCGCCTCGGCGTGCTGCCGCACGTGCTTGTCGTCACGGTCCTTTGCGTTCTGTTCCTTGCCGTCGCCTGGCCGATGATCCTTGCCGACCAGCCTCATCCGGCAGCGGCGAGGGAGAAGCTGCGCCTGCCGCTCACACCCCTGCCCTGGCTGATCGGTATCATGGCCCTGTTTTCGATGGTGCCGGAAGGCACGGTGCTCGACTGGGGCGCACTCTACTTGCGCAACGAGCTCGGCGCTTCCGTCGAACTCTCGGGCTTCGGCTTTGCCGCCTTCTCGGCAACGATGGCCGCGATGCGTTTTGCCGGGGACCATGTCCGCGATCTGCTCGGCGCGAAGCGGACCTTGCGTATCTGCACCGTGACGGCGCTCGTCGGCATTGTGCTCGCGGGCCTCGCGCCAAATGCGTTGGTCGCAATTCTCGGCTTCGCAATCGCCGGGATCGGTATCTCCAATATGGTGCCGATCGCGTTTTCGGCCGCGGGCAACATGCCGGGGTTGCAGCCCGGCATCGGCCTTTCGGTCGCGACGTTCATGGGCTATTCCGGCATGCTCTTCGCGCCGTCGCTGATAGGCTTCATCGCGGAGCATAGTGGCTTCGCTATCATCTTCACCTCCGTCCCCGTGCTCTTCATTGTGGTGCTCCTGCTCTCGCATCACGCCGTTCATGCGGATCACGGTAGGGAGCATTAGCAACCTGCGTGTACAGGCGGATGAAGGGCTTTCCCGCTGTTGCCGGCCGCCCTGCCATCAATTCGCCGTCAGCGCGTGATGTTGCCGTTGACAAGCGAACTTTCCTTCGCCACCTGAAAGGCGAAAGCCCGGTGCGGCCGGTATGCCGCTCGGGCGAAACGGGACCCAAGAAGAGGCCTTCATGTCTTCTGCCTTCGATTTCGAGCCACAGCCGCGCCGCGCCTCGGTCGCCGTCGATATCGGCGGCGTGATCGTCGGCGGCGGCGCGCCGGTCGTCGTCCAGTCGATGACGAACACGGATACGGCCGATGTCGACGCGACCGTCGCCCAGGTGGCGGCCCTCCACAAAGCGGGCTCCGAACTGGTGCGCATCACGGTCGATCGCGACGAAAGTGCCGCAGCGGTGCCGAAGATCCGTGAGCGGCTCTTGCGCCTCGGCATGGACGTGCCGCTTGTCGGCGACTTCCACTATATCGGTCACAAGCTCTTGGCCGATCATCCGGCCTGTGCGGAAGCGCTGGCGAAATACCGCATCAACCCGGGCAATGTCGGTTTCAAGGACAAGAAGGACAAGCAGTTCGCCGAGATCATCGAGATGGCGATGCGCTACGACAAGCCGGTGCGCATCGGCGTCAACTGGGGTTCGCTCGATCAGGAACTGCTGACCCGGCTGATGGACGAGAACCAGGCCAAGGGCTCGCCGCTGACGGCACAGCAGGTGACGCGCGAGACGATCGTGCAGTCGGCACTGCTCTCGGCCGAGCTTGCCGAAGAGCTCGGCCTGCCGCGCAACCGCATCATCCTTTCCGCTAAGGTTTCTGGCGTGCAGGACCTGATCGCCGTCTATGCGATGCTGGCCGCCCGCTCCGATCACGCGCTGCATCTCGGGCTTACCGAAGCCGGCATGGGCACAAAGGGCATCGTCGCCTCGTCGGCCTCACTCGGCATCCTGATGCAGCAGGGCATCGGCGATACGATCCGCATTTCGCTCACGCCGGAGCCCGGCGGCGACCGCACCCGCGAGGTGCAGGTGGCGCAGGAGCTCTTGCAGGTCATGGGATTCCGCCAGTTCATTCCCGTGGTTGCCGCTTGTCCTGGCTGCGGCCGCACGACATCCACGGTCTTTCAGGAACTCGCCCAGAAGATCCAGGAAGATATCCGCGCAAGCATGCCAGTCTGGCGTGAGAAATATCCGGGCGTCGAGGCGCTGAAGGTCGCCGTCATGGGCTGCATCGTCAACGGCCCGGGCGAAAGCAAGCACGCCGATATCGGCATTTCGCTTCCCGGCACCGGTGAGACGCCGGCGGCCCCTGTCTTTATCGATGGCCAGAAGGCGATGACGTTGCGCGGACCGAAGATCGCCGAGGAATTCCAGCTTCTCGTCGCCGACTATATCGAGAAGCGTTACGGTCGCGGCCAGGCGGCCGCGGAGTAGTCCGGAGCTATCAAAGTCGCGCGGTCAGCAGCTTCAGGCCGGCAAAGGCGAAGAATCCTGCCATCAGGCTCTCGATCACGCGCCGCGATTTGAGATAGGCGCGGTGGACCGGCGACAGCGAGAAGACGATCGCGAAGCCGCAGAAGGTCAGGAGCCCGATCAGCATGCAGCCGCCGATGAAAGCAGCGGTAACGCCGACCGGCGCCCCTTCCGGCATGCCGAGCGAGACCAGCATGACCCAGGCAAAGATCGCCTTGGGATTGGTCAAGTGGATGCCGAGCCCCTTGAGATAGAGCTTCTTGAGTGAGGTTTGCAGCGGAACGCGGAGCGTCGCCCGCAGCGCGTCGCTCTTCATCGCTGCCCTGAGTGCGTTGTAGGCGAGCCAGAAGAGATAGCAGGCGCCGGCGATCTTCAGGACGATGATCGCCTGTCCGTAGGTCCGGATGAGCGCCGAGAGGCCCGAGGCCGTCAGCATCGCCCAGGTATAGCTCCCGCTCAGCACTCCGAACGCGAGCGCGAGGCCCGCCTTTCGCCCCTGGCTCACCGATGTCGCGATGATCGCTAGCACCGCCGGCCCCGGCGATACGACCGCGATGATATAAGCGGTCCAGGCGACGAGAAGCTGCGGCAGATAGGGTGTGAGGTCGAGCATGGCGGTGTCCGTCGATGATTGCGGAGGTGACAGTAGCCGAGGCTTCCGGCGGTGCCAACCGGAGGCGGCATCCGGGGTCTCAAGCCGCTTCGACTCTACCGCTCGGGCTGCGGGCGGGAAAAAGCAGGCTGTGCCGTCGAATCCCCCTCATCCGGCCTGCCGGCCATCTTCTCCCCGCAAGCGGGGCGAAGGGACAAGTGGCGCTCGCGCCACTCCTCTCCCCTGCTGGCGCCTGGATGGGAGAGGGCACTTCGGCGGCCCAGTCCCCTCTCCCCGCGTGCGGGGAGAGGGTTAGGGTGAGGAGCAAAACGAGCCGTTCGCTATTGGCGCTGTCCCGTCCGATCCATGTCCAGCCTCAGAGAATCTCTTCGAGCGCTGCGACCAGTCTTGCGCATTCCTCGTCGGTGCCGATGGTGATGCGCAGGAAATCCGAAATCCGCGGCTTGGCGAAGTGGCGGACGATCACCGCGCGTTCACGCAGTTTCGCCGCCAGCGCTTGGCCCGCGTGGTTCGGGTGGCGGGCGAAGACAAAATTCGCCTGGGAGGGAAGGACCTCGAAGCCGCGCGTCTTAAGATCGTTCGTCAGCTTCTCCCGTGAAGCAATGATCTTGCCGCGCGTCGCCTCGAACCAGTCCTCGTCCTTGATCGCGGCGATGGCGCCCGCCTGGGCCGCCCGCCCGAGCGGATAGGAATTGAAGCTGTCCTTGACGCGTTCCAAAGCCTCGATCAGCGGACGCTGGCCGATCGCGAAGCCGACCCGCAATCCAGCAAGCGCCCTCGACTTCGAAAAGGTCTGCACGACGAGCAGATTTTCGTATTTCGGAACCAGCGCGATCGCGGATTCGCCTCCGAAATCGATATACGCCTCGTCGATCACCACCGGCTGGTCGGGGTGTTCCGCCACCAGCGCCTCGATCTCCGCGAGCGGCAGGCCGATGCCGGTCGGCGCATTCGGGTTGGGAAGAATGATCGCGCCGGCGGGACGACGGTAATCGGCGATGTCGATGCCGAAGGCGTCATTGAGCGGTACCTCTATCGCGTCGATGCCGAAAAGCCCCGCATAGGTCGGATAGAAGCTGTAGGAGATATCCGGATAAAGCAGCGGCCGATCGTGTTTCAGCAGCGCGGCGAAGCTGTGCGCGAGCACTTCGTCGGAACCGTTGCCGACGAAGACTTCCTCCGGTTCGACGCCATGTCTCGCGGCGATCGCTTTCCGCAGGTCGAGCGCCAGCGGATCCGGATAGAGCCTGAGATCGGCGCCTGCCGCAGCCCGGATCGCCTCGATCACCTTGTCCGAAGGCGCATATGGGTTTTCGTTGGTGTTCAGCTTGACGAGGTTCGCCATGCGCGGCTGTTCGCCCGGGACATAGGGTTTCAGCGCGGAGACGATCGGCGACCAGTATTTGCTCATGGTGTCAGCTCCTGCGATTGGCGATGAAGCGGGCGGTCTCGACGAGGATGGCCGAGCGGGCGCCATAGGGCTGGAGCAGAGCTTCCGCCTGCGCCACCAGTTCCTCCAGTTCGCGTTCGGCCCAGGCCTGGCCGTGAAGCGCCACGAGCGTGCCCTTGCCGCGCGCGGCATCCTTGCCTGTGGCTTTGCCCATCGCCTCCGCATCCGCCGTCAGGTCGAGCAGATCGTCGGCGAGTTGGAAGGCGAGGCCGATCTTTTCGCCGAAGGCGCGCAGCCGCCGCCGATCCTCATCGGACGCGTCGGCGATGATTGCGCCCGCCTCGCAGGCGAAGCGAATGAGGGCCCCGGTCTTCATCGCCTGCAGCGTGACAATGCCGGCCTCGCCGGGCGCCGTTTTCTCGGCGGCGAGGTCAAGCGCCTGCCCGCCGGCCATGCCGCCGTGTCCGGAGGCACGCGCAAGCGCCAATATCAGCGCTGTCTTTTGCCGGTCGGAAAGCGGCGTTTCCGGTGCGGCGATGATGTCGAAGGCGAAGGTCAGCAGGCTGTCACCGGCCAGAATCGCGGTCGCCTCGTCGAAGGCGATGTGCACCGTCGGCTGCCCGCGTCTCAAATCGTCGTCATCCATCGCCGGCAGGTCGTCGTGGACGAGCGAATAGCAATGCACGCATTCGAGCGCTGCGCCGATCCTGAGCGCCGCACCGGCATCGCCATCGAGAAGCGCGGTGCACGCGCTCACGAGAAATGGGCGCAGGCGTTTGCCGCCGTTGAGAACACCGTGGCGCATCGCGGCGAGCAGGGTCTGAGGCCGCGCGATTTCATCTGCGCCGACGACCGGCCCCAGAAGGCCGGAAAGCAGTTCTTCCACGGCAAGCGCGTTGGCCTTCAGGTGTGCGGAAAAGGATGACGTCTCTTTCATGCAGGGCTCTTTGACATGCGGGAGGGAGGCTTTCAACGGGCATTCGCGTCGCAGGCTACTGCATGAAGTGCTACAGCGACTTTAGCGCGTCCGATTCGACGCGCGGCGCTGCAATGCTTTACGTGGGATGAGCGTGCAACCGTCTTGCCTTTTGTAAGAAACGCCATTCAACTTTGCTCACCCATGAAATAAGAGAGGCGGATGGACAAAGAGGTGGACAGTCAGAGCGTGGACGTCGTTCCGGAAGCGTTGGAGGAGAGGGAGATGTCCGCCAATCGCGGGTCTGCTGCATGGCGGACGAGGCTTCGCCGCTTCTTTCTTGCGGTCCTTGCCCTCTTCGTGCTGCCCTATGTGCTGATCGTCTTCTACGCTCTGGACTTCGTTCGCCCGATCTCGACGCTGATGCTGCGCGACCTCGTGCTGCTGCGCGGCTTTGACCGGCAATGGATCGAATTCGACGACATAGCGCCCGTTCTGGTGCAATCGGTGATGATGTCGGAGGATGGGCAATTCTGCTCACACGCCGGCATCGACTGGAACCAGATGCGCGGCGTCGTCGAGGATGCGCTGGACGGCGAACAGACGCGCGGCGCAAGCACTATCCCGATGCAGACGGTCAAGAACCTGTTTCTCTGGAACGGCCGTTCCTTTGTCCGCAAGGCGCTGGAACTGCCGCTTGCGATCGTCGCCGATTTCGTCTGGAGCAAGCGCCGGATGATGGAAATCTACCTGAACGTCGCCGAGTGGGGCGACGGCATCTACGGCATCGAAGCGGCCGCGCAGCACCACTTCGGCGTTTCGGCCGCCAAGCTTTCGCGCCGCCAGGCTGCCCTGCTCGCTGTATCGCTGCCCAACCCGATCGACCGCAACGCCGGCAAGCCCGGGCGGGGCCTGAGGCGGCTTGCATCGCTGATCGAGCGCCGCGCCAGCCGCTCCGGCGGTTACATCACATGCCTTTATGACTAGGATGAAGCCAATTCATTGGTCTTGCCGCCGTTGATATGGCAAGTCTGCCGCACGACGAACCAGGCGGAGGCAAGCATCGTGGACAAACTCGTTCTTTATGTCGGCAACAAGAATTACTCCTCCTGGTCTCTTCGGCCATGGCTGGCGCTCGAAGCCTGCGGTATCCCGTTCGAAGACGTGGTGATTCCCTTCGACTTTCCGGCGGGCAACCCTCGCTTCCGCGAGATCTCGCCGACAGGACGCGTACCGGTGCTGCATCATGGCGATGTCCGTGTCTGGGAATCGCTGGCGATCATCGAATATGTGGCGGAACTCTTCCCCGAGGCCGGCCTCTGGCCCGAAAACCGCGAAGATCGCGCCCGCGCCCGCAGCTATTCGATGGAGATGCTCTCCGGTTTCCGGGCGCTGCGCGGCGCCTGCCCGATGAACATTCGCCGGCCGCGCCGGGCGATCACGCTGCCGGACGATGTCCAGGCCGACGTCGCTCGCATCGAAGAGACCTGGCGGGAATCGATCGCCCGCTCCGGCGGACCGTTTCTCTTCGGCCACCGCTTTAGTGCGGCGGACGCGATGTTTGCGCCGGTCGTCAACCGTTTTGACGTCTACGAGCTGGTGACAGACCCTGCCACGCTCGCCTATATGGATGCCGTCAAGACGCACCCGGCCTTCCGCAAATGGGAGGACGCGGCGAGGGCCGAACCCTGGATCGTTCCAGAGGACGAGGCTTGATGCTTTGGTGCGGGACGCGGGCGGAAAACCGCTTCACACTTTTTCTCGTCCCGCTCCGACTCGAAAATTTACGCGCGGGGACTGGTCAAACCGTGGTTGGCCATGTATAAGCGCGCGAAATTTCCGAGATCGACATCTGTTTGACCCGGCCATTTTCGGCTGCTGAACAGTGTTTTGCCCGATAAGTGGAGAATGAAATGGCTGTACCGAAAAGAAAAACGAGCCCGTCCAAGCGTGGCATGCGCCGTTCCGCTGACGCCCTCAAGGCTCCGACCTACATCGAAGACAAGAACTCCGGCGAACTGCGCCGTCCGCACCACATCGACCTGAAGACCGGCATGTACCGCGGTCGCCAGGTTCTGACGCCGAAGGAAAACGCATAAGCGTTTCCGTTCGCGGATGAAGTTCGAGGGTCGGCTTTGCCGGCCCTTTTTCTTTGTGGAGGCGGGTGTGGTTGGATTTTATGAGCGGCGCTCGCGCCTTGTCCTGGCCCCCCATCCGGCCTGCCGGCCACCTTCTCCCCGCACGCGGGGCGAAGGAGACCGCGGCAAACGCCAGCCCAAAGTCCCCTCTCCCCGCCTGCGGGGAGAGGGGACTGCATGATTCCTTAAATCGGAATCGATTTAAGGACAAAATCATGCAGCAATTCAAAGTGCTACAGCGACCTTAGCGCGTCCGATTGAACGCGCGGCGCTGTAGGGTGAGGGGCAGCCGCATGCAAAATCGGTTCGATCGCTGGGGCCACTTCACCCGAGATTGTCGAGCTTCGTCTGAAGCGCGCGCAACTGTTCCTTGAGCTCGTCGATATCCTTGGCCTCGGCCTTCTTCGTTTCCTTGGCCGGGGGCGCGGCCATGAAGGGCGAGAACATCTGCATGGCCTGGTGGAACATCTCGGTGTTGCGTCGCACCTGCTCCTCGACCAGTTGCAGCGGCACCTGCAGGTTCTTGCCGAGCGGCGTGTCGCCAAATGCCTTGTTGATCTGCTCGCGCATCTGCGCCTGTTGCTCGGTGAAGGCCTGCATCGAGTGTTCGAGGTAGCTCGGTACCACCATCTGCATCTGGTCGCCGTAGAAGGAGATCAACTGGCGAAGAAAAGAAATCGGCAAAAGCGTGTTGCCGGTCTTGGATTCCTGCTCAAAGATAATCTGCGTCAATACAGAGTGGGTGATGTCTTCGCCGGACTTTGCGTCCTGCACCACGAACTCTTCACCCTTCTTCACCATCACTGCCAGGTCGTCGAGGGTCACGTACGTGCTGGTGCCGGTATTGTAGAGGCGCCGGTTCGCATATTTTTTGATAACGATCTGGCCTTCGTTCTTCGCCATCAGGGTCTCCTCTTACCCATCGTCCCGTCTTTATTGTATTTTTTAGAGTATCCGCAAAATCGAGGCTCTGACAATCTATTTGTGCAATGCGGCGACGCACCTGCGAAATATGGTAACCGCGCGAAACGTGAAGCTTTTGCGGCAGTGCATCAATGCGTTTGACTCGCGCTCAAGGCTTTGCCAGTCTGGCTACATCAGGCAAACGAAATATGAGGAAACGTCCCATGAGCAATCCCTCCGTCGTGATCGCCAGCGCGGCTCGCACCGCCGTCGGATCCTTTAACGGTGCCTTCGGCAACACCCCCGCGCACGAGTTGGGCGCGGGCGTCATCAAGGCGGTGCTCGAGCGGGCAGGCGTCGAGGCGGCAGAGGTGGACGAGGTGATCCTCGGCCAGGTTCTTCCCGCCGGCGAAGGGCAGAACCCGGCCCGCCAGGCTGCGATCAAGGCCGGCCTCCCGCAGGAAAAGACGGCTTGGGGCATGAACCAGCTTTGCGGTTCGGGGCTGCGCGCCGTGGCGCTCGGTATGCAGCAGATCGTCACCGGCGATGCGGATATCATCGTGGCCGGCGGCATGGAATCGATGTCGATGGCGCCGCATTGCGCACACCTTCGCGGCGGCGTGAAGATGGGCGACTTCAAGATGATCGACACGATGATCAAGGACGGCCTCACGGACGCCTTCTACGGCTATCACATGGGCATCACTGCCGAGAACGTCGCCCGCAAGTGGCAGCTTACCCGCGAGGAGCAGGATGAATTCGCGCTCGCTTCGCAGAACAAGGCTGAAGCCGCGCAGAAGGCCGGCCGCTTCGTCGACGAGATCGTGCCCTTCATCGTAAAGACCCGTAAGGGCGACGTGACCGTCGACCAGGACGAATACATCCGTCACGGTGCGACGCTCGACTCCATGGCTAAGCTCCGCCCCGCCTTCGACAAGGAGGGAACGGTGACCGCCGGAAACGCATCGGGGCTGAACGACGGTGCGGCCGCGACGCTCTTGATGACCGAAGCGCAGGCGGAAAAGCGCGGCATCCAGCCGCTTGCTCGCATCGTTTCCTGGGCAACAGCCGGTGTCGATCCGCAGATCATGGGGACCGGGCCGATCCCGGCCTCTCGCAGGGCGCTGGAGAAGGCCGGCTGGTCTGTTGGCGATGTCGAACTCGTGGAAGCGAACGAAGCCTTCGCTGCACAGGCCTGCGCCGTCAACAAGGACCTCGGTTGGGATCCGTCGGTCGTCAACGTCAACGGCGGTGCGATCGCGATCGGCCATCCGATCGGCGCTTCCGGTGCCCGCGTTCTCAACACCTTGCTCTTCGAGATGAAGCGGCGCGGCGTTTCCAAGGGGCTTGCCACCTTGTGCATCGGTGGTGGGATGGGCGTCGCCATGTGCGTCGAGCGCCTGTAGCCGGCCGCAATCCTATGCAGCAGGCCGGTCGAACAGATTTCCGGTGCATTCGCCGGTCTGCTGGCCTGCTGTCCCTATGTGACATCGACGAAATTGATCAAGCACATGTGGCTCGTCTATGCCGAGGCACATGCCGATCACCTATGCAAAATTGAAATCAACCCAATGGGAGGCGAGCATGAGCAGGGTAGCGTTGGTTACGGGTGGATCCCGTGGCATCGGTGCAGCCATTTCGGTGGCGCTGAAAGCGGCGGGCTACAAGGTGGCCGCAAACTATGCCGGCAATGACGAGAAGGCCCAGGCCTTCAAGCAGGAAACCGGCATCCCCGTCTACAAGTGGGATGTCTCCAATTATCAGGCCTGCGCCGAAGGCATCGCCCAGGTGGAGGCCGATCTCGGGCCGGTGGACGTTCTCGTCAACAATGCCGGCATCACGCGTGACGCGATGTTTCACAAGATGACGCCGGAACAATGGGGTGAAGTGATCAGCACCAATCTGACCGGTCTCTTCAACATGACGCATCCGCTCTGGTCGGGCATGCGTGACCGCGGCTTCGGGCGCGTAATCAACATCTCCTCGATCAACGGTCAGAAAGGGCAGATGGGTCAGGCGAATTATTCCGCCGCCAAGGCCGGCGATCTCGGCTTCACAAAGGCACTCGCCCAGGAAGGGGCGGCAAAGGGCATCACCGTCAACGCGATCTGCCCGGGTTATATCGGCACGGAGATGGTAAGGGCGGTGCCGGAAAAGGTGCTCAACGAACGGATCATTCCGCAGATTCCGGTCGGGCGCCTCGGTGAACCGGAAGAAGTTGCGCGTTGCGTCGTATTCCTGGCATCCGACGACGCCGGCTTCATCACCGGCTCGACAATTTCGGCCAATGGTGGCCAGTTCTTCGTCTGAACCCGCCAAACGTCAGGATAATGTTATCTCTCGCGGCGCCTTCCGGGGCGCCGCTTCTGTTTGCGGCATCAGCTAGATGTAATGGTTAATGACACAGCCTTTCGGTGCGCTGCTTGCGATAAATCGAACCGCGATTCTATTGATCCGTAAGCACCGGATCCACTATATGTTGTGGTGAACAAAACGAGAAAGCTTCCGTGTCAGCGATTCGTCGCCGATTCGTTCCGGCTTTGATCGAAAGGTTAATGCGACGATTCTTATTCCCTGATTCGCCGAGTCCGAAAGTGAATCCGAGTTAAAATTTTCCAAACTTTCCAGAGTCTTGGATTCCGAATCCTTGATGGCGATTAACGCTCTGGAAGGGAAAGTTAACGGCGCTGACGGCATTCGTTTGCGCGATGTTCCAGCCCGATTCAGCATGTGGTGCGACTCTTGGCGCGGAAGTCTAGATATAGCCGTGAACATACAGTGAATCCGCGCGAGTCAGCGATTCGTCGCTGATTCGTTCCATCGCTGTTCCGAATGTTAATAAGGAGGCACGAAATGTGGTTCGGAGAGGAGGCGGTATGCGGTTTTAATTGCCCGCGCCCCTTGCGTTTGGCCTGGCGCGTGGGCATGTGTTCCCCGCCGGCCCCGTGAAACCGCGCCGGCTCGTTGAGAATGCCAGGATCGAAGAAGTGTCCTTTCAGTCCATGATCCTGAGTGGTCGCGGCGTGACCGCGGTGCTCGGGCCAACTAACACCGGCAAGACCCACTATGCGATCGAGCGCATGGTTGCGCATGACAGCGGCGTCATCGGCCTGCCGCTGCGGCTGCTTGCGCGCGAGGTCTATACGCGTCTGGTCGAGAAGGTGGGCCACCACAACGTCGCGCTGATCACGGGCGAGGAAAAGATCACGCCGCATCGGGCGCGCTACTCGGTCTGCACCGTCGAAGCCATGCCGCGCGAGACGACGGCGTCGTTCGTCGCGATCGATGAGGTGCAACTGGCCGCGGACCTGGAGCGTGGGCACATCTTTACCGACAGGCTGCTGCATCTGCGCGGCCGCGACGAAACGCTGCTGCTCGGTGCCGCGACGATGCGCCCCATTCTCCAGCAGCTCCTGCCAGGGATCACCGTCATCGAGCGTCCGCGCCTGTCGCAGCTTCTCTATGCGGGATCGAAAAAGATAACCCGTCTCCCGCACCGTTCCGCGATCGTCGCCTTCTCGGCCGACGAAGTCTATGCCATCGCCGAGCTCATCCGGCGGCAACGCGGCGGTGCCGCCGTCGTGCTCGGAGCGCTGTCGCCGCGCACCCGTAACGCCCAGGTCGCGCTCTACCAGGAGGGCGACGTCGAATACCTTGTGGCGACCGATGCCATCGGCATGGGCCTCAACCTAGACGTCGATCATGTCGCCTTCGCGCAGGACCGCAAGTTCGACGGATATCAATACCGCAATCTCAACCCGGCCGAGCTCGCCCAGGTCGCAGGCCGGGCGGGCCGGCATGTGCGGGACGGAACATTCGGCGTCACCGGCCGCGTCGACCCTTTCGACAACGAACTCGTGCATCGCATGGAATCGCACGAATTCGATGCCGTCAGGGTCTTGCAATGGCGCTCCAAGGCGGTCGATTATTCCTCGCTGAAGGCGCTCAAGAAAAGCCTCGAGGCAGCGCCGGCAGTCGCCGGCCTGACGCGTGCCCTTCCGGCTGTCGATCAGCAGGCGCTGGAGCACCTGATGCGCTATCCCGAAATTATGGACGTTGCCACCACGTCCGAGCGGGTCGAGACGCTTTGGGAGGCCTGCGCCCTTCCCGACTACCGGCGCATAACGCCGGCGCAGCACGCGGACCTGATTTCGACGATCTACGCCGATCTCGTTCGCGAGGGCACGGTCAACGAAGACTTCATGGCCGAGCAGGTCCGCCGCGCGGATCACACCGATGGCGAGATTGACACACTTTCGGCGCGAATTGCGCAGATCAGGACCTGGACCTATGTGTCAAATAGGCCCGGATGGCTTGCCGATCCGACACACTGGCAAGAAAAGACGCGGGAAATCGAAGATCGATTGTCCGACGCGCTACATGAAAGGTTGACGAAACGCTTTGTTGATCGCAGGACATCTGTGCTCATGAAGCGCCTGAGAGAGAATGCGATGCTGGAAGCTGAAATCAGTGTGAATGGTGATGTCTTCGTCGAGGGGCACCACGTAGGCCAATTAACCGGTTTCCGGTTCACGTTGGCGGCCGGTGGCGAAGGATCGGATGCGAAGGCGGTGCAAGGCGCTGCCCAGAAGGCGCTCGCGCTGGAATTCGAGGCGCGCGCCGCACGCCTGCATGCGGCCGGCAACGGTGATCTTGCGCTTTCGTCGGACGGCCTCGTGCGCTGGCTCGGCGATCCCGTGGCGCGGCTTGCCGCGAGCGATCATGTCATGCGCCCACGCGTCATCCTGCTTGCCGACGAGCAGCTCCAGGCCAATGCCCGCGACCATGTGCTGGCCCGGATCGAACGGTTCGTGAACCACCATATAGGCACGATATTGAAGCCGCTCGACGACATCTCCCGTGCGGAGGACCTCGAAGGTCTCGCCAAGGGCCTGGCTTTCCAGCTCGTCGAGAATCTCGGTGTGCTGTTCCGCCGCGACGTCGCCGAGGAGGTAAAGTCGCTCGACCAGGACGGTCGCGCGTCCATCCGCAAATACGGTGTTCGCTTCGGCGCCTATCATATCTTCCTGCCGGCTCTCCTGAAACCGGCGCCTGCCGAGCTCATCACGCTGCTCTGGGCGCTGAAAAACGACGGAATCGAAAAGCCCGGCTATGGCGAACTCATTCCGATGCTTGCCGCCGGCCGTACCTCTGTCGTCACCGATCCGTCGTTCGAGCGGACCTTCTACAAGCTCGCGGGATTCCGCTTCCTCGGCAAGCGGGCCGTTCGGATCGACATCCTTGAGCGGCTCGCCGACCTCATCCGTCCGCTCCTGCAGTGGAAGCCTGGCGCAGAGCCACGTCCGGACGGTGCATACGACGGCCGCCGCTTCATGGCGACGACAGCGATGCTGTCGATTCTCGGCGCAACGCCCGACGACATGGAAGAAATCCTGAAGGGGCTTGGCTATCGCGCCGACAGCGTGACCGCCGAGGAGGCGGCAGCCTTCCTCGCAAGCCAGAGCGCAGATGCGGCCCCGTCGGAGACGCCGGTCGAAAGTGTCGCGGCCGAGAACGTCGATGCGGACGCGAAGGTCGAGAGCGAGCCGGCCACCGTGACGCAGACGGAAGCGCCCGCGGCCGAAGCAACCCACGACGCGCCGGCTGAAGCAAGCTCGACTGAAGCAAGCGCGGCGGAAGAGCCTGCCGAAGCCAGGCCTGTGCTCCTCTGGCGTCCCGGCACGCGCCAGGATAACCAGCGCCAGGGCGGCCGCCGCCAAGGCGATCATCGCCGTGGAGGCCAGCGGCATGACCAGGCCGAAGGCAGGGAGGGCGGCCGCAAGGGCGGAGCGCCCATGCGCGGCAAGGCACAGGAGAGCCGGCCGGCTAGCGGCCAGCGCAAGGATCGGCCCGATCGCCACGATCGGGGCGGCAAGCCGGGCGGTCAGAAGTTCGAAGGGCGCCCGCCGCGCAAGGAAAAACCGCTGGATCCGGATTCGCCCTTTGCGAAACTTGCCGCCCTCAAGGAGCAACTGAAAAAGTAGGAATGCAATGGAGAAACAGCCAACGTCTGCGCCTGCACCTCGTCAGCGGCTCGACAAGTGGCTGTTCTTCGCGCGGCTGATCAAATCGCGTTCGCTTGCCCAGAAGGCGATCGAGGCTGGCCATGTCGCGGTCAATGGCACGCGGGTCACGCAATCCTCCGCTCAGATAAAGGCAGGCGATACGCTCGAATTGTCGCTGGAGCGGCGGGATCTCGTGCTTCGCGTGCTCTTACCCGGCACACGGCGGGGCCCCTACGAGGAGGCCCGCCTGCTTTACGAGGACCTGACGCCGCCGGCCTCCTCCCAGAGGCTAACGGCTTTCGAACAGGCGACGCGCGAGCGGGGCGCCGGGCGCCCGACGAAGCGGGAACGGCGCGACACGGACCAGCTTAAACCTGACTTCGGCGAGCACGACGATTGAGCGGCGGACGGCGGTTTCCGTGCTGTCTTGCCTGTGAAGAATCGGCCAAATCCGCGATTTTGGATCGAAGCAATCGAAAATCCTGCCGCGCTAGAAAACTCTGCCCGCTTCCCGACCAACGGCGCATGGATTATTCTTGCAATGGGCATCCAAAGCCGTTACCTCACAAGCCACGTTGAGTGGCATTCGGGTCTCGTCCGGCAGCTATGCGCGCCGGACATTCCTGGGGTGCATGGACGACGAGCATCACCATTGATTGCCGTTTGCCATCAAATGTGAGCATTGGCTGGAGTACCTCATGACGTATGTCGTGACCGACAATTGCATTCGCTGCAAGTATACGGACTGCGTGGAAGTCTGCCCGGTGGACTGCTTCTATGAAGGGGAGAATTTCCTCGTCATCCACCCTGATGAGTGCATCGATTGCGGGGTATGCGAGCCGGAATGTCCGGCCAATGCGATCAAGCCGGACACCGAGCCGGGCCTCGACATGTGGTTGAAATTGAACGCTGATTTTGCGACGAAGTGGCCGAACATCACGGTGAAGCGGGATCCTTTGCCGGAGGCCAAGGAGATGGACGGCGTCGAGGGAAAATACGAGAAGTATTTCTCTGCCGAGCCGGGACAGGGCGACTGACGCGATCGTCTCGTGCTTGGTTCGCCGACGCTGACGAACAGATACAAGGCGAGGGCCGAAATCTGGGGAAATCCGGCCTCAGCCTGACAATCGCGAGCGTGGCAGCTTGATCGCTGCTACGCAGCAAATTATTGATTTGCGCACTTTTTTGTGATAGCTTCCTACCACTGATCCACCGAGGGTGTTTTTGCGCGCCCGAAAACCATCACGAAAGCAAACGATCTCCACGGCGCGGCTCTTCCCAAATAAGCAACGTTCCGTTGCCTGTGACCGCGATATATGAGGCCATTTGCGTTCCGTTGGACGGACCAGGATTGACCCCACCCGGCGGTATCCCCGTCTATCCCGGGCCTGACCGACCCGGCCCCGGCCTTTGAGAGGCCGGGTGCGCAATAGGGAGTGTTTGAAACGAATGACGACCCAGCAGAAAAAATCTTCAACGCGCCAAGGCTTCAAGACCGGTGAATCGATCGTATATCCGGCTCACGGTGTTGGCCAGATCGTTGCGATTGAGGAGCAGGAAGTCGCTGGCATGAAGCTCGAGCTTTTTGTCATCGACTTCGAGAAGGACAAGATGCGTCTCAAGGTGCCGGTGGCGAAAGCCGTCAGCATCGGCATGCGCAAGCTGTCCGAAACCGATTTCGTCGATCGCGCGCTGAAGGTCGTGCAGGGCAAGGCACGCGTCAAGCGGACCATGTGGTCCCGCCGTGCCCAGGAATACGATGCCAAGATCAATTCCGGCGATCTCATCTCCATCGCGGAAGTGGTGCGCGATCTTTATCGCGCGGAAAACCAGCCGGAACAGTCCTATTCCGAACGCCAGCTTTATGAGGCCGCTCTTGACCGCATGGCGCGCGAAATCGCTGCCGTCAACAAGATGTCGGAAACGGAGGCGGTACGCCTCGTTGAAGCCAACCTGAACAAGGGGCCGAAGCGCGGCAAGGCCATCGAAGAAGAGGATACCCAGGACGAGGCCGCTTGAGCCCCAGTCCCGGACGAAAACCACGACCCAAAAGCCCGGCCTTCGCCGGGCTTTTTCTTTGCTCGCATAGCTCGCTTCCCCCGCATGCTTTGGCGACATGCAGAAACAATCATTCCCGTAATCATTGCAGACAGGGAACCTTTTGCGTCGGCGCGCGTTGGAAAAGGCCGGTGCGAAGGTGCTCGCCTTTGCGGCCCGGACGATCTTGGTTCTGTGGTCTCTCACCGTTTCAGGTTCGTATCTTCGATTTAGGGCGCTGCATCGGTTCTTCAAGCATGACATAGCGCTCGCAGTTCCTGTCGCCGGATGCTCCGACAAGCGTTTGGCCCCTTCGAGTTCAGTCCTTAACGGCGCTCGGCGCCAGCTACGGAGCGATCGATGAAGACCCTTACAGCAGACAGGCGCATGATCAAGATTGCCATGGATGCGCCCTATCTCGAGCGGGAAGAGGAGCATGCCCTGGCGCGGGCCTGGAGGGACAACAACGATCAGGAGGCACGCAACAAGATCGCCATGGCACATATGCGCCTGGTGATCGCCATGGCGGCGAAATTCCGCAGCTTCGGTTTGCCTATGAGCGATCTCGTCCAGGAGGGGCATGTCGGCCTATTGGAGGCGGCAGCACGCTTCGAGCCAAGTCGGGACGTTCGCTTCTCGACCTATGCGACCTGGTGGATCCGCGCATCGATGCAGGACTATGTCCTGCGCAACTGGTCGATCGTGCGCGGGGGGACAAGCTCGGCGCAAAAGGCGCTGTTCTTCAACCTCAGGAGGCTGCGCGCACGTCTTGCGCAGGGCGACCGGCAACTGACCTCGCAGGCGATGCATGAGGAGATTGCCGCGGCGCTGGGCGTCAGCCTGGCCGACGTGCAGACGATGGATGCGCGGCTGTCCGGAAGCGATGCGTCGCTACAGGCACCTGTCGGCCACGGAGATTCGGACGGCGGCGAGCGACTCGACTTCCTTGCGAGCGAAGCGCCGCTGCCTGACGAGCAGGTCAGCGACGTGATCGACGGCGAACGTGCTCGTCGCTGGCTCCATATCGCACTCGGGGAGTTGAGCGAGCGCGAAATGAAGATCATCCGCGCCCGGCGTTTGTCGGAAGACGGCGCGACGTTGGAGGAGCTTGGCGTCGACCTCGGCATTTCGAAGGAACGCGTCAGGCAGATCGAGACCCGGGCGCTGGAAAAGCTGCGTGCCGCGCTCGCTGCCAAGGCGCCGGCACTGACTGCCGGCATGCACTGATCGCGACCGGCCATCGCTTAAGCCAAGCCATCAAGAATCACGCAGACTACTCCGCGATGATCTTCACCTTGTCGCCGGGCTTGACGGTGGAGGTGATCTGCATCGCGTTGATCAAACGGAAGAGATCGAGCTTGCGGTCCGTTCCCATCATGCGGGCGGCGAGCGTCGCGATGGTGTCGCCGGACCGGACGGTAACCACGCGAATGCGCAGCGGTTTCAGCGATTGAACCTCCGCCTGTGTCATCCGGCGGAAAGTGCTGCGCAACTGGCTCGCCGTTCTTTCGAGCGCGCTCGATCCCTTCGGTACCGCGGTCAGGAAACGGTAGATGCGGTTGTCGATGCGGATTACGGTGACGTCGAAGTCCCAACGATCGGCGGACGCACGCGCCGTCGCCGCTTCGAGACCGTTGACGGAAATCGGACGGATTGTATCCGGCTGCAGGCCGGTGACCCAACCGCTGGCGATATAGTCTGTGAGGTTGCGCCCTGCCGTGTCGGCGACGCCGTCAAAGCGGATCGCGATGTCGCCCGGGCCGGTCGCGAGCACCGCCTCGGCCTTGTTGTCGATCTGGAAACCGACCGGCACGTCGAAGCGGATGCCGAGCTGGCCGTGCAGAAATGTTTGGCCGCGGACATAACCCTCCTGCGGGCTGTCGCCATAGAGGATGCCGTCGATACCAGCGAGATAGTAATCTCGCCCGCGATCGCCGCTTGTGCCTTCGACGCCGAAGGCGCGCGCGTGCCGGCGCGCCAGATCGACGCGCTGCGGCGCGTTCGGATGGCTCGACAGGAAGTCAAGGCTCTGGTCAGATTCCGGGTCAACCGCCGTGAAGCGAGCGTAGGCCGCCATCGAATCGAGGAAGCGGGCGGCGGCATAGGGGTCGTATCCCGCCTCGCCGAGCATGCGCACGCCGATCACGTCGGCCTGGAGCTCCTGATTGCGCGAGAAGGCGGCAAGCCGCAGCTTGCCGCGGGCAAGCGCCTGTTTCCCGGCCAGATTGGAGGAAAGCACTTCGGAGACGACCCGGCTCGCGATCACCTCGGCCTCTTCACGTTGCTGGCGTTCGATGCCGTGGTTTGCGGTGACGTGCGCCATCTCGTGCGAGAGCACGGCAGCGACCTCCGAAGCATCGTTGGCAAGCGCCAGAAGGCCGCGCGTGACGTAGAGATAGCCGCCCGGCAGCGCAAAAGCGTTGATCGCCGGTGAATTCAAGATGGTGATGCGGTAGGACTGCTGCGGATTTTCCGAAACCGCCGTCAGGGCGCCGGTAATGCGCGCCACCAGCCGCTCGGTCTTGGCGTCCTTGTATTCGCCGCCGTAGCTCGCAACGATCCGCGGGTGTTCACGTGCGCCGAGCTGGGCACGCGGGTCGTTCTTCTGCACTTCCTCGACGATCTGCGGATTCGACGAGGGGGAAACAGTCGGCTCATAGGTCTGTTCGATCAGCGACTGGCAGGCGGACAGCAACGCAGTCGCGAGCAATGCAACCATTAATCGTGCATTCTTGCCGCCGCGTCGCGTCGGAATCCGGCCGTCGATGACTGTATGCCTATCCATGCCTCAGCCCATTCCCCTCGCCGGCGCCTGCCACAACCCAAGTGCCAACGTTGAAAAATCCTACTTTTTCAGCCGGATACCATGTTCCAGCCTGGGTGTTTCAGCCATGACCGTGCTGTAGCGATTTCAGCGCTGTCTGCCTACTGATCCCCGTAGAAATAGTTGCCCCGTGGTATCACAGCAACGGATGCGCGAACATCGCGTCGACCGTCGGATATTCCGCGCGTCGCACAACGCGGCGGTCAAATTGTGGCGAACGGTAATTTAGCGAAAAAATCTCTCCAACGCCGTGCGTGTTTTCAGACGCGCAAGGGCGCCGGAGCCCTTTGAACTGCTGCATGATTCTGTCCTTAAATCTAAGGAATCATGCATTAGCGGGGCGACGGCAAGCCTCATTCGCGGCCGAGGAAGCGGTTGATCGCCGTGATGTCGCGCCGTTCGACAAAACGATCGACAGTGTCGTGAGCGATGATACGTCCCCGATCGAGGAAAAGCACGCTGTCGGCGAGCAGCCTCACGTCATCGGGATGATGCGTGATCATCAGGATCGTATTGCCTTCCTCGTCGTGGAGGTCGCGCAAAAGTTGGCGCATTTCCGCTCTCATGCCCGGGTCGAGCGCGGCAAAGGGCTCGTCAAGCAGGAGCAGCGGACGGTGGCGGACGAGCGCGCGGGCAAGTGCGACCCTCTGACGCTCGCCGCCGGAAAGCGTGGGTGGCAACCTCCCGCCGAAGCCGTCGAGGCCGACGCGCTTCAACGCATCGGCCACCTTGGCGCGGTCGCCGGCGGACAGGTGCAAGGCCGGGCTGATGCCGAAGCCGACATTGGTTGCGGCGTCGAGATGGGCAAAGAGGTTGTGCTCCTGGAAAATAACCGACACCGGGCGTTCCGCTGGCAGGCGCCCCGCCATGTCTTCGCCGAAAATATGGACAGCGCCTTGCTCAGGCTCTTCAAATCCGGCGATGACGTTGAACAGTGTCGATTTCCCCGACCCCGACGCACCCGCGACCGCGACGATCTGCCCGGCCGGAATCACGCAGTCGAACGTGAGCTTCGTCGTCTCGAAGCGGACTTCGACGTCCTTGAGTGAAACGGCCGCGGAAACGGAGGCTGGCGAATTCATACATCTCTTCCTTCGCGCCGGCCGTTCTCTCCCGCCGTGCCGAGCACGGTGAGGACGAGGCAGATGAGGCCGAGCAGCAACGCGAGTCCCGCAGCGTCGGCGGTGCGGTAGCTTCCCATGCGGCTGTAGAGCAGCCAGGGCAAGGTTGTCATGTCCTGCGATCCGAACAGGGCGACCGCTCCGAGATCGCCGAGGGACAAGGCCATGGCGAAAGAAAAGGCCATGAGCACGGGTTTGCGCAGCGGCGGCCAGTCAATCCATCGCAGGCGATGAAAGCCGGCGATACCAAGGCTTGCCGCCAGTCGATCCGTACGTGCCGCATGGGTGGCCATTGCCGGAGCAAGCACGCGGTAGACGAAAGGAAGCGCCATCAGCGCATTGATGGCGGTGACGACGGCCGGCGCAAAACGGGCGACGTCGCCGAAGGGACGCAACAGCAGGAACCAGCCGGCGCCGAGAACGACCGGCGGCACCAGCAGGACGAGGGAGGTGCTGGCGCTGATCGTGCCGGCAAACCCGCGAGCGGCGGCTCCCGCCTGCCGTCGCCTCGAGGTAATCTGCTGCGCGCGGATCATCACGGCGGTCGCCCCTACGGAGATCGCGGCCGAAAGAAGAGCAATCGTGGTACTGGTGGCGAAAGCATGGTGGACGGCAGCGTCGCGGGCGAGCCTTGGCAAATCTGCCTGCAGGCCGGAATAGGCGATCGCGGCGAACGGCAGTCCGACGAATACGAGCGCAAGAATAAGCCAGAGCCCGTCGGCTAGTCGTGACCGTCCGCTCACGCCGTCGAACCGCCTCATTGCCTTGCCGGTCGTCTCGCCTTCCAGGGGTGGCGGCGCCAAGATCTTCAGAACGAGAAGCAGCGCACCCGTGAGCGCGATCTGAAGGGCGGAAAGGGCGATCGCGCGCGGCGGATCGAAATCGAAGCGCAGCGCCTGATAGATCGCCACTTCGATCGTGCTTGCCGCTGGTCCGCCGCCGAGGGTCAGCACGAGCGTGAAACTGGTGGCGCAGAGCATAAAGATGAGGCCGGCGATGCCCGGCAATAGCCCGCGGATCGCCGGCCATTCAATGAAGCGGAAGATTGCGATCGAAGGCATGCCGAGATTGGCGACAGTGCGCCAGTATTCCCCCGGAATCCGCTCGATCCCCGCAAGCATCAATCGCGCCGCAAGCGGCATGTTGAAGAAGACGTGCGCGAGAAGAATGCCGAAGAGCCCATAGATGCTGATCGGGTCGTTGAGCCCGATCGCGACGAGGATGGTATTGAGAAAGCCCTGCCGGCCCCAGACCTGAATGAGGCCGAGCGCTGCGACGAGCGCGGGCAAGCCGAGCGGCAGCGCCATCAGTCGAAGCAACCAGATGCGGCCGGGAAAGCTTGTCTGACGGGCGAGCGCACGCGCCACGGGCACTGCAAACAGGATGGAGAGGATCGTTGAGAGGATCGCCTGGAGCAGCGTGAAGCGGCTGACGCGCCAGACATAGGCGTCGAACGGGGCGCCGTTATCTCCACCGCCCGACTGGGCGAGAAGCGCGATGATGGCAAGGGCGACAAACAGCAGAATGCCGCCGAGGCTGAAGGCCCCCGCGGCAATCGTCATCCGTCTTTCGGCCGCACCGGACAAGCCGGCCTCAGTTCTCGCTCATGGCCGCCAGCCATTCGTCGATCCAGGCCTTGCGGTTGGCGGCGACCTCCTCGGAAGACATCAGGAATGTCTTTTGCGGATTGACGAGCTTGCCGAAGGCGTCGGGCAGGGGGTCCTTGGTCGCCGCGACCGGCATCATCCAGTTGGTTGTCGGAATGATCGACTGGAATTCCGGGCTGGTCATGAAGGCCAGAAACTTTTTGGCGACTTCCGGCTCCTTGGCGTTCTTCGTCACGCCGGCCACTTCGATCTGGATGTAGTGGCCCTCGGAAAAGGGAGCGGCCTGATAGCGTTCGGTGTTTTCCGCCACCATGTGGTAAGCGGGCGAGGTGGTGTAGGACAGCACCATCGGCGCTTCACCCTTGGTAAAGAGGCCGTAGGCCTCCGACCAGCCGGGGGTTACGGTCAGCACTCGGTCCTTGAGCTTGGCCCAGGCGGCGGCCGCCTCATCGCCATAGACCGATTTCACCCAGAGCAGCAGCCCGAGGCCCGGTGTCGAGGTGCGCGGATCCTCGATGACGATCTTTTGCGATGGATCGCCCTCGACGAGTTCCTTCAGGCTTCTCGGCGGGTTCTTCAGCGTCTCGGTGTCGTAGATCACGGCGAAATGGCCGTAGTCATAGGGAACGAAGGCGTCGTCGGAGAAGCCGCCCGGGACCTTCAAGGCTGCGGTGTCGAGACCGTGCGGGGCGAAGAAGCCGGTCGCCTTGGCTTCCGCGACGAGGTTGGTGTCGAGGCCGAGCACGATGTCCGCCTTCGATTGGTCGCCTTCAAGCTTCAGCCGCGTCAGAAGTTCGACGCCGTCGGCGACGCCGACATAGTTGACGTCGCAGCCGCAGGTCTTCTCGAAAGCCTCGGCGACTTTCGCGCCGGGCCCCCATTCACTGATGAAACTCTCGTAGGTGTAGATCGTCAGCGTCTTTTCGGCGGCACTGGCGCCGAACGGCAAAGCTGCAATGATCGCCGTAGTCGCCAGCCGGCGAAGCAATCTGGTGTAAATGGACATGACGGGCACCTCTCTCCCCTCTTGTTGATGTTGCGGGAAAAGGGCGCATCGGTCCGATCGCTTCTAATCCCTCCGCCGGTATGAGCCGGATCAGGTTCCGCGGGTTGGCTTTGAGCCTCTCAGCCTTGGTTCCGCAAGCGGACCGAAGGCACCCCGTTAGAGCAGCAAAGATTTAGCTTTCGGCGGCAGGTCTGGCAAGCCGAGTTTCGGCGGAAACATTTGCCGCCCAAGCCATCTGCGCTATTAGACCAAACAACTGTCGGCGGCGTTTGTTCGCCTATCGCATGTTTCCTCAAGTCTTAGCGATTTGAGGTTAGAGACATGCGGCGATTCAAAGTGCGACAGCACGCGTCTGATCGGACGCGTGGCGTTGTAGCGGGGAGGTATTCTCATGCCAGACATGCTCGTTCGTCTCTACGCCTTGCCTGAAAGGCGCTCTTCCCGCCTCGGTGCTGGCATCAGCATTCGCCGAGCGATGGCTGCGGAACGCAGGATCGTGCTCGCCTGGATCGAAGAACGGTTCGGCGCCGGTTGGGCGGGCGAGGCGGAGGCCGCCTTCTCGTCGACGCCGACGCGGATCCATGTCGCCGTTTACCAGGACCAGATCGTCGGCTTCGCCTGCCACGACGTGACGGCGCTTGGTTTCTTCGGACCGACAGGCGTCGACGAGGCGATGCGCGGTCAGGGGATCGGCGAGGCGCTGCTTATCGAAAGCCTGCTGGCGATGCGCGCCGCCGGTTACGCCTATGCCGTCATCGGCGGCGTCGGTCCTGCGGATTTTTATGCCCGTACCGTCGGCGCGGTGGAGATAGCAGATTCGACGCCAGGCATTTATGCGGGCATGCTCCTTCCCGGCGAAACGCCGTCGGAAGGCTGATCGCGAGCGATCGAGCGGCCGCAAAGCGCAGCTTTGGCCGCCGCAAATGGCTTTCGGCCTTTTCCTTGGAGCGGGATGAGGAAAACCGCGCGCGGTTTTCCGCGCGCATCCCGCTCTAACCCATTGGAATCGATCACGATGATTTTGGGTCGATTCGACCCAAAATCATCGTGATCTGGTCGTTTGTTTGCGCTATGGGCTTCTGCCATGGCCCAACAGACCTTCACCATCCTTCTCGGCGGCTCGCTCACCCGCACCAATCGGCTTGCGAGCCAGCTTTCCGGCAGTCGCTTCATCGCGGCCGACGGCGGCATGCGCCATGCCAAGGCGCTTGGTGTCGTTCCCGAGCTCTGGGTCGGCGACTTCGATTCGACCGACGACGCGTTGCTGGCCGCATACGCGGAGGTGCCGCGCGAGCGCCATCCGGCGGCCAAGAACGCGACCGACGGGGAGATCGGGGTCGAGGCGGCGCTCGCGCGGGGTGCAACCTCGCTGATCTTCGCCGGTGCCCTTGGCGGGACCAGAAGCGACCATGCCTTCCTGCATCTGCTGCGCGCCGTGGCAATCGCCGAAGAGGGGTTGCCGGTGCTGATGACCTCCGGCGAGGAGGAAGCCTATCCCTTGCTGCCTGGCTCCGAGGAGATCGACCTTCCCAAAGGCAGCCTCTTCTCGATTCTCGGGCTCAGCGCACTTTCCGGCCTCTGCATTGAAAACGCGCGTTATCCGCTCGACGATTTCGCGCTGCCCTTCGGCTCGTCCCGGACAATTTCCAACGTTGCGGAGGGGCCTGTCCGCTTTTCCCTGAAATCCGGCCGGGCGGTCATCCTCGCCCGACCCTATGACCTTTCCGGAGCCTGAAACCTTGGCGCCACCCATTCTGAAGCTTGATGACATCTTCCTGACCTTCGGCGGCACACCGCTGCTCGCCGGCGCCAACCTGCAGGTCGAGCCCGGCGACCGCATCTGCCTCGTCGGGCGCAACGGCTCGGGCAAGTCGACGCTGATGAAGATGGCCGCCGGTCTCGTCGAGCCGCAATCGGGTGAGATCTTCCGCCATCCCTCGGCGACGGTGCGCTACCTGCACCAGGCGCCGGACTTCGAGGGGTTTGATACGGTCCAAGCCTATGCGGAAGCGGGGCTCGGCCCGAGCGACGATCCCTATCGCGTCGCCTATCTCTTACAGCATCTGGGGCTGACGGGGCAGGAGGATCCGCGGCGGCTTTCGGGCGGCGAGGCGCGGCGCGCGGCCCTTGCCCGCGTGCTGGCGCCGGAGCCCGACATCCTGCTTCTCGACGAGCCAACCAACCATCTCGATCTTCCGACGATCGAATGGCTGGAAGACGAGCTCGTCCGCAGCCGCTCGGCGCTTGTACTCATCTCGCACGACCGGCGCTTCCTCGAGAAGGTTTCGACGGCGACCGTCTGGCTCGATCGCGGCCAGTCGCGCCGGCTCGATCGGGGCTTTGCCCATTTCGAGGCTTGGCGCGACGAGGTGCTCGAGGCCGAGGAACTGGAACAGCACAAGCTCGGCAAGGCGATCGAGCGCGAGGAGCACTGGCTGCGCTATGGCGTGACCGCAAGACGCAAGCGCAACATGCGCCGTCTCGGCGAGCTGCAGGACATGCGGGCGCGTTATCGCGGCCACAAGGGCCCGCAGGGCACGGTGCAGGCGACGGCCGCCGACGCCAAGGAATCCGGCAAGCTGGTCATCGAGGCGGAAAAGATCACCAAGGCCTATGGCGACCGCACGATCGTCGCGCCCTTCTCGATCCGTGTGCACCGTGGCGACCGGATCGGCCTCGTCGGCCCGAACGGTGCCGGCAAGACGACGCTGCTCAAGCTTCTGACCGGCCAGATCGAGCCGGACTCCGGAACCGTCAAGCTCGGCACCAACCTCGAGATGGCGACGCTCGACCAGAAGCGCGAGGATCTGAACCTCGACGAGACGCTGGCGCACTATCTGACCGACGGCCGTGGCGACAACCTCCTCGTCAATGGCGAGCAGCGCCACGTTACCGGCTACATGAAGGACTTCCTCTTCCAGCCGGAGCAGGCCCGCACCCCGATCCGCGAGCTTTCGGGCGGCGAGCGGGCGCGCTTGATCCTGGCACGCATTCTCGCGCGCGCCACCAATCTCCTGATCCTCGACGAGCCGACGAACGACCTCGATATCGAGACGCTCGACCTGCTGCAGGAGATCGTCGCCGGGTTCGCCGGCACGGTCATTCTCGTCAGCCACGACCGCGACTTTCTCGACCGCACGGTAACCTCGACCATCGCGCCGGCCAATCCGGAGACGCCGGACGGCCGGTGGATCGAGTATGCCGGCGGTTACTCCGACATGATGGCTCAGCGCAAGGGCGCGATCGAGGACAGGCGCAAGGTCGAAAAGTCCGAGAGGGCCAAATCGAACGATGCTCCGGCGGCCCCGTCCGAAGCTCCGAAGGCCAAGGGCAAGCTTTCTTACAAGCAGAAGTTCGCGCTGGAAAACCTGCCGAAGGAGATCGCCAAGGCGGAAGTCGAGATCGCCAAGCGCGAGGAGAAAATGCACGATCCGAACCTGTTTTCGAAGGATCCGAACGGGTTTGCCAAAATTGCCGCCGAACTGGAAAAGCTCAAGGAAGGCCTCGCTCGAATGGAAGAGGAGTGGCTGGAGCTGGAGATGCTCCGCGAAGAGCTCGAGGGCTGATGTCGCGCCAGGGTTGGTGTGAACGATCCCTCCCCAACGCTCCCAACAAGGGGAAAGGTTTGGCGGCCGCGGCTCACGCGGTTGCCATTCCACTTTCTGAGCCTGCGGAAACGTTCGCGACGAGATCGATGCCGGCGCGGCATCGAAAGCCCCTCCCTTCGTGGGGGAGGGGTTGGGGAGGGGCCCTGATTGGGCCATTGCCCATCCCCACGTTGAACGCGTCCAGGGAATATGATAAGTAAACCTTACTATATTCCCTGTGAACGAACGAAATGCCGAGAAAGCTTGAATCCGAAACGATCGGGATGTTGCTCAACGACGTCTCCCGGCTGCTCCGCGCCGCCTTCGACCGCAAGCTCAACGCGATGCAGCTCGGGATCACGCCCGGCGAGGCGCGCACGCTGATCCAGGTCGCCACGACGGAAGGCATCAAGCAGGCGGAAATCGCGACCCGCATGGGTATCGAGCCGATGACGCTCTCGGCCTATCTCGATCGCCTGGAAGCGCTGGGGCTTGTCGCGCGGGTGCCGGATCCGGCCGACCGGCGCGCTAAGAACGTCGTCGTCAGCGACCGCGCCGATCCGCTCATCGACGAGATGATGGCGGGCCTGCGCGAGATGATGGGCGCCTATACCGAGGGCCTGGGCCAGGGGGGCCTGGAACTGTTGCGCGGCAACCTCCGGATCCTGCGCGACAATCTTCGCCGGCTCGATCCCTGCCTTGCCGGCAAGGAAAGCAATCGGGAAAAAGGGGCGGCCGAATGACGCTCAGGATGAGCGAGCGGCGCACGAGCATCATCGGCGCGTTCCTGGTGGCGCTCGGCCCGGTTTCGATGGCGCTCTATACGCCGGCGATGCCGGAGCTGGTTCGCGCCTTCGCTACCAGCGAAGCGGCGATCAAGATGACGCTGTCGCTCTATTTCGGCGGCTTTGCCTTTGCCCAGCTCGTTTCGGGCACGCTGTCCGACGTTATCGGCCGCCGCTCGTCGACGCTGATCTTCATGGCGATCTATCTTGCCGGCAGCCTGATGGCGGCCTTCGCTCCGTCGGTCGGCGTCTTGCTGGCCGGACGTCTGGTGCAGGGGGTCGGCGCTTCCGTCGGCATGACGGTGGCGCGCGCCATCGTGCGCGACCAGTTCACCGGCACTCCTGCCGCCCGCATCATGAACATGATCGGCATGATGCTGGCGCTCGGTCCGGCGGTTTCGCCGACGCTCGGCGGCATCGCACTCGGCCTTTTCGGCTGGCAGTCGATTTTCTTCTTGATGGTAGGCTTCGCCCTGATGGCGTGCTTCACTGTGCAGTTCTTCATGGTGGAAACGGTGGCGCCTGACCGCAGCAAAGGGCGCTTGCGGCCGATCCTCGGGGCTTATGGCGAACTGCTGAGGGACAGTCGCTTCGTGTCCTCGACGTTTGTGATTGCCGGTGCAGTCGGCGCTCTCTATGCATGGGCGACCATGCTGCCCTTCGTGCTGATCGGGCAAGTGGGCCTGACGCCGACCGAATTCGGGGTCGGCATGCTCATGCAATCCGGCCTCTTCTTCTCCGGCACCGTCACGGTGCGGCTGCTGATGCGGCGTTTCACGCCGCAGGCGCTCGTGCCCGCTGGCCTCGCCTTCATCGGTGTGGCCAGCCTTGTCCTCTCCTTCACCATGCATGCGCTCGAGCCGACCTTCCTCTCGGTGATGGCGCCGGTCGGCATCTATGCTTTCGGCATTGCTTTTGTGATGCCGTACATGATGACAGCCTGCATGGTGCCTTTCCCGCATATCGCCGGCACGGCATCGGCCATGATGGGCTTCATCCAGATGAGCTCGGGGCTCATCGGCGGGGCGCTCGCCGCTCTCGTTGGCGCCCCGGCGCTGGCGCTCGGCACGATCATTCCGGGTTTCGGCATCCTCTCGATAGCGAGCTATTTCTGGTATCGAAGGACGGTGCGTTTGAGGCCGCTGATCGCGCCGACGGCTGCGGAGACGCCGTTTCGCAAAGCGGCGGAATAGAGCGGGATCAAACGCGCGGCGCTGTAGCCACGAAAAACCCGCGGCAGATTGCTCCGCCGCGGGTTTCGTCCGAAATGCCGGTTCTTAGCGGTTACGCGCGGCCAGCGTGCGCAGGCGCAGCGCGTTGAGCTTGATAAAGCCGGCGGCGTCCTTCTGGTCGTAGGCGCCCTGGTCGTCCTCGAAGGTGACGAGCTTGTCGGAATAGAGCGACTTCGCGCTCTCGCGCCCGGTGACCATGACGTTGCCCTTATAGAGCTTCAGCGTCACTTCGCCTTCCACATGCTCCTGGCTCTTGTCGATCGCCGCCTGCAGCATCTCGCGCTCCGGCGAGAACCAGAAACCGTAATAGATGAGCTCGGCATAGCGCGGCATCAGCTCGTCCTTCAAGTGCGCGGCGTCGCGGTCGAGCGTGATGCTTTCGATCGCGCGGTGCGCCGCCAGCAGTATGGTGCCGCCGGGGGTCTCGTAGACGCCGCGCGATTTCATGCCGACGAAGCGGTTTTCGACGAGGTCGATGCGGCCGATGCCGTTGTCGCGGCCATATTCATTGAGCTTGGCAAGCAGCGTCGCCGGCGACATGCGCACGCCGTTGATCGAAACCGCGTCACCGCGCTCGAAGCCGATCTTGATAACGGTAGCCTTGTCCGGTGCGGCTTCCGGCGAGATCGTGCGCATATGCACGTATTCCGGCGCTTCCTGTGCCGGGTCTTCCAGCACTTTGCCCTCGGAGGAGGAATGCAACAGGTTGGCGTCGACGGAGAAGGGCGCTTCGCCCTTCTTGTCCTTGGCGACCGGGATCTGGTGCTTCTCGGCGAATTCGAGGAGTTCGGTGCGGCTCTTGAACGACCAGTCGCGCCAGGGCGCGATGATCTTGATGTCCGGGTTCAAGGCATAGGCCGAAAGCTCGAAGCGGACCTGGTCGTTGCCCTTGCCGGTCGCGCCATGGGCGATCGCATCGGCGCCGGTCTTTTTGGCGATGTCGATCAGGTGCTTGGAGATCAGCGGGCGAGCGATCGAGGTGCCGAGCAGGTAGACGCCCTCATAGACGGCATTGGCACGGAACATCGGGAAGACGAAGTCACGCACGAACTCCTCGCGCACGTCCTCGATATAGATTTCCTTGATGCCGAGCATTTCCGCCTTCTTGCGCGCCGGCTCCAGTTCCTCGCCCTGGCCGAGATCGGCGGTGAAGGTCACCACTTCGGCGCCGAGTTCCGTCTGCAGCCACTTGAGGATGATCGAGGTGTCGAGACCGCCGGAATAGGCGAGAACGACCTTCTTCACGTCTTTATGCGATGCCATGGTTTCTGTCCGTCTGCTTGCTCTGGGGAGAGCGGCAATGCCGCGTGCAAAATCTGCGGCACTTTAGCCAGAACTTGAAGGGATACAAGCATTACCGCGGCGCCCGGCGAAAATTGCCGCGCCAGGAGATGCCGCAACAGCGGGTATCGCGAGCGGATGCGCGAATCCGCTGGCAAAAAAGCGTGTCCGGCGGTATCACCGGCAATCATCTCATCGAGGAATTCGTCATGGACTTCGTGCCCAGCCTGCCGACGCTGCTCGCCTTTGCCGCCGCCAGCCTGCTTCTGGCGGCAACGCCCGGACCGGACATGACGCTTTCGATCAGCCGATCCTTGGCTCAAGGGAGGAAGGCCGCGCTCTTCGTCGTGCTCGGCACGGGGCTCGGCATTGTCGTTCACACGATGCTCGTCGCCTTCGGCATTTCGGCGCTCATCACCGCGTCGCCAACCGCGTTTCTGGTGCTGAAGACAGGTGGAGCCGCCTATCTCTTCTGGCTCGCCGTCCAGGCAATACGCCACGGCTCGACGCTCTCGGTGAAGAAGATCGAGGGAGCGAAGGGAACGGCCATCTCGAACGTCGCGACCGGCTTTTGGGTGAACATTCTCAACCCGAAGGTCGTGATCTTCTTCATGACATTCCTGCCGCAGTTCATCAGCGCGAACGACCCGTCGGTGACAGGCAAGTTGCTGTTCCTCGGCTTCTTCTTCATCGTCATCGGCATGCCCGTGAATGCGATGGTGGTGCTTGCCGCCGATTGGCTTGCCGCCTGGCTGCAGAAGAACAAGCGCTTCATGCGCGCGCTCGACTTCAGCTTCGCCGGCGTCTTCTCGGTCTTCGCCGTCAAGATCTTCCTGACGCAGGCGCGGTGAGGTACGCGGCGACCGGTTTTGCCCCTCATCTGCCTGCCGGCATCTTCTCCCCGCAGGCGGAGAGAAGACACAAGCTGCAAGCTCCCCTCCGTGCACCTTCCCGCCAATCCTCAACGGTGTGGCTGAGGTGCCGGCGCCGCATCACGCGCTCTTCTCCCCGTGCTACGGGGAGAAGATGCCGGCAGGCAGATGAGGGCAATGGCGGCGGAAGGGCCGATATGCCGTCAACCGATCAGCAGCGCGTCGTCGTCGAGCGTCTGGCCGCGGATGCGGCGGAACATGGCGATCAAGTCCTCGACCTGCAGAGTCTTGCGGCTGTCGCCGGCGACATCGAGCACGATCTCGCCGCCGTGAAGCATGATCGTGCGGTGGCCGTAGTCGAGCGCCTGCCGCATCGAATGGGTGACCATCATTGTCGTCAGCTTGCGCTCGGTGACGATCTTCTGCGTGAGGTTCATCACGAACTCCGCCATGCCCGGATCGAGCGCCGCGGTGTGCTCATCGAGAAGCAGAACTTCCGATCCGGCAAGTGTGGCCATTACCAGCGACACGGCCTGCCTCTGGCCGCCTGACAGGAGATCCATGCGGTCGCCGAGGCGGTTCTCGAGGCCGAGATTGAGTTCGGCGATCCGCTCGCGGAAATGTTCGCGACGTTTCGCGCCAAGCGCCGGCGTCAGGCCGCGGCTTTCACCACGCCTGGCGGCGAGCGCCAGGTTCTCCTCGATCGAGAGCGTGCCGCAACTGCCGGCGAGCGGGTCCTGGAACACGCGCGCAACCAAGCCGGCACGCGATGCCGTTCCCTTGCGGGTCACGTCCGTATGCCCGATCGTCACCTCGCCTTCGCTCGGGAGGACATCGCCGGCGAGCACTCCAAGCAGCGTCGATTTGCCGGCTCCGTTCGAGCCGATCACGGTGACGAACGAACCCTGCTCGATCGTCAGGCTTACGCCGTTCAGCGCCTGCTTCTGCAGGGGTGTACCCTTGCCGAAAACGACGTTGATGTTCTTGACGCTGATCATGCGGCACCTCTGCGACGCAGACGAGGAAGGACGAGCGCGACGGTGACGAGCGCGGCGGTCACGAAGTTGAGGTCGGAGGCCTGCAGACCGAGCATGTCCGTCGAGAGCGCGAGTTGGATGGCGATGCGGTAGAGGATCGAGCCGAGCACGCAGCCGGCGAGCGCGATCAGGATGCCGCGGGCGCCGAACAGCGTTTCACCGATGATGACGGCCGCAAGCCCGACGACAATCGTGCCGACGCCCGAGGTCACGTCGGCAAAGCCGTTGGTCTGGGCGAAGAGCGCGCCGCCGAAGGCAACGAGCGCGTTGGAGATTGCCATGCCGAGATAGATCTGGCGGCTGGTATCGACCCCTTGCGCGCGTGCCATGCGGGCATTGGCGCCGGTCGCGCGCATGGCGAGGCCGGCGTCGCTCTCAAGGAAGCGCCAGACGATGACGACGGCCACGAGCACGAGAATGCCGACGAAGAGCGGGCGAACGTAGAAGTCCCTAAGGCCCAGCCCGTAGAATGGCGACAGCATGGTGTCGGCATTGATCAGCGCGACGTTCGGCTTGCCCATGACGCGCAGGTTCACCGAGAAGAGCGCGATCATCGTCAGGATAGAGGCGAGCAGGTTGAGGATGCGGAAGCGCACGTTGAGGAGCGCCGTGACGATGCCGGCTGCGGCTCCGGCGACCATCGCGACGGCGGCAGCGAGCCACGGATTGACGCCCGCAATGATCAGGACCGCGGTGACCGCAGCACCAAGCGGAAACGATCCGTCGACCGTCAGGTCAGGAAAGTCGAGCACGCGGAAGGCAAGGAAGACGCCGACGGCAACAAAGGCATAGACGAGCCCCAGTTCCACGGCTCCCCAAAAAGCGATTTGACTCAACGTCGCTAGTCCTTTTCTTAGATGTTCCGCGGGCTCACCGCAATGCGCGCGAAAACTGCTGTTCCAATTTCAGGGCGATGGACGGAACGCCGCGCGGGCTTTCTCATCCTGCTCTATAAGCGAACCGCCCCCGTATGGAACGAGGGCGGCAAAAAGGCAACAATTCCGGTCCGGACGTATCGGGATTGTTACTCGATCGTGCGGGTTGCGCGGCTGACGACGCTTTCCGGCAGCGTGACGCCCATCCTGGTTGCGGCACCCTTGTTGATGACGAGGTCCGTGCCGGCGGCAACCTTGACGGCGATGTCGCCGGGGTTTTCGCCCTTGAGAACACGAACGACCACTTCGCCCGTCTGCTTGCCGACATCGTAGTAGTTGAAGCCGAGTGCCGCGATCGCGCCGCGCGAAACGGAGTCCGTATCGGCGGTGAAGAGCGGCAGCTTGCTTTCCTCGGCGACGGCAACGGCACCTTCGAGCGCCGAGATGATCGTGTTGTCGGTCGGGATGTAGATTGCGTCGGCACGGCCGACGAGCGCGCGGGCGGCACCTTGGACTTCGGCCGATTTCGTTGCGGCGGACTCGACCACGATCAGGCCGGCCTTTTCGGCCTCTTCCTTGAGAACGGCCAGCAGCGAGACGGAATTCGCTTCACCGGAATTGTAGAGGTAGCCAATCGACTTGACGTTCGGCAGGATCTCCTTGATCAGCTTCACATGCTCGGCAACCGGCGACATGTCGGAAAGGCCGGTCACGTTGCCGCCGGGCTTTTCCATGTCCCTGACGAGCTGGGCGCCGAGCGGATCGGAGACCGCGGTGAAGACCACCGGGATGTCGCGCGTCGAGGAAACCACCGCCTGCGCCGAGGGCGTGGAGATCGGCACGATGACGCTCGGCGCTTCGCCGGCGAACTGGCGGGCGATCTGTGCCGCAGTCGCCGGATTGCCCTGGGCCGACTCGTAGATAAACTTGAGGTTCTCACCTTCCTTGTAGCCGGCAGTAGCGAGCGCGTCCTTGACGCCGTCGCGGGCGGCATCGAGCGCCGGATGTTCCACGATTGCGGTCACGGCGACCGTAACCTCGTCGGCGCGCGCCGGCAGGGAGAGTGCCACGGTGGCGGCAACAGCTATGAGAAGTGAGCGCATGGATGTCCTCCGTTTGGCGAACGGGATGCCGGCGGCTGAACCGCTTCGCATGTTTCTCATCCCGCTCCAGATGAATTCGCCGCCTTCTTAGGAAAGCGAAGCAATGAAATCAATCGATGGAAACAGCTTCATCCATCAAACTTCTTGATCCTGCACCCGTTCATCCACCCTATACCCCCTCTGGCCTGCCGGCCATCTCCCCACAAGGGGGAGAATCAATGTGGTACCATCTGCGCCTCGATTGAAGCGTTCCGCCTACAGAAGCGTTTGGGTCATAGCGAGCGGCCAACCGCGCATATTCTCCCCCTTGTGGGGGGAGATGGCGGGCAAGCCAGAGGGGGTACAGCCACCGTCCACTGTGGCGAGCCGACGGCAATTGCCGGTTTGTAATTACCGTACCCTGTCAATCCTCGCCGTGGTTGGCGATCATCATCGCCTCGAAGGCGAGGCGGTCGACCTTGCGCATGCGTTCGGATTCCGACTTGAGCTGGCCACAGGCGGCGAGAATGTCGCGGCCGCGCGGAGTGCGGATCGGCGAGGCGTAGCCGGCCTGGTTGATGAAATCGGCGAAGGCCTCGATCTGCTCCCAGTCCGAGCACTGGTAGTTGGTGCCCGGCCAGGGATTGAAGGGGATGAGGTTGATCTTTGCCGGAATACCCTTCAACAGCTTAACCAGTTCCTTGGCGTCCTCGAGGCTGTCGTTGACATCCTTCAGCATCACGTATTCGAAGGTGATGCGGCGCGCGTTCGACAGGCCCGGATAGGCCCGGCAGGCCTCCATCAACTCCTTTAGCGGATACTTCTTGTTGATCGGCACCAGCATGTCACGCAGGTCGTCGCGCACGGCATGCAGCGAGATTGCCAGCATGACGCCGATCTCCTCGCCGGTGCGGTAGATCTCGGGCACGATGCCGGAGGTTGAGAGCGTGATGCGGCGCTTCGAGAGCGAAAGACCGTCGCCGTCGGACGCAATCAGGAGTGCGGTCTTGACGTTCTCGAAATTGTAGAGCGGCTCGCCCATGCCCATCATCACGATATTGGTGATCTTGCGGCCTTCCGCAGGCACGATGGCGCCTTGCGGCGTATCGCGTTCGGGGAAGTCGCCGAGCCGGTCGCGGGCGAGCAGCAACTGGGCGAGAATTTCCTCCGCCGTCAGGTTGCGCACCAGCTTTTGGGTGCCGGTGTGACAGAAGGAACAGGTGAGCGTGCAGCCGACCTGGCTCGAAATGCAGAGCGTGCCGCGGCCTTCCTCCGGAATGTAGACGGTCTCGATCTCGACCGGTCGGCCGGCGCCGCGCGGCGGGAAGCGCAAGAGCCACTTGCGCGTGCCGTCGTTGGAAATCTGCTCTTCGACGATCTCCGGCCGCGCGATGGTGAAATGCTCCTTGAGCATCTCCCGCATGTCCTTGGAGACATTCGACATCTGATCGAAATCGGAAACGCCGCGGACATAAAGCCAGTGCCAGAGCTGGCTCACGCGCATCTTGACCTGGCGCTCGGGCACGCCTCGATCGACGAGCAGCTTGGCCATGTCTTCGCGCACGAGGCCGATCAGCGATGGCTTCTCGGCCTGGGGCGTCAGACGCACCTGTGGCGCCTTGACGATGTCCGCCCTGTTCAAGATCTCAGTGGCTGCCATGCTTGCGATGTCCTGTCATACAGCGAAGGCCCGTCCGGAGAAGGTTCCGGATCATGTTCCGATGCTCGAATTGAAAACTGGCGAGCCTTCGAGCGCGGTAATGGGGCGCGGGGCTCTGAATGCGGGGCCCTTTAGCATTCTTTTCGCCGCGAGTCGACATGAGCTTTTTTCTGCCCCTCGTCCCGCTACCGCGACCTTCTCCCGCAAGCCGCGCCGCCTTTAGTCCCTCTCCCCGCGGGGAGAGGGCTGGGGTGAGGGGCATCGCCGTGATGCGGGGGGCAGCGCCAGACCAACGCAAAAAGGCCAGCCCTGCGGCCGGCCCTTGCAATCGACGAAGCCCTCTTCCGCTTACTGGCAGGCTTCGATCTGCTTCAGCGCCGCGGAAATGCCGGAAAGAGAATAGGAGTAGGAGGTCGCGGTTCCCTTGCGGGACTTCGCGTTGACCGACATGTCCTTGCCCGACTTCATCGCCGCCACCAGCGCCGGTTCTTCCGCAGCGTTTTCGACCCAGGCGGAATTGCCCTTCGTGAACATCACGAAAGTCTTGCCGTCGATGACGACATTGACCTTGGAATTGTCCTGCAGCGGATAGCCCATCATTGCCTGAGGCTCGTAGCTGATGTTCTGCCCCGGGCGTTGCGAGACGAGGAAGAAGATATCGCCATGGTCGACACCGGCAGGGCTCTTCTCCTTCGGAACGGATAGGACGTAGCAGACCTTGCCCGCGCCGGCCTGATAGGAATAGGCGCCCCAGGCATTGAACTGCTGGATCCGAGTCGGAGATTGAGCGGAAGCAACGCCGGCCGCTGCCAGTACGAGTGCGATTGCAGTTGCGATCTTTCTTACAAACATGAGGTCCTGCCGCTTGTCTTGCTTGCGATCGCCCGAAACAGGTGGGACGGGCAACGCATAGTCACGATTTGATTTATTTTGACTTAATTCAGGTTACTAAACCGTCAACGATCACTGCAATTCACTCGTTTCCGCCCCGAAGCAGGCCGGCGACACACCCGGCAGCCCAAGCCGGCGCGCGTCTCCGGCGTGCCGTTTCTTCGTGTCTGCGGATTTGCCGGTTCATTCGATCGTCAATTCTGGAGGGCCGTGGCCGGTGGGAGTCCCCTGTCTCAAATCTCGCGCAACGCACTGTCCTCAAGCCTTTTCGCCCACAGCCGCCACGTTTGCGGAATCTATGTCACAAAGAATCAGGCAAGAGTTTGTCTTTCCGGCAGAAATGCGGCGGTCCCGTATTGATGCAGAAACTCAAAGCTCTACAGCGATCATTCCTCATTAGGCCGGTCGCGCAGGGCTTCGTCGGCCTTGTCATAATGCGCTTCCTTGATCTGGCCGCTGATCGCAGCGATGGCAGCCGTCAATACGGCGATGTCATCGGAAAAGCCGACGACGGCCAGCATGTCCGGCACGAAATCGAGTGGCAGGACGAAGTAGGCAAGGGCTGCGAGCAGAATGCCGCGTGTACGCGTTGGCGTCTTCGGATCCACCGCGCAATAATAGGCGGCGACGAGATCGCGACTGAAGGGGATCTGGCGGGCGGCGCGGCGAAAAGTCGGCCAGAACCGGCGGCGGACCTTGCGCTCCCGGCGTTCCTGTTCGGATTCCTCGCCGGGAAGAAGAATTTCACCGATCTTGATATCGTCCATCGCGTCCGTTTCCGATTTGGGGCCTACAGCGCCGCGCGTCTTTTCAGACGCGCAAAGGTCGCTGTAGCACTTTGTATTGCTGCATATTTTTATCCCTAAATCGGATCCGATTTAAGGAAACATGCAGTAGCCTGATATGGGAAGCATGTCCGCTATTTTAAATGGTCGGGCATTCGGCCGGCCGCCGCGCGATCCATTTTCGCCGCCAGCTTGAAGTCGAGCTCCGTCAGCCCGTTCGCATCATGCGTCGAAAGCGTGACGTCGACCCTGTTGTACACATTGAACCATTCCGGGTGGTGGTCGAGCTTTTCTGCGGCAAGCGCGCATTGCGTCATGAAGCTGAACGCCTCCGCAAAATTCTTGAAACGAAACGCTTTCCAGATCGATGCGCCATCCTCGGCAAGAACCCAGCCTTCCATCTTGTGCAAATGCTCGGCCACAGCCTCGGCGTCCAGTTTTTCCGGCCTCATGCTGTTTCTCCCTGTGATCTTTCGTGCTTAAGAACGGACTAGAACAAGTTTTTATCCCTAAATCGGTTCCCACTTAAGGATAAAACATGCTGCAATTCGAAGTGCTACAACAGTCCTTGGCCGCCTGAAAGGACGCACGGCGCTGTCGCTGCGGATAAACTCCGCCCATGCCATTCCACACAAGCTCGATGCCAACGGGATCACATGAAACCGGTCAGAATTCTCTTCGTTTGTCTTGGCAATATTTGCCGTTCGCCGCTCGCCGAGGGCGTCATGCGGGATCTCGCGCACAAGGCCGGCTACGGGCACGCGGTGTTGGTCGATTCCGCGGGCATCGGCGCATGGCATGTCGGCGCTCCGCCGGATCAGCGGTCGATTTCGGTGGCGAAGGCGCACGGCATCGACATCGCGGCCCTGCGCGGGCGCCAGATCAGCGCGGCGGATTTTGCGGCCTTCGACCTGGTCCTCGGCATGGACATGAGCAACGTTCGCGACTTAAGCGCGCTTGCGCCGCCCGCAATGGCGGGCAAGGTGCATCTTTTCATGCGTTATGCCACAGGTCAGGCGGCAGACGTTCCCGATCCCTATTACGAATCGGCGGAGGTCTTCGAAGCGCTCTACCAGATGCTGGAAGCAGGATGCTTGTCACTGCTCGCAAGGCTCGAGGAACGGGCCTCGTGAAGCGGAAAAACCTCTTCGGTCAGGTATGGACCGCCACCGACGGAATCGCGCGACGACAGGAGAACGAAACGGGAGACCGTAAAGGGAGAGGTGAGGAAATTGCCGCGCCCGGAGAGATAATTCACCACATCCTCGACGCGCGAGGAGCGCAGTCTCGCGAGCGTCACGTGAGGCGTGAACTTACGCGGATCCGGCGGCAGGCCGAGGCGCTGGCATATGCGTTCGATTTCCGCCTGGAGCGCGAACATTTCCGGCTCGTTGCTGACGCCGGCCCAGACTGAGTGCGGTTTTTTCGAGCCGAAAGCGCCGGTGCCCGTCAATTGCAGCTGGAATTCGGGGCGTTCGATCCGATCGAGCCTTTCGACGATCTCGTCGGCAGTACGTCCGTCGACATCGCCGATAAAACGCAGAGTGATGTGATAGTTCTCCACATCAATCCATCGAGCTCCGGGAAGACCTCCGCGCAGCAAAGAAAGGCTCATTGCTGCATTGCGCGGAATTTCGAGGGCGGTGAATAGTCTCGGCATGGCGAGCTCCCCGAATCTCTTGCAGATGTCTTAGCGAATCACGCATCGAGTCTGCACGCAACTGTTATTTAGCGCGACAGAGCGTTAACTTTCTCTTAACTGTGGACCGATTGATCAGTCTCCTTTAGCAAGCCTGGCAATGAATCGTTCGGCGACAGGCAGGAAGCGTTCGACCATCTTGCCGACGCCCTGGCTGTTCGGATGCATTCCGTCCTCTAGCTTCAGCGCGCCGTCAATCGCCACGCCGTCGAGGAAAAACGGATAGAACTCGAGATCGTATTTCGCCGCCAGCTCCGTGTAGATCGGGTTGAAGCGGGCGGCATAGTCGGTCCCCATGTTAGGCGGCGCCATCATCCCGGCAAGCAGCACGGCAATACCGCGTTCCTTTAGCCGGGCGATCATCGCCTCGAGATTTTTCCGCGACTCTTCCGGCGGAATACCGCGCAACGCGTCGTTCGCACCGAGCTCGAGGATCACGCCCTTCGTTCCGTCGGGCACCGACCAGTCAATGCGGGCAAGGCCGCCGGAAGTCGTGTCGCCGGAAACGCCGGCATTAGCGATCGTGACGTCGAAGCCTTTGTCTTTCAAAGCCTTTTCGAGGCGAGCAGGAAAGGCGTCTTCAGGCGGGAGCTGATAACCGGCCATCAGGCTGTCGCCGAAGCCGACGAGGCTCACACTCTCGGCGCGCACCGCTGACGATAACGCAATTGTCATTGCCAGGCTCAAGAAAAAGCGCAGAAAATCTTTTAATGCCATAGGCTCGTTCCTAAATCCCCCGAGGGCAATCGTTTCGTCATCCGATCTCATTTTCATATAGGGCTGTTTCCGCGTGGCAAGAACCATCATCGAGCTGAAAAATGCCGACCTGACGCTGGGCGAGGCCGCGGCCGCAGTCCATGTGCTGAAGGCTGTGAGCCTCTCGGTCGACGCTGGCGAGTCCGTCGGGATCGTCGGCCCGTCCGGATCGGGAAAATCGACGCTGCTGATGGTGCTCGCAGGCCTTGAGCGGCTGGACAGCGGCGAGATCGTCATCGACGGCACACCTTTGCATGGCCTGAGCGAGGACAAGCTTGCGGATTTCCGCGGCCGCAACGTCGGTATCGTCTTCCAGTCCTTTCACCTCATCCCCAATATGACTGCACTTGAAAACGTCGCGGTGCCGCTTGAGCTTGCGAACGTCCGCAACGCCTTCGACGTCGCGCGCCAGGAACTCGTCGCGGTCGGTCTGGGTGACCGGCTGACGCATTATCCGGGGCAGCTTTCAGGGGGCGAGCAGCAGCGCGTTGCGATCGCCCGTGCACTGGCGCCGTCACCGAAGCTGCTGATCGCCGACGAACCGACCGGCAATCTCGACGCCGAGACGGGCCGGCAGATCGCCGATCTTCTCTTTGCGGAACAGCGCGAGCGCGGCATGACGCTGGTTCTCGTGACGCATGATGCCGCGCTTGCGGGGCGCTGCGCACGGCAGGTGCAGGTGCGCTCCGGCGAGATCGTCTCGGGCGGGCATCCCGACTCGACGGCCGTTGCCGTTCACCATGAGGCGGCGTCGGCATGAGCGAGACGGGCGCCATCAATCGCTTCCGCCCGTTTCTCGCCCTTAGACTGGCGCTGCGCGAAATGCGCGGCGGCCTCAAGGGCTTCTACATATTCCTTGCCTGCATCGCGCTCGGCACCGCCGCCATCGCCGGCGTCAATTCGCTTTCGCAATCGATCAGCGCGACGATCGCTTCGCAAGGTCAAGAGCTTCTTGCCGGCGATATCCGCTTCGAACTCAACAATCGCGTGGCGACGGCCGAGGAGCGCGCTTTCCTCGACAGTCTCGGCAGCGTTTCCGCTTCTTCAGGCCTGCGCTCCATGGCGCGCCTCCCCGATGGTTCCAACCAGGCGCTGGTCGAATTGAAGGCCGTCGACAATGCCTACCCGCTCTACGGCACCCTTGAGAGCGAACCGACCAGACCGCTCGCCGAACTCTTGTCCAAACAGGGCGAGGCGTTCGGTGCGGTCGCCGCGCCGCTGCTGCTCGAGCGTCTGGGCATCAGCCCCGGCGAAGAAATCCTGCTCGGCAATGCCCGGATTCGCATCAACGCCACGATGGTGCGCGAGCCGGACGCGCTTTCCGACGGGTTCGGTTTTGCGCCGCGGCTGATGATTTCGGCCGACGCGCTTGCCGCCTCGGGGCTCGTGCAGACCGGCAGCCTCGTCGAGCACGGTTACAAGATCAAGCTTGCCGATCCTCAGCGTGTCGCATCAGTTCGCTCCGAGGCAGAGAAGCGATTCCCGTCGGCCGGCTGGTCGATCCGGACGAGCGGCAATGCCGCCCCGTCGCTCAACGCGAATATCACCCGTTTCTCGCAGTTCCTGACGCTCGTCGGTCTGACAGCACTGATCGTCGGCGGCGTGGGCGTCGCCAACGCCGTGCGTGCCTATCTCGACGGCAAGCGCAGCGTCATCGCAACGTTCAAATGCCTCGGCGCCCCGGCGTCGCTGGTGGCCATGGTCTACCTCGCGCAGATCCTGATGATCGCACTGATCGGCATCGGCATCGGCCTCGTTTTCGGCGCGCTGATCCCCTTTGTCGCGGCCCAGTTCCTCGCCGATGTCCTGCCCGTTCCAACGTCGTTCCAGCTCTACCCGTCGGCGCTCGGTCTCGCGGCGCTTTTCGGCCTGTTGACGGCGCTCGCCTTCGCCATCCTGCCGCTCGGCCGCGCGCGCCGGGTGCCGGCGACGGCGCTTTTCCGGCAACAGGGGTTCGAGCCAACCGGCTTTCCGGCCTGGCCCTATCTCGCAGGGGCGCTGGCTTGCCTTGCGACGCTCGCCGGCCTTGCCGTCTGGACGGCGTATGATCGCAGCATTTCGCTGATCTTCCTCGGCGCAATCGCCTTTGCCTTCATCCTGCTGCGCGGCGTGTCGTGGCTGATTTCCTGGTTAGCGCGGCGCAGCCCGCGGGTGAATTCGCCGGCGCTGAGATTAGCGATCGGCAATATCCATCGCCCCGGCGCCCTGACACCGTCAGTGGTGCTGTCCCTTGGTCTTGGTCTCGCCTTGCTCGTGACATTGGCGCTCATCGACGGCAATCTTCGGCGCGAACTCACCGGCGACATGGCCGAGCGCGCGCCCAATTTCTTCTTCGTCGACATTCAGGGCAGCGAGATCGAAGGGTTTCGGTTGCTGCTCGGCCAAGCGATGCCGAAGGGCAAGGTCGTCGAAGTGCCGATGCTGCGCGGGCGCATCGTTGCGTTCAACGGCGAGGACGTAAGCAGCCGCAACGTACCGCCAGGCGGGCAATGGGTGCTGCGCGGCGACCGTGGCATCACCTATGCCAAAAATCGGCCGGAGAACTCGACGCTCACCGAGGGCAACTGGTGGCCCGAGGACTATCACGGTGAACCGCTGGTCTCGTTCTCGGCAGAAGAGGCCCGCGAACTCGGATTGAAACTCGGCGACACGGTGACCGTCAACGTGCTCGGCCGCAACATCACCGCGAAGATCATCAATTTCCGCAACGTCGAATGGGAATCGCTGTCGATCAACTTCGTCATGGTCTTCTCGCCGAACACGTTTGCCGGCGCACCGCATGCCTGGCTCGCAACCGTCATCGATCCCGATGCCACGGCCAACGAGGAAGCGGCGGTCTTAAAGTCGGTCACCAATACCTATCCGACGATCACCAGCGTGCGCGTCAAGGATGCGCTCGATATCGTCAATACGCTTCTCGCGCAGCTTGCCACGGCCATCCGCGCCGCCGCCGCGGTCGCGCTTATCGCGTCGGTTCTCGTTCTTGCGGGGGCGCTCGCCGCCGGCAACCGTGCGCGCATTCACGATGCGGTGGTGTTGAAGACGTTGGGTGCCACGCGCGGCACACTGATCCGCGCCTTCAGCTACGAATATATCATTCTTGGCTTCGCAACCGCCGTATTCGCGCTGTTCGCCGGAGGCGTTTCCGCCTGGTTCGTCGTCAGCCGCGTGATGACGCTGCCATCCGATTTCCTCCCGGATGTCGCGGTCGCCACGATCGTGGTCGCGCTTGTCATGACCGTCGGCATCGGTCTTGCCGGAACCTGGCGCATTCTCGGCCAGAAGGCCGCTCCGGTGCTGCGCGAGTTGTGAGCGCGGCGATTAACCGTAAATCACCCTTGTTTGATGGTTCGAGGCCCGGCTTTGCGCGATTCCGGCCCTTCCGGGTCTTGTGCGGGACCGTTTTCAACATCATATTTGTCCACAGGCATGCTGGAGCCCCGCAGCGGCGCCTGGGCGCTTGAAGGACAAACACTTACCGCCCGACACCGTCAATTCAACCGGGGCTTAAATGAGGAAACAATGGCTGATCTGAGAAACTACCAAACCCGAATGTCGCCCGCCGGCGCTCAGGCGGGTGCCGTGATCGACGATGGCCTTCGCGCTTACATGCTGAAGGTCTACAACCTGATGGCTCTCGGGCTGGCGATCACAGGTGTAGCAGCTTACGGAGCCTATGCGCTTGCCGTCTCCAATCCGGCATTCGCCCAGCTCATCTACGCTTCGCCCTTGAAGTGGGTCGTAATGCTGGCGCCGCTGGCGCTGGTATTCTTCATGAGCTTCCGCATCAATTCGATGAGCGTCTCCGCAGCGCAGACGACGTTCTGGATCTACGCCGCCTTGATGGGGCTTTCGCTGTCCTCGATCTTCCTGGTCTTCACCGGCCAGAGCATCGTGCAGACGTTCTTCGTCACGGCCGCCTCCTTCGGCGCCCTGTCGCTATACGGCTACACGACGAAGAAGGATCTGTCGGGCTTCGGCACGTTCCTGATCATGGGCCTCTTCGGCCTGATCATCGCGTCGATCGTCAACATCTTCCTGGCGTCTTCGGCGTTCGCATTCGCGATCTCGGTTATTGGCGTACTGGTCTTCGCCGGCCTGACCGCCTACGACACGCAGAAGATCAAGGAAATGTACTACGAGGCCGATGATGTCGCGGTTGCTGGCCGCAAGGCTATCATGGGCGCGCTGACGCTCTATCTCGACTTCATCAACCTGTTCATGTTCCTGCTGCAGTTCCTGGGCAACAGGAACGAGTAGTCAGACGCGCATTCACAGAAAAGGCGGCTTCGGCCGCCTTTTTTGTTACCGCGTCGTCGTGCGTCCGATTGGACGCGCGGCGCTGTAAAGTAGAACGGCCTTGATTGCCCCGTCCGATCCATGCGATTTGATGGGGATAAGCCAACATCACGAAATCCCATGTCTGTCACTCTCCGCGACGCCGTCGCTGCCGATCTTCCCGCAATTACCGACATCTACCGCGAGTCCGTTTTAAACGGCGTGGCGACCTACGAGATAACGCCGCCTTCCGAGGCGGAGATGGCAATGCGGTTTTCAACGATAACCGGCAACGGCTATCCTTACATCGTGGCACAGGAGGACTATGGCAGAGCGATCATCGGCTACGCCTATGCTTCTGCATTCCGCACGCGGACGGCCTATCGCTTCCTGGTGGAGGACTCCATCTATCTGGCGCCAGATGCCCGGGGTAAAGGCGTCGGCAGGGCTTTGCTTGCGGAGCTGATCAGGCGATGCACGGCGCTTGGCTTCCGCCAGATGGTGGCGGTGATCGGCGGTGCACACCCGTCATCGATCGCGCTGCATCGGGCACTCGGCTTCGAGCATCAGGGCTTGATGAAGGCGACCGGCTTCAAGCACGGCCGCTGGCTCGACACGGCGATCATGCAGCTCGCGCTCGGAGACGGAACGGCCACCGACCCCACCGAAGGCATCTATCCGGATACGCTCTACCGAACTTAGGTCCTCTCGCCCTATCCCTCTCTCCGTTCGCAGGGTGAGCGAACCTGAGGCGCGACATAGCCCTTCGCCCCGCCTGCGGGGGTGTCGGCAGGAGGATGCGGGGTCATTCCAAAGCAGATATCGCGTCAGGTTTCGACGAGCTTCAGGACCTTGTCGAACACCTTGAGCACCAGGGCAAGCTCATGGCCGCGCTTCAATATCGTGCCATGGGCGTTGAGCACGCTATAGGCACCCTGCTTTGCCGCAAGCTTCGGGTTTTTCTCGATCCGGTAGAGCGGCGTTTCCCCCGATCGCTTGAACACGGAGAATACGGCTCGATCCTTCGTGTGGTCGATCGCATAGTCGCGCCATTCGCCTTCGCCGACCATGCGGCCATAGACCCGCAAAATCTGGTCCAGCTCACGGCGATGAAATGTAACGGGAGGGGGATTCCTGGCGTTCTTGTATTCGTGAAAATCGACCACTTGCGATGTGGCCTGGCCCTGGCGACGCGTCTCGCCTTCCGGTAAATCCGGTTGATCAGTCATCAGTATTTCGGCCTTCTGATGTGACAGGACTACGACAGTGTGCCTGACACGAGCGGAAAAGCAAGACGGAAGCCGGTGAACAATGCCGGCAATTCTTGTCCTTGCCGCAATTCAGTCAAATCGCCGCCCCAATTCACGGCAAGACTTCGCCTGCTGCCGGACAGAGTCGTTGCCACCGTATGTCCGGACAGGTCGTCATGCTGCGGGAGATATTACGAACGCAGACATGACCGGTTCGGTCCGGTAACTTCGAACCCTCAGCCCCAGCCCCTCGATGCTGCCGGGCCGAACCACCCCCGTCTCAGAAAATCACTGGTTCAGAGTTTGCCCTGCGGGCCGGCAAGAACGGCTGCCGCTCCGACGATGGCCCCCGGCGTTTCCGCATCCTTCATCGATTGCAGCAGGACGGCGCATCCGCTGTTGCCATTTCCCTCGATCAGGACGGAGGCGGGCAATGTGAATTCGGCCGGCTTGCCATCCCAAATGCCGATCGTCTGTATGTCGCGCACGGCATGCCAATAGGCGATCTGCTTGCCGCTGTTTTCGCCTTTTTCGACATCGACCACCTTGGCCCGGTCGAAATAGACGACGACGACATTTGCCTTGCCCTTACCGGCTCCGACCTTGATCGAGATTCCATCGTCGCCAATCGCCGCCTGGACCGGCACGGCCAGTCCCCGGCCCTCCGTGTTCATCGCGTCGAGCCGGCTCCTGATCGCCTGCAGGTTGGCGCCGTTGAGATGATCGCGCCCGTTGAGGACCGCCTGGGGCGTATAGACGCCGTTGCGGCCGAGCATGCGCGCATAGGCATATTGCCGTTCGGTATTTTCCTTGGAAGCGAGCGTGTCTGCCCAGCCGAGATAGTTCCAGTAGTCGACGTGGTAGGCGAGCGCGACGACGTCGCCCTCGTCGACGAGCTTCTTGAGCGCCGCATCTGCCGGTGGACAGGAGGAGCAGCCCTGGCTGGTGAAGAGTTCGACGACGCCCTTGACTGCCTTCCCGTCGTCCGCCGCAACCGCTCCAAAGCCTGCTCCCAAAAACCCTAAAGCTAGGGCGAGACGCCGGATGGTTGTTGTATAGGCGAATGTCATGGCGTCACTTTATTGTAGGCAGGCTCGAATGCTGGAATTCATACATACGACGGCCGTTCTTCAACGGAAAGTCACGTTGGAGTGAGCATTTCACTGCTTACCGGTACGGGAACGTGAAAAAGCCGGGGCATCTTTCGATGCCCCGGCTCGCAAGCGTTCTATGGTCGGCAGGCTCAGGCTGCGAGGTCGCGCAGAACCGTCTGCAGGATGCCGCCGTTGTTGACGTAGGTGACCTCGTCAAGCGTGTCGATGCGGCAGATCAGCGGAACTTCCTTGACCGAGCCGTCGCCATAGGTGATCCGGGCCACGCGCTTCTCACGCGGCTGGACATTGGTAAGATTGTCGATCGTCACGACCTCGTCGCCCTTCAAGCTGAGCGACTCCCAAGTCATGCCCTCTTCGAAGACGAACGGGACGACACCCATGCCGACGAGGTTCGAGCGGTGGATGCGCTCGAAGGACTGGGCGATCACGGCCTTGACGCCGAGCAGGTTGGTGCCCTTGGCCGCCCAGTCGCGCGACGAACCATTGCCGTATTCGACGCCGGCGAAGATGACGAGCGGAACGCCCTCTTCCTTGTACTTCATGGCGGCGTCGTAGATCGACATCTCCTCCTTCGACGGATAGTGGATGGTGTAGCCACCTTCCTTGCCGTTCGGGCCGAGCATGTGGTTGCGGATGCGGATGTTGGCGAAGGTGCCGCGCATCATCACCTCATGGTTGCCGCGACGCGTGCCGTACTGGTTGAAGTCGGCGACGCCGACGCCGTGGCCGAGCAGGTAGGAGCCCGCCGGCGACTGCGCCTTGATCGAACCGGCCGGAGAAATATGGTCGGTGGTGATCTTGTCGCCGAAGAGGCCGAGGACGCGGGCGCCCTTGATGTCGGAGATGCCGGCGCCCTTCTTGCCCATGCCGACGAAGTAGGGCGGATTCTGGACATAGGTGGAAGCCTCGTCCCAGGCATAGGTCTGCCCGGCCGGGACCTGAACCGCCTGCCAGTTGGCGTCGCCCTTGAACACGTCCGCATATTTCGTGGCGTAGAGCTCGCGGGTGACGTACCTGAAGATGAAGTCCTGGATCTCCTGCGAGGTCGGCCAGATGTCCTTCAAGTAGACCGGCTTGCCATCCTTGTCCTCGCCGATCGGCTCCTTGGTCAGGTCCTTCTGAACCGTGCCGGCCAGCGCATAGGCGACGACGAGCGGCGGCGAGGCGAGATAGTTCGCCTGAACGTCCGGCGAGATGCGGCCCTCGAAGTTGCGGTTGCCCGAGAGAACGCCGGCGGCGATCAGGCCCTTGTCGTTGATCGTTTTCGAGATCGGGCCCGGCAGCGGTCCAGAGTTGCCAATGCAAGTGGTGCAGCCGAAGCCGACCAGGTTAAAGCCGAGCTTGTCGAGGTCGGCCTGCAGGCCGGACTTCGCCAGATATTCGCCGACGACCTGCGATCCGGGGGCGAGCGAGGTCTTGACCCACGGCTTCGTCTTCAGGCCCTTGGCAACTGCGTTGCGGGCGAGCAGGCCGGCCGCGATCAGCACCGAGGGGTTCGAGGTGTTGGTGCACGAGGTGATGGCTGCGATCGTAACGTCGCCGTGGCCAAGGTCGAAGTCCGTGCCTTCGACCTTGTAGCGGTTAGAAAGCTGACCCGGCTTCTTGTAATCGCTTTCGAGCGAGGTTGCGAAGCCGGAGGCGATGTCTTCCAGCGCGATGCGGCCTTCCGGACGCTTGGGGCCTGCCATCGACGGCACGACGTCGCCGAGGTCGAGTTCCAGCGTGTCGGTGAAGACGAGTTCGGAACCGTCGCCTTCGCGCCACATGCCTTGAGCTTTCGAATAGGCCTCGACCAGCGCGATACGCTGTTCTTCACGGCCGGACATGGTGAGGTAGTTGATGGTTTCGGCGTCTACCGGGAAGAAGCCGCAGGTCGCACCGTATTCCGGACCCATGTTGCCGATCGTCGCGCGGTCGGCGAGCGTCATGTTGTCGAGACCGCGGCCGAAGAATTCGACGAACTTCGAGACCACGCCCTTCTTGCGCAGCATCTGGACGACCGTCAGCACCAGGTCGGTCGCTGTCACGCCTTCCTTGAGCTTGCCGGTGAGCTTGAAGCCGATGACTTCCGGCAGAAGCATGGAGACCGGCTGGCCGAGCATCGCAGCTTCCGCCTCGATGCCGCCGACGCCCCAGCCGAGTACGCCGAGGCCGTTGATCATGGTGGTGTGGCTGTCGGTGCCGACACAGGTGTCCGGATAGGCGGTGACTTCGCCATTCTCTTCGCGCGTCCAGACCGTCTGGCCGAGATACTCCAGGTTGACCTGATGACAGATGCCGGTGCCCGGCGGCACGACGCGGAAGTTCTTGAAGGCCTGCTGGCCCCATTTCAGGAAGCGGTAGCGCTCACCATTGCGCTGGTATTCCAGCTCGACGTTGCGGGCAAAGGCCTGAGGCGTGCCGAACTCGTCGACGATGACCGAGTGGTCGATGACGAGGTCGACGGGGACGAGCGGGTTGATCTTCTCCGGGTCGCCGCCGAGCGAGACCATGGCGTCACGCATGGCCGCGAGGTCGACGACGGCCGGGACGCCGGTGAAGTCTTGCATCAGCACGCGAGCAGGACGGTAGGCGATTTCGTTTTCCGCGGTGCCCTTGTCGCTGAGCCATGCGGCGACGTTCTCGATATCCTTCTTGGTGACCGAGCGGCCATCCTCATTACGCAGCAGGTTCTCCAGCAGCACCTTCATCGAATAGGGAAGCTTCGAAACGCCGGCGAGGCCGTTCGCTTCCGCCTTCGGAAGGCTGTAATAGACATAGTCCACGCCGTTGACCGTGAGCGTGGAGCGACAATTGAAACTGTCTAGGGATTTGGACACTGGATAATACCCCGTTCCGTCTGATCGCCAAAAACTGACGTACGAACGCCCGAGCGCTTGTGAAGCGCGAAATGGGATGCGGGTGCGGCCATTTCCGCTGTCCGTACGTGGAATGTCATTCCATGTTCGGCGCTTGGATGAAATTCACGCCGACCGCTGGCGTGTTGCCGGCGTTATAGATAATTTCTCCAGATGGTGCCAGACCAACCAAGGTTCAATCGGAACTTTTTTTGCTGTGCGGCAAAGAGCATAAAGGGAAGCTGAAAATACATGCGCCTGCTGGCTGAAGGTTTGAGTGCGAGGCGCGGCGAGGACCTGATTTTTAACGATATTTCCTTTGCGCTCGGAGAGGGGGACGCCCTTGTGGTGACGGGGCCGAACGGCTCCGGCAAGTCGACCCTGCTCAGGGTTCTGGCGGGCCTGCTGCGGGCCGAATCAGGGAGGCTCAGAATCGAGGGAGGACCGGCCGAAATCGCCCATCCCTACGAGCTCAGCCATTATCTCGGCCATCGCAATGCAATGAAGCAGGAGCTGACCGTCCGGGAAAATCTTTCCTTCTGGCAGCACTTCATGGGTGATTCGCCCGGAGGCTCCGGCATCGACGTCGCGGCAGCCGCCGAAGCCGTCGGGCTTGCCGGCATCACGCATCTGCCCTTCGGCTATCTTTCTGCCGGTCAGCAGCGGCGCATGGCCATGGCCAAGCTTCTCGTCGCCTATAGGCCGATCTGGTTGCTCGACGAGCCGACCGCCGCTCTCGACGCGGGGGCGGACAGGCTGTTCGCCGCGCTGGTGACGGCTCATCTCGAGCGTGGCGGCATCATCATTGCCGCCACGCATCAACCTCTCGGGCTCGGATCGACGCAGAGCTTGCAGATGAAGGGGTTTACGCATTGATCGCCCTCTTCTTCCGCGACCTCAAGCTCTCCGTGCGTGCTGGTGGTGGCACCATGATCGGCGTGCTGTTCTTCATGACCGTCGTTGCCGTCGTTCCTTTCGGGGTCGGACCGGACCTCAATCTCCTGTCGCGCATCGGCCCGGCGATGCTCTGGATCGGCGCGCTGCTGGCCTCGCTGCTCGGTCTCGACCGTCTCTTCCAGGCGGAGCGCGAGGATGGCTCGCTCGATCTTCTGCTGATGCAGGAAACACCGCTGCTCATGACGGTGTTTGTCAAGTGCGCGGCCCATTGGGCCGCGACCGGCCTGCCGCTTGTCATCGCCTCGCCGCTGCTCGGCCTTTTCATGAATATGAACGAGCTGGCGATCGGCGCGACCATGCTCACGCTTCTTGCCGGAACGCCGGCGATCACCTTCATCGGCGCGGTCGGTGCCGCGGTCGCGGTCGCCTTGCCGCGCGGCGGCCTGCTCGTCTCGATCCTCGTTCTGCCGCTTGCCATCCCGGTGCTGATCTTCGGCGTCAGCGCGGTTTATGCGGCGATCGAAGATCCCGCCCCGTTTCTGCCGCCTTTCATGATATTGATGGCGATAACCCTGTTCTTCGCGGTGATCGGTCCGGTCGCGGCAGCCGCCGCGCTCAGGCATTCGGCCGATTGAGTAGCGTAAGGGCCTAAACGTACTGATGCGATGCGTTGACGCAGTCGTGATTGACCAGTGCGTAATTCCTTAGACCGAATTCGATCTAAGGCTAAAATTGTGCAGCAAATTCGAAGTGCTGCAGCGACCCTTGCGCGTCTAAAGGACGCGCGGCGCTGGAGGTCAATTGCGGAAGGGATGCTTCCGCGTTAAAGAGCCGTGATGAGCGAAAACAGCCTGGCTATCCGCAAATTCAGCGATCTCGCCAATCCGACCCGGTTTCTGGCGCTGGCGGACCGTGTCCTGCCCTGGTTTGCCGCCTGCACCGTCCTGTTCTTCGCCGCCGGCGTCTGGCTCTCCTTCACCACTGAAGGCGACTACCAGCAGGGCGAGACGGTGCGCATCATGTATGTGCATGTGCCGGCCGCCTGGCTGTCGATGATGTGCTACACGGTGATGGCGATCTCTGCGCTCGGCACGCTCGTTTGGCGCCATCCGCTAGCCGATGTTTCCGCCAAGGCGGCCGCGCCCATCGGTGCCTGTTTCACCTTTCTCGCGCTCGTGACCGGTTCGCTCTGGGGCAAGCCGATGTGGGGCGCCTGGTGGGTCTGGGATGCGCGGCTGACTTCGGTCTTCGTGCTTTTTCTCATGTATCTCGGGCTGATTGCACTCAATCGCGCCATGGATGATCCCGCCCGTTCGGCCCGCGTTTCGGCCGTCCTCGTGCTGGTCGGCTTCGTCAACATTCCGATCATCAAGTTCTCGGTCGAATGGTGGAATACGCTGCATCAGCCGGCGAGCGTTTTGCGCCTCGACGGGCCGACGATCGATCCCGAGTTCTTGTGGCCGCTCCTCACTATGGCGGTCGCCTTCACGCTGCTGTTCTTCACGCTGCACATTGCCGCGATGCGCAACGAGATCTGGCGCCGCCGGGTCACGTCGCTCCGCCGTCAAGCTGTTCGCAACGCCGGCCGGGAGGCGCAGGCACTATGATGAGCCACGCCGCCTATGTCTTTGCCAGCTATGCCGTCGCCGCCGTTACGGTGGTGGGACTCGTGTTCTGGGTCATCGGCGATGGCCGCGCCCGCCAGCGTGAGTTGAAGGAGCTCGAGGCGGCAGGCATTCGACGTCGCTCGGCGGAGGCTTCTGGCGGGGCCGGCCGATGAGCAGCACCCACGCACCTCCGCCGGACGAGCGCAAGCCGGGCGCTTTGCGTTTCGTGTTCGCGGCGCTGCCGCTCATCATCTTCGCGGCACTGGCGCTGATCTTTTGGAGCCAACTGAATTCCGGCAAGGATGTGAGCGAAATCCCCTCGGCGCTGATCGGCACGAAGGCGCCGAAGCTCGATCTGCCGCCGTTGGAAGGCGCGACGCTTGCGGGCCAGCCGATGCCGGCGTTGACCGATGCCGCGATCAAGGGCAGGCTGACGCTCGTCAATGTCTGGGCCTCTTGGTGCGTGCCCTGCCGGCAGGAACACCCGATCATCCTTGAGCTCTCCAAGGATCCGCGGCTTCTGGTCGTCGGCATCAACTACAAGGACCAGAACGAAAACGCACTGCGTTTCCTGGGCGAGCTCGGCAATCCATTCTCGGCGATCGGCGTCGATCCACGCGGCAAGGCCGCGATCGACTGGGGCGTCTACGGCATCCCGGAATCCTACCTCGTCGGCGCCGACGGCACGATCCTCTACAAGCGCGTCGGCCCGTTCGACGAACGCAGCCTCAAGGAAGGGCTGATGCCGGCGATCGAGAAGGCGCTCGCGGGCTCGTGACGGGCCCAGCGGATCTTTCGTTCCGTCGCCCCTCATCCGGCCTGCCGGCCACCTTCTCCCCGCACGCGGGGCGAAGGGACTCGCGGCGCCCACCGAAATCCCTTACCATGCATGGGCGAGGGGACTTGAATTCGCCGCTCCCTCTTCTCTCCGATGCAATCGCCGCCTCGGTGAGGAGGAGAGAGCGAGTGCCGCAAGTTCCTTCTCCCCGCATGCGGGGAGAAGGTCGCGGCAGCGGGATGAGGGGCAAATGCGGGCGATGGAGTTGCTAAAGCCCCGCCTGCCATGCCTTCACCGCATCGAGCGGCCAGACGAGCATCAGCACGTTCAAGGTCAGGTTGTCGCGCACCGTCCAGGCGGTGAAGAGCTCCAGAACGATTGCGATCGCGACCGTCACAACGACCGGCAGCCGCGATGCCAGCAGGAAGCCCGTAGCCATGGCGAGCGTGTCCATGGTGGAGTTCAGGATGCTGTCGCCGAAATAGTCGAGCGAGATTGTCGCCGAACGGTAGCGGTTGATCACCATCGGTGTATTTTCGGCGATTTCCCAGGCGGATTCAATCACGGTCGCAAGGAGGAGACGCGCGCTCAGCGGCTTGCCGCGCAGGAGCAGATGACCGAGACCATAGAAGAGGAAGCCGTGAATAATATGGGACGGCGTGTACCAGTCGGTGAGGTGCTGCGAGTTGCCGCTGGACTTGACCACGCCCTCCCACAGCTTGACGTAGCCGCATTCGCAGATCCACAGCCGGCCCATGAGATGCTGCATCAGTATCTGGATGGCGACCACGCCGAGGCAGGCGATCAGCCAGAACCAGGCCCAGCGTTGTCGGTTGTCGTCGGTCCCGGCGGCGATCGTCACTCGGCGCTATCCTGTTCGAGCGAATGCTTCATGATCAACGGCATCTGGGCGAGGGTGAAGACAATGGTGATCGGCATCGTTCCCCAGACCTTGAAGGCCACCCAGAAGTCCGTCGAGAAGGTGCGCCAGACGATCTCGTTCAGTACAGCCAGGAACAGGAAGAACAGACCCCAGCGGATCGTCAGCTTCCGCCAGCCATCCTCATCCAGCTTGAAGGCGGAATGGAAGACGTAACCGAGCAGGGATTTGCCGAACAAGAGACCGCCGAGCAGGATCGCGCCGAAGAGCGAATTGACGATCGTCGGCTTCATCTTGATGAAAGTGTCGTTCTGCAGCCAGAGGGTCAGCGCGCCGAAGACGAATACGACGATCCCGGATACGAGCGGCATCATCGGCAGCGTCCGGGTCAGCATCCAGGAAGCGACGAGCGCGATCGCCGTTGCCGCCATGAAGAGCCCGGTGGCGATGAAGATCGGTCCGCCGAGTTCGGCAAGCATGGGAAAGCGGCTCGCCAGCCAGTCGCCGCGGGAATTGGCGAAGAAGAAGACCATGAGTGGCCCGAGCTCCAGCACGAGCTTCAGGAGCGGGCTCACTTCTGTCCGCGGTTTGGCGGCTTCGATTGTCGACATATGCGGATCCTGTTCTTGCATATCGCGCCTTCTACCGCGCCGCGCGTCTCACGAGACACGCAAAGGTCGCTGTAGCATTTTAGTTCCTGCATTCTCCTTAAATCGGTTCCGACTTAAGGAGAATGCAGCGGAGCGGGACGCGGGCGGAAAAGCGCTTCACACGTTTCCTCGCCCCTCCGGCTGCTCATAACACCAGCATTGCGGCAAAACCATATCAACAAGGCAGGCCAAACGTTCTTCTACTGCGCCGCGCGTCTTATCAGACGCGCAAAGGATGCTGTAGCACTTTGAATTGCTGCATGTTTTTATCCTTAAATCGCGCGCGATTTAAGGAAACATGCAGTAAGCATGGCGGCTCGCCATCAGGCGGCAACGCCGGCGATCGCCTCGGCGAAATCCTTCGCCTCGAAGGGCTCGAGATCGTCGACACCCTCGCCGACGCCGATGAAATAGACCGGCAGCTTATGCTTGGCGGAGATCGCCACGAGAATGCCGCCGCGCGCAGTGCCGTCGAGCTTGGTCATGATCAGGCCGCTGACGCCCGCGACGTTGCGGAAGATCTCGACCTGCTGCAGGGCATTCTGCCCGGTCGTCGCGTCGAGCGTCTGTAAGACCGTATGCGGCGCATCCGGATCGAGCTTGCCGAGGACGCGGACGATCTTTTCGAGTTCGGCCATCAGCTCCGTCTTGTTCTGCAGCCGCCCGGCGGTGTCGATGATCAGCACGTCCGACTTCTTCTCGCGCGCGAGCTGGAACGCCTCGTAGGCGAGGCCGGCCGCATCGGCGCCGAGCTTCGACGAGACGATGTCGGACTTCGTCCGCTCGGCCCAGATCTTCAATTGTTCGATTGCTGCAGCGCGGAAGGTGTCGCCCGCGGCCAGCATGACCTTGAGCCCCGCGCCGGAAAGCTTTGCCGCGAGCTTGCCGATCGTCGTCGTTTTGCCCGTACCGTTGACGCCGACGACGAGGATCACGTGCGGCTTGTGGCTGAGATCGAGCTCCAGGGGCTTCGCCACCGGCGCCAGCACCTTGGTGATCTCGCCGGCCATGATGCGGGACACGTCTTCGCCGGAGACGTCCTTGCCATAGCGCTCGGAGGCGAGCGTATCGGTGATGCGCATCGCCGTCTCGACACCAAGATCGGCCTGGATCAGCAGGTCTTCGAGATCCTGCAGCGTCGCCTCGTCGAGCTTCCTCTTGGTGAAGAGGCTGGTGATCTGGCCCTTCAGGTGCGACGAGGAGCGCGCGAGGCCGCGGCGCAGGCGCTGGTACCAGGGAAGCTTCTGCTGACGAGCGGGCGCTGCCTCCGTCGGACGCTTGTCGGCGGTGGCAAAGCCCTTGGGCAGGCTGGGGGCGGCTGCCGCCTCTTCCGCCTGGTGGGGGAGATGTCCCGAACGGGCGGGTATGGCGGCTTCATTGCGAGGCGGGGCGTGATCGGTAAGGCGCTCACCCCCCTCTGCCCTGCCGGGCATCTCCCCCACAAGGGGGGAGATTGGAGGAGGCACGCTCTCGTCGTCCACCGGGACGGTTTCGCCCGCGGTAGTGTCTTCCTGCGCGGCGAAGTCGGGGCTTGCCTCGGACTCTTGGCGCTTGGCATCCTCGGTCTCGGTCTCGGTCTCGGTCTCGGTCTCGGTCTCTGTCTCTGTCTCTGTCTCTGTCTCTGTCTCGGTCTCGGTAGAGGCGGCGAGATTGTCTCTGCCGACCGTCTCATCTCGCAGGGTGGCCCGTTCATCCTCAGCGGCTACCTCGGTCTCCCCCTGATCTCCCCCCTTGTGGGAGAGATGTCCCGAAGGGACAGAGGGGGGTATGGCGGTCTCGGCCTCATGCTCATGCTTCTCGGCGTATGCAGACGGGGGCTCACCCTCCTCTGCCCTGCCGGGCATCTCCCCCACAGGGGGGGAGATTGGGGGAGGCGCGCTCTCGTCCGCAAAGCCAGCGTTTTCGTCTGCGGCGGGAGGGGTGCTTTCCGCGGTGTCTTCGCGCGTTACTTCGGCCTCTGGTGCGGTTGTCTCGGGCGAGCGGGCGAGATCGTCTGCGGCAGCCTCTTCGATGACAGCTCGATCATCCCCTGCGGCCGCCTCAGGCGCCACCTCCTCTCCCCCCTTGTGGGGGAGATGTCCGAAAGGGACATCGGGGGTCGTCGCAGCGTCGCCGGCGACCGCGCCCGGTGCCGCCTCCGGCGCCTCCTGCGGCGGCGCGGGTTTCTCCTCGACGGCGCCCTTGCCGAAGGAGAAAATCTTCTTGATGAAACCAATCGCCATGGGAATTTCCGGATTTCAGGCCGCAGCCATCTGTTTTTGTTGCATCGTCAGATGCTTGCCATTGTGGCCGGTAATTGTGACCGCAACGAGCGATCGCGGCTCGAGGCCGGCCGCATCGACGAGCGTGAAGTTTTCCGTGTGCGCCAGCCCGTTCATCTCGACGAGGATCGTCTGCTCGCTGCCGATCATGCTCTCGATATGGGCGGCGTAGAGTTCTGCCCCCTTGGCGCGCAGGCGCGCCGCGCGCTCCTTGACGAGGGCGCGATCGAGCTGCGGCATACGCGCGGCCGGCGTCTCGGGGCGCGGGCTATAGGGGAAGACGTGGAGATGCGCGATGCCGCAGTCATCGGCGAGACGCACGGCATTCTCGAACATCTCCTCGGTTTCGGTCGGAAAGCCAGCGATCATGTCGGCGCCGAAGCTCACCTCGGGCCTCAAACCGCGGACCTCGTTGCAAAAGGCGCGGGCATCGGCGCTCGAATGCCGCCGCTTCATCCGCTTCAGGATCAGGTCGTCGCCGTGCTGGAGCGAAAGATGCAGATGTGGCATGAAGCGCGGCTCGTCGGCGATCAAGTCGAAAAGGTGCCGGTCCGCCTCGATGCTGTCGATCGACGAAAGGCGCAGGCGCAGGATGTCCGGCACCTGCTTCAACAGCGTCTTCGCGAGCAGCCCGAGTGTCTGCTTTCCCGGAAGGTCGGCGCCATAGCTCGTTGCGTCGACGCCGGTCAGCACGATTTCACGGTAACCGCCTTCGACCAGCCGGCGCGCCTGATCGACGACGGCGCCCATCGGCACAGAGCGGGAATTGCCGCGGCCATAGGGAATGATGCAGAAGGTGCAGCGGTGGTCGCAGCCGTTCTGCACCTGGATGAACGCGCGCACATGTCCATCAATGTGTTTGATCATCTGCGGCGCGGTGGCGCGCACGCTCATGATGTCGTTGACGCGGAGTTTTTCCTCCGCCGAGACGCCGAAATCGGGCAGCGCGCGATAGGAGGCGCTCGTGAGCTTCTCTTCGTTGCCGAGGACCGCATCAACCTCGGCCATCTCGGCAAAGGTTTCCTTCTCGGTCTGGGCGGCGCAGCCGGTGACGATGATGCGGGCGTGCGGATTGTCGCGGCGCGCGCGGCGGATCGCCTGACGCGCCTGGCGCACGGCCTCGCCGGTCACCGCGCAGGTGTTGACGAGAATGGCGTTGTTCAGCCCCGCCTTCTCGGCTTCGGCCCGCATCACTTCCGATTCATAGATATTGAGGCGGCAGCCGAAGGTTATGACCTCGACGCCGCTCAAAGCGCCCGCGCTCCGCTGTCGCCAGCCACTGCACCGTCGCGCTGGAAGGCGCCCGTTGCGGGGTCGAGCGTGCCCGACCATTCCCATTCGGCCGGCCCCGTCATGATGACGTGGTCGTCCTTCTCGCGCCATTCGATCAGGAGTGGCCCGCCCGGAACATTCACTGTTACCGTCCGCTCCGTCCGGCCGGTTCTTGCGCCGCTGACGGCGGCGGCGCAAGCCGCCGAGCCGCAGGCAAGCGTCAGCCCTGCCCCGCGCTCCCAGGTCCTCAGATCCATCTCGTCGCGCGAAAGGACCCGGGCGATCGAGATATTGGCGCGCTCCGGAAAGATCGGATGATTTTCAAGGAGCGGCCCGAAGCGATCGAGCTCGTAGGACCAGACGTCGTTCTCGACCCAGAAGATCGCATGCGGGTTGCCCATCGAGGCGACGGAAGGCGAGTGCAGGACCGGAGCATCGATCGGACCGATCTGCAGCTCGATCCGGCGCGTGTCGTGGAATTCTTCGGCCAAGGGGATCTCGCTCCAGCCGAAACGTGGGCTTCCCATGTCGACGGAGATCGTGCCGTCGTCGTGCCCCTTGGCTTCGAGCAGACCGGCGACCGTATGGAAGAGGAAGGCCTTCTTTCCAGTTTCGGCGGCGAGCGCCTGCACGACACAGCGGGTGCCATTGCCGCAGGCCTGCGCCATCGATCCGTCGGAATTGATGATGTCGATCCAGGCATCGGTGCCGGCGGCCTTCGGATCGTGGATCGCCATGATCTGGTCGAACTCGGTCGCAGGATCGGCATTGAGCGCGACCGCGGCATGAGGCGTGACGCGATCCTTACGGCCGCGCATGTCCACGACCAGGATCTTGTTTCCAAGCCCGTTCATCCTGGCAAATTGCACGTGGTCGGCCATGTCGCGATTATCCAAACTCGCCCCCACTTCGGGGAGGCGTCCTGCATTTGCGCTGTATATGGCGGAAAAGCCCGGAAATTACCAGTACCGGCTTTATTCGGCCTTCGGTGCGGTCGCAGGAACGTCGAAGATCTCGCCGGGGCGCATCGCCCTGAAGCGTGCCCGTTCAATGCCGGCGCTGTCGAGTGCCGCCTCCAGGGCTCTCAGCGGCTCTTCGATCCCTTCATTGGTCAATCGGAACGTGCCCCAGTGATGCCCGGCGACATGTTCGGCGCCGCAGGCAATCATGCCCTTGACCGCCTCTTCCGGATTCTGGTGCTGCGACGCCATGAACCAGCGCGGCTCGTAGCAGCCGAAGGGCAGGTTGGCGAGGCGGAACGGGCCATGCTTGGCACTGGCGGCACGATAGTTGATGCCGTCGTGAAAGCCGGTGTCGCCGACATGATAGATTTTGCCGGCAGGGGTTTCGATGACGAAGGCGGCCCACAGGGCCATGCGCCGGTCGCCGGACCGGCGGGCCGACCAGTGATGGCAGGGCTCGGCATGGATCGTGATCCCGTCTTCCACATCGACCCGGTCGCCCCAATCGACAACGGAGATTTGGGCGTTCGGAACCGAACGCCAGATAATCGTGTCGTTGCCGAGCGGTGTCACGACGCGCGGCGCGTGCTCCTCGTTCAATGCGGTGAGCGTGGCGAGATCGAGGTGGTCGTAGTGATTGTGCGTGACGAGGACGACGTCGATCGGCGGAAGGTCGTCCATGAGGATGCCAGGTGCATTGCGGCGATGCGGACCGGCGAAGGTGAAGGGGCTTGCGCGGTGCGACCAGACCGGGTCGGTCAGGATATTCAGGCCGCCGACCTGGATCAGGAGCGTCGCATGCCCGACCATGGTCACCCGGAGGCCGTCGCCGTCGACATTGAGGGCCGGTCTCGCCTGCAGAAACGGACTGGCATGGTGCGCCGGCCATCTCGCCCGACCGCCGCCAAGCTGCCAGCGCAGGAGAGCGGCGAAGCCGCGCGGTTCTGTGCCGCCGGGATTGAAGAAGCGAACGCCGTCGAAATGATCCGAAACGGGCCGGAGTAATAGGGATTGCCACCTTTCCTCATTGCCGTCCCTCGGCTGCCGTTGCCATGCCACAAGATAGGCGCACTGGACGCCTCATCACAGGGTTCAGGCAAAAGTCCTTAACAAATTCTTGAAGATGACAACTCGATTGCTATTATGCGCCGATGCTCGTCCGCTTCGACAAACAGGAACGGCTCTACAAGGCCATCAAACTTGTCCGCCCAATTCAGCTCAACGTCAACAGGACGGTGGAGAAGATGCTCGAGGGGGCGGGGATCACGGTTGCCGAGAGAGCCGTCCTGGAAGTGCTTTGCGACGAGCCGCTGACTGTGCCGGAGGCGGCAAGGCGGCTGTCGATGAAGCGGCAGTTCGTCCAGCGCATCGCGGCGGGGCTCCTCGCAAAGGCCCTGATCGAGAAAAAGCCCAATCCCGAGCACCGCAAAGCCTATTTCTGCGTCCCGAGCGCCGACGGTCGTGACTTGTTCAACGCCGTTCACCAGCGCGAACTCGAACTGCTGCATGCGACCCTCGGCGATATCAACCAGACCGAGGTGGTGGTGGCTCTTCGGGTGATGGCGCGCGTCGACTCAGCTTTCGAGGAACTAGCGCGTCAATTCGGCACGGAGGAAAGCGGATGATTGCAGTTCTCGCGGTGGTCGGGGCGATCACCGTTGCTGTCGCCCTCTTCGTCCTTCGCCTGAAGCACGAATTGCGGAGGGCGAATACGCCGACCACTGGCGAGCGCATCGATATTTCGATGCGGCCGAACCTGGCGCTGCTTGTCATCGACATACAGAAGGACTTCACCTCCATCGGCGGAAAATACGGATGGGACGAGGCCTATCTGAAGAAGCGTCTTGCCATGATCAGCACGGCTGCCGTCAAGGCGAGCGAAGCCGAGATACCGGTGATTGCCATCCGCCATGTATATCGCGCGCCTCTCATCAGGCTGATGATTTGGCTTTTTGGCGAGGGGCGGGGAATCCCGGGATCGAAAGGGCTCGGTCTCGCACTGCCGCTATCGCCGGATTTCGAGGTCGTGAAATCGCTGAGCGACGGCTTCTCCTCGCCGGAGCTCGAAGGCTATCTGGCTGCAAACAGAATTGGCACCTTGCTGCTGACAGGCCTCGACGGTTGCTACTGCGTCCAGAACACCGCCAACGGCGCGCTTAACCGCGGCTATCGGGTCGAAATCCTCGAAAACGCCGTATTGAGCCGCGACAAAGACGGATGGCGCAAGCATGCCGAGGCGCTCGAAGGGCGAGGCGCCGTGCTGACCTGATGTGGTTCAGGCGCGAATTTGCCGCCAATCCTTGACTTTTCACCGGCTTTGCTGTTTATCGCGGCCAGTTCCTTCGCAAGTGATAACTTCGAAGCCGCCGACCGGGCCCCGCAAAGGTATAAAGAGAGCCCGGAGGTCAACATCCGACAGCGCGTTGCGCCCTCGGGTGGTTTTTGGCTTTGCGCCTTGTTTTCCGCGCGAGGGAACCCACGTTTCCGGCTGAGCCGTTGGTGAAACCGGAAACCAGAAGGAAGAGAGAATGTTCGAGAGCCTCCAGGACCGTCTTGGTTCCATATTGAATGGACTGACCGGCCGCGGCGCCCTGTCGGAAGCTGATGTTTCCGCGGCGCTTCGGGAGGTTCGCCGTGCGCTGCTCGAAGCGGACGTCGCGCTCGATGTCGTGCGGTCCTTCACGGAAAAGGTTCGCGAGAAGGCGGTCGGCGCCGAAATCCTGAAATCGATCAAGCCCGGCCAGATGGTCGTCAAGATCGTCCATGACGAGCTCGTCGCGATGCTCGGCTCGGAGGGCGTGCCGATCGATCTCAACGCGCCGGCCCCGGTCGTCATCATGATGGTCGGCCTCCAGGGCTCGGGCAAGACGACAACCACGGGCAAGATCGCCAAGCGCTTGACGAGCCGGGACAAGAAGAAGGTCCTGATGGCTTCGCTCGACACGCGCCGTCCGGCCGCGCAGGAGCAGTTGCGCCAGCTTGGCGTCCAGACGGGCGTCGATACACTGCCGATCATCGCCGGCCAGTCGCCGACCGACATTGCCGCGCGTGCCGTCCAGGCGGCCAAGCTCGGCGGCCATGACATCGTCATCCTCGATACCGCCGGCCGCACCCATATCGACGAGCCGTTGATGATCGAGATGGCGGAGATCAAGCGGAAGTCCAACCCGCATGAGATCCTGCTCGTCGCCGATGCACTGACCGGTCAGGACGCGGTCAATCTCGCGCGCAATTTTGACGACCGCGTCGGCATCACCGGCCTCGTGCTGACCCGCATGGACGGCGACGGCCGCGGCGGCGCGGCGCTGTCGATGCGCGCCGTCACCGGCAAGCCGATCAAGCTCATCGGCGTCGGCGAGAAGATGGATGAGCTCGAGGAGTTTCATCCCCGGCGCGTCGCCGACCGCATCCTCGGCATGGGCGATATCGTTTCGCTGGTCGAAAAGGCGGCAGAAAACATCGACGCCGAGAAGGCGGCCGCGATGGCCGCCAAGATGGCCAAGGGCAAGTTCGACCTGAACGACCTCGCCGACCAACTGCGCCAGATGCAGAAGATGGGTGGTATGGGCGGCATCATGGGGCTGATGCCCGGAATGGCCGGCATGAAGGACAAGATGGCCGCTGCCGGCCTCGACGATGGGCTCTTCAAGCGCCAGCTCGCGATCATCTCATCGATGACCAAGGCCGAGCGCGCCAATCCGGATATCCTCAAGCATTCGCGCAAGAAGCGCATCGCCGCCGGCTCGGGCACCGATGCCGCCGACATCAACAAGCTTCTGAAGATGCACCGCCAGATGGCGGACATGATGAAGATGATGGGCGGCAAGGGCAAAGGCGGTATGATGAAGCAGATGATGGGCGGCCTTGCCAACAAGATGGGCCTCGGCGGGCTTGGCGGCGGCATGCCGGATCTGTCGAAGATGGACCCAAAACAGCTCGAAGCGCTGCAGAAGCAGGCGGAAGCTGCCGGCCTCGGAAAGCCGGGCGGCGGCCTTCCGAGCCTCGGTGGAAATGGATTGCCCGGCTTGGGCGGCGGCAAGCTGCCAGGTCTCGGCGGCTTTCCGGGCCTTCCCGGCCTGCCCAAGAAGAAGTGAGGATCGCAAGACATGCTTGATCCCGAGATCAAAGAGGAATTGGCGAGCTACCGGCAGTCGATCGACAATATCGACGCCGCGCTCGTTCACATGCTGGCTGAACGCTTCCGCTGCACCAAGGCGGTGGGCGTGTTGAAGGCCAAGCACAAGCTGCCGCCGGCCGACCCGGCGCGCGAAGAATACCAGATCGAACGCCTTCGCCATCTGGCCAAGGACGCCAATCTGGATCCGGATTTCGCCGAGAAGTTCCTGAACTTCATCATCAAGGAAGTCATCCGGCATCATGAAGCCATCGCCGCCGATCGCTCGCAGCCCGCGGGCAACGCCGGCGCCACCCATTCCGCTTGAACGAAGCGGTCAAGAAAGCCTGCAAGGAGTAACTGAAATGGCACTGAAAATTCGTCTCGCCCGTGGCGGTTCCAAGAAGCGCCCCTACTACCAGATCGTTGTTGCCGATGCGCGCAGCCCGCGTGACGGCCGCTTCCTCGAAAAGCTCGGCTCCTGGAACCCGATGCTCGGCAAGGACGACGAAAAGCGCGTCGAACTCAATGCAGAGCGCGTCCAGCACTGGATCGCCCAGGGCGCACAGCCGACCGACCGCGTCCTGCGCTTCCTCGATCAGGCTGGTCTTGCCAAGCGCCCGACCCGCAACAACCCGCTGAAGGCACAGCCGGGCAAGAAGGCACAGGAGCGTGCCGCCGAAGCCAAGCAGCGCGCTGAAGAAGCAGCTGCAGCCGCTGCTGAAGCTGCCGCGGAATAATATCCGCCAAACGGATGTGGCAAACGGGTGGCATTTCCATGCCGCCCGTTTTGTTTTATGTGCACACGGACTCCTCGCGCCCGTCTGCATGTTTCGTTAAATCGTAGCTGATTTAACGAAACATGCAGAAGTTCTAAGTGCTACAGCGTCCTCTGCGCGTCTGATAAGACGCGCGGCGCTGTAGGTCCCGAAATGGATTGAGACCATGAGCAAGCTTGAAAACCCAGTCCTGATGGCGACCATCGGCGCGGCCCAGGGTCTGCGCGGCGAGGTGCGGGTGAAATCCTTTACTGCCGACCCGACGGCGCTCGGCGACTACGGCAACTTGCACAGCGCGGACGGTCGCGTCTTCGAGGTGCTCGAAATCCGCGAGGCGAAGAACGTGGTCGTGGTGCGCTTTCGCGGCGTCAACGACCGTAATGCGGCGGAGGCGCTCAACGGGCTCGAGCTCTTCATCGAGCGCGACAATCTTCCCGATGACGATCTCGATGAGGACGAGTTTTTCTATGCCGATCTCGAAGGGCTGGAGGCGGTGGACGGTGCCGGCAAGAGCTATGGCTCGGTGACCGGTGTCTTCGATTTCGGCGCCGGTGATCTCCTGGAACTGAAAGGACCGGGCAGGCGGCCTGTATTGATCCCCTTCACCGAATGGTCGGTGCTCGAAATCGATCTCGAGGCGGGCAAGCTGCTGGTCGACCCGGTCGCTGCGGGTCTTGTCGACGACAAGGACGAAGGCGCCGGCAATCCTTTCCCGAAAAAGAGCAAGTGAGCGGTTCGGCGATGTCCTTTCGCGCCACGGTCCTCACGCTCTATCCGGAGATGTTTCCCGGACATCTCGGCGTTTCGCTCGCCGGCAAGGCGCTGGAGCGCGGGCAGTGGTCGATCGAGGCGGTGCAGATTCGCGATTTCGCCGAGGACAAGCACCGCACCGTCGACGACACGCCAGCCGGCGGCGGCGCCGGCATGGTGCTGAAGCCCGACGTGTTGGCGCGCGCGATCGACAGGGTCGCGGCCGAGGATAATCGTCCGCGGCTGCTGATGAGCCCGCGCGGCCGACCTTTGACGCAGGAGCGCGTGCGCGAACTCGCCGCTGGTCCCGGCGTCGTCATCGTCTGCGGCCGCTTCGAGGGGGTCGACCAGCGGGTCATCGATACGCGTAATCTCGAGGAAGTGTCGATCGGCGACTACATTCTTTCCGGCGGAGAGCCGGCGGCGCTTGTGCTGCTCGATGCCGTCGTGCGCATCCTGCCGGGCGTGATGGGCAACGAATTGTCCGGCGTGCACGAAAGCTTCGAGGGCGGACTTCTGGAGCATCCGCACTACACCCGGCCGCAGGTCTTCGAAGGCCATGAAATTCCGGCGGTGCTCACCTCCGGAAACCATGGCGCCATCGCCAAATGGCGCGAGGCGGAAGCCCGAAAATTGACGGCTGAGCGCCGGCCGGATCTGCTCGCGCGTGATCCGAAAAGTGGAAAGCGGTTTTCGGAATAAACGTGAATCAAAAATTGCTGTGCGATCGGTCAGCTGGTGAAGAAATAATAGGCGGCAAGCAGCAGCCCGACCGCGACGACGAGTGCGCGAATGATCGCCTGCGGAACGCGCCGCGCCGCCCAGACCCCCGAATAGCCGCCAAGGGCCGCACCCGGAACCATGATGGCCGCGTGCAGCCAGGAGACGACGCCGCCCGCGGCAAAGACCGCGATGGCGATCGCGGCAATGACGATCGAGATAAAGTTCTTCAGCGCGTTCAGCCGATGGTAGCTGCCACCGGTCGCAAGGCCGAGAACGGCCAGCATCATGATCCCCATGCCGGCGCCGAAGAAGCCACCATAGACGGAGGTCGCCATCTGGCTGGCGACCCCGAGCGGACCGATTCGGTGTTCGTCGCTGCGTGCCTTAGGCTTCAGCAGCGGACCGGCCGCGAAGATCGCGGTCGCGGCGATCAGTAGCCAGGGCACCATCGCGCGGAAGGACGGGTTGGAGAGGGACAGCAGGAGCAGCGCACCCGCCAGCCCGCCGATCGCCGAGATGACGCCGAGCAAGATCGCGTTCCGCCGGTCCGCGCGAATTTCCTTGGCATAGGCGAGCGCCGAGGTGATGTAGCCTGGCAGCTGGATGATCGACGAGGTGGCGTTGGCAACGATCGGCGACAGGCCGCCAAGCGTCATGGCTCCGAAGGTCAGAAAGGTGCCGCCGCCGGCGATGGCATTGACGACACCGGAGAGGAATCCCGAAACAAAAAGCAGAAAAGCTTGAACAATCGTCATGGCCATCCCCGTACCGCGTGGACACCGGGATAGCCGCTGGCGATATCGACCGCAAGCCCGTAGCCGAAACTGTCTCCAATGCCTGGAATTTCAGGCAATTCTGATAAAATGCCGTTTCTGAGGCGGCAAGCGCCCGGAAAATCGGCTTTCGGGGATGACAAGGCAGATTGTTTGGTGTATGTGCCGCCCCGGTTCGGGTTCTTTGCCCGTCGACCATCAACAAAGAATGGCGAATCCGCTCCTGCCATAGGTATGGCAAGGCTTGAAGGGAAATCCAACAGGCCGATCGAGAGCGCTCTGGCTGTTTCAGAAGAACGCAAAGGTTAGACCGATGAACATCATCCAGCAGTTGGAAGCCGAACAGGCCGCCAAGATCGCCGCAAAGCGCACCCTTCCCGATTTCTCCGCCGGCGACACCGTTCGCGTCAACGTCCGCGTTGTCGAAGGCAACCGTACCCGCGTCCAGGCCTATGAAGGCGTCTGCATCGCGCGTTCCGGCGGCGGCCTCAACGAAAGCTTCACCGTTCGCAAGATCTCCTACGGCGAAGGCGTCGAGCGCGTATTCCCGGTTTACTCTCCGCTCGTCGAGAGCGTCGAAGTGGTTCGCCGCGGTAAGGTCCGTCGCGCCAAGCTCTACTATCTGCGCGATCGTCGCGGCAAGTCGGCCCGTATCGTGGAAAACACCGGCACGCGCGCCCGCAAGCTGAACGAAGCCGAGCGCCAGGCCGTTGCCGACGAAAAGGCACGCATCGAGGCTGAAAAGGTTGCAGCCGCCCAGGCTCTCGCAGCCGAGAAGGCCGCAGCCGAAGCCGCCGAAGCAAAGGCAGCGGAAGAGGCAAAGGCAGCAGAAAACGCTGCGGAATAAGATTTCAATTCCTCGGAATTGTCAGAAAGGCGGCCTCGAGCCGCCTTTCTTTTTGCCGGAGCGGGATCAGGAAAAGTGCGAAGCGGTTTTCCGCATGCGTTCCGCTCGGTCCTCAAGGGGAATCGGATTTCGCATCGACGCGAAATCCTATAGCGCCGCGCGTCCAATTGGACGCGCAAAGGTCGCTGTAGCACTTTGAATTGCTGCATGTTTTTTTACCTTAAATCGGGTGCGATTTAAGGAAACATGCAGTGGTGATCTATCTTCTTGTCTTCCCGGTGAAATTTGTGACATTTTCTGTCGCCACAATTTTCGGGAGCTTCTCCAATGACATGCCGTCGCCATGTGCTTGCGGGCATAGCCGCAGCCCTCGCCATTCCATTTGCATTCTCTGCGCCCGCGCACGCGAGCGACCTGCCGGATCTCGGCGGGAAGACGGTCGTGGTCGTGACCGAGAACGCCTATCCGCCGCTGCAGTTCGTCGATCCGAAGACCGGCCAGGCGGTCGGCTGGGAATATGATGCGATGAACGAGATTGCCAAACGGCTGAACTTCAAGGTCGAGTACCAGAACACCAGCTGGGATGCGATGATCCAGGCGGTCTCGGACGGCCAGTACCAGGTCGGCATGACCGGCATCACCATCAAGGACGACCGCAAGGAAAAGGTCGACTTCTCCGATCCCTATATGCGCTCGCAGCAGTTCATGCTGGTGCGCGGCGACGAAGCTCGCTTCAAGGACGCCAAGAGCTTCGCTGCGGTCGAGGATGCGCTGATCGGTGCCCAGCCCGGCACGTCGCCGTTCTACACCGCGGTCTATGAAATTCTCGACGGCAACGAGCAGAACCCACGAATCAAGCTGTTCGAGACCTTCGGCGCGACCGTGCAGGCGCTCAAGGCGGGCGACGTCGACCTCGTGCTGACCGACAGCGTGGCGGCGCAAGGCTATGTCGATTCGTCTGAAGGCAAGCTCAAGGTCGTCGGCGAGCCGCTCGGCACCGAGGATTTTGGCTTCATCTTCCCGAAGGGCTCCGATCTCGTCGCCCCGATCAATGCCGCCATCAAGGCGCTGAAGGAGGACGGCACCTTCGACGCGCTCAACAAGAAATGGTTCCTCGACTACAAGATGGGCGGCTGATCGCCGGAGCGGGATGAGGAGTCTGCGGCTCCCGCATCCCGCTCCAACTTATCGGAATCATGATGGTGCCAGTTAAATCCGACACTTCCGAAAAGGGCGACTATCCCTGGTGGCTGGTCGCCCTTCTCGTGATCGCCGTGGCGCTCGCCGCGGTCATCATTACCAACGATATCTTTTCCCAGGTTTTCGGCGTTGTCCTCAAGGGCATCGGCGTCACAATTTTCGTGACGCTGGTGGGTTTTGCGCTGGCGACCGTGCTCGGCCTCGGCGTGGCGTTGATGGCGCTTTCCGAGCACGTTGCGCTCCGCCAGACTGCGCGCTTCTACACCGAGGTGATCCGTGGCGTGCCGATCCTCGTCCTGCTCTTCTACATCGCCTTCGTCGGGGCGCCGGCGCTGGTGGTGGTCGCGAATTTCGCGGCCGCGCCGGTCATTTCTGCAGGCTGGATGGAGCCGCTGGTCGTGCGCGATATCTCGCTGATGTGGCGGGCGATCATCGCTCTGATGATCGGCTATTCGGCCTTCATCGCCGAGGTCTTTCGCGCCGGCATCCAGTCGGTCGACAAGGGGCAGGTGGAGGCGGCGAAGGCGCTCGGGCTTTCGCGCTATCAGCGCTTTCGCCTCGTCGTCTTCCCGCAGGCGATCCGCGTCATCCTGCCGCCGCTCGGCAACGACTTCGTGGCGATGGTCAAGGATTCCTCGCTCGTCTCGGTGCTCGGCGTCGCCGACATCACGCAGATGGGCAAGATCTACGCCTCGGGCTCGTTCCGCTTCTTCGAGACCTATTCCATCGTCGCCTATGTCTATCTCATCCTGACAATCGGCCTGTCGCTGGCGCTCCGGGCGCTCGAGCGGCGGCTGAGACGGGCGGAGGCGCGATAGGGTTCGCTTCGCCGGGATTATGCCCTGCCCGCTAATCCCCTCCCCAACCCCTCCCCACAAGGGGAGGGGCTTCGATGCCGCGCCCCCTATTCATGTCTCAATGGTTCCGCGAGTTGGTATGCTGCAGTTGGCGCTCGGCGGGGCGGCGATCTCAAGCCCCTCCCCTTGTTGGGAGGGTTTGGGGGGAGGGGTGTTGGCAGAGTCGCTCCCATCTCGCCAATTGCCGAGGTGTCAAAAAATTGATATGAGCACGGCCATGGAATCCAAATTCGGATGTCGCGAACAGAAAATCGTCGTGCTGCAGGACCACAAGCGTCTGCCGGCACGGTTTTTCGCGCGGGTTTCCGGCGCGCTCACCGGCCGCCTATCCTGATCGTTCGATCAGTGTTTCCGGCCGCCTGCTGCCGGCCTTTCCCATATTCTGAAAATTCGAATGGACATATCGCCATGAGCGCACCGCGTACCCTCTATGACAAGATCTGGGACGATCATCTGGTCAACAGCCAGGACGACGGCACCTGTCTTCTCTACATCGACCGTCACCTCGTTCACGAGGTGACGAGCCCGCAGGCCTTCGAGGGCCTGCGCATGGCCGGCCGCAAGGTCCGCGCGCCGGAAAAGACGCTCGCCGTCGTCGACCACAACGTCCCGACCTCGCCCGATCGCCATCTCGGCATCAAGAACGAGGAGAGCCGCATCCAGGTCGAGGCGCTCGCCAGGAATGCTGCCGACTTCGGCGTCGAATATTACTCCGAGAATGACAAGCGCCAGGGCATCGTCCATATCGTCGGTCCCGAACAGGGCTTCACGCTGCCCGGCATGACGATCGTCTGCGGCGACAGCCACACCTCGACGCACGGCGCCTTCGGCGCGCTCGCGCACGGTATCGGCACCTCCGAAGTAGAGCATGTTCTGGCGACGCAGACGCTGATCCAGAAAAAGGCGAAGAACATGCTGGTGCGCGTCGACGGCCAATTGCCGCCGGGTGTCACTGCCAAGGACATCATCCTCGCGATCATCGGCGAAATCGGCACCGCCGGCGGCACCGGCCATGTCATCGAGTTCGCCGGCGAAGCCATCCGGTCGCTCTCGATGGAAGGCCGCATGACGATCTGCAACATGACGATCGAAGGCGGCGCGCGCGCCGGCCTGATCGCGCCGGACGAAACCACTTTCGCCTATATCAAGGACCGGCCGCGCGCGCCGAAGGGCAAGGCCTGGGACATGGCGCTCGAATACTGGAAGACGCTCAACACGGACGAGGGCGCCCACTACGACCGCGTCGTCGTGCTCGACGCCGCCAACCTGCCGCCGATCGTTTCCTGGGGCTCCTCGCCGGAGGACGTGGTCTCGGTGCAGGGCATCGTTCCGAACCCGGATGAAATCCAGGACGAGACCAAGCGCGCCTCGAAATGGCGTGCGCTCGACTATATGGGCTTGAAGCCGGGCACGAAGATCACCGATATCGCCATCGACCGGGTCTTCATCGGTTCCTGCACCAATGGCCGCATCGAGGACCTGCGCGCGGTAGCCAAGGTTGTCGAGGGCCGCAAGGTCGCCCCGACCGTTTCGGCCATGATCGTACCCGGCTCCGGCCTCGTCAAGGAACAGGCGGAAGCGGAAGGCCTCGACAAGATCTTCAAGGAAGCCGGCTTCGACTGGCGCGAGCCTGGCTGCTCCATGTGCCTAGCCATGAACGACGACCGGCTGAAGCCGGGCGAGCGCTGCGCCTCGACGTCGAACCGCAACTTCGAAGGCCGCCAGGGCTTCAAGGGGCGCACGCATCTGGTCTCGCCGGCGATGGCCGCCGCTGCGGCGGTTTCGGGGCACTTCGTCGATATCCGCGAGTGGAAATAAGCCGGTTCGAGCTTTTCCGGCATCTCAGGCCGCCCTTCGGGGCGGCCTTTTTTATTGCGCACGACGGTGCGAGAATGGAACGACCGGCCGACAGATGAGGAACGCCCCCATGCCTGATGACGCCAGACCTCCGACACGCCGCCTCCTGCTGCTCCGTCACGGCAAATCCGCCTGGCCGGAGGGGGTCGCCGACCATCGCCGTCCGCTCGCCGGCCGCGGCCGGAAAGCGGCGCCGGCAATCGGCGCCTTCATGGCACGGCAAGAGTTGGTCCCGGATCTCGCGCTCGTTTCGACCGCCCGGCGCGCGCAGGAGACCTGGGAGCTTGTCGCCAACGAACTGCCACACAAGGTCGAAACCCGCGACGCCGTCGCCATCTACGAGGTGGCAGCCAAGGCCATGATCGATGTGATCCGCGAGGTGGAGCCGTCGGTCGAAAAGCTTATGCTCGTCGGGCACAATCCAGGCATGGTGGAGCTTGCACTTCTCCTCGCCGGCGGCGGTGACGAGGTGGCGTTGGCGCGCCTACGTGAAAAGTTCCCGACCGCCGGGCTCGCCGTCATGGATTTCACCATCGAGCAATGGTCCGAGATTGCGCCCGGGACGGGCCGGCTCGTTCGGTTCGTGACGCCCCGCATGCTGGAGGACGGAGCCTGAAGAAGTCGCCCCTGCATGATTCCTTAAATCGGAACCGATTTAAGGACAAAATCATACAGCAATTCAAAATGCTGCAGCGACCTTAGATCGCGATGATTTTAGGTCGGAACGACCTGAAATCATAAACGTGGTCGATTCTAAGAAGTTGGCGCGGGATGCGGGCGGAAAACCGCGCACTTTTCCTCATCCCGCGCCAGAGCATCCCGCTTTCAAGTGGAATCACCGAAAGCCGGATGCTCTAGAATCAAAAGTGCTAGAGCGTCCTTTGTGCGTTCATCTGAACGCACGGCGCTCTAGCGCGTCCGGTTGGACGCTGGAGTTCCTACAACACCTTCACGATCGTCCCCTGGCGCATGTGCCGGATCAGCCGCTTCATTGCCGGCAGGCTGACGGCGACGCAACCCTGCGTCGGCTGGTAGCCGGGGCGAATCAGATGGAAGAAGATCGCGGAGCCGGCGTTGCGCCGTCTGCAGAAAATATTCCAATCCATGACCAGGCATACGTCATAGAGGCCGTCGTCGCGCATCATCGTCTCATGGCTTGCCGCAAGCGGGGGCTTGGCCGGGCGATTGTATGAGGCGTGCCTGGGATCGTCGCACCACAGCATGTCGCGGCGGGTGGCACGCATTGGCAGTCGCGTCGGCGGCAACGAGATGCGGTCGCGGCGTATGTAGCCGCCGATCAGCTTCATCGATGTCCGCGGCGTTGCGCCGTCGCCCTCGCGCTTGATCGCCGTCACGCCCGTTCGGCCGATCGCCGCCTGCTCCGTTCTGCCGTCGAAGCTGACAAGCGCGCGCCGGCGGTCGCGTGGCGCCATTCTCACGACGATCGTTGATTTCGGCGATCTTACTCCCGACGTTTTCTTGCGCATTATTCTCACAAAATTTTGCCTTGTCCGTGACTTAGTGACGACCATAGGCATGGTTGCATTTATGACGGAGTTCAACGGCGGCCGGCTTGCCAAGCGCGGCATTTGAGCTAGTTTTGATTCAGGAAGCAAACAGGAATTGTCCCTATGGCGACACGCACCATTCTCCTTGTCGATGACGACAATGACCTGCGCGAGACACTGGTAGAGCAGCTTTCTCTCTATGAAGAGTTCGACCTCCTGCAAGAGGCAACCGCCGGCAAGGGGATCCAGGCGGCCCGTGCGCACCAGGTCGACCTCCTGATCATGGATGTCGGGCTGCCCGACATGGATGGCCGCGAGGCCGTCAAGCTCCTGCGCAAGGGCGGCTTCAAGGCGCCGATCGTCATGCTGACCGGGCACGACACCGATTCGGATACCATCCTCGGGCTCGAAGCGGGCGCCAACGACTACGTCACCAAACCCTTCCGCTTTGCTGTGCTGCTCGCGCGCATCCGCGCCCAGCTTCGCCAGCACGAGCAGAGCGAGGACGCCACCTTCAGCGTCGGTCCTTACACCTTCAAGCCAAGCCAGAAACTGCTGACGATGGAGAATGGCCAGAAGATCCGCCTGACGGAGAAGGAAGCGGCGATCATCCGCTATCTCTATCGCGCCGATCAGAAAGTGGTCACGCGCGATGTCCTGCTCGAGGAGGTCTGGGGCTACAATTCCGGCGTCACCACGCACACGCTGGAGACGCATGTCTACCGGCTCCGCCAGAAAATCGAGCGCGACCCTTCCAATGCGGAGATTTTGGTGACAGAGAACGGCGGCTACAAGATCGTTCCTTAAGCGGGATTGCGGAAAAGGCGTGAAGCGGCCTTCCGTTCCGCATTCCGCTCCTTACTGCATGTTTCCTTCAATCGTATCGATTTAGGGATAAAAACATGCAGCCATTCAAAGTGCTACAGCGTCCCTTGCGCGTCTGATACGACGCGCGGCGCTGTAAACGTGAGCTGGGAGTTTTGCCGCCTTGGCACTCAACGACGACATCGCGCTTTTGTCCAATGTGGCGCTCTTTGCCGATATCAGCGAGGACAAGCTGAGGCTAATTGCCTTCGGTGCCGAGCGTCGCCGCGTCTTGAAGGGGCAGGAACTTTTTCGCGAAGGGGCGCCGGCCGACTGTGCCTTTGCCGTTGCCGCCGGTAGTTTCACGCTTTCGAAGGCGGACGGCGAGGGGCGACAGCAGCATGTGGCCACCGTCGAGCACGGCGCGCTTCTTTCTGAACTGGCGTTGATCTCGATGGTCGAGCGCAAATTCACGGCGACCGCCGACGAAGACAGCGAAGTCATCCGCATCAATCGCCCGCTATTTCGCCGGATGCTGGAAGAGTATCCGGAGGTGACGGCGCTTGTGGAAGCCCGTATCCGCGAGAATCTGCAGGCGATGATCCGGCGCGCCGAGGCACTCGCGGGGCGGTTTGTATAGCGAATTTTTGCCCCTCATCCGCCTGCCGGCACCTTCTCCCCGCAGGCGGGAGGGTTAGGGTGAGGGGGCAATCGTGCACGTATGCCCCGTGGGTCGCCTCAAAACGTTGCGGCCGTTAAAGCTCGAAATGTGCGATCACCGGCACGTGGTCGGAAGGGCGATCCCAGCCGCGGGCCTCGCGCAGGATGTCGACGCGGCTCAGTTTCGGCGCAATGTCGGCCGAGGACCAGATATGGTCGAGGCGGCGGCCGCGGTCGGCAAAGTCCCAGTCCTTCGCGCGATAGCTCCACCAGGTGTAGAGCTTTACCGGTGGGGGCACGTGCTGGCGCATCAGATCGACCCAGGCGCCGCCGGTCATTACCGATATCAGGCCTTCGGTCTCGACCGGCGTGTGGCTGACGATCTTTAAGAGCTGCTTGTGCGACCAGACGTCGTCCTCGAGCGGCGCTATGTTGAGGTCGCCGACGAGGATAGACGAAACGCCGGCCTCGGCCTCGGCGTGGAGGAGCTTCATTTCATCGACAAAGTCGAGCTTGTGGCCGAACTTCGGATTGATCGTCCGGTCCGGCTCGTCGCCGCCCGCGGGCACATAGAAATTGTGCAGGCGTATCGTCTTGCCGCCGGCCTGGAAGACCACGGAGAGATGACGTGCATCGCCGACGCCGCAATAGTCGCGGCGGTCGGAAAGCTCATGCAGCGGCAGGCGCGAAACGGTCGCCACGCCGTGGTAGCCCTTCTGGCCGTGCATCTCGATATATTTGTAGCCGAGGCTTTTCAGCGGCGACGATGGAAACTGGTCGTTCGGGCATTTGGTTTCCTGCAGGCACAGGATGTCGGGCTGCCATGTCTTCAGAAAGTGCTCGACCAGTGGCATGCGCAGGCGAATGGAGTTGATGTTCCATGTGGCGATGGAAAGGGTCATTCCGCGTTCCCTACTGCATGATTCCTTAAATCGGAATCGATTTAAGGAATCATGCATCAGTTCAAAGTGTTGCAGCGACCTTAGCGCGTCCGATTGGACGCGCGGCGCTGTAGAAAGGATGAGTGCGCCGGCAATCGAGCAGGGAAGCTCCCGGCGGTGCCGCGTTTTTAAGAGGTCAAAAGGCAAACGACAAGGCATGAAAAAGCCCGCGGCGTGCGTCTACTCAGACGCACAACGGTCGATCGAGCACCTTGAATAGCTGCGATTATCCTTGATCGGTTTCGTTCGCCGGATGCGGCGTCGCGCCTCAGCCGCCTCTTCTGTTTCGCACTTCGTCATAGGGGATGCGGAAAACCTTGTCGTCCAGCTGCATTCCGGTGCGAACGTTGAAGATCATCACCGACGTATCCTTCTTCTGAGGGTCGGTGATCGTCCATTGCCTAAGATCGTAGGTTTTCGGGTCGAACATCATCGTGATGGTCGAATCGCCGAAGATCGAACGGTCTCCGAGCACGATGGTGATAAGGTCGGACTCTTCCCGGACGGCGCGCACCATCCTGCCGGTCAGGTCGATCCTTTCGCTCAGCAGCAGATTGAGTGGTGTCTTCGAAAGCGGGTAGATATCCCAGGTCTTCAGCTTCATATTGCCGATGACGACCGACCTGCCGTCGGCGATCACTCGCATCGGCGAGGGGGCTTCGTAATTGAAGCGGATGCGCCCGGGGCGGCGGATGTAGAATTTGCCGCCTGTCTGCTCGCCGCGTGGCCCGAATTGCACGAATTCGCCCGCCATTGTCTTCACTGACGAGAAGTGATCGGCGATCCTCTGGGCGACGCCGGTCGCCTGTGCAGAGGCGTCTCGCGCATCGAGCGTCGTTCCGGCCATGCCCGCGAGAGCCGCCAGGCCGCAAACGAAGACACGCCGCGAGATTGCTCGATTGCTGCCTTGGCCGGTTTTTGTCTCTGTCATCGCATTCTCCTTCATTTCAGGATCATTTGAAGAGCAAGTGGGGCGCCTTCAAGGCGCTCACCGATGCCGCAAGGGCCGTCGTTTCAAATGACCGTTACCGGCCGCGCGTCATGGCGGCCGGCGATGAGGGCCGGATTACCGGCCGGTGATTTCGGCCTCGGTCGGCACCAGGATCTCGCGCTTGCCGGCATGGTTCGCCGGTCCGATGATGCCTTCCTGCTCCATCCTTTCGATCAGCGAGGCGGCACGATTATAGCCGATACCGAGGCGTCGCTGCACATAAGAGGTGGAGGCCTTGCCGTCGCGCAGCACGATCGCCACCGCCTGGTCGTAGGGATCGTCGGAATCCGCGAGGTTGGAGGTGCCGGCCGGTCCGCCGCCGTCCTCGTCCTCGCCATCGTCCTCGGTGATCGCATCGAGATACTGCGGCGCGCCCTGGGTCTTCAGGTAAGCGACTACCTCCTCCACTTCCGTGTCGGAAACAAAGGGGCCGTGCACACGCTGGATGCGCCCGCCCCCGGCCATGTAGAGCATATCGCCCATGCCGAGCAGTTGTTCGGCGCCCTGTTCGCCGAGGATCGTGCGGCTGTCGATCTTCGAGGTGACCTGGAAGGAAATGCGCGTCGGGAAGTTGGCCTTGATCGTGCCGGTGATGACGTCGACCGAGGGACGCTGTGTTGCCATGATGACGTGGATGCCGGCCGCACGCGCCATTTGGGCGAGGCGCTGGACAGCGCCCTCGATATCCTTGCCCGCGACCATCATCAGGTCCGCCATTTCGTCGATGATCACGACGATATAGGGCAGCGGCGTGAGATCGAATTCCTCCGTCTCGTACATCGCCTCGCCCGTCTGGCGATCGAACCCGGTCTGAACCGTACGGGTGATCGCTTCGCCCTTGGCGAGCGCCTGCTCGACGCGGGTATTGAAGCCGTCGATGTTGCGCACACCGATCTTCGACATCTTCTTGTAGCGCTCTTCCATCTCGCGCACAGTCCATTTCAGCGCGACGACGGCCTTTTTCGGGTCGGTGACGACCGGCGAGAGCAGGTGCGGGATGCCGTCATAGACGGAGAGCTCCAGCATCTTCGGGTCGATCATGATCAGGCGGCACTGGTCGGGTCTGAGCCGATAGAGCAGCGACAGGATCATGGTGTTGATCGCCACCGACTTGCCCGAACCAGTAGTACCGGCGACGAGCAGATGCGGCATCTTGGCGAGATCGGCGATGACCGGCTCGCCGCCGATCGTCTTGCCGAGCGCCATGGCGAGCCTGGTCTTGGTCGTCTCGAAGTCGCGCGAGCCGATCAGTTCGCGCAGGTAGACCGTTTCGCGCCGCTGGTTCGGTAGCTCGATGCCGATGGCGTTGCGGCCCGGCACGACCGCGACGCGGGCGGCGATCGCGCTCATCGAACGGGCGATGTCATCGGCAAGGCCGATGACACGGGAGGATTTGATGCCCGGTGCCGGCTCCAGTTCGTAAAGCGTAACCACGGGCCCGGGGCGGACATGGATGATCTCGCCCTTGACGCCGAAGTCCTCCAGCACGCCCTCGAGCATGCGGGCATTCTGTTCGAGCGCGTCGGACGAGAGCGACGGATCGCGGGCAATGTTCTTCGGTTCGGCAAGGAATTGCATCGGCGGCAGCGTGAATTCGCCGTCGTCCTCCACAAACGAGCGCTGCGCCTCGCGTTCGATGCGCTGGCCCGATCTGGGGCGCGGCGCCGGCGACGCGACGCGGGATCCGGCCTTGGCGAGCCCTGCCTTCGGCGGAGCCGCTCTCGGCGCCCAATCGGCAGCGATATCGTCTTCGTCCTCATCCGGCAGTATGCCTGCGGGGCGCCGCTCGTCGAGATCGAAGGGCGGGTCGTCATCATCGTCGGCCAGGATCGGCGGCGGCGTGACGACGCGGCGTTCCGCGCGGTCGAGGGAAGGCTCGACACGGTCGGCCATTGGCTTCGGCCGCACGGGCTCGTTCAGCGTGCCGAACTCGTCATTGTTGAAGTCATAGGGCTCGTCATACTGGCGTTTGGTGCTTCGCGTGCCGCTCATGCCGAAGGCGCGGCGCACACGGGCCTCCAGCGTAAAGCGCATATGGGCAAGCGAGCCCATCAGCAGCGTGAAGGGCCCCCCCGCATCCTCGTCGTCCAGTTCCTCGCCGACGGTGCGGGCCTTGCTCGGCACGACCTCCTCGGCCGGCTCTTCCTCTTGCTCCTCGCTGACGCCGATGAGGCCGGCGCTATAGATCAGGCACCAGGCAGCCGGGGCGGCGAAAAGGCAGGCGAGAACGGTCGCGAAGGTGCCGGTCGGAAAGGCACCGGTGAAAAGGGCGGGGAAGCGCAGGATCATGTCGCCGAAAACACCGCCGAGGCCGTTCGGAAGCGGCCAGGTGATCGGCGCCGGAACACAGCTCAGCGCCGCGCCCGCGAGTGCGGAGCCGACGAACCAGAAGCCGAGACGTTTGAAGAGCTTGTCGAACGGTTTGCCGCCGATGAGGACAAGTGCCCAAGCGACCGCAGGAAGCAGTGCGACGACGCTCGCCAGCCCGAAGAACTGCATGAAGATGTCGGCGAAGGCGGCGCCGGCATAGCCGAGCACGTTGGTCGGTTCCTCCGAGGTGGCGTAGGAGAAGCTCGGATCGGAGACGTTCCACGTCGACAGCGCGGCGACGGCGAGCGCCAGCGCGCCGAACAGGGCAAAACCTGCCAGCGAGGCGATCTGGCGCCAAACGAAGGTGGTTAGCACGAACCGGTTGGAACGGCTGTCAAGCGTTGCGGGATTGCTTCTGCTCATGTTGCCTGTTGCCCGTGTCGATCCTTCGGAGCGTCGCGCGTTCATGGGTAGACCATGGGGACGTTCCACTAATTGATTTCGGAGCATCTCGCCTACGTTTAAAGAGCGTGTGCGTGCGAGCGGGACGCTTCGGGCACATTGCGTGCCATGGAATCAACCTAAGCGGAGTAGGGTTAATGCGACATTAACCATGAGCGTGTGCCGCAAAATTAGCGGGTTTGCGCATGCGGAAGACAATGGAGTCGCTGGACAAAAAAGGCCCGGATCTTATGGATCCGGGCCAGTGGCGGTCCGCAATAACCGGACGGACCGCGACGGGACTGTCGGCGGCGCTGCTTTCCAGCGCCGCAATTTGTTTAACTCGCGTGGTAGGCGGCTTCGCCATGCGAGGAGAGGTCGAGACCCTCACGCTCGGCTTCGACCGAGACGCGCAGACCGACGATCGCGTCAACCACCTTGTAGAGGATAGCAGAGCCGATGCCGGACCAGACGACGGTGACGAGAACGCCCTTGAGCTGCGCCCAGACCTGGGTTGCCGTGCCGGCATAGCCAGCGGCGAAGTCGGCGGTCGAATAGTCGACGATGCCTGCGCCACCCAGCGCCGGGTTGACGAGGATGCCGGTTCCGATCGCGCCGAGAATGCCGCCGACGCCGTGGATGCCGAACACGTCGAGGCTGTCGTCATAGTTGAACTTGTTCTTCACCACGTCGACGAAGAAGTAGCAGACCGGCGAGACGGCGAGACCGAGAACGATCGCGCCCATCGGGCCGGCGAAACCGGCAGCCGGGGTGACGGCGACGAGGCCGGCAACGGCGCCCGATGCAGCGCCGAGCATGGAGGCCTTGCCGCGGACGAGCGTTTCAACCACGGCCCAGGAGATGACTGCGGCGGCGGTAGCGAGGAAGGTGTTGATCATGGCGAGCGCCGCATAGGCGTTGGCTTCGAGGTTGGAGCCGGCATTGAAGCCGAACCAGCCGACCCACAGCAGCGAGGCGCCGACCATGGTGAGCGTCATCGAATGCGGGGCCATAATCTCTTTCTTGTAGCCCGTGCGCTTGCCGAGCAGGATCGCGCCGACGAGGCCCGCGATACCGGCATTGATGTGGACTACGGTGCCGCCGGCGAAGTCGATCGCGCCGAAGGAGAAGATCAGGCCGGTCGGAGCCGTGTAGGCGCTCGGGCCGCCCCAGAACCAGACCATGTGGGCGACCGGGAAGTAGACGAAGGTGACCCACAGGACGACGAAGAGCATGACGGCCGAGAACTTGATGCGCTCGGCGAAAGCACCGACGATCAGCGCCGGCGTGATGCAGGCAAAGGTCATCTGGAACACGACGAAGACGTATTCGGGAATGAAGACGCCCTTCGAGAAGCTTTCCGCGAGCGTCGTCGTGTCGACGCCGGCGAGGAACATCTTGGAGAAGCCGCCGATGAAGGAGTTGAGCGAGCCGCCATCGGTGAAGGCCAGCGAATAGCCGTAGGTCACCCAGATGATCATGACGACGGCGGTGATCATCAGAACCTGCATCAGCACCGAGAGCATGTTCTTGGCGCGCACGAGACCGCCGTAGAAGAGTGCCAGCCCCGGAACGGTCATCAGCAGCACGAGAATGGTCGACAGCAGCATCCAGGTGGTGTCGCCCTTGTCCGGAACGGGCGTTGCCGCAACGGCCTCGGCGGCGGCAGGGGCCGCCTCCTGGGCGAAGGCGACGACCGGCGCAAGCAGGGCGGCAGCGGTTGCGCCCAGGCGTCCGAGAGAGGTGGAAAGTTTGAACGATGACATGTGAGAAATGCTCCCTGAACGGCGTGGTTTACAACGCTTCTGAATCGGTTTCGCCGGTGCGGATGCGCACGGCATGGTCGATCGCATAGACAAAGATCTTGCCGTCGCCGATCTGGCCGGTCTTGGCGGCAGAGGCGATTGCGTCGACGGCCTTGTCGACGATCTCCGACGGCACGGCGATCTCGACCTTGAGCTTCGGCAGGAAGCTCACGGCGTATTCGGTGCCGCGGTAAATTTCGGTGTGCCCCTTCTGGCGGCCGTAGCCTTTCACTTCGGTTACGGTCAGTCCCTGGATGCCGACGGCAGTCAGGGCTTCGCGAACCTCATCGAGCTTGAACGGCTTGATAATGGCCATCACAATTTTCATCTGGTTTCCCATCCTTTTCCGCCTCCGCCGGAGGCTGTTCTCCTTGCTGCTTAAGCGCATGAAACGCTGGGCAACTGAAAAGACACATTCAAGGCGCGTGCCAGATTCGAGGGAAGGGTTAAGGTTTTGAAAAAAGGCGCAAAAATCACATTCCGCGGAGATTGCTCCACGGAATGCTAAAAAATCGTCACGTTGTCAGCGTAAAAAATGGGCAGAAAATAAAAAATGCCTAATTATTATTCAGTTGCCTTTTTGCGGATCAATCCTTCCTGCGCCACGGAGGCAATCAGCGCCCCTGAGCGGTCGAACAGGCTGCCGCGGGTCATACCGCGTGCGCCATGCGCACTCGGGCTGTCCTGGGTGTAAAGCAGCCAATCATCCATCTTCGAGGGGCGGTGGAACCACATGGCATGGTCGAGACTGGCGACCTGAAGGCTGCGGTCGAAGACCGAGGTGCCGTGGGCATAGAGGGAGGTATCGAGCAGGGTCATGTCCGAGAGATAAGCGAGCACGGCTGCTTGCAGATGGCGCTCGTCCGGCACGTTGCCGACTGCTTTCACCCAGACATCCTGCCTCGGGGAAGCCTTCGCGCGCGAGAAATAATGCTCGAGCGAGACCGGGCGGATTTCGATCGGCCGCGGCCGCTCCCAGTAGCGGCGGATCGCTTCCGGAGCATGGACGAGGAACTTCTCCTTGAGTTCCTGCTCTCCCGGCAGCGCCTCCGGCATCGGTACGGGCGGCATGTCGAACTGATGCTCGAAACCGTCCTCGTCATATTGGAAGGAGGCCGACATGGCGAAGATCGCCTTGCCGTGTTGGATCGCCACCACGCGCCGCGTCGCAAAGCTCGAACCGTCGCGGATACGATCGACCTCGTAGATGATCGGCACCGACGGATCGCCTGGCCGCATGAAATAGGCGTGCAGCGAGTGCACATAGCGGCCCTCGTCGACGGTGCGTTGCGCCGCCACCAGCGCCTGACCGATCACCTGTCCGCCGAACACCCGTTGCCAGCCGACCTGGGGGCTCAAGCCGCGAAACAGGTTCTGCTCCAGTTTCTCGAGGTCGAGTATCGCAAGGAGCGCATCCATGGGCGTGGCGGTTTCGGCAAGGCGCGACATTTCGGCGGTCTCCGGTGTAGGAACGGCGATGGCATTGATCTATATAGCCATAGGAGAATGCTCAAGTGCGACGGGAGAAGCGGATGATCGATGTGTTGATTGCCGGAGGCGGCTATGTCGGTCTGTCGCTTGCCGTGTCGCTGAAGAAAGCGGCGCCTCACCTCGACGTCACCGTCGTCGACGGCGCGCCGGAAGGCGCCTGGAAAAAGGACGAGCGGGCGTCCGCCGTCGCCTCAGCTGCCGAGCGGATGCTCGATGTGCTCGGTGTCTGGGATGCGATTGCGCCCGAAGCCGAACCGATCCTCAGAATGGTGATCACCGATTCGAAGGCAGTCGATCCCGTCCGCCCGGTCTTTCTTACCTTCGAGGGCGACGGCGGCGAGGGGCGTCCCTTCGCCCATATGGTGCCGAACACGGCGCTGGTCGGGGCGCTACGCGCCGCCTGTAAGGATCTTGGCGTTGTCATCCGCCAATCGACGATGGTCGAGAGCTTCAAGAGCGGCGAGCACGCGGTGGCGATTACGCTTGCCGGCGGCGAAATGATTGAGGCGCGCCTTCTCGTCGCCTGCGACGGCGTCCGCTCCAAGCTGCGCGAGGCGGCAGGCATCAAGGTAGTCGAGTTCGATTACGGCCAGTCGGGAATCGTCACGACGGTCGAGCACGAACGCCCGCACGAGGGCACGGCCGAGGAGCATTTCCTGCCTGCCGGACCCTTTGCCACGCTGCCGCTGAAGAACAACCGTTCCTCCCTCGTCTGGACCGAGAGCACCTTCGATGCCGAACGCCTCGTCAAGGCCGACGATTTCCTCTTCGAGGAGGAGTTGGAACGCCGCTTCGGCCACAAGCTCGGCCACCTCAAGGTCGTCGGCGGCCGCCGGGCGTTTCCACTTGGCCTGACGCTGGCCCGCGACTTCGTAGCACCCCGTTTCGCGCTTGCGGGCGATGCCGCCCATGGCATTCACCCGATCTCGGGCCAGGGGCTCAATCTCGGCTTCAAGGACGTGGCGGCGCTCGCCGAGACGATCGTAGAGGCGGACCGCCTCGGCCTCGACATCGGGTCGCTCGCGGTCCTCGAGCGTTACCAGACCTGGCGGCGTTTCGACACCTTCCGGATGGGGGTGACGACGGATGTCCTGAACCGGCTGTTTTCCAATGACATCACGCCGATCAGGATCGCCCGCGACGTCGGCCTCGGCATCGTCGACCGCCTTGCATCGCTCAAGAATTTCTTCATCCGCCAGGCGGCCGGGGTCGCCGGCGAGGGAGACCCGCGCCTGCTTGCGGGCCAGCCGATCTGAATGATCTAGGACTTCTTTCGCGTGTAAGGCCCCTCATCCGGCCTGCAGGCCACCTTCTCCCCGCAGGCGGGGCGAAGGGGACATGCCGCGCCCGCTCGTCCGTCTGCGGAGCTGAGAGGAGGGTGCGGGCGGCCGGGAAGCTCCCGTCCCCTCTCCCGCTTGCGAGTGGCGACTTACTCAAAGATTGCTTACTGCTCTGACAGTTTCATGTCCGGGTGATAGTCCTTGCCTGCCACCTCTTTCACCACCGCCTGGCCGCACTGCATGTGCTGGGTGTCGGCATTGAAGGCATAGGTCGGCGGGCCGTGCAGGGTCCATCCTTGATTCAATGCCGCCGTGACCTTGTGGCAGAAGGAGGCGTCGTCGGGGCCGGTGAGGAAGCGGTAGAGTTTCAAGGTTTTGCCTTTCGTTTTTCGATCATGTCCGCCTTGGCGGCCAGTTTCAGGGCCTGGTCGAGATGCAGCCGCTCGACCATGCGGCCATGGAGATTGATCACGCCCTTGTCGGCGTTTTCCGGAAGGTTGAAGGCCGCGATGATCGCGCGTGCCTCGTCTACCGCCGCCTGCTTGACACTGAAATGCTCGTTCGCCGGACCGATCTGCGCCGGGTGAATGAGCATCTTGCCGTCGTAACCCATGTCGCGCCCCTGGCGGCACTCGGCCTCAAAACCGTCCGCGTCGCGGAAATCGTTGTAGACCGCGTCGATGACATCAAGCCCGCTGCCGCGCGCGGCGAGCAGGATCTGCATCAGCCAGGGCACCAGGTAGGCGCGGCCGGGATGCGCGGGAACGCCTGTGTCCTTCTCGAGATCGTTCAGTCCGACGACGAAGCAATCGAGCCTGCCGCCGAAGGTGCGGCCGGTCTCGGCGATTGCCGCAACATTGAGCAGGCCGCGCGGCGTTTCGATCATCGCCCAGAGCCTGAGGCTTTCAGGCGCATCGTTTTCGCCAAGCCAGTCGACGGCCGTCTGGATGTCCGAGGGGCTCTCGACCTTCGGCAGAAGGATGGCGTCGGGACGAGCGGCAACCGCGGCGGTGAGATCCAGCTGACCGAAGCCTGACCCGAGCGCATTGACGCGAATGACCACCTCACAAATGGGCCTGTGCTTCGAAAGATGCCGGACAAGCGCTTCGCGCGCTTCGCCCTTGTGTTCGGGAGCGACAGCATCCTCAAGGTCGAAGATCACCGCGTCGGCGGCAAGCTGCCGCACCTTCGCCAAGGCGCGGGCATTGTCGGCCGGAACGCAAAGCACGGAGCGGCGCAGGCGAGTGGGATGATGATGGGCGATCACAGTTGTCATGGAACCGTTGTGCCCGCCTTTCGATTGTTACGCAAGACAAGCGATCGAGGAGTAACCCTCTTGCAAGAGGCGTATTGAGCTCCCACATCGCATCTCAGAAAGGTTGACGATCATGCAAAGCATTCGCTCTGTTCTCCTGACGGCCGCCGCCATTACCATCAGCTTGGCAGCTCTCGTCTTCACCGCCTCGCTTGCCCTGGCTCTGGCCGGCATCGCAGCCGTCGTCGCGGTCGGTAGCGCCATCGCCGCAAGGCTCAATGGCAAGCCCGCACATGCGCACGCCCGGGCGAACCCGACCGGCGAACGGCGCGAAATGCGGATCTGGAACGACGGGCGCGGGACGATCATCGATCTGTGACAGGGCCACTGCATGTCTCCTTAAATCGACCTCGATTCAAGGACAAAGACGTGCAGCAATTCAAAGTGCTACAGCGACCTTGTGCATCCCGTAAGACGCGCGGCGCTCTAAAGGCGCAGATTTTCCTTCATTTCGGCGCGAAACTGATCTAAACGCTCTCCCAACGTTTCCGCTGAAATCGAAGGCCAAAGTCATGGAAAAGTTCGTCAAGCTCACCGGCGTCGCTGCCCCCCTGCCCGTCGTCAACATCGACACGGACATGATCATTCCGAAGGACTACCTGAAGACGATCAAGCGCACCGGCCTTGGCAAGGGACTTTTCGCCGAAGCCCGCTATAATGAGGACGGCACGCCGAACCCGGATTTCGTGCTCAACAAGCCGGCCTACCAGAACGCCAAGATCCTCGTTGCCGGCGATAATTTCGGCTGCGGCTCCTCGCGCGAGCATGCGCCCTGGGCGCTCCTCGATTTCGGCATCCGCTGCGTCATTTCGACCTCGTTCGCCGACATCTTCTACAACAACTGTTTCAAGAACGGCATTCTGCCGATCGTCGTCAGCCAGGCCGACCTCGACAAGCTGATGGATGACGCCAACCGCGGTTCGAACGCCGTGCTTTCGATCGATCTGGAAGCGCAGGAAATCACCGGCCCCGACGGCGGTTCGATCAAGTTCGAGATCGATGCCTTCAAGCGCCATTGCCTTCTGAACGGCCTCGACGATATCGGCCTGACGCTGGAGAAGGCGAGTGCCATCGACAGCTTCGAGCAGAAAAACGCCGTATCGCGCCCCTGGGCCTGAGCGAAGGCGCCCATGACGCGCAAGCTCATCTCTTCCGGTTCCCCTTTCGAAAAGACGGCGGGCTATTCGCGTGCCGTCGTCAAAGGGGATTGGTGCTTCGTCTCCGGCACGACCGGTTACGACTATGCCACCATGACCATGCCGGAGACGGTGGAGGAACAGGCGCGCAACTGCCTGAAGACGATCGAGGGCGCCTTGAAGCAGGCCGGGTTCTCGCTTTCGGATGTCGTGCGCAACCATTATTACGTCACCGACGCGAGCTTCGCCGACCGGGTCTTCCCGATCTTCGGCGAGGTCTTCGGCGACATCCGCCCGGCGGCGACGATGATCGTCTGCGATCTCATCCGCCCGGAGATGCTGATCGAGATCGAGGTTACGGCATTTCGCGGTTAAAGCCTGTCCTCTCCAGCTCAGCGTAGAGAGATCGAAGAGAAGCCCATGCAGTTCGAAGGCACGGCCGACTATATCGCCGACAAGGACCTGATGATCGCCGTCAACGCGGCAATCCGGCTGGAGCGTCCGCTTCTAGTCAAGGGCGAGCCCGGCACCGGCAAGACCGAGCTTGCACGCCAGATTGCGGCCGCCCTCGGTCTCGAGCTCATCGAGTGGAACGTCAAGTCGACGACTAAGGCGCAGCAAGGGCTCTACGAATATGACGCCGTCTCGCGGCTGCGCGACAGCCAGCTTGGCGATGCACGCGTCAATGACGTGAAGAACTACATTCGCAAGGGCAAGCTCTGGCAGGCTTTCGAGGCGCCGCGGAAAACCGTGCTGCTCATCGACGAGATCGACAAGGCGGATATCGAGTTCCCGAATGAACTCCTGCAGGAGCTCGACCGGATGGAATTCCACGTCTACGAGACCGGCGAAACGATACACGCGCGGCACCGGCCGATCGTCATCATCACCTCCAACAACGAGAAGGAGCTGCCGGACGCCTTTTTGCGCCGCTGCTTCTTCCATTATATCCGCTTCCCCGATGCTGAGACGCTCGCCCGCATCGTCGAAGTGCACTATCCGGGCATACGCAAGGCGCTGCTTTCGGCGGCGCTCACCGCCTTCTACGGCATCCGCGAGGTGCCGGGGCTGAAGAAGAAACCCTCGACCTCCGAGGCGCTCGACTGGATCAGGCTGCTGGTCGCCGACAAGATCGATCCGGCGGATCTGCGCGCCGACGCGAAATCGATGCTGCCGAAGCTGCACGGGGCGCTGTTGAAGAACGAGCAGGACGTGCATCTCTTCGAGCGCCTCGCCTTCATGGCCCGCCGCGACGGATGAGGTCCCGAGCTAATTCGCTGCACTTGTTGTTGCTGCCGGCTTTGCCCCTCACCCTAGCCTCTCCCCGCAGGCGGGGAGAGGGGACTTTAAGAGGGCGCCGCGAGTCTCCTTCGCCCCGCTTGCGGGGAGAAGGTGGCCGGTGGGCCGGATGAGGGGCGGCCGCGACGGACCTCGAATCGTTTTTCATTGACCGCCAGCCACTTGGCGCGCTATCAAACGATCCGTGGTGATTTGGCCGGCCGGCTTGCAGCCACGTTAAAGAAATCGCTAAAGGGCCGAGGAAAGACGGATTTCCAAGGACCGGTCGCGATCATCTCGCCGCCGGTTTTTTTGTATTGATCGAGTGGACCCCATGCCCATCAAGATTCCCGATACGCTGCCCGCCTTCGAAACCCTCGTGCATGAGGGCGTGCGCGTGATGACCGAGACCATGGCGATCCGTCAGGACATTCGCCCGCTTCAGATCGGGCTCCTGAACCTCATGCCGAACAAGATCAAGACCGAGATCCAGATGGCGCGGCTGATCGGGGCAACGCCGCTGCAGGTCGAGCTGACGCTGGTCCGCGTCAACGGCCACCGGCCGAAGAACACCTCCGAGGATCACCTGCTTGCCTTCTACGAGACCTGGGAGGAGGTGAAGGGCCGCAAGTTCGACGGCTTCATCATTACCGGCGCGCCGGTCGAGACGCTCGAGTACGAGGACGTCACGTACTGGAAGGAACTGCAGCGCATCTTCGACTGGACGGCGACGAACGTGCATTCGACGATGAACGTCTGCTGGGGCGCGATGGCGGCGATCTACCATTTCCACGGCGTTCCGAAACACCCGCTCAAGGAAAAGGCCTTCGGCGTCTACCGCCACCAGAACCTGAAACCCTCCTCGGTCTATCTGAACGGCTTTTCCGACGATTTTGCCGTTCCGGTTTCACGCTGGACGGAGGTGCGCCGCGCCGACATCGACCGTGTGCCGGAGCTCGAAATCCTGATGGAATCGAAGGAAATGGGCGTCTGCCTCGTGCACGAGAAGAAGGGCAACCGGCTCTACATGTTCAACCACGTGGAGTATGATTCAACCTCCTTGTCGGACGAATATTTCCGCGACGTGGATGCCGGCGTGCCGATCAAGCTGCCGCACGACTATTTCCCGCACAATGACGCGGACCTGCCGCCGCAGAACCGCTGGCGCAGCCACGCGCATCTCTTCTTCGGCAACTGGATCAACGAGATGTACCAGACCACGCCCTACGAGCTCGAAAAGATCGGCACGGGAGACCATTGAGCCTCGATGTTCATCCCCTTCTTCCTCGAATTGAAGGCCGCGAAAGTCCCGGTGACGCTCCGGGAATTCCTGTCGCTGATCGAGGGAATGGAGACGGGGATTGCGACCTTCGACGTCGAGGCCTTCTATTTCCTCGCCCGTGCGGCGCTGGTGAAGGACGAGCGCCACATCGACCGGTTCGACAGGGTGTTCCGGCATTGTTTTGCCGGGCTGGAAGCGGTTTCCCCGCCGGAGGCCTTTGGTAAAGCAACCATTCCCGAGGAGTGGCTGAAGAAACTCGCCGAAAAATATCTGACCGAGGAGGAGAAGAAGCTCGTCGAGGCGCTCGGCGGCTTCGACAAGCTGATGGAAACGCTGCGCCAGCGGCTTGCGGAGCAGACGGGCCGCCACCAAGGCGGTTCGAAATGGATCGGCACCGCCGGCACATCACCCTTCGGCGCCTATGGCTACAATCCGGAAGGGGTGAGGATCGGCCAGGAGGGCTCGCGCCACCGGCGCGCCGTCAAGGTCTGGGACCGACGCGAGTTCAAGGACTATGACGACACGGTCGAACTCGGCACGCGCAACATCAAGGTGGCGCTGAAGCGGCTCAGGCGCTGGGTGCGGGAGGGTGCCGCCGAAGAGCTCGACGTCTTGGGCACGATCCGCTCCACCGCCGACCATGGCTATCTCGACGTCGTGACGCGGCCGGAGCGGCGCAACGCGGTCAAACTCCTGATGTTCTTCGACGTCGGCGGATCGATGGACGACCACATCCGCGTCGTGGAAGAGCTCTTCTCGGCTATGCGCAGCGAATTCCGGCACATGGATTATTTCTACTTCCACAATTGCGTCTATGAGGGCCTGTGGAAGGACAATCGCCGCCGGCGTGTCGACGTGACCCGCACGGCCGAACTCTTGCGCACTTTCGGCGGCGACTATCGCGCCATCTTCGTCGGCGATGCCTCGATGAGCCCCTATGAGATCAGCCATCCGGGCGGGTCGGTCGAACACTGGAACGACGAGGCTGGCGCGCTCTGGCTCACGCGCATCACGTCGCATTTCCCGCGCTCGATCTGGCTCAACCCGGTGCCGGGAGATCACTGGCGTCACACCCAGTCGATCGGCATGATCCGCTCACTCTTCGGCGGCCGGATGTTCCCGCTGACGCTTGCCGGCCTGCAGGCCGCGACAAAGGAATTGTCGCGCTGAACCGGGTGATGGCTGCGTCTTTCAAAGGGTGCGATTGCCCCTCGCCCTAGCCCTCTCCCCCCTCGCGGGGAAAGGGGACTTGGCCGGCGCGGCATATCCCTTCGCCCCGCTTGCGGGGGAGAAGGTGGCGGCAGCCGGATGAGGGGCGGCCCGGATGTACGCAGAGGAAAAGTATGACTTTCCGGTTGCCGCACCGCCGGAAATACCGCAGGTTGACGCCGACTCGCAGAGGGGAGGAGACAAGATGAGCACGGATATGGAAATCTTCGGTCGCCTGCCTTCCGGTGAACCGGTTCATCGCGTGACGCTCGCGGGCGGCGGCCTGACGGCGAAGGTGATCACCTGGGGGGCAGTTATCCAGGATCTGCGGCTCGAAGGGCACCAGCCGCCCTTAGTTCTGGGTTTCGAGGATTTCGACAGCTATCCCGCGCATTCGGCCTATTTCGGCGCCACCCCCGGCCGCAACGCCAATCGCATCGGCGGCGGGCGCTTCACGCTCGACGGCAAGGCCTATCAACTCGATCTCAACGAAAAGGGCGTGACGCATCTTCACGGCGGCAGCGACAATATTGCCAGGCGCAACTGGACGATCATCGACCTTGCGGAGGATCGCGTGACACTCAGGATTACCGATCCCGACGGACGGGCCGGCTATCCCGGCAACTGCATGATCACCTGCACCTACACGCTGAAACCCGGCGGTGTGCTGAACGTCACTTACTCAACGGAAACCGACGCGCCAACGCTCGCCAATGTCTGCCAGCACAGCTACTTCAATCTCGACGGCAGCGATGACGTGTTCGGCCATGACATCATGATCGCCGCCGACCATTATCTGCCGACGGACGAGCGGCAGATCCCGACCGGCGAAATCCGCGCCGTTGCCGGCACGGCCTTCGATCTCAGGGAGATGACCTCGCTGCGGCGGCAGACGGAAGGCGAAAAGATCGCCTACGACCACAATTTCTGCCTCTCGCCGGAGCGGATGGAAAAACACTCGGTGGCGCTGGTGCGCAGCATCAATTCCGGGATTTCACTGGAAGTGCTGACGACCGAGCCCGGCATCCAGCTCTATACCGGCTTCAAGCTCGATGTGCCGGTGCCGGGCCTGGAGGGTCGCCGCTACGCCCCCTTCGCCGGCTTCTGCCTAGAAACGCAAATCTGGCCCGACGCAATCAACCACGAAGGTTTCCCGAAGGCCGTACTCAGGCCGGGCGAGACGCTGCGCCAGGAGACGGACTACGTGTTTATGAAGAGCTGAGGAGTAAGTGGCCGAATCGCTGAGAACTGCACGGTCGGCCGACTGCTACTGCATGATCTTCTTAAATCGGAATCGATTGAGGACAAATCATGCAGCAATTCAAAGTGCTACAGCCACTTTGCGCGTCCGATTGCGCGCGGCGCTGTAAACCAGGGTGGCCCAGCGACGGAGTCCAAGAACAACAATGAAATGAAGTAGTTGGGAAACTGGAGCGGGTGAGGCGATTCGAACGCCCGACCCCAACCTTGGCAAGGTTGTGCTCTACCCCTGAGCTACACCCGCTCATCATCCGCGGTCCGGGGGTAGTCGGTGGACCGTGGTGCCGCCTCGTCTTGCGGCGACGGGCGCTATATGGCCTAAGGCTTTTTCAAATGCAACAGGGAAATGACGCAAATGCGAAGAATTTTTTCGGGGCCGTCCAAAAAGCCCGGAAATGCTGGTGTATTGCACTGATGCATGTCGGTCAGGAGTGTGCAGCGGCATGGGAAGCGTGAGCGGCTTCCGCCCACATGCCGCTCCAGCCCATGAGAATCGCCGCGCCTGAGATTGCGGAGCGCGCCTGTTCTCCGTAAAGCAGGGCGAAATCGCCACGACAGGAAGGACTTGATGATGAGCGAGGCGCAGCCGAAGACCGCGGAGGACCTGTTCCGTTTTCTCGACAACCTTGGAATCGAACACTCGACGAAGCGCCATGCGCCGGTTTTCACGGTTGCCGAATCGGTGGCGCTGCGCGACGAAATTCCCGGCGGACATACAAAGAACCTGTTCGTGAAGGATAAGAAGGACAACTATTTCCTGCTGACCGTCGAGGAGCATGCGACGGTGGACCTGAAGTCCGTCCATCAGATCATCGGCGCGGCGAGCAAGGTTTCCTTCGGCAAGCCTGAAAAGCTGATGGAATATCTGGGCGTCATCCCCGGCGCGGTGACCGCTTTCGGCGCGATCAATGACACGGGCGGTAACGTGAAGTTCATTCTCGACGAGGCGTTGATGGAATTCGACACGATCAACGGCCATCCGCTCTCGAACGACCAGACGACCTCGATCGCGTCGAAAGACATGCTGCGTTTCATGGAAGCGACAGGGCATGAGCCGCTTGTCTTGAAAGTGACGACCTGACATACGATCTTTGGCGCGGATGCATGAAGTCGGACGGCAAGTCCGCGAGGAGAGAAGAATGAGCGGTAGCGACAATCCCTATGCAGGTTCTTTCGGCAACCAGATGACGGCTTCGGCTTCGTTCGGCGGCCAGCCGGCACCGAAAGCCGCAGGCGATCTGATCAAGGAGACCACCACCGCTACCTTCTCCCGCGACGTGCTGGAAGCCTCGCGCCAGCAGCCGGTTCTCGTCGATTTCTGGGCTCCCTGGTGCGGACCCTGCAAGCAATTGACCCCGGTGATCGAAAAGGTCGTGACGGAAGCTGCCGGCCGGGTGAAGCTCGTCAAGATGAATATCGACGAGCATCCCTCGATCGCCGGCCAGCTCGGCATCCAGTCGATCCCCGCCGTCATCGCCTTCGTTGGCGGGCGCCCGGTCGACGGCTTCATGGGCGCTGTTCCCGAAAGCCAGATCAAGCAGTTCATCGACCGCATCGCGGGGCCTGCCGTGAGCGATGGCAAGGCCGAGATCGAAGCCGCGCTGACCGATGCCAAGGCATTGCTCGATGCCGGTGAGGCGGAAAATGCCGCAGGCCTCTACGGTGCCGTCCTGCAGGCGGAGCCGGAAAATGCGACAGCCATTGCCGGCATGGTCGAATGCATGGTTGCGCTGGGACAGATTGCCGAGGCGCGCCAGACGCTTTCGGAATTGCCGGAAGAGCTTGCGAAGGACGCGGCCATCGGCGCCGTGTCGAAGAAACTCGACCAGATCGAAGAGGCGCGCAAACTCGGCGATCCGACGGCGCTAGAGCATCAGCTGGCGCTCAATCCGGATGACCACGCGGCGCGGCTGAAGCTTGCCAAGATCCGCAATGTCGAAGGCGACCGGAGCGCGGCGGCGGAACACTTGCTTTTGATCATGAAGCGCGACCGCAGTTTCGAGGACGACGGCGCCCGGCGCGAGCTCCTGGGCTTCTTTGAAGTCTGGGGACCGAAGGATCCGGCGACGGTTGCCGCGCGGCGGAAGCTTTCGTCGATTCTTTTCTCTTAAAGGGCGTCGGAGCTCTTCAAAGTGCTACAGTGACTTAGCGCGTCCGATTGGACGCGTGGCGCTGTAGGCGATGCGCTTTAAGTCGTTGCTTGCACGCATGTCGTGTCCCGAAACCGCCGCACACTTTCGAGCATGCAGTAAGCGGCAAGAGTGCAACAGGATCCGCGTCTTTTTTCCCTTGAGATTTTCGAGGGACGCACCATTTCTTGGTCGGGGCGTCGTGCCTGGCGATGGGGCGCGGCAAGCCGGTATCTGCAAGGTCTATGAGAATGCATGTCGGAAATGCGCGCTACCTCGGTCCTCAGGACTTGCCGGAGATTCTTCCGGTATTTCCGCTGACGGGCGCGCTCCTGCTTCCCGGCGCCCAACTCCCGCTCAATATCTTCGAACCGCGCTACCTTGCGATGTTCGATGACGCGCTTGCCGGAAACCGGCTGATCGGCATCGTCCAACCCTCCTTCTCGGAGGGGCGCAACGACATCGATTCGGGGCCCGTGCCGGCGCTTTGCCAGGTCGGCTGCATCGGCCGCATCACCTCCTTTGCGGAGACCGGCGACGGGCGCTACATCACCTCGCTCACCGGTGTGTGCCGCTACCGCCTCTTCGCCGAAGTGACCGGCTGCCGCGGCTATCGCCGCTTCCGCATCGGCCCCTTCGCCACCGACCTCGAAAATCCGGACGATGAGAGCCTCGTCGATCGCGAAGCGCTTCTGGCGGCCTTCCGGGCCTATCTCGACGCCAACAAGCTGGAGGCGGACTGGGAAAGCGTGGAGCGGGCGAGCAACCGCACGCTCGTCAATTCGATGGCGATGATGTCGCCTTATGGCCCGGCGGAAAAGCAGGCGCTGTTGGAAGCGCCTGACCTGAAAACCCGCGCCGAAACGCTGATCGCGATCACCGAGATCGTGCTTGCCCGGAATTTCGGCGACCTCGACAACATCCTGCAGTAGTGGCAAAGCCATGGATATCAATGCCAGCAAGGTCGATCCGAAACTCCTCGAACTGCTCGTCTGCCCGCTGACGAAGGGGCGGCTAAGCTACGACGCCGAAGCGCAGGAGCTGATTTCGGAAAAGGCCCGTCTCGCTTATCCGATCCGCGACGGCGTTCCGATCATGCTCGTGTCGGAGGCGCGCAAGCTCGAAGACTGAGGCTCGCGCTGAAGGTCAGGTAAGGGACGGAAAACCGTTACACACTTTGCCTGGGCTAGCCGCCCACGTGCTCGACGCTCGCCTCTATCCGCTCCATGTCGTCGTCGGAAAGGCCGAAATGGTGGCCGATCTCATGGATCAGCACATGGGTGATGATGTCGCCCAGCGTTTCCTCGTTTTCCGCCCAATAGTCGAGGATGGGGCGGCGATAGAGCGTGATGCGGTTCGGGAACTGGCCGGTCTCCATGGTGAAGCGTTCGCCGATGCCGCGGCCTTCGAACAGGCCGAGCAGGTCGAAAGGCGTTTCAAGCGCCATGTCTTCGAAGACGTCGTCGCTCGGAAAATCGGCGACTTCGATAATGAGATCGGTCGTCAGCTTGCGGAATTCCTCCGGCAGATGGCCATAGGCTTCAAGCGCAAGCAGTTCGAATGTGCTGAGCGTCGGTGCGTGGCGTTCCCGCCAATCATCGGTCTGGTCAATGCGGGCCATGGGCACTCCTTGTTGCCCTCATATAACGATTTCTCCTTTGTTTTTCGAGTGTTGAATTCTGGGAGGGCAGAGCGAGGAATAAATTCTCAAACATCGTTGTTGACTCTTGCGGCTGGCTCTGGAATCCATAGGAACATAACGTGAACATCTGGTGGAGCCGACCGTCATGGCCGAGAAAGCCGTGCAGCGGGAAACCGTTCTTTCCCTCCGCGAAACCATAGCGCAGATTGAAAATCGCCGGCTGCCCGGGGTCGTGCGTGCAGCCAAGGCGGCCGATCCTGCCGGTTTCCGGCGCCAAAGGGAGGAGGCATCCCGCAACAAGATCCTGCCCCTTGGCGTCCCGCCGCTTGATGATGTGCTCGAGGGTGGGCTGCCGCTCGCGGGCATGACGGAAATCCGCAATGCCGAAACGCGCGATGCGGGTGCTGCTGCCGGTTTCGTGACGGCACTTGCGGTACTCTGTCAGCGGCGGAAGAAGGAGAAAGGCCATCTGGCGCCGGTCCTGTGGATCAGCCAGGGCCTTGCCTCTCGTGAGGCCGGATTTCCATATGCGCCGGGCCTCAAATCCTATGGGCTCGACATCGAGCGCTTCCTGTTCGTTTCGATACGCACGGTCAAGGATGCGCTCTGGGTTGCCGAAACGGCTCTTTCGGTGCCGGTCTTTGCGGCCGTCATTCTGGAAATCCGCGGCAATCCCGCCTGTCTCGCCTTGAGCGAGAGCAGGCGTCTGCATGTAAGGGCCCGGGCGGGCTGCTTGCCTCTTCTCCTCTTCCGGCAGGCGGGCGAGGAGGAGGCCAGCAGCGCCTTTTTCCGGCTACAGATCAAGCCGGCATCGGCCGGCGAGCGACCTCTTCCCGATGGCTCGATGCTTTGCGGCAGCATCGGTCATCCAGCCTTTCACGTCCTTGTCGAAAAAAGCAGGGCTTACGCCTCTGCCGATATCTTTCTGGAATGGAATGCCCATGACCGCCGCTTCTACCCCATCGACCAGTCCGTCGCTTCTCAGGCAGACGGGCAATCAGCGAATTCTGTCGATCCATTTTCCGCATCTGTCGGCCGATCGAATGGCGCGGATTCGCTGGGGAACCTCCTGGCTTACGCAAGGGCGTCCTGATCATCCGCCCGTCGTGTTCGCTGCCAAGATCGACAATGCCATGCGGCTGGTCGCCCTCGACACGTTTGCCGAACGGCTGGGCCTGAAGCGGGGTCAGGGGGCGGCGGACGCCCGCGCCATGTGCCCGTCGCTCGACGTGATCATCGACGATCCGGCGGCGGATCGGGCCTTCCTGGAAGGACTTGCCGACTGGTGCGATCGCTATACGCCGCTGGTCGCGCTCGACGGAAAGGATGGCCTCTTCCTCGACATCACCGGCTGCGCCCATCTTTTCGGTGGCGAGAAAGCGCTGGTCGACGACGTGCTTTCGCGCCTCTTCCTGCTCGGCATCGAGGCGCGGGCGGTGATCTCCTCCTCTGCGGGCCTCTCATGGGCGGTTGCCCGCTACGGCAGCGCCGCCGTCATCGCGCCCGAGGATGCCGAACGGGTTCTCGCACCCTTGCCGGTCGCCGCGTTGCGCCTGCCGGTGGAAACCGTCGCCCTGCTCGAGCGGGTCGGGCTGAAAGAGATCGGTGATCTTCTTCAGGCGCCGCGCGCGCCTCTCGCCCGCCGCTTCGGTTCCTTGCTTCTCCTGCGGCTCGATCAGGCGAGAGGCCACGCGGACGAGCCTCTCTCGCCCCGTCTTCCCGTTCCGAGCTTTTCCGCCGAACGCCGCCTTGCCGAACCGCTCCAGGACGAAGAGCACATTCTTGAACTGGCGCGGCACCTTTCCGGCGATGTTCGCCTTTCGCTGGAGCGGCATGGCGAAGGCGGGCGTCTGTTCGAGCTTCTCCTCATTCGCGTCGATGGCCGGGTGTTCCGCATTCAGGCGCATGCGGCCGTCCCCTTGAATGACGCCGACCGGATCGCGGCTCTCTTTCGCGAGCGGTTGCAGGCGGTTCACAACGACCTCGATGCCGGATACGGTTTCGAGATCATCCGGCTGTCCGTCCTTAGAAGCGAAAGGCTCGATCCCGCCCAAGAGGATTTTTCCGGCGTTCCTGATGAAAGCCAGCCACTCGCCGCCTTCGCCGACAAGTTATGTGCCCGCTTCGGGCCAGATTGCCTGACCTTTGCGACCCTTGCCGAAAGCCATCTGCCAGAACGCGCCGGCGGATTTGCGCCCTTGACGGATGTCGCGACGGTCATCGGATCTCGTCCTGTCGATGAAAAAGCCTGTCCCGAAAACCGCCCGCTCCGGATTTTCACGCATCCTGAACTTGTCGAAGCGACGGCCGAAGTGCCCGATGGCGCGCCGCGCAGCTTCAACTGGCGCAAGACCCAGTATCGCATCGCCCGCGCCGAAGGGCCGGAGCGCATCGCCGCCGAATGGTGGATCGATGGGGAGGGGCATCCAACCCGCGACTACTTCCGGGTCGAGGATCAGGAAGGCCGCCGTTTCTGGCTGTTCCGTGAGGGTCTTTACGGACGGGAGACATCCTCGCCCCGCTGGTTCATGCATGGAGTTTTCGCATGAGCGCGGATACTGTCTTTTACGAACTTGGTGCGCGCACGAACTTCTCCTTTCTGGAAGGGGCAGCACCCGCCGAGGAAATGATCGTCTTTGCCAAGAAGGTCGGGCTTGCCGGCCTCGGCATCGCCGATCGCAACAGCGTCGCGGGCGTCGTCCGGGCCCATGCCAAGGCAAAAGTGGAGGGCTATCCTTTCCAGCCGGGCGCCCGCCTGGTTTTTGCCGACGGCACGCCGGATATCCTCGCCTATCCAAGAAACAGGAAGGGGTGGGGGCATCTGTGTCGCCTGCTCAGCGCCGGAAACCTGCGCTCGAAGAAAGGGGAATGCACGCTTTATCTCGCGGATCTTTTCGAGTGGCAGGAGGATCTTCTCCTTATCGTCATGCAGGGTGAAGGGCGACCAGACGCCGGCTTTCTTGGAAATATCTTGGAGAAGCTGCAGCAACAGGCGGGCAACAGGCTCTATCTCGGAATGACGCCGCGCTACGACGGGTTCGACCGGCATGATTTCGCCGTTCTTGCCGCTCTCGCCCGGAAGGCCGGCGTGCGGCTTCTCGCCACCAATGACGCGCTCTACCACGATCCGCAATACAGGCCGCTTGCGGATGTCGTCACCGCCATTCGGGAACATGTGACGGTCGCGAGCGCCGGTTTCCTTCTCCAGAAGAATGCCGAGAGGCACCTGAAGGGCCCGAAGGAAATGGCGCGGCTTTTCAGCGATTACCCCGAGGCGATCGTCAATGCGCGCAAGTTCTTCACGCGGCTCGCCTTCAATCTCGACGAACTCAGCCACCAATATCCGGACGAAAACGCCGAAGGCGAGACGCCAGCCGAAACCTTGAAGCGGCTTGTCGCCGAAGGCGCGGCCGAACGCTATCCCGCCGGCGTGCCGGAAAAGGTGAAGCGGCAGATCGAATACGAGCTGGAACTCATCAACGACAAGAAATACGAGCCCTATTTCCTGACCGTCCATAAGCTGGTGAAGTTTGCCCGCAATGAGAAAATTCTTTGCCAGGGGCGGGGGTCTGCGGCCAATTCCTCGGTCTGCTTCTGCCTCGGCATCACCGATGTCGATCCGCAGAAGTTCACCCTGCTTTTCGACCGGTTCCTGTCCCGCGACCGTGACGAGCCGCCCGATATCGATGTCGATTTCGAACACGAGCGGCGCGAGGATGTCATCCAGCACATCTACAAGACTTATGGCAAGGAGCATGCCGGCCTGACCGCCGCGGTGATCAGCTATCGCTCGCGTTCCGCCGGGCGCGAGGTTGCCAAGGCCTTCGGCCTTTCGGAGGATGTCCAGTCGGCGCTTGTGAGCCCGATCTGGGGCTGGAGCTCCTCGGCCTTCACCGAGGAGCAGGCAAAGGCTGCGGGTCTCGATGCCTCGGACCCGCTGACGAGGCGCGTTCTTGGCTATGCCAGCCTACTCCTGAACTTTCCGCGGCACCTGTCGCAGCATGTCGGCGGCTTCGTGATCACCCGCGACCGGCTCGACGAGGTGGTGCCGATCATGAACACGGCCATGCCCGACCGTTACATGATCGAATGGGACAAGGACGACCTCGACCATCTGAAGATTCTGAAGGTCGACGTGCTGGCGCTCGGCATGCTGACCTGCCTCGCCAAGGCCTTCAAGCTTCTGGAAGCGCATTACGGCGAGCCAAAAAAGCTGGCTGAAATCTATCAGGATCAGAAGACGGTCGTTTATGACATGATCTGTCGCGCCGATACGATCGGGGTCTTCCAGATCGAAAGCCGGGCGCAGATGAGCATGCTGCCGCGTCTCCAGCCGCGTGAAATGTATGATCTGGTGATCGAGGTCGCGATCGTCCGGCCTGGGCCGATCCAGGGCAACATGGTGCACCCCTATCTGAAGCGGCGCGAGGCGCAACGGTTAAGGCAGGAACCGGTCGAATATCCGAGTCCGGAACTGAAGGCGGTCTTGGAAAGGACGCTCGGCGTGCCGCTGTTCCAGGAGCAGGCGATGCAGATCGCGATCACCGCCGCCGGTTTCTCGCCCAGCGAAGCCGATCAGCTCCGCCGCGCCATGGCGACCTTCAAGCGGACCGGCACGATCCATACCTTCGAGCGAAAGATGATCGAGGGCATGGTCAAGAACGGTTACGATAGGGAGTTTGCCGAGCGCTGCTTCAATCAGATCAAGGGGTTCGGCGAATACGGCTTTCCCGAGAGCCATGCGGCCTCCTTTGCATCCCTCGTCTATGCCTCGTCCTGGTTCAAGGCCTATTACCCGGACGTCTTCTGTGCTGCGATCCTGAACTCGCAGCCGATGGGCTTCTATGCGCCGGCGCAGCTCGTGCGCGATGCCCGCGAACATGGGGTCAAGGTGCTGCCGGTCGACATCAATTTTTCGAGCTGGGACGCTCTGCTTGAGGGCGAAGGCATGTTCAAAAAGGCCGCGATCAGTCCTCGCCATGCCGAAATGGCAGGCGTGATCCTGACTGAGAAGGCCGTCCGGCTGGGCTTCCGGCTGGTCAAGGGACTGAGACAAGAGGACATGGATAAGCTCGTTGCGCGTCGGGGCAGGGGATACCGCTCCATCCATGATCTCTGGATGCGTTCCGGGCTTACCCGGTCCGTTCTGGAGCGCCTTGCGGATGCCGATGCCTTCCGTTCCATCGGCCTCGATCGGCGCGCGGCCCTCTGGGCGGTGAAGGCGCTGGACGAGGCGTCGGCGGTCGAGCGCCTGCCGCTCTTCGATGGCGCGGGCTCCGCGGATCTGCAGGCCGAGCCGGCGGTCACGCTGCCCGACATGCCCCCCGGAGAACATGTTATCAACGACTACCGCTACCTGACGCTTTCGCTGAAGGCCCACCCTGTTTCCTTCATGCGGGAGGATTTCTCGCGAATGGGCATCGTTGCCAATCGCGATCTGGCGCAAACCGCCGCAGGAAGAAGGGTCACGGTCGCCGGGCTTGTGCTCGTTCGCCAGCGCCCGGGTTCGGCCAAGGGCGTCATCTTCATGACGATCGAGGACGAGACCGGCGTCGCCAACATCATTGTATGGGAAAAAATGTTCAAGAAATACCGGGCAGAGGTCATGGGATCACGGCTCGTGAAGGTCCGTGGCCGCTTACAGAGCGAAAGCGATGTCATCCATGTGGTTGCCGAGCATGTCGAGGACATAACACCCATGCTTGGCCTCCTGCGCAAGGAAGCACGGCATTTCGCAGCCAACGACCGTATAGACGAGGCCTCGCGGCCGACGGCCGACGCCCGCGAAAGGAAAGCGCTCAAGCAATTGCGGTTGGCCCAGTCTGCCCGCGCAGGCGAGCACCGGGATACGGCAACGGAGGCGGCCGACGTCATGCCGAAAGGGCGCAACTTCCACTGAGCTATCGGTGTCTCGTTCGTCCTGGACGAGGTTTGCGGCGCTTGGATCGTGCCTGTGTAAAAATGTCGCAGGCCGTTCGGCCAAAATTGCAAGTTCTGGAAGAAAAATCATCTCCTTAGAATCGGCTAATGTAATGAAAATGCGATGATTTTCGTCAAGTTTAGAACCGGTCTAACATACCCTTCAACTTTACGGGGAGGAGTTTTTTGTTGACGGCAAATATCCTCTTTTGCTTTATGCGGGAAATCAGGGCGTTGCGTTTGATAGGCAAGACGAGATGCTGGTTTGCAGCTGCAATTTCATCACTGAAAAAGAGATCGAAGATACGATCATCAGCCTCCTCGACGAAGACTGCTGGCAGTTGATCGTGCCGGCGAAAGTCTATCACGCGATGGAAAAACGCGGCCGTTGCTGCGGCTGCTTTCCGAACGTCGTCGACATCATCATCCGCACCACTGAAGAATATCACGCCCGTCGCGACTCGACGGAAGCCGAGATATTTGATTTCATGATCCGCCTAAAACAATTCCATGAGGAAAACCGGAGGGCGGATTTTGAAAGGCGACAAAAAGGTCATCGAGCAGCTTAACGAAGCGCTCTTTCTCGAACTCGGTGCCGTCAACCAATACTGGCTGCATTACCGCCTCCTCGAAGACTGGGGTTACACGCTGCTGGCAAAAAAAGAGCGTGAGGAATCCATCGAGGAAATGCACCATGCCGACAAGCTCATCGAGCGCATTATCTTCCTCGAAGGCCATCCGAACCTGCAGACGGTCGCGCCGCTGCGGATCGGGCAGAACGTCAAGGAAGTGCTGAAGGCCGACCTCGCCGGCGAGTACGATGCGCGCAAGGCCTACAAGAATTCCCGCGACGTCTGTCACGCAGCCGGCGACTATGTCTCGATGAAGCTTTTCGAGGAGCTGCTTGCAGATGAGGAAGGCCATATCAACTTCCTCGAGTCGCAGCTTCAGCTGCTCGAGACGATCGGCGAGCAGAAGTACGGGCAGCTTAACGCCGCCCCCGCCAATGAAGCCGAATAAACGTTGATCTTTCTCTGACCCGAGCGTCGCCGCCTACTGCATGTTTCCTTAAATCGTACTCGATTTAAGGAAACATGCAGCAATTCAAAGTGCTGCAGCGTCCTTTGCGCGTCTGATAAGACGCGCGGCGCTGTAGAAAGGCGCGGCGCTCTTTCTTTACCAGTCGAACTAGCCCTCACCTTGGCCCGCCGCTGCAGGCGGGGAGAAAGTTCCGGCAGGCGGATGAGAAACGCAGGCGGAAACCGCCCATTTCGTCAACGTACCAGATGGGAGAAGGCCGCAACGACCTCTTCATAGACCTTGCGTTTGAACGGCACGATCAGATGCGGCAATTCGTGCATCGGCTTCCACTCCCACGCGTCGAATTCCGGATCGTGGCCGCCGGGCGGTGGATTGATGGCGATTTCGCTTTCCTCGCCTTCGAAGCGGAAGGCATACCAGCGCTGCATCTGTCCGCGGTACTTCCCCTTGAGACCGATCCCGATCAATTGCGGCGGCAGATCGTAGTTGATCCAGTTTGGAGCCTCGGCAAGCAGTGAAACCGAGCGTATGCCGGTCTCCTCGTAGAGTTCGCGGTAAGCGGCCTCGAGCGGATCCTCGCCCTTGTCGATCCCTCCCTGCGGCATCTGCCAGAGTTGCGGCGAGCCGTCATATTCCGAATTGCCGACGGCGACCCGATGCCCGGCCCAGACCAGGCCTTCGCGGTTCAGGACCATGACGCCGACGCAGGGCCGGTAGGGCAGGTCTTCCGCCTTCACGACCTTGCTTTTGTCCTTGCTCATACTGACTTCCTTCTCTCACCCCCTGCAGCGTAGCGCTTCTTATCAGACGCGTGAGGGAGACGCTGTAGCACGATGCAATGCCATGGAGATACAGCGGGAGCGCCTTCTCTTTCGCCCGCTTATCTCATTTTTGTTGCGGATCGTTGACGAGCGCCGAAACGCCGACGAATTCGATACCGCGCCCGCCGGCCTCCTGCATCCATTCGGAGATTGCCGCCACGCTTTCCTCGAAGGCGGAGGCGACGCCGATCGCCGTGCCGTTGCGCCTCGCGACGCGCTCAAGCTCGTCGAGCTTGCGCAGGATTGCGCCGCGGCTGAGCTCACTGTCGACAATGACATCGGCAAAACCATGAGGCACGTCGAAGGCGCTGGCGACCGTGCCCGAGAGCGATTGTGCCGACGTGCCGTCGTCGAGGAAGAGCAGTCCGCGCTTGCCGAGATCGCGCATCACCGGCTCGAGCGCATCGGCGTTGGAGAGGAAGCGTCCGCCGAGATAGTTCATGATGCCGGTGTAGTTGGTGATCTGGCCCATGCTCCGGTGGAGTTCGGCCAGATTCTTCGTGGCGCTCAACGAAACGCGGAGCGCGTGTGGGCCGGGATCATTGTCCGGGTAGTCGAACGGCTCCATCGGAATCTGCAGCAGGATTTCATGGCCGTCTCGTCGCGCGTCCTGCATCCAGCGCTGCAGGCTGTTGCCGGCGGCGGCGAAGGCAAGCGTCACCTCCGGCGCAAGGTCGCGAATCGCCCGCTGCGTGCCGGTCTGGCTGAGGCCAAGGCCGCCGACGACGAGCGCAACGCGGGTGCCGCGCGCGCCGGACCACGGGCGCGCGTACTGGTCCATCGGCCGAAGCCCATCCGGACCGGTAATCGGTAGCCGGCCCTGCGGGCTGTCCTCCAGAAGGTCCTCGTTCGGCAGCGCCGCCATCCGCGGATCCTGGCCGCGAACCGGTCCGACTTTGATGAATGCCGGGCCGCCGCCTTCGCGCGACCGCGGCGTGTACTTCGTCACCGTCGCCCCATCATTGGTCAGCATTTCTTCGACATGGGCGCCGGAAAGCGCACCGTCCGCGCGAAGAGGATTTTTCCGCCGTCCTGCGGCCTCACTCTTTCCGGACGTTGCGGAAGCATCTCCGGATGCTGCTCCCTTCGAGGCAAGTTCCGGCGCTTCGGTCGCATGGATAAGCCCGTCGGGAGACAAAGCGCTCCAGGCGGAAAGGCCGATGACGGTGGCTGCACAGAGGCTTACGAGCGCATAGCCGAGGAAGCTGCGGAGGTCGCGCCGACGCGCAGGCCTCACCTTCCGGTTCTGGCCAAGTGGGGCATTGAGATCGGTTCCCAAACGGAGCCTCGGTCGACCTGAAGGAAGTTGCCGGTGAAGAATGCCGCTCACGAAGAATCATCAGATTCCCGCTGGCTGTAACTGTTGCATAATATAAAGGCGCCGGGTTGAACAGCCCGGCGCCCATGTTGACGAACTTCTCGATCTTGCTTGGCTTACTTCTTGAGCTCGGCCTGTTCCGGATTGGCCGGGAAGGTCGGATCCGTCTTCTTGCCGCGCAGGAGATCGAGCGCATAGTTGAGCTGGATGTCATCCTTGGCTTCCGGCGGCACATAAGCCACGGAGCCGGAGCCCTCTTCGGTCTCATTCTGGCCGGTGATATGGCCGCGCAGGTCGGATTCGCCCTGTGCTTCCACCTTGCCCAGAAGCTCCGGCGGCAGCGGTTGCTCGACCTTGATGTCCGGCGAGATGCCGGTGCCCTGGATCGATTTGCCGGAGGGCGTGTAGTAGAGCGCCGTCGTCAGACGCAGTGCGCCGGCATCACCCAGCGGAATGATCGTCTGGACCGAGCCCTTGCCGAAGGACCGCGTGCCGAGAACCGTGGCGCGCTTCAAATCCTGGAGCGCACCGGCAACGATTTCAGACGCCGATGCCGAGCCGCCGTTGACGAGCACGATGACCGGCTTGCCGTCGGCGAGATCACCCGGCGTCGCATTGAAGCGACGTGTCTCGTCCGGATTGCGGCCGCGGGTCGAAACGACCTCCCCGCGCTCGAGGAAGGCGTCCGAAACATTGATCGCCTGGTCGAGCAGGCCGCCTGGATTGAGGCGCAGGTCGAGCACGTAGCCCTTCAGCTTGTCTGCCGGGACTTCCGCCTTGATCTTCTCGATGCCCTTCTTCAGGTCATCGAAGGTCTTCTCGGTGAAGGAGATGACGCGCAGATAGCCGACGTCACCTTCGGTGCGGTATTTCACGGCGCGGACAGCGATCACGTCGCGCACGATCGTCAGCTCGATCGGCTTTTCGGCGCCCTTGCGCAGAATGGTGAGCTTGATCGGCGTGCCGACGGCGCCGCGCATCTTGTCGACAGCTTCCTCGAGCTTCAGGCCGCGAACGTCCTGGCCGTCGATCTTCGAGATGAAGTCGCCGGCAAGCACGCCAGCGCGCGCAGCAGGCGTATCGTCGATCGGGCTCGTCACCTTGACGAGATCGTCTTCCATGGTCACTTCGATACCGAGACCGCCGAACTCGCCGCGCGTCTGGGTGCGCATATCCTCGGCGTCCGTCGAGTTCATGTAGCTCGAATGCGGGTCGAGCGAGGAGAGCATGCCGTTGATCGCATTCTCGATCAGTTTGTCATCCTGCGGGGGCGTCACATACTGCGCCCGCACGCGCTCGAAAACGTCGCCGAAAATCGCCAGTTCGCGGTAGGTCGACGAATTGGCTGCCACGGCCGGAATGGTCGCCGAATAGACGACGCCCATCGCCGTCGCACCCATCAGCGCCCCGACCAGAACAAGTGAAGCTCTACGTATCATTTCGCGCCTTTCCAACCTCTGCTGCGGACCACCACGGCCGGGAATCGACCGGTTTTCCGTCTTTTCGGAATTCAATGTAAAGCGTTGGCCTGTCTGTTTCCAGCGCCAAGGCCGCCGCACTCGCGACTCTTTTTGCACCCATCGTCGCCAATGGCTCCCCAGCCACGACGAACTGTCCCGGCCGGACACTCACATTTTCCATGCCCGACAGAACGATATGGTATCCATCGCCGGGATTGAGAATGATCATCTGCCCATAGCTGCGGAAACTTCCGGCGTAGACGATCCAACCGTCTGCCGGCGTGGTCACCAATGCGCCCGCATTGGTTTCCAGCATGATGCCCTGCAGCGAATGCCCGGCGCCGTCTGCATCGCCAAACTGCCGCAGGAGTGACCCCGCGACGGGAAAGGAAAGCCTCTCCCGCAACTCCGAAAACACATATGCGGGCGCAATGCGGTTTTTGTCGGGCACCGCATTGCGGGCAATCTCTCGGGCCTCTTCGCGCTCGGCCTCGCTCATCCGCTGGCGCTCCTCCTCTTGTGCGCGAGCGGCCGCGGCGGCATCCCGCACCGAGGAGATCTCGTTTTCGAGTGACGAAATCAATCCCTCGAGGTTGGTCGCCTGCGAGGCCAGTTCCTGGGCCTTGCGCTGCTCGACCGCAAGTTCGTTCGCATTCTGCTGCCGCAGCTTTTCCTTCTCGGTCACCAGCATCGACATGCGGCGCTCTTCCTCGAGATTGGCCGTCATCGCCGCCGTCAGTTCCTCTCGCTGCTTTCCGATGCCGCTGCGAATGTCCGCGAGCGCCTTCAGATCGGCGACGAGACTGTCGGTCTGCTCGCGCATCTCGGGCACAACGGCACCAAGGAGGATTGCACTGCGGACGGAGGCTAGCGCGTCCTCCGGCGTGACGAGGATGGCCGGCGGCGGATTTCGCCCCATGCGCTGCAGGGCGGCAAGCACTTCGGCAAGTATGCCGCGCCGCGCACGGAGCGACCGCCGCACCACGTCCTCTTTCACGCGCAGGTCGTTGAGCTTCTTTTCGCCGCCGGCAATCTGCTGCTCGAGCCCACGTCGCTTGCTTGCCGACTCGACGATCGCGGCGCGGAGCGCCTCGTTGCTCTTGTCGATCTCGGCGATCGTCTGCTCGAGCGCTTCGGCGCGCTCGCGCGACAGCGTAATGGTCTTGGAAAGCACGTCGAGCTCGCTGCGCGTGCTGTCGCGCCTAAGCGCCAGATCGGCTGCGGGGTCTGGCGGTTCCTGTTGGTTCGTCGGCGCACCGGCGGGAGCGCCGACGGTTGCGTCCTGGGCAACAGCCGGCGCAATCACGCCGAAAAGAACAGCCAATGCCGCGGCACCGCGTCCGACCCGACGCACCGCCCAACTCAAATCGGCACTTTTCTCTCGGCGCGTCATCCGGCCCGATGCTTCCCTGCAAGATAGGTGAGAAAACCCTAATCTGATTTGGCTAGGCCAACCAACACATAATCGTGTTATTGCGCCCCTGAATAAACAAGCGTCTCATCAGGCGCGATGATAGGGATGACCCGACAGGATCGTCACGGCGCGATAAAGCTGCTCGGCAATCAGGATACGCACGAGCTGGTGCGGCCAGGTCATCTTGCCAAGACAGAGTATCGCGTCAGCGCGCGCGTGCAGCGCCAGATCCAGGCCGTCGGCGCCGCCGATCGCGATCGTCAGATCGCGCTTTCCGTTGTCGCGGAAGGCGCCGATGAGCGAAGCGAAGGCTTCCGAATCGATCGCCTTTCCACGCTCGTCGAGCAATACGAGCAGGCTGCCGTCCGCGAGTGCCTTTTCAAGCTGAGCGGCCTCCTCGCGCTTGCGCGTCTCCGCATTGCCGGCGCGGCTCTCGTTGACTTCCACGACCCGGGCGAACTCCAGCCCCACCGCGGGCCCCGCCTTGGCGAAGCGGTCGAGATAACGGCCCGCGAGATCCTTTTCCGGCCCCGCCTTCAGGCGGCCGACTGCGAAAAGTCCGATACGCACGACCCGATCATCCTTACCGGTGCCAGACCGATCCTGCGATACGACTGGCAAAACCATTCTTGCTGCCATCAGCCTAGCCGGGCGATGACAGCCGCATTTTCATTCGACACCGGCGCTGTCGCTCCGTCCTGAGGCTTGGGTCAGGCTCGGGCGGCGCGTCTCAGTGCAGGGTACCGTCCTCGATTTCCGGGGCCGCCCACATCTTTTCGATGTTGTAGAACTCCCGAATCTCCGGCCGGAAAATGTGAACGATCACATCGCCGGTGTCGATCAGCACCCAGTCGCCACCTTCAAGGCCTTCGACGCGGGAATTGCCAAACCCTTCGTCCTTCAGGTCCGTGATCAGGTGGTCGGCAATCGCCATCACATGCCTGTTCGACCGCCCGGAGACGACGACCATGAAGTCTCCCAGCGCCGATTTTCCGGCAATGTTGATGGTGACGATATCTTCTGCTTTCGAGTCCTCTAGGCTTTCGAGGACCAGGTTAAGCGCACGGACAGCGGCTTCGTCGCTTGATTCCGTGCTGCGCGGGTATGCGGTTGCCGCATAACCCTTGGCGTGTACTGTTGTCAGGGTCTTTCCTTTCTAAAAGAACAGAACAGGCACTTCCGATTCGACGATCAGGATCGAACCGTCCGTAAATGTAGGCACCAAACCATGAGGGTTTCAAGACGCGAGAAATGAATCATGGGAATTCATGCGGATTGTTCCCTTAATTGGAGCCGATTTTAAGGATATGAACAGCAGCAACACAAAGAGCTACAACGAACTCTGCACGTCTGATGAGGCGTCCGGCGCTGTAGAGCGAAGCGCCGTGGAGCTGAGCGGCGAGCGTGGTCCGTGAATGAATGTCCAGGCGGGCGCGGGGTGGACGGCGAGCGCCAGAGCATCATCCTCGTCGATACGGGCATAATCGAAGGTCCGCGCCATGCGCGATGAAAGATAGGCAAGCGTCGAGCCCGGCCTGTCGATGACCGCGATCGGAAAGGTCGAGACAATCTTGCGCCAGCTCTGCCAGCGGTGGAAATTCTTGAGGTTGTCCGCCCCCATCACCCAGACGAAGCGTACGTCGCGGTTGCGTGCGCGCACGATTTCGAGCGTACGAGCGGTGTAGCTCTGGCCGAGCGCCAGTTCGAAGGCCGTGACCTTGATGCGGGGGTTGGAGGCGATCTTCTCGCTGAGCGCGATGCGTTCAGCCAGCGGCGCGAGATCGTTGTGGTTCTTCAACGGGTTGCCTGGCGTCACCATCCACCAGAGCTGGTCGAGACCAAGCCTGCGCAGCGCCGTTTCGGCCACGAGAAGATGGCCGTCGTGGGGCGGGTTGAACGACCCGCCGAAGAGGCCGACGGTCATCCCGCCTTCGACATGCGGCATGCGCAGATAGCGCGCGTTCACTCGAGGTGGGATCACGTCAGGACCGCACCTGTCCCGTGCCGCGCACGCGGTATTTGAACGACGTCAGCTGTTCGACGCCGACGGGCCCGCGCGCATGCATCTTGCCGGTGGCGATGCCGATCTCGCCGCCCATGCCGAACTCGCCGCCGTCGGCAAACTGCGTCGAGGCATTGTGCAGGAGGATGGCGGAGTCGATCTCCGAGAAGAAGCGTTCCACGACGGTCGGATCTTCCGCGATAACCGCTTCGGTATGAGCCGACGACCAGGTGTTGATGTGGTCGATGGCGCCGGAAATGCCGTCGACCAGCTTCGCCGAAATGATTGCGTCGAGATATTCGGTCGCCCAATCCTCGTCGGTCGCGGGTTTAAGGCCCGGCAGCAGCGCTTCCAGATCCTTCGAAACCCTGACTTCGCAGCCGGCGTCAACGAGCGCCTGAAGCAGCGGCTTCGCGAAACGATCCGCGGCATTGCGGTCGACGAGCAGCGTTTCGGCGGCGCCGCAGATGCCGGTACGGCGCATCTTGGCGTTGACGAGAATCTTCTTCGCCATGTCGAGATCGGCCGAGGCGTCGACATAGATGTGGCAGAGGCCTTCGAGATGCGCGAAGACCGGCACCCGCGCCTCGCTCTGAACGCGGGCGACGAGGCTTTTTCCCCCGCGCGGCACGATCACGTCGATCGCGCCGTTGAGGCCGGTGAGCATGGCGCCGACGGCGGCGCGGTCGGCGACCGGCACCATCTGGATCGCATGCTCCGGCAGGCCGGCGGCCTTCAGCCCCTCGACCTGGCAGGCATGGATCGCCCGCGACGAATGAAAACTGTCGGAGCCGCCGCGCAGGATCACCGCATTGCCGGCCTTGAGGCAGAGCGCGCCGGCATCGGCCGTGACGTTGGGCCGGCTTTCGTAGATCACGCCGATCACGCCGAGCGGCGTGCGCACGCGCTCGATATGGAGACCATTCGGGCGATCCCATTCGGCAATCACGTCGCCGATCGGATCCTTGAAGGCGGCGATCGCGCGGATGCCGTCGGCCATATCGCGGATGCGATCCCGGTTTAGGGTAAGACGATCGATGAAGGCCTTGGCGACACCGGTTTTCTCGGCGTTTTCAAGATCGACCGCATTGGCTGCGAGGATTTCGTCCGTCCTGGCGACGATGGCATCTGCCATGGCGATCAGCGCCGCGTGCTTGCGCTCGGCGCTTGCCACAGCGAGCGGCCGGCTGGCCGCTTTGGCGCGACGGCCGATTTCCAGCATAACGCTGTTGACGTCGTCGTCGTTGTTGACCGCGTCAGGCATGAACCTCGCCCTTCCTCTCGTCTCTTCCATCGTCCGCGCGCGTCCCGGCGGGACCTGTCATCACCAGATCGTCGCGGTGCACCATCGCCGCGCGGCCGGCATAGCCGAGGATCGCGGAAATCTCGGCCGATTTCTTGCCGGCGATCTGGCGCGCTTCGTCGGCATCATAGCCGGCAAGGCCGCGGGCGATTTCGCGGCCCGACGATCCGAGAATCGCGATGGTGTCGCCACGGCTGAAGCTGCCCGTCACCTGCCGGACACCGGCCGGCAGCAGGCTCTTGCCGGAGCGGAGCGCCGTTTCGGCGCCGGCGTCGATGGTAAGCGTGCCGGCCGGCAGAAGCTGCCCGGCAATCCAGGTCTTGCGCGCGGTCACCGGCGAGCCGGCCGGCGCGAACCAGGAGGAGCGCGCGCCGGACTCGATCGCGTTCAGCGGATGCTCCGGCTTGCCCGAGGCGATGATCATCGCGCAGCCTGCGGTGGTCGCGATCTTGCCGGCGTCGATCTTGGTGCGCATGCCGCCGCGCGAAAGCTCGGAGGCCGCGCCCCCGGCCATCGCCTCGATCTCAGGCGTGATTTCCGCGATCGTCTCGAGGAAGCGCGCGTCGGGGTCGAGATGGGGCGGGGCGGTGTAAAGGCCGTCGATATCGGAGAGCAGTACGAGCAGGTCGGCGCCGACCATCGTCGCCACCCGGGCGGCCAACCGGTCGTTGTCGCCGTAGCGGATCTCGGTGGTGGCCACCGTGTCGTTCTCATTGATAATCGGCACGGCGCCAAGCTTCAGCAGCTGGCTGATCGTTGCTCGCGCATTGAGATAGCGGCGGCGCTCTTCGGTGTCGCCGAGAGTCAACAGGACCTGGCCCGCAATGATCTGATCGGTCGAGAGGCTTTCCGACCAGGCGCGCGCCAAGGCGATCTGTCCGACGGCGGCTGCCGCCTGGCTTTCCTCGAGCTTGAGGGCGCCGGCTGGAAGATCGAGCACCGTCCGCCCGAGCGCAATCGCGCCCGAGGAGACGACGAGCACCTCTACGCCCTTTGCCTTCAATCCGGCAATGTCGGCGCACAGGGCGTCGAGCCAGGCCTTCTTCAGCCCCGACTTGCGATCGACCAACAGCGCCGAGCCGATCTTGATGACGACCCGGCGGTACTTCTGCAGCGGCTTGCGGGTCCTTGTCATTCTATGCGCTCTCTTCGCCGGCCTTGGCGGCGGAAATGACGCTGCGAAGCGCCCGGAGCGCCTCCGTCATGCCCCTGTTGGTGACCGCCGAAATCGTGAGCGGCGTCGATTCACAGGCCTTGGCGAGCGCCTTGGCCTTGGCCTTCAGTTCCTCGTCGTCGAGCACGTCGATCTGCGCCAGTGCGACGATTTCCGGCTTGTCCTCCAGCCCGCCGCCATAGGCCTCGAGCTCGTGCTTCACGGTCTTGTAGGCCTTGGCGACATCCTCTTCCTGCGCCGAGACGAGATGCAAGAGCACACGCGTGCGCTCGACATGGCCGAGGAAGCGGTCGCCGATGCCGACACCCTCGTGGGCGCCCTCGATCAGGCCCGGGATATCGGCGAGAATGAACTCCTGTCCATCGACGGTCGCAACCCCGAGGTTCGGATGGAGCGTCGTAAAGGGATAGTTGGCGATCTTCGGCCGGGCGCGGGTGCAGGCGGCAAGGAAGGTCGATTTGCCGGCATTCGGCAGGCCGACGAGGCCGGCATCCGCGATCAGCTTCAGCCGGAGCCAGATGGTCTTTTCCTCGCCTTCCAGGCCCGGATTGGCCCAGTTCGGCGCCTGATTAGTGGAGGACTTGAAGTGGGCATTGCCGAAGCCGCCATTGCCGCCGGCGGCAAGCCGATAGCGCTGTCCTTCTGCGACCATGTCGACGATCAGCGTCTCGTTGTCTTCCTCGAAGATCTGCGTGCCGACCGGCACCTTCAGCGTCACGTCGGCGCCGCCGGCGCCGGTGCGGTTGCGGCCCATGCCGTGCGTGCCGGTCTTTGCCTTGAAGTGCTGCTGGTAGCGGAAGTCGATCAGCGTGTTGAGGCCATTGACCGCCTCGACCCAAACGTCGCCGCCGCGGCCGCCATCGCCGCCGTCCGGTCCACCGAACTCGATGAATTTCTCGCGGCGGAAGGAGACCGCGCCTGCGCCGCCGTCCCCGGACCGGATATAGACCTTTGCTTCGTCGAGAAATTTCATCTGGCTGCCATCTGTTCAGTATATTTGCCGCCATCGATATAGGCGGTTACCCTGGAGGTCAAAGACTATCGTGCGGTTCACGAGCTACAATATTCAATACGGCATCGGTCTCGACGGGCGTTTCGACCCCGAGCGCATCGCCGCTTCTCTCCGCGAGGCCGACATCATCGCCTTGCAAGAAGTGACTCGCAACTTCCATCGCAACGGCAATGCCGATCTCGTTTCGATTTTCGAAGACCTGCTGCCGGACTATTTTTCTGTCTTTCATGCGCCCTGCGAGATCGATATCGGCTCGGCGATCGAGAACGGCCGCGCGATCAACCGCCGGTTCCAGTTCGGCAACATGATCCTCTCGCGCTGGCCCATCCTTTCGACGCGGCTGATCGCCTTGCCGCGGACGCGCACGGTAAGTCCCATGAACCTGCAGCGCGGCGCGACGGAAGCGCTGATTGCGACGCCGACCGGCCCGTTGCGGGTCTATTCCGTCCACCTCGACCATGTGCTTCCCGGCGAACGCATCAGCCAGATCGAGTTTCTGAAACAAAGACTTGTCAACTACCCAGTCGAAGGCGGAGCGATTTCTGGTGCCTCCGATTTCGGCTTTCCTGAGCCGCCGCATCCGGAGGATTTCGTCGTGATGGGCGATTTCAACATGGTGCCGGAATCGCCCGAATACAACGTGATGGTCGGGACGCGCGACGCCTTTTACGGACGCTCGCTGCGGATCGGCAATCCGGTCGATGCGCTTGCCCATCTCGGCCGGCTGACACCGGAGAGCTATAGCTGGATTCATCCGGATGATCGTCAGCGGCGCATGCATCTCGACTATTGCTTCCTTAGTGCCGGGCTGGTCCCCCGCCTGAAGGACGCCTGGACCGACTATGACGCGACGGGCTCCGACCACCTGCCGGTCGGAATCGAGCTCCATTGAACGAAAAAACCGCGAAGGCTGGCCTTCGCGGGTTCTTTTCTTAATTCGGCCGGCGCAGCGCCGCGGCCGTCAGCCGCGTCTCGATATGCGCGACCATGGCGTTGCGGGCGAGCGCGTAGATCTGGCTGCAGCCGGTGATCTTGAAGCCGAGCTTCTCCTGGATCCGGAGCGAACCCGGATTGTCGGCAAAGACGCCTGAATGGAGCACAGTGTCCGGCATGCGCCGGAAGAAGCGCTCGATCGCCGCGTGGACCGCCTCGCTCGCCAAGCCCTTGCCCCAGTAGAACCGGTTCAGCCAGTAGCCGACATGCCACTGACCATGCCTGAGTTCGATGCCGACGCAGCCGATATGGACATCGTCGCCGGTGGTGACGGCGAGCGCCCAGTCCGGCAAAACGTTGGCCGCCTGGCGGTTCAGCCAGTCGAGCGCATCCTGTTGGTCATAGGGCGCCGGGACGCGCGCCAGCATGCGCGCGACCTGGAAGTCGCCAAGCGACTGGGCGATTGCCCCCGCATCGGCAAGCCGGTGCGGCCTGAGCCTGAGCCGCTCGGTTTCGATGACCGGGCAGGGCCCGGGATCGGGGCGGATGATGACCCGTGAACGTTCGGGAACGAGCGCGTTCATCGCATGCCTCCCCAGCTTCTCAGCGAAACCCAGGTCTTGCGGTCGAGCCGGTACCATTCGACCGACATCATGCCGCCGAGCGCCAGGCTTTCGACCATGCCGGAGCCCTGGAACTGGAAACCGCACTTCTGGATCACCCGCCGCGAGGCGATGTTCATGACCCGGCAGCGCGCATCGATCTGGTCGATGTCGCGGGTGCGGAAGGCCATGTCGGTCAGTGCTTGCGCGGCTTCCGTGGCGTAGCCCTGGTTCCAATAGGGTTCGCCCAACCAGTAACCGAGTTCGGCCGTCTTGCCGTCGGGATGCGGCTCGATACCGCAGCAGCCCAGGAATGCGCCATTGTCCGCCTTGGTGATCGCGTAGACGCACTTGCCAATCGTGCCGGCTTTTGCGCGTCGCACGAAATCGGCCGCATCCGCCGTGGTGTAGGGGTGCGGCATGCGCGAGACCATGGTGGCGATATTGGCGTTGTTGGCAAGATGGGCAAGGGCGTCGATATCGTCTTCGTGGGGCGCGCGCAAAACGAGCCGGGGCGATAACAATATCGGGCAATCGGTCCTTGACCGCTGAGGCCTCAGCCTTTGTTCGGGAGACCGGGATTGGTCTTCCCTCAAGAGCTCGGTTTGCATGGTTCTTCCTCCAGACATGCGAAAAGGGGAGTTGGGTACCGTCCCATCTCCCCTTTGAAGTCTGGCCTTGAACCTTGCAGGTGCATCAGCCGGGTCGATGAGACGCCGGCTGTTTTAGAGCGCTACCGGCTTATTCCGCTGCTTCCGCTTTCGGCATTACAGACACGTAGACTCGGCCGTTGGCCTTCGTGCGGAAGTCCACGTTACCTGCCGTAAGCGCAAAAATCGTATGGTCCTTGCCGAGGCCGACATTGGCGCCCGCATGCCACTTCGTGCCGCGCTGGCGCACGATGATGTTGCCCGCGACGACGGCTTCGCCGCCGAACTTCTTCACGCCAAGGCGCTTGGACTCAGAATCGCGACCGTTGCGCGACGAACCGCCAGCTTTTTTGTGTGCCATTGGTGTTCTCCTTTAAACCTTCGATCCCGGAACTCAGTTTGCAGCTTCTTCAGCGGCGGCTTCGGTCTTCTTCGAAGCCTTCTTCGCCTTGCCTCCGGCAGCAGCGATGTCCAGGATGCGGACGGTCGTCTGATGCTGGCGATGGCCGCGCGAACGCTTGGAGTTCTGGCGGCGGCGCTTCTTGAAGGCGATGACCTTCTTGGCGCGGCCCTGTTCCACAACTTCGGCGCTGACAACGGCACCTTCGACAAACGGAGCACCGATGGTGGCATCGGCGCCGGCGCCGACCATCAGGATCTCGGTGAATTCAATCTTGTCGCCTTGAACGCCTTCCAGCTTTTCGATGGTGATGACGTCGTTGGCCGCCACGCGGTACTGCTTACCGCCGGTCTTGATGACTGCGAACATATTTTATCCTTTCATGTTCGGTCCGGCTCTTTACCTTAAAAAGGCAAGGCCGTCTTTTTATCAGTCGTTGCATTGAGCGGAGCGCCTCGGAAAACCCTTGACCTCCACCAGTGGGTGGGCACAAACTCTTACCCTTCGCGGCGTGGGCAGACCACACCACTTCATTGCGCGGATTACGGGAATCGCTCCTCCCTGTCAAGGCGAAAGGCGCGGCCAAGCAAGATATTCTTCTCACGGCCCCTTGTCAGGGCGCAAATCTGCCGCTATGAACCCGACCGCGCCGACCAAGCGCCAACCGGCCCCGCGGAGAGGTGGCAGAGTGGTTGAATGCACCGCACTCGAAATGCGGCATGGGTGCAAGCCCATCGGGGGTTCGAATCCCCCCCTCTCCGCCAGAATTCACCCAATGGCTAAACTCAGTGTCTCAATGACCGATCGCGCCGCGCGCCCAGATAGCCGCCCTGTTACGCACCAAAGCGTCGGCTGCCCACTCCGCCCAAAGCTCCGCCGGCGGTAGCCAGAACCAGCCTCCGGCCTCATCTCCAACGACTTCGGACTTGCCTGCGGCGGCGGTTGCCGCTGTCAGCAGGCAGATCCACGCTGCCCGTTTTTCATGGTCTCGTTCGGTTGTGACCTTCTGCAGCAGGGTCTCGTTTTTCCAGCCAATGGCGCGCAGAAGTCTGTCGAAGACGCGGCTTTCGACCGCGTGGTCGTATAGCCAGTCAAACTTCCTGCGCTTTGCCGCCCTGGAAATGGCAAAACGCTCATTTTCGAGAAGAACGCCGAGAAAGGCGTTTGGGAAAGCTTCGATGATTGCGGCACCGGGGATGACGGGCTTGCCGATCGTCGAGGCAGCCGCGAGGTGCCTGACCTGCGCTGCGGTTTCGGCGGCGGCCTTTCGCAGGGCGAGGCCATGGCCGTGGTGGCTGAGACCCGGCTTGCAGCGCTTCTGGAAGGCGCCGCGGATGAAGAGGCGCTCGCAGAGGCGGTCGAGGGTGTCGGGTGCGTCCAGTGGTGTAAGGGGGCCGTCGATGGCGATCACCGTGAATGTCGTCGATGCAGGAATGTGCTGCCGGCGGCGGTCCCAGTCGGTATGCGCCCTTGCGGCGTCGCAGACGTCGCCGATGCTCCAGGCGATACCGGTGGTGGGACGAGAGCGCGAGTAGCCGACATCGATGCCGAGCAGTGCGAGGTTACGAAACGGCATTTCTTCTCCCATCGTCCGCGGTATCAGGGCTCCACCGAAGTGTTACCCATTGTATCTGGTGCAAAATATCCCGTTTCAGGATCGGTATCCCGTAATGGGTAACGCCCAGGCTCACGGACTGGCGCCGCATCAATCCTTCGCATTCGTGCGCAGCCACGTCTCCAGCGCCGCGATCACCGCCAATCTGAGACTTGCGCCACGGGCAAGCGCGTGGGCGAGAGAGTGGTCGTCGGGAGGAAACCCGATTTCCTGCATCACGTCGCCCGGCTTCAATTGGCGTTGAGCCATGATCGCCTTGATCTCGGCGATCGCGGAGGGCAGCAGATAGCGGCCGCTTGCGATCGGAGCCTCCACGGCACGGGCAGACGGTGAGGCGGTGGGGGGATGCGCGGCTGTCGTCGATAGCGCGCCCCTAGCCATAAGCCAGTTCAAAAAGATGTCACGCTCGCTATCGGTCGCCTTCGTCCAGGAATTCTTGAGCTTATCCAGTCGGGTGCGTTCCGGCTTTATGCCGGCGATGACGAGCGCCTTGCGCAAGGACGGGATCTTGCCGGCAAGAAAAGCGCCATGGACATCGGGGAACTCGGATCTCAGCCGCTGCAGATCGTGTGTATTGTCGAGTTTCTTCTTCGCCATCCTCACATCCGCCGCCGAAGTTCCGTGATCCTCTATCGTGCTTGCAAGGCAAGGGCGAGCAAAAAGGTACGGCAGGAGCGCAGCCGGACGAAGAACCCATCGCGTCGTCGCCGATTTGACGATAAAAAACATGCAGCAATTCAAAGTGCTACAGCATCCATTGCGCGTCTGATAAGACTCGCGGTGCTGTAGCGCGCGATGATTGCGCCGTCCCTCAAGCCCCGCACAAGCCGGCCTTTTTATCACCGCCTCAACTGCCGGAAATGTGACGCGGCGAAAAAGGACGATGCGATGTCTAATGATGTTCAGCACTACAGCGATCCGCAGGATGCGGCCCTGGCCCTGCTTCTCGCGAACAATCGCGGCGACGAACTCACGGACATTCTGGTTGCCGCGCTCGAGGATGCGTTTCGGATCCTCGATGAGGATTGGGCATCCGAGGCGGTGCATTGAGGCCTATGCGGCAGCATTCAGCTGACTTGCAGCAACCTCTCAACGGACGCGGCAGCGGCGAGCAGCATCTCGTCCGCCCCGCTCCGTCCCATCAGCATCAAACCCGCCGGTAGGCTTGTGCCTGCCATCGGCAGCGTGATTGCCGTCAGGTCGAATTGATTGGCGACTTGCGTGTTGCGCAAGAGCAGGTCTTCGACGCGGCGATATTCCTGTTTGTCGTGCTCCACGGAGGCGATGGCGACGGCGGGGATCGGCGTAGTCGGCAGGATGAGGAGGTCATGGGGCGCCAGCTGCTCGTCCATGGCGCGAATGAGGTCCTGCCGCGTCCGCAGCAGCTTTTCCAGTGCGGCATCCGGTACGGTCAGGCGCCGGCGCAACGTCGACGTTACCCGATTGTCGACGGGCGCGTCCCTGTCCTCAAGCCAATTGCAGTGGATACGGCTGCCTTCGATCGCGGCGATCGAGCCGATCGACGTTGCCTCGGCAAAGCGAGCGAGGAGATCGTCGATGCTGCATTCGGCGATTTTCGCACCGACGCGGGTGAGCGTTTGCAGGCTCGCCTCGAAGGCCTTAGCGACCTCCGGCGCGAGCTCTTCGAGGAGAAGCCCTTTCGGAATGCCGAGCTTCAACCCGTCGAGCGCCAGCGGCGTGAGTGGTCCTGGCGTATCACCCGCCATGATGGCGTCGGCCAGCGCGCAGTCGGCGACGGTGCGGGCGAGCGGGCCGATCGAATCGAGGCTTGAGGAGAGCGGGAAGGCGCCATTGAGGGGCACGCGCCGGGCGGTCGGCTTGAAGCCGACGAGGCCGTTCAGCGCCGCCGGAATGCGCACCGAGCCGCCGGTGTCGGAGCCGATGGCGATCTCGCTTGTGCCCTCCGCGACAGAAACGGCCGCACCGGACGATGAGCCGCCGGGAACGAGGCTCGCGTCGATCGCATTGCCGGGCACCGGATAGTGCGGATTGAGGCCGACTGCGGTGAAGGCGAACTCGGTCATGTGCGTCTTGCCAAGAATCACGGCGCCGGCAGCGCGCAAGCCTTGAACGATCGCCGCGTCTGCCGTTGCCGGTTCTGCTGCCCGGCGAATGATCGAGCCGGCCAGCGTCGGCTCGCCGGCGACGTCGAAGAGGTCCTTGATCGAGATGATCCGGCCGTCGAGCGGCCCGAGGCTCTTTCCATCGCTCAGCCTTCGGTCGGCGGCGTCGGCTTCCGCGCGGGCGGTGTCGGAATACAGTTTTACGAAGACCCGTTCTTCGGCCCGGCGCCCATCCAGGCGAGCGAGAAGGGCTTCGAGCCGGTCGCGAAAGGGGGTGCGCGATTGGGTCAAGGCGAAGACCTCATGAATGGGAAAGCCGCTATTCGCATGATTCCGTAATTCGGGACCCGAGTTATGGACAATTCATGCAGCAATTCAAAGCGCAGCGCTGTGCATTGCCCGCGGCTGCCTCGTGCGGGACGCCGGCGCCGGGCGCCCTGTCATCGTTTATAATTCCCGGCCATTGATGTATGATGTTTGCTATCAGCGACTTCTGGAATCCAACCGGGAAGACGCCAATGTCAATGGTGCAATCGTCCGCGATCCTGGACTCTTCCGCGATCCAACGCGTCAATTACGACGCGCGCCATCGGACGCTCAGCGTTTGGTTCGTCGGCAATCGCAGGCCTTACCATTACCTCGATGTTCCGGAGAGCATCTACGAGGAACTGGTGCATGCGGACTCCGCCGGCGGCTACTTCAACCATCACGTCCGGGACCACTTCGATTTCACGCACTGATGCGGGGATGAGGGGAGGTCTTCGTCTGCTTCGCCCTCATCCGGCCTGCCGGCCGCCTTCTCCCCGCATGCGGGGCGAAGGGAGCTGTTGCGCCCGCTTGCTCCTTTGACCCGCTTGCGAGGAGAGGGCCGGGGATCGCGGCCGTGGCACGCGTTACCGGGCGATGCCTTCACAGAACTGTCGCCAAACCGTTCAAATAGTTTCATCCCGCTGTAAAGCCGCTGACATGCGGTTCGCCAAAGGTCCGGTCGCGAAATCGATGATTCGCGAACTTTTGCGCATGTCGTGACCGGAGGCAAAATTTGGCTGACATTCGAAGCACGCTGACTAGGCGCTCTTTCCTCTTCTCCGCCGGCGCCGCCGGTCTTGTCGCTTCTTCCGGTCTCGCGACACCCTTCTACGCCCGCGGCTATGGGCGGCCGGAATTCCTGCATGGCGTGCAGTCCGGCGACGTCGATACGCAATCGGGAATGATCTGGACGCGCGTCGATCGGCCGGCGCGGGTGGCAGTCGAATATTCGACCACGGAAAGCTTCTCGAACGCGGTCCGGCTTCCCGGCATCGATGCGACGCCGCAGACCGACTGCGCAATCAAGTGCCGGCTCGACAAGCTGCTGCCGGACCAGGATATCTTCTACCGCTTCACCGCGACCGATCTTTATGACGGCAATCGCGCCTCCGAGCCGATCGTCGGACGTTTCCGCACGGCACCCTTGCGCCGGCGGTCGGTGCGCTTCGTCTGGTCGGGTGATACTGCCGGCCAAGGCTGGGGCATCGACGAGGTCGGCATGAAGACCTATTCGACCATGCAGCTTCACGAGCCGGATTTCTTTATCCATTCCGGCGATACGATCTATGCCGACAATCCCATCCCCGATGAGATCAAGCTTCGGGACGGGGGCATGTGGAAGAACCGGATCGTGACGCCCGAAAAGCGCGATGTCGCCCGTACGCTGGAAGAATATCGCGGCCAATGGAAATACAATCTGCTCGATGAGCACGTTCGTGGGCTCAATGCCGTCTGCCCCACCTTCTATCAATGGGACGACCACGAAGTCTTGAACAACTGGTCGGCCTCGACCGATCTCAGAGACGATCCGCGCTATCCAGAAAAGGACGTGGCGGTCTACGCATCGCGTGCTGCTCGTGCCTTCCACGAGATGACGCCGATCCGCACTTTGCCGACGCAGCCCGGACGCATCTTCCGCAAGGTCGCCTACGGACCGCTTTTGGACGTGTTCTTCGTCGATCTGCGCTCCTATCGCGGCCCCAACCAGGGGGAGGGCGACGGACGTCTCTTCGGCTGGCGGCAGACGGACTGGCTGAAACGGGAACTGGCCGCCTCACGCGCTACCTGGAAAGTGATCGCCTGCGACATGCCGATCGGCCTTGTCGTCTGGGATGACTATTCGGCGCGGCGCGGGTCGGATGCGATCGCCAACGGCGACAGTGGCGTGCCGATGGGAAGGGAGACAGAATTCGCCGACCTGCTGCGGTTCATCCGTGACAACGCAGTCGAAAACATCGTCTGGCTGACCGCAGACGTGCACTATACGGCCGCGCATCACTACGATCCGTCGCGCGCTGCCTTCAAGGAGTTCCTGCCCTTCTGGGAGTTCGTGTCCGGTCCGCTGCATTCCGGCACCTACGGCCCGAAGGAGCTCGACATGACCTTTGGTCCGGAGGTCCGCTTCATCAGGGCGTCCGGCGGCGGCGTTGACAGCAACCTGCCGCCGTCCGCCGGCCTGCAATTCTTCGGTATTGTCGACATCAACGGTCGGACGCAGCAGATGACGGTGCGGCTGATGGATCGTCAGGATAAGGAGCTCTGGCGCGTGACGCTCGATCCAGCGGCTGTTGCTTGACCGATTCTGAAAGGTGGGACCGAGTATGGGCGGAGATGGCCGGCAGGCCAGAGGGGTGCAACGCAGCCCTGCTGTGCGCGCTGGCCCCCTTTCGCTTATGCAAAAAAACCTGTATGAGCGCGGCAACTGAAAAGCGGCACCCGCCCTGTCGCGCGTGCCCAGAACTTTCCGAGAGAAAAAATGAGCATTCGTAACATCGCGATCATCGCGCACGTCGACCATGGGAAAACGACGCTTGTCGACGAGCTGCTGAAGCAGTCGGGCGCGTTTCGTGACAACCAGCGCGTCGCCGAGCGCGTCATGGATTCCAACGACCTGGAAAAGGAGCGTGGCATCACCATCCTCGCCAAGGCGACTTCGGTTGTCTGGAAGGGCGTGCGCATCAACATCGTCGACACCCCCGGCCATGCCGATTTCGGCGGCGAGGTCGAGCGCATCCTCAACATGGTGGACGGCGCTATCGTGCTCGTAGACGCGTCCGAAGGCCCGATGCCGCAGACGAAGTTCGTCGTCGGCAAGGCGCTGAAGGTCGGCCTGAAGCCGATCGTCGCGATCAACAAGATCGACCGCCCGGACGGCCGCCACGAGGAAGTCATCAACGAGGTCTTCGACCTCTTTGCCAATCTCGACGCCACAGACGACCAGCTCGACTTCCCGATCCTTTACGGTTCCGGCCGTGACGGCTGGATGAACGTCAATCCGGAAGGCCCGAAGGACCAGGGCATGGCGCCGCTCTTCGATCTCGTGTTGAAGCACGTGCCGGAGCCGACCGTTGCCGAAGGCCCGTTCCGGATGATCGGCACCATCCTCGAGGCCAACCCGTTCCTCGGCCGCATCATCACCGGCCGCATCCATTCCGGCTCGGTCAAGCCGAACCAGTCGGTCAAGGTGCTCGCGCAGGACGGCACGGTGCTCGAATCCGGCCGTATCTCGAAGATCCTCGCCTTCCGCGGCATCGAACGCCAGCCGATCGAAGAAGGCCAGGCGGGCGACATCGTCGCGATTGCCGGCCTCACCAAGGGCACCGTCGCTGACACGTTCTGTGATCCCTCGGTCACCGAGCCGCTCACGGCGCAGCCGATCGATCCGCCGACCGTCACCATGTCCTTCATCGTCAACGATTCGCCGCTTGCCGGCACCGAGGGCGACAAGGTGACCTCGCGCGTTATCCGCGACCGCCTGTTCAAGGAAGCCGAAGGCAACGTCGCGCTTCGGATCGAGGAATCGTCCGAGAAGGACTCCTTCTTCGTTTCCGGCCGCGGCGAATTGCAGCTCGCAGTGCTGATCGAAACTATGCGCCGCGAAGGCTTCGAGCTTGCCGTGTCCCGCCCGCGCGTCGTGATGCACAAGGATGACAGCGGACAGCTTCTGGAGCCGATCGAGGAAGTCGTCATCGACGTCGACGAGGAACATTCAGGCGTCGTCGTGCAGAAAATGTCGGAGCGCAAGGCCGAGATGGTCGAGCTCCGCCCGTCGGGCGGCAATCGCGTCCGCCTCGTCTTCTTCGCCCCGACCCGCGGTCTCATCGGCTACCAGTCGGAGCTTTTGACCGACACGCGTGGTACGGCGATCATGAACCGCCTGTTCCACGACTACCAGCCCTACAAGGGCGAGATCGGCGGCCGCATCAATGGCGTTCTGCTCGCCAACGAGCCGGGCGAGGCAGTCGCCTATGCACTCTTCAACCTCGAAGACCGCGGCCCGATGGTGATTGAGCCGGGCGAGAAGGTCTATGAGGGCATGATCATCGGCATCCACACCCGCGACAACGACCTCGAAGTCAACGTCTTGAAGGGCAAGAAGCTCACCAACATGCGTGCCGCCGGCAAGGACGAAGCCGTCCGCCTGACGCCGCCGATCAAGATGACGCTCGAACGGGCGCTTTCGTGGATTCAGGACGACGAACTGGTGGAAGTGACGCCGAAGTCGATCCGGCTGAGGAAGCTCCACCTCGACCCGCATGAGCGCAAGCGCTTCGAAAAGGCGCGGACCGCCGGCGCGGCGTAACTACCTGCTGTTGCAGGACGAAAGCCCCTCATCCCGCTGTCGGCACCTTCTCCCCGCCTGCGGGGAGAAGGGAGATGTCGCGCCGCCCATGCCCCCTGTCGCAACGGCGTCCCCTCGCCCCGCTTGCGGGGAGAGGGTTAGTCCTCGGGTTAAACCCGAGGAGAGGGCAAGCGTCAGGTTCTACGATGTGCCGGCCCAGAAATCGAAACATTTACAACCCCGGAGCGATCCGGGGTTTTTGCTGTGCGTGCCGATCGCGGGCGGCTTGCGGATAAAGTTAAAAAGGCGTTAACCTTCACTCGGATGCCGTTAAAGTTGCCTGTGGGTTAACGCCGCTCGGCAGCCCGGCGGGATTCCGGTTCGCCGTGTCGTGTGTTTAGAGTCGAGTCATGAAGACTGTTTCGATCGAGGTCAGGCCCGGGGAGCCACACGAGGCGGCGGCGATTGCCGAGGTGCATCGCGTTTCCTGGTTGCAGGCCTATGGCGGCATCATTCCGCATCGCCCCTTGATCCAGATGGTCAACCGGCGCGACGAAACCTGGTGGCGCAAGGCGACGCGCGGGCCGGCAACGCTGCTCGTCGTCGACGTCGCCGGAACGATCGCCGGCTATGCCACGCTGGGCCTGAGCCGGGCGAGAGCCCTGCCGCAGGAGGGTGAGATCTACGAAATCTACCTGCGCCCCGAATATCAGGGCATCGGCCTCGGGCGCATCCTGTTTCGCGAGGCGAAAAGCCTGTTGCGGTCGCTTGGCTGCCGGGGCCTCGTCGTCTGGTGCCTCGAGGACAGCGAACACGCCTACAGCTTCTTCCAGATGGCCGGTGGCAGCGACATTGCCGAGGGCATGGAAGATTTCGGCGACAAATACCTGAAGAAGGTCGGCTTCGTCTGGAACTGACGACTCGGTGGCCCTTCGCTCCGGCAAGTTCCCCCGACTTTCGCCGCGCTTGTCGTGGTAGACGGCCTGATCAACGTTGCAACGGAAGCTGGTCGCTTTCCCGCCGTTGCGCTGAAAAACTCCTGCCTGCCTATTTTTGGCCGCGTCGCCCGCTTACTGCATGTTTCCTTAAATCGTAGCTTATTTAGGGATAAAAACATGCAGCAATTCAAAGTGCTACAGCGTCCTTTGCGCGTCTGATAGACGCGCGGCGCTGTAGAGCCATTCCGCCCCATCCGGACGAAAGTTATGTTGCATCGCGGCATTTTTCCCTTTATCCGACGGGGCGAATTTTAAACCGACCCCTGGAGGTACTTATGCGGATCGACGCGATTTCCATCGGAAAGAATCCACCGGAAGATGTCAACGTAATCGTGGAGGTTCCGGTCGGCGGGCATCCGATCAAGTACGAAATGGACAAGGAAGCCGGCACGCTGGTCGTCGACCGCTTCCTCTACACGCCGATGACCTATCCGGGCAATTACGGCTTCGTTCCGCACACGCTGTCCGACGACGGCGATCCGATCGACGTATTGATCTGCAACACCCGACCGCTGGTGCCGGGCTGCGTCATCAATGTCCGTCCGATCGGCGTGATGATGATGGAAGATAATTCCGGCCAGGACGAGAAGATCATTGCCGTACCGTCGAGCCATCTCACCAAGCGCTACGACAAGGTCCACGATTACACCGACCTGCCGGAAATCACGCTCAAGCAGATCGAGCACTTCTTCGAGCACTACAAGGATCTGGAGCCCGGCAAGTGGGTGAAGATCTTCGGCTGGAAGGACGCAAGCGTTGCCAAGACGCTGATCCAGGAAGCGGTCGAGCGCGCCAAGGCCAAGAAGTAATCTATCTTAGCTCGCCGACGATTTCGGCAAGCCGCTTGATGATGTCCTCCGGATCGGCCTCGATCCGGAGGATTTTTTTGCGCTGCGTGTCGCCGGAAACGAGCGCAATCCTGTTCTTGGCGATGCCGAATTGTTTTGCGAGCAGGGCGATCAGCGCCTGGTTCGCCTTGCCCTTTTCCGGCACGGCGCGGACGCGAACCTTGAGATATTCCTCGCCATCAGCGGCGTTCTCGAAACCGTCGATCGCAACGCGGCCACCGTTCGGCGTCAGTCGAACGGTCAAGCGAACATGATCGTCAAGGCTCGTCAGCGCGGCGTGCACTTATATGCCGATCACCGCCGAGGCGACCGTCGTGTTGAGGAAGTACCAGATGAAATAGAGGATCACCAGGACGACCAAGGGCGAGAGATCGACGCCGCCCATGTCGGGCAGGAAGCGGCGGATGGGCCGGTAGAGCGGCTCCGTCAGCTGATAGAGCGAGCGGCCGATCATGTTGATCGCGTGGTTGTTCACGTTGATCACGTTGAAGGCGTAGAGCCAAGAGAAGATGGCCGACGCTATGATCAGGAACCAGGCTATGTTGATAATGAAGTTCAAGGTTGCGATGACAGCAATCATGCCAGTCTCCAATTCGTTGTCGACAGACATGTAGACATTGGAAACTAAACGGGCAAGTACGACGCTTCGACGTGCGCGATCATGTTTAATGTCCCTTGCCGACCTACAGCGCCGCACGTCTAATCAGATGCGCAAAGGTCGCTGTAGAGCTTTAAGTTTCTGACGGAGCCGGTGCCGTTACGCGCGGTCTTGCACTTTGGGTGCGCCGGCTGGCTCCCCGCCGCGCAAGAAAATCAGTTCGAGGAAATTCTCCATCCAGGTTCGCAAGCGGTGATCGTGGATCATTCGCCCCTCAAGATGCGCCTTCCCGATCTGGGCGCCAGGCAGCACGAAGCGGTGCGCGCCATGGACGACCCAGCGGTGCATCATCGCGCGCGTCAACTCGCCATGAAACTGAATGCCCCAGGCGTTCTCGCCGTAGCGGAAGGCCTGGTTCGGATAGGTCTCGCCGGTCGCCAGCAACTCGGCGCCGGCTGGCAGATCAAATCCTTCCCGATGGAAGTGATAGACCATGGCCGGCCAGTCCATCAGCGCCTTGCCGGCTTCGGTCGCCTTTAGCGGATACCAGCCGATTTCCGTCATGCCCTCGTGATGCGGCGCGACCTTGCCGCCGAGATTGCGGGCCAGCATCTGCGCGCCGAGGCAGATGCCGAGATAGGGCTTGTTCTCGAGGAGCGGAACTGACAGCCAGTCGATTTCGCGGCGGACGAACTCTTCCTCGTCGTTGGCGCTCATCGGGCCGCCGAAGACGATGGTTCCGGAATGGCCCTCCAGCGTCGGCGGCAGTTCGTCGCCGAGGGCGGGGCGGCGGATGTCGAGCGCAAAGCCCTTCTGCTGGAGAATCTGCCCCACGCGGCCGGCGCTCGATCGCTCCTGATGCAGGATTATGAGGATTGGTCTTTTGACGTCGTCGGCCTCTGCAGGCATTTCAGTCTTCCTGCTGCGCGTCGTTCTCCTCCTTCGCGTCGATCTTGGCGGCAGCCTCCTGCCGCTTCAAGATGCGATCGCGTCCGGATACGCCCAGGAGGTCGGCGATCCGCCAGATCACATGATCTTCCATTTCGTTGCGGATGCCATCGGCGTAAACGATCTCCCACAGCGTGCCGACAAGCTCGATCCGCTGCTCTTCGGATAGATGGCGCTTGATTTCCGCGGTGAACTTGTAGAAGTCGATCGCCTCGCTTTCGGCGGTCTCGCCTACCTCGATGAGCGCATCGAGACCTTCGTCATCGAGCTGATACTGTTCCTCGATGATATCGCGCATCTTGCGGCGCTCGGCAGCCAGAACGGTGCCGTCGGCCTCCATCACCTGGACGCACAGCGCGATCACGGCGATGCGCGGGTCGCCTTTTTTAATGGACGCCGGGGGGCCCGCCAAATTTTCCAGAAACGCTTGGAACCGCTCTAACATCTCTCCGTCCACAATCTCCGAGGTTCAAAACAGCCGGAAGCTCGCCTTTTCCGACGTTTTCTCGCCGGTGGTGGCTTCGCGAACGCCGGGATCGTCCGGCGGACGGCCGAAGAAGGGAGCCGGCTCTTCCTCCGCTTCCTCTTCCTTTTTCCTGGCAGGAGAGGGAGCAGGCTCCTTCCTCTCCGGAACCTTGATCATCGTCTCCCGATCGGCTTCCACGACGGCTGGCGTTGCTGCTGCCGGTGTGGGCTTTGGCGTCGCTGGCGCTGCCACGTGCTCGGCGGTCGCGACTGGCGGAAGGCTGCGGATTGCTTCGTCGGCGCTCGGATGACCATTTTTGAGCTTGTCGGAAAGCTGCAAGGCCGGGGTCTTCCATTCGAAGGCGTCGAGCCGGCCGCTGACCGGCGATACCGGCAGCCAGGACGGCGAGGTGACGCCGTCGGCGGTCCAGGCCGGATCGCGCGGACTGCGCAGCGCCTGCGCCATCCAATGGCGGATACGGCCCTCGTCGCCGGTGTCCGCCTCCTCGATATCCGCGAGCAGCAGGAAGACGCTTTCCGTCGGTTCGAGCCGCGCAGCCGCTTCGGCCTTGGTACGGGCAAGCGGCAGTTCGCGTGCCTCGAGTGCAGCCTCCGCGACCGCCGATAGCGCCACCGCATTGTTGCTGCGGAGCGATTCGAGCTTCTTCGCACGCTTCAAACGATCAAGGGCGGAATCGCCTCCGCGCGCTCTGACATAGAGCCGTGCAACGTCCGGATGCGGTTGCTGCTTCCATATCTTTTCGAGGACTCCCGCGCCCTTGCGCAGGTTATCTTCGCGGAACAGGGCCTTGGCCGTCACCAGCGCCGCCGGCACGAGGCTGTCGTCGAGTTTCAGCGCGGCAAGGCCGTCGTCGCGCGCTGATTTCGGGTCAGCGTCGAGCTTCGCCATCGCGCGGGCGGTGAGAAGCACGGCCTTCTTCCGGTCCGCCTCCTTGCGCTCAAGGATATTGGCGGCGCGACTCTGGTCGAGAAGGCGGATCGCCTCGTCCCATTGTCCTGCCTGGCTGCGGTGATCCAGCGTCGCCAGCGTCGCCCACGGCAGGTGCGGCGCCTTCTCCGCGGCGCGTTCCGCATATTGCCGGGCCGCCTCGTTCGCGCCGAGCCGCTTGGCTTCGAGGAACAGGCCGCGCAGGCCGAGCTCGCGCGTTTCCGGATCGTCGGCCATCAGCTCGAATTTCTTGCGCGCGTCGTCGTATTTTCCTTCGATCAGCGCGGTCTGCGCCTCAAGCAGGTGGATGAGAGGCTCCTGATCGGCGCTGATCAGGCCCCGGCTTCGCGCCGACATCTTACGGGCAAGATTGGCATCGCCGGCACCGGCGGCGATCAACCCCGTCGAAAGCGCCTGGTAGCCGCGATCACGCTTGCGGGCGCGAAAATAGCGCGTGACGGTATAGGGCGACATCCATATCGTGCGGAGCAGCCAAATCACGATCAGGACGGCGGCAAAGAGCGAGATCAGAATGGATGCGGCGCGCATCAGGGTCATTTCGATGCGCTGTCCCTGCCAGATCAGTGACAGCTCCCCCGGTCGATCGGCGAGCCACGCGAAACCGAGGCCGAGACACAGTACGAGGAGGATGAAGAACAATATACGGATCATCTATTCTTCTTCCCTCCTTTAGCCGGCAGTGCCGGTACGCGTCATGGTCTGCGCCACGGCGGCATCGATGGCGGTCTCGACGCGCAGGCGCTGATCGAGCTTCGCCTTGAAACCCGCCCCGGCCGATTTCGCCGCTTCGGGCAGGCCGCCCCACTCCAATGATGCGCCCTTGAGGTCGCCATTGTTGAGCTTGTCTTCGATGCGCGCGATCACCGCTTCCGGCGTATCGCCCTCGACGCTGCCGACCGGCCTGATGCGGATGCCGGACATGGCGTTCGAGACGAGGCGAGCGAAAATGCCCTCGTTCGGATCGGGCTGGTTGAGCGCATTGAGCATCGCGTCCGCCGTTTGCGGGAAAGCAGCGCGAAGGTCGGTCCGAGTCGCCACGCCGGTCGCGGCGTCCTGAGCCAGGTCCTTCACCGTCGCATCGTCGGGCGCGATGCTGCGCAGGGCGTCGAGTTCGGCCAGGAAAGGCCCGCCGCGATCGATCGCTGTCTTCAGCGCCGTGACGGCGACGGCCTTCGCCATCTGAATGTCGTTGACCGGCTCGTTGAGCTTCTGTTCCGCCTGGTCGATGCGCCCTGCAAGCTCAGCCTTGGCGGCGGCTGCCGACTGCTCGGCATCCGCGAGGCTGGCTTTCAGCCCGGCGACTTCCTTGGTCAGGTTGGCGACCTCCGCTTCGAGCGCGGTGATCTGCGGCGCGCTCGCACCATCCGCACCCGGCTGCTTGGCGGCCTGTTCCAGCGCCGCAAGACGGTTCTCCAGGGGGCCGATGTCCGTGGCCGGCGCCGATTGCGATGCGATCTGCGTCTTGATTGCCTCGATTTCGCTGGCGAGGCTTTGCTCGAGGGCGGCGCTGCCGCGATCGGGTCCGAGCGGCGGAATATAACCGGCATATTGCAGCACGCCGGCGCCGAGGAGCGTTACGAGACCGCCGAGAATGCCGGCTGCCAACGCACCCGCGCTCGTCGCCTGTCTCTGCGGCGCCGGCTGTGCCATTGCTCCGTTGCTTAAATGCGGGGGTTCTTCGTCAAAGGCGGCCGCGGCGGCGTCGGCGCGCTCCTCCTCCGACTGTTCTTTCGCGTCAGCCCCGTCTGCCGAGTCCGCCGCGTTTTCGGTCTCTGCCTGGCTCGCTGAAATCTCGGCGGGCTCGTCGGTGACCGATTCCTGGCTTGCGACAGATTCGGCTTCGTCGGTCGCCGCCTTTTCCGCCTGGAGGTCGATCGTCAGCGGTTCCTTCTCGGATTTCGAGCGGCGCGGCGGGTTTTCCGATACCATGGTGACCTCTTACCGTTGCATTGCCTATCGGCCTATTATGACAAACGTAATCAGGCGAACTCCTAAGGGAAAGCCCCCAACTCCGTTTTTGCCGGAAATGCCGTCAGATGACTCCAAGGAAGGTCGGCACGTGCGCGAAAAACCGGTGCCGGCTTTGCTGTTCACGCCGCAACCATGCGGCCGATCATCGCTTAAATACCGCCACGGGCGTGGGTCAGAGGAGCTTCAGAAGGTTTTCCTCGTCGGGCATCGCGGCGACTTCCGTCGCTGCGTCGGCCGGTAAGGCCTCCGCTGTCGATGCACTGAAGCAAAGATAGCGCGGGGCAAAGGCCGCGGCGCTGAGACGGCTCTGCGAGAGAAGAGCGGCAAACTGCCGCGCGGTTTCGCGGGAATAGAGCAGTACGGCGTCAAACCGCCCCGTGCGCAGAAGGCTGGAGAGCTCATCCGGACGATAGGCGAGCGGCGTCATCCGGTAGCATTCGACGGTCCTGTGATCGGTCCCGTGCTGTCGCAGCGCCCGTTCCAGGCCATCGGAGCGTGGAGAACCGGCGAGATAAAGCAGCGGTTTGGGCAGCCCTGCGGCGAACGCGGCTGCAATCGTTTCGGCGAGACCTTCGCCCGTGCCGGGACCGACATGAATGTCGGTGAATCCCAGCTCCGCAGCGGCGCGACCGGTCGCCTCGCCGACGCAGAAGAGCGGTGTTGCCAGGTGCGGTTCGAGCGCACGACCCAACGCTCCGAGCACTCGGGTTGCTTCCGCGCTCGTCACCGCGATGGCGCCGTGGCTTTGCTGCAATGCGGTCTCGATAGCGGCCGCGAGATGCTCTGCCTGCATGAGCGGCAGCAGGATCGCTTCGTGGCCGATCGCCTCGAGCTTTAGCGCCGTCGCGGCAGCGGCCGGGTGCGGCCGAGTGACGAGCACGCGCATCGGCTCACGTCCAGCTCGAAAAGAACCCCGGTCCGGCCTTGGCGCGGATCTCTTCGCCGGCCCTGCGCCCGAGTTCGGCCGCCTCGGCCGCCTTTCCCTCGACGGCGATGCGATGGCAGGTTACGCCGTCCGGCGTCAGGATCATGCCGAAAAACCGAATATGCGCGCCGTCCGATTGGGCGTGGCCAGCGATCGGCGTACGGCAGGACCCGTCAAGCGTCGCCAGAAAACCGCGTTCGCAGGCGACGGCCTCGTGGGTGCGCCTATCGTCGATGGCGGCAAGCAACGAATTGACGCGCGTATCGTCGACGCGGCTCTCGATGCAGATCGCCCCTTGCGCCGGCGCCGGCGGAAATTCCTCCGGATCGAGCAGTTCGGTCGGCACGTCGGTCATGCCGAGCCGCTTCAAGCCGGCATAGGCGAGCAGCGTGCCGTCGACCTGGCCTTCCGCGAGCTTGCGCAGCCGCGTTTCCACCTGGCCCCGATAGGTGATCACGTTAATGTCGGGCCTGAGGCGCCGAATGAGCGCCTGACGACGCAGCGACGACGAGCCGACGGTGGCGCCGTGCGGCAGGTCCAGGAGTTTCGCTGCCGTCCGTCCGACAAAGGCGTCGCGAACGTCCTCGCGCGGCAGGAAGGCGGAGAGGGCGAGCCCGTCCGGCAGCTTCGTCGGCATGTCCTTCGACGAATGCACGGCGAAATCGAGGTCGCCCGATGAAAGCTGTTGTTCGAGTTCCTCGGTGAACAGGCCCTTGCCGCCGATCTCCGAAAGCGATCGGTCGGTGATACGGTCCCCCTTGGTGGACAGGATCACGATCTCGAATGTTTCCGGCGGCAGACCATGAGCGGCGGCGAGCCGGTCGCGCGTTTCATGCGTCTGGGCGAGCGCCAGCGGGCTGCCGCGCGTGCCGATGCGGAAAGGTTTCGTTTGCATCCTCGGTCATCCGTTGTTACTGCATGCTTCCTTAAATCGGGACCGATTTAAGGATAAAACCATGCAGCAGTTCAAAGCGTTACAGCGTCCTTTGTGCTTCTGGAAAGACGCACGGCGCTGATAGAAGTTCCGTGTACCCACCTTTCCTTGCGACCGCAATCTTTGAGTAGAGCACATATGTCCGCGCCCCTGCGTATCCTCGGCATCGAAACAAGCTGCGACGAAACCGCGGCGTCCGTCGTGCTGCGGGAAAAGGATGGCAGCGGCCGGATCCTCGGTGATGTCGTGCTCAGCCAATTGGAAGAGCATAGCGCTTATGGCGGCGTCGTTCCGGAGATTGCCGCGCGCGCCCATGTCGAGGCACTCGATACGCTGATCGAGGAGGCGCTGCTACGCGCCGGCGTCAAGCTTGCGGACATCGACGCGGTCGCTGCGACAAGCGGTCCCGGGCTAATCGGCGGCCTGATCGTCGGGCTGATGACCGGCAAGGCGATTGCGCGGGCGACCGGCAAACCGCTCTATGCCGTCAACCACCTCGAAGGTCACGCGCTGACGGCCCGGCTCACCGATAGTCTGACCTTTCCTTATCTGATGCTGCTTGTCTCGGGCGGCCACACGCAATTGATCCTGGTGAAGGGCGTCGGCGACTACGAACGCTGGGGCACGACGATCGACGACGCGCTCGGTGAGGCCTTCGACAAGACCGCAAAGCTGCTCGGACTTCCCTATCCGGGCGGGCCGGCGGTCGAGCGCATGGCCCGGACGGGCGATCCCAAGCGCTTCGACTTTCCGCGCCCGCTCGGCGGCGACGCGCGGCTCGACTTTTCCTTCTCCGGCCTGAAGACGGCGGTTCGCCAGGCGGCTCAATCGCTGGAGCCCGTGACGGAGCAGGATATCGCCGACATTTGCGCCTCCTTCCAGCGCGCCATCTCGCGTACCCTTAAGGACCGTGTCGGGCGCGGGCTGAAGCGGTTCACGGCGGAATTCGCGGCCGTCGATCAACCGGCACAAGATCACGATGATCTTGGATTGAAATCCAAGATCATAAACGTGATCGATTCCAGTAGGTCAGAGCGGGATGCGGGCGGAAAACCGCTTCACACTTTTCCTCATCCCGCTCTGGTCGTCGCCGGCGGGGTTGCCGCCAATCAGGAGCTGCGGACGACGCTTCAGGAGCTTTGCGACCAGAACGGCTTCCGCTTCGTGGCCCCGCCGCTTCAGCTTTGCACCGACAATGCGGCGATGATCGCCTGGGCCGGCGCCGAGCGGCTGGCGGCGGGACTGGCGGCGGATGGCCTCGACGTTGCGCCCCGCTCGCGTTGGCCGCTTGACAGCCAGGCGCAGGCATTGATCGGTTCCGGCAAGCGCGGCGCCAAGGCATGATGGACAAAATGAGCGAAAAACCGAAGATCGTCGTCGTTGGAGCCGGAGCCTTCGGGACCGCGCTCGCGGCCGTCGCGGCAGCGACAGGCAATGCCAAGGTGACATTGCTTGCCCGGCGACAGGAGACCGTCGAGGAATGCTACCGCACGCGCCGCAACGACGCATTTCTGCCCGGCATTCCGCTTCCGGCAGGACTTGCCTTTTCCTCCGATACCGGAGTGCTTATGGACGCCGATATCGTCCTCTTCGCCATGCCCTCGCAGGAGCAGCGGGCCGCCGCCCGCAGCTATGGCGCCTCGATCGGCACCGACGCGACAATCGTCACCTGTGCAAAGGGCATGGAGCAAGCGACGGGCCGGCTCCTGACCGAAGTGCTCGACGAGGAGTTGCCGGGCTATAACGTCGGTGTGCTGTCCGGTCCCGGTTTTGCCGCCGATATCGCCAGGGGCCTGCCGACGGCTATGGTCGTTGCGGCGCGCGACAGCGAGACCGCCACGGAACTCGCGGAAACCCTTTCCGGCCGGACGTTTCGGCTCTACCCCTCGGCGGACCGCATCGGCGTGCAGCTTGGCGGGGCGCTTAAAAACGTGCTGGCGATCGCCTGCGGCATCGTCGAAGGCGCGGGGCTCGGCGATTCGGCCCGCGCGGCGCTGATCTCCCGCGGCCTTGCGGAAATGTCGCGCTTCGTCGTGGCCCAAGGCGGTGAACCCGATACCGTGCGCGGGCTCTCCGGGCTCGGCGATCTCGTCCTGACAGCGACGAGCCACCAGTCGCGTAACCTGCGCTTCGGCATTGCGCTCGGCAGGGACGGGCCAGCACGAGGAAAGGGCGGAGAACTGGTCGAGGGCGCTTTTGCCGCGTCGGTCGCCGCCCGCGTCGCGCACGACCTTGGCGTCGACATGCCGATTACCGAGGCGGTCGCCGCCATCATCGACGGAAGGCTCGATGTCCGCACCGCCCTGGAGCAGTTGATGTCACGCCCGATTACTCAGGAATAATTCGCCAGCGGGACGGGCAAAGGCGTAAAGCGGCTTTCCGCTCGCCTCCCGCTCCGATCGACAACGTCAGGAGGAACCATGCTCTTTGCACTTCTATGCACGGACAAGCCCGGCGGGCTGCAGCTCAGGCTGGATACGCGTCCCGATCACCTTGCCTATCTCAACGATCTCAACGCCAAGGGCATCCTCAAGATCGCTGGGCCCTTTCTCGGAGAGGACGGCAAGCCTACGGGAAGCCTGGTGATCGTCAAGACCGAGACGCTTGAAGAGGCGAAGGCAATCGCCGAGGCCGACCCCTATGCCAAGGCGGGTCTCTTTTCGAATGTCGAGATCAAGGCCTACAACTGGGTCTTCAACAATCCGGAGGCGTGAGGGCGATGGCTTTCTGGCTTTACAAATCCGAGCCGAACAAATGGTCCTGGCAAATGCAGAAGGACGCCGGCGAAAAGGGTACGGAATGGACCGGGGTCCGCAATTACCTCGCGCGCAACAACATGCGGGCGATGCAGATCGGCGACAAAGGCTTCTTCTATCACTCCAACGAAGGCCTGGAGATCGTCGGCATCACCGAGGTCTGCGCGCTGTCGCACCCGGATTCGACGGCTGAAGGCGATGACCGCTGGGACTGCGTCGATATCCGCGCCGTCATGGACATACCGCGCCCGGTCTCTCTCAAGGAGATCAAGGAAAATCCGAAGCTCGCCAAGATGTCGCTCGTGACCTCGATGCGGCTTTCGGTGCAGCCGGTCACCGACGACGAGTGGATCGAGGTCTGCCGCATGGGCGGGCTCGACAACCCGCCGCGCTGAGAATTCTTCTTGAAGACCGATCCCGAAAGCTTCATCCGCGCCAACACGGGCATTCTCTCGCCGCCGCATGTACCGGAGATCCGGCTGCGTCTTGCGAGCGAAGCGCATGATCTTTGGCTGAAGACGGAGGAGGAACTCGAGGAGATCGGCCTGCCGCCGCCGTTCTGGGCCTTCGCCTGGGCG
>NZ_SRXN01000050.1 GCF_004827385.1 Ensifer sp. MPMI2T
TCCCTGCCTAGGAAGTGCCTAGGCTATCGCACGCCCGCCGAAGTCTTCTCGGCGCATTTGCGCGATTGCGGGTAATCCCCTACCCTCCACTCGTCATTGTTGCACTTGGATTAGATTCTCCACCGCAAAGTTAAAGTGTCCTGGTCCTGCAAAGTAAGAATGTCACTCTCCCCGGGTTTTGATGACCTGGGAGATTGCGGATGGGATTGATTGCGATGAGCGAACGCGATCTGCAGCGCATTGAGGTTTTGTCGAAAGTGGTCGCCGGACGTATGTCGTTGGTTTCGGCGGCGCATGTGCTTGGCTTAAGCACCCGTCTGGTGGGTCGGCTGCTGGATCGGATCCGTACAGACGGCGCAGCGTCGATAAGGCACAAGGCGATCGGCCGGCCATCGAACAATCGGATTTGTGACGGCGTGCGCGATTATGCCATGGCGATCGTGCGCGAGCGCTATGCGGACTTCGGTCCGACGCTGGCGGCCGAGAAGCTTGCCGAGCGAGATGGTCTGACGGTGTCGCGCGAGACCTTGCGCCAATGGATGTCGGAGGCCGGCCTGTGGCTGTCGCGCAAGCAGCGACGGACGTTCCATCAGCCACGATTGCGGCGCGAGGCCTATGGCGAACTGGTGCAAATCGATGGATCCGAGCATCGTTGGTTCGAAGATCGCGGTGACCCCTGTTCATTGCTGGTGTTCATCGATGATGCGACTGGCAAGCTGATGCAGTTACGGTTTGTGCGCTCGGAAAGCGCGTTCAGCTATTTCGAGGCGCTCGAGCCCTATCTGAAGGCGCATGGTGCTCCCGTCGCCTTCTATTCCGACAAGCATTCGGTGTTCCGGGTTGCGAAGAAGGATGCCAAGGGCGGTCAGGGCATGACCCAGTTCGGGCGTGCGCTTTGCGAGCTAAACATCGAGATTCTTTGCGCAAACTCGAGCCAGGCCAAAGGCCGGGTCGAGCGAATGAACCGGACGCTACAGGACCGGTTGATCAAGGATCTGCGCCTGGAGGGCATCTGCGGCATGGACGACGGCAATGCTTTCCTGCCACGGTTCATGGAGCGCTATAACCGCCAGTTTGCCATTGCCCCTGCCCGAGCTGAGGATCTGCATCGGCCGCTGAACCTTGCCCCGGATCGGCTACGCGACGTTCTGTGCAAACGTGAGCAGCGTTATGTCGGTGCCCAGCTGACGTTTTCGTTCGAGCGCCAGCGGATCATGCTGGAAGAGAACGAGGTGACGCGCGGGCTGGTCGGTCGTTATGTCGAGACCTACGCGCTTGCCGACGGCAGGCTGGATGTGCGCTGGAAGGGGCATTCCCTGCCATACCGGGTGTTCGACAAGGACCAGCGGGTGACGCATGCGGCGATCACCGAGAACAAGCGGCTCGGTGAACTCCTGACCTACATCAAGGAGCGCCAGGACCAGGAGCAAAAGCCGGTTGTGAAGACGAACAGCGACAAGAACGGCTACAAACCGCGTGGCCGCAGGCCGGGCAAGCGGACGGATTTCATGAACGATCCGGCGGTGATTGCGCGACGAGAGAAAGCGTTGATGAAGCAGCCAGCGGCGGAATAAAGAGCGTCAATGCACGCCGATGTCACTCTGCATATCCGATTCCAACTGCAGGCAAGCTGGCCAAAGTGGCGTCTTGTGGAAGGCTCCATGCTGGAGGAGCGTGAGCCCCTCTCGTGCCTCATAGAGCACACCGAGCCAGCACAAGCGCCGAAAGACGCCATATTGGAGGTCGGATTTCAACTTCCAGGTTTCTATGGTCATTTCGGTGTCCGACAGAGGCGCCAAGTCTGGATAGAGGATCTTCACAACGTCTATTGGCGTGCACCCTTCTCTGGCTTTGATATTGAGAAGATTGAGGAACATGCGCCACCAGCGTAACCGCGCTCGGACCTCCTCCTCCCGCTCAGTGGTATGGACATACGAATAGAGATAATCCGTGGCGACCAGATCGAAGAAGGCTTGCGGGTTCACCAGGAACTCCCGGCCGCGTCTGGTTGGCAGCAGCACATCTTTTTTCCGGCGAAGAAGCTTCAGATGACGGGTCATGTCGCGCACGACCCAAAGCGGCGGCATGTCGCTTTCATTGAGCACCTTGTTCATGCTGTAGAGGTCTTCGGCTGTGAAGCCTGGCCAAAGGAAGTGCACAGCGGCCCAATGCACGAACTTGCGGTTCATGGCGCCGGTCGCCGTCAATCCTATGCCGCCCTCACCGTCAGCATAGGCAACGGAAAGAAGCATACCGCGCAGAAGTGGGGACAGTGCGGCGACATCGACGTCACCCTTCAGCTTGATTTCCGGAAGCATCGTGCGGCTGTGATCCCTACTCGCCCTATGCAGGTGCAAGCGAGTATCAACCGGCGACAAAACAATTGCTACTGAGAAAGCTAAAGCCGAAGGGGAGCGTCACCACCCGCCCCCTCCCTGCCCTTGCAACCCGGTCCAGCCGGTCCGGTCGGGGGCTTGCCTCTGTGCCAGTGGAGATGTCGAGTGTCGCATGTCTAAATGGCTGAAGACGTATCCAAAGTGACATTTTAACTTTGCGCAGCGGCGGACAGTTCAACCTGGCCGCCACAGTTATTGTAGCCGCAAAGTTAAAGTGTCCTGGTCCTGCAAAGTAAGAATGTCACTCTCCCCGGGTTTTGATGACCTGGGAGATTGCGGATGGGATTGATTGCGATGAGCGAACGCGATCTGCAGCGCATTGAGGTTTTGTCGAAAGTGGTCGCCGGACGTATGTCGTTGGTTTCGGCGGCGCATGTGCTTGGCTTAAGCACCCGTCAGGTGCGTCGGCTGCTGGATCGGATCCGCACAGACGGCGCAGCGTCGATAAGGCACAAGGCGATCGGCCGGCCATCGAACAATCGGATTTGTGACGGCGTGCGCGATTATGCCATGGCGATCGTGCGCGAGCGCTATGCGGACTTCGGTCCGACGCTGGCGGCCGAGAAGCTTGCCGAGCGAGATGGTCTGACGGTGTCGCGCGAGACCTTGCGCCAATGGATGTCGGAGGCCGGCCTGTGGCTGTCGCGCAAGCAGCGACGGACGTTCCATCAGCCACGATTGCGGCGCGAGGCCTATGGCGAACTGGTGCAAATCGATGGATCCGAGCATCGTTGGTTCGAAGATCGCGGTGACCCCTGTTCATTGCTGGTGTTCATCGATGATGCGACTGGCAAGCTGATGCAGTTACGGTTTGTGCGCTCGGAAAGCGCGTTCAGCTATTTCGAGGCGCTCGAGCCCTATCTGAAGGCGCATGGTGCTCCCGTCGCCTTCTATTCCGACAAGCATTCGGTGTTCCGGGTTGCGAAGAAGGATGCCAAGGGCGGTCAGGGCATGACCCAGTTCGGGCGTGCGCTTTGCGAGCTAAACATCGAGATTCTTTGCGCAAACTCGAGCCAGGCCAAAGGCCGGGTCGAGCGAATGAACCGGACGCTACAGGACCGGTTGATCAAGGATCTGCGCCTGGAGGGCATCTGCGGCATGGACGACGGCAATGCTTTCCTGCCACGGTTCATGGAGCGCTATAACCGCCAGTTTGCCATTGCCCCTGCCCGAGCTGAGGATCTGCATCGGCCGCTGAACCTTGCCCCGGATCGGCTACGCGACGTTCTGTGCAAACGTGAGCAGCGTTATGTCGGTGCCCAGCTGACGTTTTCGTTCGAGCGCCAGCGGATCATGCTGGAAGAGAACGAGGTGACGCGCGGGCTGGTCGGTCGTTATGTCGAGACCTACGCGCTTGCCGACGGCAGGCTGGATGTGCGCTGGAAGGGGCATTCCCTGCCATACCGGGTGTTCGACAAGGACCAGCGGGTGACGCATGCGGCGATCACCGAGAACAAGCGGCTCGGTGAACTCCTGACCTACATCAAGGAGCGCCAGGACCAGGAGCAAAAGCCGGTTGTGAAGACGAACAGCGACAAGAACGGCTACAAACCGCGTGGCCGCAGGCCGGGCAAGCGGACGGATTTCATGAACGATCCGGCGGTGATTGCGCGACGAGAGAAAGCGTTGATGAAGCAGCCAGCGGCGGAATAAAGAGCGTCAATGCACGCCGATGTCACTCTGCATATCCGATTCCAACTGCAGGCAAGCTGGCCAAAGTGGCGTCTTGTGGAAGGCTCCATGCTGGAGGAGCGTGAGCCCCTCTCGTGCCTCATAGAGCACACCGAGCCAGCACAAGCGCCGAAAGACGCCATATTGGAGGTCGGATTTCAACTTCCAGGTTTCTATGGTCATTTCGGTGTCCGACAGAGGCGCCAAGTCTGGATAGAGGATCTTCACAACGTCTATTGGCGTGCACCCTTCTCTGGCTTTGATATTGAGAAGATTGAGGAACATGCGCCACCAGCGTAACCGCGCTCGGACCTCCTCCTCCCGCTCAGTGGTATGGACATACGAATAGAGATAATCCGTGGCGACCAGATCGAAGAAGGCTTGCGGGTTCACCAGGAACTCCCGGCCGCGTCTGGTTGGCAGCAGCACATCTTTTTTCCGGCGAAGAAGCTTCAGATGACGGGTCATGTCGCGCACGACCCAAAGCGGCGGCATGTCGCTTTCATTGAGCACCTTGTTCATGCTGTAGAGGTCTTCGGCTGTGAAGCCTGGCCAAAGGAAGTGCACAGCGGCCCAATGCACGAACTTGCGGTTCATGGCGCCGGTCGCCGTCAATCCTATGCCGCCCTCACCGTCAGCATAGGCAACGGAAAGAAGCATACCGCGCAGAAGTGGGGACAGTGCGGCGACATCGACGTCACCCTTCAGCTTGATTTCCGGAAGCATCGTGCGGCTGTGATCCCTACTCGCCCTATGCAGGTGCAAGCGAGTATCAACCGGCGACAAAACAATTGCTACTGAGAAAGCTAAAGCCGAAGGGGAGCGTCACCACCCGCCCCCTCCCTGCCCTTGCAACCCGGTCCAGCCGGTCCGGTCGGGGGCTTGCCTCTGTGCCAGTGGAGATGTCGAGTGTCGCATGTCTAAATGGCTGAAGACGTATCCAAAGTGACATTTTAACTTTGCGCAGCGGCGGACAGTTCAACCTGGCCGCCACAGTTATTGTAGGGGCTATTTAGTAATGCGACAGTTGGGCCAGTTAGAGATGCGACACTCCGCCTCTCGACGCTCTGGTCAACGTCAACGTTGGGAGCAAGGATGACGACTTTCAGCCTGGTGGAGACCATGAGCGTTCGGAGTCGTGATGTCCTGTTTGATCACCATGTCGCAGAAAGAATTGCATCGCCTCGAAGTCATTCAGAAGATCAATGATCGACGCCTAAGCGTTGTCCAGGCAGCGGAACTGCTCGGCCTCAGTCGAAGCCAGGTGCACAGGCTGCTGCAGGCCTACGAGCACTCCGGTGCGGCCGGTCTGGTTTCGAAGAAGAGATCGCGGCCAAGCAATCGGCGCCACAGCGAAGATTTTCGCAACGCGGCGCTGGATCTGATCCGCGAACGCTATCTGGATTTCGGTCCGACGCTGGCTCGCGAGAAGCTGATTGAACTGCATCACAGGAGACGTTGCGCCAATGGATGACCGAGGCCGGCATCTGGGTATCGCGACGCGAGCGCAAGCAGCGTGTCTTCCAGCCGCGTGGTCGGCGCGATTGTTTCGGTGAGCTCGTTCAGATCGATGGGTCGCATCACTGGTGGTTCGAGAGCCGCGGTCCCAAGTGCGCCCTGCTGGTCTACATCGATGATGCCACCGGCAAGCTGTTGCATCTGCGCTTTGCCGGATCGGAGAACACCTTCGATTACCTCCATGCAACGAAGGCCTATCTGCAGCAATGGGGCAAGCCTCTGGCATTTTACAGCGACAAGCACGGTGTCTTTCGATCGACCCATGCCTCGGAGAAAGACCGGACGAGCGGTCTGACGCAGTTCGGACGAGCCCTCTATGAACTCAACATCGACATCATCTGCGCCAACACCCCGCAGGCCAAGGGACGCGTCGAGCGCGCCAACCAGACGCTACAGGATCGCCTGGTCAAGGAACTGCGGCTGCGCGGTATCGACACGATCGACGCGGCCAACGCCTATGCGCCGGCGTTCATCGCCGACTTCAATGCCCGCTTCGGCAAGGCGCCGCGCAATCCGAAGGACATGCACCGCCCCCTCGCCGCGCATGAGAATCTCGATGGCGCGATGTGCCGGAAGGAAATCCGCACGCTGTCGCAATCACTGACGCTGCGTTACGACAAGGTGTTGTTCATCCTTGATCCGACGGATCAGGCCAAGGCGCTGGCAGGAAAGAAAGTCGTCGTCTGCGACTATCCGGATGGTCGCCTCGAGATCATGCACGAGAGCTTCGTCCTGCCCTACAGAACCTTCGACACCTTGCGGTCGGTCCATCGCTCGGAGGTCGTTGAGAACAAGCGTCTGGACGACATGCTTTCGATCGTGGCCGAGATGCAGGCCGGACGTGAACAGCAGCGCAGCAAGGGCGGGCCGCGTCGGACCGGCCAGACGAACCATATGTTTGGCATTCGCGACGGCAGCCAGAGCAACGGCTACCAGAAGCGTGGCCGCAAGCCCGGCCGGCGGACGGACTTCATGAATGATCCGGAGGTCATTGCCAAAAGCAGAAGGCGCTAGCGCGCATGGAGGCAGCGGAATGAACCGCTGGCACCCATAGTCTCAAAGCTAAAGCCAAAGGGGTTGTCCCTCACCCGCCCCCGCTCCTCCCTCGCAACCCGGCCCAGCCGGTCGGATCGGGGGCTGACCGCCAGCGCCAGCGGAGATGCTGAGTGTCGCATTTCTAACTGGCTGGCGACGTCGCGCCTCTAATCAGCTTTGACAGTTATAACATTACGATGCGATTCGATCATTAGAGCGGCTTAAATGATCGTTTCCTGCATCTGCAGGCTGCATAAAGCCCAATTTCATCAGCCGGAAGCAAATATGCTGCTCCGTCGCAGCAAAACGGGTCGGGAGGTCCAACAGTCAAAAAACATGCAGCATCAAGATCTGACCCGTTCCGCTACCCTCGCTCCGCTTGGAAAGCCGGCGTTCCGGCGCGATCTGGCCGGCAACGCAAATTTTCAAGTCTCGGCCGATTGTGCAGACGACCGCCATCAGCGCGCTAACGGCAACGATTTCAGCCTCCGCTCTGATGGTCGCACTTGTGCAGGTTTCGTCCACGTTGCCCGGATTTTTCCGTTCATCCTCGCGGGGGCCATTGCAGACGGTTTCAGCCTACGAGGCGTGATACTCGCCGGCCACTGCTTGATTGCGTTGGCGTTCACTGGCCACGGAATGGTTATCGCCATGTGCATTGAAGCCTTGCGATCGGAGCAACGTCGATGACCGCCGCCATGTTCCGGATCTACGACGTATCGCTTGATCGCTCCTTGAGCAGCCGCAACGCGCACCTAGCGCGCGAACAGGCAATCGCCGTCGATGACTTGCTGGAGTACAACACCTTTGCTCCCGTCGGTCATGAGGGCGGCCCCTATTGTCTCGATCTTGCATTGGCAGATGCCCGCCTGGCACTGCAAATCACGACGGAGCAAGGAGCGCATGTGGTAAGGCATCACTTATCGCTCACTTCGTTGCGTCGGCTGTTCAAGGACTACTTCCTGATCTGCGAAAGCTATAACGACGCCTTGACGCGCCCCAACCCGCAAAGGCTCGCAGCAATCGACAGGGGCCGCCGGGCAGTTCATGACGACGCCGCGGAACTGCTGCGCAAGCGGCTCGCACCGACTGTGACTGTTGACAAAAACACCGCTCGGCGGCTGTTCGCTTTGATCTATGCACTCATTGCGGACCGCTATCCGGCATCCGTTCCGGAAGCGCCACAACCCGGTATGAGGAGGCTCTGCGCCGGTGCCGGAATCGGCATCTGCATGGAAGCCGCGCGCGCGGAGCAAAGTCAATGACCCCCGCCATGTCTCGGATTTGTCATGTGTCGCTCGACGGCTTCAGCAGCCGCAACGCGCAGATCGAGCGGGAACACGCCCTCGCCGTCTTTGACCTGCTCGAGAAGAACAGCTTCATTCCAATAGGGCACGACGGCGGGCCCTATCGTCTCAGCCTCGCCTTGGCGCAGGGGCGACTGGCGCTGCATATCTCCACAGAGATGGGCGCGCACGTCGTGAGTCACTATCTGTCGCTCGCTCCATTGCGGCGGCTCCTCAAGGATTACATCCTGACCTGCGAGAGTTTCTACGACGCCATGCTCTGCGCGAGCCCCGCCAGGTTCGAAGCGATCGACATGGGTCGCCGTGCCATTCACAACGACGCCGCCGAGCTGCTCAAGGCACGGCTCGCTGGCAAGGTAACCGTCGACAGCGATACCGCCCGACGGCTGTTCACGCTGATCTTCGTGCTGCTCATGCGAAGGCCCTCGATCGCGCTCTCGAATAATGAAAACCAAGGCGTAGGATCGCGCCGGAAGCTAGCACCCGGTCGCGGTTTGATTACCAGGGAGCATAGCGGATGAGCGTGCTCAGAAGTGTTCGCTTCGAAGCCAGTTCGCGCGATGCGGTCCTGCGCAACCTCGATGCGGTCGAACCGAATTGGCGGTGGACGCTTTCTGCCCCTCCGGCCGAGGATTGCTCGCTGAGGTTCGGCCGGCAGTATCTACACTCAAGCTCGATAGTGACCGCCGAACATTCCGTCGGCATTGGCGCCGTTGCCAGACGCAAGGCGGCGCGCGTCAGCCTCTATTTCGTATTGGCCGGCGCGATGCAAATCGCTGATCGCGCGGCCCGCAAGGTTCTGTCCATCCCCGCCAACCACGTTGCAAGCGCTTGCGAAAGTTCTGCAAAACGTCTGACTGTCGAAGCGCGCAGTTCGTGGCTGGCCTTCCACATTCCCGAGCCCACGCTGAGGCGACACTTTGAGGAGCTGACCGGACGGCCATATGTCCAGGAATTCGTGCTGCCGGTGACCAGGTTTTGCGAGGGCGATGGGCATGGTCTTTATCAGACCCTCCGGCAGGCAGAAGAGGATCTTTCCTGCGCCTCGCCGGAGGAAAGGCCGATGCTGGCAAAAGCGTACCAACAATTGGCGCTGGCGAAGCTGTTTGCGAAGACGCCGCACAACCTCGCCGAGGCATTCGGGCGCGGAACTCTGTCGGATGCGCCAAGGCAACTCCTCAAGGCCGAGGCTTTCATGCGTGAGAACCTGGCCAACCCGATAACGATTGACGATCTCGCCGGCGCTGCAGGCTGCAGCCCGCGGGCGCTGCAGAGGATGTTCCGCAGCTATCGGGGAGACTCGCCCATCGGCATTCTCTGCAGCTACCGGCTGGCTGCAGCGCACGGCGCGATCCGAACCGGCCGAACGGCGAGCATCACCGACTTGGCCCTGAGCCTTCAGTTTTCCAATCCCAGCCGCTTCTCGGTTCTCTACAAGAGCGCCTACGGCTGCAGCCCCTCGTCCGCCCTGCGTTTGGCACGCGATGAGGCTAAGATGGAGACCGCTGAAAACGACGATTCCCGACCATAACCAGCATGCGACGTTGTTTCTGCCGGCGCTTGCGGACGGTTGCGATCACGCCTTTGCCTGATAGCCTCCTTCAGAGCCAAACGCTGCTCAATGGCCTCCTCGCGGCTGAGGCCGCCGCTTGTCTGAATCCGCTTCTAAACTGCCCCTGACATTCGGCGTACCGATATAGATCGTCGGCATCTACACGCCCGTGGGTATGCGCTCATGCACTTGGCTGCGTAGCTCAGGCGCGCAGACAGCCACTGATCATCAAGAGCTCAATCTGCGCTGTTCTGCTCAGGCAGAATCATTGGCTGAAAAGAATTAGCAAGTGCGAAAATAGCGTCGCTTCCCGTATAGCGCGCGCAGCCCACTTGTCCTAGCTGGGCAAGGAAACGGCGTCGCCAGCCTTTGTGTGCTGGCGACGCTGCAGGGAGGCGGCCCCTCTTCTCAAGGGCCGATCAACGCTTATTTTAGGGCACGCGTATAGTCAATGTCTATTTTTCGAAACCAGAGACAAATCGCGCTGAACTACCTAATCATAGGTAGTATTTTTATAGTGTTATAAAACCTCCAATAATCTAATACATATAACGACGGCACTTTAGACTCTTTTATAGCACAGATCGCACTCTGATAGCATAGATGTAGCTGGAGTATGCGGCGACTATTCGACATATTAACCTTAGGTGATATTTTGCACTCGCTGCCCATCGCCAATGATGGTCTGTTTCGCTGCAGCGCGAGCGAGGTAGCCGTTCGATCTTGGAATCTCCTTGAGCGGCCCCTTGACCACTCTATGAAGAGAGAATTCGAACACATGAAAATTCGTAGTTGGCTTCTCAGTTCCGCCGCGGCCTTCGCGGCTACGTCTGGTGCACACGCGGCTGACGCCATCGTCGCTGCAGAACCAGAACCGCTTGAATATGTCCGAGTTTGCGACGCCTTCGGCACCGGCTATTTCTACATCCCTGGCACCGAAACCTGCCTGAAGATCAGCGGCTTCATCCGCGTTCAGGGCTCGTTTGGCCCGGATGCCGCTGACAGCCGTTACAACGAAGAAGACTTCGGCGGCCAGTCCACGTCCGACTGGGACATTTTCTCGCGCGCTTACATCGCCTTCGACGCCAAGAGCGACACGGAATATGGCACGCTCACGGGATTCTTCGGTGCTGAGTTCAACGCCGACAATGACACCGACGTTGGCGACAGCTTTATCGACGTCGACGAAGCCTACATCCAACTCGGCGGTTTGAAAGCGGGTTTCTTCTACGGCTGGTGGGATAAGGGTATAAACGGCGAGACTGACGTTCTCGGCAACAATACCGAGTTCAACTCCGTCGCCTACCTTTATGATGGCGGCTCGTTCCAGGCGGGTGTTGCTGTGGATGAGCTCGAAGGCGCTACAACGAAGGCAAATGGCATTGGTGTTGAGGCCATTGTTTCGGCGACCGTCGGTGGCGTCTCGATCGACCTGCTGGGCGGTTACGACACCGAAGTCGAAGAAGGAGCCATCCGCGCCCTAGCGTCCGCGGACGTCGGTCCGGGCGTCTTCCAGATTGCCGGTATCTGGGCATCTGATCCAAACGCATATTTTGCGGCTTCCGAGTGGACCGTTGCAACCTCGTATCGCTACAACGCGACAGAGAAGCTCGCGATTACCCCGGGTCTCCAGTACTGGGGTGACCTCGGCTTCGTCAACGATGCCGATCAGTGGAAAGGTGGTTTGACGGTCGACTATAAGATCACCGAAGGCTTGGCGTCACGCGTATCCGTGCAGTACACGAGTCGTGACCTCGGCGCAGACACAGAGGATTTCGTCAGCGGCTTCGTTCGCTTGCAGCGCAACTTCTGAGCCAATTTAGGTCTTCGGTGCCCTTGAACTTTGCGGTTTTCGCCCGAGGACCCACGTTCCCCACGCGTCGCCTTGCACGCATTGCAGCGGGTGAAATGGACCTCAAGCAGCATGCTCTGAGAAACAGCAGATCTGCCCTGAGTGGCCCACCTGGGGACTTGAGGTGCGGGCCAAAACGCCAGCCTTGCTTCATCTTCGGGTGCTTCATGCGACCATACTTTCCCGCGGGGAGTGAGCCATCTTCCCCGCTAACTAGCCCGGTACTACGTACCGGGCATTTTTTGCATTTGACTGTCTCAACCTGGATTGAAGCTCGCGCAGATCATCGAGTGCGGACGACCTAGTCCGCCTCCGACCCCACAACCATCGACGACTTCGCCGGGGATGCAGAATGCAGGCCGCGGGCGCTACGGAAGATGCTTCGGCCCATCGGGGGGATACCGCGATCTTCTTGACCATTCCTTCGTCGTTCCTGCCCCCGCCCTTTTTTATCACCGCGGCCCCGCACCACTCCTGAGAAATCAGTCCATGTGCTCGACCAAACTCCATGCGAGCAGATCGCACCGGGGTGCCTTGCGGTTCGCTGCACCCACTTGTCGTGCCAGAGCTCAAGCGCCGCTACTGATCCCACGAGAAAAAATTGCCAGGCCCAACAAGGGGAAGCGGGAAAATCGTGTCGCTATCCGTATAGACAGCGCAGGGCACATCCTCGTAGTTGGGGCTTTCGTCGACAGCTGTGTTTGCTGGCGATGCTGTCGGGGGCGGCCACGCTTCTGGGCGCTGGCGCTGTTCGAGCCCTTGAACCAGCGACTGAAATGATCGCTTCGTCGAAGGTAAACAAATACCATGCAGCGTGAAGACTCTCGTCCGGCCATTTCGACGACGCTAGTCCCTCTTCAGAACCCCGTATTCCGTTCAATCTGGACGGCCACCCAGATTTCCAGCCTGGGTTGGCTCGTGCAGACAACGGCCGTTAGTTGGCTGATGGCGACGATTGGGGCCTCTGATTTGATGGTGGCGCTCGTACAGGCCTCGTCCACGCTGCCAGCTTTCTTCCTGTCCATCCTCGCCGGAGCCATCGCCGACAGTTTCAGCCGGCGGGGCGTGATGCTCGCTGGACACTTCCTGATCGCTCTGGCCTCCCTGACGCTGGCAGTCTCCGTCGCACTGGGCCTCGTCAACCCATGGCTGATCCTGGGACTGGGTTTCGTGGCCGGATGCGGTTTTGCCTTGAACGATCCGGCCTGGCACGCCTCTGTCGGCGACATTCTCGAGAAGCGCGACATCCCGGCGGCGGTGACGCTGATGTCGGTCGGCTATAACATCGTTCGAAGCACGGGCCCCGCCATTGGCGGCGCGGTCCTGGCCTTCTTCGGCCCCCTTGCGGCCTTCGTCCTGGCCGCGCTGAGCGATCTGGTGCCGCTTGCCGCGATCTCGCGCTCGAATTGGCACGTGCGCTCGTCTTCGCTGCCACGCGAGCGCGTCACGACCGCCGTTCATGACGGGCTGCGCTTTACCGCAATGTCCTCGGAAATCAAGGCGGCCATCGTGCGCGGGACCTTGTTCGGCGTTGCGAGCATTTCCATCCTCGCACTGCTGCCGCTGATCGTCCGGGATCATCTGACGGGTGGACCGATCGTCTACGGCGCGCTGCTGGCCGCCTTCGGCGTCGGCGCCTTTTCAGCTGGTCTTAGCAGCAGCTATCTCAGACGGTTCGTGCCTCAGGACCGGCTGATCGCACTCGCTTCGATCGCCTGTGCCGCATGCTGCTTTCTGCTTCCGCTGACGACGTCGATCCCCGTTGCGGCGCTTGCACTGGCAATCGGCGGCGCGGGCTGGCTACTCACCTGGACCGGTGTTGACGTTGCGATTCAGCTGTCGAGCCCAAGGTGGGTCGTCGGCCGGACGCTTTCGATCTACTACGCCTTCTCCTACGGCGGCATGGCTGCCGGCAGCTGGATCTGGGGCGCTGTCGCGCAGAACTACTCCTTGACGATAGCATTCGAGGGGGCCGCCGTGGTCCTGCTCCTGGTGGCCGCCGCAGCCTTCGTGCTGCCGATCGAATTGTGGGAAGAATCGGAGAAGGAAGCTTCGGAGTTTGTACCGCCGTCGCTCGCAATCGACTTGAAGCCGAGAAGCGGACCTATCGTCGTCAAAGTCGAATACGCAATAGCGGAGCAGGATCTCGAGACCTTTCTCGAGTGCATGCGCGAGCGGCGGCGCATCCAGAGCCAAGCGGGGGCACGCAACTGGACGCTCCAGCGCAACCTGATGACCCCCACCCTATGGACGGAGACGTTCCGCACCCCGACCTGGACGGACTATCTCCGCTTGAATCACCGCCTGTCGGCGGCCGCTCGCGAACTCGGTGGACGTCTTGCCGCCCTTCAAGATGGGGCGGGCTTCCCTCAGACCGTGCTGGCAATCGAGCGGGCGACGACCTCGGTTCGCGCCCGTAGCCAGCCGATAACACGCGTCTCACGGCCCTGAGGTGCGATTGAGATGAGGCAGAAGATCGAAGTTCGACAATGCTTGCACTCTGTGTGCGGCCTCGGCTCGTTCGCTGAAACCTCGACGGTCGAGCTGCATCGGCGTTTATCTAAGGAAGTTCCTGGCCTGCGAATGGCATTTTCTCCAACCTCGCAGGGCCACTTGACTGCCGTCGAACAGGTCCCGACGGCAGTCACTTTTTCTTCGGTTGTTTGCAATGGCGTCCGTGCCACTGCCTGGCCACTGGCGGCGCCTCGCCAATGCAATCCCCGCGGTGGCGCCGACGTTCGGAAGCGACCGCGCAGCGACAAGGACCGGCTCTGGTTTTCGCGTCGAAGTCGGGGGACGAGGTTTTCGACCAGATTTTCCTTTTGCCCAGCCTCCCAGGGCAAAGTGGCAGTCGCCGGACCCGTTCCTGCGGCAGTCATGTCTTGTGTTTCGACCGACAGGATCGGTCGCGCGGATGTGGTCAACACTGTTCCGAGGCGGGGTGCGCGTTGACCTGCACGAGCACCACGCCATCCCGGTCTCGTCTTTCAGCTATTTCGCTGGACCCGCCTTGTGGCGGCCGGACAGATGCAGCGCAGAAGCACGAGCAAGCTGTCGCCATTTTCGATCTCCTGGACGCTAACAGGTTCGCCCCGGTCGATCATAGCGGTGGTCCCTATCGGCTGCACCTTGAACTGGCGGACCGGCGGCTGGTGATGTCGGTCACCACCGAGACCGGCGCGCTGGTCCTCTGCCATCACCTGTCGCTCACGTCATTTCGCCGACTGCTCAAGGACTACAGGCTTGTCTGCGAAAGCTTCACCAGCGGCGCGGCACGGCTGCCGCCTGATCGGTTGGAAGCCATCGACATGGGGCGCCGCGCGATCCACAACGAGGCTTCCGCCTTGCTACGAGAACGCCTCAAATCCAAGGTCGAGATCGATGAGGAGACGGCCCGCCGACTGTTCACGCTGATCCATCTGCTGGTCTCGCAGACACTGCCCGCAGGGGTCGATTGAAATGCAAGAACAGTATAGTCGAGCGATGGCAACTCTCCTCCTTCGGGCTGCCGGGACAACACACTGTCCGAACGATTGCTGACGGAAGCACCATCATGCCGGCAAACCTGAGCTTGGCCGGCGTGCCGCTTCGGGGCGGCGCATGATTTGAGGAGACGACTGAATGCGACAGTGGCTGGACAGGCTCACCGATCTCGCCGCGATACCTGGCGATGAACGGATTGTGAAACACGGGCTTGCGAACTTCACTGAGGAGATGGGCTTTGTCGGCTATGCCTATGTCAATATTCTCTCAAGCCACGTACACATCGTTTCAAACTACGGACCGGATTGGCAGTCGGAATATACCGAACAGCATTATTTCGAGATCGACCCTGTGGTGCGTCGCGCCAGAGCTCTGAAAGGGGCCTTCACCTGGAGCGGTGAACGAGAGAGATCACAATTGTCGAAGGAAGAGCGCTCATTTTACGCGCATGCAGCCGATTTCGGCATTCGCTCCGGTGTGACGATCCCCATCAGAGCGGCGCATGGCACGCTTGCAATGTTCACTCTTGCCTCGGAGAAGCCGGAGAGCGAACTGAGACAGGGACTGGACCCGTTGGCCGCCGCGGCGGCAGTTGGACAGTTGCACGCCCGCATCAGCTTTACCGATCTGGCGCCAACCGTTCCCCAACCCGAGTTCTTTGATTCCAAGGCGGCCACCTATCTTTACTGGCTTTCCGAAGGCAAGACAAAGCAGGAGGTGGCAGACCTCGAGAATGTTACCTATGGCAGCGTGCGGTCAAAGCTTCGATTGGCGGAAAAGCATCTCAAAACCGGCAATACGATGCACCTTGTCTCAACAGCCATTCGCAAGGGCCTGATCTGAGACTTCAGTTCGCCGGCACTTTCGGGATATAGCCGAGGATGTTGATCAGCGTGTTCGTCGTATACAACTGGGCGTGCATCTCCATGCAGGCTCTGATGTAGTCGAGATGCTGCGCGCTGCCGACCATTTCCGGAATCTTGTCCCCCTCCGGCAATGCCTTGAAGAGCTGATCGGCCTTGTCGGCCAGGATCCGGTGGGTTCGAATGGCTTCTACGGTCAAAAGTTCCAGCTGAGGCCTTGGAAGTCCCTGAGTGAGCCCGAACAGGGCGCGAATTTCAGGCTTCGATTGCAACGCGGCTGTTTCCGATCCCATTTCCACTCTCCCGGCTTGTCTGCGGTACGCCCCCGCAAACGTTAATCCTACCCAAGCCGGGGGTTGGAAACTGTACCTGGACAGTCCTGCGACCTTTAGCACCGGAGCGCCTGGACATGCGTCACAGGCCCCCGGCCGAAGGCAGAGGATTCTGATGCCGCAACGGCCGGCACCAACCGCCAGATAGAGGTTTCCACACCCCGGGACAGCGCGTACTGTCCTACCCGCCCTTATAGAGGGCGGGATCAATTTTCGCCAGTGCAAACAGGCGGATAATTGCCTTCAGCACGGTGCAAATCTGCATGAGCGCCACGATCATTTTGCCCCGATGCCGGAAAGATCGATGCGGATGCCGGCCTTGTTGGGATCGCCGCCCAATACTGGATCACCTGCCGGTTCGCGTTCTGCTTCATCACCGGGTTCTTCAGCCTTACCGGCATCGTTCTTCACGGACTCGATTGCGCCGGGTTCAGTCCCTTCGACCTTCCCCGGGTCTCGCGTCCGGAACACCGCCTCCCCCTCGAAATACCCCGTCTGCCAGGCGACAATTGCGTCATCGAGCACCTCGGGCAACACATTCTTCCCGGTCGGATTGCCGTACCACTTCATGACGATGCGGTAGACCTTGGCGAAGAGCGCCGTACCCATGCGGAGATTCTCGCAGGCGTCGACGAGGTCGGGTTTGAGCTCGCCCGCCTCCATAATGCCGAGACCGGCCGGATATTGCGTGATCCCCACCCGCACGGTGTTGCGGCCGATATGTTGGCGGATGAGGTCCATGGCCTCGTCCGGTGTCTCGGGCTTCGGAACGAGCACGACACGGTTTCCGGACCGGATGGTGACGGCCAGCGGATCCTCCGACCCTGCCCGCGCGACGAAGGCCTCGACGATTGCGGGCTTGAGGCTGGGATCGCTGCATTGCTGAATGAGAACGGCGTCGACCATTGCTGTCTCCCAAATTACATGTTGAAGGCCGTCACGACAGGCAGGTCGAAGAGCCTTGCCCAGGCGATGACGCTCGCCTTCTGGATGGCAACGATGGACGTGCCCGCGGTCCACCAGCCATTGCCGGCGGCGACGATGATGTCCGGGTGATGAAGCATCGACTGCAGGACCGGCCAGAGGATGAGCTGCTCGTAGCAGATCAACGGTGCGATCCTCATGCCGTCGAGCATGACCACCGGATTGGCGAAGAAGTCCGCATGCGCGCCGCCGCCGTCGCTGGTCCATCGCAGCCATGGCTGCCACATCGAGACAGGCACCGGCATGCGTTCACGGTAGAGGATCCGGGCGTCATCTTCCGAGACCGCGACCAGAACATTGTCATAGCTTTGCGCCTCGATCACGGCCGCGCCGGCGATGACAGTCATGCCGGAGCCGCGCAGGCTCGCCTGCCAGTGCCGCGCCGCGGTTGGCGTCCAGAAGCCGAGCGCGCTTTCGGGAAGGACGACGAAGCGCGTTCCGTCGCGCGCGTGGCTCCGAACGGTGGCCATCAGGACTCGGTGGCGATCAAATGAGGTGTCGCGCCCGAGGGTTTGACCCAGTTCCAGATCGACCCCCTTCCAGCCTTGAGGTAGCCTCGGTTCTGTCCACGTTGCGGCGGACCAGAGCCAGAAGCCTGTCAGGATCATAAATGTTGCCGGCCATTGACTCGTCGTCATGACGAGCAGGCCGGCTGTCGCTGCCACCACACCCCACCAGCTCCAGCCGGGAAAGAGAATACCGGCCGAGGTCAGCGGATGCGCCCATCCGACGATCCCGAACGGCGGCAGTCCCATCATCACCACGACCAGCAGGTAGCGTACCGGCCTTTTCCATGATCCCCGCCCCTGTTCCGGTTGCCTTGACCAGAGCGCCGTATGCACTGCGACGAAGCAAAGCGAGGCACCCAGCCAGAGCAGCAGGCCGGGCCAGAGATCGGCGGCGTAGAAGTTCGCCACACCTTGCGGCAGGCCGCGTGAGGCCGCGAGGAAATAGCCTGCCGAGACGGCGGCCGCAGTAAGGCGTGAGCGGGCCCGTGCCCAGAGAAGCGGGAAGATCATCGCGACTGGAAGTGCAAGGGCATATCCGCTCCAGGCGGTCCAGCCGCAGGTGATGGCGGCAAGGATCAGCAATGGCGGTCCGAGATAATTACGGGTCCAAGGTGAAGACCGGCCGGGCGAAACCGAGAAGGCCGCTATCGGGGATCGGGCCAAAATATCGGGAGTCATAGGAGCTCGCAAAGCTGGAGTGGAGAAAGAGATGCCCCGGCGGCACCACGCCGCCGGAGAAGGCAGCGATGGCCCTGCCCTCTCCGTCGAAGCGCCGAAGTTTGGAGTGCGCGAGAAACCGGCCATCGATGACGACGTCAGGCCCGATGTCGACATGCTGGCCGGGGAGTGCCGCCACGGTCTTGATGAGCGGCGCGAAGCCACCAGCGCAAAGTCCCCGACGCAGATAACCGCGGCCGAGTGCCTCTCTGGATTGCTCGGTCGCCGGTGGGCAGATGAAGACGAGATCGCCGGTTTGAAGCGGCCGCTCCGCCTGAACAATCCGCCAGAGGCCGAGCGGCTCGCTCGGCGTGAGGTTCAGCCGGTAGCAGCCAATGAACCCGGCCAAGGTCATACCACTCAGGACGATACCGGAGACGCCGAGAAGACTGATGATGCCACGCTTCGTCATTGCTTCATCACCGGCGTCTGGCGCTGCGAGAGCGCCAAGTCTTCCGTCTGCTTCAGCGATATCACCGTCCGCTCATGAGCAGCGAGTTGCTGGGCGGTGCGCATCACCGGCCAAGCTTCCTTCAACCGCTCCTTTTCCTCCGGCTTCATGCCCTCTGCGAGCTTGTCGAACAGCTTGCCCGACGGCTCGCGCGCGGCATTGGTGAGCAGGTTGCGCTCACCGAACCGCTCCGTTACAGCCTGGTTGAAGCGATCGATCTCGAGCTTTGTCTCACGATTGCTGATCGTATATCCAAGTGCTGCCGGCAGGTCGTTGCGATCGATCGCATCCCGCACGCGCTCAAGCACCGTCAGTGCCGCGGGCGACAGTGCCGGAATGTCGATCGACACGCGCTGGCGCAGCGCCTTCTCTTCCGCCCCGAGCCGCTGAACGGCAGACCCCCGCATGGCGAGATAGCGCTCGAGGTCGCGCTTCAGCGCCGGGAGATTGACCTCGGCGACGCGTCGCGCCTCTTTCTCCACCTTGCTGGCAAGGATACCAGTCTTGCCCTTCAGCGGTCCGAACGATGCCGGCTCGGTGGCAAGCTTCTCAAGTGCCTGACGCGCCATTTCCTTGTCGGCAATGACCGCATCGAAGTTCATTGCGCGGAAGGCGATTTCCGGATCGGCAAATACATAGCGGAAGCGGGCTGACACCTCTTCCCATTGCTTCTTCAGCGCCGGATCGGCGTCGAGCTTCTGAGCGACTCTTTCGTCTGTCGTGGTGGTAAACTGCTTGATGCCGGCGACCATCGGCCGGGTCTCCTTCCGTGTTTGCGTTTGGGGTGATTGCCGCAGGCCGAGACCTTCTCCGACGGCGCGCAGGCGAGCCGCGAGATCGGCAAGTTTCGAAGTCTGGCGCAGCGTCCAGTCGAGCCGGTCGCGCATCAGCGTGCGAGCGACCTGGACGATGTGCAGCCCGCGGCTTTCGGCAAAGCGCAGCGCCTGGCGGTAGAGCGTGCCGCGCGCGTAATCGAGCGTCGTTTCCTTGGCATTGCGGCGGGAGAGAACTTGCTCAAGACCGCCGTTGAAGGCGAAGGATCGGCGGCCATAATAGAGCTGCAGATCCTCGCGATGGCGGGTCATCGCGACATAGGTCAAGTGGCGATCGAGCGACAGCGAGGCGAGCACCTTCACCCGGTCTACGGTGGCACCCTGAGATTTGTGGATCGTCGTCGCATAGCCGTGGTCGAGATTCTTGAAGAACCGGCTTTCGGCCGCGACCTGCCGGCGGTGTTCCCCCTCGCCGATCTCGGCGACGATACAGTTCTGAGCCGCTTCGACGACCTTGCCCAACATGCCGTTCTTGACGCCGAGCGAGCCTTCGTTTTTCAGGAACACGATCTGGTCGCCGGCTGCGAAGTTGCGCATGCCTTCAGCCGTCCGGAAGCTTTCGCCCTCCCCGACAATGCCGCGCTCGACCAGTTTCGCCCGGGCCATGTCGTTCAACAGGCGCACGTCGCGGCGCAGATGCGCGAGGATGAGCGTGGTCCTGGATTGATCGTAATCTCGGTCCCAGTCGGCGATCAGGTTCTCGATCGCCTCGGCCTTGAGTTCCGATCCCCGCACCCTGCCCTCGCCGCGATAGGCTGCAATCGCCTCCCCGACATGCCCGCGTGCGAGGTCGAGCGAGGCTTTGCGCATCCAGTCCTCGCGCTGGCGATAGATGGTCTCGAGTTCGGCGTAACCGATCCGGTCAACAATGGCGCGGAAGGCAGCACCCGCCTCGATCGGTTGAAGCTGCTCGGGATCGCCGACCAGCACGAGCTTGGCTCCTGCCCGGGCCACCGCTTCGACGAAGCCGGCCATCTGTCGGGAGGCCACCATGCCCGCCTCGTCGACGACGAAAACGGTCTCCGCGTCGAGGGTATCGCGGCCGCTCTTCCAGCGCAGTTCCCAGGAGGCGAGCGTTCGGCTCTCGATGCCGGCTTCCTTCTCCAGTCCCTCGGCCGCCTTGCCGGCAAGTGCACCGCCGACGACGCGATATCCGGCCATCTCCCAGGCCTCGCGCGCCGCCTTCATCATCGTGGTCTTGCCGGCGCCAGCACGGCCGACGACCGCGGCAATCCGGGCCGGACCCGACACATGCTCGATCGCCGTCTTCTGCTCGTCAGACAGGCGTGGATGGCGCGCAAACGTCGCCTCCAGCATTTCCTTCCGGACGCCATGCGACGATCGCCCGGAGAGCCATATCGCGCGCGCGGCCATCTCCGCTTCGAGCCGGATCAGCTCGCGCGTCGTATAGCGCGCCGGCACCTTCTCTCCGGTCGCGAACGCGATCGTGTCGCGCTGCAGGCGCAGCGTGTCCGGGCTCTGGATGATCCGCGTCAGCAGCTGCCGAAACAGACCGGGATCGTCGACATAGCGATGCAGGACCTTTGCGACGTCGCGTTCGTCGAAGACGCTTTTCTCGCGGGTGACGAGATCGAGCACGATTTCCGGCCGGCGCAGAATGCGCCGGGCATTTTCCGCGCGCCTGATCTCATTGAGCTCCAGCCGTTCGAGCTCCGGCCGCGTTCGCTGGATCTTCGCCTTGCGCTCGATCGCCTTGGCGCCGACGCCGAGATGGATGGTCGGCACGAGCTGGATGCCCTGTTTTTCGTAGGACCGGCCATCGACGGTGAGCGAGATGCCGTTCAACGCCAGATGATGATTTTGGCGTTCGAACCAGCCGTCCCGGAGCGCATTGAACTCGGCCGCACCTCCTGCCCAGGGTTCATAGATTGTTCTGCCAGCTTTGGTCTTGAGGGGCTGGCCATTCTCACCGAGCACCACAACCTTCTTTGCTCCGAACCCCTGCTCCGTCAGGGGGCGCAAGGTGGTCATCAGGTGGACATGCGGATTGCCGGGATTGTCGTGATAGACCCAGTCGGCAACCATACCATTGGCCAGTACGTGTTTTCCCACGAAGTCACGCACCAGCGCGATGTTCTGCTCGGCCGTCAGTTCCAGCGGGAGCGCGATGGTCAGATCCTTGGCGAGCTGCGCGTCGGCGCGTTTCTCGAAGGCCTCGACCTTGTTCCAGAAGGCTTCAGACGCGCCCGCAATCGAACGGTCGGCGATCAGCCTTCGCGCCCAGTCCGGCGCATCGGCCGGCAGGCGAAATTCCTCATGCAGCAGCCCTTCCTTCCTTGTGTAGTCAATCGTGCGGGCCTCGCGCTCATAGTCCATGCGGGCGCAGTGCCGGTAGGCCGCCGACAGCACGGCGCTGCGGCCGTCGCCGCGGCTGACGATGCTGACGGAGAAATGGGCGATGGCCACGGCGACAAAGCTCCAGACGTTGAACCATGTTCGTCGGGAGCGGCGGCCCAATCTCGCCCCTTGGCAGGGCCGGACGCAAGCACGTCGCGCCAGCGACGTATAATTGCGCCCTTGGATCCGCTCTCGTCGAGCGGCGGGATGATGGCCCAAAGTGTCGGCCTTGCCGACGTGCAGATTTGCACCTTTCCCTGAAGGGGCATCCGGAGGAATCTTGGCACGACGAACGAAGCGCCCAGGACGAACAGGAGATGCGACCGGAAATGAAGAAGCCGTCATCGAGGATCAGGGAAGAGATCGCCCGCCTGCAGGAGCAGTTGAAGCAGGCCGAGACACGCGAGGCCGAACGCATCGGACGGATCGCGCTCAAGGCCGGTCTCGGCGAAATCGGGATCGACGAGGCCGCTCTTCAGGCGGCGTTCGAGGATATTGCCGGGCGGTTTCGCGGAGGCCAAAGGGCAACAACGAGACAGACGACCGGAAGGAAGAACGCCGTCGACGCGAGGACCGGCTACGAGACGCCCTCGGCGCTCACGCCTGGCGCGGCTCAGGGCAGCATTGGCGAGGCTTGAGCGCATGGCGAAGAGGATGTCGAACGATGCCCGCAAGAAGGACACGCGCGAAAAAATCGAGCTCGGCGGCCTGATCGTCAAGGCCGGGCTGCGCTACGAAAAACGCGCGCTTCTGCTCGGCCTGCTGATCGAGGCGGCGGGCCGGCTCAGAGGCAACGAGGCGGAGCGATCGCGCCTGACCGCGATCGGTACGGAGGCGTTCGGCCGTGACAGCGAATAGGCTTCTTCTTGCGCTGCTGCCTGCGGCAATCATGATCGCGGCGATGGTCCTGATGACGGGCACCGAGCAATCGCTGGCAGCATTCGGCAAGACCGCTGAAGCGAAGCAGATGCTCGGGCGGATCGGTCTTGCCCTGCCCTATGCCGCGGCGGCCGTGATCGGCGTCATCGCCCTGTTCGCGGCCGCCGGGGCGGTGAACATCAAGACAGCCGGCATGAGCGTGTTCACGGGCGCCATGCTCGTCTGCTTGACAGCCATCGCGCGTGAGGTACTGCGGCTTCACGCTCTTTCGGATCAGGTGCAGGGCAAATCGGTCTTGGCCTATGCCGACCCCTCGACCATGCTCGGAGGCTGTGCCGCGCTCTTCACCGGGCTCTTCGCGCTCCGCGTCGCAATCAAGGGCAACGCGGCATTCGCAAGGGCAGTGCCCCGCCGCATCACAGGCAAACGCGCCATCCATGGCGAGAGCGACTGGATGGCGATGAAGGACGCGGCAAAACTCTTTCCTGAGACCGGCGGCATCGTCTTCGGCGAGCGCTATCGCGTCGACCGCGACAGTGTCGCGGACATCGCGTTCCGGTCCGATGAGCCCGAGACGTGGGGTGCCGGCGGGCGTTCTCCCCTGCTCTGCTTCAATGCCTCCTTCGGCTCGACGCACGGCGTCGTCTTCGCCGGCTCCGGCGGCTTCAAGACGACCTCGGTGACGGTCCCTACCGCACTCAAATGGGGCGGCGGTCTCGTCGTTCTCGACCCGTCGAGCGAGGTGGCGCCGATGGTGATCGACCACCGCTGCAAGGCGGGACGAAAGGTCATCATCCTCGATCCGGCAAATCCGGACGTCGGCTTCAATGCGCTCGACTGGATCGGGCGGTTCGGCGCTAGTCGAGAAGAGGATATCGTCGCCGTCGCCACATGGGTGATGACCGACGATGGTCGGGCGACATCGGCACGCGACGACTTCTTCCGCGCATCCGCGATGCAATTGCTGGTCGCCCTCATTGCCGATGTCTGCCTCTCGGGCCACTCGGACGAAAAGGACCAGACGCTGCGCCAGGTTCGCGTCAATCTCGCCGAGCCGGAGCCAAAACTTCGCGAGCGCCTGACCCGCATTCACAGCCAGTCGAATTCGGATTTCGTGAAAGAGAATGTCTCGCCGTTCATCGCCATGACGCCGGAGACGTTTTCCGGCGTCTATGCCAATGCGGTCAAGGAGACTCATTGGCTCTCCTATCCGAACTATGCTGCGCTCGTCTCGGGCGACACCTTCGCCACTGACGATCTCGCTGGTGGTGATACCGACCTCTTCATCGCCCTCGATCTCAAGGTGCTCGAAGCTCATCCTGGCCTTGCCCGCGTCGTGATCGGCTCGTTCCTGAACGCGATCTACAATCGCAAGGGCGAGATGAAGGGCCGTGCGCTCTTTCTCCTCGATGAGGTCGCGCGTCTCGGCTACATGCGCATTCTTGAGACGGCGCGCGACGCCGGCCGCAAATACGGCATCACGCTGACCCTGATCTTTCAGTCGCTCGGCCAGATGCGCGAGACCTATGGCGGTCGCGACGCCGCCTCGAAATGGTTCGAGTCCGCCTCCTGGATCAGCTTCAGCGCCATCAACGATCCCGATACCGCCGAATATGTTTCCAGACGCTGCGGCGAAACGACGGTGGAGGTCGATCAGCTGAGCCGCTCGACGCAGTCGTCCGGTTCGTCGCGGACGCGCTCCAAGCAGCTCGTCAGCCGGCGGCTGATCTTGCCGCACGAGGTGATGCGCATGCGCGCCGACGAGCAGATCGTCTTCACATCAGGCAATGCACCACTGCGGTGCGGGCGCGCCATCTGGTTCCGGCGGGAGGACATGAGGACCTGCGTCGGCACGAACAGGTTTCATGGAAGCGGAAACACGGCTGACGCCCATCCGATCGGGCCGGTGCGCAGTGCCACGAGCAAGGCCGATCGAGGACAATGATGAGTATCGGAGGTGGCATGAAAGAGGCCGCGCCCACCGAGAGAACGGATATCTGAGATGGATATGCTCTTTGGACAGTCACGCCTTGCAGCGTTTGGCTACCTTACCTGGGTTTTCGCGAACTCAATGAAGGAGAGCAAAGCGTGACTGCCCCTTATGATTATCACATCGGCGTGGACTACCACAAAAGCTACAGCCACCTTGTCGTGCAGGACTCTACCGGGAAGACATTGCGATCCGGTCGTGTGAAGAACGACCGCCAGTCTCTCGGATCGTTCCTGGAACGGTATCGGGAAAACAGCCATGCAGTGATGGAAGCGACCCGCAACTGGATGGTGATGTATGATTGGCTGGACGACATCTGCGACGATGTCGTTCTGGCGCATCCGTTGAAGGTGAAGGCGATCGCCGACGCCAAAATCAAGACCGACAAGATCGACGCGACGGTGCTGGCGCACTTGTTGCGTGCCGATCTGGTGCCGGAAGCCTGGGCACCAACGGAGAAGGCACGGGACCTTCGCGTCGCGCTTCGTGAGCGGATGTTCTATGTACGGCTGCGCACGATGGTGAAGAACCGGGTTGTGACAGTGTTCGACCGGTATCCAGAGCAGACGGCGCAGTTGAAGAAGCTGGGCGACCTGTTCAACAAGACCGGCCTCCAGCAGCTCGCCACGCTCAACGTATCAGCGATCGACCGCATCCAGATCGATCGCGGGCTTGAGTTTATCGGTGACATCGACAGGCGGATCAAGCAGGCCGAAGCCACGATCAAGGCGATGACGAAGACCAACGGCAATGTAAAGCTGTTGAAGACCATCCCTGGGATCGGGGAATTGTTCGCCCGGCTGATCGATGCCGAGATCGACGACATCGACCGCTTCCGGAATCCGAAGAAGCTAGCCGCCTATGCCGGGCTTGTTCCCTCGACCTATTCGAGCGGTGGCAAGACATTTCATGGGAAGATCATCAAGCACGGCAATAAGTGGCTGCGCTGGGCCTTCGTTGAGGCCGTTGCACCGGCTGTCGCTTCCGACTTACAGCTTCGTGCCCAATATGAACATCTGAAGTTGAATGGAACCAACAAGGCGCGCGTCGCGATCGCGCGCAAGCTTTTGACGATCACCTTCCAGATCCTGCGTGACCAGCGCCCTTACGAGCGGCGCGGCGTCAATGGTGAGGAAGGTGCGTCGGCAACGATATCCCGGCTGTCCCGATGATTTCTTAGCTAGCCCGGCAGGTCTGGGCTGAGCTCTTATCGGAGAATGGGAAACCGGGAACCGAACGCCACTATGTGACCGAAGCCGGAAAGGAAACGGCATCAGGGGCACGGATTGGAGAATGGTTCAAGACCGAAGGACGGAACACGCTGTCCTTCGAACGGGGAAGATTTTGCCAACCGGCCGAAACGCCGCTCAAGTAAAACCGAACCCAGGGAAAGCCACGAGAACAAAGCGTTTTTTTCTCAGCGTGAGCGACGCCCGACGGGCGGGATTTCGGGAATTCTCGTCGTGCGAGGAGCGGGAGAAAGCGCAGCCGCAGGAGGCTCAGCATAGCGACCCGAAGGGAGAGCCGGGACCGACTGCGCCCCGCTCTCGCACACCGTATGGACGACCGGACCGCAATGCGAGATCGAGCCCAACGGCAACGCAGATGAAATGGTGTCCGACATAAGCTGAGCCACGAGAACGAAGGGAGATGGGGTGACGAAATCAAATGTTGTTCCCTTCAGAAAGCCGCGGAAGACAAGAGGCGGCCGCGGCCGAGACCACGCACCCGGCCGGCCACGAGGATCACTGCAGAGCAGCCGGCTCAGACGCTCCACGGCGTTGCTATGCGCCACGATCGTTGCTGTCGGCGGTTGGCTCGCCTATCTCGGTGTCGACACTCTCCCAAGTCTCGTCACTCTGGCCAAGACACCTGTCACGGATTCACTGTCGGCGGCGTTTTCGATCTGCGGCGACAGCCATCGGGCGAACTGCGTCGTCGACGGCGATACATTCTGGTTCAACGGCCAGAAAATCCGCATCGCCGATATCGATACGCCTGAACTGAGCCAGCCAAGCTGCGAGGCTGAACAGGCCAAAGGTGAAGCAGCGAAATCGCGTCTTCTGGTGCTGCTCAATGCCGGAAAGTTCTCGCTCGTCGCCGGATCCCGTGACGAGGACAAGTATGGCCGCAAGCTTCGGACGTTGACGCGAGCAGGGCGCTCGCTCGGCGACAAGCTGATCGAGGAGGGTCTTGCCAGGCGATGGCACGGTGGCAGACACGGATGGTGTGACTGAGGATCGCGTGAGGATCGTCACCGAATGGCCGAAAACCGGCTCGCGGGTTCGGGGAGCGTGAGCGACGAGAGCCGTGCGCCGAAGGCGTCTCGCCCAAGTGCGATATGATCGCCCGATATCATCACCGATGTGAATCGATCCCAGCCGACCGATTCATAAGTGTCGTTGGACGCCGCCGCGGGGATCAGCGATTCTCATCGTATGATCTCGCAACCCTATCAGCTCTATGTCGAACGCGCGGACGCCTCCAGGAACATGGCGCGTTACTACGCGATGTCGATCGAACCGAACCTCTTCGGAGACGTCTGCCTGCTCAGAAAATGGGGCCGCATCGGAACCAAGGGCCAGATGATGGTCCATCGTTTCGGGCGGGAAGAGGAAGCGGTGCAGCTCTTTCTCGATCTGCTCCGTCAGAAGCGAAAGCGCGGCTATCGTCCGCGCGCTTCAACGCCGAGATGAGAACGGCGCAGAAGCGGGCCGCAAATATCGCCTCATCGGGGCCGGTTCCAGTCGGTCTCGAAGCATACTTCGATGTCGATGAAGAACGGGATCTTGATCGCGAGCTTCAGGCCGAGCTTGCCCTTGCGGAAGAAGTGACTGATCACCTTGCCGAGACTGCGGAGCCGGCGGCCGGTGGCGGTGAGGAATTGAGCAAGCTGTCGCATAATGTTTCTCCTTTCGAGTTGCGGATATCGCGGGGGTGAGACCGCAGCCCGAAAAGGAGGACGCACTCGAAGAGCCGCAACGAAGGGGAGGACTTGCCGGCGACTGAATTTTGGTCGGCGAGGAGCCGCCAAAGCGTCGGGGGAAATTCTGGCGCTGCCAAGTTGCGTCGTGACGGACGGGAGCAACATCCCCGATGAGAGCTGACAGCAGTGTCGAAAGGAGAGACGCGATTGGTCGCTATCGACGTCAGCGTCCCCAGCCTTTCGTGACAATGGTGAGAAGCCGCCTCAGAAAGGCGGCTCAGCGTCGATCGCTCCGTCCTGCTCGGCGAGCATGACGGCGAGCTCGGCCTCAGCGAGTTGCAACTCCGCCTCGATCTGCCGCCGCTCGGCGGCATCGCAGGCGTTCTTCAGTTCAAGTCGCAGTTCGGAAATTTGCTGTTCGATCATCATCGTCTCATCTCCTTGAGTTCGTGAAAGTTGACGACGCGAGCTGTGCCGGAGCGGCGGGGTCAGGGGTCGCGGAACGCGACCGCCGGAGGCGGCGAGTGGTGGAACCGATTTTGTTGCAGCGGAGGCACCCGGAGCGGAAGCAAAATTGGAGGACCGCTCGTCCTTGAGGCCGCCGCTCTGGCACGGCACGATGGAATGATCTGAGCAAATCCCTACGGTTCGTATGGCACCAAAAAAGCCGGAAACGGGCTCGATGCCTGTTTCCGGCTTCTGAAGAAATGAGGGTTGGCCCCGCCGTCTCGGGCGGGGCCGTCTGCACCTCAGTCCCGGTTGGGGCGGGTCCAGATCAGCTGGTAGCCGTTTTCGCCCCCGACCTCGGTCAGCGTCGCGTAGATCGGGGCCGGGAAGCTCGGGTCGTCGAGCTTGACCGAGAGATAGTCGCGGTCGGTTTCGGTCGAGCGCTTCTGCCAGGCCGCACCCAGCTCGACATTGCCGGCGTAGATGCGGAAGTGCGGGCCCTTGTCGGAAAGATTTTCGACGCGGGCGATGCGTGCCTTGACGTTGAGAGCGAGCGTGCGGATCGAGCCGTTGAAGCCGCTCTCGGTGGAGGTGAAGGTGCCGATGGTTGCCATTGCCGTGTTCCTTTTGCTGTTTCGGGCCGCGCCCTTCGCGGCCTCGATGGCTGTCGCAAAGACCGGGGACGATCGGACCGCACCTGACAAGGCCGCAATGTAATGGAGGGCGGCCGGGAGCAGCTTTGTTGCTTCGCGAAAAGTTGCGACGGCCGTTGCGGGAGAACGATCGAGGCGTAGCCGGTCTCCGGTCAGACATGCCTCATCGAGCCCGTGAAGGGAGCGCCGGTGACAGGGAGCAAAGGAGCTCGGCCAAGGCGCCTCCTCCAGGCCTTTGAATCGCTCGACCAACACGGCTCACGTCAAGCCGCACCTAATGTGATGTCTCCTGGCGCAAACGCTCTCGCATGCACACCTGACAGGTCGCCGACGCGGTACGTGGGATCGCCGCCTGCCGCTTTCGGCTTTGGAATGCTGGCCCTCAGACGGAGCAGCACTTGCGAAAGATGTAAGGTCCGGAGCCGGCTGCCGCCTTCGCGGCAACTGCGAAGCGAAACAATCGAGCACGGTGCTCTTGGCCGTCGAAACACGCTACAGGGCTTTCGTAATGTTATTACATATCGTGCGCCAACGCGACGCTGCGGCGAAAAGAAGGAATCGAACGAATGAATAAAATAATCAAATCGCTGGGCTTTGCTCTGGCTGTATCCTCCCCGCTAATCTTCGCCGGAGCCGCAGGCGCCCAGACATCCGCCGGACACGAGCACGCCCATAGCCATGACGAAAAGCAATCGGTTTATGACGGCTATTTCGATGACGAGCAGGTGAAGCCACGTCTTCTGTGGGTTTGGGACGGTGATTGGCAATCCGACTACCCCTATCTCGTCGACGGAACGCTGGATCCTGTCATGGCGGATAAGGCGAAGCATGGCGACAAGAGCGCTCAAGACTATCGCGCCTACTACGACACCGGCTACAAGACGGATATCGACCGCATCCTCATCAAAGGGAAGAAGGTCACGTTCTTCCGCGGCACGGAGCCGGTGAGCGCGGACTACGAGGCCGATGGCCACAAAATTCTCACCTACAAGAAGGGCAACCGCGGGCGTCCGATTTATCTTCCGGAAACCGCCGGCGACGAAGCTGCGCCGCAATTCATCCAGTTCAGCGATCACAACATCGCTCCGCAAAACGCGGACCAATATCACCTCTATTGGGGCAATGACCGTGCCGCGCTCTTAAACGAGGTGACGAACTGGTCGACGTATTACCCTGCGAAGTTAACCGGATCAGAGATTGTCGAGGAAATGCTGGCGCACTGACGAAGCCAGCGGACGGAGCTGCTTGGCACGTTGGATGGTCAATCATCGGCACCCATTGATCCATCCGTTTCCATCCAATAGGCGGTTCCGGATGGTTCAATGAGAACAAGGGAAAGCCCCGCATTGTCGGGCGGTGCCGGCTGCAACTCAGTCCCGGTTCGGGCGGGACCAGATCAGCTGGTAGCCCTCCTCGCCTTCGAGCTCCGTCAGCGTCGCGTAGATCGGAGCCGGGAAGCTCGGGTTGTCGAGCTTGATCGAGAGCTAGTCGCGGTCGGTCTCGGTGGAGCGCTTCTGCTAGGCCTCCGGAGGGAAACATTTCGGGCACTATTTGGATCGACTGATCTCGGTGAGCGCTTTGCGACGCGCTATAAACTCACGAAGAAGGGGAAGGAAGAAGGCCTTGCTGAATCGGCCGAGCGGTGGTTCGGGCTCAAGGTAAAAGGAGCGGCCGACGACGTCGCTGTTGAATTCATCGAGGATGATCCAGAGCCGCAGATCTGCATCGAGCCCAGCCCGCCGTTTCTCAATAGCGGGAATTTCTGCGGCGAAGCGAGCCTTCTCCGGCTGCTTTGTGGTGATTGGGAAAAACACCACCAAATCTCCATCAGGCCGTTGGAGCCTTACGCCAACCGTGACCGGCCGATCCTTGCGGCCCTCAGTCTCACCCTTGCCGGCTTCTCTCGCCCACAGATAGGGATAGCGGATCACCGTGGCGGTCTGGATGGCGTCATAGCCGCTCATCGGCTAACCTCGTCGCTGTCGGCATAGGTATCGACCGCCGCCTCGAACTCATCGAGCAATTCGAGGGGCATGGTTTCTAGGGCGCCTACCGACCGCGCATCGGATTGCCGCATCAACCGTTCATAGTCATCGATATTGAGAAGCACAAGGCGCGGCTTGTTGCGCTGTGTGATCGTTACAGGATGCCTGAGAGCCTCAGCGATAATATCACCGGACTTCCGGGAAAGATCGCTCGTTGAATATGAAACAGAGGGACGGGTCATGCTTATCTCCATTCAATCCAGGGGAGAGGAATGCCTATGTTGCCAATATACAGCATTTACAGCAGTGCTGTAAATGCTGTGAGCGATCGGCCCCGCCGTCTCGGGCGGGGCCGTCTGCACCTCAGTCCCGGTTGGGGCGGGACCAGATCAGCTGGTAGCCGTTTTCGCCCTCGACCTCGGTCAGCGTCGCGTAGATCGGGGCCGGGAAGCTCGGGTCGTCGAGCTTGACCGAGAGATAGTCGCGGTCGGTTTCGGTCGAGCGCTTCTGCCAGGCCGCACCCAGCTCGACATTGCCGGCGTAGATGCGGAAGTGCGGGCCCTTATCGGAGGGATTTTCGACGCGGGCGATGCGTGCCTTGACGTTGAGAGCGAGCGTGCGGATCGAGCCGTTGAAGCCGTTCTCGGTGGAGGTGAAGGTGCCGATGGTTGCCATTGCCGTGTTCCTTTTGCTGTTTCGGGCCGCGCCCTTCGCGGCCTCGATGGCTGTCGCAAAGACCGGGGACGATCGGACCGCACCTGACAAGGCCGCAATGTAATGGAGGGCGGCCTTGAGCAGCTTTGTTGCTTCGCGAGGAATGGCGGCAGAGCCGACAGGGGAAGAAAGTTGCGACGGCCGTTGCGGGAGAACGATCGAGGCGTAGCCGGTCTCCGGTCAGACATGCCTCATCGAGCCCGTGAAGGGAGCGCCGGTGACAGGGGCCAAAGGAGGTTGGCAATGGCGACGGCTCGCTTTCGCCCATAGCCGCAACCCCGCGTAGTGAACCACCCTCGACCGCCAATTCGTCACGCTGCTGACCGGATGCGTGGCTTCCCGGCACTGGGGCCACTGCCTCCGCCGTGCCGGGGGATATCGTTGCCGCGGTTTCGCCTGAAGCATTCATGCGCAAGCAGACAGAGCCGCTTGCTGGTGTGATCAAGCCCTCAGGCAAGCCGAGGTGCCGGCAACAGCTTTTCGACGATGAGCCTAGGAACGATGAGACGCTAGCCGCAACACTGCTCGATGGACTGGCGGCTGGGCGGCGCATCCAGCCGCTCGCGATGCGGGCCGCACTTACGGGCCAACGCGGATTGGAGCCTCAGCCCTGATGCTGATCTTCGGATGGATCTTCAAGCAACCCGTCATAGACCTCGAGCAATGCATTGGTGATTGCCTGGCCCAAGGCATTGCCGGCGACGCGGACGTCGTCCTCCGTGCCATCACGCGCAGCCTTGGCGAGCTCGAAGCCCTGCTCGCCGACGATTTGCTTGGCGAGTTCGATCGCCCAGAGGCCGAAGTCGCCGCGATTTCCGATTTGAATCGTGTCTTCCATGTTGATCCCTCAAATGTCCTTGCCGCGCCTTACCAGTTTTGTCGACACGAAGGCCAGTGCAAGCAGAAGAGCAGGGTGGACAAAGCCTTCGCGGCATTAGCAATCTGTGGAAATGGTGTCGAACACCCCAGTGCTGCGCCAGTTCACCGTGACAACGATGCGGACCAGTGGAATGGATAGGTGAAAACAACAAGGGGAACGACTATGACCACCACCAATGAAATTGCTGACAAGATCGCTGCCGATCACGGTCTGACGAAGGCGCAGGGCAAGACGATTGTCGAAGCAGTCTTCGCCGCCATTACGGCTGCCGCCACCTCCGGAGCAGAGACATCGATCCCGTCGTTCGGCAAATTTAAAGTAAAGGACACGCCGGAGCGTGACGCGCGCAATCCTGCGACCGGCGCGACGATCAAGGTGGCTGCCGCCAAAAAACTGACCTTCCAGCCAGCCAAGGCTCTGAAGGACGCGATGAACAAGTAGCGTAATCGGCTCGACACAGCTGGCTATCGTCGCCTCAATCTCGACGAACAACGCGATCTTGATGGCGAGGTTCAGACCGGGCTCACCTGGCATTTTACAGGTGAGCCCGGTCTTGCCTCATAGAGAAGGCACGGCGGTAGCCAGCCGCGCAGAAAGAGCGGCCGGCTCGGGCTTATACGAGCGGCTCTCACGCCGCCTCTCGTGCCCGACCGTCTGCCGGTTGAAGTTCATGGAGATAGTTGACCGCACGCTGTGCATGGGCGGCTGCGGCGAAGATGAACCGCTTCTCGTTCTTGAGAATCTCGAGCCAGCTTGCAAGGTAACTGGCGTGATCGGGCCTCGGTTCGAGCTCCGGGACGATACCGAGGTCGGCCGCCAAAAAGCAACCGCCGAGATCGGCGATCAGCTCTTCGTGCGCGCGCGACGCGCGATCCTTGTGATAGCGGGAAAGATCCCGATTAAGCCGATTTTTCGAACCTGCCCAATGGGTTAGCTCGTGTCCGAGGGTCGCATAGTAACTCGGCGCGTCGCGGAAACTTTCGCACGGCGGCATTTGTACGATATCGAGAGCGGGATTGAAATAGGCCTGGTTGCCGCCGTGGCGGATGACCGCGCCGGTGTTGGCAAAGAAGGCATCGGCATGGGCGATCCGCTCCACCGGATCGGTCGCTGGCGCCGGATTGAGGTAGTATTGCTCGGGAAGCCCGTCGATCTGGTCCGCGCAGAACACAGTATAGGCCTTGAGGAACGGAATTCCGCGCTCCACTTCCTCACCACGGGCGTCGGTCTCCGTGCGCGTGAAACGGCTGGCATAGACAACGGTTGCGCCAGTCTCGCCCTTGCGGACATGTCCGCCGAGCTCGATGCTTTGCTTGAAGGTCATCCAGGTCGGCGAGACGAAGCCCCTCGAAACGGCTTCCGACCAGAGAATCAGGGTATTAATTCCCTGATAGGGCAATCCGTTGTGGCGCAAAGGTCGCGTGATGCGACCCGTGGTGTTCGCCGCACTCCAGGGCTTGACCCACGGGCGGACGCCCTTTTCCAGCTCCGCGACGATACGGTCGGTGATTTTCGCGTAGATATCGACGCGGGCCTTGTTCTCTTTGCTGTTCATTTGCTGACCTCCATTTTGAGGCCGCGCCCATCGCGGCCCGTCACGCGGGGTCCGGAGCCGGGGCGACGGCCAAGCGAGCGCACCGAAGGCCGCAACGACAGTGGAGGACGGCGAAGCCGTTGCGGCTCGATTCCGGCCCCGGCAGGACCGGCATCCGCGACGGGCCGTGATGGGCGCCGTCTGCTTCTCCCTTCCTTCTCTTCCTCCGTTCAGAGCACCGGACGCCCGGCGCCGACATGGAAAAGGCCGCCTCCGGAAAGGCGACCTCGGTTTTGGTGACAGACTGGCGAGGTCGAAGCCTCGCCTGACAGTGCTCAGTCGAAGGCCGACAGCTGCGCCTCGGCCGCCTTGCGATCGAGTGCGTGACCCGGGTTTTCGACCGGCCGGTCGAAGGGCTTCCAGGTGTCGCCGACGATCTGTTTGTAGGCGGCAACGGCGCCCTCGGCTGCCATCCGGAGTGCATGGGCCTGCACGCCCATATCGGCGGCGAACTCGCGCTTGCGCTGGGCGGCGCTGTTATAGCCGACAGGACCGTCGAGATCCTCGTCGCGGGCATCGTTGGCCGCCTTGGCCGTGGCGTCCCGCGCCTCGGTGACGGCTTTGCTGTAGAACTGCCCGGCGCCGTGGGCGGAGCCGACGAAGGCGCCGACGATCCGCTGCAGGTGGATCTGCATCGCCCGTTCGCCCAGGCCTTCGGCCAGTGCATCTGATGTCTCCGAAATCAGGCGCTCGTGGAGATCGCGAATTCCGTCGCTGTCGACGAGTGCCGCTCCGAAGCTCTCGGCGATCTTCAGCGCCTGGGCGCTGTCGGGGCATGTGAGCCGAACCATTTCGATTGTGGCGCCCTTGCGCAGTTGCACGACGCGGGCGGATTGGCGGGTGGTTGCGGGCTTGGCCATGTCTCTTCCTTTCGACCCGAAGCGGTTCCGGCCCCGTGCCGGCTTGCCCTTCGGTGCGGTCGCCCAGAACCGGCGGAATACGGGCGCTTCAGGGTCCGGGCAGGGCCCGAACTAGCGGAGCCGATCTGCGGGCAAGCAGGGCATCCTGCCCTGGCGACAGCCCGCGGATCTGCTCTGCGACGGACGACGGGCTCCGGCCGCCCCGCGGCGCGACAGCGGCCTTGAAGCGAACGGCCGCCAGTTCAGACCGCAGCAAAACCGAAGGGCAATCCGGCTCGGCTCCGGTCATCCAGGGCTGTTGAAAGGAAATGGCCGCGAAGAACCGCTACATGTCGCCATTCCTGGCTTTGGACTCGCTGCCTGCTTGCGCGTCAGCTCCCGCGTCCGGCGATCCTGCCCTGGGCAGGCGATAGGATTGCAGCCAGGAGGGTCCGTGAGAATTGCGCAGGCGACGGAGGATGCCGGCATCGTCATGGGCGGCCCGCCCATCCAGACTCGGTTGAGGATGCTTTTCCAGCGCCGGCCGTGCATTGCTGCATAAGCCTGGACCGCCTGCTCCTCCTCTGCGGTGAGCGGCGGCAGCTTTTCCGGTTTGGCCCGCGACCCGGCCGCCTTGCTCGCCGACACGGGCATCGCCTCGCGTTCCGCGATCAGCCGTTCAAGTTCGGCCACGCCAGCCTTCAGTCATTCGGCCCCGTCGAGATGATGAAACCGCATCCAGAATTCCGTCCGTTCGCCGCGCGAGGTGCCGATACCGGCTCTCCGTTCGAGTTCACCAATCGTGCTCACGGCCATTCACCCCCCATTGCGCGCCACGTTCTCTCGCATCCGACGACAGCCGGCAGCGCGCCAGCAGAGCCGCGATCGCGGCGTCCTGTCGGGCGAGTTTCCGGTTCAGCGCATCGACCTCGGGCTGACGCTCGGCTGTAAGCGCCGCGAGATTTGCGCGATAGCGTTCGAGGAAAGCGCCTGGTTGCGGCTCTTTCCCACGGCAATATCCCTGTTGACGCCGGGCGAAGAGCGGAATGAGCGCGGTCATTTTCCGCGTGATCTGCCGGTCGACCAGGTCGAGCTGATGCTGCGTCTGCCGCCGCGCCGCTTCCATACGCAAGAGCTGCGCGGCGTGTTTTGCGGAAGTCGACATCACACGCTCCCCCCACGCCAACCGACGAAGCTCGAGGGGCCGGAATAGGCGGCATGTTTCGTTTCATCGATGACAAAGCCGAAGCGGCCGGCAGCATAGTCGGCACTCGGTACCAGGAACCGCCGCTCTTTAGCGCCGTCGCCGCGCTTGCCGCCGAGGGTCGCGATCACCTCGGTCATATCAAGGTGATGCTCGGAACGGATCGCCGAAATCACCACCCAGTCGTCGGCATGGGCCCGCGCAAACGCGCGGGCGTCCTTCTCGCGGGATTGGCCAGGCGCCAGGGAGCGGCCGAAGATCGTTTCCCACGCGTCCGGCCAGCTGTCACGGACTATTTCCTCGGCAACTTTGCGTTCGTAGCGCGTGAAGAGGTCCGGAAAGGTGAGGGCAACGATCGCCCATGCCGCGTCTTCTTCATAGAACTCATCGTCTGCGCGGAGCAGCGGGTTGATTGCGGCATTGCGCTCGGAGGAAAGCTTGAAACCGCCATGGCCTGCCGTGGAATGCGAGATGACCCCCTCTGCATAAAGGGTGGCGCCCTGCGATGGACCCCATGGAGTGTTGCAGTTCATACGCATTGTCTGGCGCGCAAGCGCCTTAAGCTCGCGGCGATGTTCGGCCTGCTCGATCATTCGCTCGCGAAAGCCAGCTTCATCGTCGATCGAGCCATGGTAGGAATAAAAATCCTCGCGCCTGAGGTCGGCGAGCGGCCGCGACACGTTCCAGGCGCTGGCAAGCAGATGCCGGCCGTCACGGGATGGCAGCAGCGCGAAGACGAGATCGCCGACGCGCGCAACGGCAATGCCGTCGGCGCCGCGGTCGAACTCCACCCCGCAAGCGTCAGCGGTGGAGGATTCGGAAGTGTGAGAGCGGGGCGTGTTCATGGCGCAGTCCTCGCTTCTTGAGCCTGTGCGGCCGCTTCGTCGGTCCCAACCTCTTCAAGCACCGCGCCGGCGTAGTGAGCCCTCAGCCAAGCCTCGGCGGCGTTCAGATCTTCGGCAAGATGCAGCAGCTCTCGCGCTTCGCCGGCGCGATCGAAGATGCGGACCGACCCGGCCGCAGGACGCGCGATGACCTTGAAGGTGAGATCGGAATCGAGCCCGAAGGTCCGGCGGATGGTGACGAGAATGGTGGTTTTGCTGCCGATGTCGCCCTCATGAAGCGTGAAGGAGCCGGGCGCGGTATAGCTGCCAAGCCTGCGCGGCCCCTCCTTGCGGATGAGACGGCCCTGGCTGTTGCGGCTCTCCCAGGCGGCGAGTTTGTTGCGGAAGCGTTCCGGCGGGCGGGGCGTGCCGTCCGACCAGGCCAGCGAGCCGATCGGGGCGAGATCGAAGATGAGTGACGCAGACATGGATGGAACTCCTCTTTGTTCTGCGGGTCGCGAAGACAAAAGCGCCGCCGGAGGTGCCGGCGGCGGTGATCATTGTGAAAGGAAAAGAGGGGCGGCTATTCCGCTGCGATGCCGTAGGGCGAATGCTCTTCGGCAAGTTCGTCGGAGGTGTCTTCCGGGATGTCGTTGCCGGAATCCGGCTCCGAAGCGCCGTGTTCATCGGGGACAGGCGTGTCTTCGAAGGCGTTATCCATCGGCGCATCGTCGATACTGTCGCCGTCCCCATCAGCGGCGGCATCATCTGCACTCGCATCATCGACGTGCAGCATCAGATCGGCGACATCCTGCCGGTCGGGCGCGAACAATGCGGCCGGATGGACGAAACTCGTCTCGGTCTTGAAGTGCTCGACGAGCGCCGAGCGCGTCTCACGCACCCGCGGCCGTGGCTGGATGTTGACCCCCTTCGCTGCGGTTTCGAGCGCCTGACGCGACAGGCAGGCGAGAAATTCCTCCGTCCCCATGTTCGGCAGGTATCCACCCGCGCCGATCGCCTCGCCGGCGATCCTGGAGACGACGCCGCTGTTCGACATGCCGCGCCGGCATGACAGGACGTCGATCAGCATGGAGCGGGCAGCGACCCGCACTGTCTCCAGGTCAAACGAAAGCCGGCCGTCCTCGGCAAAGAGCGTTGCCGCGTGACGCTTGAAGCGCTTTGGCCCGAACACGTGATCGTTGGCGCCGGAGTCGACGCGGACATTCTGGCCGGCGAAGGCAAGAACCAGCAGCGCTATCAGCATGTCGTCCTCGATCGGGGCGCGAGCCAGCGCCTCATGCAGCGCGTCGGTGCGGAAATCGCCGATCATGTCGTGCCCCTTCTGGGTCACCGCGGGCCGCGGCTTGGAGACGACGCCCGCGTCCTCATCGACTTGCACCGAGCCATCGGCGACCGAGCCGGTCTTTCCACCGGCCGGCTTCGGTTCCGGCATCCGGTAATGCACGGTCTGCACCTTGCCGTCGCGGTCGAGATACATGCCGGTGTGATCGGCCTTGCCTGGCTTGCCATAGATGCGTTCGGCCTTCTTCGGCAGTTCCGGCTGGCTCCAGTTGTTGACCTCAACGATCGCGCCCTTCTTCGGAAGATTGTTCGTCATCCATTCCTGCTGCGCGCCCAAGAAAGCATCGACATTGGTCGTGTAGCGATTGTCCTCGTCGGCCGGGCCGAAGAGATCCTCCGCCCATTCGATCCCATAGGCCTCGCGCAGATCGTCGCCGAAGTTTGCATCGCGGGCATACATGCGGGTCTTGGAAAGGCCGTTGGCGATCTGCCACCAGGCGGCGGTGTCCCCCTTCTTCGGCTTGTGCGCCTTCCAGACTTCCTTCTGCTCATCGAGCGACGCGGCGGCGATCGTCCTGAGCTGCTGCTCGTTGGGCATGTCGCCCTTCGCCATCTGATCGAGCATGGACGGCAGGACGTTGGCCAGCAGGCGAAGTTTCCTGATCTGCCGCACGGGCAGCGCTAGCGCAACGGCAATCGCCTCTTCGGTCCAGCCGAGCGCCACGAGACGTTCGATGCCGCGCCATTGGTCGACGGGGTTGAGAGGTTCAAACGCGACATTGGCGATCATCGAGCGCATCGCGCCATTGTCGTTGGCGGCGTCAGTGACGAGAACCTCGATTTCCTCAAGACCGGCGGAAATCGCCTGGCGCACGCGGCGGTGGCCGGCCTGGATGATAAAGCCGTTGCCGCCGTCGATCTCGGGCGAGACCACAGGCGGCTGGATGATGCCGACAGATTTGACCGTCGCCAGCAACAACGCGTCGGCCTGCGGGGAAGATTTCGAGCGGCGGGCGCCATCAGGATTGTCCTTCAGCGCACGAGGATCGAGTTTCAGGATATGCATGGAAAAGCTCCTCTGGTCCGGTGCGGAGCAGCGCACATGCTGCTCCTTCCTGTCTTCATTCCTTTCCGAAGACACTTCCCGGGCCGCAGAGCGGGCTTTCCGAGGCAACTGAGGGCGAGCAGCCCTGCTGCGAAGCGCAAGCGGGGCTTATAGCCCCGCGCGGCGCGAGTGGCCGGGATGCGGAGCGCGCGGTTGAGCGGTCACGCGTCGGCGGGAAGACAGCTCTGCGACCGCATCGTCGATCTCCTCCCCGAAATCCCCTTCTCCCCTTCATCCC
>NZ_SRXN01000051.1 GCF_004827385.1 Ensifer sp. MPMI2T
GACACCAAGCCTGTTGCTGACCACTTCAGAAAGATCGACACCGACACATTGGTAGGGGTCATGAACGTACAGGGATACGACGGGCATTTCTTCTTCCAGCTCGAGCGCGTCGCCGAGCCTGGCCCCTTGCCGCGCAGGTGAGGGCAGGGGCCTTCCAACCTAAAGCGAGAGGATGTGAGGCTTTGGACGTCCACGGTCCCCGTAAGGCCGCTTGCCTCCATATCTAAGAGCAGAACGTCGGCGGTTTTTTCCGGCTTTCTGAAGCGCTCTCTCATGCGCCTAATCGCTGCTACCGCTGGGTCGGCGGATGCCTTTGTCGCTGATACAATCACCTTGGATACCGGCAGATCGCTTCAAGGCTCAGCCGGCGGAGCAATTCCTCGGGGAAGTCTCTCAGATTATCGGTCCCGATTACCAGCGGCTTGTGTTTTCGGAGCGGCAGCAACTACATCCGCATCGTTTTGGTCGGGGAGACCCTCGCAAGCGGACAGAAACTGATCAAAATCAACGACCATCGCTTCCTCGAATGCAGCCTCCATGCTTGCTCTTGCGCGCGATGCCCGTACGCCGGCACCAGCGGAGGCGGAAAAATTTCGCTTCTGCAAGGGTCAGCAGCAAGTTTCGCTTTAGTGCACTTGTGAGTGTGCAGGCGTCGACAAAAGGCACTACCCCGTAGAAGGCTCCCGTGCACCACGTATGGAAGTCATCCCGTAGGCGCAAGCTCCTACCAAAGATAGCCGTTCCCGAGGGTTGTGTGCGGCCTCGACGCACAAGTCTCCGGAGCGGGCGTTGAAGCTCTCCCGCGTCGGGCTCCTGCTGAAACCGGTGCTGGCTCATTGTTCGTTGGCACGGCCCTCATCGTTCAGATGAAGCGCGAAGCCGGTTGCACTCGGATCGCCCAGTTCTGGGCGGAGGAATCCGCGTTAATTCGGCTGGCGAAAATGCTATTCTTTTTTGACGCGATCGAAATCTGGGGACGAGATGTGCGCATCCGGTTATTTGGCGGTCTTGAAGTAACTACCGGAGAGGGCCGGCCCGTCCGATTCGCGACGCGCAAGGCTGCACTTCTCTTTGCCGTTCTGGTCCTGGCAGGTCTGCGGGCGTATGACCTCGTTATGCGGGCCTACCCGAACCTCTAGGGCCACAACAAGGATGCAAACAAACAGGCGATGGCGTTGCTCAAAGAGGCGATCAACGTGGACCCGGGCTATGGCCGGGCGCATGCACTTCTCGCCTGGTGTCACGCGCTGAATGCCGCCTACTTATGGAATGGGGAACCAGAACGCGAGCTGGAGAGTGCTCTCAGCGGAGTCGGGGCTGCCGCGGGCTCTATCAACGATGATCCAACAGCGTTGACGGCCGCAGGCGGGGCGACAAGCATTTGCGGCGACCAGAGCCGCGCCACCGCCCTCATTGAAAAGGCGCTCAAGCTCGATACAAACAATGCCTGGGCGTGGGCGCGTTTTGGTTGGGTCGCGATTTACATGGATGACACCGATCGCGCAACGGAACGGTTTCAGCACGCGCTGATGCTTAGCCCAGCGGATCCATTTGCGTTTAACATGAGGCTGGGAATCGCTCAGTCGCTCGCCATCGGAGGCTCGCTTTCCCAAGCTATCGCAATCGTCCGGGAGGTCATCAACAGCCACCCTGAGGTGACTTGGTCGTATCGCTTGCTGGCTGCGTGGTCAGCAAGGAGCGGAGATCTCACGACCGCCCAATGGGCTTCCCAAAAGCTGCTTGCTGGCCAGCCGGACTTCACGATTGAGCGGTTTCGGGCGCTACCCTTGTTTCGAAATATACGGCAGTGGGCAGACCAGAGCGCCGAGGCTTTGCGGATGGCGGGATTGCCTGAACGCTGACCAATGCTTTCGCGTGAGAAAGCGCTCTGCGGGCGACACGGCAATGTACTTCAACGTCGATCTTTCCGGCTCCCATCCTTCGCGGACGAGTGGAAACTCGCCATCTGAATGGCCTTGGGCGAGAAGGCGCCACATTCCTGGCTTTGATCGGAATTGTCGCTGCGGCTGAGCGGCAGTCACCGCAGCGACATCAGGGTGCTCATTAGGCGGGCATCCACCTCCGCTTCCGGGCCCATATGGATCAGCGACCGGTCGATGCCGGCATCGCTGAGTTGCTCTTCACTGAGCGCTCGCAGGATCTTCCTAGTCCGTGCCCGTCGTGCGTGCCGCTGGGCGACGGTGAAACAGAAGGTCGCCTTGCTCGTCAATGACTCGACCAGTGTGCGAGTGAGGTTGCTCCTTTGTGCCGCGTAAGAGAGCGTGTTCGACATTGCAGATCTCCCAAGCGGTATTGGCAGCTGAGTCTGCCAACGGGAGACAGTGTTCCACGCCTGCGTTTGCGCGCTGTGCAGATGCTCGTGAGCGTGGCGTGCAGACGCGCGAATTGGGCGTGAAATGCGCGTTAAATCGATCAACCGTCGGTGCTAAGCTGCTGTCTTAGTCTAAGAGTGGGCGCTCGTGCTGATCCGCCTGTTTGGAGGTCTGGAACTGCTGTCCCCGTCGGGTGAACCGATCCATCCGGTGACCCGCAAGGCCTCTTTGTTGCTCGCTGCTCTGGCAGTTCTCGAAGGAAAGGGGGCGCAGAGGGAGGTTTTGTGCGAGCTTTTCTGGCCGGAATCGTGCGGCTTCCCAGGCCCGAGGCAGCCTTCGGCAGGCTCTGGCCGCGATCCGACGAGTCGCAGCCGAGATGGGTGACGGTTCGCTGCGGCTCGACAGCGATACCGAAAGCGTGAGGCTGGTTGCAGACTCATCGAAAGTGGACGTCCAACTTTTTGAACGGCTCACTCGACAACAGGACGTTGAGCATCTCGCAAGAGCGGCCGAGCTCTACCAAGGCGATCTCCTTGCGGCGATCGCCCTTCCTGCCCCGCTCGATCAATGGTTCGCGCCGCATCAGCGCGCCCTGAGAGACAAGGCCTTGGTGCTCTGCGAGCAACTCAGCCAATTGGTCTCCAAGGAACAAGGAGTGGCGGCCAAGGCCTGTGAGGGCCTGGCCGAAAGGCTGCTCGCGGCCGATCCGACGGGTGAGGAAGCATATCGCGCCTTGATCCGGCTGCACCAGCTTCAGGGCCGGACGAATGCGGCACTTCGGCAATTCGAGCGGTGCAAGGAGGCTTTGCTTCATGACCTCGGGGTTGAACCGGAGGCGCAGACTCGCGAGCTGATTGCACCCCAATCACTCCCTCGCCAGGAAGCCCCGCACTCGCCGCCCGTAGACACCGCACCGCCGGTTTCGGCGCCCCGCCGTGACAAGGACCAGCCGTCGATCGTCGTGATGCCCTTCGACAACCTCAGCGGCGAGGGCGACGAATATTTCGTGGAAGGCGTTGTAGAGGAGATCACTGCCGCGCTCTCGTGCGTTCGGGACTTCTTTGTCATCGCCCGCCAGTCTGCCTTCACCTACAAGGGACGCTTCGTCGACGTGCGTGAGGTCGGCAGGGAACTCGGCGTCAATTACGTGGTCGAAGGCACCGTTCGGCGGGGCGGCGACCGGCTGCGCATTTCCGTACAACTGATAGATGCCGAGACGCGGACACAACTGTGGTCCGAGCGCTACGAGGGCGCGATCGAGGACATTTTCGAGTTCCAGGACCGGATCGCCGCGCAGGTGGCCGGCGCCATCCATCCGGCCATCCGCGGTGCCGAGATCGAGTTGGCCAACCGCAAGCCGCCTCGTCATGCGCGCCTATCCGAAGCTCTGGGGCCAAAACAAGGAGGACAACAAGCAGGCATTCGCGCTGCTCAAGGAGGCGATCGCGATCGACCCGACCTATGGTCGCGCGCATGCGCTTCTGGCATGGTGCCAGGCCCTGAATGTCACTTACGTATGGACCAAAACACCGGAGGAGGAGCTGCAGAATGCGCTCAGCGCCGTCGATGCCGCGGCGGGCTTGATCGACGACGATCCCACCGCGCTGACTGCGGTCGGAGGGGCGCTAAGCCATTGCGGCGATCAGGAACGCGCGGCGGCTTTCCTGGAAAAGGCACTCGCGCTTGATCCCAACAATGCCTGGGCATGGACGCGGTTTGGCTGGGTTGGACTCTACATGGGAGAAATTGATCGCGCGACGGAGCGGTTCGAGCGGGCGCTGACGCTGAGCCCGGCGGATCCATTCGCATTTAACATGAGGATGGGCATCGCTCTGTCACTCGCCATGGCAGGCTCCCTTTCCAAGGCGCTGGCTGTCGTCCGTGAGGTCATCAACAAATACCCCGAAGTGACCTGGCCTTATCGCCATCTGGCCGCCTTGTCAGCGCTGAGTGGCGATCTCAAGACGGCGCGAAGGGCTGCCCAGAAGCTGCTCGTTGCCCAGCCGGACTTTACCATTGAGCGGTTCCGGGCGTTACCGACCGGTCAAAACATACCGCATTGGGTGGACCAGATGTCCGAAGGCTTGAGGTTGGCAGGCGTGCCTGAACGCTGACCAATGCAACAGTTCCAGGATTTCGCAAAGCCCGCTTTCGCGCAAAGAAGCGCCGTTCGGGCAGCACGAGCCAATGTCACAAAAGGGTGGAATTCGGTCGTTGGTCTTTCTTACCGCAACGACGCGGTTGAGCCACATTGCAGACCTTTAATGTATAAGGTGGCGCTCACCGCAGCGACATTAGTGTGCGGCATTTCGAGTGGGCTACCAGGATCCGGCCCCCTATTCATAACGCAAGGCCTCGATCGGCGGCAGTCGAGACGCCCGGAGAGCCGGATAAAACCCGAACAAGACACCAACCAGAGCCGCGAAGCCGCTAGCCAGCAGGATGGGTTCGATCCTCAACGCCGTTCGCACGCCGAACACGATTTCGACGAGGGTCGCGCCCGTGACACCTACGAGAATGCCGATCATGCCGCCGAGCATCGCGAGCATCATCGCCTCCATCAGAAACTGCGAGAGGATGTCCTTCGGCGCGGCTCCGATTGCGGCACGAATGCCGATCTCGCGCGTCCGTTCGGCGACCGACACGAGCATAATGTTCATAATGCCGACGCCCCCGGTCAGCAGCGAGATTGACGCGACAGAAGCGAGCAGGATCGTAAGTGCCGATGAGGAAGCCTCCTGCAGTTTGCGGAACTCCGCCAAGTCAGTTATGCGGAAACTGTCCTCCTGCCCGGCCGCCAAACGGTGGCGATACCGCAGTGCTTCGCTGATATCTTCTTTTACTGGCTCTAGCGCAATCTCGGGTTCGACCTTCACCGCGATGCCGCTCACGGACTGCCACCGACCGGCTCGGCGGCCGAGCAGGTGATTGCGTGCAGCCTTCAGGGGCACGAGGACAATGTCGTCAAGGTCCGAGCCGTCCACCATCTCGCCCTTCGATTGGAGCACACCGATCACTCGAAAGCTCAGATGATTTACACGGATGTCGTGGCCTACCGGATCAATCCCGAAGAAAAGCTTGGTCGCCACGGTATCACCGAGGATGGCCGCTCTGGAGGCGTCTTCCATTTCGTCGAAGCCAAAGGACCGACCGCTGGCGATGTCCCAATTCTTCACGTTCACGAAATCGCCGGTGACCCCCAGCACCGAAGTCGACCAGTTCCGGCCGCCCTGCACCAATTGCGCCCGCACACGGACAAAAGGCGTGGCCTTAATATGCGGGAACTCGCGGGCGAGCGCAGCGGCGTCTTCGTCTGTCAGCGACAGCCTCGTGCCAGCACCCATACTGACGCCGCTGACGACAGCGGAAGCCGGGTTGATGGTGAACGTGGTCGGGCCTAGTTTTTCGATATCCTCCCTAATCCTCTGCTGTGTCCCGGCCCCGATCGCAATCATGACAATCACCGAGGCGGTGCCAAAAACGATCCCGAGCGTCGTCAGGATGCTGCGCATCGTGTTGGCTCGGATGGCGCGCCAGGCTTCACGGACATTGAGGGCGGTTCTCATTGGGCCGCATCGAGCTGACCGCTCGTTGACGACGCATCAGAGATGATCCGTCCATCCTTCAACGTGAGAATGCGGCGCATAGAAGAGGCGACCGCAGGGTCATGCGTGACAAGCAGCAGCGTGACGCCAGTTTCGTTGATATCGTGGAGCATGTTCAGAATCGTTCGGCTGACCGCGGTGTCGAGCGCGCCTGTTGGCTCGTCGGCCATGACAATTTTCGGCTTGTTGGCGAGCGCGCGGGCAATAGCGACCCGCTGCTGCTCGCCGCCAGACAACTGCGAGGGAAGATGGCTGGCCCTGTGGATGAGGCCGACGAGTTCGAGCAACTGCATGGCACGGTCGCGCCGGGCCGCGCGGCTCCAGCCGCCAGCATAGATCAGCGGTAGTTCAACATTCTCGAAGGCCGTCGCCCGCGCCAAGAGGTTGAAGTTCTGGAAGACGAAACCGAAGATCTGTCCGCGCAGGGCGGCCAACTGCGACATGGACAGGCTGCTGACGTCGGTGTTGTCGAGCATATAGGTGCCTGAGGACGGCACGTCGAGGCAGCCGAGGATGTTCAGCAGCGTCGATTTGCCCGAGCCGGACGGCCCCATGATTGCGACCGCTTCGCCCTGCTCCACGCGGAGAGCGATGTCGATCAGCGCGTTCACATCGCCTCCTCCCATGGGATACCGCCGGGACAACTGCGAGGTTGAAATGAGCGGCCTCACTGGAACACCCCGATGAGGCGCTTTGCCGCCGACTCTTTGCGCGCGACGGGGCGAACGCCGACCGCAACCAGGTCTCCCGGCTCAACCTCCTCGCCGATGATTTCGATCATGTCGCCGTCCGTCACCCCCAGCTTCACGTCTACGGGCTTCAACTCGCCGGCCCTTTCGAGCCACAGCACCGCAGCGTCCCGTACAGGCCTTGGTCCTGACTGCCGGAAGCGGATGGCCGCGGTCGGCGTTTTGAGGACTTCGTTGCGCTCGGTGACGATGACGCGGGCGGTAGCGGTCAGGCCCGGCAGCAGCATGAGGTCGGGATTCGGTGCCTTCACGACAACGGTGTAGGTAACCACATTCTGCGACGTGGTGGGAGAGAGACGGACCTGCTCCACGCTGCCTCCGAAGCTCCGTCCAGGGTAGGCATCGACGGTGAATTCGACGCGTAGGCCAGGGCTAATGCGGCCGATCGCCGACTCGTCGATCAACATATTGACCTGCATGTCGCGCAGGTCCTTGGCGATTGTGAATAGCGTCGGAGCTTGCAGGCTCGCAGCGACAATCTGGCCGACTTCGATGCTTCTGTCGACGACCACCCCATCGACGGGCGATTGGATGCGCGTACGCTCCAGATTGGTTCGCGCTTGTTTCAGGGCCGCATTCGTCCGTCGAACACTTGAACGGGCTTCCAGCAACTGCGCGTCTGCCAGGCGCTTTGCAGTTTCCGCCTTGTCGCGTTCGACAAGGGAGCCCGCACCGCTACGATGGAGACTGTTGCGGCGCTTGAGCTCCGCCGCGGCTTCTTGAGCCGCGACCTCTGCCTTCAGAAGCGCTGCGCCTGCCATGTCGACTTCCGCCCGAGCCTGCTCGACGGCGATTTGGAAAGTGGTTGCGTCCAACGTGGCGATGACATCGCCGCGCCGGACGGTCGCGTTGAAACCGGCTAGTATTTGATCGATCTGTCCGGAAATCTGCGTACTGACGGCCACCGTGGCCACAGGCGTAAGCTGTCCGGTGGCGGTGACGGTGGAAACAAGATCACCGCGTTCGACGGTGGCGAAACGGTAGACCTTCTCTTGCGTCGGCGAAGCATCGCTCACCCAGGTGACGGATGCCGCTGCCGCCGCAAGCTTCGAGTGGATCGCCGACAACTCATCGGCGATCCACTCCGGAGAGACTTGCGCAAGTCTGGCGTTAACCGCAGATTGCTGCTCGGTTATCCACTCACCGACGCCTGCGTTGGGCACCACAGCGGCAGCGGACAACGATCCGATCGAGACGATAGCGCCTAATAGCACCCACCTACCCATACTCGTTCATCCCTATGAGCTGGCTCCCGAAATTCAGGAGAGGCGATTGGAACGCTCGTCGGGTTACGTCGTGTCACGCCGGTTCGCACTGGCTATCGTCAACCTGCACCTCGTCGGTGATCGTCGTCGTGGTAAACGTTCCGCGGGTATTTCCGGTCTGAGTATGCGTCCACGTGAAAGTGTCGATCCTTACCGTAGATTGGAAACATTCTTTCACATTGCCGCTTTTGCCTGCTGTCACTGCTCGGAATTGAGTTTCTGTCACCGAACTAGTTAATACCGGCTCCCAAGCAGCAAAGGCCGTTCCAGTGGCTACCGTAAACATCGAAACGGCGAGTAGGATCTTCTTCATCTGCTTCACTCCTCCAGCTGGGGCGGATGCGACCGGCACTGTTTTCCGGGCAACCGCCCGTTGCGGCCGCCCTACGATTTTCCCGTCGTCGCAACGTTCGGCAGCCGAAAAAATTAAGCCTCCTGTATCCGACGAGTGGGCGCGCGTGTCTATTTGCACTCCGATAGTGTTTGAGGTTTCATTCGATAGTAACCGATGGATACACCGTTCGGGCCGCCGCCGTGTTGGCATCGCGCTTCGACATTGATGGCGGATAGGTCGGGCGGCGAAGCGCCGACTTGGAAGTCTTCTGCGCAACGGGTCGGATGAAAAACAGAGACGGCATGGAAGCGTTTCTTGCCGGGCATGGCTGAGCACGTTGGGGCGATTGCAAGTGTGATCCTCAACGCACTTGATCGACAACAACGCGCTCGCGAATACCTTCAGTGCCTCGAATGGGATGCAGCTGTGTCCAGAGCCGCTCTGGCCTTCAGTAGCTGATTGAGACCGAACAAATTCTTCAGGTATGCCCGGCCGCGAATCGTGCTGCGGCCACGGCGTCGGGACCGATCGCCTCCTCGTTCTGGCGTGTTTTCAAACTGGCCATCTCCGCATCCACCAGCCACCGACGCGCCAACTGCGTTCTGCCGCTGAGGTGAAGCTTTTCGTAGATATGGTGCAAATGCATCTTCACGGTGCCCTCACATAGATTGAGTTCGCGCGCGATTTCCTTGTTACTCAGACCTCGCGACACGAACTGGGCTATTTCAGCTTCCCTACATGTGAGGCAGGTGGCATTCTCTACACGCCGTTCCGCAACCGCGAGATGGTACAACAGGTCGGGATCGATCCACCTGCGGCCCTGATACACGCTCTCCACACAATCGATGACACTCCTGGCGCAGGCCGCGCTCAACAGAATTCCGTCCACATCAAGGCTCACCAGGTCCGCGGCCGCAATAGCTTCACGCTCATCAAGCAGAAAAATCACCGCCGTCGAAAAGTTACGCGCCCGCAGTCGCGACACTGTTTTCGGGCCTTCCTCACATACGATGTTGTCCGCTAGAATGACAATGTCGGGTCGACATGATTCTACCGAGTACATGAGTTCATGTGCGTACAAGCAGCGCGCGACTACGGAGTAGCCGCCTGCTTGCAAGAGGGCCTCAATTCCGGCGCTCGCGATCTCACGCCGGTCGGCGATCACCAGAGTGGCCATCTTACCAATCGAGAGGCCAGCCGGGATATGCATTTCAGAGATTCGATTCACAGCCTTGGTCATAACCCCCTCCTTGTGAATCGCTGAAGGCAACCGTCGCGCAACGTTTGAATACGGCCCCCTACACCGGTGTCATCGCTTTTGCGCAGACAACATCGGTTTCTACTCCTGCACGTTCTCCGGGGCTTCGACAGGGGAGGATAATGAGATGGGATAGTTCCCGGCCGGTAAAGCTACCGCGGTATTTCCGAACGCCGGCTGTCTCGTCACGCGTAGTGGTATTCCAGTCCCTGCGGTGCATCGCGCTGATCCCCCCATTCGCGTATCTGACCAGTCCGAGTCGCACGTCCTAGGATGCAGGTGCCCTGCACGCGGTAATCGTTGAGAAAATCATATCGAAAATGTGGGGCACTCGCCGTCACTCCATCGGCGTACCTCCTAACGTCGAAGCGGACATATCCAGTAACACGCAAGCGCGCCGACCTAGTCGTAGACTGGGCCCCTTGCGGCGCACGAAACGCGGGCCCTAGCTCAAGTGCGATCAAAAGGTAATAGTAAGGATGAGTATATTATCGTTATTGTTGTAATGGCGCAATTCATTTCATGCCGCCGGCAATTGACTGAAATCGCAATAGTAATCCAATTTTCTTGGGGATGTTCTCCAATTAGTTGTCGCTGCTTGCACAGGATCAAGTAATAGGACGTCCCGTCACTTCAGTCTCAAACGCCACCAAGTCGGCCGACCGTCATTCTGTGGCAGTTCGGCCTCTCGGTGAAACGACGTGAGACAGGCGTTTCTATGACGCCCCCTGCAGCGAACTTGGTTTTCTCGGTTGAGGGTGCAAGTCTCAACAGCGACAACACGACTGACCGCCATCAAGCCAAATCGGGACTTTCCCTCTGCCTATCGCCGGCGACACAACGGGTCGAAGGGAGCCGTTCCTCACGAGCAGTGTGCACGGCTTGTTGCGAGGATGTTCACGTTATGGATTAAAAAGATCGCATAATGTATCGTCGGGAACTGCGGAACTGTGCGGAGGATGGCGGGCCTGAGATCGGCGCCACCCGTCCCAGTGTGGACGGTGAAGGGAGAGTCCGCACCGGTCATGAACTTTTCTGCAAGCGCAAGCTGCTCGCGCAGATGTTTGCAGTCGAGCAGCAATGTGGTGATCGCTACGCGCGGATCTTCATCGCGTCACGCGAGGGCGAGATCGTGGTCAGGAAGGCTCGGCAGCTACTGACGATTTGTTTTCGCCGATCCAAAGTGTGATCATTGCAAACAACATGACGAGGCAGCCAAGCGACTGCCACGAGGTGAGTGTCTCCTGGAGGAACACAAAAGCAAGTCCTGCAGCCGCGGCGGGTTCAATCATCGACGCCACGAGCCCCGCCAACGCGGACCGGCAACGCGCCATTCCAACACAGTAGCATACATAGGCGAGTGCTGTCGGGCCAAGTCCCAGATAGAGCAGCACGCCGAAACTCCGCCAATCAGTGACGGAGGCTTTTATCATCTGCCATTTGATGGGAGCGAGGAGAAAGGCCACAGGTGCAAGGATGGCGGCCGTGATCACGAGGCCAAGTCCCGAGACCAGTATCGCAGAGTAGTCGGCCGTCAGCCACCGGGTGGCTTGTGTCATGAGCACAAAGGCAATCGAGGCAATTATCGACAACGTCAGACCCAGTAGCGCCGGTAGATTGCTGCCTTTCATGTCGTTTCCGATGAAAGACAGAAGGCCAATGGCCGCCAAGACGAAGGCAGTGACAACTTGCCCGGACACCTGTTCCGTGCGCCGCCAAAGGGTCCAGATCATGGCCAGCACAGGCGGCAAGCATACGGTAAGAAAGACGGTCACCGTGACGCCCAGCAGCCAGAAACTCCTAAATAGACACACCTGGAAAATTGCACAGCAGACCCCGAAGGCGAAGAAGCAGGGCAAACTGCTGAGTCGGGGGATACTTCTTTTCCAGCCATTCGAGATGACGGCGAAAAGCAGGATTGCGGGACCCGCCACGATGGTTCGTGCGAAGCCATAGGCCTCGTCCGGTACGCTGGGCCCATGGGGAACGAGTTTGCTCGAGACACCGACAGTCGCCCAGAGGACCGCCGCACACATCACGAGAACGAGACCCGAGAGATGATGGGAGCGACCGGCTGCGCCAACTCTGGCCCGCAAGATGCGTTCCCCGTCATAGACCCTCTGCGCCAGGGCGCGGCAGACCGAGGCGAGTCTTCCAAGGCCACCGCCCTGGGATGCGGTGTTGTCCGGGCGTGCCTCGACCGTTGGACCAAATGCTACGGTCCGGGGGGCGATCGGAGTATCCGGATTGGAACGTTTAGCGGACACTGGCTCCCTCCCCCCAACTCGGTGGTGGCGAATGGCGAAGTATCGTGGTTCAGGGTGCAACGCTGCCGACGCAGCGATCTCTTTTTGGCAGGTGTCCCGTTAGAAGAGCGATTGTTCGCAGCGCCCTAACGATATTTTTTCCATTAGAAACGAAACCGTCCGGTGAAATGGATAGCGGCGACCTCATCACAATCGTCGAGACGATCGAGAAGATGGCCATCGACCGGAACTAGGATCCCTGCCTTTGTTCCGGCATTTCGACCGACGTTGCCTCTTCTGCTGTCCCTAGACCTCTGATCAGCGCAACAAGGGTGTGCGACCGCCATTCATTAGTTTCTGGTCCTTGTCGTCTTCGGGCTCAACCGATGGCGCCTCGGGCGGGAATTGCGGGTCAACGTTCATGCTAATTTCAGTTAGCAATTTGCGCCGGAGAGCCGTCGCGTAGTCGCTTGAGCCCGTCGGCGTCATTACGAAGGCCCCCGAACCGCCAATGACATTTTCGGCAAAATAGGATGCCAACCGGTAACCAGGGCTCTCATCTTTTGCTGGGATAGCAATCGCGTTGATCGTGTATCCCTTAGCAATTGCGTTCAGTCTGCTTGACTGAACAGGAAGCCCGTCGTTGTTCTCGCCATTGGCAGAGATGTCGATTACTTTCCTGTCGGCGTTTCCTGGAAACTGGTCGAGAAGCAGGCTTCCAACGTCGATGGCTGAGGAAACGGATGTCCCGCCTCTACCCCGGCGGCTAAAGCCGGTATCGCCTTGTTTTCTGATCACCCGTGCCGCCGCTTTGGCATCTTCAAGCCCGCAGATCCTCGTCCAGGGCAGCACGATCCTTATGCGTCCAGGACTCGCCCATTCAAAATAAGCGACGCCGATGCAGCCGAAATAATTGCGGGCAATGGCCGCAACGATCTCGGGCGAAGTTAGTGCTGCAGCATGTCCATTACGCTGCAGGTCGGCCGTGTCTGGATCGATCGAGGATGAGAAATCGACCGCGAATACGATGGCGACATCAACGTCAGCGACCTGTGCCTGCAGCCCCCCAAATAATGAAGCTGCGAGTGTCCCCGCCAATCTCAAGCATGAGTTGACCCCCATTACTGGCCCCCGGGTCGGTTGGTTCCGCCAGCGCCGTGTTCGGCAACTCTTCCACGCTTAGTTGATAAACCGTCACGACCGCGCTTGAATGTAAGCGGCTTGGCTTACGCTCGCGTTATATTTGCATTAGTGTTTCGTAATTTGACGGGGTCATAAGCCCAATGCCGACCAATCAAAGCATTGCCAGACTCAGAATTTCTTTATTCGGCGGTTTCCGGATCGAAGAGGAGCGGCTTGGTCAGATCTGTCTGAGCGGCAAAAGAGGTCCGGCCATCATTGCCTATCTTGCCCGGTGTCCGGGCATGGTGGCGCCAAGGGAGAAACTGGCCGATCTACTCTGGAGCGACAGCGACAGCGACCACTCGCGCAACAGCCTGAGGCAAGCTCTCAGTCTTCTGCGCCGAGATTTCAGACGGGCAGGCGTGGATTTCATCCAAGCCCAGCATGATATGATCGGCTTGAAGGCGAACGCTGTTGACGTTGACGTCGAGGATTTTGAAGCGGGGCTGATTGCCCGCTCGCCACAAGAACTCGAAATGGCTCTGGCAGTCTATAGCGGGCCGTTTCTCGACGGTTTCTATCTGGATAGCAACTCTTTCGACGATTGGGCGGCCTCTGAGCGAGAGAGGCTGCTGAACCGCGCGATCGAGTCGTTCGAAAAGCTTGCCCGCCTCGTGGATGTGGATGCGGGGTTGGCCCTGGCTGATCGGCTATTGGTAATAGAACCGACGCGGGAAGCATCCTATCGGCTGAAAATCGAACTGCTTATGGCGTGCGGCCGTCGCGACCAAGCGATGCGCACGTACGAAGTGTGCAGCAATGTTTTGAAGAGGGAATTCGGAGTAGGGGTCAGCCCGGAGACGCGGGCGCTCAGGCACTCTATAGGCTCGCCCGTCAACACGGCATCGAATTCCGGTTATTTGCAGTCGACAAATGGGGGCCCGGCCGGCCAGCACCAAGGATGTCCATCCATCAGCGTCGCCGATTTCGTCAATCTGACCGGAGAGCGGGGCGACGACTATTTCGCCAAGGGGCTCGTACAGGACATCGCCACGGCCCTCACAGAGGTGGCAGATTATGTCGTACTCTCCGCACTCCATCCCTTGGAGAAGAACGTCCTAGGCAATAAACCGAAGTCGCCTGGGGTAATCGAGGCGCGTTATGTGCTCGGCGGCAGTATCCAGAAGTCCGGCGACGACCTGCGGGTGAATGTCCAGCTTGTCGACGCTTCCGGCGGCCACAACGTTTGGGCTCAAAAGTTCGACGGCCACTCCGAGAACGCGCTCGCCTTCCAAGACCGGATTGCACAAGCGGTTGTACTGGCTGTTACCCTCGAACTCCAACTGACGAACTGGAAGGTTCGCGACAAGAGTCCGCCCGGCACCTCAGAAGTGCGCAGGTTCGTGAATGAAGCCCTCATGAAGTATTTTGAGATGACGCGGGATTCGCTATTGACCGCGATCGAGCTTGCCGGAAAGGCGCTTACGATAGCGCCGGACAACGCCCGCGCAAAGCGGACGCTGTCTGTTGCAATCACGATGGCCCTTGCCTTTGGCGCACTTCCCTCAAAGCGGGAGCACGTCGAGCGTGCGCTGCACCTGGCGGAAGCAGCGGTGCGGGCGGTGCCCGACGATGAAATTGCCCGAGTCATCTTCTCGTTCGCTCTTGAGGCTGATGGCCGAATCGATGAGGCGATTATCGAATGTCGCCATGCAATCAGCCTCAACCCGAGCTATCCAAGTGCCCGTGGCGATATTGCGGAGCTCTATGCCTTGCGCGGACAAGTGAGCGAGGCGCTGCACGAGGCCGGCGAGGCGATCCGGCTCGGGACCCATGACGTCATCGACTTCTGGCGCCACCACAGCATGGTTGTGGCGCTGTTCGCCGGCGGCAAGGATCGACGGGCTCTCGAAGTCGCTCGTAAGGTCGTCAGGACAAAACCCGGCTTTGTTCGCGGCGCCCTCTATTGGGCTGCTGCCGCTGCCGCCATCGGAAACAGCGAAGAAGCGTCCCGGGCCATGCATCATTGCCTGTCACAGCTTCCGCATCTCAATCTGGGCAATGTCTGCCCCGGCTTTGTACCGCGCTACGTGAAGGATCATCATCACTCACGCTTCCTAGAGATGCTGTCGCGAGCTGGCCTTCCGAGTTCGCAGGGAGAGCTGTTATCCTAGAATCGCACGACAAGGCCGAGGATCGTTCCCTGCTGCACCACGTCGAACCGTCGTCGCTGAAGTCGACACCGAGGGTGCGGTAGCCGACAACGGCCGAAATCGTATCGTTGAACCGATAGCCGAGCACGGCGGCGACGTCCCAGTCGAGATCGGCACCGCCGGCGCCGACAAGACCCCATCCGGTCACATAGATCTCGGGCGTAAACGAATAGGTCCCGCGGAAACCGGCCAGTCCGTCGCGTATCACCCATCGCTCGCCGATCTGCTACTGAGAAGGTCGCCGCTGGAGGAAAGGTCGGTGTCGACGGACCACACGCGCAGGCTGCCAACAACATCAAGGCGCGTGGTCACTGTCTTCGAGGACCGGATAGCCGGCCCCGAACGTTCCGGCGAAAGCCTCGGTTTCGGTTCTGTGCTAAAAAGATGGTGTAACGGGCGGAACCCGGCCGGCCAGGTTTGAAGGGCCGGTGGTCGTCCCTCACAATGATGGTGTCGCGGAGTCAGGAGTGGCCTGCTCCATAGCAGCGCGGAGAGACGACCATGAAAGAGTATGCCGGCATCGACGTATCATTGGAATACGCAAGTGTGTGCGTGGTGGATGCGGACGGCCGCATTGTGCGGGAAGCAAAGATCCTCAGCGAACCCGATGCGCTGATCGCCTGGTCCGGCGAGCACGGCGTGGCGATGGAGCGAATTGGTCTGGAGGCCGGTCCTTTGTCGCAGTGGCTCCATGCCGGGATGGTGAAAGCAGGTCTTTGCGTCGAGCTGATCGAGACGCGCCACGTGCGGGCAGCCTTTAAAACGATGCCGGTCAAGACCGACAAGAAGGACGCGCGGGCATTGCGCAGCTGATGCGGCTTGGCTGGTTCAAACCGGTCCACTGCAAATCTCTTGCCGCCCAGGAGGTGCGGGCGCTGCTGACCGCCCGCAAGCTCATTCAGGGCAAGCTTCACGACATCGAGATGAGCCTCCGGGGCATCCTGCGCGGCTTCGGCCTCAAGGTCGGGCCGACGACGCGGCGCACTTACGCGGGGCGCATCCGCGAGCTGATTGCAGGCCATTCGACCCTGGACGCGATCGCGACGGCACTATTGAAGGTGCGCGAGGCGCTTGTCCATGAATTTGCAGGTTTTGAGCGCAAGCTGCGTGCCATCGCCCGTCAGGACGACAACGCCCGGCGGCTGATGACGACGCCCCGCATTGGCGTCCTGGTGGCGCTGACGTTTGTGGCGGCCGTCGACGCGCCGGAGCGATTCCGCTCCTCACGCGCGGTGGGGCCGCACTTCGGATTGACGCCGAAGAAATATCAATCGGGCGAGACCGATCATAGCGGTCGCATCTCGAAGATCGGCGATAGGAGCGTGCGAACCGCGCTCTACGACTCCCCGCGAAACAGCTTCCACTTGGTGGGGCGGAACGCGATACGGGTGCGGTCGGCCGAGGACGCGCGCTCGGGCGATAGCTCGATCTCCATCGGAGCCGCTTTCTTACCGAGATCCAGTTCGAGGTGGCGCGTGCCCGCAACACGCCGACCCGCCGTAACACGGCCGGCGAGACAGCCGCTGGCGGCTTCGATGAGCTCGACGTCGTGTGGGCGGAAATACAGGGTCGCCGGTCCATCCGGCTCATTCGCGGCCCGCAGGCCGATCGGCCGGTCCTCGAACCAGATCTCACCGCTCGACAGCATCACATCCAGGCAGTTCGACTGGCCGATGAAGCCGTAAACGAAGGGGGAAACCGGGTGGTCGTAGATCTCATCGGGCGTCCCGACCTGCTCGATTGCGCCCTTGTTCATCACCGCCAGGCGATCCGCGAGCTCGAGAGCCTCCTCCTGATCGTGGGTGACGAAGACGGTCGTGTAGCCGGTGCGGTCGTGGATTTCGCGCAGCCAGCGCCTGAGTTCCTTTCGCACCTGCGCGTCGAGCGCGCCGAAGGGCTCGTCTAGCAACAGCACGCTCGGTTCGACCGCCATGGCGCGGGCGAGAGCCACGCGCTGGCGCTGGCCCCCGGAAAGTTGTGCCGGATAGCGTTTTTCTAGCCCGGAGAGTTGCACCAGCTCGATGAGGTCGAGCGCCCGGCGGCGGATCTCCGCGGCGGGCGGCCGCCGGCTGGCGGGACGCACCTTGAGCCCGAAGCCGACGTTGTCGAGCACCGTCATGTGGCGGAACAGGGCGTAGTGCTGGAAGACGAAGCCGATGTTGCGCTCCTGGACGGTCTTCTTCGATGCGTCCTCGTCGCCGAAGAAGATCATGCCCTCGGTCGGGCTTTCGAGGCCGGCAATCAGCCTAAGCAGCGTCGTCTTTCCTGAACCCGACGGGCCGAGGAGCGCAATCAGCTCGCCGGAGCGGACGTCGAGGGTGACGTCGACAAGCGCCGGGAAGCGGCCGAATTCCTTACGCAAGTTCTCGACGCGAACGTCCATGGATGCATACGCCTTCAACGTCTCCGGCCAGCAACAAGCACGGAGCTGTCGCAAGGCCCGACCGCCGGACTATCGCCTCGGCTTGTAGATCTGGTCGAAAATACCGCCAGCGCCGAAGAACTTCGGCTGAGCTTCCTTCCATCCGCCGAACTCGTCAATGGTGATCAGTTTGAGATCGGCAAAGCGGGCGATGTCCTTGCGATCCGCTGCCTCGGGCTTGAACGGCCGATAATAGTGTTTGGCGACGATCTTCTGCCCCACGTCGCTGTAGAGATAGTCGAGGTAGGCTTCCGCCGCCTTGCGGGTGCCCTTGCTATCGACATTGCCGTCAACAACCGCCACCGGCGGTTCGGCCTTGATCGAAATCGACGGCGTGACGATCTCGAAATTGTCCGGGCCGAGTTCCTCGAGAGCGAGATAGGCTTCATTCTCCCAGGCGAGCAACACGTCGCCGAGACCGCGCTGGACGAAGGTGGTCATTGCTCCCCACGCGCCGGTGTCGAGAACGAGAACATGCCCGAAGAGTTGCGCCACGTATTCCTGCGCCTTCGTATCGTCGCCGTTATTGGCGGCGCGCGCCCAGGCCCAGGCGGCGAGGAAGTTCCAGCGGGCGCCGCCCGAGGTCTTCGGGTTCGGTGTGATCACCTGGATGCCTTCCTTCGTCAGGTCACCCCAGTTCTTAATGCCCCTCGGATTGCCCTTGCGGACCAGGAAAACGATTGTCGACATGTAGGGCGCACTATTGTTCTGAAGCCGTGTTTTCCAATCGGCCGGGATCTTGCCGGTAGCCTGGGCGATCGCATCGATGTCGGCTTCGAGCGCGAGCGTCACCACGTCCGCGTCGAGGCCATCGATCACCAGGCGCGCCTGCTTTCCGGAGCCGCCGTGTGCTGTATGGATCGTCACGCTTTCTCCGGTATCCGCCTCCCACTTCTGGGCAAAGGCGGCGTTGAATTCCTTGTAGAGTTTCCGCGTCGAGTCATACGACACGTTCAGGATTGTCGTGTCGGCGAGAGCGACGGCGATTGAGCCAAGCTGCAGCATTCCAACCAGAAGAACTCGTTTCACGATTCCGGCAAGTCTATCCGCTCCCATATCGAACTCCGTGTTTAGCCGATGAAACTACCCCCCGAACGCCGGGCGGGAAAGCCGGATGAAGGCGATTGTGCGGCGCCCATCCGCAATCAAAGAATGTGTCCCTGCCCCAACGGCGACAAACATCCTTTTGCCAATTGCTCGGCAACGATTTTATGCGAAATTCACTGTTGCACCTCCTAGCAGCGGACGGTCGGCAGTCGGCCCACTCACGACGTTCGACGTAGTATCCCCAAGCGTCCGAAAAGTCCGCTTTTCGGCCGGGCAGTTTGCCCGTAGCGATCGTCGCGGTTGAGCCCAATCCGGTCCTTCCAGGTACGCCGTCAGCGGCACAGGCGGGTGGAAACAAGAAGTCCAACGCACAGGCTCGGAACAGCCGCTTTTGCTGGAGGAACCGGCCGTCGCAGGATTGCTCGAACTCAAGCCCCCCTCATATACATCTCCAGCGCTGGTTCCCATCTACATTACTGCCCTACCGTTCGGATTGGCGCGAATCGCATTGACCCTTCCCGCAAGCTCTCGGAGTGACAAGCATGATCGAGCCGCATGATTTCGATGTCCTGTCGCCGGAGTTCCACGCGAATCCCTTCCCCACGTTCGATCGCATGCGAGCGGAGGGCGCCGTTGTTCGCATGAAGTTGCCGATCCTCGGCCGCACATGGTTCACGGTCACACATGACGCCTGTGCGGCGCTGTTGAAGGATCACGAGAGCTTCGCCCGCGACCCCGCCAATGCGGGGAGCAGGACACAGGCGCGAATTCTGAAGTTCCTACCGAGGACGATCGGCCTTCTGGCACTGAACATGATCGGCTACGACGATCCCGAGCACCGCCGTCTGCGTGGTCTGGTCGACCAGGCGTTCCAGCGTCGATCGATTGAGGCCATGAAGCCGATGATCACGCAAATCGCCGATCGGCTCCTCGATCACCTGGACGGAAATCGGGAGGTTGATCTCATGTCCGAGTTCTGCCGGGACCTGCCGCTTTCGGTGATCTGCGCGGTGCTCGGCCTGCCGCAGCAGGATCACGATCGCTTCAAGAGATGGCTCGGCGGTCTGACGGACACTGCCAATATTGGCGCCATCATCCGCGCCGTTCCCGGCGTTATCCGTGTGGTGCGTTATCTCCGCCGGGTCTCGCGACTGGGAGGCGGAGCCTTGCCTGACGGCCTGGTCGCCGCGTTGCGCGATGCCGAAACGGATGGGCAAACGCTCAGCGAGGACGAACTTGTCTCGATGATCTTCCTGCTCTTCGGAGCTGGGCAGGAAACCACCACGCATCTGATTGCCGGCGGGCTTTTCGCGCTGCTGTCGCACGAGGATGAACGCCTTCGGCTGCAGAATGACCCAAGCCTGATGCCCACCTGCGTCGAGGAATGCCTGCGCTACGTCTCGCCGGTGCAGATGACCAAGCCGCGCTTCGCGAGGCGCGACATGAGTTGGCAGGGACAGCAATTTCGCCGCGGCGACATGATCGCCGCTTTCCTGGCGGCGGCCAACTGCGATCCTGCCAAGTTCGAGGACCCGCACCGTTTCGACATCACGCGCCACCCGAATCCGCATCTCGCTTTCGGTACCGGCGTGCATTTCTGCCTCGGGCTCCAACTCGCGCGGGCAGAGGCGGCAATCGCATTCGAACGCATCCTTACGCGCTTTCCGGACATCAGCCTGAACAGCGGGCTATCAAGCATCAGGTGGCGCAAGCGCCTTGGGATTCGCGCCCTGGCACAACTGCCCGTGAAGCTCGCGGCGTGAAGCTGAAGTGTCGGCTGGTGCTCCAATCTTCGGCGCGGTAGTGGCGCAATGACCGGCCGTGCGACCGAGATGTGGGGGACACTGCTTTCCGCACCGCTCAGGACCGTCGCGTCAAGACCCACCGGCGCGGACATGGGCGTAGCGTTCTGTCGTTGTGTCCTGGCGCAAGCCCATGGGCAGTTCGGCGAGATGAACGAAGGGTTGACCGTGCTGGAGAAGGCGTTCGCGTTCACCGCCAGGTCCCGCTCGAAATATCAGGTGCCCGAGCTGCTGCGCACCAAGGGCGAAATCTTGTCGCACATGGAATCGCCCGGCGGCGACGCTGCTGAGAGGTGGTTTCAAAAGTCGCTGACGATGGCCTGCGCCGAGGGTACGAAATCGACGGAGTTGAGAGCTGCGGCAAGCCTCGCCCGCCTCTACATCGACCAGGGGCGCGACGACGAGGCTCGAAGCCTTCTTGCCCCCGTCTACGCGTGGTTCACCGAAGGCTTTGAGACGGGCGACCTCGTCGATGCCAAGGCACTGCTCGATTGCCTGCGTTAGCGCAGCCGCCACCTTTCGAGATCGCACCGGGCAAATCCTCGCTTCCTTCAGTTTGTCCGTAGGGAAGGCCCTTGGCCGCCCCTCGAGTCTCAGCGAAAAGCAGAAGCGGGACGTGCCAGGGAATGAGCGTCTCAGCCATCGCCAGAAAGTTCGCGACCAGCCGCAGACAATTATGCGGGTCGGAGACGAAACTTCACGGTCCACGCTCCTGTTCTGACCCCAACTTGCTTTACAGTACGAGCGAAGTGCCTTGAACGCTGCATTCTGCGGAACGCGTGCGAATGGAACGGGTGTATAATCGCTTAGCATGCTGGGGCCGCGACCGGTGCCTTTTTCGGAAGGAAGTGAAGCAATGGCCAATGCCAAATGGCAACCACGACCGAACATCACACGAACTGTGGCAACCGATCCAGATTTGAGCTTGGAACAATCGGAGATTCCGGAGGTGACGGGTTACCTTGCTTCCATTGCGATGATTGTCGCGGCGACCGTCATTGCCGTCGGCATCGACCGCGGGATTGCGATCCCGAACATTTCCCTCATATTCGTCGTGCCGGTGGTCGTCGCCGGCGTGGGCTTCGGCTTAGGCCCATCGTTCTGCTCGGCTGTACTTGGTGCTCTCGCCTATAATTTCTTCCTGACCGAGCCTCGCGGCACACTCATCGCCGATGATCCGGCAAATATTTGGGCAATAGGACTGCTTTTTCTCATTGGTCTTATCGTCAGTGGCGTTGCCTACACCTCCCACCGGAGGGCGACCGACGCGGCCCTCCTGAGATGGCAGACGACGGTGCTGCAGGACTACAGCCGTGCCGTCGTTGCAGCCGACAACATTCAGCCGATCGTCTCAATAACTTGCCAAGCTCTCGCAGCGCTTTTCCAGGTTCCTGTCGTCGTGATGCTCGTTTCGGAGGGCGAAGTGGCTGCAGTCAACACAGCCGGCGGTATAGAGCCCCAGGAGGCCGAATTCGAGGCGGCGCGATCGTCGTTGGAGACGGGCACTTTCATGCGCGCCGAAACCTACCCGGCAACGGCGTCTCGCTTTGACTTCTGGCCCGTGAAAGCTTCAGCGGGCAAGCACGCTGTCATTGGACTTGCATTCAAGCGCGAAGATCGTCCTCCAGCACCTGATACCTCAGTCGACATCGTTCGGAGCGTTTTAGCGTTGGCACTCGACCGCCAGCCTTTCCCAGTTGGCCGTGAAACTCGCTCGTCACATTGAATCCGAGGAAACCGGCCACCTTCCGAAGCGGGTTGAAAAGGACTACCGGAAAATAAAGAGCGCGTCCCACAGCATGCTGAACAAGCCGGGCCGGGACTGTGCCGCGTCGCGAACCCATTGCGCAGCCGTGCCCGCACGCACCGTTGTACCCGAATAGCAACCGCACACGATCTGGTGCAACTGCCAATCGGTCAGTTCGAAGAACCGCTTCGCTTCACCATAGGTGTCGTCCGTGAGGCCTTCCGCACGAAGCACAGCATCCTCGAATGCAACAGTGAAAGCGGAACCTGCGCTTCGCATCTTATCGCGTTGCGTCGCGGGCTGATACTCGGTCTGCGAAAGTGTTCTAAGGCACCGATCAGGCGTTTGCTCCAAGAGTTCCGCCCATCGAGCGAGGCGCTCGCCCCGTGTCATTGTCGAACGCTGCATGTCTGCATGAACGTCGGCAACTATCTGGAGTCGTTCGCGTGCTTGGTGTTTCATCGCCTCCTCCTCCAATTTTCGAAGGTTTATGACGAAGTATCTTCCTTTCGGTTTTAGCCGGCAAGCGCTGAGACAGCTGGAGCGAACGCCCTGCGAGGCAGTGCAGCGTTCGTCGCGATGGGATTGGTTTCGCGACACTCGCACGTTGTCGTTCCAGGACGTCACCTGGGAACCTTGAAGCGCTTTGGCACCTAAACGCGTCGCTTGACAAGCCAACGCACGGCATATGAGATATCAGAACAAAGCTCACCGGTTCCACAAGGCTTCGGGGTGCGCCAACAATGGGCCATGGCCGATTGCGGCCACCATCCATTGGCTTTTGTGCTGGACTACCGCAGCCCGCCGGTTCTGGATGGAGTAGCTCCCATGGCCAATGCCGACGCCGGCGGGCGTATCGATTCCACGCAACCTACAGCCCCGGAATCGCCTGGTCAGGCCAATCTGAAAGTCTTGATGCTTGGTGCTCTGGGCGTCGTTTACGGCGACATCGGGACAAGTCCCCTGTATGCCGTTCGGGAAGCGCTTTTGGTCGCGGCGTCTGACGGCTCGGTTGACCGCGCGGACGTGTTGGGAGTCCTTTCGCTGATCTTCTGGGCGCTGACGCTGGTCGTGACCGTGAAGTATGTCCGATTTGTACTGCGCGCCGATAACAAGGGCGAGGGCGGCACCCTCTCGCTAATGGCTCTTGCCCGCAGGCGTCTTCCTGCGCATTCGACCGCCATCTTGGCCTTAGGCGTTATTGGCGCGGCGCTGTTTACGGGTGACTCCATGATCACGCCCGCAATCTCGGTGCTCGCCGCGGTGGAAGGGCTCAAGACAGTGACGCCGGCCTTCGAGCCGTATGTCGTGCCCATCACGCTGCTAATCCTCGTTGTACTTTTCGCCGTTCAGCGCTTTGGAACCGGTGCAGTCGGAGGTGTTTTTGGGCCGATTACCGGTATCTGGTTTATTGCAATCGGCATTTCGGGATTGAGTCATATCATCGCCAATCCCGACGTGCTGTGGGCAGTCAATCCCTTTTACGCGGTCCATTATCTCGCTGCCAACCCGGCACTCTCACTTGGCACGATCGGCGCTATTTTCCTCGCTGTCACGGGTGCAGAGGCGCTCTACGTTGATCTCGGCCACTTCGGCCGCGGACCGATCGTCCTGGCGTGGCTTTCCATCGTTTTCCCTTGCCTTCTCCTGAACTACATAGGGCAGGGCGCTTTCGTCCTGACCCGTAGCGATTTGCCAGAGAACGTCTTCTTCGACATGCAGCCGGGCTGGGCGCTGCTGCCGATGGTCGCCCTGGCCACCGCTGCCACGATCATTGCCAGTCAGGCGGTCATTTCCGGTGCCTACTCGCTAGTCCGCCAGGCCGTGCAGCTGAATCTCCTGCCGCGCTTCGCCATTCTCCACACGTCGGAGACGCAAGAGGGCCAGATTTATCTTGGTCGGGTCAATTGGATGCTCGGGATCGGCGTCATGCTGCTGGTACTCGGCTTCCAGAGGTCCGGCAATCTCGCTTCGGCCTATGGCATTTCGGTTACCGGTGAGATGGTAGTCACGGATTTGCTTCTCTTCGTCGTTATGCGTCACATCTGGAACTGGTCCTGGGCAGCAGCGCTTTTGGCCTCGACACTGTTCCTGATCGTCGATCTGGTATTCCTTGGCTCTAACATCATCAAAGTGCTCGAGGGCGGCTGGGTCACGCTGGCCATTGCTCTCGTGATGTGCCTCATCGTATGGACCTGGGTCCGCGCGACGGGCTATCTGTTCGAGAAGACTCGCAAGAGCGAGATTCCCCTCAATTTTCTTGCCGATCAGATGCTGAAAAAACCGCCTCAGATCGTGCCGGGTACGGCCATCTTCCTGACCAGCGATCCAACGAGCGCCCCGACGGCGCTGATGCACAGCTTGAAGCATTACAAGGTGCTGCACGAACGTAACGTCATTCTCTCGATCGTGACCGGGCAGAAACCCATCGTCCCCGAGTCCGAACGCGTGCAGATCGAACCGATCAACGACCTCTTCACGCGCGTTACCCTGTCATTCGGCTATATGGAACAGCCGAACATTCCGAAGGCGATGGCCCTCTGCCGCAAGCAGGGTTTGAAGTTCGACATCATGTCCACATCGTTCTTTGTCTCCCGCCGGTCGCTGATACCATCGGCCACTTCCGGCCTACCGCTCTGGCAGGCTCGGCTGTTCATCCCCTTGGCCCGCACCGCGGCCGATGCGAGCGAGTATTTCCAGATTCCGACCGATCGTGTGGTCGAGATCGGCACCCAGGTCAGGGTCTGAACAACGATGCGTGTTCACATCTAGACCCAACGTAAGATTTTCCCCTTACAGGGGAGAGGGGGCAGAGCGCCCTTTCACCAGTGAAGCAAATAATGAGCATACCAGGCGGAGGCGTAGCCGAGGCCAGTTCGCGCACCGCTTGCCGGCTAAAAGGCTAAAAGGGCAGCCGAAGGAGATTTAGCACCCCGAGATGGACGTGCAGTGCCGAGAAATAGACCGGTGAAAGAGGTGAGTTTGCCACTCCCATGGCAAGTATGGCCGTCGCCATCAGCACGAGACCGCCCGCAGCCTCATTGTCGAGGAATTGGCGGAGCGTCGACCGGATACGGCCGCTTTGCGAGGTGTATTCGTGAGATTTCGACAAAGCGTCTACGTCCTCTGTTGCAAGGCTCTATTGTTCTTCGGAAAAGTGAGACTCTGCCGCACACCGGTATGAGTGCCTTTGGATCAGCCTCCGCTGCACAAGGCGGAACAGGCGATACGGCGCTAGCCAGGCGCGACACATAAACGATGAGGATGTTCCAGGCGAACTGTTTGCCCAGCCGAACCTCAAGACGTCAAGTAAGCGCTGCGAATCTTTCCACCAGTTTTGTTGGCCCTGACACGATCAGCAGATCGCCCGCTTCGACCATGGTCTCTGGCGTGGCATAGGTAAAGTCCATCTTCCGCCGTTTGACACCGACGATAGTAACGCCGTACTTGCTACGAAGACCGGATTGCCCCAGCGTCTTACCGATGGCTTCTTCCGGCGCAGTCGTCTTGACGATGGCAAAGCCATCATCAAACTCGATGAAGTCGATCATCTTGCCAGTGACGAGGTGGGCGACACGCTCGCCCATGGCCGCTTCCGGATAGACGACATGATGCGCACCGGTCCGCTCCAGAATGCGGCCGTGGTTGGGATTGATTGCCTTTGCCCAGATGTCAGGCACCCCGAGTTCGGAGAGCGCAAGAACTGTAAGCACGCTCGCTTCGATATCCGTGCCAATTCCGACGACCGCGTGGGGAAAGTCCTGAACGCCCAGCCGGCGCAGAGAATCGGTATTGCAACTGTCCGCCTCCACCACGTGGGTCAACCGCGTCGCCCAATTCTGAACTAGCTCCGCGTTTTCATCGATAGCCAGAACATCGTGGCCCAGCCGAACCAGAGATTGGGCAACGGCGCTGCCGAAGCGGCCGAGACCAATAACAACGACGCCGTCGCCGCGGAGAATGCTGTTCTTAGCCAACGATTGGGCGCTCCTCTGGATATCGGAAGAGTATATTGCGTTCTTGCAGCGCGAGCGCGCTTGCAATTGTGATCGTGCCGACGCGGCCGATGAACATCAAGACGATAATAACCAGTTGCCCTTCAGGAGGGAGACCTCCAGTTATCCCCGTGGACAAGCCAACGGTCCCAAATGCCGAAATGACTTCAAACACGACATCCTCAAGCGGGAAGCTCGTGACACTGAGGAGAATGAGCACTCCAGCGCCAACGAAGGCAACCGACAGCAATACGATTGCCAGTGCCTGGCGCTGGGCATGAGAACCGATACGACGCCGAAACGCGGTTGAATCCGGCTGCCCTCGAATTTCCGCCCAGACGACAAATCCAAGAAGGAAGAATGTCGTGACCTTTATGCCGCCAGCGGTACCGGCGCTGCCACCGCCGATGAACATCAAAGCATATGTCACTGCCAGGGTCTCGATGCGCATCTCTCCAATATTGACACTGTTAAAGCCGGCAGTTCTCGCCATCACCGAATGGCTCGCGGCGTTTAGCAGTTTCCCCCTCCAGTCGAACGCGCCCAAGGTTGCCGGATTGTTCCATTCGTAGGCTGCCGTCGCCGCGAGTGCGGCAATGAGCAGAAGAGCTGTTCCAAGGAGGGTGATTTTGGTGTGGACAGACCAGCGTGCCGGCTGCCGCATTGCCTGCCTAAGTTCGAAGAGAACCGGGAAACCAAGGCCCCCGATAACCACGGCACACATGATCGGAGCAAGTATAAGGGGATCGAGTGCAAAGCCGATAAGGCTGTCTGAATACGTTGAAAACCCGGCATTGTTGAACGCGGAGACCGCATGAAACAGGCCATGCCATAGTGCGTCGCTCCAAACATGATCATGGCCGTAGCGGAAGCGCCAGGTGAGCACGGCTGTTGTCAGTAGTTCGACTGTCACTGTTACGAGAAAGATGAGGCGAAGGACGCCCGCGACATCGCCCAGACTGAGGCTCTTGGTTTCCGCTTGGGCGATGAGACGCCTACTCAGTTTTAGTCTGCGAGTGACGAGAAGACCTAGAAGCGTTGCCCCAGTCATGATTCCGAAACCACCGACCTGGAACAACCCAAGGATCACGCTCTGGCCGAAGCCGGACCAATAGGTTGGTGTGTCTTGAACGATAAGTCCGGTGACGCAGACTGCAGAGGTGGCGGTAAACAGCGCGGTGAGGAGTGGAGCTCCCCCCGGCTCCGCACGAGAGATCGGCAGCATGAGCAATGCTGTGCCCACAACAATGGCAACAAGGAACGCCATCGGCACGAGCCGTGCAGGGTGTTGAATGGATCGTTGCAAGTCCCACCTTTTCACTGAACGCAGCTATCGCAAATCAATCGGCCGAAAGCGGTAACATATTCGGAGAGGGACAACCCTGGCGCAAGTCGCGGTTCACCGTCAATTCCCATGACGGTCGCAGATGCTGCTTATCGCTTGCTGACACTGCGTGCGATTTATGGTTGGCGCAATAGGCGCCAGAGTCAGTAGCCCAGTTCGAGGTCGATCTTGTTGGACAGGGGCTCTCCTCTTGCGACTTGACCGCAGAGATCGGCGGCCTGGTCGATTCCCGAATCCACCCAGAAGCTCGCGACATGAGGCGTGATGGTCACCTTGGGATGATCCCACAGTGGCGATGACGCCTCCAGCGGTTCATGCCGAAACACGTCAAGGCAAGCGCCGGAAAGCTGATCTTCGTCGAGCGCGCGGATCAGGTCGGCTTCGTTGACATGCGCGCCTCTGGCGACATTCACGAGGTATGCACCTCGCTTCATTTTTCCAAAGGCAGTGGCGTCCAGTATCCCACGAGTGTCATCAGTCAGGGGAAGTGAACAGATAACGTAGTCCCGTCCGGTGAGCGCGTCCGCAAGCTGGGCACGGCCGGAGTAACTCTGTATGCCGGGAAGCGTCTTCTGGTGACGAGACCAGACGGCAGTGTCGTAGCCCAGCTCCGCGAACAGCTTTGCGGCCCAGCCACCGATCCGGCCCGCACCCAGAACGACAATTCTTGTCTCGGAGACCTTCCGCGGCGCGATCGGATTCCAAATCCGGTGGGCTTGCTGACTCGTGTACTCGGCAACATGCCGCTGCTGGCAGAGAACGCGAAGTACGATGTACTGCACCACTTCCGAAGCCTGCTCACGCGTTGCGAGCCTGATGAGCGCCACGCTCTTGGGAAAGCTATGGAGATCAATGCCGTCGACACCCGCCCCGAGATAGAGGACGGCGCGCAGTCCTGTCATCGCGTCGAAAAAGCCGGGACCGGCGCCCCTGTCGATCAGCGCTATGTCGATGTCACCTTTATTCCCGACGTCTGGCCAAAGCCTGAACTCGAGCTGCGGCACACGTTTCTTTAGCTCAGCAGCCCATACTTCTGCGTCGATGTAGTCAGGATACTCATTGACCATCAGAACGGTAATGGGTTGGCCGGGCACTTCGCACCTCCAAGCAGAGGCATGATCGAACGCGTTACTCTCCTGTCGTAGCACACCCGTCTTTAGTCGCCGATCCCGTACTTTTGCGCTTCCACGAAAAACGGCGAGCAGCCAGGATGACTGATCCGCACCTGAGCATGCTAAAGCAGTTCTGATCGTCCGCTTCGTCCGCATCTCCGCCATTCGGGCTGACCGCAGCAGACGACTGCTCTCCACCCGGTACTGTCCTTGCCTGAAAGCTACAGAAGGGCGGCAATGTACCAAATCCGGTCTTCGGCGATTCCGGGCCGGTTAAACAGCTGACGCGGCCTAAGAAAATCAAATTGGTTGCCAGCCGCGAAGCTGAAGTGTTTCAACTGGGACAGAGCAAATTGGGCTTACGGTATGACTTCGCCCTCTCCCGCAATCGACCCCGCCTGGAGTGGCGGTGGCCATTCCTTGAGAGTAAACTGAACGTGGAGGTGCCTCATGCGCCGTCTGCTCGCTGCCGCCGCCTTTATGTTCGTGCTTGCATGCCATGCCCGAGCGGAAGTTCTGATCGGGGTCGCTGGCCCGATGACCGGAAAACTCGCCTGGACCGGTACCCAGCTGAAGCGCGGAGCGGAGATGGCCGTGGCCCAGATTAATAGCAACGGCGGTGTACTCGGTCAGCAGGTCCAGCTTGTCGTGGCCGACGACTACTGTGATCCTCAGCAGGCGGTTGCCGCGGCCAAGAAGCTGGTCGCCGACGGCGCGGTCTTCGTCATCGGGCATTATTGCTCTGGAGCCTCGATTCCCGCCTCCAACATCTATGAGCAGGCGGGCGTTCTGCAGATTTCGCCATCATCGACCAATCCGACATTGACCGAGCAGGGACGCGCCAACGTCTTCCGCGTCTGCAGCCGCGACGATGCCCAAGGCGTGGTGGCCGGCAATTACCTGGCCGACCAATGGGGCGACAAGAAGATCGCAGTCCTTCACGACAACACGACCTACGGTAAGGGCCTCGCCGACGAAACGAAAAAACAATTGAACAGGCGGGGCGTGACAGAAGCCATTTACCAGAGCTACACCCCCGGGAAGGGCGACTATTCGGCCGAGATCGCAGCTTTGCAGGCAACGGAAATCGCGGTGCTCTATCTGGGCGGCTATCATACGGAAACTGCGCTCATGGTTCGCGCCGCGCGCGACCAGGCCTATCGGGTTCAGGTGATCTCCGGCGACGATACGGCAACCGAGGCATTCGGCCTCATTGCCGGTCCTGCCGCCGAGGGCACGCTTTTTACCTTTGCCGCCGACCCGCGTCGAAATGCCGAGGCGGCGGAAGTCGTCGAACGCTTTCGGGCGGAGAACTTCGAGCCCGATTCCTGGACCCTGCACAGCTACGGCGCGGCACAGGTCTGGGCACAAGCGGTGGCGAAGGCGGGATCGCTGGAGCTAAAGCGCGTGATAGCGGCGCTGCGCCAAAGCCAGTTTGACACGGTGTTGGGCCGAATTGATTTCGATGAGAAGGGCGATCTCACCGTTCAAAACTGGGTGTGGTATGTTTGGAGGAATGGCGAGTACGTGCCGCTGGAGTAATCCGGCACTCACGGCTAAGGCTCGCCTTTGAGAAGGACTGTGCGGACCATGTTGACCGCATCGGCCGGAGCGCGGGCTTGCCGCGATGTTTGAGCGTCTTGGCATTCGCGGTCGTCTGCTATTCGCCTTCTTCGGTATCAGCACCTTCGCGGTGCTTGCAACCGCCGGCGCCTTGTACGCCTTCCTGCAGTTGAGTCAGGTGCTCGAACGGGTGACGGAGCGCCGGGCCCCATCCGCAACCGCATCGCTTGAACTCTCCCGCCATGCCGAGCGGGTCGCGGCCACGGCACCCGCTGTACTTGCTTCGACCAGCAAGGCGCAACACAGCGAGGTCTCGGCCGCAATCAGGAGCGAGATGGCGCGCCTAGAAGAGCTTCTGGCAGCCCTTAAAGGTGCGACGCTGAGTTCAGCTGTCGTCGTAGAAATCGAAGACGCGGCGATCGGTCTTCGACGCAACCTGAACGCTCTCGATGATCTTGTCACTGTCCGCCTCGCTGCGGTTGCACGCAAGGACGAACTCATAAGACGCCTGTCAGCCACAACCAGTGCCAGCCAGCGGCTTGTCGCACCCGGTATTCTCGTGATGAGCTCCAAGGTACCCCACTGGCGCGCAGCCACGGCCGATGCGACGGTAACGCCCGAGGCACGGGCCGCCGCGACTACGGACCTAGCGCGGGCAATCGCCGCCTACTTTCCCCAGCAGGCCGCGCAACGGGAGATCTCGGTCATCAACGACACGCTCTTGCAGGCGGCAGCCGCACCAACGCGTGGCGACTTGTCGCTGCTCTCGTTTCCATTGCGCCGCTCGGTCGATGCCCTCGAGGCGGTGACACCCGAGTTCGATGAGCAACTGCGCACGCGATTTCAGCAGCTCGTCGGCGAATTTAAGGCGCTGATCGACGGGCCAAGGAGCATTCCGAACGCGCGCGATGAAGAGCTCGCGGTGCTGGCGGAGGGCGAAAGGCTGGTGGCCGAGAATGACGATTTATCGCGCAAGCTAACCTTTGCCGTGGACCGCCTGGTGGCGGCGGCCAAGGGCGATATCGCCGAGGCGAGTCGTGAAGCCGTTACGGTTCGGAGCTTCGGTACCGGGATCGTCCTTGGCTCCGCACTTCTCAGCCTGCTGAGTTCGATCCTGATCGTTTGGCTCTATGTCGACCGCAACCTGCTGGCCCGTCTCGCAGGTTTGAGCCGCAGCATGCTCGCGATAGCGGCCGGCAATCTTCGGGTGCCGCTGCCGGAAACCGGTGGCGATGAGATCGGTCGCATGGCCAAGGCGCTTCGCGTGTTTCGGGACACGGCGATCGAGGTCGAGGAAAAGAACCTGCGCGACGTCGCCGAGGCCCGCCAGCGCTTGGTCGACGCCATCGAGAGCATTTCGGAGGGTTTTGCCCTTTATGACGGAGAAGACCGGCTTCTCCTCTGCAACAGCCGATATCGTGAAATCCTCTATCCGGGAATGGACGAAGCCGTCGTTTCCGGAACCCGGTTCGAGGATATCATCCGCGCGGCGGCAGAACGCGGCTTGATAGAGGACGCGCTCGGCCGGGAGGAAGAATGGATCGCCAAGCGCCTCGCAGCACATCGCAATCCGGCCGGGACGCTCCTTCAGCAGCGCGGGCCAGATCGCTGGATCCAGATCAGTGAACGCCGGATTTCAGGCGGCGGCACCGTTGCGGTCTATTCGGATATTACCGAGCTGAAGCGCCGGGAGCAGGATCTGTCCGAGAAAACGACAGCGCTAGAGGCACTCTCCGCCAAACTTGCCAAATATCTTGCGCCGCAGGTCTACAGCTCCATCTTCAGCGGCCGGCAGGACGTCAGGATCGAGAGTCAGCGAAAGAAGCTGACGATCTGTTTCTCCGACATCGCGGCATTTACCGAGACGACGGACAAGATGGAATCGGAGGAACTGACCCAGCTCCTCAACCAGTACCTGACCGAAATGTCGAAGATCGCGCTCGCCTTCGGCGCAACCGTCGACAAATATGTCGGCGACGCCATATTGATGTTCTTTGGCGACCCCGAAACCCGTGGGGTCAGGGAGGACGCGATCGCATGTGTTTCGATGGCTCTTGCCATGCAGAAGCGAATGGGCGAGCTCGGTGCAGCGTGGCGCGGCATCGGCATTGAGTCCCCGCTGCGTTGCCGGATCGGTATTCATACCGACTACTGCACAGTAGGCAACTTCGGTAGTGAAGACCGGATGGATTACACGATCATCGGCGGCGCCGTAAATCTCGCTGCACGCCTCGAGCACGAGGCAGAGCCCGGGACCGTGCTCATCTCCTACGAGACCTTCGCGCAGGTAAGGGACCTGATCCACTGCGAGGAAATGGGACGCATCCGCGTCCGGGGAATCGCCTATCCCGTCGCCAGCTACCGCGTCGTAGACTTCAAGGCCAATCTGACCGGGGGTTCTCAGGCAATTCGAACGGAACTGCCTCATCTGAGACTTGAGGCGGAGCCCGAACTCATGTCGACCGGCGAGCGCGAAGAGGCGGTTGCCGCCCTTCGCCGCACCCTCGACCGGCTTTGTCGATAGATTGCTCCCGCGTATCGGGGTGGGGCCAAACGTAGCCGGCTCGAAAGCGGGTTTCTTCAATCGAGCATCCCTCCCGCCCTCGTCGCAGGCGATACCGTCACAAAACGACCACCTGGATGGTCTTTGTGATCGATGAGCGCACCGAACGCGATATGATCTGCTTGGCGGGAGGGATCCACCTCTCGCGGACACCGCCGCCCACGTCGGATCATCGAAGTGTCGGCTTCTGGCAAGCATTGCTGACAACTGGCGAGTTGCTCACCAGTGTCGGCTGTCCACCCGCTACCGCCGTCGAGAGCAGCGGAGCTAAAGGTCGTCTTTGGTGCCAATTTCAGACCTTGGCATCGGGCGGCCATGTGTCCGGTTTTCGTGTTGCACCTCCTAGCAGCGGACGGTCGGCAGTCGGCCCCTTGTCGGTCGTCTGACGCCTGCATAGCGACGTCCGCTTTATAGTGCGCTGTGGACGAGGCCGTGCCCAAGTCAATGCCCGCTTCAGGCAAGCGCGAGGACGTCCTGTATGACCGACAAGAGGGTGCGAAGTAGCAGTGCGCGTTAGGACCGCTGGACGGCTAACTCGAAGTCGGACAACGGAAATTATTGCCGAAATAACCGCCCTGTTGACTGAGGCCCAAAGCCAGGGCACAAAGGTGGCATCCACGGTCGCTCGCGGCAGGAAAATATGGGGAATTCAAGGCGGATTTCGCTAAGTGCTTGAAATCATGTGAGAATCCAAGTCCCCAGGTGGGCACAATTTACGCCTGTAGCACCCATTCTTACCTGACAATCGCCTCCAAAAAATTATGCTGATTTTACAGCTATATGCGACCTTTTCCGGCCAAGCGGCGGCATCTTAGTGCCGTACCAGAATTGCAATCTCAGATCGTACGAAAACTGACTGGGGACCCAGTTTGTTCTGAGATTGTTCTTCTGCTTTGCGCCACAACCGGTCATCGCAACAGAGAGGCTGCTTTGAGCAGCTCTGCATCTTTTGTTGAGCCAAAGCGAGTCCGGCGATGCTGCAAATCGCAAGGGCGCCGCCAGACTTCAGCAGCCTTCGGGCTCGCAGAAATGCGGTTTGCTGGAATCCACGCCATGCACGTGATGCGTCACGACTACGAAAGGTACACGGGCGGGACGACGATTTTGCATTGCCTTGCCGGATCTATGAATTTTCTTCGCATATCCTGCGAAGCCTCGCCGGCTACCGGTGGTGCCCCACCTCCTCTATCTCTTCATCCGAAACGGGCTCGACCTGCTCACGCAAACCAGAACGAAAGGATAAGATGATGACTCTCAAGGATATTCTGCCGAGCAAGCTCGGTTTTGGCGCAGCCCCGCTCGGCAACATGTTCCGCGAAATTCCGGAGGAAGAGGCGCTAGCAACCGTCGAGGCCGCCTGGAACGATGGCATTCGCTACTACGACAATGCGCCGTTCTATGGCGCTGGCCTCGCGGAGATCCGCATGGGCGAGGCGCTCGCGAATAAGCCGCGCGACCAATATGTGATCAGCACCAAGGTTGGCCGGGTTATACTCGACGAGATCGAGGATGTCAGCGCCCGCGACCTCGGTGAGAAGGGCGATGTCTTCAAATACGGCCGCCCCAACAAGATCGTCAACGACTACTCGGAAGACGCCACCCTACGCTCGATCGAGGACAGCCTGAAGCGGCTGAACGTTGATCACATCGAGATCGCTTTTGTCCATGACGTCGCCCAGGATTTTTACGGCGACGAGTGGCTCAGCGTTTTCGAAAGCGCGCGCAAGGGCGCCTTCAAAGCACTCGACCGGTTGCGAGATGAAGGCGTGATCAAGGCCTGGGGCCTCGGCGTCAATCGTGTCGAGCCGATCGAACTGCTGCTCGCGCTGGAAGGCCCACGCCCCGATGGCTTCCTGCTCGCCGGCCGCTACACGTTGCTCGACCATGACCGTGCCCTTCAGCGCGTCATGCCAAAGGTGGCCGAACGTGGACTCGGTATCGTCGTCGGCGGCCCTTACAGTTCCGGCGCGCTGGTGGGCGGCCCGAACTTCGAGTATGCCCCGGCAACACCTACAATCCTCGACAAGGTGGCGCGGATCAAGGCAATCGCCGATCGCCATGGCGTGAGCATGAAGGCGGCTGGGCTGCAATTCTCCCTCGGCCATCCGGCGGTCGCAGCCGTCATTCCCGGTGCGAGCAAGCCGGAGCGCATCGCGGAGGATCGCGCAGCACTCGCGGAGGTGATCCCGGCGGATTTCTGGCGCGAGATTCGTCAGGCCGGCCTAGTCAATCCGGATGCGCCGCTGCCTGTCGCGGGCTGAAGACGTGAGATCCGATAAGAGCCTCGTTCATTCAATCATGGGCGAGGCTTCTGTCGTCGGATCGGCGGCGAGAAATTTCTGCATGCGCGGCACCGTGAAATCGAGGAAGGCCCGCACGCGGGCCGGCATGAGTTGTGCCCCGCGATAGAGCGCATGGGATGTCGTCGAAATCCGAGACCGTGCTGTCCGCGAGAAGCTCGATCAGTTCCCCCCGCGCAATCGGGCCGCGAACGTGATAGTCCGCGATGCGCCCGATTCCCACGCCGGCGATCGCCATCCGGCGGATCTTTTCGCCATTGTTGACCAGCAGCGAACCGCTCAGCATCCGCTCGACGATGGGCCCGCCCTCCCGCATTGGCCAGACCGGGTTTGCCCGGCGGAAGTTGAAGCCGAGGCAATTGTGCTTAAGCAGGTCTTCGGGCGCCTCGGGCACAGCCGATGCCGCTCCATCGGTGCTCTTCATCGACGAATTCGACAGCATCGGCGACAGGCGGACATTCAGAGGCGACAATGCTAGTTACAGCCTGCAAGTCGTAAACGCCTTGTTGGAGTTGCTCGACGGCTCCACAGGCAGGGAAGGGGTGATCGTCATCGCCGCATCGAATTTCCCGGATCACATCGATCCGGCGCTCGCAGACCCGGGCGCCTTGACCGCCACATCGCCATCGATCTTCCCGATCAGGAGGCTCGCCAGCAGATGCTGTCGATGCATCTGGGCACCGCTGACGCACCGGAGGACCTCATTAAGGCTGCGCTGGCAACCAGCGGGTATTCGGGTGCGGACCTCGCACAGGTAGCCAAGGATGCTCGCCGCGCGGCCCGTCGCCAGGGCAGGGAGGCCCGAGTCTCGGACGTGCTTGCCATTGTTCCTCCCGTCGCGCGAATCAGTAAAGACGAGCGCTGGTTGGCATCCGTACACGAGGCCGGGCATGCCGTCGTCGGTATCGAGTTTTCTGTAGCCGAAATCGAGATGATCGTCGTGGCGAGGGAGGCAGGCCACCGAGATGAAGCATTGGGCACGTTCAATGGCGGCGGCAGACCATGCCAAATCGAAGCCGCCAGTCCTACTTGGACGAGATCGCGATGCTGCTGGGCGGGATGGCCGCCGAGGAGGCCATTCTCGGAGACGTCTTCGACGGCTCCGGCGGAGTCGCGGGATCCGATCTTCAGCGAGCTTCGGATCTTGCCACGGCCATGCTTGCAAGCCTGGGGCTAGGATCACTCCAATACTGCGATGTCTCGACGCCGAAGGAGTTGGACGAGCTGCGGCGTTCTGATCCGATCCTGCGGCGGCGGGTTGAGCGGCTGCTCGAGGCCGAGCTCCTGCGCGCGGCGAAGACGATCGAACGGCGGAGGCCGGAGGTCGAAAAGCTTGCACGTGCCATTGTAGAACACGGAGTGCTTTGGAGATGCGACGTGGCGGAGATCGTCTCCGGGCAGAAATGGGCGGGGTAGCATCAACCCGCCGGGAGCCGAGAGCAGCGAGAAGTTTCCCTACTGCGAGCCGTGCCATCCAACGTCTGCGCCAGCATGCCTGGCGCAGACGAAACGATCCGGCGAAGCGGCCGCTCGTGCCAAACCAGCCACCGTCTCCTACGGGTGGGGAGTGGAAGTTCGGCACCCGCTCGGGTCAGGTCCGGTTCGCGCTAAAAAAAGGACATCGCCAACCCACCGTCCCGGTATCACGTGCTTGCCAACACGACGGCGCAATTGTAGCTGATCGCATCTACCGGCGAGGGCGTAGCATGGTTTTAAAGTACAGCGGGTTTCACATCTGGGAGGCGGATGATTGGCAGCCGGATGACTTGACCGACTTCGGTTTTTGGATGGACTTCTATGTCGGCGGCGCCATTGGAAACGACGCATTTACCGTCCTAGTTTGTAGTCCGTCATGGTTCGCGCGTGAACGCGGTGGTGAGGTGACGAGCGGTCGCAATGTGATCTTCATGCCACGATTTGATCGAAACGACCTCGACGCTTTCCTCAAAGCCAGATGCGCAGAAGAAAGCGGCAAAAGCGTTGAAGGCACGATGCTCAAAATCGATGGCATCGGTGAGTGGGAGTATCGCTATCGGAGTTGAGCCCTTCGCGCGCGGGTGCATGTCCGCAACGGGCTCAATCGTCTCGTTCGTCGTGTCCGGCGCCAAAGGACCGCAATGGGTCGATACCTCGCGTTGATCAAAGTCGGGGTTGAAGCAGCGGGGCCAATGAAAGCTTGAGAACCGCGGCGATAACCAGCATCCAAACTGGAACGGTGAACCCCCCGGTGCTGTCGCGCGCTACGCCAA
>NZ_SRXN01000052.1 GCF_004827385.1 Ensifer sp. MPMI2T
AATTAAAACTTCCCCCGCCAGTTTCCCCTCCCCGACCCCTCCCCACAAGGGGGAGGGGCTTGCGGGCGGCATCGCTTTCGCCCAACCCAACGTCTCCACGAGTGGAGACGGTTTGGGCTACTAAAGAGGACGCAGCAAAGGAGCCCCCTCCCCTTGTGGGGAGGGGTTGGGGAGGGGAATTCTTACGCCCTTTCAAACCCGCGCGCGACCTCCCAGTCGGTCACGCGCCGGTCATATTCCTCCTGCTCCCAGCGTGCCGCACGGGTATAGTGGTCGATGACATCGTCGCCGAAGGCCGCGCGCAGCATCTTCGAACCGGTCAGCGCCTCGGTCGCGTCTCTCAGCGTGTGCGGGATCTCGCGTATGTCCTTGCCATGATAGGCATCGCCGACGAACGGCGCTTCGAGTTCCATCTTGCCTTCGATGCCGGATATGCCGGCGGCGATCAAAGCGGCAAAGGCAAGGTATGGGTTGAGGTCGGAACCGCCGACGCGGCATTCGATGCGGATCGCCTTGGTGTCCTCGCCGCAGAGGCGATAGCCGGCGGTGCGATTGTCCTTGCTCCAGATCGCCTTGGTCGGCGCGAAGGTGCCGGCCATGAAGCGCTTGTAGGAGTTGATGTAAGGCGCCAGGAAATAGGTGATCTCGCTTGCGTGGTTAAGCAGGCCCGCCACGTAGTGCCGCATCAGCTCGGACATGCCGTAGCGCGCGCTCTTATCGAAGAAGAGCGGCGTCTCCCCGTCGGTGCTCCAGAGCGATTGGTGGATATGCGAGGAGGAGCCGGCGGCCGAATAGTTCCACTTGGCGAGGAAGGTGATCGCCTTGCCGCGCTGCCAGGCGATTTCCTTGCAGCCGTTCTTGATGATCGCATGGCGGTCGGCCATGGTCAGCGCATCGGCATAGCGAACGTTGATTTCCTCCTGGCCGGCCGAGGCCTCGCCCTTGGAATTTTCGACCGGGATGCCGGCACCTTGAAGACCATTGCGGATCGCCCGCATCACGTCCTCTTCCTTGGTCGTCTGGAAGATGTGGTAGTCCTCGTTGTAGCCGCTGGCGAGTTGCAGGTCGCGATAGCCGGACTGGCGTGCATCGTCGTAGGATTGGTCGAACAGGAAGAATTCCAGCTCGCTCGCCATGAAGGCCTTGAGGCCCATCGCCTCAAGGCGCGCGATCTGCTTCTTGAGGATGGCCCGGGGCGAATGTGGCACCTCTTCATGCGTGTGGTGATCGAGCACGTCGCAGAGCACCAGCGCCGTGCCTTCGAGCCACGGAATGCGCCGGAGCGTCGCAAGATCCGGCCTCATCGTATAGTCGCCGTAACCCTTCTCCCAGCTCGTCGCCTTGTATCCGGAGACCGTCTCCATCTCGAGGTCGGTCGCAAGCAGATAGTTGCAGCTATGCGTTTCCTTCCATGCGCTTTCGACGAAATATTCCGCATGGAAGCGCTTGCCCATCAGGCGCCCCTGCATGTCCACCTGGCAGGCGAGCACCGTGTCGATGTGGCCTTCGGCCACATCTTTCTTCAGATCGTCGAAAGTGTACTTGGCGGTCATGGAGAAGTCCTGGTTCCGGCATCGCGCCGGTTTGAGTTAGTCGATCTGCATCCGGGCCTGGTCCGCCAGCCCCGGATGCGAATTGCGAGGCAAGGCGCCAGTTAGCTGTAGCGATAAGGCGGGCCTGCCTTTTCCATCGTCGCGCGGTATTTCTTGAGGATATCCACGACTTTCGCGGCGCGCGGGCTGGTGGCGGCAATTTCGTCCCAGAATTTAAGCGCCTCCTCCTCGACGGTCTTCCATTCCTCGTCAGGAATGGTTGTCAACTCGAGCTTCGTTCCTTCGGCGCGCAATTTGGCCTCGCCGCCCCAATACCAATGCTGGCGGTAGTAGTGCGAGGAATCGATGCAGAGACGGAAAAGCGTCTGCAGATGTTCGGGTACTTCCTTCCAGCGCGCCGAGTTCGCGAAGAACGAACCGCACCAGGCACCCGAAATATTGTTCGTCAGGAAGTACTTGGTCACGTCTGCCCAACCGACAGTATAGTCTTCAGTGATACCCGACCAGGCGAGACCGTCGAGTTCGCCCGTCTGCATGGCGACCTGCACGTCTTCCCAAGGAAGTGTCACCGGCACGACCCCGAAGCGCGTGAGGAATTTGCCGGCCGTCGGGAACGTGAAGACACGCAGCCCCTTGAGGTCGGCTAGCGTCTTGATCGGCTTAACCGTGGCAAAGTTGCACGGATCCCACGATCCGGCGGAAAGCCAGGTGACGCCTTCAACCTCGCCGTAGGCTTCGGCCCAGATTTCGTTGAGACCGTATTGATGGAACAACGTCGGCACGTCGAGGCTGTAGCGCGAGGCGAAGGGAAAGTAGCCGCCGAAGACCTTGATGTCGACTGGCGAGGCCATCGAGTCGTCGTCGCTCTGCACCGCATCGATAGTGCCCGCCTGCATCGCGCGGAAGAGTTCGCCCGTCGGAACGAGCTGGTCGGCGGTGTAGAGGTCGATCTGCATTTCGCCGTTGGCCGCCTTGTTGAAGGCATTGATCGCCGGCTTGATCACGTGCTCAGCCAATGCGGGGCCGGCATAGGTCTGCAGGCGCCAGGTGATCTTACTGGACTGCGCACGCACTGCAGGTGCTGCAAGCGCAGTCGTTCCGGCTGCCGCGGCAAGGCCGGCTTTCCTCAAGAAATCGCGTCTGTTGGTCATCGTCTTGTTTCCCTCTGTCCTTGTTGAAGAAGCATTCCTTATTTTATTCCTCTCAGCGAGAATGCCGCGCGGAGAAGTGTCATTCCGGCCTCAAGAGGGACCGGATCCTGTCACCCTCTCACATAAACGTTCTGCGGAAGCCAAAGCGCGATCTCCGGGAAAGCCGTCACGATCGCCAGTCCCACGATCATCACCGCGACAAAAGGGAACACCGATTTGTAGATGTCGATCAGCGATATCTCGGGCGGCGCCATGGCCCTCATTAGGAACAGGTTGTATCCAAAGGGCGGGGTCATGTAGGCGATCTGGCAAGTGATCGTATAAAGCACGCCGTACCAGATGAGGTCGAAGCCGAGGCTGCCGACAAGCGGGATGTAGAGTGGCGCAACAATCACGAGCATGGCCGTGTCGTCGAGAAAGGTGCCCATAATCAGATAGGAAATCTGCATCAGGATCAGCACTTCCCAAGGGCCGAGCCCCCATCTTTCGAGGAACAGATGTTCGATCGCCTTGACGGCGCCGAGGCCGTCGAAGACCGCGCCGAAGCAGAGCGCCGCCAGAATGATCCACATGAACATGCAGGAGATGCCGAGCGTTTGCTCGATCGTCTTGTCGAAAACGATCCATGTCAGGCGGCCCTTCCACCAGGCTGCAGCGAGCGCCGAAATCGCACCCACGGCCGAGCTTTCGACAAGGCTGGTAACACCCATGACGAAAAGGCCCATCATCAGGAAGAAGATCATGAAGGGCAGGATACCGGCCCGCAGCAGCTTGAGCTTCTCGGCCAGCGGGATGTTGCGCTCCTCCCTTGGCAGCGCCGGTCCCAGGTGAGGCTGAATCCTGCAGCGGATGATCACGTAGGCGGAAAACAGCAACGCCAACAGCAAACCTGGGAAGACGCCCGCAAGCCAAAGCTGGCCGACGGGCTGACGTGCAATCATGCCGTAGAGCACAAGCACCACGCTCGGCGGAACCAGAATACCGAGCGAACTGCCCGCCTGGATGACGCCGGAAACCATGATCTTGTCGTAGCCCCGGCGCAACAGCTCGGGCAGCGCGATCGTCGCGCCGATCGCCATTCCGGCGACGCTCAGCCCGTTCATGGCCGAAATGATGACCATCAACCCGATGGTGCCGAGTGCAAGCCCGCCGCGTAAGCCCCCCATCCAGACATGGAACATCTTATAGAGATCCTCGGCGATGCCGGACTCCGACAGCATGTATCCCATGAAGATGAAGAGCGGCAGCGTCAGGAGCGGATACCACTTCATCAGTTTCATTGAGGCGGCGAAGGCCATTTCGAAGCCGCCATGACCCCAGAGGAAGGCGGCAGAGACCACTCCGACGACGCCGATGGCAGCAAAAACGCGCTGGCCAGTGAGCATCGTCATCATCATGGACGAGAACATCATGAAGGCGATCAGTTCATAGCTCATACGATCGGTCTCCCCATCGCCCGAGCCAAGTCCTTTATGAAGATGGATGTCGCCTGAAGGAGAGTGAGCGCGACGCCGATCGTCATGACGACCTTGATGGGAGCCATGTAGGGCGCCCAGCTCGAATAGCTCGTCTCTCCGTATTTCAGCGCATAGGCGGTGCTGGAAACGCCGCCAAAAAGCAGGAAGGCCAAGTAGACGAACAGCATGGTGATGGTCACGGCGTCGACGGCCGCACGCGTTCGCAGCGTCCAGCGGCCATAGAGCAAGTCCATGCGGACATGGCTTTCGAGCTGCAGCGAATAGGCCCCGCCCAGGAGATAATAGGCAGCCATGACGAATTGGGCCATTTCAAGGGTCCAGAGCGACGGCAGGAACCATGCCTTCGACACCGACGAATAGAGCAGGATGCCCATCATTGCGAAGATAAGGTACATGGTCGCTCTGCCGACGTATCGATTGAACCCATCGACGACGCGGACATACGTCTTCAGATATTCAGGCATGGTGGCGCCCCTGCCGAGGGTTCGGGTTATCCGGCCGAGGAAACGCGCCTCCCCTTGCTGCCGATCCAACCATTGGCTGTCTTGCTCCTGTTCATGATCACCACCGCGGCTTTGCCGCTCCCCAGGGTCTTTTTATCGTGCCGGAAGGGCGGCCGCGCTCTTTGCGAGCAACCCCTCCAGATAATCAGCCATGACCCTCTGGCTGATCTCGTCGCGAATGAGATCGTTTCTGATCTCGATCATCACGTTCGGCAGTCCGTTTCGCACGCCGTATTCTACCAGACTGTGCGTGACACCGTCCGCCGGCCCATAGGGCTCATTGCGGCGGATGTCATAGGCGACCTCGTCCGTCGCGATCCTAAGCATTCGATCGGCAAGCCGGCTGTCGGCATCGTGCAGGATGCCGATTTCGACGGCGCGCGGCTCGCCGAAATAGATGGGCGTGAAACTGTGCATGGTGACAAGGATGAGGCGCCGCCCGGCGGCCTTGCGCTCGGACACGAACCGCACCACGGCATCGCGAAACGGCAAATAGATCTCCTGCACCCTCGCCTGCCGTTCCGCGGCCGACATCGCCCTGTTGCCCGGCACGTCGTAGATTTCGCTGACGGCCGGCATCGCCGCATCGGACTCGGGCGGCCGGTTGCAGTCATAGGCAAGGCGAGAAAAGCGTTGATGGATGAGCGTGCCATCGAGCCCCTCGGCAAGATGCCTGGCGACCGCCAGCGCGCCTGGGTCCCAGGCGATGTGGCTCTCCAGTGCTTCTTTTGAAAGGCCGAGCGTCCCCAAGCGCTCTGGCAGAAGGCGCGACGCGTGCTCGCAGACGAAGAGGAAGTCTCCCTTCCCGTCCGCATTGTCGATGGCGACCGGATCGCCCTCTGTCTGCGTCAAAAGTCCCGTCAAAACCGGCGCCCCCAAATTGCCTCGTCAGACGATCGTAATGAAGAGAATTCTTCACGAATCAGGGAGTGTCAACGGAAATCTGAAACGATCTCTTCAAAAAGCAGATTGACTCCGATTGTGACAGCGATGTTTAATTCGTTACAAGCTGGCGCAGACCAGTTCAGGGGCACGACATTGACAAGCAGAGCGGCATCCATGACGGTGTCGGATGTGATCAACGCACATTTCCCGGCGCTGACGCGCGCCGAGAAGCGATTGGCGGAAACACTTCTCGACAACTATCCCGTCTCCGGGCTCGGTTCGATCACCACGGTCGCCGAGAACGCGGGCGTTTCGACGCCGACCGTGGCGCGCATGGTCCAGAAGCTGGGCTTCCGCGGATTTCCGGACTTTCAGGCAAGGCTCCACCAGGAGCTCGAAGCCACGATCTCCAATCCGATCGCCAAGCACGATCGCTGGGCGGCGAGCGCTCCCGGCACGCACACACTCAACCGGTTCGCCGACGCGGTCATGGGAAATATGCGCCAGACGCTGTCCCAGATAGAACCGCCCGAATTCGATGAAGCCGCCAACCTCATCGCCGATCGCAAGCGCAATATCTATCTTGCCGGAGGGCGCATCACCCGCTCGATGGCGGACTACTTCTTCACCCATCTCCAGGTCATCCGCACCGGCGTCACGCAGATCGCCGCCAACCCGAGCTCCTGGCCGCACTACGTCCTGGACATGAAGCAGGGCGACGTTCTGATCCTGTTCGATATACGCCGATACGAACAGGAGATGGAAACGCTTGCCCGCTTCGCCCGCGATCGGGGCGTCGAAATTGTTCTCTTCACCGACCAGTGGGGTTCGCCGGTCGCCAAATCCTCATCCAAGGTCTTCCGCGTGCAGATCGAAGCGCCCTCGGCCTGGGACAGTTCGGTCATGCTGCTCTTTCTCGTCGAGGCGCTGATCGAAGCCGTGCAGAACATGAACTGGGACGACACACGGGACCGGATGAAGATGCTTGAAGGCCTGTTCGATTCGACGCGCATCTTTCGCAGGCCGGTCTAGGGAGGAACCGGCTGTTTATGGACCAAGCTTCACAAGATACCAGCGGCTGCTGTGCAAACCGGGGCGACCGCCGTCCAGCGGCCGACACGTATGGCGCGAACGGGACAGAGCCTGTCACACAGGTTTCATCGCCTCTCATTAACAGCATCGCCGAAATTACAACGAACGAAAGCACATAAGGAGAACGTCAGTGATTTCAAAGACTCAACGCCTGCTCTCGCTTTCCACCGCCATGCTGCTCGCAACGTCGGCCATCGCCGTCGCCGAGCCGAGCGAGGAGCTTATCGCCGCCGCCAAGAAGGAAGGCACGCTGACCACGATCGCGCTTCCGCACACCTGGTGCGGTTACGGCGACGTCATTGCCGGCTTCAAGGCCAAGTACGGCATCGAAGTCAACGAACTGAACCCGGACGCCGGTTCGGGTGACGAAATCGAAGCCATCAAGGCCAACAAGGGCAACACCGGCCCGCAGGCACCCGACGTGATCGACGTCGGTCTCTCCTTCGGTCCGTCGGCGAAGGCCGAAGGCCTGATCCAGCCCTACAAGGTCTCGACCTGGGACACGATCCCGGACAGCGCCAAAGACGCCGACGGTTACTGGTATGGCGACTATTACGGCGTTCTGTCGTTCGTGGTGAACACAGACATCGTCAAGGACGTGCCGAAGGACTGGGCCGACCTCAAGAAGTCGGACTATGCGAACGCGGTCGCGCTCGCCGGCGACCCGCGCGCGTCCAACCAGGCCGTGCAGGCCGTCTATGCAGCCGGGCTCGCTGCCGGCGAAAAGGATGCTGCCAAGGCCGGCGAAGCTGGTCTCGCCTTCTTCGCCGAGGTCAACAAAGCCGGCAACTTCGTTCCGGTCATCGGCAAGTCCGCCTCGCTGGCGCAAGGCTCGACCCCGATCATCATCGCCTGGGACTATAACGGTCTCTCCTGGCGCGACAGCCTGAACGGCAACCCGCCGGTCGAAGTCGTGGTTCCGGCTTCGGGCGTCGTCGCCGGCGTCTACGTCCAGGCAATCTCGGCCTTCGCTCCGCATCCGAACGCTGCCAAGCTTTGGATGGAATACCTGTATTCGGACGAGGGCCAGCTCGGCTGGCTGAAGGGCTATTGCCACCCGATCCGCTTCAACGATCTCGCCAAGAACGGCAAAATCCCGCAGGAAATGCTCGACAAGCTGCCGCCGGCAGCAGCCTATGAGAAGGCTGTCTTCCCGACTCTTGAAGAGCAGGAAGCCGGAAAGACGGCAATCACGACCAAGTGGGATAGCGTCGTCGGCGCCAACGTACAGTAATCGCAAGATCGGCCTCCCCTCCGCACGCGCGGCGGGGAGGCTTCCTTTGAAGCCGGGACGGCCGAACGCAATGACCACGACAACAGCCGCAGCACCCCTGATCAGCAAACGGGCGATTATCGATTGGCTCGGCATCGCGCCGTTCATGATTTTCGCGCTGATGTTCCTGATCGTCCCGACGCTCTATCTCGTGACCGGCGCCTTTCTGACGCCCGAGGGCGAGCTCACTTTCAAGAACATCGCCGATCTCTTCACGCCTTCGATTCTCTCTGCCTATTGGATCTCGATCCGGGTCTCGGTCGCCTCGTCGCTCGGCGGCGCGCTGATCGGTTTCTTCCTCGCCTGGGCGATCGTGCTCGGCGGCGTGCCGACCTGGGTCCGCTCCGGCCTCCTCACCTTCTCCGGCGTCGCTTCGAATTTCGCCGGCGTGCCGCTCGCCTTCGCGTTTCTCGCAACCCTTGGCCGCACCGGCCTCGTGACGGTTTTCCTGCGCGACTGGTTCGGTTTCAATCTCTATTCGACCGGCTTCAACCTGCTGAGCTTCTTCGGCCTCACCATCACCTACATGTATTTCCAGATCCCGCTGATGGTGCTGATCCTGACCCCGGCGCTCGACGGCATGAAGAAGGAATGGCGCGAGGCATCCGAGATCCTCGGCGCCTCGACCTGGCAATACTGGCGCATGGTGGCGCTGCCGATCCTCTGGCCGAGCCTGCTCGGCACGACACTCCTGCTTTTCGCCAACGCTTTTGGCGCAATCGCCACGGCCTACGCGCTTACCGGCAGTTCGCTCAACATAGTGCCGATCCTGCTCTATGCGCAGATCCGCGGCGACGTGCTGCACAACCCGAACCTCGGTTATGCACTAGCGCTCGGCATGATCGTCATCACCGGCATTTCCAACATTCTTTATATCTGGCTGCGGATGCGCGCCGAACGGTGGCAGAAATGAAAGCACAACGCCTCGGCGCCTGGATCGCGATCGCCATTGGAGCGGGGTACTTTATCATCCCGCTGCTCGGCACGCTGGAATTCTCGCTGCGCATGCGGCGCGGCCAATATTCCTTTGATGCGTACCAGTCGGTTTTCTCCGACATCCAGTTCCGCGAAACCTTCGGCTATTCGATGATGATGGCGTTCCTGACCATCATCTTCGGGATGTTGCTCGTCGTGCCGACCGCCTACTGGGTGCGGCTGCGCCTGCCGCAGGTGCGACCGGTCGTGGAATTCATCACGCTGCTGCCGCTCGTCATCCCCGCGATCGTCATCGTCTTCGGCTATTTGCGCCTCTATAACTCCTCGTCGATCCTGCCGCTGACCGGCTCGACCTCCGGAACGAACGCGCTCCTGATGTTCTCCTATATGACACTGTCGCTCCCCTACATGTACCGCGCCGTCGACACCGCCACGCGGGCGATCGATGTCCGGACGCTGACCGAAGCGGCCGAGAGCCTCGGCGCCAAATGGCCGACGATCCTCTTCCGCTGCATCTTCCCGAATGTGATGAGCGGCGTGCTGTCCGGCTCTTTCATAACTTTTGCGATCGTGATGGGTGAATTCACGATGGCGGCGCTGCTCAACCGGCCGGCCTTCGGCCCCTACCTGCAGCTCGTCGGCGCCAACAAGGCTTATGAACCTTCTGCGCTCGCCGTCATCGCATTCGCCATCACCTGGCTCAGCATGGGTCTGATCCAGCTCGTGTCCCGCTTCCAGAAATCCGCTCCGGCCAAGGCTTGATCACATGGCATTCCTGACACTGAACAACATCCAGAAGTCCTTCGGCCCGGTTCAGGTCGTGCACAACTTCAACATGGGCATCAACAAGGGTGAGTTCGTTTCCTTTCTCGGCCCTTCGGGGTGCGGTAAGACGACGATCCTCCGCATGATCGCCGGCTTCGAAGCACCCTCGGGCGGCTCCATCGTCATCGACGGTAAGGACCAGGGCGCGTTGAAGCCCAACCAACGCAACATCGGCATGGTGTTCCAGGCCTATGCGCTGTTCCCCAACATGAACGTGCACGACAACGTCGCCTTCGGACTCAAGGTCGCCGGCGCTCAGAAAACGGAAATTGATCAACGGGTGAAGCAGATGCTCGGACTTATCAAGCTCGAGCACCTGGCGGACCGCTTCCCCTATCAATTGTCCGGCGGCCAGCAGCAGCGCGTAGCGCTCGCCCGCGCGCTCGCCGTCAAGCCGCAGGTGTTGCTGCTCGACGAGCCGCTCTCCGCACTCGACGCGAAGATCCGCGTGTCGCTGCGCGAGGAGATCCGGCAGATCCAGCAGCAACTCGGCATCACCACCGTCTTCGTGACGCATGACCAGGAGGAGGCGCTGTCGATCTCCGACCGGATCGTCGTCATGAATGCGGGACACGCCGACCAGATCGGCACTCCCTTCGAGATCTACAACACGCCGGCAACCCGCTTCGTCGCGTCCTTCGTCGGCACGCTGAACATCATCGAGGGCAAGGTCGCGGATCCGGCAAGCGGCGCCGTCACCATCGGCGGTCAGCGGATTTCGCTGAAGGAGCCGGTCGCCGGCCTGAAGGGTGGCGACAGCATCTCGCTCGCCCTGCGCCCGGAAGCGGGCTCGATTGCCGAAGGCGCCAGGGGCGACACCGCCCTCATCGGTGAGGTCGTCGCGACGAGCTTCCTCGGCTCCGTCATTCGCACAAAATTGCGCGTCGGAAACGACATCATCTCCTTCGACACGTTCAACGATCCGGGCCTCACCCCGCCGGTCTCTGGCGAAAACGTCACGTTGCGCTTCGCCGCCAAGGATCTGCTCGTCATCCGCGAATAGGTCCTGCTGACAGGCCGATTTGTTCCGAGGAAGCCCGGCCCGCGGATAAACCTGTCGCGATTTCCCGTTTTTCCGTCGCAGCGCGCGTTTGACCGCGCCCTGCCGGCCTATATAGTCGCAAGCGTTCTCAGGGCGGGGCGAAATTCCCCACCGGCGGTAGCAGCCAAGTGATCGCAATGATCATGCAGCTGAAGCCCGCGAGCGCTTCGGACAGAAACGGTCCAAAGGTCAGCAGATCCGGTCAGACTCCGGAGCCGACGGTTACAGTCCGGATGGAAGAGAGCAAGCAGGAGCGGAGTCCCTTCTCGGGCTCTCCGCGCGTGCGTGTTCGCCCGACGGGATCATTGGAAAACGCCAAACCCTGAAAGGCTTGAGACCATGACCATTCTTTCCCAACCCTCCGCCAGGATTGCAATTGTTCGCGCCCGCTGGCACGCGGATATCGTCGATCGCTGCGTCGATGCTTTCGTCGCGCAGTGGACAAAGCTCGGCGGCAACGCGGCTGACGTCGAGATCGTTGACGTTCCGGGTGCTCTCGAAATCCCGCTGCACGCACAGACACTCGCCAGGACCGGCCGCTATTCGGCGATTCTCGGAACGGCCTTCGTGGTCGATGGCGGCATCTATCGCCACGACTTCGTCGCCGGCACGGTGCTCGACGGCATGATGCGTGTGCAACTCGACACCGATGTGCCGGTCCTTTCCGCCGTGCTCACCCCGCATAATTTCCAGGAAAGCGAGCCGCTGATCGCCTTCTTCCGCGATCATTTCGTCATCAAAGGCGAAGAGGCTGCCAATGCCTGCGCCCAAATTCTCGACGCACGAGCCAAGCTTGCCTTGATCGATGCATAAGACGTTAGCTACCTGACAGTCACACCGAGGGGTACGATCGGCGGCGGTCGTGCCCCTCTTGCTTGCGAAGCGTTGCGCGATGCACGTAATCGGCCCGATTGAAAAGCCGGATCGCCTGCAGTATGAAAACTTGACTTTTAAACGAAAGATTAAGACTGCTCTGGGGCCTAAGCCCTGCGAACGGGACGCGACGATGACATTTCAGCCGCGCATGCAGAACAAAATCAGCGGTTTCTCTGTCATAGGCGGACTGCACCGGCGTCATTGGAACGGTGTTGTTGCCGATGTGTGGGACGTTGAATGCATTCCTCACGCCGGCGGCTACTACGTCGCGGAAGACCCGCGCATGTTCATCGTGCTCGACGCCAAGGGCGGCGGAAATTGCCGCGTCAAGCTTGCGTCGAGCGGCAGCGGCGCCGTCCAGAACTATCATCGGCAGGCCCTCTCCTACATACCGGCGGGCGTCGAGCTCTGGACCGATGTTGTTGACATCCAGTACCTGCGGCATCTCGACCTGCACTTTAACGTCGACGTGCTCGGCCGGCGGCTGATGGAAGATCTCGACCCAAGCGCGATCGAGACGCCTCGGCTGATGTTTCATGACCGTCGTTTTCTCCACCTCGCAGAATTGATCGCGGCCGAATGCCTCAATCCGCAGCCGCTGCACGACCTTTACGGCGACGGGCTGACGCTGGCGCTGTTCATCGATCTGATGAAGATCAACCGAGGCGTGAGCCGCAAGCGCAGCCAGTTGGCAGCTTGGCAACTGCGCCGCGCGGTGGACTACATCGGGGAAAACATCGCCCGCAACGTTCGGCTCGAAGAGTTGGCGAACCTCACAGGGCTGTCGCAATCGCATTTCAGCCACGCCTTCAAAGCCTCGACCGGCATGGCGCCGCACCAATGGCAGACGAAGGCCCGGATCGAGCGCGCCAAAGAGATGCTGCTTGAGAGCAACGCATCGCTAACCAGCGTTGCGGCCGAAACGGGCTTCGCGGATCAGGCACATTTCACCCGCGTCTTCAGGAAGACGGTCGGCACGACGCCGGCGCTCTGGAAAAAGAGCCGCCTTCCCTAACAGCCGTTGTGCCAACTGCCTGGTGCAGGGCGGAAATTTGCCCAGGATCGTTCAATTTTCCTGGATCCGGACAAGCCCGGCCGAAATACTTGAGATAAACGCTCATCTTATCAACAGGACGACTGGCCAGGTCGCGTTTTCCGGGGGATGGAGGGCGGCATGGCCGATTTCGAGGCATAGATACGATGCAGAGCAATGGAAACGGGGGCCGCTTGAAGGATGTATTGGCAGGCGGAGCGGCACTCGCGGCACTCCTGATCGCCGGAGCGTCGCAGGCGCAGGATGGAAGCGCCACCCAGCTTGAAAAACTGGTGGTCAAGGCGGCGCGCCGGCGAACGGCACCGCCACCGGCCCCGTCGACGGCTACGTGGCCAAGGCGACCACAACCGGATCGAAGACGGCAACGCCGCTGACCGAAATCCCGCAATCGGTCTCCGTCGTCGGTCGCGAGGAGTTGGACGATCGCGCCGTGGTCAATAAGGTCGATGAAGCCTTGCGCTATACGCCCGGCGTCATGGCCGCGCCCTTCGGCGTCGACGCCGATACGGACTGGTTCTACATCCGCGGCTTCGATGCGGCGCAGACCGGCGTTTTTCTCGACGGCCTCTCCCTCTTCAGCTACGCCTTCGGCAATTTCCAGATCGACCCCTTCATGCTGGAGCGGATCGAGGTGCTGAAGGGGCCGGCCTCCGTGCTCTATGGCGGCGCCAATCCGGGCGGCATCATCAATCTGATCAGCAAGCGGCCGCTTGACGAGCCGCTCTACTACACTGAAGTCGGCATCAACAGCGATGGCAACGCCTTCACCGGCTTCGACGTCAACGACCGGATGACTGAAGACGGCACCATTCGCTACCGCCTGACCGGCAAGATCGCCGGCGGCGACAACTACTCCGATTTTTCAGAGGATCTGCGCGGCTTCATCCTGCCGCAGATCACCTACGCGCCCGACGATGCAACCAGCCTGACCGTCTACGGGCTGCTGCAAGGTCTCGACCAGGTCCATGTCGGCAACGGCTTCCTGCCCTATGTCGGAACGGTGGTCGACGCCCCCTTCGGCAAGATCGACCGGGATGCCTACTTCGGCGAACCCGATATCGACGAGGGAACTTACGCCCAGCAGATGCTCGGCTATGAGTTCACGCACGATTTCGACAATGGCTGGACCTTTACCCAGAACGCCCGCTACGGCCATCTGCACAAGCACGAGCGGTACCCCTACCCCTACGGCTATGTCGGCCCGGGCTTCGGCAATGTCGAGCCCATCGGTCCGGACTACCTTCTCAACCGCATCGGCTTCGAGGCGACGTCGAAGGTCGACAGCTTCTCGATCGACAACCGCGCGGAGACTGATTTTGATCTCGGCGCCACGAATCACACTTTTCTCGCCGGCCTCGACTACAAATACTACCGCCTCGACCATATAGGAGCATCGGGAGGCGCCGCGCCGATCAGCCCTACCGATCCGGTCTATGGTGTGCCCCAGGGGCCGACGGCCGTCTATGTCAACCAGATCTTCACGCAGCAGCAGATCGGCATCTATGCCCAGGATCAGGTGCGCTTCGGCGAGGGTTGGCTCGTAACGCTCAATGGGCGCTACGACTATGTCGATACCGACCTCAAGAACGGCGCTACGGCCTGGGCCGGAGCCTCCAACTTCGGATATGATGACGGCGCGCTCAGCGGCCGGGCCGGCCTCGCTTACGAGTTCGACAACGGCTTCACGCCCTATGTGAGTGTCGCGACCTTCTTCAACCCTCTCGTGGGTTCACGCGACTCGAACCCCGATCCTGCGGTCACGACTTTGGTGCCCCTGAAGCACGAAGAAGGCTACCAGTACGAAGCGGGAATCAAATACGAGCCGACGTTTATCGACGGATTGTTCACTGCCTCCATCTTCGAGATAACCAAGCAGAACGTCCAGGTGACTGAACCCATCCTTGGGCTCTCCTCCCAACTCGGCGAGGTGCGCTCCCGCGGGATTGAGCTTGAAGGTAAGGTCAACCTTGATGAAAACTGGAAGGTCATCTCCGCTTTCAGCTATACCGATCTCGAGATCACCGAAGATACCAATCCGTCGCTGCTCGGCAAGTCGCCCTATCTCATACCCGAGACGCAGGCTGCCCTGTGGCTTGACTACACGGTGACCAGCGGCGCCTTCGAAGGTGTGAGCGTCGGCGCCGGCGTCCGCTATCAGGGCGAATCCTGGGCCGATGCGGAAAATACCAGGAAGGTGCCGGACGCCACGCTCGTTGATGCTGCGATCCGCTATGAGAAGAACGACTGGGCCGCCTCCCTGAATGTCGCCAATCTCTTCGACAAGGAATACGTCAAGGGATGCCAGGGACTCTTGACCTGCGGCTACGGCGAAAGCCGGACCATCACGCTGAAGCTCAGCAAGACCTGGTAAGCGCCTCTTGAGTCGCTTCGTGAAGCGCCTGAATCGGGCCTTCAGGCGCCTCTCACAAAGCCTTGATGCGACTCGACAATTGCGTCCCGAAACAGGGCCTCAATGCGCGCTCTGCCCGCCCCCGAGCGCGCGTTCGAGCGACCGTGCCATGTGGCGATGGCCGGCGCGTTCGTAACCGATGACGGTGATGACCGGCGCGAACGTCAGAATGACGAGGCAGACCGCCATGTCGATACCCGCTGTCGCCGCCCCAACGGACGCGGCCAGCACCAGGACCGTGGCGCAGAACTGCCAGACGTGACGGCGCTCCATCGCCCTGACCAGATAGACGTACATGGCGTAGATCGAGCCCACATAAACTGCGACGGGGACGGCGACGGTCAGAACCGTCGCGACGGATGAGATATGCGCCTTGTGCTCGATGTAGTAGGCAGCGACGTGCAGACCCGCGCCCGTCGCAATGATGGCGGCGAAGATCACCATGTGCCCATAGCCCCAGACGAAGGCGCGCTTGCGGAACTTGTGAAGGATCTCCGCGCTCGGGAGCGTGAAGTAGATCCACCACATGCCGAAGGTGAGCCCCGTGCCTGCAATGCAGACCAGCACCACGTCAAGGTTCCAGCCGCGCCCCTCGACGACCGCTGTCACGGAGGCCACCGTTCCAACCACGCCTTCACCGAGTGCGATGATCGCAAGCAGGCCGTAGCGCTCGGCAATATGGTGCGCGTGCCAGGGGGTACCACCCTGCAGCGACTCCGCGATCACCGGCCCGGCCATTTCGACAAGGGTCAGCACGACGACGAACACGAAGGTGACGAGCAGGGAGAAATCGATGAAGATCAACACGATCCAGCCGATCTGGGCGACGGAGACCGCCGCCGCATAGGTTGTGCAGGCCTTGCGGCGGAGCGGATCCTCGCGCGCCGCCCGCAGCCACTGGAACACCATGGCGGCCCGCATCACGACATAGCCAAGCACCATGACGCCGTTGTTCAGATTTTCGCCCTTGTCGATCGACTCGAACATCGGCGGCAGCCCGATGGCGAGAATGAGCACGCCGGCCATCTGTACCATCGTCACGCAGCGAAACACCCAGTCGTCGGTGTCGTAGGCGGAAGCGAACCAGGAAAAGTTCACCCAGGCCCAGCAGATTGCGAAGGTCGCGAAGCCGAAGCCGATCAGCCCGGCCCTGACGTGTCCCTCGGCGAGGAGATGCGCAAGCTGCGCGGCAGCGAGGCTGAAGGCGATGACAAAGGTCAGGTCGAAGAGCAGCTCCAATGGTGTCGCTGCGCGATGGCCTTCGTGCGGATCCCGCCCGCTCATCGTGGCGACATGATGAGCAACCGAATGCGGCTTGTGTTGCGGGATCTCGGACATCGAACGCTCCGGCTCTTTTAGGAAGTCCGAGCATCCTCAAATATTCACTCGAAGCCAGTCAAGGCCGCGTCCCTTACTGGCCGAGATTCTTGAGGTAGAGCGAAAGAAGCTGGGTCTGAGAGGAGATGCCGAGCTTGCGATAGACGTTGCGCCGGTGAACCTTGACGGTGCCGGTCGAGATGCCGAGCTTGAGGCCGATCGACTCCGACGAATGCCCCTGAAGCACCAATTCGATGATCACCGCCTCCCTTTCGGTCAGGTTCAGGTGTTGCCAGACACCATCGGCGGGCGGATGGGCCGCCTTGCGCCGGCCTCGCCCTGTCTTCGCCAGTGCCGCGTCGAAACGGCGGCGGAGATCCGCCCAGTGATGGCGCACCAGCGCCGCCACCAACGGCTCCACCTTCTTGAGCAGAGCGAATTCCGCCGCGCTAAACGTACCGGTCGCCTCGCGCCTCATCAGCGAGAGGACGACCGTGATCTCACCGCTGATCGGCACGAAAAAGCCGACCTCCTCCGCAAGCCCCGTCTGGACATAATAGGTGCGGTAATACTCGCTCGAAAAGAAACGATCGGGCGCCAGTTCCCGCATCCGCCAGACGCCGGGCTTCGGCGCGCATGCAGCGTGGTAGAAGGGGTCGAGCAGATAGGGTCCGGCCTGATAGAGGCTGACGAAGAGAACATGGTCCTTCGCGTTGAAGGTACTGTAGAGATCGATCGGGCGTTCCTTGCCGCGATAGGCGAAGACGACGACGTAATCGAAGTTCATCAGCGTCGACATAAGCTGCCGAAATGCGCCACCGACGGCCTGATCCTCCATCGGCGCACCGTCGACCAGGGGCGCGAGCGCCTGAAAAAGTCCATCGAGGTCGATACTCAAACCACGCTCCCCGGCCGATTTTTCCCGCTTCGGGGTATACTCCTTCCACAGGGCAATCCCGGTTTAAATACCTCTCTTGGGGTATATACCAGCGCCGCGGCATTTGACTAGGCTACCTGCCAATAGCGGCGGGAGGAAGCGGCACAAGAACCGCAATCGATCCAAAGACAACCGCAGGGAACAGACGTGACATCCGCTTCGACGAACGACATCGAATTCCGTTCGGTCGCCAAACGCTATGGCAGCGTGACGGCAGTCTCGGACATCAACCTCGCGGTGCCGAAGGGCGCCTTCGTGGCGCTGCTCGGTCCTTCCGGCTGCGGCAAGACCACCTGCCTGCGCATGATCGGCGGCTTTGAGCAACCGAGTGAGGGCACGGTCCATGTCGGCGGCCAGCCGATGAACGGCGTGCCCGCCTATCGCCGGCCGGTCAACATGGTGTTCCAGCAATATGCGCTGTTCCCGCACCTCGATGTCGAGCAGAACGTTGCCTATGGCTTGAAGCAGATGCGCCCGCGCATCGCCGCCGCGGAAATCGCCCGCCGGGCGCAAGAGGCGCTGGCGATGGTGCGTCTCGGCGGCTTTGGCAAGCGCCGCATCCACGAAATGTCCGGTGGCCAGCAGCAGCGCGTGGCGCTTGCCCGCGCCATTGTCAACAAGCCGAAGGTACTGCTTCTCGACGAGCCGCTTGCCGCGCTGGACAAGAAGCTGCGGACGGTCATGCAGATCGAGCTCCAGAGCCTGCAGCGCGAGCTCGGCATCACCTTCGTGCTGGTCACCCACGACCAGGAAGAGGCGCTGTCGATGAGCGATCTCGTCTGCGTCATGAGCACCGGCCGCATCGTCCAGATCGGTCCGCCGCAGGAGATCTACGATCGCCCGGCGAGCCTCTTCGTCGCCGACTTCGTCGGCAAGACAAACCGCATCGCCGCCAGGATCGACGCGGGCACGAATTCGATCCGGCTGGCGAACGGTGTCGGCCTTGCAAAACCCGCGAGCGCCAACGGCACGCTCGGCGCGGCCACGGTTGCGCTGCGCCCGGAGGCGATCAGCCTCGTCCGCGGCGGCACAGCGACGCTTCAAGGCACCGTCACGCACCGCATCTTCCTAGGGTCGTCGGTCGAATATTCGATCGAGGTCGATGGCCTCGGCGACTTCCTGGTGACCGCCGACCGCCGGAGCCTCAACGAAAGCGATCTCGCGGAGCCCGGCGAAAGAATCGGGCTCTCTTTCGATCCCAACGCGCTTCACGTCTTCCCGGCCTGACCGCCGAATCTGCTGCCATCACTGCACGTCAACGATAAGGGAACAGCATCATGACCAAGTGGTACAGAGAGAATGCCCCGATTACCGCCGACAAGCTTGCCGACGAACTGATGCGCCTGAAGCGCGGCTCGGTCACGCGCCGCCACTTCCTCGGCGTTACTGGCCTCGGCCTCGCGACCGCCGTCCTCGCGCGCCAGCCAGGCCTCTTCAATTCCGCTGCCTTCGCCGGCGATCTCGGCACGCAGATGTCTATCGCGACCTGGCCGAACTACCACGACCCCGCCACCTTCGAGGCCTTTACGGCCGCAACCGGCGTTGCCGTCGAGGTCAACGTCTTCGGCTCGAACGAGGAAATGCTGGCGAAGCTCCAGGCGGGCGGCACCGGCTGGGATCTCTTTGTCCCGACCAACTACACCATTTCCACCTATGTGAAGCTCGGCCTGATCGATGAGCTCGACATGTCGAAACTGCCGAACTACGACCCCTCGACCGAGAACCCGCGCTTCACCAACGAAGGCATCGTCGACGGCAAGACCTATGCGGTGCCGAAGAACTGGGGCACGACCGGCATCGCCGTGAACTCCAGCAAAATCAAGACCCCGGTCACGAGCTGGAAGGAATTCTTCGACGTCGCGATGGCCGAGGCGGACGGCCGCGCCATGGTGCACGACTATCAGCTCACCACCATCGGCAATGCGCTGGTCTCGCTTGGCTACTCCTTCAACTCCGTCAAGCCGGACGAACTCGCCAAGGCCGAGGAACTGCTGATCAAGGTGAAGCCGCATCTTTATGCGATCAACAGCGACTACCAGCCCTCGATGCGGGCGACCGACGCCTGGATGACCATGTGCTGGACCAATGACGGCGCGCAGCTCAACCGCGACATGCCAGAAATCCAGTTCGTGCTCGGCAAGGACGGCGGCGAGATCTGGTCGGATTTCTACGCCATCCCGAAGAGTGCGGCCAACAAGGCGGCCGGCTACGCGCTGCTCAACTACCTGATGACGCCGGAAAACGCCGTCAAGGAGCACATCGCCAACGGCGCGCCGACGACCGACAGCCGCGTCCTGAAGCTGCTGCCGGCCGACGTCACTTCGAACAAGATCGTCTATCCGGACGAAGCGGCACTGACGCCGCTCGAATTCGGCGCCGCCGTGACGCTCACCGATCCCGGCCGCGCCGAGCTGATGGCGCGCTTCAAGTCGGCGTGATTTCGAGTCGCGGCGCGATTGCCCCTCATCCCGCTGCCGCGACCTTCTCCCCGTTCTGACGGGGAGAAGGAACAAGCCGCCAGAGCCCCGCTCCCCTCTTCACGCCAGCGACGAGAGGGAGCGAAGCGGGCGCCACGAGTCCCCTTCGCCCCGCTGGCGGGGAGAAGGTGGCCGGCAGGCCGGATGAGGGGCTTTTGATCTAAGTGCATTCTGACGGACCGAACTTCATGCAAGCGGCAATGAACACGAAGAGGAACCTAGTGACGGCGGCGCTGGTTGCGCCGGCGGCGGCGTGGCTCTGCGTCTTCCTGGTTCTCCCCTTCATCGCCATGCTCGTCTTTGCCTTCGGCGAACGCGCGCCGGAGGGCGGGTATCAGGCCGCCTTCACCTTCGCCCAGTTCGCCAACCTGCCGACGCGGGCAGCGGCGTTCTGGAACACGCTGGTGCTTGCGCCCGCCGGCGCGCTCCTCTGCCTGCTGGTCGCCTACCCCGTCGCCTATTACCTCGCGGTCAAGGCGAACCCGCGCTATCGTCTCATCCTCGTTTCGCTCGTGGTCGTGCCGTTCTGGACGAGCCTGCTCGTGCGCACCTACGCCTGGATGTACATCCTCGGTTCGCGCGGCATTCCCAATCTGCTCGCGATGATCGGCATCGAGGATGTCCGCATGCTGAACACGCCCGGGGCCGTGCTGCTCGGCATCGTCTACGGTTATCTGCCGCTGATGATCATGCCGATCTATGTGAGCCTCGAAAAGCTCGACCGCCGGCTGCTCGAGGCCTCCGCCGATCTCGGCGCCAAACCGGTCTCCACCTTCTTCGGCGTCACCCTGCCGCTTTCGCTACCCGGTGTGATGACCGGCGTCGCACTCGTCACCATCCTGCTCCTCGGCGAATACCTGATCCCGCAGCTCCTCGGTGGCGGCAAGGTCTTCTTCATCGGAAACGCTTTGGTCGACCTCTTCCTGCAGTCGCGCAACTGGCCTTTCGGCTCGGCCATCGCCGTCACCCTGGTCGCGGTCGTCGTCGTGGTGCTGATGGTAGCGATGCGGATCGCCTGGAAGGTCGCGGGCACAAGACAGGTGGACCTCGTCTGATGCGTGCCTTCATCTCCGCCGTCTACCTCTTCCTCTACGCGCCGATCGCGCTGGTCGTGCTCTTCTCTTTCAATGCCGGCCGCAGCGCCAGCGAGTTCACCGGCTTCTCGACCGCTTGGTATGGCAAGGCGCTCGGCAACACCTTCCTCGTCTCGGCACTGCAAAATAGCCTTATGATCGCCTTCACCAGCGCAGCGCTTGCCGCCGTCTTCGGGACCATGGCCGCACTCGGCATGGAGCGGCTCGGCACGCGCACGCGCGCTATCTTTGACGCACTGTTCGCGGCTGCGATCGTCGTGCCGGGCGTCGTGATCGGCATTGCCACGCTGGTCGCGCTCGTCGCCGTCTTCTCCTTCATCAATCCGGCGCTCGCGACGCTCTGGCCGGGCGATCAGCCACCACAACTCGGTCTCGGCTACGGCTCGATCATCGCTGCCCATGGTCTCTTCTCGATGGCGCTGGTGACGATGATCGTCAAGGCGCGGATCGCGAGCCTCGGCCGCGACATCGTCGAGGCGTCGAGCGATCTCTACGCGACGCCGCTCACCACCTTCCGCCTAATCGTGCTGCCGCAGATCCTGCCGTCGATCCTCGCCGGCTTCCTGCTCGCCTTCACCTTCTCCTTCGATGATTTCATCATCGCCTTCTTCGTCGCCGGCTCGAAGACGACCCTGCCGATCTATGTCTTCGCCTCGATCCGCCGCGGTGTGACGCCGGAAATCAACGCGATCGCGACCCTGGTATTGGTCGCCTCGCTGCTCCTGATCCTGACAGCGCGCGTGCTCATGCGCGAAAAGAAAAGCAAATCCGGGGAGTGAAACAATGATCCTGAAAGACCGGATCGCGATCGTCACCGGAGCAGGCTCCGGCATCGGTCAGGCAGGTGCCGCCATCATGGCGCGCGAAGGCGCCCATGTCGTTGTTGTCGATCGCAGCCGCAAGGCCGCGGAAGAAACCGTCGCGGCCATTGCCGGCAAGGCAGGCCGCGCCGAGGCGCTCGCGATCGACGTAACCGACGATGCGGCGCTGTCCGACGGCATCGCCGATATCCTTTACCGCCACGGCCGCATCGACATCTTGCATAACCACGCCGGTGCGCAGGTCGCCGGCGACCTGGAGGAAGTCGAAGTGGCAGGCTTCGACCGTTCCTGGAACCTCAATGTCCGCGCCCATTTCATGGCCGCCCGCCTCGTCATGCCGTCGATGAAGGAGGCGGGCCGCGGCGTCATCGTCAATACCTCCTCGTCTTCAGGCGTGCTCTACGACCGCGAGATGATCGCCTACACAACGACGAAGCACGCTGTGATCGCCATGACCCGGCAGATGGCTGGCGACTATGCGAAATACGGCGTCAGGGTGAACGCGCTCTGCCCCGGCTGGGTCGATACGCCCTTCAACGAGCCCTTCATTGCCCAGATGGGCGGGCGCGGCGCTATCGAGGCCTATATCCGCGAGAAGGTGCCGCTCGGCCGGTGGGCTAGCGTCGACGAAATCGCCGAGTCGATCCTCTTCCTCGTCTGCGATCGCTCGTCCTACATGACCGGGCAAATTCTTGTGGTCGACGGCGGCGAGACCGTCGTCTGACACGCCATCGCGGCGCCATCAGACCTTCACGTGTCCGATGCCCTTGGCGGCAATCTCCTCGAAGCTCTCGTCGTAGCCGGCATCCGCATAGCGGATGACGCCGAGCGACGTGTCGTTGGTCAGCGCATGGTCGAGCCGCTCGTCCGCGGCCTTCGTGCCGTCTGCAACGACCGTCACCCCGCAGCTCGTCATGTAACCGGCATAGCCGCCCCCGCCCGAATGAACGACGACGAGATCCGCCATCGAAGAGCAGAGCAGCATCGCGTCGAGGAGTGGCCAGTCAGCGATCGCGTCGGAACCATCCTTCATCCGCTCCGTCATGATGTTCGGATGCGCCATGGCGCCGGCATCGAGATGGTCGCGCGAGAAGGCGATGGGGCATTTGAGCTCGCCGCTGGCGACCATTTGATTGACGCGACGGGCAAGCGCCGTACGTTCGCCGTGGCCGAGCCAGGCGATGCGCGCCGGCAGGCCCTCGAAGGGAATGTGCTGCCGCGCGAGCCGGATCCAATTGGTGATGATCCGGTTGTCCGGGAACATTTCGAGAAGCAGGTCGTCGATCAGGGCGATGTCGCTCTCCTCGCCGGAAAGTGCCATCCAGCGGAACGGGCCGATCGCGCAGGCAAAGAGCGGCCGAAGATAAGCTTCGGTGAAGATCGGAATGTCGAAGGCATTGGCAACGCCGCCTTCCCGCGCCTGCGTGCGGATCAGGTTGCCGTTATCGAAGACTTCCGCGCCCTTTTTCTGGAAGTCGAGCATGGCCTTCACGTGCTCGGTGATCGAGGCGCGGCTTGCCGCCATCAGCTGGCCCTGCCCGTCTTCGCGCAACGACCGCACCTGGTCGAGGCTCATGCCCTTCGGCACATAGCCGTAGACGAGATCATGCGCCGACGTCTGGTCTGTGACCACATCCGGAACGACGCCGCGCCGGGCGATCTCCGGATAGATTTCCGCGGCGTTGCCGACGAGACCGACCGAGAGCGCCCGCTTCTCCTTGACGGCCGCATCGACCATTGCCAGCGCCGTATTGAGGTCCGGTGCGATTTCCTGAAGATAGCCGACCTGCTGACGCTTCCTTGCGCGTTCCGGATCGATATCGACGCAGAGGATGGCGGCCCCCGCCATGCGGCCGGCCAGCGGCTGGGCGCCACCCATGCCGCCGAGCCCGGCGGTCAGCACGAAACGACCGGAAAGATCGCCGCCGAAGCGGCGCTCGGCAATCCGCATGAAGATCTCGTAGGTGCCCTGGATCACCCCCTGGCTGCCGATATATTGCCAGGCGCCGGCCGTCAGCCCGCCCCAACAGATCAGCCCCTTGCGCTGCAGCTCGTAGAAGACATCGGCTTTGGCCCATTGGCCGACGATGTTGCAATTCGCCATGATGACGAGCGGCGCCTTGGCATGGGTCTTCAACAGCCCCACCGGCTTGCCCGACTGGATGAGCAGCGTCTGGTCCTCGTCCATCTCGATAAGCGTCTTGACGATTGCCCGATGGGACGGCCAGTTGCGCGCGGCCTTCCCCAGCGCCGCGTAGACGACGAGATTGTCCGGATCCTCTCCGACGGAAAGGACATTTTCGAGGAGCCGCAACAGTGCCTCCTGCCGCCAGCCCTTGGCACGCAGCTCCGGCCCGCCGGGAATCGGAAAGTTCGGGTGACGGGGGTTGGGCTTGGGCATGGTGGTCGTTCCTTTGTGCGTCGCGGTCGTGTCTTTGCCCCTCACCCTAACCCTCTCCCTGCGAGCGGGGAGAGGGGACTGGAAGGGCGCGGCATGTCCCTTCTCCCTGTCTCACGGGGAGAAGGTGCCGGAAGGCGGATGAGGGGCAAGTCACGCCCCCTTCGATTCACTTCGGCGGCAGCGAAAGCACGTAGCCGCGCGCCGCATCCAGCAGGCGACGGCGCAAGGCGTCATCTCCATAGGCCTCCACGCCGGCGCGCACCCAGCCGTGCATCCGGCGCTCGCCCATCACCATCTGCACGATACCGGGCAGCGCCAAGGCCCAATCGTCATTGCCCTTGCCAAGCCGCACCAGCATTCCATCCTCGCGCGCGCCGCAGAGCAAATTGCCGTTCACGAGAAAGGCCAAGCCACCGAACATCGGCTTTTCCGAAAGTCCCGGCTGATCGCCGAGGTCTTGCCTCACCAGTTCCTCGAGCCCCGGATCGCGTGCCACGTCGCCCTCCCGTCAACGCTTGCCCGCAAGGGCGTAGCGCGCTATCTCGATCCCCATCGCCTTTTCGACCGGCGGATAGACGGATGGGTCGAGCACGCTGGAACCGAGCGGGATCACCGTCTTCGACACATGCAGCACGAAGACCGTCATCCCCACCTGCAACTGCCCGACGCTTAAAGGTTCGCCTTCCGGCGACAGCGTGGTGATGACATCCGGGAACGTTGCAAGGCGCACACCGTCCGCCGTTTCCACGGCCATGTATTCGTTCATTACATGGAGTATCGTTGAGTCATCGCCCTTCCCGAGCGTGACCGTGCCGATGTCGAAGGCCTCCTTGGTATAAGCCACGGATTTATCGGTGATCGTTCCCTCGGCAAGAATGGAGCCGTTGGTGGTGTTTGCGATGGCATCGATGACGGCACTGCCGCCCTTGCCTTCCGCTGCGATAATCGCCTCACCCAGAGTCAGCGCCATGGAGATGCCGCCGAGCGCGGCATTGGCCTTGACGTAGGACGCGTGGACCGGATTGCGGCAGGAGGCGATGAAGCCGCCTGACATGTCCGCCGCGGTCCTCAGGATCGGCGATACCTTGGCCGTCGCGCCCCGGACCACGAGCTCGATATAGCGGTTCTCCTCGCGGTTTCCCCCGACCGCCGTCTGGATCATCGGTTTGGGCAAACCGGCGAGACCGATCGAGCCCATATCTCCCGTCGGATGGGCGCGGATATCGCCAACGGCATCGACAACCTTGGTGCCGAGGATCGCCGATGGCAGCCAGCCATTCAGCGTGGAGGATTTGCCGTTCTGCCCGACGATCAGGCCCGTAAGCTTTTCACCGAGCGCCTCCTGCAAAAGTTCAACGGCCTTCACGTAATCGACGCCCCGCATCTCCCACGGCGTCGTCGAGGCCGGTGCGCCGATCGCAGCGGCGGTCGCCACCCAGTCGTCCGGCTTCAGCTCGTTGATCGAAACCAGCTCCGGCTTGCCGATCGAGACGGCCGCAAGCCCCAGCATGCGCCCGTGATCCGCCCAGCCGCCACCGCCCGCCGCATAGACGGAGCCGCCCTTGACCGCCGCCTCGACATCCTTTTCCGTCAATATCCGGCCCATCTATCTCTTCTCCTGCAATTGTCCGTCGAGCCGTCGCACGGCTTCGAGCAGCACCGCTGCGCCAAGCGCGATATCGTGGTTTTCCGCCCATTCCTCAGGCGCATGCGACCGACCATCGCGGCAGGGAATGAAGATCATCGCGGCTTTCGCTATCCGGCCCATCCAGGCCGTGTCGTGCCCGGCCCCGGAAGCCATCCGCCGGTGACGCGCGCCGACCCGCCCGCAGGCCGCTTGCAACGTAGCAAGAACCAAGGGATCGCCGGGTGTCGGGTGATTGTCGGAGATCACCTTCGGCGGCGCGATCATGACACCGGTCTCCTCGGCGAGGCGGGCGGCAAGCGCCTCGACCTCGGTGATGAACACCTCCATTTGCGGCCGAAGCTCGGCGCGCGCATCGATCAACAGCCGCGCCCGCGAGGGCACAACATTGGCGGCATTGGGTTCGATTTCGAATTCGCCGACCGTCGCGGTGAAGTGCCCCTCGCCTGCCGCATGGGTAAAACCCAGCTTCTCGATCTCCAGCACGAGGCGCGACGCGGCGACAAGCGCATCGCGACGGCGCCCCATCGGCGTCGTCCCCGCATGATCCGCCTGTCCCTCGACGACAATCTCGATCCGTGTGATCCCGGCGATCGCCGTCACCACGCCGATATCCAGGCGCTCGGCCTCGAGCACCGGCCCCTGCTCGATATGCAGCTCCAGGAACGCCTTGACGTCGGAGCGCTTCGACGATGGCAGACGAGAAGGATCACCGCCGACCTCGACGATACCCTGGCGGAGCGTCAGCTCGTCGTGCGTACGGTTCAGCCAGCCATCGGGAACAAGCCCGGCCATGCCGCGGCTGCCGACGCAGGAAACGCCGAAGATCGACACCTCCTCGGCAAGGAAGTCGACGATCTCCAGATCATGGTCGAGCTCGATCCCGGCGTCGGCAAGAGAACGCGCCACTTCGAGCGCGGCCGCAACGCCGGCGATCCCGTCGAAGCGGCCGCCTTCCGGTACCGTGTCGGAATGCGAGCCGAGCATGATCGTGCCGAGCGCCGGCTTCCGGCCCTTGCGCCGGCCGATGAGATTGCCGGCCGCATCGATCCTCGTATCGAGACCCGCGACTTTGAAACGCTGCTCGAGGAAAGCGCGGCCTTCGAGAAAGAGCGGGGTGAAGGCGCGGCGGGTGTAGGGGCGGTCGGGTTCAGTGATGCGTGCCAGCCCCTTGACGATATCGGCGATGCGGCCTGCATCGACCGGCAGATTGGTTTGCATTGCGGTCATCGCCGCGGCTCCTGAAGCGGAAGGCTCGGCAACGGCCGCACGAAGGCACCCGTGCACGGTTCCGCGACGACCCGACTGCCATCACAGACGAGGCGTCCGCGCAGATAGGTGGCGGACACCCGCCACGGCAGGCGAATGCCGTTATAGGGCGACCAGCCGACGACATTGTTGCCGCTTGTCGCCGCATCATAGACATAGGATTCCGGCGTCATGACGATGATATCGGCGTCCTTGCCGGCTTCGAGCGCGCCCTTGCAATGATCGAGCCGGAAGTGCCGCGCGGGGTTGAGCGCCATCAGCTCGGCGGCCCGTGTCAGCGGAATGCCGCGCTCCAGCGCACCCTTGACGAAAAGCGGCACCATCACCTCAAGGCCCGGCACGCCGGAGGCATTGGCAAGCATATCCGGATTGGTCTTGCGATCCTCCGACCAGCTCACGTGATCGGTCGAAACCAAGGTTACGCTGCCGTCGGCCACGTGCCGCCAGAGTTTTTCGACCTCTGCGCGCGGGCGGATCGGCGGGTTGATCTTGGCCTTGCCGCCGAGGCGGCGCACGTCGTTTTCCTCGTCCAAAGTGAGATAGTGGATACAGCACTCGATCGTTGCCGCATGGCCCTGCGCCCGATAGGCGGCGGCAATTTCGTAGCCGCGGCCAAGCGAGCAATGCACCACGTGCGCCGGGCAGCCGGTTGCGGCACCCGTCTCATAGATCTGGTTGGTCGCGAGAAGCTCGGTCAGCGGCGGGCGCGAAAGACCATGCGCCCGATAGTCGCTGATCCCGGCGGCCCTGACCCTGTCAATCGCGGCTCGTACCGCCTCGTCATCCTCGTTGTGAACGCCGGCGGTCAGTCCGGTCGGGGCGATAGCACGGAAGCACTCTTCCAGAAGGGCGGCGGGAATTCGCGGGAACCGTTTCGCATCCGTTCCAAACGTCGAGAACTTGAAGGCGGCAATACCCGCCTCCACCATCTCGCCAATCCGCGACGTCCCCTCTGCGGGATCGATCGTGCCATAGAGCGCGAAGTCGACGCGGGCCTGCGCACCGGCATGGGCGACCTTGTGTCTGACCGCCTCCGCCGAACAAACGAGATTGCCTTCGTCATAGGGCATGTCAACGATCGTCGTCACGCCGCCGGCGGCAGCCGAACGTGTCGACCAGATGAAATCCTCCTGATTCTTCTGCGACAGCGAATGTACCTGGGCGTCGATCGCGCCTGGAAGGATCAGCGCCTTGCCGAGCTCGTGCCTTTCGCGCGCCGACGGGGCCGCTCCCTGCCCGACATGCACCACCTTGCCGTTTCTCACCGCCACGTGCCCCCCTTCGACGATGCGATGCGGCAGGACTACGGTGCCTTTCAGAACGAGATCGAAATCGGACATTGCTCTCTTCCTTCCCGTTCATTTTGCCAGTTCATTTGGCCAGCGCGAAGAAGTCGTCGAATTCCGGCATCGGCGCCGTCTCGACGAAGGCGCGCAACAGGTCGTGGTCGGTGAACGCCGCCTGCAGCGCTTCGATCTCTTTCGAGAGCGGCCGGTCCTTGAGATAGACCGGACTAACCGAGCGAGTGCGGTCATAGGCAAACTTGACGACGCCCTTCGGTTCGTCTCCGACGAGATCGATCGCCTGCGCCGACAGCATCGCCTCGATAGCCGCCAGCTGCCGGAGGTCGCGAACCTGCGCCTCCATGCGCTCGACGATCAGCGGCAGGAAGGTCGCCTCCTCTTCCAATCCGCCAGCAACGACGATCGATTGCGCCGACAAGGGTACGGCAAGCGACTGGACACGCATGTAGAGTTCGACCGCGAGCTTCATCAGCGGCCCGAGCCCCGTGGCTACCTCTCCGGGTGCAACGAGATTGACCGAGAGGTTGCGCCGCCCGCCGTTCGAAAGCAGGATGCAGCGGTTCAAGACATTGCGCGCCACATGCGAAAAGGCGACCTGCGCCGCCTCGATATAGAGCGTCGTCGTCAGCGGCAGCGACGCACCGGATGAATGCACCTGGCCGCCAAGCACCACGGGATTGTCGTCAGAAAGATAGGTCGCCTCGACAAGCCGGCCAGCGGCCACCAGCAGCGTGTCGACGACGGCACCGAAAACCTGGGCGGTCATGCGCAGACTTAGTGGATCGTGGATCGCCGTCGGCAAGGGCCAATCGGCGATGCCCGACTGGCCGTAGAGCCAGGAGCCGACGAGCGCATCGCCACGCGTCGAAAGCGTCGCCGCGACGAGCCATGGATCGGCCGAGGCGCCGAGCGCGCGCGACGACATGACGCCAGTAACAAGCAGGACGCGGATCGCTGCCGCCGCCTCGCGCAGGACGTCACCCGCCGCCGCATAGGAGATTGCATTGACACTTAGTGCCGCGAGCGCATCGCGCGGCCGCATGACGAAGGGGGTGAGCCCCGCCTCCCTCAGCGCCGACTCCGCCGTCATCAGCTGGCCGCTGTAATAGGCCTCGCCGACGCCGGTCAGCACGGAGGCCACCTGGCCCATGAGTCCGATATCGGCGCAGCCCATCGAGCCATGACGGCGCACGGCGGGGACGATGCCCCGTTCGAGAAGCGCGACGAAGGCGTCGATCAACTCCGGGCTGCAGCCGGTATGCCCGCGCATCGCGGTGTTGACACGGATGGCGATCGCCTTGCGGATGATCGGCGCGGCAAAGAATTCGCCGGTGCCGAAGTGATGGGCACGCACGAGCGACGTATTGAATTCGGCGAGGTCGTCCGCCGTCCACAGCCGGTCCTTCATTGAACCGACGCCGGTGTTGGAGCCGTAGACCGGCAGGCCCATAGCGACGCGGTCGGCGACCACCTTGTGGGCAGCGGCCACCCGCTCCATGCCGGCATCATCCGCGACGGGTCGCGCCAGCCCCGAGCCGATCTCTTCGAGTACCCCGAAGTCGAGCGGTTTTCCGCAAAGTACGATGGTCTTGACCGATTGCAGCATGCTGAAACGAAACCTCTTTTGCGAGCATGCTATGCGCACAGTGCCGATGCGTGGTATATCCCAAATTCGGAACGAATGATGCCGAAATCTGAACAGATCGATGGACATCGCTGTTCAAAGCGCGGGTAGATATCGTGGATATTGCGACGATCGTCCTTGTCGACGCGACACTGCGCGAAGGCGGCATTCGGCGTGCGGCAAAGCTCAGCAGGCGCCCGCCGTCGAGCGTCAGCGCCGCCGTTCGGCGCTTCGAGCAAACGATCTCCGTGCCGCTGCTTCGCCGCGAGGGTGCCATGCTCGTGCCGACGCTGGAGGCGCAGGCGCGCATTGCGGACATCGCGGAGGCGGCGGAGACCGCTACGCTTCTTGCCAGCCGCCTCGGGAGTCCAGCGCGAGGACCAGTCCCTCCCGTCAGCCTGGCTGCGCTCGACCGTTTCGTGAAGATCGCCCGCAACGGCAGCATACGCTCCGTCGCGCGGATGCTGGGCCTCGGCCAACCCCAGTTGACCCGCCAGATGGCGGACCTCGAACGCCATCTCGGATACCCGTTGTTCGAGCGCGCTTATCACGGGGTGGTCTGCACCGAGGAAGCACTTGCCGCCCTCCCGCTCGCGGAAAAACTGCTTCAATGTTGGGCACGCCTGACGCGTGCATCGGACGACCGCTTTCGCCGCGACGCGACGACATGGCGTCTCGGTGCGGTGATGCCGCTCGGGCCCGAGAGCGAGATCGCGCGCATGCTGGCGGCGCTTACTGCCGCCTGGCATGCGGCGCGGCCCCGTCAGCACCTCTTCATTTCAAGCACGACGGCGGACGAACTCATCGCCGGGCTGAAGAGCCGGCGCTTCGATGCCGCACTCCTCGACGTCGCCGACTTTCCCAACGAATTCGATGGCCGGCTCGTATCGGAAACGCCACTGGCGCTCGCCGGCGCCGCGGCGACACTTTCCGAAATGGACGGCGACTTCGCCCGTCTGCTCTGCACCTCCCCGATCGCCGTGCCGAGCGCCAAGAGCGGGTTGAGGCGCGAGGCGACGCGTTTTCTGGAAGATACGCTCAGCGAAAGCGAGCGGCGGCGCGTGACGCTGATCGAAGTGGACTCCATCCCTGTGATCATCAATCTCGTCAGCCACCACGGCTATCTCTCGATATTGCCAGAAAGCTCGCTTGCCCGGGTCCACCGCCCACCCGCGATGATCCGCCTCGCGCCCCAATACCGACAGTCCTTGACGCTGGTATGGCCAAGGAAAGCTCTTTGGGCTCAGGCAGGCGAAGCCATCTTCAGGATGATGAAGACGGGAACGGCGCGGACCTGAATCGCCTCCTGATGAGGCTGCACCAAGCTGCTGGTTCGATTCGCCAATCTGTCGCCGGCTGAATCTCCGTCTGAAAGTGTTGAATCAGCTTTTGAGCTTCAGCCGCCGGCGCGTTTCGCTAGGACTTTCGCGGTAGTGCGCGCGGTAGCTGCGCGAGAACGAGGAAGAGGAGTTGAAGCCGGTGATCGCGGCAATATCGGCAAACTCCACTCGCGTCTCTATCACTTTTCGGCGCGCGGCGTTGAGGCGGAGAGCGAGATAGTGCTCATGCGGGGCAACGCCCATCGTGTCCTTGAAGAGGTCTTGCAAATGCCGGGCGCTGACGCCGACACGGCGTGCGAGGCGCGCGAGCGTTAGCGGCGCCTCGACGGTCTCCTCCATCAGCTTGACCGCTGCACCGACCCGGGCATCGAGAATGCGCATATTGCCAATCGCCGGCACCTGCAGCAGATCGCCGCGCGTGCGCTCCTGCTCGTAGATGAAGAGGCGCGAGACCTCGAGCGCCAGCGAATAGCCATGCGCCCGGCGGATCAGTTCCAGCATCAGATCGAGCGTCGGCAGCGAGCCGCCGGTGGTGATGCGTTTGCCGTCGATGACGAAACGCTCGCGCACCATGGTCACCTGCGGATAGGCGGCGGCGAAATCCTCAAAATCCTCCCAGTGGGTGGTAGCGGAGAAATTGTCGAGCAGGCTGGTCTCGGCAAGCAGCCACGAGCCCGATTCGATCCCAGCCATGACTTCTCGATGCCGCGCCGTCTGCGACAGTAACATCTTCAACTGCGAGGTGGCACTGCGCTTCCAGTTGTAGCTCGAAAGCACGAAGAGCGGCGCCGTCTCGCGTTGAGGCCGGAAGGGACCGGAGACAGGAATCGGAATGCCGCTCTTGGTCTCGATCGCCTCGCCGCCCGGGCTGAAGATCGTCCAGCTGTAAAGCGCCCGCCCGGCAATGCGGTTGGCGGCGCGGAGAGGCTCGATGACGGAAGCGACGAGGATCAGGTTCGTTTCCGGCAGGACCAGCAAATCGATGTGCTGCACGTGCGAAACGATCTCGTTCATGGCAAAACTTCCTCCGCGTTCTGCCGAGAATGTATAAGCTACTACCGATAATGAAAAGCAGAGACGACCTTTCTGGCTCGTAATAGCTCCCAACAAAAGGGAGACAGCAATGCCGCTCAGCATGAACCGCGAGGTGTTCATCACCTGCGCCGTCACCGGTTCGGGTGACACCGTTTCCAAATCCAACCACGTCCCGATTACGCCAAAGCAGATCGCCGAGGCAGCAGTCGAAGCCGCCAAGGCTGGTGCTGCGATCGTCCACTGCCACGTCCGCGATCCGGAAACCGGTGCGCCCGCCCGCCGCCTCGACCTCTACAAGGAAGTGACCGACCGCATCCGTTCCGCCGACATCGACATCGTCCTCAACTTGACCGCCGGTATGGGTGGAGACCTCGTCTTCGGCAATGTCGAAAGCCCGTTCCCGGTCAACGAAAAGGGCACCGACATGGCCGGTGCCACCGAGCGTGTTGCCCATGTCGCCGAATGCCTGCCGGAAATTTGCACGCTCGACTGCGGAACCATGAACTTCTCGCTCGGCGACTACGTCATGACCAACACGCCGTCGATGCTGCGCGAAATGGCCCGCCAGATGACCGCGCTCGGCGTAAGGCCCGAGATCGAGGCCTTCGACACCGGCCATCTCTGGTTCGCCAAGCAGCTCGTCGAAGAAGGCCTGATCGAGGATCCGGTGCTGATCCAGCTCTGCATGGGCATTCCGTGGGGGGCGCCGGACGACCTCAACACCTTCATGGCGATGGTCAACAACGTACCGCCGAACTGGAACTTCTCTGCCTTCTCGATCGGCCGCAATGCGCTAGCCTATCCGGCAGCGGCGATCCTTGCCGGCGGCAACGTCCGCGTCGGCCTCGAAGACAATCTCTATGTCGGTAAGGGCCAGCTCGCGACCAACGGCCAGCTCGTCGAAAAGGCAGTCTCCGTCATCGAGGGCATGGGCGCGAAGATCATCGGACCGGCAGAGGTCCGTGAGAAGCTGAAGCTGAAGAAGCGGTAAGAGCGAGTTCGGCCCCTCATCCGCCTGCCAACCCTTCTCCCCGTAGAGACGAGGAGAAGGACGCAAGCCGTAGGCGCCCAGTCCCCTCTCCCCGCCCGCGGGGAGAGGGCTAGGGTGAGGGGCAGACCGAGAGTTCAAGGAATCGAGGAGAGGGAATGAGCATCATCACCAAAGCCGCCTGCGTCGGCGGCGGCGTCATCGGCGGGGCCTGGGCGGCGCGTTTCGCGCTTGCCGGCATCGACGTCAACATCTTCGACCCGCATCCGGAAGCCGAGCGCATCATCGGCGAGGTCATGGCCAATGCCGAGAAGGCCTATGGCATGCTGACCATGGCGCCGCTGCCGCCGCGCGGCAAACTCACCTTCTGCAAAAGCATTGAGCAGGCGGTCGAAGGCGTTGACTGGATTCAGGAAAGCGTTCCGGAGCGGCTGGAGCTGAAGCGCGGCGTCATCACCGAGATCGACGCCTTTGCCCGCCCCGACGCGCTCATCGGCTCTTCGACCTCGGGCCTTCTGCCCTCGGACCTGCAGGCCGACATGAAATACCCCGAACGCATGTTCGTGGCGCATCCCTATAACCCAGTCTACCTGCTGCCGCTGGTCGAGCTCGTCGGAGGCAAGAGAACATCGGCGGCGACAATCAAGCGGGCCGAGGAAGGCGTTGCCGAAATCGGTATGAAGGGCGTCGTCATCGCCAAGGAGATCGAGGCCTTCGTCGGTGACCGCCTGCTCGAAGCGCTCTGGCGCGAAGCTCTCTGGCTGATCCAGGACGACATCTGCGACACCGAAACGCTCGACAATGTCATGCGCTATTCCTTCGGCATGCGCTGGGCGCAGATGGGCCTGTTCGAGACCTATCGCATCGCCGGCGGCGAGGCGGGCATGCGCCACTTCCTCGCCCAGTTCGGCCCCTGTCTTAAATGGCCCTGGACCAAATTCACCGATGTCGTCGACCTCGACGATGCGCTCGTCGAAAAGATCGGCGCGCAGTCGGACGCCCAAGCTGCCGGCCGCTCGATCCGCGAACTCGAACGCATCCGCGACGAAAACCTCGTCGGCATCATGCATGCGCTGAAAGCCGGCAATGGCGGCGAAGGCTGGGGCGCTGGCAAGCTGCTTGCAGATTTCGAAAAGCGCCTTTGGGCGAAGGGCGGCAATCAGGCGAAAACCTTTGATGCCTCCGGCCCGCTGCGCCTCGTCGAGACCAAGGTCAACGCCGCCTGGGTCGACTACAACGGTCACATGACCGAGCACCGCTACCTGCAGCTTTTCGGCGACACTTCCGATGCGCTGCTCAGGCTGATCGGCGTCGATTTCGCCTATGTCGAAGCCGGCCATAGCTACTACACCGTCGAAACCCATATCCGCCATCTTGGCGAGGCAAAGCTCGGCCAGGCGCTCTACACCACGCTCCAGCTTCTCGCCTTGGACGAGAAGCGGATCCACTTCTTCACCAAGATCCACGATGCGGTGTCCGGTGACGTGATCGCGACTGCGGAGCAAATGATGCTCCACGTCGACGCAAAGGCCGGCAAGTCTGTGCCGGCGCCGGCGGACGTCATCGCCAAGCTGAAGCCGATCGCGGAAGTACATGCGAAGCTCGATGCGCCGGAAGGTGCGGGGCGGCACGTGGGGCAGAAGCGTTGAAAGATCGACGGCCGATGATTGCCCCTCATCCGGCTGCCGCCACCTTCTCCCCGTTCTGACGGTGAGAAGGCAGATGCCGCAGCCGTCGTGCACCAAAGTCCCCTCTCCCCGCGCGCGGGGAGAGGGCTAGGGTGAGGGGCGAAAAGCCAAAAAACGCCGCCGGCCGATGAGGAGATCGGCCCAGACAGGCGGACCAAAAGAATACGAGGGAGAACAATGAATTTCGCACTGACCGAAGAACAGCAGATGATCGTCGACACGGTTCGCAACTTCGTCGAGACCGAGATCTATCCGCATGAAAACGAGGTCGAGCGAACAGGCATAGTACCGCGCGAGCTCGGCCAGGAAATTGCCCGCAAGTGCAGGGAACTCGGCTTTTTCGCCTGCAATTTCCCCGAAGACGTCGGCGGCGCCGGGCTCGATCACCTGACCTTCACGCTCGTCGAGCGCGAACTTGGCCGCGGCTCGATGGGGCTGACCGTATTCTTCGGCCGCCCCTCGGGCATCCTGATGGCTTGCAACGAAGAGCAGCGCGAACGCTACCTGCTGCCGGCGGTTCGAGGCGACAAATTCGATGCGCTCGCCATGACCGAGCCGGATGCCGGCTCGGACGTTCGCGGCATGAAATGCATCGCCAGACAGGATGGCGACGACTGGATCGTCAACGGCACGAAGCACTTCATCAGCCACGCCGACATCGCCGATTTCGTCATCGTCTTCATCGCCACCGGCGAGGAGCAGACGCCGCGCGGGCCGAAGAAGAAGATCACCTGTTTCCTGGTCGATCGCGGCACGCCGGGCTTCGAAATCCGCGAGGGCTACAGTTCCGTCTCGCATCGCGGCTATAAGAATTGCATCCTCACCTTCGACGATTGCCGCCTGCCCTCCGCGCAGATCCTCGGCGAGGTGCACAAGGGTTTCGACATCGCCAATGAATGGCTCTATGCGACGCGGCTCACGGTTGCCGCCACCTCGGTCGGACGGGCGCGGCGCGCCTTCGACTATGCGCTTTCCTATGCCGCCGAGCGCAAGCAGTTCGGCAAGCCGATCGGTGCCAATCAGGGCGTTTCCTTCAAGCTTGCCGACATGATCACCGAGATCGACGCGGCCGACCTGCTGACGCTGTCGGCCGCCTGGCGGCTCGACCAGGGCCTGCCGTCGAACCGCGAGATCGCTTCGGCCAAGGTCTACGCGACGGAAATGCTCGCCCGCGTCACTGACGAGGCGATCCAGATCTATGGTGGCATGGGGCTGATGGACGACCTGCCGCTCGCCCGCTTCTGGCGCGACGCCCGCGTCGAGCGCATCTGGGACGGCACCTCGGAAATCCAGCGGCATATCATCAGCCGCGATCTTTTGCGGCCGCTGGGGGCTTGAGCGATGGCGTTCTTCAGCGAGCCTCAAGAGACCCCGCCTCACCTCCTCCCCACAAGGGGTTACCCCGCCGCACCGTCCACACGCTTCCTTTCCCTCGGC
>NZ_SRXN01000053.1 GCF_004827385.1 Ensifer sp. MPMI2T
TAAACAGCTCGTCGCGGAAATAGGTGCGAAGCCGGGTGATGGCTGCGCTCATGGCCGGCTGGCTCAGGTTGATGCTGCGTGCCGCGGCCGTGAGTTTGCGTTCGGTCATCAGCGCGTCGAGCGCAACGAGCAGATTGAGATCAAGGCCCTTAAAACGCATGTTCTGGCGTATCCACAGTGCGGATTGCTGTCATCCGAACGATCAACTTTGCAAATCGTTAGAAAACGCTTAATTAAACTAATGTCAAGTGCATTCACGGGCGCTCTCCCCGGCTTCATCCCGTCGCCCCGCCCTCTGCCACGCGCCTACTGAAGAACATGCTGTGTGGCCACACGGCCCAGCGCTCCTGCCATTCCGTCTTTTCCACCGAACGGCTCGAGCCGGGTGCGAAGAGACCGACGCCTACCGCAGTAGCCTTGCCATGAACAGAGCAGCCGCTGATGCGACCTTCGGCGCCGGCTTTTCGCCTTCCTCGCAAGCCCGACGCGAGCGCAAAGCTGGTCTGTCGGTGAGGGGCGGGGATGCAGCAGCGTGTAGGCGGCTGCGGCCGCGAGAAACCGCTTAAAGAAGCCGAGCGGGTAACAGACGCCGGGCGAGGTGGCGAGGAAGGCCGTCGCGAGAGCGCGAAGTAAGGGAGTGTTCGGCCCCACCTGGTCGGGAGGTATGCATGGTGCAGGAGAACGATCGCGCCGGGCGCTACCGAGGCGAATACCGCATCCACGATCGGGAATATGCCGGGGTCAGGGTCGCGAGTCCTCAGACCAGTGCGCGGTCGCCGGCGCAACGCTTGTCAATGTTGCGAGCACCTCCTCGCTCCAGATTCCGGAAGGCGTGAGTATGTGCCGGGCGACACTTCAGGGCACGCCATCTCGATGGCACCCTTCGCCTCGAATATCTGGCATTCCATGTCCCGATTCGTCTACGACACGGATGATGTCGTCCTCCCCCAGGTAGGCACCAGTTTGAATCTCGATCAACTCCAGCGTGATCTTGCCCGGGTTCCCCAAGCGATGTATCGCCCCCTCGGGGATGTAGATCGACTGGTTCTCGTGCAGGATCGTTATTCGATCCTCAACTGTCACTTCTGCGGTTCCCTTCACGCAGATCCAGTGCTCTGATCGGTGAAAATGCTTGTGGAGAGAAAGCATCTTCCCAGGGCGTACGAACAACCGTCTCACTTGGAAGCGATCGCCGTTAAGCATAGTGGTGTAGCCACCCCATGGCCGTATCAAAGTTGGGTGCAATTCCGTGAGGCGTGCCGTATTGTCGTCGTCGGCGAGGCGCTTCACCAAGTTTCCAATCTCATGGGCCTCCTCCAGTCGCCCGACGAAGACCGCGTCCTCGCTAGCGATGACTGCAACTCCATTCAGCCCCTGTACAGCCAGATGAGTGGTATGTGACAACACAAGCGAATTCTTCGTGTTGCAGACCGTAACATTGCCTTTGATCACGTTACCATCAGCATTCTGTTCCTCATTCTTCCACACCGCATCCCAACTGCCGAGATCCGACCAACCAAAATCCGAGCAGACCACGGCGGCGTTCGCGGTTTTCTCCATCAGTGCATAGTCAATCGAGATGGATGGCGCTTGGCTGAAACTCTCCGGGGCGAGTCGTACGAAATCGGCGTCGACCGTTGAGCCCTTGAGCGCGGCGTGCACCGCCGACAACACGTCGGGTGCATGTTCCTCAAGTTCGGCGATAATGCTAGCCGCCTGGAAAAGGAACATCCCAGAGTTCCAATAGTAATTGCCGGTCTCCAAAAGAGCCGCCGCCGTTTCGAAACTTGGTTTCTCGACAAAACATTGAACCGCATGGACGTCATTGCCAAGGTAAGTGCCACGTTCGATGTATCCGTAGCCCGTTGCTGGCCAAGCGGGTTGAATACCGAACGTCACGAGCTTGCCCTCCGCTGCGGCGACGCAGGCGGAGCGCAGACATTTCTTGTAAGCATCGTCTACCGTAATCGCGTGGTCCGACGGCAGCACAAACAACAGCGCGTCCTCACCAAACCGATCAGCCACGATCCGGGCGGCGACGGCCACTGCGGCTGCCGTGTTGCGCGGCACCGGCTCAAGGACTATGCTGGAAAGTGTAACCCCAAGCTCGCGCGCCTGTTCGGCAACCAGGAAGCGAAAGTCCTCATTGGTAATGACAAGTGGTGCTCCATATACCGTGGCATCGGAAACGCGCCTAAGCGTGTCTTGAAAGAGCGTTTCCTCGCCGATTAGCTTTAGAAACTGTTTTGCGGCAGTTGCGCGTGACAGAGGCCAGAGCCTTGTGCCCCTGCCCCCTGCCATGATAGCTGGGATAATCTTTGGAAGCATGGTGTCATTTTTGGTTGCGTTTGATGTGAAGCTTCATAACAGTGTGGCGAGAGCGAAGCAATCTCATTAGCGGATGCGAATTCATTCGACTTGCCCGGTGGTGTCGACTACCTGCTGAACACTGCCCGGCAAAAAAGGTTAGTTGATGGGTCCCAGATTCGGCACAAGTGGTCTACGCGGGTTGGCAACAGAACTCGTCGGTAGTGTGTCGGCGCTCTATGCTACGGCCTTTTCGAGGATGCTCCTCGAAAGAGGGCAAGCCGCGCGAGGGGCGACCGTATTGATCGGTCGCGACTTCCGCGCTTCAAGTCCGGAAATCGCCGCAATCTGCATGGCGGCGCTCGCCCGGGCGGGAATGGTGCCGGTCGACTGTGGAGGACTGCCGACACCAGCGCTTGCGTTGTACGGCCGAAAAGTCGGTGCCGCATCACTCATGATCACAGGCTCGCATATTCCGGCCGACCGAAACGGCATTAAGTTCTATCTGCCTGACGGGGAAATCAACAAGGCCGACGAGCAGGCGATTACGGCATTGGCGGAGCAGCTTTCAGCCGATGCAGATGCAATCAGGGTCGAGTGCGGCCGCGGCGCCGACCACTCCAGCGAAGCAACTGACCTCTATATCCGACGTTACGACACCCTGCTTCCAAAATCGGGCCTTCAGGGGCTAAAAATCGGCTTATATCAGCACAGCAGCGTTGCCCGCGATATTTTGACCACGATCTTGGGAGGTTATGGCGCAACTGTCGTACCGATAGGCCGATCTGAGGTCTTCATCCCTGTTGACACGGAAGCTGTATCGCCGGCGACACGTGAAATGTTCGCTGCGTGGGCGAAGGAATACGCCTTTGACGCCATTGTGTCGACCGACGCAGATGCCGATCGGCCCCTGCTGGCGGATGAAACGGGAACTCCGTTGCGCGGTGATCTGCTCGGTCTTATTTGCGCAAGGTTGCTGGAGGCAAAGCTTGTTGCTACGCCTATAACCAGCAACTCCGGAATCGAGGCGGCGAGTGGCGTCGAGGTGGTGCGTACCCGCGTTGGCTCGCCTTACGTCATTGCAGCCATGTCTGAGGCGGTCGCGCGTGGCAAGCAGCGGGTGATGGGTTTCGAGGCCAACGGTGGCGTCGTGCTAGGTTCGGACTTCTCGTTCGGAGGTGCGTCGCTTCCCGCCTTGCCGACCCGGGACTGCGTCCTTCCCATTATTGCAACGCTCCACATGGCAGTAGAGGCCAAAACTCCCCTCTCGGGGATCGTCGCAATGCATCGTTTGCCAGTTGCCTTGTCCAGCCGGATCGAGAACTATCCATTCGACAGGAGCGATGCCCTGGTGGCATACTTGAAAGCGTCGAAAGCCAATGTTTCCCATTTATTCGGTCGGATCGGTCGCGTGACGAGTACGGACGACGTGGACGGCCTGCGCCTGACATTTGAAGGCGGCCGTATCCTGCACATCCGTCCTTCAGGAAACGCGCCTGAACTGCGTTGCTACGTCGAGGCAGACGACCAAGATGCCGCCGAACGCTTGCTTGCTCAGGGACTGACGGTTCTTAACAGTTGAGCGTAAGCCTGGGTGATGTGCGCTGTTACGGCTAGAGCGTTGCCGGTTAGCTTAGCTTAGATCCTCCATGCTGTGTCGGCCATCCAGGAAATGGCATCGGCCCTTCTCTTCCTAGTATGACTCGGTAGTTCGCGCCACCCCAAACGTCAACATAAGCCCTGAAAGATACGTCCCCTTTGCATCCAATATGTGGATGCTTGCCATCCAAAAAATAAATTTTACCGGTGTTACCGGACCCCATTAGAAAACGCTGAATTTGATTGGAAACCCGTGAAAGACAGTAAATCAAAACGGCGGAACTAAGGACGGCAGCATTGAACAATCGATATGTCCTCTCTCGAAGACGTACTGGTTTCGGTGACTGTCTGTGGTCGCTGGCGGCCGCTTGGCGCTACGCCCAACGGACGGGGCGAACGTTAGCCGTAGATTGGCGCGGGTCCTGCTACCTCGATCAGCCCTTCACGAACGCCTTTCCGGTGTTTTTTGAGCCAGTCAAGGATATCGCAGGTGTCCCTTTTATTTGCGATAACCAGATCAACGACTTGTCCTTCCCGGGACCATTCTTCCCAAATTGGTGGAATAAACCTGCGATCGAATGTGTATACCGCCCAGATGGGCAGATTTTTCGAGAGCGAGACGAACTCGATGAACTTTTCCAAGCCCAAGATGATGTCGAGGCCAACACGGTAGTGTGTGATGCTTGTTTGATGTGGCGTTGCGACGAGGAGGCCGAACGGCAGATTTTCTGCAGCGTCAAGCCTCGGGCTGAAATACAGGCTCGCATTGACGCCATCTATCAGGGGCACTTCTATGGATACAGTACAATAGGTGTTCATGTTCGGCATGGTAACGGCGAAGACGTTATGGACCATGCACCCTACTGGGCCGATCCGGACCTTGCCGTGCATCAAGTGTGCACTGCCATTGATGCCGCCAAAGCGTTGCCCCACCCGAAGCCTGTGCGGGTGATTTTATGCACCGATAGCGCGCAGGTATTGGACCAGGTGTCGACTAGGGTTCCCGATCTTCTCACGATTCCGAAAAGTTTCCGAGCGCATCAGTCTGGGCCGCTACATAGTGCAGATCTCGGGGTTGAGGGCGGAATTTCCGCCCTCGTCGAGATGTATCTTCTTGGGCTTTGCGACACCGTGATTCGGTTTCCTCCGACAAGCGCCTTTACACGTTATGCACGCCTTTCTGTGTCACGGGTTATTGAGTTTGACCTGAACGATCCTAGTCGCCTGATCGTGGTCGAAAGATCTTCAACAAATGCCCCCTCTTGAATGAAAATCATCACCTCAATGCTAGGTGCGTGGAGAAGAGCAGTCATGGAGAAATTCGAGCGCGCTCCAAGGGACAAGAGTGCCTCATGCCCCAGTTGTCCCGGCCCGCACGACGCCGGCAATACTGCTTTGCAAACCGCAATGCCTCCGTGGGTCCGCTCTGTCGCCGAAGCACAACGATTTCCTTCACAGCCAGCGCACTAGCGCACGCCCTCTCCCACAGCAAAATCACTGGAGATTCGACAAAGTGGCAGACCGGAAAGTAGCTTTAATATCTGGTGTAACGGGTCAGGATGGGGCGTATCTTGCTGAACTGCTATTGGACACAGGCTATATTGTTCACGGCATAAAGCGCCGTTCGTCATCATTCAACACTCAACGGATAGAGCACATTTATCAAGAACGTCACGATCCTGAGGCAAGATTTTTTCTCCACTATGGGGATATGACGGATTCGACCAATTTGCTGCGCATTGTTCAGCAAACCCAGCCGGATGAGATCTACAACCTTGCAGCGCAAAGCCACGTTCAGGTAAGCTTCGAAACACCCGAGTACACCGCAAACGCCGATGCAATTGGTACATTGCGCATGCTGGAAGCTATTCGAATTCTTGGGCTTACCAATCGGACTCGATTTTATCAGGCATCGACTTCAGAGCTATATGGTCTGGCTCAAGAGATCCCCCAAAACGAAAAGACACCATTTTACCCGCGTTCACCTTACGCGGCCGCAAAGCTCTACGCGTACTGGATTGTCGTAAATTATAGAGAGGCTTACGGCATGCACGCTTCCAACGGTATTCTTTTCAACCACGAAAGCCCGCTTCGTGGCGAGACGTTCGTGACTCGCAAGATCACCCGGGCTGCGGCGGCAATCAGTCTAGGTAGACAAGAGGTCCTTTATCTTGGAAATCTCGATGCTCAACGTGATTGGGGGCATGCCCGTGAGTATGTGCGCGGCATGTGGATGATGTGTCAGCAGGATAGACCAGGCGACTATGTCCTGGCTACCGGGGTGACAACATCGGTTCGCACGTTTGTCGAATGGGCCTTCGAGGAAACCGGAATGACGATTGAATGGGCGGGAGAAGGCATTGAAGAAAGGGGCATAGACGTCGCGACAGGCAAATGCGTCGTTGCGGTGGATCCGCGCTATTTCAGGCCCACGGAAGTAGATTTACTCTTAGGCGATGCCACCAAGGCGCGACAGGTCCTGGGCTGGAAGCACGAGACAAGTGTGAGAGATCTTGCCTGCGAGATGGTAAGGGAAGATCTCTCTTATTTGAGGGGCACCCGGCAGTAAGAGGCGAGATGCCGATGTATTTGCTAGATGGAAAGCGCATTTGGGTCGCAGGACACAAAGGCATGGTCGGCAGCGCCATAATTCGATCGCTTGCCTCCGAGGATTGCGAAGTCATCGTTGCAGATAGGCAAAAACTTGATCTGACGCGGCAAGAGGAAGTTGAGAAATTTCTATTAAAGGAAAAGCCGCATGCGGTCATAATGGCGGCAGCGAAGGTGGGTGGGATCCTGGCAAATGATACTATGCCCGCTGACTTCATCTACCAAAACCTTATCATGGAGGCTAATGTCATCGAGGCCTCCTTTCGCAGTGGCGTTGAAAAGCTTCTTTTCCTTGGGTCAAGCTGCATATATCCGAAGTATGCGCCGCAGCCCATAAGGGAAGAGGCTCTATTGACCGGTCCGCTTGAGCCAACCAACGAGTGGTATGCGATCGCCAAAATTGCCGGCATTAAGTTGTGCGAGGCCTATCGTAAGCAATACGGCGCAAATTTTATATCAGCTATGCCGACAAATCTCTATGGCCCACGTGATAATTTCAACCTTACCTCCAGCCACGTCGTCCCTGCCCTAATACGCAAAGCACATGAGGCAAAGATTAAAGGCCTTGATTGCTTGTCTATATGGGGAAGCGGCACACCTACTCGAGACTTCTTGTACAGTGAAGACTGCGCCGACGCCTTGGTCTTCCTACTTAAGCATTATTCCGAGGCGGAACACATTAACATAGGTTCCGGGGGGCAGATAACCATCGTCGAATTGGCCCGCCTCGTCTGCGATGTTGTTGGTTTTAGAGGCGATATAGTGTTCGATACATCCAAGCCGGACGGAACGCCAAGAAAGCTTTTGTCCAGCGAAAGACTCGTGTCGATGGGTTGGCGCCCGAAGACCTCGCTCGAGCAGGGACTGACCAAATCCTACGAATGGTTTGTCCGCAACGTGGCTGATAATTAAAGCGTGTCGCGACTTCTGGCATTGACCGGATTGAACGGACGCCCCACGGCGCCGCTCCTCCCGCACCACCGGCCCGCCGCTCACGGGCGAGTCGCTTGTGCGACCCGCACGCTTGGGCGATCGGCGCTCCGGCGCGATTGACCTGCCACGGGTAATTTCCTCCAGATTGGATTAGAGTCCGGCCATTAAAGGACGGACGCATGAAGAAGAAGAAGAGATTTACGGAAGAACAGATTATTGCGGTGCTGAAGGAGCAGGAGGCAGGCGCGAAGGTGGCCGACCTGTGCCGCAAGCATGGGATTTCGGACGCGACATTTTACAATTGGAAAGCCAAATACGGCGGCATGGAGGTTTCCGAGGCGAAGCGCCTGAGGGCGCTCGAAGAGGAGAACGCCAAGCTGAAGAAGCTGCTCGCCGAGCAGATGCTGGATGCCGCCGTCGAGAAAATCGCTTCCCTTCAGAGACTTCTGATAAGCTACGACTTCTTTCATCGACAGCGGCGCCGAGAATATCGTCACTCCCTCAAAGCCGGGCAACGCCTCTATCGGCTCGAACATCGGCGACGTTTGCCCGGGCACACTGGCAGCGCCAATAAGTTGCAGCCAGGCCATGATGAGATCCGCGCACGCCGTTCCCAATAAATGGTTCGGGCACGAAGCCCGCTTTTTTGCGCAGGGTTTACGGCGTGCTGGTCCACTGTTTCGTCATCACTCGTCCCGAGCCTTGCAATCGAGCTGGAAGCCTCAGGCGAAGGCAGGGTCTCTGCGTTCGTAGAGTGCCGCCGGCTTGTTCAGAACGACCCAGACGATGCGTGCCATCTTGGCGGCGAATGCAACGACCGCCTTGTTCGGATGCATCCGAGCTTCAAGGCCATTGAGCCAGGTTCCCAAGCGATCGCGCGTTCGGTCGAGGTGTCGAAAGCAGGATCTCGCTCCATGCATTAGCAGCTTTCGCACATAGCGGTTGCCACGTTTACTGATGCCCAGTAGACGCTTTTGCCTCCGGTCGAGTATTGCCTGGGCACCAATCCCAGCCATGCAGCCACATCGCGGGCTTTACGGAACTGCAGTCCGTTGCCGATAGCGGCGAGCAATGCAGTCGCGCCCAATGCGCCGATCCCAGAGATTGTCATCAGGCGGCGCGTAACGTCTTCCCGATCGGCTATCGCCTCAATCTCTTTGGTGACTTGGCGGATGCGCTCTTCGAGGCGCAGGAGATCGGCGTGTAATATAAATCACCCAGCAGCCGACGCATTGCCGGTGACAGATCATTCTCTGGGTCATTCAAAGCCGCTGGTAGATCAAGTTTGAACAACCCCGCTCCCTGCCGCAAAGCGACGCCATATTCCAGGCAGAAGGCGCGCATCTGATTGATCAAGCGCGTCCTCGAACCGACCATCTGATCGCGGATCCGGTGCAGCGCCTGGAGGTCGACCTGATCGGTTGCCTTCGCCGTGACGAAGCGCATAGTCGGCCGCGTCGTCGCCTCGGCGATCGCTTCAGCGTCGATGATGTCGTTTTTGTTCGATTTGACGTACGGCTTGACAAATTGCGCGGGGATCAGTCGAACCTTATGACCGAGCGCCTGTATCCTGCGGGCCAGCCACTGCGACCCCGCACAGGATTCCATGCCAACAATACTCGGGTCTGCCCGGGCAAAGAACTGGAGAAGGGTGTCGCGCCGAAAGCGTACCTTTTGAACGGGTGTACCGTCGCTGCTCAGTCCAACGACGTGGAAGACATTTTTGCCGATATCAATGCCATAGACCGCGGCCGGCCGCGGCAGATTGCGATGAGCCATTGCTTCCTCCATTGGTTAGGCCGCCTCATGATGAGGGCGGGAGGACGAGGCGGACTATCCCATTAATGGTAGGGCCCGCCGCCAAGCGTGAAGCCGTCGCGCATCTGAAGGCCGTCATGGGCCTCTCGGAGCGGCGGGCCTGCCAGATCATATCCGCTGACCGGAAGATGGTGCGCTATCGGTCACGCCGGCCGTCAGAGGCCGAACTGCGGGCAAGACTGCGCGACCTCGCCAACGAGCGACGGCGTTTCGGCTACCGGCGACTATTCGTCCTGCTCAGGCGGAAGGGAGAGCCGTCCGGCGTCAACCGCATCTATCGGCTGTATCGCGAGGAAGGGCTTTCGGTTCGCAAGCGGAAAGCCAGACGGCGTGCCGTCGGCACGCGTGCGCCGATACTCGTCGAAGCGAAGGCCAATGCCCGCTGGTCGCTGGATTTCGTCCATGATCAGTTCGCCTGCGGAAGAAGGTTTCGCGTGCTCAACATCGTCGATGACGTGACGCGCGAATGCCTGGCGGCGATCCCGGACACCTCGATCTCCGGTCGTCGTGTTGCTCGCGAACTGACGGCACTCCTCGAGCGGCGCGGCAAGCCCGGCATGATCGTCTCCGACCACGGCACGGAGTTCACGTCGAACGCCATTCTTGCCTGGTCGAAGGAGCACAAGGTCGAGTGGCACTACATCGCGCCGGGAAAGCCGATGCAGAACGGTTATATCGAGTCCTTCAACGGACGGATGCGCTACGAGCTGCTGAACGAAAGCCTGTTCTTCGCTCTCAGCCATGCCCGCAGCGTCATCGCCAATGGGCGGACGATTATAACCATTCCCGGCCGCACTCATCGCTCGGATATCAGACCCCGGCAAGCTATGCCGGAACCATCGCCGCAACCGCCTCCAACGCTGCGCAAGACGAAGGCTACGCGTTTGCGCCGGTTGCTCCCCCCGCGCCAAGTGGCGTATCGAAAACCGCCGAGGCTCTAATCGTCGCTGGATGAAATTTCAGTGGCAGGTCACGAGGCGTTCAAGTTTCTCGATAGGCGTGGGTTCAAAGGTGAGCGGATAGCGTTCAAATTTTTGCAGCATGCCCACTCCATGAGTGAACTGAAACCAGTTTTTTGCACGAGTCTCCAATAATGCGTTTGAAGCTGGCGATGTTGATGAGGTCAAGCACCAAGTTGACCGCGGCCGATGTCCCATTTTCCTAAGCCTCAAAGACGCATCTCCACTGGCGCAAAGGTCTTGGCATCGGTGGCATGATCCCGGATTGCTTGGCTCGCCGCTCAAAACTAAGACTTCATTACCAGTTGTTGTTCATGAATGCTTCAGCGCGAAGGTGGCGATTGGCACTCGAAGGGCAGCGGCTACGCGCCTGAGCCTGTCCGGGTCGACATCAGCACCTAGTTCGATCCTTGAAATTTCGACGCGTGTCAGACCGCATGTTAATGCGAGGTCGTCGACGCTGTATCCGACCGCCTCGCGAGATCGCCGGACAGCATCACCTATATCGACGTGGCCCCGAAAGGTGTCGTTAGGGGCCATGTTGTGGATTGAATTTTTCATGAGATGGACTCCTTCTGTCGTGCGCAGGGAGCGCGCGTTCTCGCGTGAAGGGAACCTGCGACCATAATGGCGGATCAGACAAGCCTACCATTGTTGCAGTGCAATATCGTTCAAATATGTTGACGATGCAAGGTGGTCCTTAGCAGAGTGGCGCCAGCGTTCCAGATGGCATCGAGTGCGATGATATGTAATCAATAACGCGAAGCAGAGAGAACTACATGATGAACTGATACCTTGAGGAAGCTAAAGCGTTAAACCACCCGGCACTTGATGGGGATCAATGTAGCCATCGCTACGCGGTGTCGGACTGCCCTACGCTGCACTCTTCCCGTCAGCGGTGAGTTCAACTATCGTTCAGTCGCCTCGCGATTTGATGCTTGTGATACGTCTAGTCGGCCCATCCGCGCTGCGGCGGCGATTTCGCGCCGCAACACGCGATGTTCCAAGTCGTGATGGCACCGCTGGTGCCAGATCAACGCCACTTCGTATGGCTTCAGTTCCACGGGCGGATCCACAATAGCGAGCGGCAGCATAGTCGCGACCCGGGTTGCAACTCGGTTCGGTATCATCAGCACTAGGTCAGTCACCGCCACTACAACTGCCGCAGTCAGTACGTTGGAGACCACTATCGGACCGGGTAGCCCGAACCTGGCCAGCCCATCGTAGACTTGACCCAGGGCCTCGTTGGAGTCCGAGGCAATAGAGGCGTGACGCAGCGCCCCGAAGGTCCCGACGCTCCACTCCTGCTCTAATGCAGGGTGGTCGTGGCGAAGCAGGCAAGTGAAGCGGTCGGCATAGAGACCGCGCCGCAAGTAGCCTGGAGGAGCGGCACCGATCTGCCCGATCGCAAAGTCGATCTCACCTTGCTCGAGACGCCGAACCGCGCCGTCCAAGAGTGGCTCAGTGACGATGTCAACATGAGGCACACGCTCGCCTAAACGCGGCAATAGATATGGCAGCAGAACTAGCGATTGGTGATCTGGCATCGCCATTGTTATCTTCGACCGACAATCCCTTAAGCCGGAACTGCGACTCACCAGTTCGCGGATCGCATTCAATACCGACGGCAGCATTTGCGCCAAGTGCTCGGCTTGCGGTGTTGGGACCAGGCCACTCGAGCCGCGTACCAAGAGATCGTCATCGAACATGTCACGCAGCCTTGATAGGGCTCTACTCATTGCCGGTTGGCTCCTACCGACATGTTGAGCCGCATGCGTGATGTTTCGATACTGCAGCAAGGCCTCGAGCTCCACTAGCAGGTTTAGGTCGACCGACGCCAGATTCGGTATACGCCGTTGCCGTGCAGCGTCACCGCCATCGACGATCAGGGCCGTACGCGGATTCTTCCAAGCGGGCTGATCCATGGATGTCTTCTCCTCGTAAGTGGTGTTTGTGGGCCACAAGATTGAGCCTGCGATAAACTGAGCTAGGGTCAACGGAGCCGTTGAGACGCCTTACCTGGCGACGCAGTGTCTCGGGAAGTGTCTTCCGAATTCAAGCCGGAGCAGATCTCCTCACATAACGCTTGGCGGGTTCGCCGTTGCGCTTCGGTTGTAAAGCAAAGATCAGTTATGTTGCCGCATTCGTCGCCGAAGCGGGCCATAGATCGACCGAGTTTCGCTTTTCAAAAAGGGCCCCATGAATCTGCCAGTTGCGCCAAATCAGCAGCCTCGTCGGCGGCGGCGCTTCTCGACTTCCGTCGCACCGAGCTAATCCGAGCGATGGCTTATGATGTACTCGAGACCACGCACGTGCAGGTGAGCACCCGAGATTGCCCTGCCCACGGCTATAGCTGAGGTGCCCTTGCACAAGCGGAGAATTCAGATCGCCGCGAATGTGACCGCACTTGAATACGCTCATGAAGCCTGCCTCAATGCATCCGAGGACGGATTGCCAATCATATCTGCGTGGCCAGTGTCTGACTTTCCACTCTGCCTCCAACCTGTACGAGTTTCTTAATCAAATTTCGCGAGAATGGAAAAATCGAGTTTTTGCATAGCTATCATCCATACCGTGGATGAACATGTAACATGCTCAATCAGCACTATGGATCTGATTGACGCGGCTCGACCGCCAAGAAGAATCAATTATTGCCGCAGACAGATCGTGCTCGATCTCGACGCCACCGATCATCTTGCCCGGCGATCGGGAAGGCAAGTTCTTCCACGACTATTTCGACTGCTACTGCTATCTACCGCTCTATATCTTCTGCGGCAGGCACTGATGGCGGCAAAGCTGCGGCGCTCCAATATCGACGCCAGTGCCTACGCGGCGCAGGAGGTCGAGCGGATCGTCAGCGGATCCGCGCTGGCCCATGGTCCGCATCATCCTGCGGGCGATGCCGGTTTTGCCCGCGACGAACTGATGGCCTGGTGCGGGACCAACGACGTCGATGGCTCACAACCAGGTTGAGGGCTGATGCACAAAACGCCTGGGTCGCGAAAAGTCACGGATTTCGCGTCGCTCATGGAAAAATACCGCCCCTGTAAGCTCGGTACCGGCTTCGCCCTTGTTGAGACCCGTCCTGCAGCGGCTGCGCAATACCGGATTGGAAGCGTCCATTCGATGCGGCCGATCTCGCGCGGAGCCCGTGACAGCACATTGAGTTTAGGCAGGGCGGCAGTTTTTTCGGCACGGTCGAGGGGGCAACAACCCGATCCTCGACCGACACGCCGATCCGCAGGATTTCATCCCAAGCTTCGGCCGGAATGACCGACTGCCGTCGACCCAGATGACCGCTGAGTGCAGACAGTCACACAAGTGGGCCAGAGTGGCAGTCTCGTAAAGCCGCCGATCCGGCTTCCCGCCCTCGAAGATCAGTTTTCGCTCGGTCGATCCAAGATGGTCGACCGGCATGCGATCCTGCAGAATACGCAGTCCTTCCGCAAAGCATTTTCAGGGTCGCGATCGCCGCGAGCAGCGGATCGTGCCGACGGCGCGAGTGGAACATGAACGCCTGAATGAAGGCTCCCGCGAGCTTAGGCTGCCATCACCAAAGGCGATACGGCCCCCTTTCTCCACCATCGCCTCAAGACCAGGCTTGATCCGCAGCAGCCGATGCCAGTCGACTTTCCTGTCGCATCTTCATCGGCATCATTGGCAGCCTGCAGGCCAAAATCGTGTCCAGGAACAGTCGCAGCGCCTTGGATGTTTCTATGCGGGCGATATGGCGCTGCTTCCCCACAGCGCAACGCGACGGTCCATGCCGGTTGGGCTTCTGTTTTCCAGTTAGCGCAGCAGGTGTGCGATGTGATCGCGGCGAGTTTCCTCATGGCGAGCGTAAAGGGCAATAGCCTGGGATCTGCGTCGATCTGCTCGGCGATAATTGAGCATTGCGCTCGGAGGAATCTCGTTCGGCAGGAGTGCCCGGCTGGGATAGGGCACCAGGCACAGTTGCACCGCAAAACCAAGCTGATTGTGCTTGCGCCTGCGAAGCTCGATTTCCAGCCGATCAGCCGGCGACAGGGAATGATGGCGGATCAAGCTGTCTTCATCGGCTGGAATGTCGAAAAATCCCTGTTGCGCAAGTCAGATGGAGAACCTTGCATGACCGCCGCAAAGTGAGCGAGGAATGTCGACACTGTGCCGCGTACTGCTTAACCGATTGTCCTGCGGGTTGGATTGTGGCGGCAGCCGAGGCCAGTGCGCTGCATACCTCCATCCACCTCCGCCGATCGAGTGTCGGCGAACTCGGCTCGGCGGAGCTCTCCTCCGATGAGCTGAGCTGCAGATGGTTCAGCTGCTGCTCAAACCAACTTGGTCCGCCGGCGCGTCGTCCGATTCCTGCGTCGCACGCAGCAGCTCTTGCTGCACAGCGTACCAATTGATCCCACCTCTTCTGCACAAGCATCGACGAGGACCCACGTGGACTTCAGTGAACACTACGCCACTCGGGACGCGACTCAGGTCATCTTTTGGGTGGTCACCGTTGTTAAATGCTGCCGGTTTGGATTGCTGTAGCGATTGGCTAGGCTTCGAAACAAGTCATCTATCTGATCTGATTGCACAGTAAATTCGCCGAAATTAGGATCGAAGAGTGTGGTGTTTCCATCCATTGCCGAGGTCGCAACGGTGTGTGCGCCCCCCTCAGCGAAATACAAGCTGAGCAGATGGTTGGATCCGTCGACCGTAATCTTGCTTAGCATACGCGAGAAGTTAGGCTCGCCGACTTTGTATACTTTCTCCTTTCCGGATGGAGCAAGGCCTGCTTGCTGCAACATGGTGTTTTGCGCCGCAAGGTCGGCCTCAGAAGGTCCTGCTCCTTGTCTTCGGAGGTCATCCTTCAGATTCTGGTACTCCTTCTGCCGAGCCGCGGCTGAGGCGTGCCTTTGCGATCCGGGTACTAGCGCCTCCATTCGGATTGACGGATGACTGTTGAGGTTACGCAGCCACTCCGCAGTCAAGCCAACGCAGATTCCATCTACGTTCGCCTGGGCCAATTCGGCCGTTCTGTATCGGAACAGAGAGGTGCTCGGCCTCGCCGGAGAGGAGGTGCTGCGGTTGTTTGGATCTGACGCTGGTGGCTTACTGGCGCAGCACCCCATCTTATCGGGGCACTCCGCAGTTGGTGAATTCGTCCGGACTTCAACATTCGCAAGCGTCTCCCTAAAACTATCACTGTTGGCTGGATGAATCGAATTGTCAATTTGCGTAGAGCCTGTGAATGCACCACTGATGGGACTATACATCGCGTTCGTTTCCCTTCGCGTACGCTTATTGCATTGCCAGTATGGGGGCCCGCTTAGACCGCGCTTCGCATGATGGTTCGTCGAGCTGACGGCGAACTGACGGTCCGTTACTCACCTCGCGAGGTGCATCGGTTTCTTTAACCTTCAGCTATGCCGGCAACGGTGTTGGCTGCCTCAAGAGCGGCCCGCGCTTGGCGATAGCCGACCTAATGTAGAAACTCAATTCTTGGCGATCCCCTAGCAAAGATGGCTATCCGGCCTTGCAACCGCCGCCAAGCGAAAGGCAATGCATCCCCTCGCCGTCCCTCTGCACGCCAGCGGTTCCAAGCTGTCTCGAGAATCCGGACGAAGCTTGGATCATGAACGGTCTGCAGGGCCCTCGACGCAATTGAATTGGCGCTCGGATCCGTTCGAATCCCGCGGCGCGGAGGCCAGCGTTTATTCGTTTTAGCCGTTCTGGTGTACCGAAGCAGGGGACCATCTGGCCACGCCATAGCTCGCCCGCGCTTACATGGGCATATTAGTCCTCGGAAAAGACAACAAGCACCGGTCCTACTCCCCTTCTCCAATTGGGCGTACTTGCCTAGAGACGACACGGCGCTCAGGCATGGAAGTGATCAACGCACCGACGACGATAGCCAGTGCCGCAGACATCCCTGAACTCGTTAGCCATTCGCCGAAGAACACAGCTGCGAAGAGCGCGGAAAAAAATGGCTCGCTCGATTCGATGACCTGCGTCTTGTAAGCTTCTATATGCTGGAGAGCGAGAATTGTGCAGTAGAATCCACAGAACGATGGGATAACGCCCAGCGATAGCAAGCTTGGCAGCGCGTTCACTGACGGGATTTGTGCGCCACTCCAAGCATATGGAACAGCGAGCATTACAAAACCATAAGCCAGGAACCACCAAAAATATTCTAGGGATGAGCGAAGCTTAAAGAACTTCCACGCGAAGATAAAGCTGGCGTAGCCTAGGCCGGCGACAAGAGCGAGGCTGATACCCACAAAGCTTCCGGTCACCAGGCCGTCACCAGCGATCAGGAAGCTGCCTCCAAGGAAGACCATGGTCATAGCGAATGCCTTTCGCGTAGTTACCCTCTCCTTCAGGATGAGGATGTCCAGCGCGATTGCACCAAGCCCGCCAGCGAAAACAAGAATGGCGACAAGTGGGATTGGCGCATAAGCGAAAGCCCGGGTTTCGAAATGATAAAGCGTGAAGATGCCAAGAGCGGAACAAACAGCGATCTTCCACGACCCTGCGAATGCGGAGCCTACTCGGGCCCAGCCCCCAGACGTCAAAAGAATGACCATTGACAGCAGCGAAAGTGCGATGCCGCAACGCCAGAATGCGACCGCAGTATGATCAAGGCCCTCATTGAAGGCGGACCGGGAAAGCACTCCCACGGTTCCATTTGACAGAGCTGCAAAAAGGGCAAAAACGGCTCCAAGGATTGACGAGAAATATTTATTCTTCATGGCTGTAACCTAGTTGCTATCATGTGCGAGAAGCAGGCCTCGCCGAATGCACGGAAGATTTCGACGCTGAGCGGATCCTCAGCGTGAAACCATTCAGGATGCCATTGCACAGCGGCGGCGAACGTTGCCGCGTCCTTTACAGATACGGCTTCGATTACACCGTCCACGCATCGCGCATCAACAGCAAGGCCATCCGCCAATCGCGCGACCCCCTGCCGATGCAGGGTGTTGACCACCACTGGATTCTTGTGCGACCGGCGGATGCACTGAGCAATATGGCCATGGCCTTCAGCTAGAATCGCGTGCGAGGGGGCGTATTGAAGGTCGCGCGGGAGAGAGAGATCTTCCGCATGAGTGATTCGCCCCTCACCTTCCGAGATGTTTCTTGAGAGGGTGCCGCCAAGTGCGACATTGAGTTCTTGCAACCCACGGCAGATTCCGAACAGGGGAATGCCCGACGATAAAGCAATCTTGATCGCAGCAAAGCTTGTCCTGTCCCGGTCGAGATCAAGCGTCTTTAGACAAGCCTCTGGCCCCCCATAAAGTGAAGGCGAGACATTTGACTCCGCTCCGGTCAGCAGCACGCCATTAAGGACCGACATGCAGGTCCACAAATCCCTGTCTGTAAGTCCCGCTGGAATCACGATTGGTAAGACGCCCGCAGTCAAGCGCAGGGCGTCGAGATAACGGACGCGCACGGTCTCATAGTCAACACCGTCCACCGTTCGACGGTCGGAAACGACACCAACGATCGCTAAGCTACGCTCTACCATCGCTGCCACGATATTAGGCGCCCTCAAGGGCTTGCCCGATGTCGGCGATGATATCCTCAATGTGCTCAATTCCGACGGAGATCCGAATTGTCCCGTCGTGAACGCCGGCAGCCAGACGCGCCTCGCGTGGCACCGAAGCATGCGTCGTCGAGGCTGGATGTGTGGCGAGCGTCCTCGCGTCGCCAATATTCGACACGTGGTAGACGAGCTGCAGGCGCTCGATAAAGCGGCGGCCGGCATCGATGCCTCCAGCGATCTCAAAGACGATCATGGGGCCCCCATCGTTGCCCATGTTCTGCTCGGCACGATGCCGTTCGACAGTCCCGCCAAAAGTCGGATAGGTCACGTCTAGGACGCTGGGATGCGCCTTGAGATACTCGGCGAGTTGGCGGGCATTGGAGCAATGTCGTGGCATTCGCAAAGGTAGCGTTTCCAAGCCCTGGATGCAGAGAAATGAAGCAAATGGTGATGGGCAGGGTCCGAAGTCACGCATGAGCGTGTTGCGCATCTTGAGCAAGAACGGGCTGGCGCCGTAGGGGCCGGGCAGATCACGCGCCGCATCGAGCCAGCGGATGTTGCCGTGGGAAATGTCAGGACACGTCATCAACGGAAAGCGTTCGGAATGAGCGGCCCAGTCGAAGGTACCGCCATCGACGATGACGCCACCAATCGTGGTGCCGTGGCCGCACATGTATTTTGAAGTGGAGTGCAAGGTCACATGGGCGCCAAGTTCAAGTGGGCGTGTGATGAGAGGGGTCATTGTGTTATCGATGATCAGCGGAATCCCGAGTTCATGCGCGATCGCCCCGACCTCGACGATTGGGAATGGGCTGAGCTTCGGATTGGGCAGCGCTTCGGCAAACCAGCAGCGCGTGCGGCGGTCTGAGGCTTCGCGGAAGCGTTCTGGATCGCTCGGATCGACGAAGCGCGTTTCGATTCCGAGTCGCTGAAATGTGCTGGCGAGCAGATTGATTGTTCCACCATATAGGTGAGCGGAACTCACGATGTTGTCCCCGGCAACAGCAATGTTCAAGATCGCGAGCATAATCGCAGCTTGCCCCGACGAAGTTGCCAAGGCGGCGACGCCACCCTCCAAAGCCGTAACGCGTTGCTCGAATATATCCGTCGTCGGGTTCATCAACCGGGAATAGGTGCGTCCCTCGCGGCGTAGATCGAAGACGTCCGATGCGTGCTCAATGGATTCGAAAGCATAGGCGTTTGAGAGATAGATAGGCACAGTGGTCGCAAGGGTCGCCGGATCGCAACGATAGCTGCCATGCAGAACTGCCGTCTCCACATGCAGGGCTGGCGTTGGATTCAGCCGTGTTGCAGGGCCATTTTTCTGGGATTTGATCAACATTGGGTCGCTCCGGGAGTAGGTTCTTCTCGATAGGTGGCGTTCAGGCCGGCAATCTTGTGTGTTCGGCGAAGCGCTTCCGGTTCTGGTCGCGGATCAGCTCCAGAATCGAAGGTTCGCCATTTGGGCCAGACTGGAATATCCCGCCCGTTTCGGAACAGTGGGTGGCATACGCAGGGTCTCTCATGCGGATGGCATGTGCTTCGGGGAGACGCCAGAATGGGGTGGTCGGATCGAGATGATGATCGAGATGATAGTTATCGTTGTTGATTGCGGTTAGCCACTTCTCGATATGACGGCTTTGGCGGTTCCGGGCCATATGCAGGTTGACGGTCTGGTTGTCCATGGAGCTGCAATGCTCAGACATCTCGATAAACCAACCGATGATGTGGAATGAGGTGAGGTAGGGAACGACCCAGAGAAGAACGAATTCCGGGAAGAAGCCATACGCTAGAGCAAGCATGATGAAACAAGCCCAGAATGCGTAGAAGCCCCAGCGATCAAATTCGCAACGCCACTTTTGTCCGCGCTTCCGCCCTGAGCTCTCCCTGCCAGCGAGGGTGCCGAGGATCATTTGGTATCTGTTGTGGACCAGATACTTCAGATAGGCGTAGGTTTTCGATCCAAGCAGGGGCAGGATGATGATCTTCCAAACAAAGGAACGATCCGTTTGGGGTGTGAAAACACCTTCCATAATGAAGAATTCCAGGTCAGGATCAGCATCGGCTCTCCCGAGGAAGGGGTGATGGCTATGGACGTGGGATTCCTTATAGGCGAAATGGCGTTGAAAGATGGGCCAAGCAGTCGGCAATGTGCCGAGCAGAAAGTTCAGCAGACGATTCTTTGCCAGCACGCCATGCGCAGAATCGTGCAAAATAGTGGAGATGCCTCGCTGATGGGCGCCGATCATTATCACTGCCAGGGGATAGAACCACCAGCTTACGCCAATGACCAGCCACGCGAAGACAGCGATCACCGCATAATCCTTCATGATATAAAGCGGCCCATGCCAATTGTCAGTTGAAAGAGCCTTGATGTCATGGGTGATGGATCGATCGAAGCGATGGTGAGTGTAGCGGGCGGGCGCTTCAATGCCCTTGTAGAGGGGCTGAGCATGAGCGTTCATGAAAATACCCTTTTCTGAGAATTGCAGCGCCATTCTGCGGTGTAGTCGTCGACGAAGCGCTCGATGAGATCTGCTTTGACGTTTGGCATGACGATCGCGTGGGCGGAATCTCCATTGCATGCGAGTTGGTATTCGTTGACGAGCCTCTCCGATGGTTTCGGAAACACAACCGTCAATGACCATGGATTGAGCAATACCGGGACGCCCACTGAGCGAAGTGCTGCTGCGAAGCCCTCCGCGCGTTCGATGCAGGCACGGGCATTGTTGCGGAAACCAGCGATGCCAAGGCGCATCAGCCGGTTCCAAATCGCGAGAACGGCGTGGCCGTTTCGCGATCCCATCAGGGTCGTATCATCTGAGCGCAGGTAGCTGACGGCGGAAGACACTCGACGCACATGATCACGGCGGACTACGAGGATACCGCAGGGCATCGGGGTGCCGATCATCTTGTGACCTGAGGTTGACATGCTATCGACCCCATGCCGGAAAGAGGGGCGGATGCCGCTCTGTAAGCCATCGACAAAGGGAAGGACCATTGCATTCAGCGCGCCATCGACGTGGACAAAGCGGCGGTTCGGATCGATCCCAACTTGGTCCAGAATCCTGATGCAGGAAGCGATATCGTCGTGGGCCCCTTTCATGGTCGTTCCACAGGTCAATGCGAGAATAATGGCGCGATGGCGATTTGCGTGAACAACCTCTGAGAGAGCATCCGGGGAGATAGAGCCGGAATGATCGGCCCCGCATCTAAGTGCCTCGATCCGGAGGATTTTCGCTGCCTTTGGAAGCGAGTAGTGCGCCTCTGAAGAGTGTATAAGAATAGGATTATTAAGGGTCTCGCGCGCAAGGTATATGGCCCATAGATTACCTTCAGTTCCACTTGCGCCCACAGTTCCCCAGTATTCTTCTGGATCAGCGCACTCCCAGACCCGCATAGTCCAGTCGACCACCTCGCGCTCTAAGTCACAGACCTCGGTAGCATAGTGTGAGCCGACATATGGATCGCCCAAGTTATTAATTAAAAATTTGTGGAACTGAGAGATTGGTGTGGGGTCAAAGTCGAGGTTGTACGGGTATCCTAGGTGCTTCTCACGCCTGTCCGAAAACTTCTTGTCAAGTTTGTTCAGGGTCGCGTCGACGTCCTTCTGCTTATTTGAGAGCATAATTCCCCTTTGGCCGTGTATAATCATCACGCACTTGATCCATTGGTAAATACTGGTACGTAGAAGGTACACTATGGGGCAATATTAATGCTATCATTATTGTGTAGCGTGACACTTTTGATGCCGCATACTGCTTAATAGCCTTGGGAGCCAAACTGGCTCCATTTGATGAGCCGCCATTTACGTACTACTCTTGTAATGACCCTGGCCTGCGTGTTGCATCCGTGAGCCCGGCTGGGATTTATCGAGGAGCGCAGCGAACCGATGATGATCGTCAGGACAACGGCAGTGAGTTCAGCGGTAACGCGACCCTGAGATAGGCGGATGGGGGCAAGGTCAATAACCGGACCGACAAAACGCTGTACGCCGCGCGCCGGCCGCGCCCTCGGTGTCGAGCGCCACGGACACAGCCCCAATTCAAACCAGAGCCGCTGTCAGAAAGTAGGATTAGCCGCTCAGTTCCGTCCCTTTAGTGTCGTGTCCAGCGCTCAATTGCTATAGGGCCTGCCTCGTCCCCAGGCACGCACGACGTGCTGCGTCTGCTTCTCAAAGGTGAATGGTCATCACAGCAACGTTATCGCGATTGTGGCAAAGTACTCTGTTCGGACTTCCCTTCAAACGCAAGAGACAGATTGAGGTTATGGTGCAACATCTGATTCTCTGGGTTCGTTTCGAGAGCTTGCCGGTACAGCTCTTGTGCCGCGTCATGCCGCCCCTCAATGTCCAAGATGACCGCCTTCGCATTCAATGCACGCAAATTATCTGGGGTTACGACCAAGACGTTGTCTAGGACCTGAAGCGCCTCATGCGGGCGTTTCTGCCCCACCAATGCTCTTGTAAGACGGATTGCCGCATCGACATTGCCTGGATGCTGCTTCAGATCATCCCGCAAAGCCCGCTCTTGAGCATCCTCACCGACGGCGCGCAAAATGCGTTGGCGCGTAGCCGCATTGATTTGGTTGGCGCCGAGCAATTGTGGGGCTGACGTCTCCTTCACTGAAAGAACGGACTTATCCCACCTAGCGCAACCGCCGAGAGGCAGAACGGAGAGTATTGCGAAGAGAACTAAGCTCAAACGAAATGAAAGCAACGGCGCGGCGTCTCTATTCTCATGTGAATTCATGTTTGGTTCTCACCTATCATCTAGTAGTGGCAGAAGGGCGGATACTGCGAGGTTCCCCTGACGTTCCATTACTGGGCGGGAGTCTGATGGATCCGGCGGGTTGAATTTTAAAATCGGAGGCGAGGTCCTGATAAGACAGTACGGCAAGGTCGATACCGTTTCGGGTAAGAAAACCGCGGACGAAGCGTCGGACATCCATTGAAGTTAAGACGATCGGGCGCGTCTGGCCCGGTGCCGTGCTCGAAACGACCTGCCGCATCTGTGACAGCAGCGCCTCGCTTTGCCGATCTTCTAGTGCGAGGTAGGGGCCTGCAGCCGTTTCCCGAACCGCGCAGCGCACCACATCCTCAGTCTCACGTTCGATGACAAAGGCAGGTAGGACACCGTGTCTGCCATAGCGGTGACAGATCTGCCGCTTCATTCCAGAACGAACGTGTTCCGTGAGCAGGGCGACGTTTTGCTCACGTTCGCTCCATTCGGCCAATGCCTCCAAGACGAGCCGGGTATTTCGGATTGGTATACCTTCGCCCAAGAGGCGGCGCAGCACATCTGCAATCCGGGGGATCGGCGTGGTACGCAGCACCTCCTTCACCAGATCAGAGTATTCCTGCTCCATCCGGCCCAGTAGTTGGCGGGTCTCTTGGATACCCACCAAGCGCGGCGCATGGCAAGTCAACGTCGCATGGACACGCATCGCGAGGAGTTCGCTGGGACTATGATGCCGGATACCGGCGGCTTTGAGCGCCGGCTCGTGGCTTTGTTCAACCCAAATTCTGTGGGTTTCAGGATCATGCCGAAAAGGGATGCCGCTTGACTCAATCTTCGTCAGATCGTCTGCGAGGGAAAGCTGCGCCGGATTGATCAAATCCTGTTCGACTGGGACGCCTTCGACATCTATCCTGAATTGCGACTCGGGCAGCTGCTGGTCGACAGCGACTGGGATCGGAGGAACGATAATGCCGAGATCGGCCGAGACTAGTTGGGAAATACGCGCAATGTGCTGCCGCAATTCGACCTGGTCGATCGCGTTCGTAAGGCTCGGCGCGAGGAAGACGCCAATGGGGTTTGCCTCCGCAGCCACGTTTCGCGTTTGAGACTCCGCCGGAGTTACAGTTGTAGCATCGACTTTGTCGGCATCCAGGGCGTCACCTTTGACGAAGCTTGCCGCCGCGAAGACTGCGGCCAACATAAAAAAGACAGGCAGAGGGAAACCAGGAACGAAGCCCATGGCCACCAGGACGCAGGCCGCCAACCGCAATGCTCGTGTACTGGCAGTGAGTTGATTGGCTATGTCCTCACCGAGGTTGAGTTTCGAAGCCCCAGTTACACGAGTAACCATGGTTGCCGCTGTAATTGAGAGCAGCAGGGCGGGAATCTGCGAGATTAACGCATCACCTATCGTCAGCAGAGTGTAGTGATGCAGCACCTGGGCGAACGACATGCCCTTCGAGAGCAGGCCGATGGAAATTCCACCCAGCATGTTGATGCAGATAACCACTAGCCCGGCGATGGAATCACCCTTCACAAACTTCATCGCGCCGTCCATCGCCCCATAAAGTTTGCTTTCTTTTTCTAATGCGGTGCGCCGCCTGCGGGATTCGTCGGCATCAATGTGACCGTTCCGCAACTCTGCGTCGATCGCCATTTGCTTGCCTGGCAAAGCATCGAGGGTGAAGCGCGCCGCCACTTCTGCCACGCGTTCGGCGCCTTTCGCGAGAACCATGAACTGCACCATGGTCACTACCAGAAATATGACGAAACCCACGACGATATTGCCTGAGATCACAAAACTGCCGAACGTGTGAATGATGCTGCCTGCCTCGCCCTCGGCCAGGATTAGTCGCGTCGTCGCGACGGTGAGAGCCAGACGGAATACCGTGGAAATCAAAATGACGCCGGGCAAAGAGGAAAAATCAAGTGGCGTGCTGACATACAGGGCCGCCATCAGCAGCAGTACAGCCAAACCCATGTTGAAGCCTATCAGCGCGTCGACCGCCACGACCGGTATTGGCATGACCATCATACTGACGGCCAGAAGCAGCATCAACGCGACCATCAAGTCCGGGTTGGCCGGCGCATACTCGGTGAATTTACGCAGGGCGTTGGCCATGAGGTCCCTTCACGATCGTTTCTGAACGCTGCTACACAGGTGCAACGTAGCTCCAAGACCGCAGGCGCGTCGTCCGTGAGGCCGACCCCTGCAGCGGATGACTGCGCATAAGATCCAAAGGCAAGTGCGAAGTTGACCGGTCATCAAGTCTGTCCAAGATCGTCAGCCCTGCGCTGGAATACTTCAATATGGGAGAGCAGCAAGGCGGCCATTTCGGCTTAGCATTACACGACCCTCCTCGATCCGTTCGACCACCCAACCATCATCCAAAAGAGCGCCGACGAAATATTTCTCTCCACTGATGACAAGATATGGAGGCGACCCACGCCAAACAGCTTCAACTGCGATTGCGGATGGCGCCTTCTCATCTTCGATAACCACTCCATTCAATAGCGCCAGAGCGCCCCTCGTGCGATGATCGAACCACTGCTGCACCTTATGCCAACTGTCGGCCGAAGCAGACGTGACGGTGCCCTCGGCTGTCACAACCCCCTCAGCGGAGCTGATCTTAATGTTGGGCAGGCCGGCTCTGTCGACTTCCTGTTGCAGGCCTTTAGCGGCTGTCTCGGCAGTCTGGTCATCAGTGTTATCAGGCAGCTTGGGTTCACGTGCGTCACCAGATAAATTGGCGTTCGATACAACAGTGTTGCCGTAGTAAGAGAAAATGGCCGAGAGCACGCCGATTCCCAGTGAGCCAAGCAACACCAAGGCGAGCACAGATATCGAGAGGCGTGGTATGCCGATCGAACCGGATGGCGCTGCATCCTGCACTGACCAGAGAATGGACATCGCGCCTGCATGAATGACGACAGGAAGGGGCGCGACAACCCGCTCGCCTGCGGCAATAGTCCCGTTTCCCTCTATGCTGAGACCGGCAGCAAGCGCCTCGACCTCGATCGTTCTGCCCAGAAGAGTGACGCGAAAATGATGCGGCGCAAGGCCCTGCTCGACGAAGACTATGTCGGCATCGAGGCCGCTACCGATCAAGCTCGTCTCTAGAGCCGTCGTACCAGTCAGTTCGCAATAGAGCCCTGAGATAACCTTGAATTGAAGCGAAATGGCGTCGTTCACGGACGATATCCAGACAAAGAGAGAAGCCGCACGGCGAGTGGCATGCGGCTTCTCTCGGCTCCACTTCGTGCCAATTGTGCTACGCAGTGCCTAGAGCCCCATCGGCATCACTGTACGCGTTCATCCGCCGCCTTCTTTGTTGTCTGGAGCTCGGTCGTAACAGTGCGCAGTAGCATACTCCTAGCCGTAGCCTCTGCGCTCACCGCTGCCAGTTCTGCGATTTGGGCCTGGAAGGCCGCAGCCCCAGCACCTTTGGCCGCTACGTTCTGGCCAGCCGTGGCGCCAGCTCCAAGTACACTCCCGAGAGCACCTACATTAGCCATGTCATTTCCCTTTCTGTTACAATTGTGCCGTCACTAACGGCACGCACCTCCTGACGGGGCCCATCCACCGTCAGGAATCCTCTTCAATTTCTGCCATAGCTTCGTCGGCATCAGCCATGGCATCGTTCATAAGTTGCAGCGCAACCGATCGAAGAGCTATTTCGAAGGCTTCGCTTTGAAGGTCAGCCTGCTCCCCAGAAATGGTCGGGCTATCCGTAACGCCGCTCCCGCGATCCGGCCTGTTGTGACCAGAGGGCCCGCCTGAATCGCGCGGCGGCTGTCCATTCGAATGTCCATGCCCCCCTTTGCGGGCCAGGGAAACGCCGATGGCGCCAACTCCACTTCCAATTACTCCGACCATCAGCTACTCCTGCCCTAGCGGCGAATTGTAGATAACAACTACTTATGAGCTCCAGCTTTCGAAAAGCTGACGAGTGTAAAAAAAGAAGCGCTATTGCATAATAAACGTGCTGCACGATCTGGACTCCCTGGAGCTCCGGCAGGTCGAGGTGGCGCTCAGTCCGATGCACTTGAGTGACATCAGCATACAACGCGCATGCCGACAGCAAGCAAGCGACAACCGTAACCGGTGTTCTGCTCCCACGTTGTCCTCGCCGCCGTGATCTGTGATCGGCTTTCCATGGACGAGCAACGGGAGTTTCTCCATGGACAGTACATTGGAGGTTCTCACGGCCAGGACGTCTGGACGTGAGGTGCATCGGCATTGGCCAGACGTCGTCAAGGCGCAGATCGTTTCTGAGAGCCTTCGGCCCGGAGCGTTGGTGAACGAAGTCGCGGAGCGACATGGCTTGAAGCCGAACCACCTATCGACTTGGCGGACGATGGCACGGCAGGGCAAGCTGGTTCTGCCAGCACCCGAGGATGCGGCAGAGTTTGCAGCGGTCATCGTCGATCCACCCGTGTCGAAGCCACCCATCAAGGAAGCCAGCCGTCCCGAGATCATCGTCGGTTCCGTCACGATCCGCCTGGAAGAAGGCGCGTCTCCCACCCGGATCGCCGCTGTCGCGCGTGCTTGCGCGGTTCCGGCATGATCTTTCCATCGAACCGCGTTCGGATCATGGTAGCGACCAAGCCTGTCGATTTCCGCAAGGGTCACGACGGCTTGGCGGCGCTGGTAAAGAACGAGCTGCACAAGGACCCTTTACGGGGAAGGTCTTCGTATTCCGATCACGTAAGGCGGACCGATTGAAGCTGATCTACTGGGATGGCAGTGGTCTGGTGATGGCCTTCAAGCGGCTAGAGGAGCATACGTTCACTTGGCAGATATCCGAGACGGTCTAATGACCCTTGGGCATGCCCAGTTCGAGGCACTGTTTGCGGGCCTCGACTGGCGTCGGGTTCGGTCCGTTGAGGCGAGAGCGCCGACGGCAATCGAATAGATGCGTCACGATGACTCGGGCGACAAATTCGGACAGTGAGCCGACGCGGAATTTGATAAACTTCCAGCATGTTGGACGCCGCCGATTTGCCGGACGATATTGCTGCCTTGAAGGCGATGCTGCTCGCGGCGCAAGCGCGGGAAGTCCGCAAGGATGATCGGATTGAACGGCTGGAGAAGTTGGTCGCCGCTTTCAAACAGGCAGCCTTTGGCCGCAAATCCGAGAAAGCCGATCCGGTGCAATTTGATCTTGCACTGGAGGACCTCGAAACGGCAATCGCTGCCGTCCATGCCAAAGACGAGGCCGATGGCCACTCGGGCAAATCGAGCCCCAAATCTCGTGCCACCAATCGTGGCTCTCTTCCCGCCCATCTTCTGCGTGTCGAGGAGATTATTGAGCCGGAGAGCTTGATCTGCACCTGTGGCGGCAGCCTGCATTGCATCGGTGAGGACGTATCGGAGCGGCTGGATATCATCCCGGCGCAGTTCCGTGTCCTCGTCACTCGTCGTCCAAAATACGCCTGCCGTGCCTGCACCGACGGCATATCCCAGGCTCCAGCGCCTGCACGACTGATCACCGCCGGATTACCAACCGAGGCGACTATCGCGCATGTGTTGGTGCCCAAATATGCCGATCACCTGCCGCTGTATCGCCAAGCCCAGATCATGAGCCGACAGGGCATTGATCTGGACCGCTCCACGCTTGCTGATTGGGTCGGCCGGGCAGCGTTCGAACTACGCCCCGTCTTCGATGCTCTGATTGCCGACCTGAAGCGATCCACAAAACTGTTCATGGATAAGACCCGAGCACCTGTTCTCGATCCCGGCTCCCGCAAGACCAAGATCGGATACTTCTGGGCCTTGGCCCGTGATGACCGACCTTGGGGCGGCGGTGCGCCGCCGGTGTGGCCTTCACCTACGCACCCGGTCGCGGCGGCTTGCATGCCGAGCGGATATTGCAGGGGTTCACGGGCATCCTCCAGGTCGACGGCTATGCCGGATATAATCGGCTGATCGCGCCGGCTCGGGTTGGACCGGACATCTGGCTTGCCTATTGTTGGGCACATGCTCGTCGCAAGCTGGTCGAGATCACCCGCACCGGGTCAGCACCGATTGCCGAGGAAGGCGTGAAGCGGATTGGCGAACTCTAGCGGATCGAGGCGGCGCTGCGCGGTCTTCCCGCAGAAGCTCGCCTCGCCGGGCGGCAGGAACGATCAGCGCCATTGATTGCGGACATGCGAACTTGGCTCACGCAGCATCGTGCTCGTGTCGCTGGTAAGTCGCCGCTCGGCGAAGCTCTCGCCTATGTGGCCAAATACTGGGATGGCCTCTGCATCTTCCTGACCGACGGTTGGATCGAGATTGACAGCAATGCTGTCGAGCGGACAATCAGGCCCATTGCAAGCGTTGAGCGCGATACGGACGACTTTTGCTGCGTATGGCTTTGATCACATCCTGATTTCGAAGATGACAAGCTTCGATTTGCCATGGGGCACCTGGGACGACCTGCTCAGCCGGCAAAATGCGATCAACAATAAGGCGGCGAATGACGTGGCTGGTCACATCCAGGCATTTGGCGGCTTCTTTCATGGTCAGCCATTGGCCATCTTTCTCGGCGGACTGAAAAGCATGAATGCCCTGAACCCTGCGTATCGAGCTGACACGGTGTGCCGTCCAGGTTTTGTTTTGACCCGTCCGAATGCCCATTCGGTTCAACGTAGCGGCGACATCATCGTCGGAATACCGGGTCGCCATTTGCTTCATGACGGCAAGCGCCTGGTCAGGCGTCTGGCATCCGTGTTCGCCGGTTTTGGGCTTGCGGACGCGCAGAACCGAATGTTGTCCGCCTTTCCAGTGAATGGTCAAAACGACCTCCCGGTTGCTATCGTCAACGTCGGCAATGATATCAGCGATCAAGGTTCGCAGGATCTGCTGACGTGTACGTGTGGTCACACCGGGTGCATTCCAAGCCCGTACCAGATCGTCAGCCAAGCCGGTAAAATCCGGCGCTTGATCCGCACCAGGCGGTAACTCTGCCTCACTGACGCGTGCGCGGCACTCCTCGACGCGCCGCAAAGCGGCCTCCCAGTTCTTCTCTAGTTGGGCAGCTATCAACCGATTGTCCGGATCGCAGGCGGCGTAACGACGTTCGGCCAGCCCGGCATCGTACTGGGCCTGTTGAAGGTCGAGCTCGATAATACGTCGTCGTTCGTTTTGACGCTGATGATGCATCCGCTCGGCTTCCAGGGCAGCCTCAATTGCTACCGGTTCTACCACACGCACGATCTCCATCGGCGATGGCGGCATCGATGCGAGTTCCACCGAATCCGAGACAACGTGGCAATCCGAGCATAAGATTGGGCCGGTCGCAACGATACACCGGGCGGCCCGGCGCGAGACCTGCATACACAACTGCCAGCCCTCGGCCGCACCGGCCGCAGGTCAGCATGCCGGAGAGCAGGGCGCGGCCTCCGCGGCCAGACTTCTGGCCACCGCTACGGCCGTATGCATTGCATGCCAATGACGCCTGATTGCGCTCAAACTCTGCCCAATCGATGTATCCTTCGTGGTGTTCGCGGATCAGCACCTCCCAATCATCGAAAGCTTTGCCGTGGCCATAGCTCTTGCGCGCCCGGCCACCGACGACGGTGATCCGCTTCTCGCTTTTGCCGTAGGCATAGGCCCCGGCATAGAACGGGTTCTTCAGAAGGCCGATGACATTGCGATAGCGAATGGGTTGCCACTCGAACGATGTCAGGCGCTTGCCATCAGATGGCCGGGGAAAGAACATGCCCTCTGCCGCCAGCGACAGATGTGTTTGCCGTGCGCTGCCAAGTATACGAAACCGTTCGAATAGCCTGCTGAAGGCGCAGATCAGGATCAAAACCCAGACCATAGTCGCGATGCCAGACATAGCCGATCGGCACGCTGATCCTCAACTCGCCCCGTTTAGCCTTTGCGCGAGCGGCATCCAGCAGGCGCGCACGGATGATTCCAAGCTCGAATTCGCTGATGCTGCCCTTCATGCCGAGCAGCAGCCGATCGTTCGGCAGGCAAGGATTGTAGACGCCATCCAAATCTATGACCCTTGCTTCCACAAGGCCGCAAAGCTCGAGAAGATGATGCCAGTCGCGACCATTGCGAGCCAGGCGTGACGTATCAAAGCAAAGGACAGCGCCGACTTCACCGGCACATAATGCCGCTACCAGCTTCTCAAATCCTGGACGAGCAACCATTCCGCTGGCCGATCGCCCGAGATCATCGTCGATGACCTCAACGGTGCGGAAACCGCGATGGCGTGCGACGTCAACGAGCTCATATTGCCGCCGACGGCTCTCCGGATTGTTCTCAACCTGACCTGGGCTCGACTGCCGCACGTAAACAATGGCTTTGCGCTGCAGGATGGTGGGAGGGAGGATCTCAACACTTGTCATCGTGCCGGTCCTCCTTCGTATCGGTTGCCGCCTCGATGAGAAGCGTCGCAAGGCTCGACACCAGCCGCCGTCGTTCGCTCGCTGGCAGGCCGAGAAGGCGCGGCGGTTCGAAGGAGATCAGGAGCTGACGCTGATGGGATTGAAGGCGAAGTTGCGGATCGGGCATCTTGGTGTTCCTCGACGAGATTCGGTTCGCCGGAACAGGTTCGCCGCATTCCGCGGTGCTGTAAAAGGTCATCAAGATCCACAAGGGCTGGCAAAGAGACCCGAGGCGCCCCCAATTCCATGCCGGCACAGCACGCCGCATCGAGCATCCAAGCCGCGATCGCCGTCACAACGCCGGGCATGATCTCAACGTGGACAAACTGGCCCTTCTTACGGTTCTCGCTATAGTGCAGCCGCACACGACGACCGAAATAGGGATGCCAGCGATAGTGGACGACAACTTCTCGCCCGACATGGGCAGAATGTTCGGTAGATGGCCCTCAATCGGAAGAATGCCCTCTTCGCCGGGCATGATGCAGGAGCGGAGAACTGGGCGACCATCGCCTCGCTCATCGAAACCTGCAAGCTCAACGCTGTCGATCCGTTCGCCTACCTGTCCGCCACACTCACCGCTATCGTCAACGGCCACAGGCAGAGCCAGATCGACATGCTGATGCCGTGGAATTATTCGCGGCGAACAAACGGCTGAAGTTTGCTTTCGGTCGATAGTGTTGAAGAAGTTAGGCTTTTGGCCGGAAAGGTGGCTCGCTCAGGACGTCGCAATGGAGGTCGACGTGACCTCCTCGCGCTAACTGGCCGGGATTACCGTCCGCCGGCTGCAGATCTTGGCCAATTTCCTCAGGTTCTGGGCGATGGCGGCGAGGTAGAACTCATCGCGGGCACCGCAGGGGCCGCGTAGTCGCAATCTATCGAGCTTCAGAATGCGTTTGAGGTGCGCGAAGAGCATCTCCACCTTCTTTCGCTGATAGCGTGACGTCTGGTACGCGTCGGTTTTGGCGATGTCGCGCGCCATGTCGCGCGCCCCCTCATAGATTGAGCGCGTTACCTTGCGCGCCGGCGTCTTCGGACAACAGCGGGACTTGAGTGCGCAGGCGTCGCAATCATGCTTGCTCGCCAGATAGCGTAGCGTGTTGTCCTTTCCCACACCGGTCCGCGGTGTCGAGAATTGCCGACGGTAGTGCTGAAGAAGCTTCCCACCTGGGCAGCGGTAGGTATCGCTTGCATGGTCGTAGGCGAAGTCCTCACGCGAGAAGGTGCCGTCCTCGCGCTTGGACTTATCGAACACCGGGATATGCGGCTCGATCCCGCGCTCATGCACCAGCCAGTTCAGCATCTCGGCCGAGCCGTAGCCGGTGTCGGCAATCAGCCGTTCCGGCCACAGGCCGAGTTCGTCGTGGGTACGCTCGATCATGGTCTTTGCGGCCGTCACCTCGGCCTGACGCACGGCAGTCGAGGGCTCCACGTCCACGATGATGGCGTGCTCTACATCGATCAGGTAGTTGGTGCAGTAGGCGTAGACAGCCGGGCCGCCCCAAGAGGCGGTCCAGCGTGCCGCCGGGTCGACCGGCGAGATGAACTTGGGCTCCACCGGCGTGGCGGCTCCGAAGGCGGCATCATCCAGGGTGGCGAGGTACTCTCCCACAGCCCGCTTGGCTTTGGGGTCGAGCTCCTCGGCTGTCTCGATCCCGCGCTGACGATGGGCGTCCGCCACGATCAGGCTGGCATCGACGGCAAAGCCCTCGCCGCCGACGAGACCTTCTCTCATGCAGCGCCGCACGACGCTCTCAAACAGCTCGCGCAGCAGATCGGCATCACGGAAGCGGCCATGCCGCGTCTTGGAGAACGTCGAATGGTCCGGCACATCGCCCTCGAGGCCAAGCCGGCAGAACCACCGATAGGCCAGGTTCAGGTGAACTTCCTCGCACAGCCGCCGCTCCGAGCGGATGCCGAAGCAGTAGCCGACAATCAGCATGCGGATCAGCAAAGCCGCTCCATACCCAGCTTACCCCATCAAGTGCCATCCGAGCACGTAGAGAACGCAGGCACCCGAAAGCGTCGACACCCTCATAACCGAGCCGCCGCCCTTACCCATTAGAGAACACTATCGGCCCGAAGCGGACTTCGCTTCGGATCCTCTCTCAATGACGGAGCCGATCTTAACCGTCTCCGAGGAGAGCTGCCGCCCGGGTTGAAAGCGCAGTCGGCCGATCGAGTTGGCCGCATGCGAAAGCCTGCTGCGGGGGCTGCGTTCAGAAGCTCGCCTGCGCAGGCCAACAGGTCGGTCACGGCAACGCTCCCAATACCGCTGCCCATCAGCTCGAGCCCGGTACTGCGAAGCATATCTCCTCTGATCGGTATTTCCGAGCCCGCCATCGTACCCAACTGGACATAGCGCAGACGCGGTTCGCCGAGGCGGGACCCCCGGTCCCTGGTTGCCGCCTGAAGGACCCGAACGGCGGGTTCACCCCAGACAAAGTCGAGAACGACGTCGATGCCGTGGTCGAACTGCGCGCGCAGCAAATGATCCGCTCCGTCGTCCAGCGCGATCTTGACGTCCGCATCGAGCCTATCGAGCTTCTGATTGTTGCGGCCGACGGCGACAATCTTGGTTGCGCCGAAATGCCGGGCAGTCTGAATTGCCATGCTGCCCCACGAGCCAGTTGCGCCGACAATGAGGACAGTTTCACCTTTCTGCAGCTTGGCCCGGCGCGACAGCGCCACCCAGGACGCCAGCGCGCCTGTCGCCAAGGCCGCAGCTCGATCGCTTGGGAGGATGTCGAGAACCGGAACGGTCATAGCTCGGGCCGACAGTGATTTCTCTGCCAGCGAGCCGAAAGGTGCCTTCGGGAAAAGGAAGTAGACGCGCTTGCCGTCGGCATCCCGCCCTATACCATCCACGCCCGGGACGAATCCGGCCTTTGCGGCGCTAGTGTAGTGACGGCCGGAGGCGAGTAGCTTGACGATTGGGCTGATCGCGGCAGCCTCGACGGTGACGACGGTCTCGCCATCGCCGGCTTCCGGTTCGGGGAATTCCTGGAATGACGGCGTGACACCAAAGGCGTTTACGACTGCAGCTTTCATGTGGTTGAGCTCCTTATTGTCTGCTGCCAGCTTGGTAGACCTTCGCACCTGAACGCTCTATGCCTTGAAGTCGCAAGTTTGTTTGCCATCGTTCAAATTGGGGGCTGACAATGGATGTCCTTTCCGAACTTCTCAGTCTTTTGAAGCCTCGGAGCTATATAACTGCCGGATTCGATGCGGGCGGTCAGTGGGCATTGACGCTCGATGATCTCGCAGGGAGGATAAAATGCTATGCGGTAATGAAAGGCGAATGCTGGCTCTCGATAGAGGGCATCGGCGGGGCGCTGAAAGTGTCTGCCGGGGATTTGCTTTGTTCTTCCCAGCGGTCGACCAGTCCACATCGCGAGCGACCCTCAGGTCGAGCCGAGACGAGCGAGCGAAGTGCTTGATCCCAACCGCAGTGGAGAAGTCGTCACCTATAATGGCGGCGGAGACGTCCTCCTGGTCGGCAGCCGATTTGAGGTCGATGGGCGCCATGCGGAATTCATGCTGAAAACCCTGCCTCCGCTCATTCGCATCGACACGTCGTCAGATAAGGCCAGGCTGCGGCTCTACCTCGACCTCATGATGGCGGAGCTGAAGGAGATGAAGCCGGGGGCGATGTCCGTCGCCCACAACCTGTCGCACATGATCCTGGCCCAAGCGCTACGACTTTATCTCGAAACGGTGAGTGAGGCGGAGGTCGGCTGGTTCGCCGCCCTTTCGGACGCGCGCCTAGGAAAGGCTATAGAGGCGATGCATTCCGAGCCGTCACGCGCCTGGACTCTGGAAGCGCTTGCCAACAAGGCCGGAATGTCGCGTTCGAGTTTCGCAGATCATTTCCGAAGACGCGTCGGAGAGATCCCTATGTCATATCTCGCGCAGAGACGCATGATGTCGGCAGCAGAGAGACTCTCTCAAGGAAGGGAGCCCATCGCACAGATTTCGGCTTCGCTCGGATATGCTTCGGAGCATTCCTTCAATACCGCTTTCAAGCGTGTTATGGGCCTGCCGCCCAGGCAGTTCGGCAGGGGTAAGGAACAACTCAGCACAGCTACTTGAACCAGCGGATACGACCTCGCCGTCGCGTAACCACCGTATCTGGCTTATGACCTCTATTGGCGCGTTGTTGCCGTCAATGTTGCAGCGGTAGCTTTCGGAACGGCGTACCGCGCTTGGCCAATGTGCGAGGAAAACACCGCTTACCGACAACCTGTTCGAAGAGCCGGTCGGCTCCAGGACAAAAAAACGCTAACGTGTGCAGTTGGACCGTAAGCGCGCATTTCAGTGCACGGCGTAAAGCGGCGGTTCAGGCTGGCTGTTTTTTGAAGTTGAAGGGCAGCAGGTCGGTGATATCGGCGTCGGCGGCACGCTGCGGCAATGCGGTGAGGACGTGGC
>NZ_SRXN01000054.1 GCF_004827385.1 Ensifer sp. MPMI2T
CCAGGTCGACGCCGATGATGGTAACTTCCTTCATGGATGCTCTCTCCGTCTTGGGTGACTTTCACATCACCAACTTGGCACATTGCGATGCCGTTCGAGGAGGGGGCATCCACTCCATCATTTGCGGTAGAGGGCGATATACTACCTTAAGGGCGGCCACCGATACTCTCCGGTGAGCATGATATGCTCCCATCCGAGCGGTGAGACGTGAGGCGCGGCCTTGACCAGCGCCGCCAGGCCCTCCGCACCTTTGCGGAAATCGACAGGCCGGGTGGCGACCATGACCTTTACCGCTCCCGACGGCCCGATCACGACTGTGCCTTCACGGCCTGAATGACGGCGGCAATCGTAGCGGCGTCCGCGTCGGATGCGATCCTCACGATCGCCCCGCCGATCTCCAATTCGATTGCGCCGCTACTCGACTTCTTTCTCGACCCACCCGCCCGTTCAGGCTCCTTCGCTACCGCCTTCCCAGAAACGTCAACGACTGCGGGCGCAAACATCGGAACGTCAACTTCGAGTGGCTTGCGGGCGAGCCGACGCCAGGTGAACAATTGCTGCGGGGTCAATCCATGACGCCGAGCCACGGCGCAGACCGTCACGCCCGGCTCATAACTCTCGGCGACGATCTCAGCCTCGCTCGTCGCTCCATTCGCGCCGTCGGCCGCCGCCCGTGAAAACCTCGAAACGGCGCGCCGGCTCTTCATCGCTGGATGTAAGCGTAAGCTGTGAAATCGACATATGTCCAAGCCCTCGTTCGGGCTCAGCATCGTCAATCATGCAGTGATCGGGAAGGTGGGCGCAAAACACCGCTTACCCTGCTGCCATGTGCTTGGAACTTTATCGTGCCGGTGGCGATCTTTGCCCTTAAGATCTCAGCGCCGGCTGGGGCATGCCGTCTTGGGGTCTTGAGCCGTAAAAGGGCGTCTGTCGCGGCCGCTTCGACCGGATCCGCGACGTGAGCAGCCTGTGTGCATGGTCACTATGGGACAGGGCAGCCAAGGCCCGCACAGGACGGACGCCAACGCGGAACGCCCCTCCTTTGTTGCCTAATCTCCTCGAGCTCTCGGCGTCACTTGCGCTGCCTCAAAACTGTCGGGTTTGTCTAGGCCGCGACACGGCGCTGTTCGGCGAGGTGTCGCCGTGTTTTCATTGAAGCCATTGAAGTTCATGCAGGAACGGCTTTTCCAGGGCAGCTGGCACACTTCTTGAGTGTCTCTCGTGATCATCGACTGACGGTTTGAGCGCTAAAAAGGAGACGACGATGAAGACGAAAGTGACAGCCTCTGGCGTGACCGAATTGACTTCCGAAGAAGCATCTACAACTTCAGGAGGATTCGAGGGCTCATCTTTAGGAGGATGCGGGGACTCATTTATGGTACCGTTCTACCCCCTCCCCTCCCCATTCCCTTTGCCTCCTAAGCTACCCTGATATCGTGACTCCTAAAGAACATAGGGGGTGAAAACCCCTATGGCTAACACGAGATGGCGGCGCGGGAGCAGCCTTCATCAGCAGGCTGTCGAGACCGCAGAGTTCCACGCGATGCGTTATGCAATCTTATTAGGCTGGGACGTGAACGCTCGTAACAAGCCGCGGGGCTCGTGAAGAGTGACGACCTGGTCGAGATGCACGCTCAGCTCTGTGACCGCTAAATTTTCGAGAACAGGTCCGTCCACGCAGAGAAGATCGCCGTGCCGGGTTTTGAAGTGTGGCCGACACGTACAACCGGGGTGCAACTACGATAAGATGCTTGAGGTTTTACGTTCCCGAGGTCCTATGTTGATGGCAAACTTTGGCAAGAACGGCCTTCCGCACGACAGCGCCGTGCGCCTACCGAACAATGACGGACTTGAGCTCTTCTGTGCAAGTTGATGTGCCGTCCTACCGCTCAAGGCCACCCCGAACCTGCCCGTCGATGCCACTTAAGGGAGTCCAAAAGGCTGACCTGCACAGACCTGAGAACCAGCTGAATGGAGTTTCGCGATGAAGACGTGTGACACACCAGTCTTGGCCGCCGGCCGCGCAACAGAAGCAGAGTCGGCCAACTCGATAGCGGCTCAATGGGCATTGCCGCACGAGGACGAGGACTTGGGGAGCGAAGCATTCCGGGCGATCGATCGGATGCGTGAAGCTCTGAGTGCAATGGCGACGGGAGGTCTTTCACCTGCCGCATTGGCGCTCGCCTTCTTCGACTGGTCGATCCACCTCGCATCGGCTCCGGGCAAGCGCATGGAACTTGCCGACAAGGCTGCGCGGAATTGGGGCCTGCTACTGACTTACACGGCTGCGGCCGCCACGCGTCCGGACGCGCCGCCTTGCATTGAGGCGCTGCCGGGAGACAACCGGTTTCGCGCCGAGGGCTGGCAAAAGCAACCCTACACCGTCTGGGCTCAGGCGTTCTTGCTGTACCAGCAGTGGTGGCACAATGTTACGCGCAACGTCCCCGGCATGACACCGCACCACGAGGACGTCGTCTCCTTCACGGCGCGTCAGCTGTTGGACATGTTCTCGCCGTCCAACATTCCCTTCGCCAACCCGGAAGTGATCCACAAGGCAATGGAGACGGGCGGGGCGAACTTCGTGCAGGGATTCCGAAACTGGCTCGAAGACGCCAGCCGGCTTGCCATGAGGCAGCCCCCGGTCGGGACGGAAGCGTTCCGCGTCGGACGGGAGATCGCGGCGACGCCCGGAAAGGTCGTTTATCGAAACCACCTGATCGAGCTGATCCAGTATGCGCCCGCGACGGAGAACGTCCTGGCCGAGCCGATCCTGATCGTGCCGGCCTGGATCATGAAATACTACATCCTCGACCTTTCCCCGCATAATTCACTCGTCCGCTATCTCGTGTCGCAAGGCCACACAGTTTTTTGCATTTCCTGGCGCAACCCGACCGCGAACGACCGCGACCTCACTCTCGACGATTACCGGCGGCTGGGAATCATGGCCGCACTCGATGCCGTCAGCGCCATCGTTCCTGAACGCAAGATCCACGCAACTGGCTACTGCCTGGGAGGGACGCTCTTAGCGATTGCGGCGGCCGCGATGGCGCGCGCGGAAGACAGGCGATTGGCATCCATTACGTTGTTTGCCGCCCAGACGGACTTCTCCGAACCTGGCGAACTGGCGCGCTTCATCGACCATAGCCAGATGCACTATCTCGACAGCATGATGTGGAATAGTGGCTGTCTCTCCGCCGACCAGATGGCGGGCGCATTTCAACTGCTGCGCACCAACGACCTCGTGTGGTCGCGCCTCGTCCACGACTACCTTATCGGTGAGCGCACCCCCATGAGCGATCTTATGGCGTGGAACGCGGACTCGACCCACATGCCCTACAGGATGCATGCGGAATATCTGCAGCGCCTCTATCTCGACAACGAACTTGCCTCCGGCCGTTTCATCGTTGACGGACGCCCGGCTCACCTCCAGAACATCCGCGTTCCCATGTTCGTCGTCGGGACGGAGCGAGACCATGTCGCACCGTGGCACTCGGTCTACAAGATACATTATCTCACCGATACCGATGTCACCTTTGTGCTGACAAGCGGGGGTCACAACGCCGGCATCGTCTCCGAGCCAGACCATCCCGGCAGACGTTTTCGCATCGCATTGACGCGCGAGGTCGATTCTGGCGTCAGTGCCGAGGAATGGGCCGCGGCAGCCTTATCGAAGGACGGCTCATGGTGGCCGGATTGGGTCGAGTGGCTTGCCAGTCATTCTGCGCCGGAACGGGTGGCGCCTCCGGCCATCGGCGCCCGCAAGAAAGGCTATCCTCCGATTGGGGATGCGCCCGGCACTTATGTGCTTCAGCGATAAAGCCATTCTTGAGCAGTGATGGACCGTCACCCGCTAAAGGCTATCGAAGCTTAGTCGCGTCGGCCGCAGTCCTGTCATTCTTTGCGGTTCCTGTCGATACATTATGCGATCTTCTGTAGCGGGCTTTGCGTCAATCCCTTGTGAGCTTAATCCCTCGCCGAGTGCTTGCTTCTGTCTGCAGTCGGCGCTTTGCCGCTGCTCTATGGGGTCTGCTGAGGACCGGTTGGCCAATCTTAGAAGCGGCTTGCGGGCCAGCGCCACGCGCGCCTTTTTTGGGGCCGGCACGTCTTGCGACCGCCAATGCCCAGCCCTTCAGATCCGAACCTTTGACCGGTCGCGTCAGGATGACGTTGGCCGCCTCGTAGACCGCGGCTCTCTCTTGGCACCGCAGCAGCCGCATCGAGTGTTTTGCGGTGAAAGACCGTAATGACGACGAACTCATCTCGCCTTCTCCGCTCGCGTCGAAGCACGATAGCGCTCCGAAACTGCCGCCGTCAGTTCTTTCCTCGTCGCATGCTCAGCCGTCCCATAGTAGCCCCTGGTCATCCCCTCGGCAGGGAGCAAATTATGTGAGGCAACGGTTGAGTATTCAGGAACAGTTTCGACGAGGCAATGCGCGTCTCACCTGTTTGTCGCGCTGCAGAGGGGAGAAGGCTGGGCCCAACACGGCGGCTTGGCGAAACAAGCGTCAGCTTACAAAGCGCGTAATTGTCGGATGCGTCGTCTTCATGGTCGGTGCCGACACGGCAGATCGACAGTGGCTGGAGCTAAACGTTGATGCGCATAGCGCCTTTGCTTGGCACGAAATTTGCTGTCTTGATCTACGCACCGGTGATCGACCTTGGAGCGAGTGTGAAGTGGCTACAGACTTAAGGGATTGTTGGAGGTTGCGCCGGTGACGGAATCAAAACGCTGCGCCGACTGCTCCCCCAGCGGTACCAATTCGCTCACATCCGTCGAATGAGCTTGTGCCGAACTGAGAGTTGGCTATCGACTGCGGCTAACGATTAGATGAGGGTCTATCATGGCTAACAAATCTGCAATGCACGATCCGGTTCGCCGTCGGAACGCGAAATCAAGTCAGCTAGAGTTCTTCGGCATTCCAAGTTGCTCTGGGACCTTCCTGGAAGACATTATGGCTGCAACTATTGGCGCTGCTTTCACCGCACTGACCGCCCTACAACGGCGCATCCAGCGCATGATAAACACCCAATTGGAGAGCAACGCCTATAACGTCGGGAGTATCACGCAGTTGTTAGGGCGTCTGCTCCAGGTGAACGGAAACGGAAATCTGGCGGCATTTTGGTTGGAATACCTTCAGGACTCGGCCGAACGCGCCGTGTTGACTTCGGATGTCTTCAGAGTGTCTGGCGACCTCTTCCACGAACATGAGGCGGCTGGATGTCCGCCCGTTCTGTTCTACGAGCATGAGGTGATCATCGGGTAGGCGCAGGATACGTGTAAAAACCGGTCACAGTGGTTTGGCTTATCGTCTGAGGTCCTGGACGTTGAGTTCATTCCAGATTCACGAGAAATCGTAGGTAGCCATAGGGTCCTGCGGGTCTGGCCCGGAGGATGATCGCATTTCGAGATATTTGAGCCATTCGGCGACTTTCTGGCGACCGGCCTTGGTGCGGGCGGCGGCGCGTGGCGAGATGTCACCGAGCATGCCGACGGGCTCGTCCAGGGTGGCACGATATTGCTTGTCTAGCATGGCGTGAACGAGGGGGGCTGCGATTTCGCGTAGTATGTCGTCTGCCGATGGCCTCTTTCCCTGATGCGCGGCTTTCAACTGTTCGATGGTCTGGATGGTGGTGAGAGGCGCACGGACCATTCTGCCGAGGATATTTTTGCACGAGTTCGGCGCCTCTTTGCGCTCGCTCGGCAGAGTTGACCATGAGGACGAGAAAACGTCCCTTGCTTTCGAGATTGCCGAGCACGGGCGTGCCGTCCTCCATGGTGACACCGGCGACCAGCGCATCCGGGTGACCGGGCCTGGTGGAGCCTTTGGCCGGCGGCCGCCCAAGCCAGTTCCAGAACCGGGAATTCTCTTGGCGGAGATCATCTCTTCCGGCGAAACGATCGGCGATGTCGTTCTCGGTGATGTCCGCTTCGAGGGGAAAGCGCACCTCATGAAACACGATGTCGTCACCATCGCTGTTGCAGACGAGCGACGGATTGTCTCCGAGCACCTTGGGCAGGGTGTTCGTGCCCGGCAAATCCTTCCTGGCGCGCGATCTTCTACGCGGCGGCGATCCAATTATGATCAGCGAGGGGACCGCTACCCTGACCTCACGGCAGTGGGAGAAGATCGCAGCGCGCATCGTTCCAGATCGGTGACACCAACGTCATTACCGGTGGCCTGTTGCCGTATTCGATGGAAGCTTCAGAAGCGCTCCTCGAAGGGCTCAAGGAATTCTCCGGCAAAAAGCGATCGCGCAAAAAACTGATCCTCGACGATGACACCTTGCGCCTGGCAGCGCCGCTGTTCACCCACGCCTGGCTGTTCGAACAGCATGGAGGTCAGTGATCTTCTGGACATCAGCCGCCCGGGCAAGCGCCACACTCTCATTCTTTGTCTGGTCCAGCAGGCCCGCGCACAGTCCCGCGACGAATTGATCGAGATGCTGTTGCGCCGGGTTCGCAAAACCCAGAACGCCGCCAGAGAGAAGCTGAAATCCCTGCAGGACCAGCACCGGGAGATCGAGGAGAAACTGATCACGGTGTTGGGGCAAGTGCTGGAGAATGCCAGGCAGAGCGAAACCGACGAGGTTGGCCGTCGAATCAGAGCCATCCTGCGGAACGTGGCGGCCTCGATCTTCTGTCCGAGCAATGCGAAACGGTCTCGGCCTTTCACCACAACAATGACCTGCCGTGCCTGTGGCCGATTCATGCCAAGATTCGCGCCCTGCTGTTCAGGCTGCTCGACCTCATGGATATCAAGTCGACGACGCGGGATCTCAGCCTGTTGGAAGCGCTGAGCGTCGTTATGGATAACAGGAACGCACGCCGTGACGAACTGGCCTATGACATCGATTTGTCGTTCGCATCGCATCGATGGCAAAGCTTTGTAGTGAAGCGTCGCAAAACGGGCGTCATGCTCGATCGGCGCGCGCTCGAAGTCTGTGTGTTCGTACATGTGGCCGATGCGCTGCAAGCCGGCGATCTCTTTGTCGTCGGGGCGGAAACCTTCGACGATTATCGCACCCAACTCCTGCCCTGGTCGGACTGTGAGGCACGTCTGGCCGATTATTGCGCCGACCTTGGACTGCCGCGCTCCGGGGAGGAGTTTGCCGCGTGGATGAAAGAGCAGCTGATCGCCGCAACCGCCGCTGTGGACGCCGGCTTTCCGGCGAATACGGAGCTGAGTATCGATGCGAGCGGCGTGCCGCATCTGAAGCAACAGAAGGCGTCCAGCCGGCCAGAGGGGCTTGTCGTCTTCGAAGCCGAAGTTCATGCGCGCATGCGCGAGCGGCACCTGCTCGACATTCTTAAGGACAGCACAAGCTGGACCGCCTTCACGCGCCACTTCGGCCCGCCATCGGGGGCCGATCCGAAGATTGCCAGGGCGCTGCAGCGCTATATTCTCACGGTGTTCGGCTATGGCTGCAATCTCGGTCCGGCCCAGACTGCCCGTCATGCCGTCGGCATTGCCAGCGCCGACACCCTGCGCCGGCTCAATGCCCAAGATATCGACGTGGGCAAGCTCGAAGCCGCCATGACCGACCTGATCAATGCCTATGACCGTTTCGAACTGCCGAAGCTGTGGGGCGCCGGGCAGGCAGCGATCGCAGATGGCACCCACATACCGCTGCGCGAAAACAATCTGCTGGGCTCCCAGCATATCCGTTATGGGGCCTATGGGGGCATCGCCTATCACCACATCGCCGACAATTATGTCGCGCTGTTTACCACCTTCATTCCATGCGGCGTCTGGGAAGCCATCCATATCCTCGACGGGCTCCTGAAAAACCGCTTGACCGTCCAGCCGGACACCCTGCATGCCGACACCCAAGGCCAGAGCGAGCCGGTCTTTGGTCTGGCGCGCCTGCTTGGGATCAAGCTGATGCCGCGCATGCGCAATTGGGCAGACGTGACCTTCTACCGTCCCGATAAATCGGTGCGGTACGATCATATTGACGCACTCTTCACGCGCGATATCGACTGGCGGCTGATCGCCACGCACTGGCAGGACATGATGCAAGTGATCCTCTCCATTCAGGCGGGTCTGGTTCTGCCCTCGATGTTGCTGCGAAAACTCAGTTCGCACAACCGCAAAAGCCGGCTCTACCAGGTCTTCCGGGAACTCGGCCGAGTTGAAAGGACGCTCTTTTTGTTGCGCTATATCTCCGATGCGCAGGTCCGGCGCTCCATTCGCGCCGAGACCACGAAGATCGAATCCTTCAATGACTTTCTCGACTGGATTACCTTCGGCGGCCCCGTCATCAAGAGCGGCGATGCGGTCGAGCAGGAAAAGCAGGTCAAATATGCAAGCCTGGTCGCCAACGCCATCATGCTGTCCAATGTCGCTGACTTGACGGACGTGATCAATTCGATGGCTGCCGACGGTCTACCCGTCTCGCCCAAGCTCGCAGCCTCCCTGAGCCCCTATGCCCGCACGAAAATCAGGCGCTTCGGAAAATATTCCCTCGATATGGACGACATGCCGAAACCGCTCGATCCAGCCCCACTGCCGTTCCAAATACCCTTGTGACCGGTTCTTACACGTATCCTGCACCTACCCGTTTTCGGCCGCCTCGCGCTCGTCCTTCATCGAGGAGATGCTGCGCGCCGCAACCGCGGCCTCGATGCCGGTTGCTGGAACGCCCATGTTCTGCGCCTCGATCACCGACCACTTGCCGGTGCCCTTCTGGCCGGCCTTGTCGAGGATCATGTCGACGATCGGCTTGCCGGTCAAAGGATCGGCCGCCTTCAAGACCTTCTCGGTGATCTCGATCAGGTAGGAATTGAGGCGGCCCTTGTTCCAGGCGCCGAAGACTTCGCCGATCTCCGTCGCCGACATCGTCAGACCGTCGCGCAGGATGCCGTAGATCTCGGCGATCATCTGCATGTCGGCATATTCGATGCCGTTGTGGATCGTCTTGACGAAGTGGCCGGCGCCGTTTTCGCCGAGCCAGGCGACGCACGGGTCGTTGTCATATTTGGCGGCGATCGAGGTCAGCACCGTCTCGACGCGCCTGTAGGAGTCTTCCGTGCCGCCGACCATGATCGACGGGCCATGACGGGCGCCCTCTTCACCGCCGGAAACGCCCATGCCGATGAAGGTCAGGCCCGAATCCTGCAGCGCCTCGAAGCGGCGCATCGTGTCGCGGAAATTGGCGTTGCCGGCGTCGATCATGATGTCGCCCTTGGCGAGATAGGGCTTCAGGATTTCCATCTGCTGGTCGACCGGCTCACCAGCCTTGATCATGATGATGATCGGCCGCGGCGGGCGGATGGCTGCAACAAACTCTTCAATGGTATCGCAGGGCACGATCTGGCCCTTGAGCTCGCCCGCTTCCGCGTCGAATTTGTGCGTCGCTTCGACGGTGCGGTTGAACACCGCGACCTTGTTGCCCTTTTCAGCGATGTTGAGCGCTAGGTTCGAGCCCATGACGCCGAGACCGATTAGGCCGATTTCCGCCTGTGACATTTGAAAGCCTCACTGCAATCGTGATGAAACCCGGCTGCGCAGGGCTCGGGTGAAATGGTATCGATACCATAGAAAATGTTCTATAAGAGCAAAAAAGAAAACCACAAACGAGAGTTGACAGAGTTGTTATCGATAACATAAGTTCCTCCCCAATTGGCTTTGGGAGGAGCGCATGGATCAACAAAAGCTCTTGGAGTTCCGCGCGATCACCAAGGAGTTCGGTGGCACCCGGGCTCTGTCCCAGGTCTCGCTCGATCTCGAAGCCGGCGAAATCCTCGCGCTGCTCGGCGAGAACGGCGCCGGCAAATCGACGCTGATCAAAACGCTTGCCGGCATCTACCGACCCGATGGCGGCGAGATCCGGTTCCGGGGCGAGCCCTATGTCAACCAGCCGCCGAAACCGAACAAGCGTCAGCCGGTCGCCTTCATCCACCAGGATCTCGGCCTCATCGAATGGATGACGGTGGCCGAGAATGTCGGCCTGGCGCAGGGCTTTTCGATGAAAGCCCGGCTGATCGACTGGCGCCGCACGGAAGAGCGGGCTCGCGAGGCCCTGCGTCTCGTCGGCTGCGATTTCGATCCCTCGACCCGCGTCCAGGCGCTGACCCGGACGGAAAAATCGCTGGTGGCGATCGTCCGCGCCTTGGCCGTCGAGGCCGACGTGCTGGTGCTCGACGAACCGACGGCAAGCCTTCCGGCAGACGAGGTGGAACGGCTCTTCAATGCCATCCGACCGCTGAAAGAGCGCGGTGTCGCGATGATCTACGTCTCGCATCGGCTCGACGAAATCTTCCGCATCGCCGATCGTGTCGCCGTGCTGCGCGACGGCCGTCTCGTCGGCCAGAAGCCGGTCGCTGAGACGAGGCCGGACGAACTCATCGAAATGATCGTCGGACGCAAGGCCGATCAGCTCTTCGTCAAGGCAGAGAGCCGGCCCGGCGAAGCGGTCGTCAGCGCCAGGCAGCTCGCCTGCCGGGGCGTCGGGCCTGTCTCCTTCGATGTCCAGAAGGGCGAGCTTATCGGTCTCGTCGGCCTGCGCGGCGCCGGACAGGAACTGGTCGGGCGCGCCCTGTTCGGCTGCGAGCCGTTTTCGGGAACGGTGACGATCGGCGGTGAGCCCCCGGATCTGTCGAGCCCGGTGGCGGCGATGCGCTCCGGCGTCGGCCTGATCGCCCGCGACCGCACGGAAGAATCGGTCGCGATGTCGCTGTCGCTACGCGAGAACACCTTCCTCAATCCAAAAGCTGTCGGCCGCGGTCTGTTTTCGGTGCTCGCGCCCTCAAAGGAGGCCGCCCTGGCGGAGGCGATCGGCGAAAGCGTCGGCTTGAGGCCGAACGATCAGAGCCTGCCGATCGAGGCGCTGTCCGGCGGCAACCAGCAGAAGGTCGTGGTCGGACGCTGGCTCGCCACCGGCCGCAAGCTGCTCGTCGCCGAGGACCCGACCGCCGGCGTCGACGTCGGCGCCAAGGCCGATATCTACCGGCTGATCGCCCGGGCGCTCGAGGCGGGGCTCGCCGTCGTCGTCGTCTCGACCGATTTCGAGGAGATCGCCCATATCTGCCATCGTGCCCTGGTCTTTTCGCGCGGACGCATTGTCCGCGAGCTCAAGGGCGAAGACCTGACGACCTCGGCGGTGATCGCCGCCGCCTCGGCCTCCGAAGCCGCTTGAGTTCCGGGAGAAGAACATGCAGTCGATCGAATCCACCGCGCTTGAACCAACAAGAGGCGAGCTTGCCGGTCTCAGCTTGGGGCAGAAGCTCATCCGCTTCCTGCCGGTCTACGGCCTCGTCCTGCTGACACTGCTGCTGATCGTCCTGTTCTCGCTGCTCCTGCCGCAGACCTTTCCGACCGTCCTCAATGTCCGCTCGATCGTCTCCGACAAGGCGATCATCGCCATCCTGTCGCTGGCGGCGATGATCCCGATGGCCGCGGGACGGATCGACCTGACGGTCGGCTACGGCATCGTGCTCTGGCACATCCTGGCGATCAGTCTGCAGACGATGTTCGGCGTGCCCTGGCCGGTCGCGGTGCTGGTCGTTCTGCTCCTCGGCGCACTCACAGGCTTCCTCAACGGCCTGCTCGTCGAGGTGGCGCGGATCGACTCCTTCATCGCGACGCTCGGCACCGGTACCATCCTCTACGCATTGGCGCTCTGGCACACCGGCGGCCGGCAGGTGGTCGGCGTGCTGCCGGAAGGCTTCTATGCCATGAACGGCACGATGGTGCTGGGCCTGCCGATCACCGGCTTCTACGTGCTCGTTCTCGCGCTGGTGCTGTGGCTCGTGCTCGAATACCTGCCGATTGGCCGCTATGTCTACGCGATCGGCGCCAACCCCAAGGCGGCCGCTTTGAACGGCATCCCGGTTCGCCGCTTCGTCATCGGCGCCTTCGTATCCTCGGGGACACTCGCCGCGCTTGCCGGTGTGCTGCTCGCCTCGAAGCTCAGGATCGGCCAGGCGAGCGTCGGCCTCGAATATCTGCTGCCTGCGCTCGTCGGCGCCTTCCTCGGCTCGACCACCATCAAGCCCGGCCGCGTCAATGTCTGGGGCACGATGATCGGCGTGATCATCCTAGCGGTCGGCATTTCCGGCATCCAGCAATTCGGCGGCTCGTTCTTCGTCGAACCGCTGTTCAACGGCGTCACGCTGCTCGTCGCGATCGGCATTGCCGGCTACGCGCAGCGGCGGAGGGGAACGGTGACGCGCAAGCCGCCGGCCGCGGCGCCGGAGCCGGCCGGAACGAAGTAAAACCGAATATCTGCACCGAATAACGAACCCAAGGGAGGAAGGGTATATGAAGCGCAGGACTTTCATGACTGGCACGGTTGCGGCCGTCGCGCTGATGGGTGCCAATATCGCGCTTGCCGATCCGATGGCCGATGCCGAGGCGATCGTCACCAAATATGCGAACAAGGTGAGCGCCTGGGATGGGCCGACGGCCGGTCCGAAGGCTGGTGAGGGCAAGACCATCGTCGTGCTTGCCGGTGACCTGAAGAACGGCGGCATCCTGGGCGTCACCACCGGTGTCGAAGAGGCGGCCGCGGCGATCGGCTGGGAGGTGAAGGTGATCGACGGCGCCGGCTCGATCGGCGGCAGGACGGCCGCCTTCGGCCAGGCGATGGCGCTGAAGCCGGCCGGCATCATCATCAACGGCTTCGACGCCGTCGAGCAGGCGCCGGCGCTGGAACAAGCCAAGGCCGCCGGCATCCCGCTCGTCGCCTGGCATGCCGGGCCGGTGATCGGCCCGGACGACAAGACCGGGCTCTTCGCCAATGTCAGCACCGACGCGATGGAAGTGTCGAAGGCGGCGGCCAACTGGGCCTTTGTCGATGCTAAGGGCAAGCCCGGCGTGGTGATCTTCACCGACTCGACCTATGCGATCGCGATTGCCAAGGCCGACAAGATGAAGGCGGAGATCGAGGCGCTCGGCGGCAAGGTGCTCGAATATGTCGACACGCCGATCGCCGAGACGTCGCAGCGCATGCCGCAGCTGACCACATCCCTCCTGCAGAAACACGGCGACCAGTGGACCCATTCGCTGGCGATCAACGACCTCTATTTCGATTTCATGGGACCGTCGCTCGCGGCCGCCGGAAAGGGCGGCACCGATGCGCCGATCAACGTCGCCGCCGGCGACGGTTCGGAGTCCGCCTATCAGCGTATCCGCGCCGGCCAGTTCCAGAAGGTGACCGTGGCCGAGCCGCTTAACCTGCAGGGTTGGCAGCTGGTCGACGAGCTGAACCGCGCCTTCGCCGGCGAAAAGTGGTCGGGCTACCTGTCGCCGCTTCACGTCGTCACCGCCGACAATGTCGAGTTCGACGGCGGTCCCAAGAATACGTTCGATCCTGATAACGGCTATCGCGATCAGTACAAGAAACTCTGGGGCAAGATGTAATCTCTCAGAACTGGGGCACCGCGAATGGTGCCCCTTTTTTCTGATCATGCCGCTGCGGTCGTATTGCCCTGCACCAGCACGAGCGGCGCCTGCCAGAATTCCGGCACATCCTCGTCTTCGATCATCTGCAACAGCGCCTGCGCCGCCTTCTCGCCGATCGCCGTTCGCGGCACGTCGATGGTGGAAAGCCGCGTTCTGACCGCGTTTGCGAGCGATGTGCCGTTGAAGCCGACGACGGAGATCCGCTCGGGCACCGGAAACCCGGCTTCGTGCAGGTAGGAGAGACCGCCGAGCGCCATCGCGTCGTTGAGAAAGTGGATGGCATCGATCTCGGGATGTTCCCGAACCAGCTGCTCCGTCAGAAAACGCCCGGTTACCGCCTGCCGTGGCCTGTCTTCGCAGGTCACGCTGAGAAGATCGATGCCTGCCGCGGCAAGCGACGCGTTCAGCGCCAGATAACGGCGACGGGCACAGAGGTCCTTGTCGAGTTCGGCGCCGACATAGGCAATGCGCCGCAGCCCGCGCTCAATGAAGTGATTGGCAACCAGACGCCCGGCTTCCTCGTGCGATGGACCGGCGCTGAAATCCAGCGCACGCCTGTCGCAATCCCAAAGCTGGATCGCTGGGCAGTTTCGCCGTGCTAGAAGGCCTTCCGCGTCCGCGCTCCGCGCCATACCGCCGTTCATGAGGATCCCGGCCGGCCGGAACGACAGCATGGCACGGATGAGTTCCGTCTCAGTCTCTGGCTCGAAGCCCGATTCCCCGATGAACGTCTGAAACCCTGTCGGTCTGAGGACAGAATTCACCCCGCTCAGCACCTCCGAGAACACGATGTCGCTGATTGACGGGATGATGACCGCCACCATCTGGCTCTTGCGCGAACTCAATGACCCAGCGAGGCTATTGGGCAGATATCCAAGCTCTTGCGCCGCTTGCCTCACTCTTTGCCGAGTATCGTCCGAAATGCTGCCGACTTCCCGTAACACTTTCGAAACGGTCATTCTGCTCACCCCGGCCTTTGCGGCTACCTCAAGTAGCGTGACGGGCTTGCGGCGCTCGTGACCCATTTCGTCCCTTCTTTCGGTCTTACAATCCCGCTTGACGGAGCTAATGTTATCGATAACCTAAGCTTAGGTTAGCGATAACCTATACGTCAGCAGAATGCAATGCCTATGCCGACAAAGCGGCATGGGGATGGCCTAGATGGTGATGCTTTCTGCAGGCGAGGGAGAGGCCGGCGCTCAGTTGTGGTTTTGTTAGGCTTCGAGGTAGGAGCCTCTCTCAAACGTAGCGATTTGCCGTGCCGGAACATCATCTTGTGGAGGAGCATCTGATGAGCTTCTCAAATAGCATTCGCGCCGTTCTGACGGCGATTGGGATAGCCGTGGCAGGTTTGACTTCTGCTGTCGAAGCGCAGGCCGTCACGCTAAACGACATCATCTCGCGCGGTTCGGTGCGCATTGGCGTGCTCACCGGCGCGCCGCCGATGGGAATGGTCGACGAGCAGGGCAATCCGACTGGCTACGACGTCGACGTGGCGAACCTGATCGCCGGCTATCTGTCGCTGCCGGTCGAGCTCGTGCCGCTGACGCCGCCGGCCCGCATTCCGGCGCTGCAGACCGGCAAGGTCGATTTTCTCGTCGCCACGCTGGCGCCGACCGGGGAGCGCGCCAAGACGGTGATGTTCACCCAGCCTTACAGCGCCTTCAACATGGACATCATCTCCGGTCCCGACCAGAAATTTGCCAAGCTTGTCGATCTCGAAGGCAAGCGCGTCGCCGTCAACCGCGGCTCGTCGCAGGAGACGGCGCTGCGCAAGGCAGCCGTGCCTGGCCTCGAAATCGTTGTCTACGAGGATGACTCGACCAGCGCCCAGGCGCTGATCGCCGGCCAGGTCGATGCAGTTGCGCTGCCCTCGACGGTTGGCGACGCAATCATCAAGCAGCGGCCGGATGCCGGCCTACAGGTCGGCTTCACCTTCTTCCAGCAGGGCAATTCGATGGCGACGCGGATGGAGGACTTCGAGATCCGGCAGTGGCTCAACACCGCCATCTACCTGATGAAGATCTCCGGTGACCTCGACAAGATCGCGACGAAGTGGACCGGTCGTCCGATGCCGGCGCTCCCGACGTTCTGACTACGTCTTCTACCTGTCGGATCCGCCGGTGTTTCTACCGGCGGACTCCCCAACCTCGACGGAGTCTTCATGTCCTACACGTTTCAGTTCGGCGTGCTGGCCCAGTATCAGGATCAGATCCTGAGCGGAATCTGGCTGACGATCAAGATTTCGGTGCTGTCGATCATCCTCGGCTGCGCCGCCGGCATCGTGCTTGCCTCGGTTCGCTCCATCTGGGGCGGCGCGGTCCGTCTTCTCGTCGATGCCTATGTCGAGATCATCCGCAACACGCCCTTCCTGGTTCAGCTGTTCATCGTCTATTTCGGCCTGCCGGGCCTCGGTCTTCGCGTCGGCGCCGATACCGCCGCGCTGATCGGCATGACGATCAATCTCGCTGCCTATTCGACGGAGATCATCCGGGCCGGCACCGAGGCAATCCACAAGTCGCAGATCGAGGCCGGCGAGGCACTCGGCTTCACCCGCTTCCAGATCTATCGCCACGTCATCATCGTGCCGGCGATCGCCAAGGTCTATCCTGCGCTCTGCAGCCAGTTCGTGCTGATGATGCTGGCCTCCAGCATCTGCTCGGCCATCTCGACCCAGGAACTTGCCGCCTCGGCTGCCTTCATCGAATCACAGACCTACCGGTCGTTCGAAATCTATATCGCCGTGACGCTGATCTATCTTGCGTTGGCGCTGGCGCTGCGCGCCGTCCTTGCGCTTATCGGCATATGGCTTTTCGGCCGCCGTATCGCACGGAAAACGATGACGGCCCTTCCGGAGGTGCAGGCATGACCCTCAAAACCTTTGGCCTCGATCAGTTCGGCTTTCTTCTCTATTCGTTGCAATGGACGATCCTATTGACGGTGATTGCGTTGATCGGCGGCGGTCTTCTCGGCTTTGCGGTTGCGCTCGCCCGCACCTCGCAGCTGAAGCCGGTGCGGATTGCCGCCGCCAGCTATATCCAGATCATCCAGGGCATTCCGGTGCTGATGATCCTGTTCCTCTCCTATTACGGCCTCAGCCTCGCCGGCTTCGAACTGCCGCCGCTCATTGCCGCCGGGGCCTCGATGACGATCTACGCGTCCGGTTATCTCGCGGAGATCTGGCAGGGCTGCATCCAGGCCGTGCCGAAGCAGCAGTGGGAGGCGTCGGAATCGCTTGCCATGACGAGGCTGCAGCAGTATCGCTACGTGGTCCTGCCGCAGGCCATGCGCATCTCCTTGCCGCCGACCGTCGGTTTCGCCGTCCAGGTGGTGAAGAACACCTCGATCACCTCGATCATCGGCTTCGTGGAACTCGCCCGGGCCGGCCAGCCCATCAACAATGCGACGTTCCAGCCGTTCCGCGTCTTCCTGGCTGTGGCCGCCCTCTATTTCGTCGTCTGTTATCCATTGTCCCAGCTGTCGCGTTTGCTGGAAAGGAGGCTCCATGCCGGAAGTAATCGTTGAAAACGTCCACAAGAGCTTCGGTGCTCTCGAAGTCCTCAAGGGCGTGTCGCTTTCGGTCGAACGCGGCGAAGTCTTTGCGTTGATCGGCCGGTCGGGCTCGGGCAAAAGCACGCTGCTGCGCTGCATGAACGGGCTCGAAAAGATCAATTCGGGTCGCATCGAGATCGCCGGCCACGCCCTCGGGGAAGACGCCAAGGCGCTTCGCAAGCTGCGCACCGACGTCGGCATCGTCTTCCAGAGCTACAATCTCTTTCCGCACCTGACGGTCGGCGAGAACATCATGCTGGCACCGCGGATCGTCAAGGACGTGGCGAAGGCGAAGGCGCGGGAAGTCACTCGCGAGGTGCTGCAACTCGTCGGGCTTTCGGAAAAGTTCGAATCCTATCCAGACCAGCTTTCCGGCGGCCAGCAGCAGCGCGTGGCCATCGCCCGCTCCCTCGCCATGCGGCCGAAGGTCATGCTCTTCGACGAGGTGACCTCGGCGCTGGATCCGGAACTGACCGAGGAAGTGCTGATGGTGATGGAACAACTCGCCCGCGACGGCATGACCATGATCCTCGTGACGCACGAAATGGGCTTTGCCCGCCGCGTCGCTACCCAAACGATCTTCATGCACAAGGGGAAGATCTGGGAGCACGGGCCATCTGCCGCGCTCTTCGCCAATCCTCAGACGCCGGAACTGCATCAGTTCGTGAAATCCGACGTCAAATAATGGCTCTTGCGCCGTCGCTTGAGTTCGGCGCAAGGCCTATCGGCTGGTTTGCCGCAGGATCAGATCGGGGCGGATCGTCACTCGCCCCGGCTGGTCGAGCTTGCCATCGAGCACGTCAAGGATCAGTTCCGCCGTCTTCGCGCCGATCTCGCTGGCAAAGGCGTTGATCGTCGTCAGACTCGGCACGCAGATTGCGCCGATCTCGTAATCGCCGAAGCCGCCGATAGCGATTCTGTCGGGTACGGCGATGCCGCGCCGCTGGCATTCGGTGAGCGCCCCGAAGGCCGAAAGGTCGGAGACGCAGATCACCGCGTCCGTGTCGGGAAAGCGCTCGAGCAACTGCCCCATAGCATTGGCCCCCTCGCGCATAGAGATCGGTGGTGGACCGGCGGCGATCAGGCGTGAGGTATCCAAACCATGGTGGATCAGGGCAGCTATGAAGCCGGCACGACGATCGGTTCCGCGCGTATCCCGGGAGGCATCGCCGCCGATGAAGGCGATCTTGCGGTAGCCGACGCTGACGAAATGGTTCACCATTTCGCGAACGGCGAGCGCGTTCGAGAAGCCGACGACATGGCCGATCGGCTCCTCCGGCAGGTCCCAGGTCTCGATGACCGGGATGCCGGCATTCGCTAGCAGCTTTCGGGCGCGCGGCGTGTGCTTGCCGCCGGTCACCACCATCGCTTCGGGCTTGCGCCGCAGCAACTGCTCGATCAGCCGCTCTTCTTCCGCGACGTCGTAATTCGTGTACCCGAGCAGGATCTGCAGACCTCGTTCCGAGACTCGGTCCGAAAGTGCCCGCACCGTGTCGGCGAAGTTGGCATTGTTGATCGACGGTATCGTCACCGCGATGAAGTCGGTGCGTTGGGAGCGGAGATTGGAAGCGGTGCTGTCGAAGACATAGCCGAGCTCTTCGGCAGCAAGCAGAACCGCCTCGCGGGTCTCCTGGCTGACGGAGCTGTCACGCTTGAAGGCGCGCGAAACCGTCATCGGCGAAACGCCGGTTCGCCGCGCCACATCGGCCATCGTCGGGGGCTTACGGATCGTATCCATTTGCATCCATGTTATCGTTATCAAATCTAGTACAGCCAGTTTGACTCAGAATTGCAAGCGCGTTGTCTGACCGTCTGACCCGAAATGATTTCGACGGGCAGGCAGATGCTGTTTGGAACTTTGGCACCTCTGATGCGCGCCAGCAGATTGCGTGCTCCCATGACACCCATCAATCTGCGTGGGGTGGAAACGGTTGTTACCGGCACCGATAGGACTTTGGTTAACCCGAGCGCGTTGAAGCCGACGATTCCGATGTCCTGTGGAATCTGCAACCCGATCGACTGGCAAGCCGTTAACCCGCCGAACGCAAGATGATCATTGAGATAGAAGATGACGTCTGGCTTATACTCGCGCGTTTCAGCGAACAGCGTTAGCGTGCCGGTCCGGCCAGCCTCAAATGCATTCGTCTCGATAGGCCGTGCTATCGCCGCCTCTCGCCTTGTGGCAGTTCCGAAGGCCGCCATGAAGCCAGCCAGGCGCTCTTCGGCGCGCGGATCGCGAGATACCGGTGCGCCGACGAAAGCGGGCCGCCGATAGCCAAGTCTGAATACGTGCCTCCCTACCGCAAGGCCGGCGGCATGGTGGTCGATGCCCACGCAAATATCGATAGGATCGTCTGTGTATTGCCACAGCTCGAGAGTGGGTACGCCTCGCAGTTTCAGGCAATGACGCAGTTGCGGATCCGAGTGGGCGCCCGTGAGAATCATAGCAGCCGGTCGCCAGGACAGGACCCGTTCAACCCACGCCAGCTCGGCTGCCGGACTGTAGTCGGTTGTATCGATTACTGTTTCGTAGCCCGCCGACTGGAATGTGCTGCGGGTTCCTTCCAGTATTTCCGCGAAGACGTCATTGAATAATGTCGGAACGGAAATACCAATCAGGTTCGAGCAAGGTTGGCTGAGCGCCCGAGCCGTGCTATCGGGAACGTAATTCATCGCTTCGGCCATCCGCAAGATTGCCGAGCGGGTGCTCTCTGACAAGTTCGATACCTCGGAGGGCGCGCGATACACTCATCGTGCTCACTCCGAGTGCCCTCGCTATATCGACTGTCGTGCAACCACGTTTTCTTCGCACCGGCGCCTCCCAGCAACGTTATCGGTAACGCTGATTCCCCAGATCGAAATCTTCCTCGTGACCAAAATATACGCCATTGTTATCGATAACAACACCACTGGAGGAACCCTGTGCCGCAGATCGTATTTGAACACGTCACCAAGAGATCTGGGTCGCTTGAAGTTCTGCCGCCAATCGACCTGACCCTGGAGAACGGCGAGTTTACCGTTCTCGTCGGGCCCTCCGGTTGTGGAAAGTCGACTACTCTGAGGATTCTTGCCGGATTGGAACAGTTGAGCGGCGGCGAGATTTATTTCGATGATCGCGCAATCGGTCGGCTGGAGCCGAAGGAACGCGACATCGCGATGGTGTTCCAGGATTACGCGCTGTATCCGCACATGAATATCGCGCGAAATATGTCTTTTGGTCTGCGCCTGGCCCGCGTACCCAGGCCTGAGATCGACGCCCGCGTCCAACGGGTGGCCAAGATGCTGAATATCACACACCTGCTCGAGCGCAAGCCGGCGGAACTCTCTGGGGGGCAGCGTCAGCGCCTGGCGATGGGGAGAGCCTTGGTGCGCGATGCGTCGACTTTTCTCTTTGACAAACCTCTGTCGAACCTCGACGCCAAATTGCGTGCCCAGATGCGAAGTGAGCTCGGCGAAATGCGCGACCGGCTGGAAAAGAACACGGTCTATGTCACGCATGACCAAGTCGAAGCAATGACCCTCGGCGATCGCATTGTTGTGATGAACGAAGGCGTCGTTCAGCAACAGGGAACGCCCGAAGAGCTTTTCAAGCGGCCGAACAACAAGTTCGTGGCGGGCTTTATCGGCAGTCCGGCGATCAATTTCATCGACGGCATGCTCGTCGAGGAAAAGGGCCGCCTTTGGGCTCGCGGAGCCGGGTTCCTTTTGCCTTTGTCCGAGGAGCCGGCAAATCGGGTCCGCCCTCACAAGGCAAGCGAGGTCACGCTCGGCATTCGGCCCTCATCCATCCTCTTTGACGCTGCCTCCGGCGCACCCATCGAGTTGCAGGTGGTCGTTTCCGAATATCTCGGAGCGCAAACGACCCTCGTCACGAAGTTGCCGAGCGGCGAGGAAGTGCTTGTCGAATTGCCGTCTGCCGCATCCCCCCGAGCCGGAGCCTTGGCGACGTTCGGGGTGGTGACCGGCGACATTCTGATCTTCGACCGCACGACCACATTGAGACTTTGAAAACTAAAGGGAGGACGAGAATGCGCAGATTAAATACCATTCTAGCAGGGGCACTCGCAGGGAGGGGCCGCATCTTCGATGAAAACTGGAACCCGGTCATCAATGGCGAGAAAGGCGTAGCGGCGGCCAATGCCCTGAAGAAAATCGTCGACTGCGGACCAGAGGGGGCCAAGACCTTCGGGTTCGCCGAGGCTGGCACGGCCTTTCTTCAAGGCAAAACCGCCATGTATCTGGACAGCACGGTTTTCGCGGGACAAGTCAACGATCCGACGAAAAGCCAAGTCGTCGGCAAGGTGGGTTGGGCGCTGCATCCGAAGGGAGTGCGAAGAAGTTCCCAGACGGGCGGCTTCGGTTTGGCTATTGCGAAGAATGCCGCGCACAAGGAAGCGGCGTTCCTGCTCCTGCAGTGGCTCACCTCCAAACATGCCGACAAGCTGATTGCGCTGGAGGGCGGAAACCCGATTCGCCGATCGACGCACGATGACCCGGACGTTAACGCCAAGTTTCCCTATATGGCAACGTCGGCGAGGCGCTCACCTACGCGGATCCAGACTGGCGCCCCATTATCCCAACCTGGGGAAAGATCAATGGTGATCTCGGAACGGCACTGAGCAAGGTGCTTACGGAGGGACTTGACGCAAAGACCGCACTCGACGGGGTCGCCGAACGCGCCCGGACTTCCATGGAAGAGGCCGCTATTACAGCTGGCAGTAGCTACCTCATTTCGCGCTGCGCGGGCCAGCTGTCGGCCCGCTTGGAATCTACTTGGAGGACATGATGCAGGCCGCCAACGTCAATCGGCTGACCCCTTACTTATTTCTCGCGCCAGCTGCACTCATTCTTGGCGCTGCTTTGCTCTACCCGATAGGATACATGGTCTATGCCAGCTTCCTGAATTGGAATCCGAGCCAACGGATCGGTGAAGCGGATTGGGTAGGGCTCGGCAATTATGTGAAGCTTTTCAGCGACGCCCAATTTCACGAGAGTGTCGCAGTTACCATCACATTCGCCGGGGTGGTCGTGGCTGCCGAGATGGTGCTGGGCGTCGGCCTAGCACTTCTGCTGGATCGCAATATCCGCGGATTGTCGGTGCTGAAAACCTTGTTCATCCTGCCGATGATGATTGCGCCAATCGTTGTCGGATTGATGTGGCGGTACATGTACCATCCTACGGTCGGCGTCTTCAACCGAGCGTTGGTGTCTCTCGGCTTCGACCCGATCCCCTGGCTGTCCGAGAGCCGATGGGCTCTCACATCTGTCATCATTGCAGACATCTGGCAGTGGACTCCATTCATCTTCATTTTATCGCTCGCTGCCCTTCAATCACTCCCCCGCTCTACATTGGAAGCTGCCAGGATCGATGGTGCGACCGGCTGGCAGCAAGTGCTCCACATCAAGCTGCCGTTGATGCTTCCCGTCCTGGTTGTTGCGACTTTGCTTCGACTGATAGATGCGTCGTTCAAGGTCCTCGAAGTGATCCTGGTACTCACGAACGGAGGACCAGGTCTGTCCACGGAGATCGTCTCGCTGCGCCATTTCGCGTACAGCGTCAGAGTTTCGCGAGCTTGGGTTGGCTGCTGCAATGTCGAACCTGCTGCTTGTCCTCCTCCTCGGGCTGACGCTTGGCATGTTTGCTTACAATAAGGTGATTGAAGGCCGTGCGGCGCGACTGCGGACCGCAGTTCTGAAAGGCGAAAACAAATGATCGCGCGTGACCAGCAAACTAACCCCTCTTTTTATGCTCTTCTGGCAGTTTTGGTGATGATGGCTGTTGGGCCCATTGCGTTGATGTTTCTCACTTCACTGCGGCTGAACGTCGAGATCATGTCTGACGGCGCGGGCCTGATCTTCTTACCGACACTGCACAATTACGAGAAGGTGCTGTGCGACGTGCTCTGGTATTCGCCGCAGAATGTTGGGCGTTGTGATCCGACCTTCGCGCGTTCGCTCGGAAATTCCCTGGTCGTGGGTTTGACTTCGACCGCATTGACGCTCGTTGTCGGCTGCATGGCGGCGTACGCGCTCGTACGCTTCCGCTTCATGGGCCGCGATGCCGTTTCTCTTGCGACTTTGATCATGCGCATGGTGCCACCGGCCGTACTCCTCGTTCCCGTATTTGGAATTTGGACCTATCAGTTCGGGCTCGATGGAACCCTCGCCGGGCTGATTCTGGTCTATGTCGCGATGAATCTTCCCTTCGTGATATGGATCCTGCAGAGCTTCATCGTGCAGGTGCCGATCCAGCTTGAGGAAGCGGCGCGGATGGATGGTGCTGGTCCGTTGGTGGTGCTGCCGGTCATCCGCCCAGGACTAGCGGCGGCCGCGATTTTCACGTTCCGCATTGCCTGGAACGAATTTCTCCTCGGCAACGCTTTGACCAATAGGCACACCCGAACTGTACCGGTGACGATTGTGAACTCGCTTACCGAGTACGATATCGATTGGGGTGTCGTCATGGCTACCGGCATGTTGCTGGCGATCCCTCCGATTATCTTCACCTTTGTCGCATCAAGACAGATCATTACAGGCATGACCGCGGGCGCTGTGAAAGGATGACAATGTTCGATTGGCTGCTCGCTCCCTGCGATCCAACAAGAGTTCATGAAGTCGGAACGCACCTGTCATGGCACGCGCGATCGATGGTGATGGCCTGGTCGGTTCTCGTCCCCATCGGCGTGATCGCAGCGCGGTTCTTCAAAATCTTCCCCGGCCAGGACTGGCCTCGTGTATTGGACGATCGGCGATGGTGGCATCTTCATCGCGGTGCGCAGTATGCAGCGTTGGTGCTCATGCTGGTTGGCACATTTCTTATCCTCTCCGCACCTGCGGCAACCAAATCGATAACCGCAGCGATTTGGGCGCACCAGCTCACGGGATGGACGGTCCTGGTACTCGGCGGCATGCAATATCTTGGGGGATGGTTCAGAGGAACGAAAGGTGGCCCGTCGTCACCGGCAGCCGACGGCAGCTGGCGCGGTGATCACTACGACATGACACGCCGCCGCCGCCTCTTTGAGCGCATTCACAAGTCATTGGGTTATGTGGCGCTGCTGGTCTCCATGGCGGCTGTTTCAACCGGACTTTGGCAGGCGAATGCCCCGAGGTGGATGCTCCTGCTTATCGGCACATGGTATCTGATCGTGCTGGTATCGTTCGCCGTGCTACAGCGGAGAGGGATGGCGTATGACACCTATCAAGTCATTTGGGGTCCAGATCCGCGGCATCCAGGGAACAGCCTCCGGCCGATCGGCGTGGGGATCAGGAAGCCACCGCCTGAAGACGTATAGCCTAAAGACCCGCGACGTCCAGGGCGTCGCGGGCCACGCATGATTTGGCTCAGAGGTGGAATTCGTTCGCCTGAGTCACGTGATGGTGGATGCGTCCATCGAAGAAACGCGCCAGAACTTCTTCTGTCGCGGCCTTCGCTGCCGCACGCGCCGGGCTTGCCAGTGCCTTCTCGACCGTATCGAGATCCGGGTAATTGATCGCCAGGATCATCGGGATCTCCGGTGCGCCCTCGTCGCGGGCGTCCGCGAAGGTGACGCGCACGTCGAGCGCCCCGGGAAAGGCCTCCCATTTCGGTAGGATGTTTTCGAGGACCGCGGCCCGGAAGGCCTCGGTCTCGCCATCTTTCACCTTTCCCTCGAACAGCGCATAGCGGGTGATCATCCGATAATCTCCTTGTTGGGTCCTTTGAAAAATTCCATCAGCGCCGCCTGGTCCTCGCCGCCGAGGCCGGCGGCCGTGAGCATCCGGTGCACCTCTGCGCAGGTCGCGGTCAACGGCATCGCGGTGTTGGTGCGGCGGGCGAGGTCCTGCGCACCGTTCAGGTCCTTCACCATGTTGTCGATCCGGCCGGTGCGCCGATAATCCCTGGCGACGAAGCGCGGCATGTATTCCTGCAGAATGGCGCTGTCGGCCCGGCCGCCCTTCAGCGCCTGCGGGATCTTCGCCGCGTCGACGCCGGCGTCGAGCGCCAGCTGCGTCGCCTCGGCGACGGCGAGGAAATTGAGGCCGCAGAGAACCTGGTTGATCAGCTTGGTCGTCTGCCCGGCGCCGGATGGGCCCATATGGGTATAGTTGGAAGCGACATGCTTCAACACGTCATAGGCATCAGCGACATCCTGCTCCTTGCCGCCGGCCATTAGTGTCAACTCCCCGATAAGCGCCTTCGTAGCGCCGCCCGATAGTGGGCTGTCGACCCAGCGCAGGCCGTTTTCCGCAGCTTGGTGTGCGAGCGCCCTGGTGGCCTCCGGATCGATAGAGGACATGTCGATGATTAGGGTCCCGGGTTTGGCACCCTTGGCGACGCCGGTCTCGCCGAAGACGGCGATATGGACGATCTTCGGGGAATTGAGGCTGAGGATGACGGCGTCGGATGCCGCCGCCGCTTCCGCCGCGCTTGCTGCCGCTCTTGCCCCCTTATCGACCAGTTCTTGGACCTTCGTCGGGTCGAGGTCGAAGACGGTCAGCTGATTGCCGGCCTCAACGAGCCTCGTTCCGATGGCACCGCCCATGGCGCCGGCGCCGATCAACGCGACCTTGTTCGTCATTTACGCAGTCCTCCTAGTTGGGCAACGATGGCCTCGACGACCGCATCGAGCGGCTGGTCGATGTCAACGCTGATGGCATTTTCGTCCGGTTCCGGCGGCTCGAGCGCCGCGAACTGGCTGGCAAGCAGCGCCGGCGGCATGAAATGGCCCTGCCGCTCCTTCATCCGCTTCTCGATGACCTCAACGGTACCGGCGAGATAAATGAAGGTCACGGGCGCGCCGGCCGTACGCTCAATGTGCTGGCGATAGGCGCGCTTCAGCGCCGAGCAGCCGATGATCCTGGGTCCGCTGCCGGCGGCAAGGGCCTCGCCGACGCGGGTCAGCCATGGCCAGCGATCCTCGTCCTCGAGCGGGATGCCCTTGCTCATCTTGGCGATGTTCTCGGCGGGATGCAGGTCGTCGCCGTCGCGATAGACGGCGCCGAGACGTGTCGCCAGCGCCGCGCCGACCGAGGATTTGCCGCAGCCGGCAACGTCCATCAGCACCATGCGCCGGGGGATATCAGAGAGATGCGGTGATGCCGCCGTCGACATAGAGCACATGTCCGTTCACGAAAGAGGAAGCGTCAGAGGCGAGGAAGATGCAGGCGCCGACAAGCTCCTCCACCTTGCCCCAGCGGCCGGCCGGGGTGCGCTTCTGGAGCCAGGCGGAAAAATCCGGATCGGCGACCAGAGCGGCGTTGAGCGGGGTATCGAAATAGCCCGGCGCGATGGCGTTGCACTGCAGCCCGTACTTCGCCCAGTCGGTCGCCATCCCCTTGGTGAGATTGCCGACCGCGCCCTTGGTGGCGGTATAGGGGGCGATGCTCGGGCGCGCGAGCGCCGTCTGGACGCTGGCGATGTTGATGATCTTGCCGGCGCCGCGCCTGATCATGTGCCGTGCCACCGCCTGGCCGACATTGAAGACCGTCGATATGTTGGTCCTGAGCAGCTTTTCGAAGGCATCGGCTGGGAAATCCTCGAGCGGCGTGCGGTGCTGCATGCCGGCATTGTTGACGAGGATGTCGATCGGCCCGACGTCCGCCTCGAAGCCGTCGACGGCGCTGCACACCGCCTCATGGTCGGTGGCGTCGAAAGCGAGCTTTTTCGCGCCGGGGATGCGTCCGGCGGCTTCGGCGAGCTTTCCCGTGTCCCGCCCGTTGAGGACGACTTCCGCCCCGGCATCGGCAAGGCCGCGCGCCAGCGCGAAGCCAATGCCCTGCGACGACCCGGTGACGAGCGCCCGCCGACCTCTGAGATCGAACAGTTCGAGGGACATTTTTCCTCCTGCATTTCATCTCGACAACTGGATTTGATCTGTTTATGTTATCGATAACATCAATTGTCAAGAGATGGAGTTTCGAATTGAGCAAGCCGCATATTCTCCAGGTCGGACCCTATCCGGAGTGGGACGAGGTGCCGCTGAACGAGGCCTTCACGGTTCACCGCTATTTCGACGCCGCCGACAAGGAGGCTTCCTCGCGGAAGTTGGCCCGAGCGTGAAAGGGATCGCCACGCGCGGCGAACTCGGCGCAACCCGCGCGATGATCGAGGCCTGTCCGGCCCTTGAAGTGGTGTCCGTCTATGGCGTCGGTTTCGATGCCGTCGACCTTGCCGCCTGCCGCGAGCGGGGTGTTCGCGTCACCAACACGCCAGACGTCCTGACCAATGACGTCGCCGATCTCGGCGTCGCGATGATGCTCTGCCTGTCGCGCGGCATGATCGGTGCGGAAAGCTGGGTGAAGGACGGGAGCTGGGCGACACAAGGCCTCTATCCGCTGAAGCGGCGTGTCTGGGGCCGGCGTGCCGGCGTGCTCGATCTCGGCCGCATCGGCTACGAGGTCGCCAAGCGCCTCAAGGGCTTCGATCTGGATATCGCCTATTCCGACGTCGCGGCGAAGCCCTACGCATCCGACTGGGAATTTATCGCCGATCCGGTGGCGCTTGCCGAACGGTCGGATTTCCTCTTCGTCACGCTCGCCGCTTCCGCCGCGACGCGCCATATCGTCGGCCGCGAGGTGATCGCCGCGCTCGGCGCCGAGGGCATGCTCGTCAACATTTCCCGCGCCTCCAACATCGATGAGGAAGCGCTGCTCGAAGCGCTGGAGAACAAGACCTTGGGTTCTGCGGCGCTCGACGTATTCGAAGGCGAGCCGGCGCTCAATCCGCGTTTTCTTGCCCTCGACAATGTGCTGCTCCAGCCGCACCATGCCTCCGGCACGATCGAGACGCGCAAGGCCATGGGCCAGTTGGTGCGCGACAATCTCGCCGCGCATTTTGCCGGCAAGCCGCTGCTTACTCCGGTTCTGTAAGGAGGTTCCGATGAAAGCCATTGTCGTTCACGGCGCAAAGGATCTGCGCATCGAAGAGCGGGCAATCGAAGCACCGGGCGCCGGCGAAGTGAGGTTGCGCCTCGCCGTCGGCGGCGTCTGCGGCAGCGACCTGCATTATTACAATCACGGCGGCTTCGGCACGGTGCGGCTGCGCGAGCCGATGATCCTCGGCCACGAGGTCTCGGCCTATGTGGAAGCGCTCGGACCGGGTGTCGAGGGCCTGAGCATCGGCCAACTCGTCGCCGTGTCGCCGTCGCGGCCCTGCCGGACCTGCCGCTATTGCCAGGAAGGGCTGCACAACCAGTGCCTCAACATGCGCTTCTACGGCAGCGCCATGCCCTTTCCGCATATCCAGGGCGCCTTCCGCGAGCTGCTGGTCGCCGATGCAATCCAATGCGTGCCGGCCGATAGCCTGACGCCCGGCGAGGCGGCGCTCGGCGAACCGCTGGCGGTGACGCTGCACGCGACGCGCCGGGCGGGCGAAATGCTCGGCAAGCGGGTTCTGGTCACCGGCTGCGGGCCGATCGGAGTGCTTTCGATTCTCGCGGCGCGCCGGGCCGGTGCGGCCGAGATCGTTGCCACCGATCTTTCCGACTTCACCCTGGCGCTCGCCAAAAAGGTCGGCGCCGATCGGGTCATCAACATGAAGAGCGAGCCGGATGCACTCACCCCCTATGGGGCCGACAAGGGCAGCTTCGATGTTCTCTACGAATGCTCCGGTGCCGCGCCGGCGCTTGCCGCCGGCATCGCCGCGCTGCGCCCGCGCGGCGTCATCATCCAGCTTGGGCTCGGCGGCGACACGAGCCTGCCGATGATGGCGATCACCGCCAAGGAACTGGAGCTGCGCGGCTCCTTCCGCTTCCACGAGGAATTCGCGGCCGGCGTGGGATTGATGCAGAAGGGGCTGATCGACGTCAAGCCGCTGATCACCCACACGGTGCCGCTTGCCGAGGCGGTCGCCGCCTTCGAGCTTGCGAGCGACCGCAGCCAGGCGATGAAGGCGCAGATCGACTTTTCCTGATCGTCAAGTGATGCCCTTCAGCCAGAGATAATAGGCGGCGTGGTCGAGGTCCCCGCCGCCCTTGTGGTCGACAAGGTCTGCGAAACCTTCTGTCACCGTTTGTGCGAGCGGGAGCACAAGACCGGTTTCAGCGGCGGTATTGAGAGCATTGCGCAGGTCTTTGAGCTGTGCGGCCGAACGCCCACCGGGCTGAAAGTCGCCCTTCACCATTCGGTTTCCGTGCAGATGCAGAATGCGGCTGTCGGCGAAGCCGCCCTTAAGAGCCTCCACGAGACCTGCCGGATCGCAACCGGCATTTTCGGCAAGATGGAGTGCCTCAGCCACCGCGCCGATGGTTATCGCCACGATCAGCTGGTTCGCCAGTTTCGCGACCTGTCCCGAGCCGACCGGCCCCATATAAGTTGGTCGCCCCAATGCGGAAAGGAGCGGAAACGCATACTCGAAATCCGCAGTACTTCCACCAACAAAGATGGAAAGCGAAGCGGCCTCCGCGCCAACGACCCCGCCTGAAACGGGGGCATCGATGAAATGTTTTCCTTGGCGGCGGGCAAAATCCGCTAGACGGCGGTCGCAGTCGGGTTCGACAGAGCCCATGTCAATTACAAGAGCCCCGGGTCTTGCTGCTTCAATTGCCCCTTTTCCAATCAGGACAGCCTCAGTCGCTGGTCCGTCAAGCAGCATGGAGATCACAACGTCAGCGTCGCTTACGGCCCCTACAGGATCGGTTGCGACGTGAGCGATGTCGGCCAGAGGCAAGGCTCGGTCCGGATTGCGATTCCAAACGCTGGTATTGAAACGCGCTCCTAAATGTCGCGCTATGGGCGCACCCATCAAGCCAGTCCCCAGAACAGCAATTTTTGTCATGGCAGGTCGGCTCCTATCGCCTCAAGTGCGGCCCGTGCGACTCCGACGTCTTGTTCGCCGGTGCCCGAACCAACGCCTATCCCGCCCACGAGCACACCAGCGATCCTGATCGGGACACCGCCGGCAAGTCCGGTCACAGCTCCGCCTGTCGCCGCGGCGATGAGAAGCCGCACCTCTTCCGGAATTGTCTTGGTTTCCGCGCCGATTGAGGCTGCGGTCCGCGCCTTTGATAAAGCACTATCAAGGGACAAGAATCGCGCACCGCGCATGCGTAGCTGGGCGAGGGTGACACCGCTTGCATCGACAATGACGATGCATTGCGGCTGGTGTAATTGTTGCGCCCGTTCTCGGGCGGCCGACAACATTGTTAAAACCGCATCATCGGTTAAGACCTGCGTGTTTTCGGTGGCCTCCATCGCAATTCTCTCTCGCTTCCAAGGTCTCGGCATGTTATCGATAACATATCGTCATGCAAAGGGGAAAGCTGAATGTCGTTCTTTGAAGCAATCGATCCTGTTTTTCGCACCTATGTGCTCGGCAATGCACCGGTGAAGCAAATCGCGACGGGCTTCGATTGGGTGGAGGGCCCGGTTTGGTTTGGCGACGCGGGATGCCTTCTGTTCTCGGACATTCCCAACAATCGCATCCACCGGTGGTCTCCTGGCGCCGGTGTCTCGGTCTTCAGAGAGCCGTCGAACTTCGCCAATGGCAACACACGGGATCGACAGGGGAGACTGGTGACCTGTGAACATGGCACGAGACGGGTCACCCGGACGGAGCTCGACGGGTCGATCACCGTCATTGCCGACAGCTTTCAGGGCAAGCGGCTGAACTCGCCCAACGATGTGGTCGTCAGATCCGATGGCTCGCTATGGTTTTCCGATCCGCACTATGGGATCATGACCGACTACGAGGGCTATCGCTCAGAGCAGGAGCTGCCTTGTTGCGTCTATCGCGTCGACCCGGCAGGTCACCTCGAGGCGGTCGTGACCGATATGCACTGCCCGAACGGACTGGCCTTCAGCGCTGACGAGACGCGACTTTATGTGGCCGATACGGGGCGGATGTTCCACTCGGACCCGCAGCATATTCGTGTCTTCGACGTCGGGTCGGACGGCAGGTTGTCCGGCGGAGAGGTCTTCCACGCCATCAATCCTGGCTGCGCCGACGGCTTTCGGATGGACAGCGACGGTAACCTATGGTCCTCGGCGGCCGACGGCGTGCATTGCATCGCGCCCGATGGTCATCTGATGGGCAAAATTCTTGTCCCTGAACTTGTTTCCAATCTCTGCTTCGGAGGGCGGGCAAAGCATCAACTCTTCATCACCGCAACAACCAGCGTCTACGCGGTCTCGCTCAATCGTCGCGGCATGCAACACCTGTGACCAAGGTGACCAACCGAGGCTGGAGCATCAGCTGCCGATTTAGGAAGATGGAAGTTTCGACATAACGGTTGCGCCAACGCTGCAGTGCAGGAATACCAGTCAGCGCCACAGAGCAGTGGCAGGCACGACATCATTGGAAACAGCCGTTTGACTGAACCGTCGAAAAACTTGCGTTTTTCGACGGCGCCCGATGGAGGAAATCCTCCTTCCTCTATCGGGCGACCAGAACTGCATGATTGGCTGCCGATACACTGCAAATCGCACGCGCCCCGTTCGCTGTGGTGCTGGCCCAGCAGCGACATCAGCGAAGCCGAGCCGCTCCTTCTGAGGCGGCCCTTCCCAGAGGGGGCCATGTGCGATGGCCCTGGGTCGATAGCCACGCGCTCTCATTTATCGTTCGACAGGATACCGAACGTACTTCATCCCCCCGGACTTGCCGGGCGCGGGGCGATCGCTTCGGGATCTGTTCTCTTCACCTAACGGCATCTAACGCCCGCGCCCGATCGCTTAAGGTAGTATTTCGCCCCCTCCCGCAAATGATGGAGTGGATGCCCCCTCCTCGAACGGCATCGCAATGTGCCAAGTTGGTGATGTGAAAGTCACCCAAGACGGAGAGAGCATCCATGAAGGAAGTTACCATCATCGGCGTCGACCTGG
>NZ_SRXN01000055.1 GCF_004827385.1 Ensifer sp. MPMI2T
TTCCGCCTGGCGCAAGATCGCAAGGATTTGGGGTTCGCTAAATCTGCTCGTCTTCATCAAAATCTCCTCGATCATATTGCCGAGAAAATTCTACTTTTGAACCCCGTTAATGCCCGGGAGGATTACCAATGCATGACGTCGTTCTTTGCAGCGCGACGGGTTCCGAAGTGGGGCGGCCCATTGGGCGAGGCCCTACGTCATCTCGAAGGGCTTGAAAGGCCAGCATCCCGCGCTGCCGCCGGGGAGCAGTGGCGGAGCTTGTCGATTTCTGGTTGCCCCAAGGCAAACGGTTAGGGGATCGTAGGGAGATCATGTCGGGGGGATTTATGGGCCATTTCCAGTTCCCTCTAGGCAATCCTCTTTTTCCGAAAACTCAAACCGTACTCGGAACAGCTGAGATTCCGCAGGTGCAAGATTGATATTATATCCCCGGTCTTCAAATGCAGTATGCGTCCCCTCTAAGTCGCCATGACCCGTACAGGGTTATAACGCGAGGAATTGTTGGTCTGGAAGAGCCCATATAATCCAATGCCGTGCGTCTGGTGCGTCCACGTGGACTGTTGCATCTTCCCCGATGAGCGACAGCCTCCGACTTCTGGCATTTAAAAAACAAAGGGCTTCGTCTTGAAAAAGACCGTCGTGCAAATGTAGGAGGCGCCCACTCAGTGGAACTTTCCTCTGATCAGCTTTGATCAATCCTTGCGAAGATATGCATGGAACAAACGGCGACTCCTCCTCCTCAAACTGCAATCGCCAGCCACTTTTGTCAGATGAGTTCCGCGGCCATCTAAATCCTGGATGCATGCCAACAGAATACGGCAGCATCGACATTGCAGATGTATTTTTTACGCAGATATCTATGCTCAACATACAATCGGATATCTTGAATTTAACTTCCAAAAGAAACTCGAATGGGAACATCGTTCTCGTAAATTTCGTATCAAACGACCGAAGCGTTACCTCGCTCTCCGAGCTAGATACAACCTCAAAATCGAGCATTCCGATAAAGCCGTGAACAGGCATTGGATGATATTCGCCGTTTATTTCAACGGATGAAGAGGGGCTCCAACCGCACGAAGGAAACATCAAGGGACAACTTTGATTCCAGGATGAGGGGCTGCCTGGCCATAAAAGATCGTTAGCGCCAACTCGCCAACTAAGAAGCTCAGCTCCCCGAAGGCTAATAATTGCGCGAGCGACGCCGCAATGGATGATGACAGCATTTTGCATGCGATATCCCTTGGAGGTAAATGTCTTCAACCCCGATCCGATCTTCATCGATACCGATTGGAGAGGTCGGATGCTAGAGTGTCGCTCCCACCGATCGTCGCAGTGGCGTGACAGGCGTTACAGGGACAGGCTCTGAAGAGACTTATCGAGTGTTATGTTGGCGACTGGCAGATTTCGCACCGGAGAGGGATGCTGACGCCGGCCGCCTGGTTCTGGAGTGGTGCGCGGACTACTGTCGATTTTTCCTGAGACACAAAGGGATCACAGCGCGCGAGTGCTACCGCGCGTGGCGCATCTCCTCGCGTGTTCCACGTCCAGGATCGGCTCCTGCCTTGCAAGCGGATTGGGCACGAAAGCATTATCAAGATGCGATCGTCATCGATGCGGAGGCGGCGCTTGGTCGTCGCCGGCATCTCGATTGCCTCTTCGGCTCGGGTCGGCGACGTATGGTAATCGATGGGCCGCGCCCAAGGGGTACCGTCCACGAGAGTGGTGACCAACGCCAGCACAAGAAGGGGCGGCCCTTTGCCCCTCCTCGCCGCCTGCGCGGTACTGCCAGTGCCAGAGAGAGGAATAACGGAAGACGTGGCCGACCTTGACTTCAGTCGAGCACGCTTGCAGGTCGGCATCTCGCCGGAGCGCCCCCGGCCACGATCACTGCTTGTAGATTGCTCCACCTGACGTCGATTTCGGGCAGGAGGACTCCGTGGCGGACGACGGCGCCGAAAGAGCCTGCAGCAGCGCCTGCCAACCCTGCTGGTGCGAGGGCACGTCCTCCCGCGTCCAGGCAAGAACCTTCGCGGCATCCTCCGGATCGTCGAAACTCGGGGGTGTGTTGTCGTGCAAGGCGATGACGAGCCTCTTCACGTCGTCGGCCGACAAGGTGACGCTATCGCCGGTTTTCGGGTCCGTGAAGGTCAACGATCCTGGAAGCAGCCAGTGGGTGCCTATGCCGCCGTTACGGAGCACCGCGGGCATGGCGATCTCGTGGACGGAAATCGTCGAATCGCGTCGGCAGTAGATGTCCTTGAGATCGGCCAGGAGTTCGCCTTCCAGCGCCAGTCCGAGCTGGCCGCCGGCACCGAGCACGGAATTGAAACCGAAGCTTTCTGCGTAGTGATCATCGGAAGCGGAGACGTCAGCGACGACGACGTGCAATGGCGCTAGATTTTCGGCCGCTGCCGGGCGCATCGTCTCGCGAACGGCAAAATAGAGGGTGATCGCCCCGCGGTTTTCCACCGCGCCGCCGTCGGTCACCCAATATCGCCGCGCTGCCGATCCGGACCCCGGCTGAAGGTCGATGGCGGCATCTGGAAAGACCGGTGGGAAGTTGGCACTGAGCGCGGCCGCTCGCGCGATCGAAAGACTGGCGTCGTTTAAGGTGACGATCTCCATTCCCTCGCCGGCACTAGGGCTCGCCTCCGGCTTAGGCAGGTTCGTAAGCACCACGCGTCCCCCGGCGCCGGCTGCATTGCCTTCGGCCCGGCATTTCCTGACCTGTTCCGGCAGCGGCAGGCCGCCGCTCGCGCAGCGACCAGTTGCGGCATCGAAGGAGCCCAGCATCGCTGTATTCAGGATTATACCAAAGGACGGGTCCGCCATGACGCCGACGCCCATGCGACAGACGAAGGACTCGGCCAGGATGCTGCCGAGGCGGCTGCGCGCCGGCATCCATCCGACGACCTCCGCGTTGCGGGAGAACGCCTCGCCGCAGGCAGCATTTCGCCACCGCCAGCGGCCAAAGACGATCCGCATGTCGCTGGCCCCGTCGAGCACATATTCCATGAACGGCAGCGCCATCGTGTCGGAGAAGCGCTGCCATGCTGCTTCATCGGGCGGTCCCGGTCGGCGAAGCTCGTCTTCGTTGAGGGCGAAATAGGCGAGAGCGGCACTGCCACCGGAGACGCCGCTTGCGGCCACAACCTCGCAAATGCGCCCTTGTTTCGCGAGGCCGTGCAGAAGCGACGCCGTGTAGATCGCGGCGCGGGTACCGCCGCCAGAGGCAACCACCGCAACCCGGGGCGCATCCGGGCCGAGTGCCGGGCAGCTGCCGGCAGGCCCAGTTTCGGTTCGCAGCAACGACAAAAGGTCGAGATCCGCAGGCGGCGCGCGATTGACGGCCATTTCCGGCGGCTGCACCGCGCCAAAGAGGCTGACCACCCACGGTATACCGATCAGTCCGAAGGCGAATGCCCCAGTGATCGCGGGATAGACGAAGGCCAAACGTTGCAGGTTGCGGACGCTCGCCAGTGGATGCGACGTATCGGCTCTTTCCGCAGACAAGCGCTCAAGCTGCGTTCGAAACGCGGTGAGCACTTCCGCAGCGGTGAGGAACTGCAACGCCGGGCCCGACGCCTCGTAGGTGTCCTCGTACTCGCCTTCGATCTTCAGCCGCCCCGCGCCGTGCAAGGTGATGCTGCGTCCCGTACTCTTGACCTTGCTGAGAGTCGCATCGCCTTTGTACGGGTAGGCAATGCTGAGCGGCGTGAACTCACCGCCTTTCCCCTCGAGCAGCCGGATCAGGCGGCGCGCCACGAAGTGATCGCTCCAGAAGGCGTAGTACCAGGCAACCGCATAGGCGAGCGCCACGTATTTCATGATGGTCGTGTTGCCGTAGCCACTACTGCCGGCGTTGAACAGGTAGGTGATGTAGTGGACGTCCGCGAGACGCAGCACGGCAACGACGATCACAAGCACACTGATGACGAATTGCGGACCGACGAAGAAGAGGCGGCCGACCGTCGTCAAGACCTCCATCAGACGATCGAAGAGAATGCCGAGGAAAAGGGCAAGCCAGGCTGCCGCGCCGGCGATGATGAAGACGGGCCAGAGATAATGGTCCGGAACGAAGAGCACGAGAAGCGAGCCGGGCAACAGCAATTCCACTGGATGGCTGATCGGCGCAATGAAAAACGCAGAAACAAGCGCCGCGACCGGCCCTCTTCCCATGAAGTCGTAGCGGTCCTTCGGCGCGAAGAGTTCGACGTTCGGGAGCGCATGTGCGAGCGTCCCGTTCGTGCCCGCGCGAAAAAGAGCGCGGGCGATCGTCCATACCGCGCCGAGCGACACCGCCAACATCCCCGCGATCGCAACTCCCACATGCAGGCGCAACGCTTGCGTGTCGGTTCCGAAGGCTTCCGGCGGGGCAAGGATAATATGGATGGCCGCGAGCAGAACGAGGATGAAAAGCTGGCCTGCGAGAAGATAGGCATGCAGCAATCGACTGCGTTCGGCCAGAATATGAAGGAGAGCCAAAAGCCCCAGGCCAAGAACCAGCATCACGATCGTCGCCAACTCGGTCCGTAACGTCGGGCCCAGCGCCATGGCAGTGATCAGCGCAAGGGCAAGCGTCGGCACGTACCAGGGGTAACCGTCAGGTGCGAGCCATGTCCAAAACCGGCTCCGCCCGGCAGGCAAGGGTTGGTTCACGCGCGCGTCGAACCGTCGCCAGCAGCGAACGAACCACCTCACCCGGGCGCCGAGCCAGTTGTAAAGGCTGGCATCGTTCTCGTGGCTCTTCTTCAGGGGGCGCGTCATGGGTCACCTCCGACGTGTTCAGGGCGCCGCATCCGCCAGGATGGCATCGGCCGCCTTTTCCGCAACCATGTAGACAGCGGTGGCGAGGAAATAGCCGGGGATGCGCGGAAATACCGACGCGTCGACGACGCGCAATGCGCTGATACCATGGACGCGAAACTTGCTGTCGACGACGCCGCCAAGGGCAGGTGGGCCGATGGCACAGGTGCCGCAGGCATGATGCCCCCAAGCGTTGTCGCGCACATAAGCGCGCAGTGCATCGTCGCTCGTGATGTTGCGCCCGGGCTCCTCCTCATCAGCGACCAGCTCGTCCATGCCGTCGACCGCCTTGCGCACGAAGCGTATGCCTTCGACAACCGCGTCAAGATCGACCTTGTAGTCGCCCGTGCCTTCCTGGAAGGAATGAAACTGGATCTCCGGCGCTATGCCTATGTCTGCGCCGCGCAGCCGGACGTAGCCGCCGCGGTTCTGCGAATAGGCCTTTAGGACCACCCAGCTCAGGAAGTCCTGCGCGCGAATCCGCTCAGAATAGCCGCGGTAATAACCCCTAAAGTCCGCGAGCAGAGAGAAGCAATGGAGATCGGGCTGGGTCAGGGTTTGACGCGATTTCAAGGCGAGCGAGAACAGCACGCCGTTACTCGTGTAGTTACCAAGACGAAACCACCGCCACAAACGATAATATCGATCATGACGGGTGTAGGTGGCGCCCTTCAGCATTTTCCACGGGCGTTTCACCCGATTGACGACCGAAACCTCGTAGCGGTCCTGCAGATTTCGGCCGACCCCCGACAAAGGAGCGACAGTCGCAATGCCGTGTGCACCCAAGTGCTCCGGGTCTCCGATGCCCGACAACATCAGGATTTGCGGCGATGCAAAGGTGCCGGCAGCAAGGATCACCTCGCGCCGCGCCCGGATCAGATACTCCTCCCCGTCCTCCGACCGGCACCAGACGCCGACCGCCCTTCCCTCCTCGATCGCAATGCGGGTCACCGCCATCTTCAGCCGAATCGCCAGACGATCGGGATGGCGCTTTTGCACGTCCAGCAGCCGCTCGCGCGGCCCCGAGCGAGCATGACGCCGGGTCGAAAGCGGCGTCAGGCGGACGCCGCAGGCGCCCGGATTCCACCACCGCCGGTCATTGGGATCGACTTCGGTGGTCTCCCAACCGGTGCCCGGCCGTCCGTAACTGTCCGCCGCCGCCCTTATCGAATGCAGCAGCGCGCGCCGCAAGGGCCGATCGATCAACGCTCTGAGCGGCAAGGAGCGCTCCGTCGTCATCCAGCCCCACCAGCCGTGACCGGTCGGATTGAGGCCGGTGATGAGCGCAAGCCAGCGCCAGAGGAAGAAGCGATACCGGCAGCGCTCGATCCGCTCGAAATAGGCCTGCATGCGCGAAGCCTTCCAGCTCTCGTCGCCGGTCAGTTCCCTGATATGGTTCCAGTCGCTGTCGTTCGGACGCACGATGATCATCGCGTGGTGCGCGCTGCAGCCGCCGAGGCCACTCGCTCGCGGGTAGAGAACCCCGCCCTCCTCGGCCGAATAACGCCAGTCGCGGCGCTGAAGATCGAGATCGGCATAGTGGCGAACCCAATAATCCTTCGCCATGCCCGGATGCTCGGACGCGAAGGCATGGAAGGCCGGGACGCTATAGGCGTCGGCAAGCGGCATGTCCTTCTCCCGGTCGAGACTGGGGGCAAGCGGGTCCGATCCGGCCTCAAGCACCAGAACATCCCTGCCCTCCTCCGCCAGGCGCGCAGCGACGACGGCGCCGCCGGCGCCGGCGCCAATGACGATGTAGTCGTGAACAGCTTGCTCGGGCATGATCAGAGCTGCTTCAAAAAGGCAATCAGTGCCTCCTTGTCCGTACTGGACAGGTCGGCGCCGAACAGATGACCGCGATTGACCACGTAGTCCGGACATTTGCTCAGGCCCACCAGCGCGTCGATCAGGCCGGTTTCGCGGACCACTTGTTCCGCATGCGCCTGGACCGTCGGGTTGGAAAGCTCCTCGGGCGAGCATTGGCCGCCGAGCTTGGCAAAGGCGCCGATCAGCGTCGGGCTCGCCGAGATCAGGCGCTTGTAATGGGCGAGCATGTCGTCCTCGTCATTGTCCGGAAGAAGCTTGGTGTTTACGAGCGCATTCACGGGAAAGCCCTTCGGGAAAGGCCCGAGATGCAGCGAACCGTCCGGCCCGAAGGCCCAGCCCGCCAATCGATTGAGCGGACCCGCGAAGGGGCGCACGCCATCCGGCATGTAGCCTGCGGGTACGATCAGGCAGGACGGCGCAGAGGTGCGATAGATGTAGCCCGGCACCGGCGCCATTGTCATGTCATCGGTACGGCGGGTGGCCGGCGACAGCAACTGCCGGATAGAGCGGTCAAATACTGCGAGCCGGTTCTCGACACAGGGCATGTAAGGATCGTTCGGGTCGGCGGCCGGGCAGCTTGCGCCGTAGGCGGCCCCCGTCGCGTCGCCATAGGCAGCGACGTCATAGGTCCCTTGGTAATGGCTGTCCTCGTGGCCAAGCGAATTGTTGAGGAAGAAGGGGGCGGTCGACCAAAGGCTGACGAGCGATGGCGGCCGCAGATATCCCCGGCCGTTGCCGAGCGAGTTCAGCGGCATGGTTGCGCCCGAAACCGGATGATTGACCGCAAGCTCACGCGGGGGCGGCAGGGACTTGTAGGTCGAGGACGTGAAATTGTCCCAGATGTCGCCGGAAAGCCCATTGGTGGCAAGCGCGCTGCAGGCATTTGTGCCGACCACGTCGATCGGGACGCGCCGCTCAGTCGAGAGATAATTATCGTCGAGGAACGTTTCGCGGCCGCTCGGATCGCGCGCTGTCACGAGCTCGACCATGCCTTTCTTGAACTCCGCCGATTGCGCCCAGGCCCAATAGCGGTCCCAGCACTCGCGGTAGCGCGGTCCGGCCCCACCGCCCGCGCAGATTCCCGCATCCACACCGGATTCGACCGGCGGCACGGGCTGCTTGCTCGAGTGGCAGGCGGCACAATTTTCCGCAAAGACCACCTTGCCGCGTTCTACCGCGCCCGGATCGCGTGCGGCGAGGTGTGCGGCGCCTCCCGGCGCGTCCGCCAGCCGGTCGGCCCGGGCGGTGACGAGGAAGAAGATCGCCATGTCGGCGGTCATGTCCTCCGTCGCACCCCAATAGGCGGAGTTCTTCTGCGCGTCGGCAATTCGGATCGGCGATATCTTCTGACCGCCGAGGAACGGGCGGAAATGCAGGAGCCACTCCTCGCTGAAAAGCCCGATATTCAGATAGACGCGGTTCAGAGCGCCCAGCGTCCCGACCGAGTCGGCGCCATCCTTCAGCACGCGCATCGAGGCGGCTTCGCCGCTGCCTTCATTGTAAAGCGAGCTGAAGGCGCTGGTCTGCGGGTAGTCCTGGAACTGTTTGTTGTCCCGTTCGTCTCCCTTAAGCCGCTCCTGTCCCTGCCCCGCCGCGATCCGGAGCCGCGCCGCCACCTCGTAGACCGCGTTCATGGTCCGTGGATTGTTCATGTAGTCGGTAGAGACCAGCGAAGTGTCGAGCGATCCGGGAGGGTTGGTATGGAAGAGCTGGAACAGGAAGTTCCCTTCGTTCCGCGAGGGCGTGCCCGCCGTTTTGCGTGGCTCGGTGTTCCAGAAGAAGATGCGCTCCACCCAGAAATACTGAGCACCCGGATTTGAAGATAGCTCCGTCCAGTCTGGATTCTCGGGATCCTTGGGCGGATTAATCGGATTCGGTCCGACATGACAGAAGGCGCAGGACATACCGACGCGGTAGGGACGCACGAGGTCCTTGTCGTTGTAGTACTTCTCATCGTTATAGTAGCGCACCGGGTCCCATTTCTTCGCGGCTTCCGCGTCGAAGTCGGGATTGGGGAACAGGCGAAGACCGACGACCCCGCTCGGCTTTCCGTAATAGGAGCCTGCCGGCATCGTCTCGCCCTTGAGCCATTCGCTCTTGCCGCGCGCGCCGATCACCACCCCCGGATAGCGGGCGTCGGCAGCGGCATTACCGCCGAATGGATCGGTCGCGCAGTTTTCGAGACGTTCGTCGAGCCAGAGGCCATGCTTGTCCGGCCCCTTCGCCTGGCGGAAACAGGGCTCGTTGACGAGGCCGAGCCAGCGCCAGCGGTTCCACCGGCCATAGGCCTGTTTCCGAGGGGAAGAGATGAGCTTCAGAAGATCGAAGGAGCCAATCGCCGTGCGAGCCGCGAAATCCCAGAAACGATCGTTGCCGCCGGTCCAGACGATCCAGGCGTTCTGCCCGCGGATCGCGGCCTGGCGAACCGCCTCCGGCTCGAGGCCGGTAGCCTCGGCGACTTGCCTGATTTCTGCCGGGTAGTCGGCGCCCGGGGCCGGCGGCAGAAGCAGGCCCTTGTCCATCGCGGCGAAGTATGGCTCCGGTGCCGCGCGAAAGTCACTGCGGCTGAGGCCAGCGCGCTTGGCTTCGTCCTCGACCTTGCCGAACGCATCGGCATCAGGTTCGACGAGTGCACGCACGATCAGGACCGCGGCGACGACGGCCACGACGGCCAGTCCGACGACAGTTGCAGCTGTCCAGGCCAGGAACCGCTTGATCCGTTGCTTCAGCGTCATCGTTTGCCTCCCGTTCCAGCGGTCAAAGCGTCTTCAGATAGGCGAGGAGGTCTTCCTTCGCCCTCGCAGACAGGTCCGTGCCCCAGAGATGTCCCATATTCCCGTTGCCCGGCTGTGCCGTGTCGTAGAGCGAGCCGTAGCGCTCACCTTCCGTGCCGGCAGCGCTGACGAAGCCGCCGTTTGCCGGGTCGATCAGGTCGTAGCCGCGATAGAAGCGGTGCGGGCGCTCAGCCGGCGGATCGAGCAGGGCCTTCAGCGTCGGGACGCTGCCGTTGTGCAGGTAGGGGCCGCGCAGCCAGAGCCCTTTCAGACCGGTGGCGACATATCCTTCGGTTTTATGAAAGTTCGTAAAACCCCACGTGTAATCGGATTCGTAGTCCGCGTAGCGCTGCCGCGCGGCCGGGGTCCACATGTCGAGGCGATGTCGATCGGTGCCGACCTCAACGATCGAAATCGGTGTGCGGTAGCGTGCACCAGTGGGCTCATGGCAAGTGGCGCACTCGGCCTGATAGATCGCACGGCCGGCATCGACTGCCGCCGCGTCAACGCGATAAGGGTCGCCGACCGGCCGCGCGCTTGAGAACGGCGACGGCGGCGGCGGCTGCAGGCGTACGAAATCGCTCATCAGATCGAGCGTCGGCTCGCTCCGCGGGAAGGACTTGTAGGTCATTCCGTCGCCGATCGCTCCCGACAGGACCGTCTCGCGCAGATCCGTCTGCAGCCCGTCCCAATGGAGGGAGAAGCGGCGTTCGTTAGTCGCTTGAAGTTCGCCGAGCGACCACAAGGGCATCATGTCGGAGTTGCCGATCGTGCCGTCATCGGGAAGACGGAGGTTCTGGAACTTCACCGGATTGAATGGGTCGATGCGGCCGGGTCCCCAATCGGGGCGGCTCTGCATCCAGGTAAACGTCCGTCCCTGCCCCTTAAGCGCCGCCCGCGTCGCCGGTATCAGAAGGAAACGATAGAGCGCGCGTTCCCAGAGCGGCATGTCGTAGATCGCAGTGATCTCGGGCATGATGGCGTCGGCGGTAAAGCGTGGATCAGCGCCGGCGGCAATCAGGAAGCGGATATAGGCTTGCGGATTGACCCGCCCGCCGGCCCCCGCACTGACGAGCCCCGGGGGATCGTTGGCCGTCAGCCGATAGCTTCCCTGGTGACAGAAGGCACAGTTCGGCGCCACGCGAGGAATAACGCCGAGCGTACTCATGGAGAGGCCGACCGGTACGGGCTCGCCTCTCGCCCAAAAGAGGCCGAACGCGCTGTACCCGTCCTTGTTCGCCGGCATGTGCTCGGGAAAGACCTGCGGCAGCACGCGCCAGATCCAGTAGGGCAACCCTTGCGTCTCCTCATTGCCGATCGAGCCGTGATTGAAGACCTGCGCGAGGTCGTTCGTTCTTGGCTGCGCCACGGGCCGCAACAAAAGCAGGTAGGCTGTCGAGGCCACAGCAACGAGCGCAATCAGCACGCCCAGCAGAACCTTCCAGAAACGCCGCCGTCTCTGCCTCATAGTCCCCTCCCACCGGCTAGATCCTGCTCCAACGTGACGATGCGCAGCAGGCATATGAGCGTCGCGATCCCGATCGAACCGTCGAGCAGCACGCCCGCCAGGAAACCGACCGGCTGCCCGAACGCAAAGACCGCGAGGAAGAAGAACACCGCACCGAAGGTGCGCGATGGGAAGATCGCAAGCCAGGCGAAGATGCGGTAGCGGTCGATGTCGAACGTCGCAGGAATGTAGAAGATCGACAGGATACCGAGCAGCAAGCCGGAGAAGCGCGGCCAGATCAGTTGCTGGGCCGGAACATCGAAAAGATCGAGGATCCAGTGCGGCCAGAAAACGAGCGGCACCACGAATGCGAAGTTCAGCAGGATGCCGATCCAAACGAGGATCGCGTGCCGTGTTTTCCACTTGGCGAGTGATTGAACGTGGATCATAGCGTTTTCATGTACTCGATGAGGGCGTCCTTGGCCGACGCGGGCAGATCGGTCCCGTAGCCCGGGCCCTCGTGACCGGTATTGGCGTTTCCGGGACGGGATGTGTCATAGCGAAAGAGCGGCCCGCCCGGCGCCGCGGCGTCCGTGCGATAACCGACCCGCCTAAGGTCGAGCTCGTCGCTGCCGCGATACCAGACCACGGGGCGCCGGCTGGCCGGCTCGAGGAGGTCGCGCAGCGTCGGGACGGAGCCGTTATGAAGATAGGGAGAGCGCGCCCAGATGGCGTCGAGCGGATGGTTCGCATAGCCTTCCGTCTTGTGGAACCGCTGGAAGCGCCAGGGATAGCCGGCATAAAGGAGGTTCTGCGCGGCGACGAAATTGTCGGTATAGGAAGCCCAGCGGCCGGGGTCCGTGCCAATTTCCGCGAGCGGTTCCACTTTCCCGAGCCGCGGGTAGCGGTTGGTGTCGTAGTCATAGCCATTGGGCCCGCGTTGGCCGTGGCACTCGGCGCAATAGCGCGTGAAGAGATGCCCGCCTTCGGCAGCCTTGGTGCGGTCGATCTGGTCGGCGGCGGGAAACTTGGGCGGCTGCAGATCCCACATCCATCGCTCGATCCGCCCAATCGACCGTCTGTCGACTGTCACCGGCGTCACCCCGGCGCCGAGCGCGGCGCTCAAGTTGCGTTCGGCGACCGAGTCGTTGTTACCGTCCCAGTGGAGGTTCATGCCCTCGCGCGGGCGCTGCTGCCAGATCGCGGGATAGTCCGACGAACCGTTGAGCGCTGCGCCGCTGATGTTTTCCGGCCCCATCGGGAAATTGAACTGGATCGCCTTGTAGGGATTGAAGGTATCCACCCGGCCTGGGCCCCACGGCTCTTGACGGGAGACGAATGCGAGGCGCCTACCGAGATCGAGGAAGGCACTCTTCACGCGCGGAAAGACGATGTGGCGATAGATGGCCCGCTCGAAGACGTTCAGGTCGCCGCCGACCTCTTTGCTGTTGATCGCCGCGATCAGGGTATCGGCGTTGAAGCCCGGGTCCCGCCCGACATCGATCAGGAAGGCGATCATCTCCTGCAGTCTGAGATTGTTGGATGGCGCGCCGGGGATCATGTGCTGTTTGCTCTCGCCCGGCAGGCGATAGGTGCCGACGTGGCAGACCGAACAGTTCAGCCAGACCCGTTCCACGCCCGAGACGACACGCCGCGAAACGCCGATGGGAAGATCGGCGTCCGGGCTTTCATAGAGAAAGCCGAAGCGACGATAGCCTTCACCGCCAAGTCGGTCCTTGTACATGACCGGCAGCGCCTTGAAGACCCAGTACGGCGGGCCGGTGGCGACCTCGCTGCCGATCGATCCGTGCAGGAAGTGTTGCGTCTCATCCTCGAACGCGAGCACGTACTGGTTTACGAACAGCAGATAGTAGCCGATACCCAGCACCAGGAGCGCCAGGATCGACAGTCTCCAGCGCCGCGCGCGCGACGTCGCGACTTCTACCGGGGTCAGGCGATTGTCGTCACTGCTCATCTCGCAAGCTCCAGCGAGTGCCGCACGGACGCGGCGGTTCAATGAAAGGTGGGTGGCTCGAATACGGACATGACCTCAGCGATCATCCGCTGGTGACGCTCTTCGAAGCTGGCGCCGTCGAAGCGGCTAAGTTCGTAGCAGCCGAGCGGATTTTCGAGGTCGTTGATGAGGCACTTGTTGCAATAGGTGCATTCGCGCCTGGGCTCGGGACCGTTCTCTCGCGCAAGGATCTTCGGCAGGTCGTTGTTGGCGATCAGCGGCCGCGCCATGCTGACGGCGTCGCAGGCGCCCGAGCGGATCGCTCCGGCGATCTTGTCGGCGTGCTGAAATCCGCCCGTACAGAGAACCTTGATACTTGGATCCACGTCCGCAATGGCGTCGGCTATCGCGCTCGCATAGTCGAGATTGATTCCCTCGATGACCTTCCCGCGCCGCCATCGCCACCACTGCCGAAAGAGACGCGAAGCCAAGGGATTGGTGAAGATCGCATAATTGAACCGCGTCCGCGTGCCCTGCGAGATCATCCCGTCGTACCAGCGCTCAAGGTCGCGCATCGGCAGGTCGCCAGGCGGATTTCGCGGATGCGGGAAGGTCGAGCCGCTGGAGACATGGAATGCGTCGACACCCTTGCCGCCATCCAGCAGAAGCGTACAAATCTTGATCGTTTCCTCGAGGGTGTTGCCCTTGGGGATCCACGGATAGAGCCAATCGTTGTGGTCGACGCCGTTGATCTTCATCTGCAGATGGAAATCCGAGCCGACCTCCCGGCGGATAGCGCGAATGATCTCCAGCACGAATCTGGCGCGCCCCTCCCAATTGCCACCGTATTCATCGGTGCGATCATTGATGCCCGAACTCAGGAACTGGGTGATCAGGTAGCCGTTGGCGCCGTGCAGTTCGACACCGTCGAGGCCGGCCTCGCGCGCCCTGCGTGCCCCTTGGGCGAATTGTTCGACAACTTCCGCGATTTCCGGTTTCGTCATCGCCTGTGAAAGCAGGCCGTGGAAATAGTCGTTCTTGCTCGTCGAGCTCAGTCCCTTGTTATAAAGGTTCTCGACCCCCCCGAAATCCTGCTGCCGTCCCGAGTGGCTGAGCTGCATGATGAAGCGACAGTCATGCGCATGCACGCGCTCGCCGACTGCCCGCCAGAACGGGATCTTGTTGTCGTCGTCGATCATCGCGTAGCGCACGAGGATGCGGCCCCGAACGGCAACCGGCGTGAAAGAGGAAATGATGCAGCCCACGCCCCCACGCGCGAACTTTTCCTCCCAGTTCAGGCGCGCATTCCCGCCATGACCGCTGTACTCGTCGAACATGCCGGAAATATTGGAACGAAACAGCCTGTTCTTGACTTCGAGCGAACGAAACTTCAGAGGCCTGAAGATAACGGCTGCATTATCCTCGTGACTATACACGCCGTCCGGATACATTGTTGATCCCCCGCCAGAATTTATCTAAAGCTACAAGTATTACTAGGCACGCAGGCGCGCATCCGCCAGGCAGAAACTCTGCTGAACTCGATGTTTCGACTCACCGTAATATACTTTAAGGTGCATTACAATGGACTTTCGCCGAGTTGGTGACAACAATTAAATAGTCGTACTTATTAAATTTTTTCGGAGAAGAATTTCCCCTAAAATGTATGGGTATTTTTGCTTTGAATTACCAAATATTCTACAGCATCGCGTGAAATTCCGGGGCGAAGGGATGGGAAAGAACATACTGATCTTTCCAGACGGCACCGGCCAAGCGGGCGGTCTGATGCCGGACGAGCGGCGCAGCAATGTTTACAAGCTTTTCAGGGCGACGCGCTGCGGGCCGGATTCCCGGGTCGATCCCGGCAGGCAACTCGCCTTCTACGATCCCGGATTGGGGTCGGCGGCGGACGGCGACTATGTCAGGATCGGTTTTATCCGAAAGATCTACAATGTCCTTGCGCAGGCAACCGGACTCGGCATCACCCGCAACATCATCGATTGCTACGCAGCGATCCTTGAAGCTTGGGAACCGGGAGACCGGATCTTCCTGTTCGGATTTAGCCGTGGCGCCTATACCGCCAGATGCGTCGGTGGCGTGCTGTCGCTTTGCGGCGTGCCGACGACAATGGCCGACGGCAGCCCACTCAGGCGCGACGCGAGATCTGCCCGGGCAGTTGCCGCGGAAGCCGTGCGATCCGTTTACCAGCACGGAGCGACGAGACAGAGCGACCGGCTCGCACAGCAGCGAAAGGAGCTCGCGGCCCGGTTCAGGACGCGCTACGGCTCAAGCAACGCGGATGGGCGATCAAACACGGTTCCCTATTTCATCGGCGTCTGGGACACCGTCGGCGCACTCGGCATAAACCGGCTTCAGCAGGTCCTCGTGTTAAGCGGCCTGGCAATTTTGCTCGCTGTCGGGTCCTGGCTCACCTGGCTGGTTCTGCCGATTTCAATGGGCCTTGGACGCTGGCTTGCGCTCTCATTGTGCGCGGTCGGCCTGATCGGCATCATCTGGTACCTGCACGCACATCTGAAATGGGCGACAGGACTGCCGGTTCCATGGTGGCAAACGGTCCATCTGACCGGGTGGCGCATGCGGTTTTACGATACCGTTCTGAACCCACGTGTTTCCTATGCCAAGCACGCGCTGTCGATTGATGAGAACCGTGCCACATTCGCACGCGTGCCCTGGACGGACGAGGACGATTTCGTCGATCCCGGCAAGCAAGATGGTTGGTTCGAACAGCTATGGTTCGCCGGCGTCCATTCGGACATCGGCGGCAGCTATCCCGAGAACGAGTCGCGGCTATCCGACGTCGCCCTCGCCTGGATGGTGGAGCGGGCAACGAGCATTCCTCATCCAATTCTCATCGAGCCGAACTGGCTGAACCTCTTTCCGTTTAGCGGCGGTGCGCAGCACGATGAATGCAGGAGCGGTCGCCTGAAATGGCGGCAGGGCTTCCGGGAGATTCCGATCGATGCGCCCCTGCACCCGTCGGTCTTCGAGCGCTTCAAGTTGCACGGCGTCGTGCAGTACGATGATTTTCGGGTCTACAGGCCTGAAAATCTGAGAAACCACCGGGAGGTCTCATCGCTTTATGAGCCGGTCGTACTGAAAGAGCTCACACTCTCCTGGGCCGTGCGGCTGAGGACTGCGCTTCGCAATTGGATGCTATCGATATTGCGGGGGAAATAATGTCGAAGATGTTCAATTTTGCTGCCGGCCGCCGGCTTCTTGCGGGGGTGCTTGTTTGTGCGTTTGCGCATTCTCAGGCGCGGCCTTCAAGCGCCGAAGACCGTATCCTGAACGAAAATTTCGTGGAAAGCTTCAACGGACGCTTGCGCGTGATTTCCGCGAACATGCGACGCATGGGCGCCAGGTCGCCGCGTTCGTGCGCGACGACCGAGACGAACGTCATGCGTTCTTCGGAAATCACGCCGAATTCGAGCGGGTGCCCTGCCCTTTCGGCAAGGGCGGCGAAGAATTCACGCTGCACGCGGCCATTGCCTTCGCGGAAGGGGTGGATGGATTGAGCCGCGCGAAGGCCTCGGCGGCTTGGCCCGCGAAAGTTTCGCGATCAAGGCCGCGAAGAAAGTCGCGGGATTCGAGATCCGACATGAGGCTTTGCAGGCCTCTGTCGATCTCATTGCCGATCGCGAAATCCTTGCCGCCGATCTTGTGCATGGCTGGCATGACGGCCTCAGTGCCATCCTCGAAGGTGAAGGGCTGATGGCGCAGATGCCCGGCCCACTCGAACACGTCCTGGAAAAGGTGTTGGTGGATGGCCTGAAGATAGGTGGTGTCGAAAGTCGGTTCAGGGCCGAGACCACTTTGCAGTTCGAGCAACCGGACGGCGAGTATCGGATGCTCGGCCGCTTCTAGCGCCTCGTGTGTCTCGGCCCCGACCTTGTTTTTGAGGGTGATGCCGTCGGCAAGCGTGAACGACATCTATTTGATGCCGAGAATGGCCTTCACGCGCGGCATCATTTCATCAAGCTCGATCTCGCCGGCTATGTAGGCATCGAAAATCGGCTGGCAGGCCGGGTTCGGGCGAAGCCCTTCCATGGCGTTCGAGCGGAAAGCGCTGCGCACCATCTTGCGGCGGCGCTCCGTTTCCTCCGGGGTGATGGCCGGTGCCTTCGGCTTAACGGCAAGTGCCATGGCAAGTCTCCTTTTGCGGCATCAGCTTTAGGCTGCGGAAAGCGCCCGCTCTACCGCTTCCGGCTCCTTCTCGATGACGGTGAGAAGGATACGGGACGGCGCGTCGATATTGGATCGGCCCTGTTCCCAATCGCGAACGCGGCCAGCGGAAAATCCGTAGCGGGCGGCGAATGCCTTTTGCGACAATCCGAGTTTCTGGCGGATGGCGCGAACGTCAACCTCTGCCGGAATATGAACACCATACTCCGCTGTTTCGGCCTCGCCCTTGGCATAAGCAAGAGCTTCCCGTGCGCCCTGCAAAATCCGCGATCCTGCCTTGCTCATTTTCGACTCCTGAGTTTCTTGACCTGTTTGCTGACACTCTCCCGCCATGCCTGGGGAAGGGCTGTCAGGATTTTGCGTAGCTCATTGCGTTCGGCCTTCGAAAGGTTGGCCTGGGTGTCCTTGCTGTAGATGTCGAGCAGGAACACCGGGATATCCTCATCGGCATAGAACGTGATGATGCGGTAGCCACCGCTCTTTCCTTTGCCACGGCCACCGAACCGCACCTTTCGGGCTCCACCTGTACCGGCCATGATATCGCCCGCGTCGGGATTTGACGCGAGGAAGGACACAATTTCGTTGCGCTCTTCCTCGGTCACGTTTTCATCCTTGGCGGATGCCAGATAGGCGGGCGTTTCAATGACCGTGTGCATGGGTGATAGATACGGAATTTCCGCACCTACGTCAAGTAGAAAGTGCGGAAATTCCGTACTCATTTGCCGGGGCTACTATTTGATCCATCCAAGCCGCTCGCCAAGCGAGGGCTCGTGCTTCTGGCCCGCTTCGGCCAGCATGGCGATCATATCGGCCTGTTTCAGGCCTGCGATCTCAAAGCCGCGCGTGCGGGCTTCCTCCACCAGGGATTCGAGCGTCGGAAACTCTTCAAGGAAGGTTCCGAGCCAGATTTCCGGCTCATCAAGCTCCGAATCGAGTGGGATGAAGCCTTGCAGGAAGAACGTCCGCAAGGGCCTGTCGTAGCCAATGACGGCTTCCGGGTCGATCCGGCCGTTGTTGTGCAGGTTGACGTAGTAGCGGCTCATGATTGTAGCTCCTGTGTCGTCTGCTACCTATAGCAGGTCCAATTGTTCGGGTGGTTGCTGATCTTCTTGGCCGCTCACAGCCGGAACGCCGCAACGAGGGCCTGATTGGCCCGGTGGCATGCAAGGGCGTAGGCGACGATTTGCGCGACCAAATCGCGATCTCCCGCGCCCGCGCGCTTTGCCCTGCTCACAAATTCGTCTGCAAGCTCGTCGTCTTCGGCGCCAACGTGTTTGGTGCCGACGATCCATGAAATCTGCCCGGTCGGCACTTCGATACGCGGTTTGACCGGGAGCGCGGAAATCGAGCCCTTGCGGGTGCTGGCTGCGGCTCCTGCTGCCTCTGCCTCGTATTCGGTCGGGAAATAGGCCATAACCAGCTTGCGACGCTGCGCCTCCGGACCGGAAACGAAGGCAAGGCTTCCATCCTGCATGTAGAGGCACCAATCGGCGGCATTCCCGCCGAAAAAGGGATCGCCAGTGCCGTAGAACTCCATGACCTGAAAAATCGCGGGGATGCTCATGGTTCGTCCTCCCTCAAAGCAAGGCGAGTTGTTCGGCGGGTTGAACGGATGCGCGGGGAACCGGCTTCGCCTCGATGCGCTCGCGCTCTGCGGCTCGGCGCTGGCGCGCTTCGGCAAAGTCGAAGCAGACGATCTCGCAGATGATGGACGTGTCCTTCCATTCATCCCGATAAAGCGCCGTATCGACGCCGGCGCCCGTTTCCATTTCAAGGCCAGTCAGGTTCTCGAAATCGACGCCTCGGCCGCCTGTGCGGCGCTCAAAGCATTGGGAGCCGGAATATTTGAAGCTGGCGGACTGCTGCGGGACGATGAACGCGCCGTGATCGGCGAGCTCGGCGGCAATGTCGATGACATGGAATTCGAATTCCGGGCCGCGATAGCGCGGGCCATTCTCGTTGCGACGGACGCGGCCGAATGGAGGGTTGCCTATGGCGAAATCGAAGCGGCCCAGGTCAAGCTCTCGCCAGTCGAAAACGTCGGCATTGATCCAACGGGCCTCGGGCAGGAGCTTGCGACCGATCTCCACATAACGGGGATTGATCTCAACGCATGTGATATCGGCAAGCCGCAATCCCCAACGGCTGCGGTGATGGATGAAGTAGCTGAGGACTCCGATACCGGCGCAGAGGTCGATGACGCGACCGCTGCCACCATCAAGGGCGAAATCGGCGGCGAGACCCCAAGGCGTGAAGAACGCTCCGGCGGCACCATTGATGAAATTGGCGCCCTCGTGCCAGTTCTGGAAAACGAAGTCCTTTTCGTCCTCGGTGAGGCGGTCCTTGGTCAGGATGGCCTCTGCCTCGTTGTGAGCCTTGCGCTGCGCTTTGGTGAGTTTCGCCACGGTTGCTATCTCCTTTTCCCGCGGAACGCGGTTTTCCTGTCCCCGATGGGGGCAGGAGCCCCGCTCCTGCTCCCGAGCAGTCGGCGATCCGACCGGAGAGAGGGGGGCAACAGGCAAAACCGGAGGGGACTCCCCACCTTTTGCAAGCTGATTTTCTGGTTTCCTCAACCATCTCCTTACTCCCTTCAATTCGCGGCTTGCAGCGCTGCGCTGCAACCCCTGCCTCGCGGCGAGCAGCGGGTGTGCAAGCGGAGTGGGCGCCTTCGCGGGGAACCGGCTGCACGCAGCGCGTCAGCGCGGAGGAAGCTGGGCGGAAGGCGCTCCGAAGCGCGCCGAGGGCGGAGCCCTAAGCGTTTTCAACTCAAGAGTGGAGCGTGCTAAGCACGCGAGTTTGGTTTCTGGCGGCGCTTTGCGCCGCAGTCGTCGGCCGGGCGCTGCGCTGTTGGGGGGCTCCTCGCCCTGCCGACGACGACCTATTCAAGCTGAACCTGAGGTATTCGGTCCTTGTCGAACAGTTCCCCGGTTTGAAGCATGGCGCAGGCGACGCCGATTAGGCGGCTTCCGACCGAACGTAGCGCGCGGGCATGAGAATGGCCTCGCCGGCGCATGGCGCTGTATCGGTTCCGGGAATGGAAGTCGTGCATCACCGCGACCCTCGCCCAATGATAGACGGCCGTTCGGAGCCGATGCGGGCAGGACTGGCGCATCACTACCGTATACTGCTTTCCGCTGCGCCGCGTCACGGGAACGACGCCGGATAGCGCTCGAAGCGCCGCCGCATCCCGCCGCCGGATAGCGTCGTGGCCTTCCGAAAGCAGCGCAGCGAGCACGATCGGCCCCACCCCGGGCAGCGAGCGCAGGATGTCTGGATCACATCGGGTATCTGGCGCGGTTGGCTCGACCGAAGGAAGATCGGCCACCGCGGAACACAGCCGTTCGAGTTGTTTCATGCCAACCTTCATCTGCTCCATCACCAGACGAAGGCGTGCGATGATGACTTGGCAATGGGCGACGCAGGCTTCAGTGACGCCCGGCGCAACCGCGATCGGCGGCCGCGCAGGTGGACGAGCAAGGATTCCGCCGACCATTTCCGGACTCGGCACCGCTGAAGCAGCCGTGCGACCGTGTTGGTCCTGGCGCCCCGGGCTTTGGCCGGAGTCGGGATAAATTCCCACAGGTCCAGTATCCAGTCCCGCGCCCAATCCTCAGAAAGATCGACGATCTGCGGAAAATATCGCCAGAGCTGATGGCGGAAACGATTGGCCAACCGGTTGCGCTCTGCCGAAAGGTCTTCGACCATCCGCGACCACTCCCGCAGCTCGATGATGGTCGGGTGTACGGGCTCGAGGAAGCGGTAGAAACGCAAATCCGTTCGCATGGAATCGGCCAGGACGAAAGCGTCGAGCCTGTCGTCCTTGGCGCCGGCCATGGTGAAGCGATCCCGGAGCCGATCGAGCTGCTTGGGATTGACGGCATGCACGAGAAAGCCGGCGTCCATCAGATGCTCTACGACCGGGCCATGCGGCACTTCAATGCCGATGGCGACGCTGCCCGGCTCGAGATTTGTAACGGACCTGATCCAGTTTGCCAGTTCGACCAGTCCCTCTCCGCTATGCGGGAAAGAGCGATGACCGAGCTTCTGGCCGGATGCGTCGAGGGCATAGGCATAATGGGTCGCCGAGGCCCAATCTACGCCGACATAAGCTACATTCGTGTATTTCATGGCGTCTCCTTCGTTGCACAGACGGGCGGCCGCGAACCTCGCCGGCCCTGTTCTGGCGCTCGAAGGCGCAACTCCCCACGGGGCGTCGATCGCGGCCAATCCATCGGGGCACTCGTCCCCTCTGGGCGCTCGCGGCGCAGGATCACCAGGTGGCTCCCGACAGACTGGCCCGCAGGTCGATCTTTAACGCCCCGCGAGGAGCATGTTGATTGGAACAGGGATCACCCGCCCGAAGGGACAGGAGCTGAGGATCCGCGCGCGTGCGCGCAGATCCTCGAGCCTGGTCCTGCACAAGCGAGAGCGTGGAAGGACGGGGAGACCGGTTTTGCCTGTTGCGGGGGAGAGACCGGCGGCCGATCTTTCCCCCTCGAGGAGAAAGCTTCGCGGCGAGGGCCGCGGCCTTGCTGCATGTCTGACAAAGACATGCAGCAATTCAAAGTGCTCCAGCGACCTTTGCGCGTCCGATTGGACGCGCGGCGCTGTAGTGATGCGTCAGTCGGCCGTCACCCGAATGGGCCGAAACGGACGTGGCGAGAGGCTTGATGAAGCAGGCAGAGGACGGGCTTGCAGAGCAAAAGACCGGGAACGCCGTTAGCGAAGGCTGGCGATCGGTGCGGCTGGTTCGGGGAGCCGGTTAACCGGCGACTAGGACGCGGTGCCAAGGGCAGACGTTAAAAATACCAAGAGCCGCCGTCTGCTATTTCGAAGTGCAGAGACGACGGCCGCTCCCCTATTTCCAATATCGGGAAGCGATCGCGCCGTACGCCTCCCACCAATCTGGCGGCTTTCAAATTCATGGAAAAACTCCCACCAAATCGGTCATTTAACGTGCTGTGACGGCGATGCGACTTGGATTTGAGATGCCCGTTGCATCTTGGCCTCATGCAGATTCCAGATCATCAGAAACAATGTTGTCACGGCGAAGAAGGCCAGCGCTGCCAGATGGATTTTACCAATGCGGCGCGCGAAATAGGATCTGGCTTTGGCCTCGACAGCCAGACCCGCGGCTCGACGCTCTCTGTCGTCTTCGAGTAGATACCGAGCTATGCGTCCAACAGAACGATCCCGCACGCGGGAGCGATCATCGTCCCTTGGCTCTGCATTCAATCCATGACGCACACCGCTAAAGAGCAGGATTGCCAGCAACACCCAGAGTACCAAAAAGGATAGGCCAGAAAGCTGGCCGCTTGCGGTGGTCATATCCATTGAAGCCTCCGGGCTATGGAGCAATGATGGCCTCTGCCGCGCGCTGGGCGCTAAAAGCGGACGACGTTTCTCTACCTCATATGGGCGTTCATGGTCGTCATAAGTGCCAAGGTATGCGAACCGTCAGAGGCAGAGGTGGCACAAGGGAATTTCGGGTTTGGTGGCCTCCCACCATCGCATCGGGCGCCCCAATGGAGGCAGCTAGTCTCCGCCCGCGCCAGTTCCTCGAGTTGAGCACGGCGCATCGCTGCCTTTCTGCTTTCCTCTTCCAATCTAATCGCATCGTTGCGGCGCTTCAGCTCTGCCGTTCGCTCTTAGTCGGTAAAACCGCTCATACTACGCACTCCCCTTGGTCTCGCTACCTTCGTCCAACTCATGGACCGGCAGAAAGCCGTACTGCTCCAGCCATTCGCGAATGATGAGGCGGATTATCTCGTCACGGGTCATCTGGAGTTCTTCGCAGGCGGCAGTGATCGCCGCCTCGACGTCATCATCGAAGGTCATCAGAGCTCGACTTTCAGCGTGTTAATGGCCGTTCCCGTGGGCCAGTACTCGAGATCACGCCCTTGCTTACGAGCCACGCCTCGAAGGTCTCCGGGCATCCCTCGTCAGTCCACTTCCCGCGATAGGACAAACAAGGGCCATGGACGCCGCGCCCAAAGGCGGTGAAGCCTTCATCAGCGAGGCGCTGGGCGCCACCTACCATTTGCAGCTTTCCGGGAAACTTTCTCTTCGCCCCTCTGATTTTCACGGCCTGCCTCCTACGCACTACAACCGAGAGGTCGTAGGGTCTCACAGCACAGGTTGCAGTCAAGGATTAGGGGCGCCGCCCAAACGGGGTATTTGATTTCATTTTAAGCTTGGCCATGCTGAGAACAAACCAAGGAGGGGCAGATGTCGAAATGCGGGGGCTGACGCAGCGACTTGCCAGAGAAAGGCCGAGAGAGATCATTCTCACGTTCCTTGAGATCAAAACGGCCACACTGGGTAAGCTGCCAGCGAGTGCCAAGCGTTCGCATTCGGCGAATGCCAGCAAGTCAGAGCAGGTTCACGGCGCCAACAAGGCAGCACGCGCGGCGGGTTATCGGAGCTTCCTCTTGGCGGGACAGGACAGGGTGCGCTTCGTTCGCGATTGATGTCGCTGCCCATGGCTTTTCTAAGTGACTTCCTCGATCAGGAAACCGTTCTCGGCCTGTGGTTGGGATCGTCGTCGGATTGCTGGTGTACTTTGTGCTGACAAAGTTCATTGGCGGTCGTCGACCAGCTATGGCAAATCAGCGGTCGAACAGCAATTCAGGAACGTCTTCGCCATCATGGATGAAGGCCGCCGGCAGTCTCTGATCCGCTACTACATGGGGAAGTACGAGTGTGGGCGCGAGGACGCCATGCGACGAGCCGTCGAGGAGCGCCGACGCGACGCCAACAGGTGGTAGGCAAGGGGCTTCCAACCATGCCGGTTTCGAGGTCTTCAATGCCTACTTCGGGCTGTCCCTCTCAGGCGGGCGAAAATCTCGAACTCAATGAGTCATCGTCTCGGCACCGGGTGCCAGCGACGGCTAGAGTGTCGATGAGTGGCATGGTATAGGTCGCTCCGATTGGAGGGGCGAATCTATGGCGAAGAGGAACGAGCCTTATCGGTTCATTGAGGTTGAAAGCTATCGCGAGAGGGGAAGCGGCCTCCACGGCGATGTGCATATTCGACCGGTCGCTGGCGGGCATTACCCAACAAGCATTCGGGTCGAGTGCCCCCGAGAGATGCGCGATACGGGGCGATTTCCTCTGGGAACAAGATTCCGTATCAAGGTGAAGCTGACCGACCGCGCAGGCTCCGGCGACTTCCTCTACTCCCACCACTCTTGGGCTTATACGGTCCTGTCCTAAACCCAAGCGCGATCCCGCTCCAACGGCCTACGTCTGAACTGAAGGGCTGCCCGATGACTTGGCACATCCTGGCCGTAACCTACCAATTCGAGGGTGCGGAAATTGATCAGGTCGATAAAATCATCGACGAGACCGTGATGGAGATGTTCGAGGGTAAAAAGCTCAGCGAAGTCCTTGATCACTTGCGCGTCAGAGAATACCTGCTTCCGAAGCCCATGAAATCAGGCGAAATAGGAACCTTGCTCTCAAAGCTCGTTATGAGGGCCGTTGTGGAACTAGAGCTATATTTTTCAACCTGGCATCCCAGACCCGGCCTACCAGAGGAGGAAGATCCGAAATCGGTGTTACAGGTCAGCACCATCGTTGATATCTAGGGCAAACACTGGAGCAGACCCTCACTGTCATGGCTTAGGCCAGACGCAGTCACCCTCGGCGCAATCCATATCCTCCTCCACTAATTCTTAATTGCTGACTACGGCCTAGTCCAAACGCCAGATTTGCAACGGCTCTTCGGCGCCGGCGAAGGTTGTGTCGGGTTCGCCGTTTGATTGGAGTCTGACTGTGAGCGGCGCGTCGGCAAAAAAGTGGGCAGCCTGCTGGTCGCCGCACAGGTCAGTCACCCAAGGCTGGGAGATAAGGTTGAGGTGCGGACCTTCCCAGCTATCCAGATGCGGATCTTTCTCGCGTCATCCGCGATACGTTTTCTCTGTTCGGGCGACAGGCAGACGAACGACCGTAGCCCGGGCTCGATCTGCACCTGGCTCCAGATGTCATTCTTGGTCATGCGGGCAGACCTCATCATGTCAGGGATCGTTATCCGTAATTAGCGCTCAGGCTGTTCCACATTTCAGTTAGGGATGGGACCTAAGTCTCCTCCCATGAGCAACGGCGGACTGCGTTCGGCGAGTCCTGGAAGCGGCGAGCGGCGTCACTCGGGCAAGGGTAGCCCCACCTTGGTGTCATTTCTCGCGTTGCGCTAACTGCTGGTTATTGCGTTCAAAGCGGCGTGCAACCGCCGTCCCCCAGTCGGGGACGAATAGCCCGAATGAGATCTTTGTTACTGCGTCGGCCATATAGGCAAACAGTCCGACGATTATTATTTGGGAGTCCCTCAATCGCTTTTGTTTCATTATCCCGCCTGAAGATTTGGAAATCCGTAGCCCAAGAGCACCCGCTTGCTTGATATCAGACGATGGGTTTTCGCGTCCACCTCGAAAGCCCTTGCGCAAACTGTAGTCAGCCTCTCGTCCATCGGTGTAGGCCTCGAGGGCGCAATACGCCACGGCGGTCGTTGCGTCCTTTCCATAGAGCTCGACTGCAGCCTCGATCGCCCTCTCTGGGTCGAATTCGTTTGCGAAGATGCTTTTCATGCGGTCGCTCGCTTTGCGTGGCTGGTCTGGCCCATGAAACGCATCCCGTGATCGGTCCAACAGATGGACGTACGGCTGCCTGCAAGCGGGCCACCCAGGAGAACCGGGCTTGTGATCTCCACCAGGCCATGATCGAGAAGAACGCGGAGCCTGCGCCACGGAAGGTCGATTTCTTCGCCGCGTGCGATCAGCGCCATATCCTCTTGCGCCTGCTCAGTCGCGTCTGCGGTCATCGCCGGCAGTTCTCTGATTGTGGTGGAATCCATCGCTACTGTACCTCGGTCTGTTCTGAAACCTTGCCGGCCGGACTTTCTCACCGAGTCCGCCAGCGGCGAATTGCGTTGGCAAAGTCAGGCCCGGCGCTAAAGCCCCAAGCTGCGCCGACCACCGTAAAGATGGACACGCCTGCGACACCACCGAAGACGCCACCGACTATGCCTGTCCCTGCGCCGATCAAGAAACCAACCAGCGCTCCTCCGATAGTCCCTGCAATCCTTGCCTTCATGACTTCTCCCCCCTGCTCTCTTGGCTGTACCAAGTTTTGTCACCCTTCTGCTTTCCGCCGGTTTCGTTCGATCCTTCGACCCTCCTCGACCTAGCCCGACGCTCGGAGGAATTGGACGGCGGAACCCGCAAGGATTGCCGGCGCGAGCAGAGATGAAAGGATAAGGGCGAGCGGAAAGATGAGGCAATAGCTTGTCCTGGATGAGAGGAAGGGTTTTCGCATCCAGGCCGCCAAGATGGTTGTGATTTGGCCGGTGAACAGCGCCGCAAAGCAGAGCATGGCGATCGCGATCGGCGGGATGAGCGACCGGCCGAGATGACCTTGAATGAGGACAAAGAACAGCGTCGCGGCGATAAGGAGTCCGGCGAGCGCAGCGCGCCTCGCATAGATTCGCCGCGAAAGCGCAGGCGATAACCGAGCGCGGTATAGCGATTGCCACCCCTCCCCTGCCCTTGACGCGGCCATCAGCGCTTGGCGGCGACTTGCGCGGCTGCGCGAGCGCGAGGATCGATACCCTCATCGAGCTCCTTTTGCAGCGCGCCAAGAGCAAGTTCGATGACCTCGGCGATCGCGGAGCATTCGAGCCGATCGGCGTAGTCGTAGATCATGTTGTTCGTCTCGACCCTGAGCTTGACGGCGAATGGCGTATTGCGATTGGTGGTGCGCTTGCGGCCGCGCCGGCGAGGCTCGCCCTCGCCTTCTGTCTCGGCCGGCGCGGTTGCTGGCGCAGGTTTGGCAACCGCTGGCGCCGTGCGCGCGGCCGGTTCGGGTGCATGGCGGGTCTTGAAGCCGTTATTTTCGGCGACCTTTTCGACGGCTGCCTTTGTTTGCGGATCGACCTTCTTGGGCTCTGGCTTGAACTCGTCGAGGTCGATGGTCAGACGCTCCTTGCTCATTGGCGCAGCTCCTTCAACAGTGCGATGACCTCGGCGACGAACATGGCGGCGTTTGCCCGGGCGTTTTCCAAGCTTGGAACCTGGTCGTCCGCGAGTTTTTCGAGCGTCTCGCCGAAGTTGACGATACCCTTGAACGCCTCGCGTTCGACGATACGCGCTTCGAGGAACCGGATGCCGGCTTCTTCGAACTGGGTGCCGATATCGCGGGCGCTTCGCGTCACATAGGCCGCGGGTACGCGCGACCAGAAGACGCGGGCATTTCTTTGCCGCTGCTCCTGCCCTGGCGGACGATGAATTTGAGAGTCTTGGCGGCCTCGTCGGCATCGAGCTTTGACGGTTGCAGCGGGATCAGAATGAGATCGCTGGACGTGATCGCGTAGCCCGTGGATAGGTTCGCCGATCCTTCGAGATCCACGATCACGAAGCTGTTTTTTGCCGACTGCTCCTCGATCGTCTCGATGATGTTTTCCTCGGTAACGTCACCGATGATGGTCATTGATGGTGGGATGTTGGCGTCCTTGGCCCACTTCATAAGCGGCTGGTTGGGGTCTGCGTCTATCAGGCAGACAGAGGCGCCCTGCTCGGCAAGAACGGTTCCCAGGATCAGCGTACCGGTCGTTTTGCCGGCGCCGCCTTTAGTGGTCATCATCGAAACGACTGCCATTCGATCATCTTTCGTATGCAATGGATTATCGGTTGGGATTCGATTCCAAGGGCTATCGGAATCGGATGATGATCAATTTATATGCGAAGCGTGAACGAAATATAAACGTCATCGTTTCGTTTCGTTATCGTTTAATTATGGCTTACCTTAATTAAACCTATCGGAAACGTTTACCCTATAATGCCCTCTGTGGCGGGTGAGGTGACGACAAATCGCGTCACCTCGGGCAACGATCAAAAGTCGTGGATCACTTCGCCGTCGGCCTTATCGAGCATCTCGCCCAGGATATCGAATGCCCCAAGCTGATCCATCGAGACGTATTTGCTTCCGGGTCCGCACTTGACCAGGACTGTTACGGCGTCGTTCGCCTTGCGTGAGGTGAGCCCATTCTTAGCGAGGGGCCGGTCGATCCAAGTGCCGGCGTATTCAATGCCGTGGCCGTATTTCTTCTGAGCAGCGCTTTCGAAAGACGGGCAGTCATCTTCGGTGATACTCGGGTGGTACGTCACCCGGACTACCTTCTCGCCCTCCGGCCACGCCGCGAATGTGACGGAAACCCGGTCTTCGTCTCTCACGTACATGATTTCCTTGACGGCACCCTTGGCCGCGCCCATCTCGTGTCATTTGGCATTTAATTATGAGAATTCTGCACCAGTGATTTCAATGGGTTGTCATGGCACTTAATTTGAAGAATCCGACCGGTCGGATTCTCAGCTTTAAATGCCAAGCCTAGCTGAAACAGCCGCATTCTCACATTTACGTGCCAAGCGACAAGCGGTGCCCCAACCAGCCCGCAGCCCAGTTTGGTTACGAGCGCACCAGTTCACTAATTAAAGAGCCGGTTCACTCAATAAGGAAAAACCGACCAGCTCCTCTCCTTCTTGCATATTTCGCATAGATTAGGTATTTTACGTATTTCAGAGCGAGGTACCCTCATGAAACAGTTCAGTTTTTCCGAGATGAATCGAGCATCGGGCGAGATCCTCGAGACCGCTCTCATCGAGCCGGTCGCGCTCACCAAGCGGGGTAAACAGAAACTGGTGATCCTGACGATGGAAGCCTATGAGCGACTGAAAGGAGAACCGGATGTTCAGGCCTACCGCCTCGAGGATGCTCCACAGCACATCCACGACGAGCTGATGGAAGGCATTGATGCAATCCTCGGAGCAGAGCGGGATGCTTGAGCGGGGAGAAATTGTCCGCTTCCATTATTTGTGGGCACGACAGGCGGAAGCAGGCGAGGAATCCGGGCGCAAGGCGCGACCGGCTTGCATTGTTGTGCGCACGCCCGGTAATCCGGGTGCGGTCTATCTGTTCCCGATCACATCACAACAGCCCCAGGCCCAGCGGGTCGCCCTTTCGTTCCCGGAGATGGAGTGCCGCAGAGCCGGTCTTTCCTTTCCGTGCTGGATTATCGTCGACGAATATAACCGCGTAGAGGTCGACAAGGCCTTCGACTTCGAATCGACCAGGCCGATTGGAAATGTCAGCGCAGCCTTCCTGCAAAAGATTGCCGCTGCGGTGAAGCACGCGTCATCGAAGCGCGTCCTCAAGGGGGTCAGCCGTTCGTAGGAAAGGCAGCACGCCATGAGGCTGGATGCTACCGGACCCCGACAGGCGGTTTAGAGGCCATGGTTGCCAATCAGATCCTCTGTATCATTTGCCAGTGCCTCAAGCGCGTTCTGCCGGAGGTCCAGCTTGGCCTTGAGCGCCAGGACGTCCCTTAGCAAGGCTCGGCGGTGCTTGCCGACATAGCGAAAGGGGAGATCACCGCGGTCCATGCGCAATACGACGAGGGGCCGCGAGATCCCGAGGATCTCGGACGCTTCGGTTGGACTTAGTTCCTGATCCTCGGTGAGCAGGGCAACACTTTCCCCGCTCGACAATCGATCGATCAGTGTCTCGATCGCAACGGCAGCAGCTGGCGGGAGCGCCAATGTCTGATCGCTGCCATCGCGGCGCCGGACGTCCACCAAGCGCGAGGGCCAAGTGATGGACAACATGCTCGAGGCGTCCGGTTCGTCTGGCATAAGGCGGCAGTACATCGCCGAACCGCTCGGCGAATATCTGTCTCCCACAAAGCACGGCATCACAAGCGAACCTCCGAGTGCGCACGAGAAGCCTGACGCGCCTTCCTGATAGGGGAAGGTCCGCGACCTGGCGGCAATAGCGACTTCGGACCGTTTGAGACATTCGTCCGCATGCTGGACAAGGCGCCGTTGCGCTGGTTCGGGAAAGCAGGATGCAGGTCTCATCGCCAACGCGCGTGATGCGTTCAGCAATGAAGCCAGCCGGTACCAAATCAGAAGCGCAGAGCTTAGTGCTCATCATGCTGATTCCTTTGTGGAAACCAGCAACGCAGGATCGTTACAACTGCATCAAAAATGAGTCAGAGCCAA
>NZ_SRXN01000056.1 GCF_004827385.1 Ensifer sp. MPMI2T
CAATGGCATCAATGAGCGATGATCCGCAAATCAGCCTGCCTGCAGTCGCACGCTGATGTCCCCTCCGGCCCGCGCCGGAAAGCACGCCCGCTTGCCGGAAGCTACACCACTTCCTGAGACACGATCATCGCAGCTCCGGCCGTACAATCCGCCGGCTCTGAATCAAACCCACCTGAAGCCGACAAAATCCCCACGGGGAAACCTTTTTTTGCAAACGCACTCAGGACCCGATTGCCCCGGACGTCTCTGGTTGCCCGCGATTAAGCGCACGTAGTGATCCTCAATCCCTGCATCAAAGCCCACATGCCCGGTCGTGTCAGGCGAATAGCTCTTCGTAATGGCTAGTGCCCCGATAGCGGGCTCTAGAAGTTTATTCGGCAACTTTAGCCAATCGGCAGCGAAGCTACTCTTGTACTTCTTCGCGGTTGTGACCGCGTTCGCATCACCTGAGTTTAGAAGACACCAAGTTACGAAGGCAGCGCACCATGCGGTCTCGTCCGCTGTTCCTGAGGGAAACCCAACAGTAGATAGGTACTCCGATATGCGCGAATTGTGGAACGGTCCTGGCCTCTCCGTTTGCCCATCTTCTCCTTGCGCCACTGTCACCCAGGGGGCATTGCCTGTCGTACCGTCTACGGTTTTCGGAATGCTCGTTGGCCACCAGGACGCTGCGTTTGCGAGTAAGGGTGCATTGGCTACGTAGGCTTTATGCAGTCTCCCGGCGACTTCATCCAGAACACCATCGCGGGTTCGAGGCACGCCAGAGGTTGTAAGAAGGGAGCTGTTGCCGGAAAGCATGGCATTGACGGTATCCTGATTGCCATGGGCTGACATCAAAAGTGCGTCAATCTTGTCCGTTCCATTACCCGCGAGAACCTTCTGAGCAGTTCCCAACCCAAACAAGTGATAAAGGTACAGTTCAGCCGGGCTTGGGAGGCCGCCGAATTTCGCCTGATGTCGCATCATCCCGTCGTTGCAGAGGAAAGCCGCCAGTGTCGCCTGCGAAGTTGGATCGATGATATCGACCGAGCGTATATAAAAGGATTGTCCGAGTTGCCGGACCAGACCATCCCATGTGGAAGGCATGAACTGAAAAGGCCCGGTTGCGCCTTGATTGTCGTAGACCTCTGCGTTGATTTCTCCACGCTGGTCGTCCCATTTTACACCGCTCTCAATCCGAGCTAACGCAAGCAAATAGGCGAGATCGATTTCAAAGGTGGCCGCGGCGACAGCGCAGATCCGAGCAAATTCCGCCTGTGTCAGAGGTTTTGGTGAAAGCGTACGCGTGACGATGTATGCCGTCTTGAGATAACCCTTTGGGCCAGTGCCGCCACCCCGGTCAACAATCACACTTGACCACTCTTCCGAATGACGATTCACCTGCACCATCGTCGGCCGTTACCCTGACCGGAAAACCACCGGGAAGCACAACCGGAGGGCTTCCCGCCACTGGCTGTTGGCGCAGAACTAACATTTCACTAACTGTTTTGATTTGCATTGCATTCCCCTGGCTAGACGATCACAGTAGCGACACAGGCGCATACGAAGGTATTCCGATGGCGCTCTGTGTCGCAGAGTGCAAGTCCATGCACACGTGCCCGCGTGGCAGCGTCCAAACGGCCAGTGGGCGCTGCCCCCCGAATTTCGCTTGCACCTCGCGAAGAGCCTCGCGGGTTTCGCTCTTGTCTGGGCCAAAATCGCCGTCGACGCGAACACACAATCTCTTCTGGATTTCCTCCAGTTCAACGCGAGTGATCTTCGGCAGATCACCGGTCAAAAAGCCTGCGGCCAGGTTGCCTTCTGGCGGCTTCGGTCTGGTGATCGACTCGTTCCTCAGGGCCTGTTGAGTCGGGATCGCGACGCTCGCCTGCACCACACCATCGCCGGTGGAGACCTGGGTTAAGCTGGGAACACCAAAGCTCGTGGGTGTAGCAATGAATGCGGTGTTCTTTACAGCTGCCTTTACCTGGGCCTCTATCGAAACCGGAAGACAGAGATTGAGATAGCCTTTGACAGCATCCATCGCAGCGTTTTGGCTGACATAGTTCGCGCGTTGTGCGGCCACGCCCATCCGATACGCCTGGCTTTGATTTCGGACCAAATCCTGTATGTCAGATGGGTCCGTTGCATAAAGGAGCGAAGCCGTAGCGTTTTCTGTGATCTGCGAAGCAAGTCCAAAGGCGGCAGCGGTTATGGTAATCGCCTGCGTCGTCACGCCCAAGTATTGCACCCGTAGCGGTGCCGACCGCAGCTATTTGGTTTCTGATATGATCTTGTGATCGACGAAGATCTGGGAGCGCACTTAGATATGCGGTGCACTGTTCGTCGACGTAGCTAAATCCGGCCAGCGACACCTCATACCAATCGACAACGGTAGCTGACGTGCCGTAGCCTGCGCGTCTTATAAAGACGTCCCGGACGGCGAGGTAGTTTTGCGTCGAGGCGGCGGCACGTGACGCAGAAATCACGGGTGGCGGACCGTGGTAGACCCCGAGTCCCTCCGGTCCAGGAATACACCCGGAAATGATCGCCGTAAGGACCAGCGCCCCTACCCGTAAGTAAGTCCTTCGCATAACATCCCCCTGCACCCACGAGGTAAGTGGTCACTGCGTGAGCCCCTGTGAATATTGGGGATAACTTGCGGTCAGGCGCCTGCATGTCGGTTTTGTGACAAAATGTGTTGCCGCGAAACGGCTGCAGCCTTAGCCGAGGCAAGTGCAGCGCTGGGACGAACATGACGTCGTCTGCTTCCCCGAATATCGCGGTTCGCCGACCCGCGCACATCATGCCGAAATAATTGGCCTGGCAAGCCTCTGGATGGTGCTTTCACTCCCACCGAACTTCCTGGCGAGGTTGGCTACCGGTCGCCTTGACTGCGGCATCGCAGCCCTTCCTGGCGCTGTCGCAGGCCTAGCTTCGGAGGGCGGCCGAACTTCACCCCGCGCTGACGCGCCAGTTCCCGGCCAGGCGCCGTATTCTCCAGTATCCTCTTGCGATGCCACGTGCCGCCCAGCCGACGACGAGTTTTGCAATAGCATTCGTTCGAGGTCCACCGCATGGTTCATGAAGTTCCAACGTGAGACCGGCTTGAACGAATGCTTCAGCCGCTCCAGCCCCGCCTACGGTCGCCGTCGCGAATGGGCATTTTTCGATATCAAGCTGGCATGGGATGCGTACTACCGCAGACGATAGTGCCCGCGCGGATGCCGCTTTCGCGATCGTCAAGGCGCGTCGCAATCGGCGAGTTTCACTAAGATTTTGTACACAGTACATAAACATACACACATATCTCTGAAAATTGTTTATCTATTACAATAGCTTACCTATTATCAATTGGACTCGAATTCCCTTCCGTCTACCGCCTTGACCAAGCCCGCAAGCGCGTCGTCAATCGCGCTTGCCTCCACGGCATCGAGCACGCGGATGGCTGAGCCGAGATGGGTCAGCAGCCAGGTGCCTGCGGGCTGCGGCCCAATCAGCATCAGCGAGATTGTGGCTATCTCACCGTGCCGCTCACACTCGGCTACGAACTCGTTGCCGGCGATGACCCGCATGGGAATGCCAATGCACATGACGCTTGCCTTCGCTTCTCGACATCCAAATGAAATAGGGAGCCGCAAGGGGGTGAGGGCTCTCCGAGCGCTCCCGACGAGCCTCAGTCTTGGGAGATGGTTCATCCGACAAGGAGAGCCGCACCGGCAAGGGCAACAGCCCAGCCGGCGATCCGCATCGCGGCCTGTCTGGCTTTACCGAACCTGAGGGAGGCCAGACCGATACCTACGGCGTGCAGGGCGATCGTTGCGGTGAGGAAGCCGGCCACATAACCGCCCGCATGCGCCATTGCCGAAAGTTCGGTGCCATGGGCAATGGCCATGGAAGAGCGCGCAAACGCCAACCACTGCCGACGCCACGTGCGTTGGAACCTTCATCTCGAAGGCCACAAGCACCCCAAGCAAAGCCACCGTTAGTGCGATTGACGTCTCCACCAGGACAAGCGGGAGCCCGGTCATCGCCATCACGCTCCCGACAGCCATCAACGCCACGAAGGCCGAGGGCACAATCCAACGCGCCTTGCCGCCCAACGTCGACGCCCAGAAGCCGACCGCGACCATCATCAGGATGTGGTCGAGGCCACTGAACGGATGGCCAAGGCCAGTGAGCGCGCCATCTGTATGCAGGCCGACATGGGCATGGGCGACGCCGGGTAGCGCCAGAGCGGCAAGTGTCGACGCGATCCTGTGGTATCTCATGCACGTCTCCTCAGAAATTCAGCGCGCCCCTTCAGTACGGCGCTCGTAATTGTCGAAGTCAATATCGTTTTCGAGGAGCGGGGGCACCACGGTGCCCTCTCGCCGTCCGCTCACCCTGACGCTCCAGTCGCCCAATATCCGGACCGCCGTCTCGATCACCGCAGGTATAACGGCTTTGACTGGTTCTGTGAGCGGTCCGCCCCAGTCCTCCAGATGGAGGGGCTGACAGCCGATCAACGCAAGCCGCTCGGGATAGTGGCCCATGAAGTCGGCAGCGCTCAGCACCTCCTGGAACCCGGTCTGGTGCAGGCTCATTTTCTTGGCGCCGGTGAATTTCGGCACTTCATTGTCTTCCACCACCTTCATCGTGCCCGGCTCAAGGCCGTAATCGATCGCGTCGAAAACGATCAGCCGATCGTGCTCGTTGACGAACTGCACGAGGTAGAGCCCCTGCGTACCGCCATCGAGAATGGTGACGTTGTCAGGGACTTCATAGGCTTTGTGGAAATGCTCCACCGCTCGGACGCCAAAGCCCTCGTCGGCCCAGAGGATGTTGCCGATGCCGAGCACGAGAATGCGAGGCTTCTGGGCGGCTATCAGAGGATAGGGAGCCGTCATCTAGTCCTCCCGGTCCTTGAACAGCCGCTCGCCCGAGATAATCGAAGAGATGATGCTCTGCCGGCTCATTATGTCCTCGCGCACCGCCACATATATGTGGACCATCACGAAGACGAGGATCACCCACATGCCGAGATGATGGAAGGTGTGGATGTCCTGGCTGTTCGGCCAGATCGAGAACACCCAGCCAAACAGTGCATATCCCCAGTTGTCGCGGCCCGCGCCCTCGCTATAAAGCGCAAAGCCGGTGATGACCATGAGGAAGAGGGGCAGGGTGAACATCGGAAACATGGTGAACTGCGCCAACGGGTTATGGCCGACATATTTCTTCGGTTGGAACGCCAGGAATGTGTACCACCGCACCTCGTCCAGCCATTCCTTCCAGAAGCGGCCGCTCCAGAACGGCACGTAGAAAATCTGCCGCGCGTGGACATTACCGACAAAGGCCCAGTAGACGCGCAGGATCAGGAACACCGAGAGGACCTGGCCCGCTGCGAAGTGTAGGAGGCGGATGTAGCCCATAAGGAAGTTGGCACTCGCCTCGCCGGGCACAGACGAGAGCGGCGAACCGATGAGATAACCGGTGAGCGCGAGCGTCAGGATCAAAAAAACGCTGACCCAATGCCAGATGCGCACTGGAGCTTCATAGACGTAGACGTTCTGACACTCGATGGCCTGTTCGCCATCGGCGGCGATGGATTCATGGGTGGTCATGACCGAACCTCCTCACCGGACCTGGACTCTCGCCATTTCCTGGCCATCCGGGCTCATGACATGCGTCGAACACGCAAGGCAGGGATCGAAGGAATGGATGGTCCGGAGAATTTCGAGGGGCTGTGCCGGATCGCACATCGGCGTATCCATGAGCGATGCCTCGAAGGCGCCGATATTGCCTTCGGGGTCGCGCGGGCTGCCGTTCCATGTTGTGGGAACCACGCATTGATAATTGTCGATCTTGCCGCTCTTGATCTTGATCCAGTGCCCGAGCGCGCCACGGGGCGCCTCGGTAAAGCCGACGCCCTTGGCCTCCTTGGGCCAAGTTTCCGGCTTCCACTTGTCGATGGTGGCGGTCGAAGAGTCGCCGGCCTTAATGTTGGCGACCAGCTTGTTCTGGAAATAGCGCATCTGGTGGCCAGCCCAGCTCGATTCCAGCGCGCGCGCCGCGGTGCGGCCCAGCGTCGAAAAGAGCGCCGAGACCGGCAGGCCGAGATCCGTGAGCACCTTGTCGATCGGATCCTTGAACTCCGCCTTGTTCTGCGCATAACCGACCACCCAGCGGGCGAGGGGGCCGACCTCCATGGCATGGCCACGCCAGCGCGGCGCCTTGATCCATGAATATTTCGCAGCCTCGTCAAGCTGCTCGATATTTGTCTTCGTGCCCTTCGCATCAGGGCCCAGCTCGTAGTGAGGCTCGGTGACGCCGTCCCAGGGATGGAGCCCGTTGGTCTCGTCGGGATATTTGTACCAGGAGTGGGTCACGAATTCCTGGATCTGTTCGGGGTCCGCATGGTCGACCGGATGGATTTCCGCGAGATTGCCGTTGACGATCGCGCCGCGCGGCAGCTTGAGGCTGACGTCGGAATAGTCGTTCGCATGTTCCGGCACGTCGCCGTACGCCAGAACATTCTTGCCCGATAGCCCACCGCCATAGAGCCAATCCTTGTAGAAGGAGCCGATCGCCATAATGTCGGGGACATAGACCTTTTCATTGAACTCGATGATCTGATCGATGATCGAGGTCACCATGTTCAGCCGTTCGATGTTGATCGCGCCGACGGCGCCTGTGCCATCGATATTGATTGGACAGGGCACGCCGCCGACGAGCCAGTTGGGATGCGGGTTCTTGCCGCCGAAAATCGTGTGGATCTTGACGATCTCCTTCTGGAAGTCGAGTGCCTCCAGATAGTGCGCTACCGCCATCAGGTTGGCCTCGGCCGGCAGCTTGTAGGAGGCGTTGCCCCAATAGCCGTTCTTGAAGGGGCCGAGCTGACCGGACTCGAAGAACTTCTTGAGCCGGATCTGGATGTCCTTGAAATAGCCCGGCGAGGAAAGCGGCCAGTCGGAGACGGATTGCGCCAGCGCCGAGGTCGCCTTGGGGTCGGCGGAAAGCGCCGAGACCACATCCACCCAGTCGAGTGCGTGGAGATGATAGAAATGCACGATATGGTCATGCACCTGGAGCGCCAGCTGCATCAAGTTGCGGATTGAATTCGCATTGTCCGGAATGGTGATGCCGAGCGCATTTTCCACAGCACGCACCGACGTCAGCGCATGTGTGCCGGTGCACACACCGCAGATGCGTTCGGTAAAGGCCCACGCGTCGCGCGGATCGCGGTTCTTGAGGATAACCTCGATGCCCCGCCACATGGTCCCGGTCGACACGGCGTTGCGGATGATGTTGTTTTCGTCGACATTGACCTCGATCCGCATATGGCCTTCGATGCGGGTGACCGGATCGACGACGATGCGCTTGCCGGAATTGTCGAGCGTAAAGCCGTTCGGAGTTCTTTTTGTCATGTTGGTGTTCGTCCCCTAAATATTAGACGTCGGCTTTCTTGCGCTTGGCGGTGATGCGTTTGACGGCAGTCACGGCGGCATGCGCGGCGATCGCGCCGCCCACGATGCCGGTCGCGGTCAAGCCGACCTTGTTGGCGTTCGCCTCGATCCCGAACTGATGGAGGCTGGTCAGCCGCTCATAGAAGCTGCCATTGTCCCAGAAGCCGTCTTCCGAACAGCCGATGCAGCCGTGGCCTGACTGGATTGGGAAGGAGACGCCGCCGTTCCAGCGGACCGTGGAACAGGCATTGTAGGTTGTCGGACCCTTGCAGCCCATCTTATAGAGGCAGTACCCCTTGCGCGCCCCCTCGTCGTCCCATTCCTCGACGAACTGGCCGGCGTCGAAATGCGGGCGCCGGTAGCACTTGTCGTGAATGCGTTGAGAATAAAACATCTTCGGCCGCCCCTGCCGGTCGAGTTCTGGCAGCTTTCCGAAGGTGGTGATGAAGGTCACGACGCCGGTCATCACCTCGGCGATCGGCGGACAGCCGGGAACCTTGATGATCGGCTTGTCGAAAATGACCTTGTCGATTGGCATTGCCTGGGTCGGATTGGGTTGGGCGGCCTGCACACAGCCCCAGCAGGCGCATGCGCCCCAGGCGATGATAGCAAACGCGTCCTCGGTCATCCATTTCAGCTTCTCGACGAAGGGGCGGCCGCCGTCGATGCAAAACATTCCACCCTCGTTAAGCGGCGGATTGCCCTCGACGGCAAGGATATACTTGCCCTTGTACGTCTCCTTGGTCTTTTCGAGGATCGCCTCGGCCTGATTGCCGGCGGCCGCCATGATCGTATCGTCATAGTCGAGCGAGATCATCGACAGGATCACGTCCTTGACCAGGGGATGGGCCGAGCGGATGAAGCTCTCCGAACAGCAGGTGCATTCGAGGCCGTGCATCCAGATGACGGGAACGCGTTCCTTGATCTCCAGCGCCATCGCTATCGCCCTGGCCGCTCCCGGCCCGAAGCCGAGGCTCGCGGCCGTAAGGCTGCAGAACTTGGTGAAACTGCGCCGGGTAATCCCCTGGCGGCGAATGACATCATAAAAAGTTTCGGCTGCTGTCATGTTGCTCCTCCGGCACTCCCGTCCCAGTTCACATCCCCGGATGGACCTCGGGCTCCGTCAGGAACGTTCGCAGCAAGAAGCATGCCAGTTCGAATTCCTGGACCGACTTTCCTTCTATACCTCTGAAAAGCTTCTTCTTCGGCGGTGCCAATTGCGGCCAGGGGATGGGACGATAAGGCCGGGATGCCAGCGCTGAAAACTGCCTTGTCGACGTCTCCGACACCGGGTCAATGGGCGGTGCAGACGATACAAGGTCGAAGGATCGGATCAATGTTTAGCGGGTATCGCGACCGCCAGCGCCGCCTCCGAACGGACCTGGTGTTCCGCGGTGAGATCCCGGGGCGGTAGCTGTCGTCTTCATGCCTCCGAGTGGATGGCGACCGACAGTGTGCGGGCCTGAGTGTGCACGGAACGAAGCATCACGATCGTGGCTCGGAACTTGCAGTTTTGCAAGTCTACCGACCAGGCGGTGGCTGCCTGCTCACTCGGGAGCGGAGAAATACCGATGGCGCACAGGACCAAGCAAAAGCTGATGAAGGCAAGCGACATACCAGCGTTCGTGAATGAAATCATCGAGGCCGGATGTGACATCTGCGCCGTTGGCCACGAAAAATACGTTATTGGAGATACCGACCTGTCACGGGGGCCTATGGAAAAATGAGACAGGGGCTAGCAGGATCGAAGAAGCGTACGGCGATCGTGATTTCCTCAAACTCGAAATCGTCGCTTACCTGCGCTCAATTGGCAGATATGTCGACGTCGGTGCAGACGGATCTGAATAGAATGCGCGCCAACTGCTCCCCCAGATGTGCGGCGAAATGCCGGGTTGAGCATTAATGGCCCAATGGCCAGACCATCTTCGAAGCCGCCGCCCGTGAGGCCGCCGCTTCGGTTTTCTGAAGGCGGTCCGTCCGTCCTGCCCGATCAATTCCGCCGAACGGTTGCCGGGTAATCTCGGCCGCACTGGGCGCCCGCTGCGAGATGATACTCGATGTGACGAGCGGTCTTTCGCGCGTCATCTCTCGGCTGCAGAAATCTCGCCGCGAGATTTAAGGAGTGCCATTGCCTGTGAAGCGGGTAGGGGGCCGCCAAACAGATAACCCTGCGCCTCATCGAAGCCTTCGGCCTTTATCGTGTCGAGTTGGTCCTGGCGCTCGACGCCTTCCACTGTGGTGATGATACCGAGTGAGCGGCGGCCACCGCCCTGACGATTGCCAGGGATTCCTTGCTCTTCGGCAGATTGGCGATGAAGCTGCGATCGACCTTGATTTTGTCGAAGGGAAAAGTTCTGAGATAACTCAGCGATGAGTAGCCGGTCCCAAAATCGTCGATGGCGACTATAACACCGAGCTGCCTGATCTCCTTCAGCGTTTGAAGATTACTGTCGCATTCATCGAGCAACACCGACTCGGTGATCTCGAGCTGCAGGCGGGAGGCGTCCAGCCCCGTGTCTTCCAAAATGTTGCGCACCGTCGAGGCGAGCTGTGGGTTCCGGAATTGCAGCGGTGAAAGATTGACCGCCACACTGACATAGGCGGGCCATTTGACGGCCTCTGTGCAAGCCTGACGAAGGTTCCACTCGCCAAGCGGGCCAATCAGGCCGGTTTCCTCGGCAACCGCAATGAACTCTGCAGGAGACACCTGCCCTCTTTCCGGATGTGGCCACCGGGCCAGCGCCTCAAATGTCGTGATCTGGCCTGTGCGAAGATTGGCCAGCGGCTGGTAGCGGACTTCCAGCTCGCCCTTTGCGAGCGCGTGCCGCAGTGAAACCTTCATCCGCTGTTTTGCTTTGAGATCAGCGTCCATTTGGGGCTCGTACTGAACGAATGTGCCACCGCCGCCGGTTTTAGCCCGATCCAGCGCGATACCGGCAGTCTTGATAAGCTCGTCTAACGACTGGTCACTCTTCGAAGCCGTGGCAAGTCCGACAACTACCTGAAGATCGACATGCGTCCCTGCGAGTTCATAGGTTGCTTCAATCACATGGATGAGCTGCTGCGCCAATAAACGAGCCTCAGCATTGCTGTTGATGCCGACGCGCAAGACGACAAATTCGTCGCCACTGAGGCGACAGATCATGTCGTATTGCTTGAGAAAATTTCTGAGCCGCTCAGCCACATGGCGCAGCAGCAGGTCGCCGGTGGCTCGCCCATAAGCGTCATTGATCGCCTTGAAGCCATCGAGATCAAGACAAAGAATTGCGATTCTCGTACCCGGCGCAATCGGGCCCGACAGGCGCTCGAACTCCTCGCGCAGGAACTGACGGTTCGGCAATCCGGTCAGCGCATCGTGTCGCGCCATATGGTGAATTTGCTTCTGTGCCAGCAGTCGCTCCTGTTCGGCGTTGCGACGCTCGGTGATGTCGAGCGCAATGCCGACAAATCCGAGAAACGTTCCGTCGCTTGCAAAGCGCGGTTGCCCTATGTCGATGACCCAGATGGACCCTCCGCCGGCACGCTTCAGACGATATTCCATTCGGACTGGCTTGCGAAGATCGAAGGCTTGGTAAAATACTCTTTCGACAGCGTTCCGGTCATCAGGATGGACGGCATTCAACCAGCCGTTCCCCGCCGCCTGCTCGGCGGCCTGTCCGGTTGTTTCGAGCCAGAGGCGACTGTGATAGTCGTCGGCGCCGTTTTCGCCGGTGACCCAGATCATCACCGGCGCGTCGTCGGCGATTGCCCGGAAACGGGCCTCGCTCTCCTTCAAGGCTTCGAGCATCTTGCGGCGATCATCGATGTCCTCGACTGTGCCGTACCATCGAAGGATGCTTCCGTCTTCGCCCTTCCGCGCGACGGCACAACCGTGGAACCAACGATAGCCTCCGTCAGCGGTCGCCAGGCGAAACTCGACATCGAGCGGCTCTCCGGTGGCAAGCGATTTCGCCCACTCTCGCTGGACGTCGCCCAGGTCAAGGCACCTGCGCGGTCACTTGTCTTCAGGGATGTGGTAGCGGGAAGTTAGAAGAGGCCCAACTGGCATGGCCGACATATTTTATCCGGTTTCCCTGTGTCCGCGCTTTTCCCATGAACCGGTTCGCGCCGACGAGATCTGTTCTGGTGACATCCTCTCCCAAGGGAGAAACCGGTCGGTAATTCGCTCGGAGCCAACTCACTGCGCGATCGGATAACGCTGAGATTTCCCACAAAGGGTCAGCCGCTCTTTGGACGCGAAAATCAGCGCCTCGGTGCGTGGCGTTGCGATGTCAGATTGACGGCCAGACCTATCTGCCCGCGCCTCGGTCGAAACGATTGAATGATCCATGATTTCCTCCTCCTCCCTTGCATTCGTTCGGATTGCCTTCGTGAGTGCCTGGAGAGGCGCCGCGATGTGGGGGCAGTCTTCGCTGTTTGGGCCCCTAGCTGGCGTGTGCGACAGTGACTGTGGTCTCGTCCCTTAATGGTTGTGGAAAGTAGGTCGCACATTTTTTCGGATAAATCTACCGTAGCTTAGTAAGGTTTTTTCATTCATCTTCGAGTAGTTGGATGGCTGCACTTGTGCGAATTGACCGTCAGCGGGTTAGCACGCGGAGGCGCAATGGTGCGGACGAACGCGCCAAACATTATGGGAAAACGTGACGAAGCCTTCGCCGCGCAGCTGCTGCAATGCCTCCCTGACCGGGGAGCGCTAGTCCCCTAGCGTGCCGCCAGCGAGCTGATCTTTAGACGCTCTTCGTCCACAAGGGGACCTTCGAGCCCTGATTGACGCTCTACATACAAGGCGACATCAATCGGCTGTTCCACGATCGCCGCTCGTAGGCAGCTTGGTCAGAATAGGACAAACCACTTCGTGTAACCCAACACGCGGAGAAGGCGGCAAGATGAAGGATACGATGATTGGTGTGTACCTTGCAGAGGTCGGGACCGTAGTCGAGGCTGGTGAACGCGCCTACACCACGAGCGCCACAGCGTTCGCCCAAATTCAGGATAGGTGCCCCGGTGGGGATTGCCGATCGCTTGCTTCAGGCGCAAATCGACTGTGTGGGCGTCGTGATCTCGCCGCAGAGCGGCTGCGCCATGCGAGAACGGATTTCCTCCGGGCCCAGTCTTTCGGCGATCAGGACATGCAATTTGGCAAAAGCGGCCTCCAGCGTCATGTCACCGCCCGAGACGACGCCGACGCGGGCTAAGGCGGCGCCCGTGGCGTAAGTGTCCTGTCGAGCCAGACGCGGTGGCGGTGCTCACCATCCATCCGGGGCTTTCGTCGCCCGTCGTCGAAGTGGCACTCTCCTCCCCCCCATCTCCGGGGTGTGGTGCTGCGTAGAAAGAAAGCCTTCGGCTCGGCCGCAAGGAGCAACTCATGATGCAGCACGATTTTGACGCCGGCTTCAGCGATCGGCGGATAGTTGGGCGAATCGAAGGCGTCGAAGCGATCGGTGGATATCTTGCGACTCCGGTTTCCCCTAAGCAGCTTTCGTCCAAAACAGATGCCCACCTCGCGGATCGGGTGTTGCGCTGCGAGGATCAGGGCCATCTCCAGATTTTCCAGCGCATCGCTGCGCGGCGTCGCAAGCGGAATCTGCGCGCCGGTCAGGATGACCGGCTTGTCGAGACCGCGCAGCATGAAGGAGAGCGCCGAAGCGGTCCAGACCATGGTGTCCGTGCCATGCAGTACGACAAAGCCGTTATAGGCGTCCCAGCGGCGCACGAGCTCGCCGGCAATGGCCGGCCATTGCGCCGGCTGCAGATTGGCGCTGTCGATCAGCCTGTCGAGTTCGATGACGTCGCAATCGGGCAGCGGCGTCGCCGCGGCCGTTTCGCCCAACCGGCGCTTGAGCAGGTAGCCGAAACCCGCCATGGGCTTGAGACCGCCTGAGGTGGCCTCCATGCCGAGGCATCGTTGAGCGACGTGGCCACGGAATAGGACTGCACGCCGTTGAAGCCGAAACCGAACGTGACCAGCAAGAGCACCGAGTAGACACCCGCCAGCCATTTCCATCGCTCGCCGAGGCCGTGGGCGATGTAATAGGCCGGTCCGCCGCGATAGGTGCCATCCGGCTCAGCCCGCTTGTAGGCCTGCGCCAGGGTGCATTCGAAGAAGCTCGTCGCCATGCCGACGAGGCCGACGAGCCACATCCAGAAGATCGCGCCCGGTCCGCCAAGGGTGATTGCTACCGCAACGCCGGCAATATTGCCGCCGACGCAAAAAGTTGTTTCGCGAGGAAGCCGGAGGCGGGGAAATTTTGTGGCGTCCGCTTTGCGTAAACCGCTTCGACGTGCGAACGAGCGTATAAAGCACCGCCCTGGAGGAGTGTGGGCTTGAACGGTTTTGGCAACGTTTCCCCGTTTGTCAGCAAAGGTCAGTTGCCGCGATTGCTTCAGCAGCGCGCAGCGCAAGACCGCCTCAGCAGGCAGGCAGGCCTTGGCGCCCGGTTGCCTTTGACCGCAGCGCCGACACAGGTCTCGCGCCACCAAGCCAACCAGATCGCGATGCGCGTCCAGCCATCCGACATCGCATTCAGTTCGCAACCGATCTCGTGCGAGGCGAAAAGATCGAATATGCTAAGTTGGACGATGCGTTCTTTGCGCATTGAAGGGTCCGGCGGGGGCAGGACTTGGAATCAGTGGCATGATCCAGGATACCTGAAATCGCCGGTCCTTGCCGCGCAAACCGAGATTCATCGCCCGCCGGAACAATCGCTCGTTGTTTATGGATGAAAACTAAACTAGCGCGTTACCGATCCTTGACAGCGGCTCTGCAACTGGAGAGCGTTTCTTCGAGACCCAGACGATCCGCCAAGGCCTGAATTGCACTACTCCTGTCACGGCTTCTCTGACGTTCGGCTCGCAGCGTCTGTGGTTCGAGTCGGATTTTGTCTCTCTACCTCGCTTCCGCTCTGAGGGTCCGTTGGAAGCGGAAGGGACGGAGATGAGGAGCAAAAAGATGAACAAAGCGCGCCAACGGTGTCATCCTGCTCCAATGGGCAAAAAAGGTAACATATATCCGCAACGGGATCCGCCCGCACGTCCGGCGAGGCTACGAGCCATGTGGCGACTGCTGCGGTGCATGCGAGCATCAGCACGGTCCTACGGTTCATGAGATATACCTCCGAAAATTCGGGTTAAATTTGCAAAATGGCGCAGTAAGAGGCGTGCAATCGCGGTGTTTTCGGTTCCGATTGTCTGGGAGGCGCGGCAGACAAGTGCCCTTACCTTCCTGGTCCACGGGCCTATTCGCTGTTTCGCCGGCGACACGGCGGATTGGGGAGATCCTGCGCCGGTGCTAGGGCAACCTCGACCGTCCTTTACGAGTTCAAATGGTTTCCGTGCTTGAGATATTCATCATGCCTTCCGTCCATGTCCCATCGCGCAGTCCTTCTTCATCTAAGAATAGCGCATGCGAGTCGTCAAAGCGGATCATTTGCACTAGGCGGCAACCGAGCAAACCAAAGATCGGCGCGAGGCCGACACCGTCGGCTATCTCAACAGTGCAAAAGACTCCGGGTCCAAGAGGTATGTGACGTTCTTCATCTGACAGCGCTTCTCTATTGTCGTATGTCATGCCCCAAAACGAAGGTAGCGTCGGCGAGGCACGCGTCGGGAGCTTCGCTATGCATCATCCGGCAAGATTGGGAAAATCCATTTTTTGTATGGGGCCTATCCAAACCATGAAATGTGCGAACGAATGCATTCCAACACATCGGCTTGAGGGCCCCGGTGGTTCCATTGAGGGCCGGACTTTGAGAAACTAGCGGCGACCGCGCAACAAGCCCCGACTTGCGTCCGCGTTGTTGCAGGAACTCGCCATCCGGGTCACTGATTTATGCAGCGACTGCCGATCGGGCAGCGGGCTTCCGAGATTAGCCTGCGGATTTCGGGCGTGAAGCCGGACCGCAGCCCATGCGCCAGTGCGGACGGGCCGCCGGTTGGACGCAATCCTCGACACCCAGGTTCCGGCTTTGGATGTCCAGTCGCAACTTTCCATTCGCAGCGCCAGGATCAAAAGCTGCGCCGGCCTGCCAATGAACAGGTTCGTCGACCAGATGCTCCAAGCATCACGACAGCGAGCTGCGGCAACGTCCGCGCATAGGTCCCCCTGGTCCTCGTCGAACACCCGGTAGGACAGGCAATAGCCCTTCCTGCGCACATCGAGCCAGCCGTCGCCGAACGAGACACACAACAAAACCGATGCCAACGATGCGGATGTCTTGGCTCGACTCGCTTAAGCAGGCTCTACAATGCAACGGCCGCGCGCCGCTTTTTATAGCCGCTCAAGGGCCCGCTACCGCTGGGTGATGACCACAGAATCGGTGGTGAAATCCGTCTTTCAGGCTTTTGAATAGCTCTCCTCCGCGGCGACCTGTGGTTGCCGCCCTGAGCCGAGCCGGGAGCGCCGGCCGATTAGCGACGAGGTTGTCGAGGTGCAGCGGCTCGTGCCCGGGTAGCTCTCCTTGCGCCAATATGCTAGCCAGCGCCCGCGTGCCGTCCACCACGAACACGCCGCAATCATAACCGTTCTGCTGCTGGGCTAGGCGGGCTGGCTGCAGGCGAGCGCCCAGCCGGCGAGGTCTGCTGCCATGGCGCTGTTGGAGGGCCCCGGGGTCGTAGTGGTAGGCGACTGGCCTGGCCGCCCGCTCGCGGCGATCAAGGAGCAGCAGCCACCCAATGAGTGCCGCGGCGATTAGGATCCGTAGCACTGGCATCATTCAGGGGCAGGAACAGGAACTCGGCGCGTCGTTTCCGTTCTGATCATAAACCATGCGCTGGAATGCGCGTAGCGCGACGCTCTCGGGGCCCAAGCGCAGATGATAATGGGCTACCAGGGGATCCCGCAAAGTTCTCCGCGCGGCCAGAACCGGATTGTCCCTCTGCTCCAGGAGGGCATAATCCTCCCGTCCGCTGCGGTCGTGGAGCGAGGCGGCCCCAAAACCTTCGATGACGATATCAACCTGGTTTGTTCCTTTGTCATCGGTGCGTACTTTGCCTGTCACCTGCACGAGATTGCCCTTTGCCTGACAGAGCAGTATTCGCTTCCGGACGCCAGCCGGTGGCGTATCCTGAAGTAGGAGACGGAAGCCGCATTCGAGGCACTGCGGCCGCTCGTGCTGTTTTGCTGGTGCGCCTCGAATGCAATGCCGTAGAGGAGATACATGGCTTGAGCCGCATTGGCCGACGCGGTCGGTCCTGCGCATGCATCGTCACTGAGCCGTGAAGCTGCGCCCCGACCTAGCACAGATCCCAACACCGTCGATGCATTGATCCGCCCAAACCCGTCGCCTGAGAACGACACTCTGTTTTGCCTTCTGCTGATGAAGCACCGGGGCGCGGACGCGCCTTCAGAGAAGGGTCAACCGCCAACGGTCCGCAGGGATCACATCTTTTGTGTGGTGACTGTCAACAAATGCAGCCCGTTGGGGTTCCTGTAACGATTGGCGAGACTTTGGAACAAACCCCCCACCCGGTCTGATTCAACAGTAAATTCTCCATGGTTAGGATCGAAGAGCATGGTGCTTCCATTCGACGACGACGTCGCAACTGTGTGCCTTTCAGCTTCGGCGAAACGCAAGCTGAGCAAATATTTCGATCCATCGACGGTGATTTTGCTCAGCATGCGCGAGAAGCTCTCAGGCTCGTCGAATGTGTATACCGTCTCTTTCCTGGACGGTTTCAAACCCGCTTCGCACAACATGGTGTATCTTGCCTCACTGTTGGCCTGGGAAGATTCTCTCCCCTCGCTGCGCAATGAACTCCTGATGTTCAGATACCGCTGCTGCCACTCAGCCGCTGCGCCGTGCCCGTCCGATCCGGGTATGAGCGCAGTCATTCGGGATTCTCTGTTGTGGAGATTGCGGAGCCACTCCGTAGTCAGCCCAACGCAGATGCCGTCCACATTCGCCTCAGGCAATTCCGCCGTCCTGTATTCAAACAGGGAGGTACTCGGCCTTCCGGGAGAAGGGGTACTGGCGCTGGACGAGTCTGAGTTGTGAAAACTTGCATCCGAGGTACGTGGCATGCTGCAGCAGGCTCCCATTTTGTCGGGCAACTCCCAATGCAGCGGGTTGCGCCGCAGCGCAAGATCCGCAACTGTTTTTGTAAATCTGTCACCGTCCACCGGCTGACTCGATTCGTCAGCTTGTATAACGTGTGTGGATGAACCATCGATTCGATTATACATGGTGATTCGCGATCCCTTCGGGGTAAGCCTACTCGTAGTGAGTCTGCTGCTTTCGCCCTGCTGCGAACGATAATCAGGCAAGCTGACGACGAGCTGTCGGGCAGTTTAGTCCGTCTTACGCACGTAGACCCGTCCTGCCATTACAGTTGCATTTTAGTTTTGAGATGAGCTCGTCGAGCGGCCGCCTAATGGGCGCGTCTCCAGCATGACCATGCGATGACGTAGGCGGGCTTTAAGGTCGCAGATCCTTGTCGACAAAACGCTGTTGCCGACCTCACGGGCCTTTCTTTGAAGCGGCAAGGCGATCAGATTGCCGAAGCCCCCAAGAGGAATCGTATCCTGATTTGGAAAGAAGCGATCATAGGATGCAGCCGATCTTGGGGCATCTCTCCATCGTTTCCGTGAGCAGGGCAGAGCCAAACTGCCTGGCGATCCGGGCCGGAACGGGCTCAGCGAAGAATATCCAGACATGGCCGCCACTCCCCGATCGCGACCGTTCCAGGGCGGCGGCAATTCCCTTTGCATGGCAGGTGTCCAGCAAGGCCCTGGCATCGTCGGCCCAGCTTTCCTTGTCGAAGTCCGCGGCGAGAAACCAACACGTTTCGTCCTGGAGCAAAGGATACAGGCCGCGACGAAGTCGCCGGAGCGGCCATCGCCGCCGCGCACGTGTTTTTCCATAATATCGTCGTTGGGTGCGATGAAGGCCTGGTGCGGGCATTCTCCGCATTTCACCTTCGGTTTGCCGCAGATCCCCTTCGCCCACTCGTTCGAACAGGCCGACGAATATCCTGAGCGCTTGGCCTTTCTGTTTTCCCAGCGAGCCGGAAAAACATCGGGGCGTCCAGCAAACAAACGGCGGAACAGCTCGATCTTCTCGATCGATGGCGAATTATTGGTGACCGGCGCATCGGCAGAGGCCGATCCTTCGGATGCCCGACTATCGGATGCCAGCTTTTGCTCAAGCGCTTCCAACGCCCGCTCAAGCGCCCCGCCCTCGGCATCGAGTTCGGCCAAGCGCCGCCGAATGCGCGCAATCTCTTCCGAAGTGTCATCCCAACCCGCCAACGCCCAAGCCTTCCGAGTAAAGTATCGTCGCGAACTCGGGACCAATTCCCCTGATCCTTAGAAGCGCGGCGGCTCGTGCGCTGGTGGACTCGCGGGACATCAACGCATCTCGCTCTGCTTCCACGGCTTTGATCTGTGTCAGCAGCAATTCGAGGCGATCGAGTTCTCGGCAGATCTCGGCTCTCAGGTGCTTCGCTAGCATGCGGCCATCTCCGGTTCGAAGCTCATCCAGGCGCTGACGGCGATCGCGACGCAAAGGCTCGTAATCTCGTATTCCTTGGGAGAAGAGCAGCCCCTTTATGCGATTGACGTGAAAAACACGTTCCGCAATCAGGGTCTTCCGCTCTCGCCCGAGCCGACGGTTGTCTTCCTCTTCGGGCGTGAGGAGTTTGACCATCGAGCAAGCACGCGGTTCACCGCGTTTCCAGGCCATCAAAGCACGTATTAATGTTTCGCCGTCTATGCGATCGGTCTTTGCGCGGCGATGACGGCGCGGCATGGCAATGGATGCAGCCTCCACAATATGGCTCTCAATCCAGGTTTCCTCGCTCAGCACTCGCCCCAGCCAGAAGCCATCAAGCCCGGCCTCGTGGATCACCACCAGTGGATAAAGCTTGTCCACACGCCGCTGCGCTTTCTGGCGAAGGGTGGCGAAACACGAGAACAAGCCGGCGATGTCACCACCAGTTACAGTATGGCGAGACATCTTCTCGCTCCCCGGCGAGAGAGCGGTCACGAGCCATGTCGATTTGCTCAGTTCCAACGATACGAAAATTGCGCCAAGATCGACGGGGGTAGCGGTATGTGCTTGGGGTTGATCTGCTTTCACCGACATGGTTGGCCTCCAGAGAGATTTCTAGCGACCTCACTCTGCCACGGTGCAGGCCGCTATCCACTCCTGATGGGATCTTAAGACGATCACATCACTCGAACAGGCCTTCGATCTCGTCTCGCTGTTGTTCGTGCTTCCTCGGATTTTGATCCTTTAGTTTTTGTAGGTTGAGCAGCTTCCATCTCACCGCAGGAAGGTTCACGGCTTGCGGAAGTCCGACAACGTCGAAATCGGGTTCACAGTCGTGTAGCGACAGGAGAAACGTTCTCGCGTGAACATCCAGCTTGTCACGAATGTCGGCGAGTAGCCGACTTCGAACTTCCAACAGATCTTCCAATTCTACAGGCTCGACGGTCATCCCTTCAAATTCTTGCCGGAAGGTGGCTTCGATATCAGTGATGCTCGGGGCTAGCAGTTCGTGCGGAGGTCGGCCTGAACTGGCAACGTAGATCAGGAACGTTCTGAACAGAGCGTCCGTGAAGCCTTCATTTGCATACAAGAGCTTTACATCGAACAAATCGCGCGGATGCTGTCGGTCAACTGCCGCATGTAGCTTTCCTGCAAAGAGGTCTTCGAACGACAGAACTTGCATTTCGGCGAAGCCGAACTCGTCTTCGACCTTTTCGCTGACGGTCCGGATCTCAACCGGATGCACGGTTCCTCTTGCGACCGGAGAGGTCTCGACTTTGATGACGGTAGCGCCTTGGCTGACTTCGAGACGGGTTTCGTTGCCGCCGCCGCCTGCAATTCGTCTCACTTTTGCGCCGCGCAGGTATTGCGAGATGTTGCTGCCGATCCGATCAAGCGTCTCGTCGATGTCCCTCAGGCTTTCCTCCCGCGGCTTCACGGGCAGATATGTCAGATCGATATCCACCGACAGGCGTGGCAGGTCCCGGTAGAAGAGGTTGATGGCGGTTCCGCCCTTTAGCGCAAAGGCCTTTTCCTCTCCAATATAGGGCAGCGAACGCACCAGAAGCTGAACTTGGGAGACGTATTGTTCACGGGCCATCGGCAGCCTCCGGTAGTTGGGGCAAGAATTCAGGTGGCACCGTTATGCGATATATCGGGTGCAATTTCCCCCCTTTGTAGAAGGCCCGGTCGCCAGAGCCAAGGTCCACCTCCGATGGGTGGATGTGCTTTCGCCAGGCGTGAGCGTGCTTGTCCGCGAAGACAAAGAAGAGCCTTTTGACCTGGACCTTCCGGCAGCTCTTTAGCAAAGCGGTCAGGCGCCGCGGTCTCAGATTCGCAAGGCTCTCGAATATCGTATCGAGGGTATGAAAACTCTCATTGTCGGGCAATTCATCAAGCGCTTCGAGGATAGCGCGTTCAGCGCTGGAGGCTTTCAGAGGCCATTGCCAAGGGCTGAGCGCCAGATTGCTGTCCGCGCTGAGGTTGACGTCGGTATTATCGACGCCCAGACTGGCATCGTCGAAGAGCCGCGTGTTGCGTATGAAGAGCCGTGCCGTCAGCGGCAATTTGGCCAGCCAGCTTGGCGGTCTTTCCGAATAGAGGTAGACGGTTTCCCTGCTGCCCAAGGGCAAGTAGTGAACATGGCCGCCGAGAGCCAAGGCGGTCAACCCTCCGACGTGCAGATCATAGCCCATGATCTGCTGTGCGGACAGAACAGGTATCGTCCAGTCACGGGTGGCGTCCGGGTGCCCTGTGAGGGAGAGCGGTCGTCGGTACACGCCACGACTGAGAGGCTCGAGCCAATGCCGGCGAAGATAGTCGTGAGTAGAGCTCCGGCTGATGCCGTGCTTCGTCATCCACGCCGAGTCGACCAGAAACCCTGGTGGTATCCGTGCGAGCAGGAACTTTAATTTTTCTTCTTTTTGTCCGTTCATGGTTGACAAGATAGCCTAAACTCAAAGTTATTCCCATAGATGTCTTTGAGATTCCGGACAAAAGTCCGTCTTGAGCGCACAAAAGATGACGATTTCAAAGTCCCTGGCGCTCGTATTCCTCAACGGAAATGATCGAACGCACCACGCTTGCCGAAGCAAATGCGTGGGTCCCCGGAAGGACCGTGATCTCCGTAGCTCAGTCAACACGACAAAACGCGACAGCCAACGTGCATGCGGAGCGTTACGAATGACTGACGTGAGGTCATGCAAGCACGTGGCCGGTCAAGACGCTAGTTTCGATTTCCGAACAGGTTGGATATCCGCGGCGCCAAGCCGCTGCTACGCTGCCTCCCAGACCTGATTGAGAATGCGGGTCGCGAGTGCTGCCTTATCCTGCGGCAGGAAACGCCCGTAGTGGTTGGCTGCCATTTCCGGTGTGTCCTGAATCGCATAGCTCGCCTGCTCGTAGGAGCCCGTTTGTTTCCAGGATATGGGTGGCGAGCACGTCGCGGACATTGTGCGGTCCGTGTGGCAGCAGAAACGCTGCTTCTGACTGCAGCCGGTGCCGGCTTGGCGGGAGGAGCTGGGATTATTGTGATCTAGGACCGGCCGTCTTGCTCAGCCCGTGGTATTCGGACATTCCGGTTCTCCTCCCGGCCGCAGGGCCACCTCGGCAAAAGCGTCGCTTTTGTAGAGGTGGCCGTTTGCCTGCCGGGCATCGAACTCTCAACAATGCTCGCGAGCCGCGCCTTTTGCTGCAAACGTCTTAACGGGGGCAACGAGGGCAGGCATATTCGATCTAACTGGAAAGACCGCGCTCGCAAAAGCTTCTCCCGCAGTGCGTTTTCCTTTGCAACAGAGTTACTTAACCTACTCCCTCAAAAAAAGACGCCCGTGATCTGCCCCTCAAAAGCCCTGTGCGGAGATTGTACGGAAAACGGTCGATTTGCGGACCATCGGCGCAGCCTCAAAACCATCACCCCAGGAAGGGGTGGATGGTGCAATCACCATTTCTGGCCCGAAGCAGACCTCGACGTCAGGATGCTATGGTCCGAGTCGGGTGGGGAGCAGAAATTTGCAGGCAGGCGTACGAACGCCTGCTTCGCTACCAAACCCGACATAGGAAGGGAGCGATCTGGTTGGGGGTGTTCGGCAGGACGCGCTGTCGCCGCTCTAAGTTCGCCAATGGCGCGGCGGGGTACCGCAAGCGGGTCGATGCAGCGATTGGTGGCCGCCAGCGGCACCGGGAACGCAGTTCCGGCTAATTCAGCTTTGCCAGGAACGCGTTGATCACGTCAGCTCCTTGCTTTGGCTGCTGGCACATCCACCAATGACCCGCGCCTACCAGAAGGGCAATCTCTGCTCCGGCGCGTTCGGCATCCGCTGCACAACGGCCTGCAGTCGAAAACGCTGCTGGCATCCAAAGAATTACGCTGCGGGCGAACAACTGCGAGCACCCCGCGCCAGCCCGCCGGCCTTGAAGTCCGTAAGCTTTCGCCCTGTCGCGCTGATACGCGCGTCGCCCGTTTCATACGGGAACGCAACCACCCCGTCTGTGTTGCCGACATACAACCTATCGCCCAGCAACGCCATGCCGAACGGCTGAGTGAGTCCCTCGAGAAATGCCGTGCGTATCTCGGCCACACCGTCGCCATCCGCATCCCGCAACAGCGTGATGCGGTTCGGACTTGCGCCCGCTGCGGCGGCGCGCTTCATCGTGCTGAACATGGCGTAGTCGAAGGCCGATTTGATGCCCCCCGGCTCGCTCAGTGCCTCGGCGACCAGTACGTCGCCATTCGGCAACACGTGAATCCAACGGGGATGTTTGAGCCCGGCCGCAAATGCGTTCACCTTGAGCCCGGCCGCCGCAGTCGGCATTTGTTCTGCGGTCCACCCCTTGGCTGTCGGCATCTTCAGGGTCGGAATGCCCTGCGGCTTGGCTCGCGGGATTTTCGGTTCGCTGCCATAGACCGGCTCCAGAGAATCGCCGTCCTGGCGCCGCAGAAAGATTACTACGGCGCCGATCACTGCGATCAGCCGACCAAAAATGTCTGACAGTCCCATGCGTCCTCCTAACCTCGAGGCACACGCTACCGACAAGAACAACAGGCTCTATACCAGCGGCTACGTGGTCAGCCAGCAAGACTATGTCCTCAACATCCCATTCAAACGTCTGCCGATCGGTCCGAACAGCACAAAGCCTGGTCAGAATTTCCAGGTCGGTGGCAAAGATTGTCGAAGACACCGGTATTGTCTTTGCAGACGAGATCTTGAGCGCCGACGTCTATTCCGGGCCGCCGACCGGTCGGGCGTTGCGCGCGGTGGCGGACATACAGCGCTGATCATGCAAAGCCGCTCTTTGCCCCGGCCTGCATCCAAGGTTTGCGGGCGCATCATGAAGCCAAACGTCGCCAGTTGCACCGCCGGCCCGTTGATCGCCGTCGAGGATCTGTCGCCCTGGACATCACGCGGCCTTTGCCAAATCTGGCACGTTCGCGAGGGACATTCGGTTTCCCGTCTGATCGCCCCCGTTCACGTCTACGATTGCATGTCATAGAACAGTCACAAACGGCAGCAAGCCTGCTGCGATTGCCAGCCTTGCCACAGGGCTATGAGGCGAAGGGGGATGATCGTTTGCCATCAAGCCGCTTTAGCCGACCGGAGGCCGCCGCCGTCTTGCCGCGCACCATCGAGCAAGCCGGTGCGATCTGCTATCGGGCATCTGCAGACAACGCGATTGAGGTGCTGCTTGTCACCAGCCGCAGAAACGGGAGCTGGGGAATCCCGAAAGGGCGGATCGAAGCAGGAGAGACCTCTGGCACTGCGGCTGCTCGCGAAGCCATGGAAGAGGGCGGTGTAAGCGGCGTCGTATCAAGGGAGACGATTGGCTCGTTCGACTACACCAAGGAAGGCAGTGATCTATCCTACCACATCAGCGTCCACTTGCTTGAAGTGAAGGAAACACTCGCAGACTTCCCGGAAAACCAGAGCCGAAGATTGAAATGGACCCTGCTTGAGGCGGCGGCTAATCAGGTTTCGCAGCCCGGGCTTCGGGATCTTCTGTTGTGCTCAAGTGGCCGTATCCGACTGCAAATCCTCGAGAGCGTCCCAATTTCATAGCTTTGCACCGCCTCCTCAGCCCGTGCATGCCGGACCAAGGTTAAACGCGACTGATCTCGCTTGCGCCCGCCAATTAGAGCACGGTCGTGGTTCTATAACGAAACCCAGTTTTTTGGCGTGCGGGAGCGGAGCGGACTACCCAGGAGCTCACTTTTCCATAAGCTTTGTTGTCGCTCCCCTCGAGAAACACTGACTCGGTCACCTCGAGCTGCAGTCGTGACGGGTCCAACCCGGTTTCGCCAAGTATCTCGCGAACGTCGCATGCGAGCCGCGCGTTCCTGAACTGCAGCGGAGACAAGTTCACTGCCACGCTGAGATGCGATGGCCATTGGGTCGCCTCCTTGCACGCTTGCCTCAGAACCCAGTCTCCGAGCGGACTAATCAGCCCCATCTCTTCGGCGATCGGGATGAAGTTAGCTGGCGATATCGGCCCGAGCTCTGCATGTGTCCACCGTACGAGCGCCTCGCAGGTCGTGACTCCGCCTGTTGGCAGGTTGACCAGCGGCTGGTAGTGGACCTCCAGCTCCCTGTTTGCGAGCGCACGCCGAAGGGAGACCTTCATCTGCTGTTTTGTCTGAAGATCAGCGTCCATTCCGGGCTCGTACTCCACATATGAGCCGCGCCCGCCGGCTTTGGCCTGCTCAAGCGCAATGTCGGCAGCCTGGATAAGCTCGTCAAGTGACTGGTCAGCCACCCGGCCGGTCACCCCGCCGACGATGACGCCAAGATCCACCTGCGTTCCGGCGAGCTCATACGTGACTTCAAGGGCACTGATAAAATGCTGAGCCAGGTTGCGCGCCTCGTTGCTGCCCGTGGTGCCCGTGCGCAAGACGACGAATTCGTCGCCACCGAAGCGGCAGAGCATGTCGGCGTGCTTGACACACTTTCTAAGCCGCTCAGCCACGCCACGCAGCAGCAGGTCGCCGGTGGTTCGGCCATAGGCGTCATTAGTCGCTTTCAAATTATCGAGAACAAGGCAGAGAATTGCGATTTTCGTGCCTGGCGCGATCTTCTCCGAAAGCCGGTCGAACTCCTCGCGAAGAAACTGGCGGTTCGGCAATCCGGTCAGCGAATCGTGTCGGGCCATGTGGTGGATTTGCTTCTGTGCCAGTAGCCGCTCCTGTTCCGCTTTGCGACGTTCCGTGATGTCGAGCGCAATGCCGACATAGCCGAGAAGACCGCCGTCAGAAGCAAAGCGTGGCTGACCGATATCAATGACCCAGGCTAAGCTACCATCGGCGCACCGAAGCCGATATTCCACCCGAACGGGTTCTTTCCGCCGCAAGGCATCGTCAAAGCCGCGTTCGACCTTTTGGCGATCCTCTCGGTGAACGGCCTCCGACCATCAAAACCTTTGGCCTGCTCGGCGGTCTGTCCGGTCATCGCGAGCCAAAGACGGCTGTGGTAAGTGGCACCGCCGCTTGCATCCGTCACCCAGATCATCACCGGCGCGTCGTCGGCGATTGCCCTGAAACGAGACTCGCTCTCCTGAAGGGCCTCCCACGCTTTGCGGCAATCGTCGACATTTTCGAGAATCCCGTACCAGCGAACGATCGTGCCATCTTGCGCCTTTCGTGCAGCAGCACGGTTGCGAAACCAACGATAGCCTCCCTCTGCGGTCGCCAGACGGAACTCGACGTCGAGGGCCTCGCCTGCGTCACAAGGTTTCTTACCGTGCCATCCGACAGGGTGATGTCTTCCTCGACGGAGAGATCAGTACCCGTCCTGAGAACCTCCTTGTCCATCTCGCGAATGCAATTGGCCTCGACGCCGGCCACGACGTCGCAATCGGTGCGGCCAATCAGATCTCTGCGCGCCTTCCCGACCAGGGCACATGCGGCAGTGTTCAGGAAGCGGAAGCGAGACAGCTCGTCCTTGATGATAATCGGCTGGGGAATAGCATCGAGAATGGTCTCGAACTCGTGGTCAAACAACTTCATCTGCTCCGGCGAGTTGAGTTGCGTCTTTTCCATCATGTCTTCGACAATCATTTTCAGGATTTTGGCGGGGTGGCTCTGTGGCCCCCGTGGCGGAACACCACCGACTGCAGCGAAGGTGCTCATCCGCGCATTGTCAACATCCTACGGTAGCAACCGTGAACAAGAAATAAGCAAGTGTGCCTTTTCTAGACAATGCCCGGCCGGCAGGCGTGTACCAAGCGCCATACCTCGACAGCCTCGTGCCGGGCGCTGAAAGATCATGCAAAAAGTCGGAGTTTGACCATCGTGCCCACTCTGGTGTTCACTGGAGCAGGAAAGACGCTCATTAAAGGGAACATAGGATGGCGGACGAGAACAACGTAGGCCCCGTGACTGCGGATCCAGAGACAGTCACCGATGTGAAAATACCAACGGCTAAGAAGCCGAAGTCGCCACGGCGCCAAAAGGCGGTCGCTGAACCGGCCCAGTCAAAGACGGCGGCCAAACCGAGGAAGTATAGCGAACAAGAGAGAAACGAGAAGCTCCAACTCATCGAGACGCAAGTCAGCGAAGGCAAAGGCACACTGAAGGACGCCATCAATGGCGCCGGCATTTCGGAGCAAACCTACTATCAGTGGAAGAAAACCGCCAAGTCCGTGGAGCAAAAGGCCGAGAAGCCTGTTGCGACCGGCAACGAATTCGCAGATCTCGTAGCACTCGAAGAGGAAAACCAGAGCCTCCGCAAGCTTCTGGCGGAAAAGTTGCGCGCGGAAAATGCAGACCTGCGAAAGAGGCTCGGTCTGGATTGAGCAAGTTATCCGAGTGGGTGAAGAACCGACTCCCATCCCCTTCGGGCTGATCGAGCGGCGCCACCAGACGATTGCTACAGCCTAGAACGGATGACCGGGAAGGAATTCCCGGTCGACATCGCGACGAGTTCCTCAAGGGCGACGCCGAGATCGATCTCGTCGTTTCTTAGTAAGGCTTGTCTATCCTGCAAAGGCCTTACGAAACTTGACCATAATCAAGGCCGCGGTTGTAGAAATATCTGAGGCGGTGCACGAATAAGAACGAGCCACTCTGCAGTTCCGGACCACCTCTACATCGCCCTTGGAAACTACGAGTATTTCATTGGAGCAACGGTATCAAACCGTTCAAAGAACGAAGTCGAAGTGGAATTGACCTGCCACGGGTAATTTCCTCCAGATTGGATTAGAGTCCGGCCTGATTAAGGACGGACCCATGAAGAAGCAGAGATTTACGGAAGAGCAGATTATTGCGGTGCTGAAGGAGCAGGAGGCTGGCGCGAA
>NZ_SRXN01000057.1 GCF_004827385.1 Ensifer sp. MPMI2T
CCCTGCAAACCATGTCGGAGGGGCCGGGGCGCGGGCGACTGGGGTGCCGGGCAGCAATTTCCCGACCGTGATATTTTGCCATCGAGGCAGCGCCGTGGACATCGTGAAATTTAGGGGTCCAATAGCGAAATTTAGGTAATTTCTGGCCGTTTCCAGAGCGGCAACATTAAGGGCCGATCCCCCTCCAACGCCGCACAGCCGATGAACATGATCGTTCGACGCCAGTCTACGCGTCGATACGCCCTCATTTCCCGGTTTTGCTCAGGGAAGCCAGCCCAGCAAGGTGGCAAAAGACAAAGCCACTTGGACCACGAAAAGAACGACCAGCACCGTTAGGATGGCGACGTGTGTGTTTGTGAGCATCTGAACCTTCGTTGGATCTCTGACCGCGGGCGGACCCATACCATCGCTACCGATGGACGCGCAATCTTGACCACCGAAGCGAATGTAAGCAGGTACCTCCGTGCCCTCAGGCACCCCGCATGTAACCCTTGAAGCTCAGGAAAGCGCCCAACGTACCGATTAGCAGCGCCACGACGATGGTGGAGGCGCGGCCGCCATAGATCGTCGAACCTACCGCAATTGCGACCCGCGGCAAGACGATGCGGATGATGCCACCAATTGTCATCAGCCAGCCCAGCACTGTGATAATCACACGCCAGTCCAACCGCCATATATTGTGCAGGTTGATGATGGCGAGGCCAGCGAGCAGCGACAGCAAACCGGACAAATAAAACAGCACGCCAGGGCGCAGTCCTTCCGCGATCATAGTCTCGTACATGCCGAGGTTGATCAGCATGCCGAACGCGACAGCGACGAATGTCGGCCCCACGATCCTGGCGAGAATTCGCGATCGCTCCAAAAGGCACCTCCGGTCGATCCGGTCAATTGTTTTGGCAGGAGCCAACTCGTCAAAGTTAAGTGCCGAACCCTCGAGTCTAGTGCCTCGCGTCGCGTCTCGAAATATATCTGATTTCGTTGGAAATCACGAACCGCATACCTTAACTTCCGTCCCAGAGCATGTCTTCGATAGCTCGCACTTGCTGGTCGGAGCAGTCAGTTGTGAGTCGCGGACAGTCGCCGTATCCCGAGATTTCCGCTGATGCGGCGAAAGAGCGCGATATACAGACAACACTCGGCCCTTCATCGGCCAACAACAGTGTATCTTACTGTGTCTGCCTAAGTTTTATTAGTAGTTGCTTACATTAAGACCCCAATTGAAAACACCCCATACACGCAAGGGGCGCTGGGTCCGTTTCCTCAGCCCGAACCACTTATCGGGATCCCAAGCTGAAAGGAAACGAAAGTGAGTGAACCTGCATCGAATTATCGAAGCGCCTTGTCTGAAATGTCCGTTACTCGGCGCACCCTGTTTGCAGTCGCTGCGATCGCAAGCACAATAGGTCTCCAGCCCGTGCAAGCTTCGGCGGCATCGGAGGAGATCCGCCCATTTACAGTCAGCATTTCGGACGAGCAGCTTGCCGAAATGCGGCAACGCATCGTGGGGACGCGGTGGCCTGAAAAGGAGACCGTGCAGGACCAGTCACAGGGCGTGCCGCTCGCGGCGATGCGCAGCCTCGCGGGCTACTGGGCGACCGACTACGACTGGCGAAAGGGCGAGGCAAAGCTGAATGCGTACCCGCAGTTCATCACGGAGATCGACGGGCTGGACATTCATTTCATTCATGTGCGTTCGAAACATAAGAATGCGCTGCCGCTCATCATCAATCACGGATGGCCGGGCTCTATCTTCGAACAATTGAAGATCATCGATCCGCTGGTCAACCCCACGGCGCATGGCGGTAGCGCATCGGATGCTTTCGACGTGGTGATACCGTCGATGCCCGGATACGGTTTCTCCGGTAAGCCGACGAGCACAGGCTGGGGCCCGGAGCGAATGGGCCGGGCCTGGGATAAACTGATGAAGCGTCTCGGCTATGACCGCTATGTGGCCCAAGGCGGCGATTGGGGCGCCTTTGTCGTCGACCAAATGGGTTTGCAGAAACCAAAGGGCTTGCTCGCCATCCACACCAACATGCCAGCGACCGTCCCTGCGGACGTCGATAAGGCACTTAGCGCCGGCGCGCCCGCTCCAGCGGGTCTCTCGGACGAAGAGAACCGTGCCTACCAGCAGTTGGTCAGGACATTCAAGCAGGTCGACTATGCGAGGCTGATGGCGACGCGTCCTCAAACTCTGTACGGAATTGCGGATTCGCCCGTCGGCCTCGCCGCCTGGCTTCTTGACCATAACGACGCCGACGGCCAGCCGGCTGCCGCTGTCGCCACGGCCCTCACGCGCACGACAAGCTCCGCGGGTGAACTGACCCGTGACGAGATCCTGGACAACATCAGCCTCTATTGGCTGACGAATACGGGCGTCTCGGCGTCTCGTCTCTACTGGGAATACAAAGGTGGATTCTTCAACACCAAGGGCGTGACCATCCCGGTAGCCGTCAGCGTTTTCCCCGGCGAGCAGTATGAGGCGCCGCGCAGTTGGACCGAGCGGGCCTACCCCAAACTCATCCACTACAACAAGGTGGAGAAAGGCGGCCACTTCGCTGCGTGGGAGCAACCGATGCTTTTCGCCCAGGAGCTCAGGCAAGCGTTCAAATCGGTACGCTGAAGACTCCTTCGCAATTCCGCACGCCTAGTCGCTGGAATTGCGTTTGGGGGACGCGGACGGGCTCCTCCTGGCGTCCGCGTCCTCGCCTTTTCGCAAGTGTGCAGCCACGTGGGCGGCGTTCCATCGTCGCTCCTGGATCGGAGATTAAACATGTCTGGACGTTTCTCACCTATTGCCAAGTGCCACCACTTTGCGGCCACCGCATTGATCGGGCTCCTTCTCCCGGCGACCGTAGCTTACGCTGAACCGATTTCAGGCTCGCGCGGCGACGTGAACGCTGTCGTGCAAGCGTCAATTGCCGGTGCGACCGAAGCCAAACTGACCGTCGACGAATCAATCCGCCCCTTCCAGTTCCGCGCAACCGATGAAGCCCTCGCCGATCTGCGACGGCGCATCGCGGCAACCAAATGGCCTGGGCGCGAGCTGGTTACGGATGCAACGCAGGGCGTACAGCTTCAGACCATGAAGAAGCTGGCAGACTATTGGGCGACCAGCTATGATTGGCGCAAGTTCGAGGCAAAGCTCAACGATTTGCCGCAGTTTGTAACCAACATCGATGGGCTCGACATCCATTTCATTCATGTGCGCTCGAAGCACAAGAACGCACTGCCGTTGATCGTAACACACGGCTGGCCTGGCTCGGTCATCGAGCAACTGAAAATCATCGATCCCTTAACAAATCCCACGGCGCACGGTGGCAGTGAAGAAGACGCCTTTGACATCGTGATTCCGTCGTTGCCCGGCTACGGGTTTTCGGGTGAGCCGACCGAACTCGGCTGGGAGCCGGCTCGCATCGCCCGGGCTTGGACGATACTGATGAAGCGCCTCGGCTACACCAAGTTCGTTGCTCAAGGAGGCGATTGGGGCGATGCGGTAACAGAGCAAATGGGTGTTCAGTCCCCGCCGGAGCTCAAGGGCATCCACACCAACATGCCGGCGACCGTACCGGACGACATCCAGAAAGCGCTAAATGCAGGCGCCCCACCGCCACCCAATCTCTCTCCGGATGAACGCCGCGCCTACGAGCAACTCGAATTCTTTTATAAAAACGGGCTTGCCTACGCTCAGGAGATGAGCAAGCGCCCGCAGACCCTGTACGGAATCGAAGATTCTCCGATCGGCCTTGCCAGTTGGATGCTCGACCACGATGCGCGCAGCTATGAGCTTATTGCCCGCGTTTTCGACGGCCAGCAAGAAGGTCTCACTCGCGATGAAGTGCTCGACAATATCACGCTCTATTGGCTTACAAACACTGCGGTGTCTTCGGCTCGTTTGTATTGGGAGAACAAGCTCGCCTTTTTTGCCCCCAAAGGCGTTTCAATCCCGGTTGCGGTGAGCGCCTTCCCAGACGAGCTCTATCAAGCACCGCGGTCCTGGGCAGAGAAGGCGTTTCCCAAGCTCATTCATTACAACCGGCTGGAAAAAGGCGGGCATTTTGCGGCGTGGGAGCAGCCGGAAGTCTTCACGAAAGAACTCAGGGCCGCATTCAGGTCGCTACGCTAATCGGTCCGAGAAGGGGGCGGCGACCTACGTCGCCCCTCTACCCGCGCTATTTACGACGTCGATCGTGCCGCAATTCATTTGAGGCGGCTTCCAGAGGCTCGACGCGCATCGGCCAATTTACCGACAAATAGCCGAAGAGCGCCGAAGGTGGTCAAAGACCTGAAACAGAACGGTGAGGCGACAAAATTGGCGCTGAAATGGCCATCACTCACCCTGGAGCACGCGTCCGCTCATTCGCGGAAAGCGGCGTTTCGCCTGAGAGAGGGGGCGTCGCGCCCGGCGACCTGACCCCGCGATAGCGGGAAGGTTTTGACCGCCGCTGCCGAAAGACCAGCATCCTCAGAAAATCTTGTATCTCACTATGTCCAAGCGGCCGCTTGGATACACAGGCGTTCAAATTCACAGGCTGCCAAAACAATAGGGAAACAGATCGGGTGCTATCTGGGACCGTAACGCACGCAGTCACGGAAGGGATCAACATCATGCTTACCACGACGCTTACCACAGCCGCCGCTGCAACGATGCTGGCCACGAGAGCTTTCGCTTTGGGAGCGGTCCGCAGCGCGCTTTCATTCGTCCCGGTCAGGAACAAGCCTCGCGGGCAGTTCGATCGGAATTTGAAGGAAGCCGCAAAGAGATACGGTTTCAGTCCGGAAATCCTGAAGGCGTACGATCCAGTCATGATGCCTGCCGCGCCGATTGTCGACTCGAAGGCGGGCTCCCTTCGAGGTTACGCAATTCCTGACGGAAACCGCCCATAAGTTATGGAGTTGCGTCTGAACGCGGGCGGACTCCTTCCACCGTCCGCGTCTCCACCCGCTCGGATTCCCCGAAGCCGAGTCGGCGGCGTACCTGGTGGGCGCGGGTGAAGTCGGCGGTGAGAGAGACACAGGCTGAAAGGCCGAATCGGCGTTCGCCTGGGCGACGACCTCAGCTTTCTCGTCGAAGTCGAGCACGCACATGGCCGCCGAAGATCTGCTCTCATCCGTGACATCGGCAAAGACGGTCGGCTGGATATAGGTGCCGTCGGTGCTGAAGCGTTCAGAATGGTGCCACGGGTCAGCCGCGCGCGCCCACCGAGGCGCCCCTTCCTGGCATGATGAAGATGCGCGCAATGGCCGCCACACTGCTGCTCGACTGCAAACATCTTCGCGAGCAACTTGCTCGCGCTGAGCAGTTCACGAGCTGAAGCATCAGGGAGAGCGATTGGCCCGGCGCCATAAGCGATACACTCGTGACAGACATCTAGGCATCGTCGTGAAATTGAATTACCAGAGTGGCATACTCTTGTCGCGGTGTCCGATGGATCGACTTGATGCAATGCGGGTGTTGCTTGCCGTCGTTGACGCCGGCAGTTTGTCTGCTGGGAGCAGGCGGCTGAATGCTCCACTGCCCAGCGTCAGCCGAAAGGTCGCAGATCTGGAGCGGCACCTCGGTGCGAACCTTATTATTCGCACAAGCCGAAATCTGCAGCTCACCGACGCCGGGCGCGAGTATGTAGAATCTGCACGAAAAATCATCGCGGAACTCGAGGAGGCCGAGCGTCGTGCTTCCGGCGAATACCAGGCGCCTCGTGGAATGCTGAAGATCACGATGCCCGTGGAGTTCGGCAACCGCTATGTGCTGCCGATTGCGTTGAGCTTTTTGGAGAAATACCCGGAGGTCTCATTGAACCTCCTATCGCTTGATCGCCCCATTGATATCGTGAGCGAGCAGGTGGATATCGCCATTCGACTTGGCGAACTCGCGGACAGTTCCCTCGTTGCGGTCAAGGCTGCCGAATTCCGACTGCTGACATGTGCCAGTCCGGCCTATCTGCTGCGGCGCGGACTTCCTCAACATCCAAGCGATTTGCCGAATCACGACGGGATCATGTTCAACAACCGAGCATTCTTCTGGACATTTAATATCGACGGCAAACGGGTCGATGCCGTCCCGCGGAACCGCATCGAGGTTAACACGGCGGCCAATTGTGTCGCCGCAGCCTTGAGCGGAGCCGGTATCGCCCGGCTCTTCGACTACCAGATCCCTGACGAGCTGTCCTCTGGCGCTCTGGTGCCGATCCTGAACGAATATGCCGGCGCGCCGAGACCGATCCACATCGTCTATTCGCGCCAAGGATTTCTCGCATTGAAGGTGCGTTCATTCATCGACTGGACCTTGCCGCGGCTTCGCGCTGGCTGCAGCGGTTATGGTGCTGCCAGTCCCGCAGACACTGCGCGCTCATCGAAATAAAGCCCGAACCTCCCTGACGACCAGCTCTCCTTCAGCTACGCGCGGGACCGGCACCGAAACGCGCCCTCTTGGCGCGGGCGTTCAGTGTCCCACCTCCCCTGCCTTGGGAGTCGCCTTCTTCGTGAACAGAAGCGTCACCGCGGCCACGGCCAGGACGATACCAAGCACCGCGAACGTGTCGCCGAACCCAAGTATAAGGGCCTGCCTTTTCACAGCTCTTCCAAGCGCGACTGCCGCTTGGCTGGCGGCCTTGGCGTGGTCTGAGACGCCGTGGGCCATGAAGTAGTTTGTGAGCTGTCCGAGCCGCATCGTCACCTCGTCGCGTCCCGCAGTAACCGACTGCCCGATGATGTTGGAATGAAACTGCTCCCGCTTCGTCAGGACGGTTCCGAGCGAGGCCGTACCAACGGCGCCCCCAAGGTTACGCAGCATGTTCGTCAAGCCGGAAGCAGCAGCAGCGTCCGCAGGCGCAATCATGCCGGTCGTAATGGCGGTGACCGGCGTGATGACGAGCGCCTGTCCGATCGCCCGAACGATGTTCGGAAGCCAGAACTGGTCGCCGGCATAGTCCGGAGAGAGTGCCATGTTCATGAAGCAGCTCGCGGCGAAGAGGCTGATTCCAAAGAAACCCAGATAACGGACGTCGAGTTTTTTCATCAGAATCGGAACCAGCGGAATCAGAATTAGCTGCGGCAGCCCGGTCCAGGCCAGAACATAGCCGATCTGCTCGGCGTTGTAGCGCTGCACCTGTCCCAAGTACTGCGGCAGAATGTAGACGCTGCCGAATAAGCCAACGCCGACGAAGACGTTTACGAGCACGCCGATGCCAAAGTTTCGCTGCTTGAGAAGCCGGAGCTTAATGAGCGGCTTCTCAGCCGTCAGCTCGATCCAGACAAAGGCAGCAAGGAAAACTGCCGCAACAACACTGAGCTTGAGGATGAAGGATGAGGCGAACCAGTCCTCCTTATTGCCTTCTTCGAGGACCGTCTGGAGCGCGGCAAGCCCGATCGCCATGGTCACGATCCCCGCCCAGTCCCCTTCCTGCAGCAGCTTCAACTGCATCGGCTGCTTCGGAAGCGTCGCCGCCAACGCGATCGCCATGACACCGCTCGGGATCGTGTTGATGAAGAAGATCGACTGCCAGCCATGGTTCTCGGTGAGGTAGCCGCCGATCGTCGGACCGATCGCAGGAGCGAAGGTCACGGAAAGCGCAAAGAGCGCGAGGCCCGTAGGCTGCTGGACCTTGGGCAGTTTCGTGAGCACCATCGTGAACGCCATTGGAATGAGCACACCGCCGGCGAACCCCTGGAGACCGCGCAGGACGATCATGGAATTCAAATCGTCAGCGAAGGCACAGGCCATCGAGAACAGTGGAAACAGGATGGTGTTCGCGAGAATGTATCTCCGGAACGAGAACACGCTGCTGAGATAGGCCGTCATGGGAATGACGATGATCTCGCCGATCAGGTAGGAAGTTGAGATCCATGCGCCGTTGTCGACACCCGTGCCGATTCCTCCCTCGATGTCCAGGAGGGAGGAATTGGTGATCTGGATGTTCAGGATCGCCATGAAGGCGCCGATCATACCGGCGAGCACGGCGATCCAATCCTTCGTGCTCGCTCTTGTGACCGTTGCTGGCTTCGAGACCGTCGATACTGCTTGGACGTTGGTAGTCATGATGTGACCCTCCTGGCCACGGTGGTCAGCCGCGGCTGCCATTCTCCGTTTGCCTGGTGTCGATGCTCGGTTGTACCGACATGCCTGGTCTCAGATCGCCTGACGAGGCTTCATCCCGGTCGATCACAATCCTGACCGGGATGCGCTGGACGACCTTGGTGAAATTGCCCGTCGCATTGTCCGGAGGAAGCAGTGCGAACTCCTGCCCGCTCGCCGGCGCGATGCTGTCGACGCGACCGTGGTAGACCCTGCCCGGATAAGTGTCGACTTCGACTTCGACAGGCTGGCCCACCTGAACGTTGGTGAGCTGCGTCTCCTTGTAGTTGGCGACGATGTAGGCCGAATCCGATGGAATGATCGTCAACAACTGGGTGCCGGCCTGGACATATTGGCCCACGCGCAACGTTCGATTGCCGACAGTTCCGTCGATCGGAGCGTAGACGGTCGTGTAGGACAGGTTAAGTTCCGCCTGGCGCTGCACGGCCTCGTCGCGGGCCAGCAAGGCCTTCGCCTGCGCCAGCTCCGCACCGAGCAGGTCGACCTGCTTCTTCGCGCCTTCGAGCGCTGCGGTATCCCGGATGGTCGTCGCGCGAAGTGCGGCGATCTGCGAGGCGGCCTGCTCCGCCGACTGCGCGGGCGCGTAACCGTTGACGGCGAGCCGAGAATACCTCTTGTCGTTCTGCTCTGCGAAGGCCTGGTTCGCTTGGTCGATCTCGAGCGTCGCCTGCGCAGCAGCGATCACGGACTTCTGCGTCTCGATTGCCGTCAGCTTCGCCTGAACGACCGCTCGTGCGGCATCGACGTCGGCGCGTGCCTGGTCGAGCGTTGTCGCATAATCGTGGTCGTCGATCCTGGCGAGCGGTTGTCCGGCCTTGACTGGCTCGTTGTCCGCGACGAGGACTTCGACCAGATGCCCGGAGATCCTCGGTGCGATCGCGCTGTTGTCCGCCTTGATGTAGGCGTCGTCCGTCGAGACGTTGAAGCGGCCCACGGTCCAGTACTGGTGACCGTGGTAGGTCGCCGCGATGGCGGCCGTGACTGCCGCTACCGTAAGGAGCGTCCGCTTTATGGGAGATCCACGGCCCTTGAGCGGCGTTTGGGCGTCAGGGGCGTATTGCGCAGGAGCCACTCGGGCGGCTGGGCCTTCCGCCGTCGAGGTCTGACGGCTGGCTGGCATAGTGACGACATTCTCTTCCATTGCTTTGCTCCTGGCGGCGATCGACGCCTATGAAATGCTTATTCGTTGCTGCGTGACGGCCACCGCCACCTTGATTGCGGTCAGTTTCGATCCGGACATGCCGTTCCTCCTTTCGAAGGGGGTTGGGCGCCGCCTCTTGCACGAGTTGCTCGCGTTCAGTTCGCTCAGTTTCAGCGATCCGCGGATGGCGGAAAGTTACGATCTGAGGTGAGTTGCCGGTACCAAGAGAAACTGAGAGTCACCCTCTCGTTTGCAGCAGGCTTCAGTCTTTTGGAACCGAACTGCAGGGTCGCTGACCACGAGCTCGGCGAGAAGTGTCGCGCGGGCGCAGTTGTATGGCGCTCATTGTCCGGTTTTCGCGAGCGAACCTCGGGCGAGGCCGAGGGAGGAGGTCACGTTGATGATCGCCGGTCCCCCGCTGCGTGCCATCTCTGCGGAAAGCCGCGGCGGAGTTCGCGCGAGGCCTCTGACGCTGACATCGATCATGCGGTCGAGATCGCCCAGCACTGATATTTCAACATCCATGCCGGTGGAAGGGCAGGGTTGTTTACAACAAGATCGATGGCGTCATCCATGTCGATGCTGGCTTCGACCCTCCGGGAGACGTCTTTCGAGCGACGGTCTACCAAATGTTGCCGCCTGCTCCCGCACCGGCACGAAGGCATCCGGCAGTGGCGGAAGCAATCGACGCTGGCACGTAGCGCGAGGTCGTAGCCACGGCGCTTATGCGGTCCGCTTGGAGCACGCCGATGGCAATGCGGCGCAGATGACGAGGGCCCAAGGAATGATATTGCGACATTGGAATTTGATCCTCTCGCAACCGACGTATGCCGTTTAGCGGCCCTTGGGCACTTGCTCAGTTCAAGAGGCTTCCTCTCGGTTTCGCTACCTACCGCCCTGCAGCCCAATGTCCGATCTTCCCGGCTGATCGTCAGCCGCGCTGCGGGCAAGACAGAGTCCGCAAGGCTGCTCGCCGTGTTCGTCGCCGATACAGACGAAAAAACTCTGACCATCCCCATGGAGTAAATCCGACCTTTAAGGAGCAGAACCGTGAGCAAGCGTCTTGATTACAACCAGATCGCCCCAGCCGGCGTCAAAGCCCTTGGCGGCGTGCACGGCTACATCATGCAGAGCAGTCTGCCCGCCGCTCTGGTCGAATTAGTGTATTTGCGAATCTCGCAGATCAACAACTGCGCCTACTGCCTCGACATGCACACGCGCGACCTGTTGAAGAAAGGGCAGAAAATCGAGAAGATCGCCCTCGTGCAGGCATGGGCAGAAGCTGGCAATCTCTTCGATGAGCGTGAGCGGGCCGCCCTTGCCTGGGCCGAAACGGTGACGCGCGTGGCCGAGACCGGCGTGCCCAATGAAGCTTACGAGGCCGCGCGTGCCGTGTTCGATGAGCGCGAACTCGTTGATCTGACGATCGCGACCAGCCTGATGAACGCCTACAATCGCTTGGCGATCAGCTTTCGCAAAACGCCACAGGCTGCGCTCTCAAACTAGGCCGGCGTAGCGTAAAAGCACTCGGACGACGGAGTTTGGCCAGATCCACGTGGCCGAATGACGGCTTCTTCCGCATTTCTGCCGTCCGTTCACACATAGCGAACGACCACTCTTCGCCATTGCGGTCGTCGTTCTCGGGTGCAATGTACGACAGCTTTGGACCGATCGCAGACCTTGACGGCAAGAACTCTGATGTCCGCTTTCTGTGTTGGGCGTCCCAGCAGCGGACGGTCGGCCATCGGCCCCTCAGTGGCCGCCGGCAGCTCACGGCGGAGGACATTTCCGCTTAGCGCCCCCAATTCGGCCATTCAGGTCGCCTTGGCGATTTCCTGAAAGTTGACGGTCCGCTGAGGCCGATAGCGGACTAATCTCTAGTGTCCGTCACCTCGTCTCTGCTCGAGTCGCTACGAGGCGCTCTACCGCCGTTGCCTTTGGGCCGCCATTGGTGAGCAAAACCGTTCTTCCCACGAAATGCTCCGCCTCAAAAACCACAAGTGTCGATTCAGTTGCTTGGCGCGCGAATGAGAATTGTCGAGCACGTTCCAGTATTGCGCCCCACAATCGATACGCTAGTGTGGATGGTAAAATGGTTGGGTATTTTTATCGTGATGGTGCGTCGTGTCGTTCTAGTGGCCTCGTTGGCAAACCTTTTATGTTGTGCGGCAGCCCATGCCGACATAACAGTGCAGCGCATTCCTATTGATAATGCCCCGCCGATACTCCTGCTTGAGGGGGAGTTCACGCATTCGGATGATCCTCAAGTTCTTGCCCGTGAGGTCGCCGCGAGCGGCGCGAAGGTTCTGACTTTTAAAAGCGGGGGCGGCAATGTGGTGTCCGCTATGGCGTTCGGCAGAACGATACGCTCCCTTGGCCTCACTACAGTTCAGCTCCGCGCCACCGAATGTGCCTCGGCCTGCACCCTAGCATTCGTTGGCGGAGCCATCAGGCAGGCAGAACCGGGATCGATTGGTGTGCACCAATCGTCTTTCTCGTCTGATACCAATCTTGACAGTCATACGGCTGTTACTGCTGTCCAATCCATGACCGCCGAGATCATGACCTACCTGATCGAGATGGACGTCGATCCCAAGTTGCTCCAGCTGAGTCTTTCTGTCCCAAGTGACGACATGCGCTATCTTACGGCAAGCGAGATGCGCTCGTACCGTGTGACTTCGGGTGAAATTAGCAATCTGCCGAACCAGATCGCGACGAGCAAGGCCGCACCTACGGACGTTCCAGCTACGGGAGAAGGCACCGGCGCAAAAAGCGCAGAGATGGTTCCCGCGACCACTGAGCAGAAGGCTCTTGCATTCATGACAGCGTACCACGATGCCTGGTCGATGGAGAATGCGTCTGCCCTGCAATTCATGGACAAAGCTTACGGAGATGTTGTCGAGTTCTATGGCAAAGCGACACCAAAGGCTGGGGTCATTGACGAGAAGCGAAAATTCGCGATGCGTTGGCCGACGAGAGCCTACAGCGTCAAGCCTGGTTCGGAGCGCGTTTCGTGTGCAATTACGTGCCGCGTTGACGGGGTCGTCGATTGGTATGCCAAACGCGATGTCGGTGACCGCGTTTCGTCCGGTTCCGCCGAATTCTCGCTCGTCTGGAACCCGAGCGATGAGAGAATCGTCTCGGAAACGGGGAAGGTTTTAGAGACGGATAAAGGGGTTTCTCAGCCCGTCCGACTTCTCTCGCAGTGGCATCAGGAGAACCTCCATTGCCGTGGTAGCAGCGGAAACTCCGCTGAGACGTTGGCAGCATGTGATCGACGCGAGACGATTGGGGCGAAGCTTCAGAGCGTCGGCTGGTGCTACGGCCGCGAAGGCGAGTACGGCTATCAGATGGAATGGCACCTCTGTGACGGGCGCTCGTCGAAGAGCAGTGTTGCCGTTGCAGCCACAGAACATGTAGCAAGCGTCCGGCAACCTAAACCGGCCGATTATCCGAGCCGCGCCAGGATGAAGGGAAAGACCGTCCTGCCTGACTTCAAAAAGCGCGACCGCGATTTCAACTCCTTTCGGACCCGCATTCGGGACGGCATGAAACAGGGACCAAACTTTGCTGGGCACTATTCGGTGATCCAGATTGGTTGCGGAACCGGCTGCTCAGGCGTCGTGGTCGCCGACAATCAGACGGGTCGGCCGGCTAGGTTTCCCCGCGGCGGCGAGGATAATATGTACCTTGACTTACAGTTCCAGGTGGACAGCCGACTGCTCGCCGCCCAATGGCTAGACTATGACATGAACCGATGCGTCATCGAGTTCTTCGACTACGATCAACAGACATGGAAGGTCGTGAGCAAGGTAGACGTCGGTGGAACTGACTCCTGCTACAGATCGATCAGCAACAACCTCAGATAGCCGTTCATCAAGGCGGATACCCGAGAGACACGCCGAGATAAAGGTGGCCGCTTTGCGCCGCCAAGTCAGACACTGAGCAGAGCACGTTGGTATCCCAGAAGCGGACATGCATAGATGCCGCCGAGCTGCAGGTTTGCGCCACTTCCAGACCTTACCTCGGAAGCTGCGATCGACGCGTTTCGACCCATTCCAGAAGTACAAGTTCGGACGCCCGATGGCGCAAGTCGGCCCCATTGCCGACTTGCGCCATCGGTTTCATTCCGAAATCCGGCAGCAATCCGTTGCCCAAAATGGCGGGTACTTCTCGACCTCACCGGAAGGTCGGAGTTACTCGACCTTCTCCACGAACTGCAGGAACTCGACAGGCGGGTAAAGGTTCAGGGCCTTGGCGACCTTCATGTTCACGAGATAGGCGAATTCCTCCATCGCCAGCACGGGGATGTCACCAGCGTGCCGCCGTTCCACAAGGATTCGACGTACCTGCTCACCGGCGAGCTCGCCCACGTCGTAGTCGCGCGCGGCGACAGACATCAGCGCCTGCGAGTCCGAAACCATATGTTCGTAAGGCGTGAGCACTGGAATGCCCGCGGCAAGGGCCGCTCCGGTGAAGCGGTCGCTTTCTTTCTCGAGAAAAGCGCTGGAGCCGAGGTAGATGAACTGCGCTCCCTTTGATTTCAGCGCTGCGATCCCGGGTTCGATCGACTCCGGGTCCGGGCTGCCGTCCGCCAGCGTGCCCAGCGGCACGGCGTCGAGGGTGAAGTTCAGCGCGCCGGTCAGGCCTTTCACCTCTTCAACCTTACCCACCGAATTCGGCGTCGCCGCCTCATAGAGCATACCCAGGTGGTCGAACGACGGCATGTAGCGCCGTATGCTCTTGATATTGACCGTCTCCGGCACTCGGTTGCGTGTTCCGGTGACGTTATCGCGCCCGGTCTTCTCGTAGCTCTCGATGATGCCCGAACCCACCGGGTCGGCAACCACGGTGAAGACGACCGGGATTTCGTTCAGGTATTTCGGATCTGTCCTGTCGGCCAATGTGCCGAGGACGCCGAGTGTCGTCTTGGTGCCCCAGGTCAGCACCAGGTCCATTTTCTCGGTCCGCGCCTGCTCGACAAAGCCGGGCAGTCTGGACTGGTCCTGGTCCGCGTCCATTACCACGAAATCCGCATCGATGCCGTTTGTCGCAAGCGAATCCCGGACGCCGCGGCAGACGTCCTCGCAGCCGATCCAGACGACCATACCGATCTTCATCTTCGCCTCGGCGCCCGAGGTCGAGAAGAGGCCAAGGGCTGTGGCGAGTGCCGCCAGACACAGTCTCGAAAGGCTCATTATCCACTCCTCCCTGAAATGGCCGCCTCGCTTCCCGCCAGGCGGAGAATGACAAACAGCCCCGCGCCCGCCAGCGCGGTCATTCCGATGATCCCCGCAGCGCCAGAGTAGCCTGCCGTGTCGGTCATCGACCCGATCACCAGCAGCCCGGTGATGGCTCCGCCGCGTTCGATTACCCTGATGGTTCCGAGCACGGCGCTCATGCCAAGATGCGCCAGAGGGCCTTCCGCCGCATCCATGACCAGCGAAGTCTGCGGCCCGCCGGCCAGGCCGAGCGCAATGCCGGCGCCGATCGAAGCGGCGAGCGTCGACCAGGCCGAGGGAAATAGCCCGGCAATGAGCAAGCTCACGCCTGTCAAGATCGAGCACGTCGTAAGCAGCAGGCTCGGCGCGGCGAGCCAGGCGGGCAGCCGTCCCTCGGCATAACCGCCGAGTATCAGTGCGAGAAAGAAGAACATCATGACGCGCGCGATTTCGGAAATCGATGCGCCCAGAGCGTCCATCTGCAGCGCCAGCAGGTAGGAGATAAAGACGTGGTCGACGATCGCCAGCGGGATCACGCTGCCGAGTGCCACCGCAGCGAAGATCGGGCTGCGCATCGGCGCCAGGATATTGAACGAGAGCTTGTCCTCCGCCTCGCTGCTTTGTTCAGCATGTGGCGTCGACCCGCCGACCGGCAGCATCCGCCAGATCAACAACGCCGAGACGACGGACAGGACCGCGCAGACGGCGAAGACCGGTCGCTGGCCCAAACGGTCGGCGAGAATCCCACCGAGTGCGGTCGCCGCGAAGACGCCGCTGAAAAGGGTCGCCCGGAAGAGGCTGATCGAACGCGATCTTGCCTCCTTCGGCAGCATGTCGAGCGCGTAGTCCTGGCAGGCGAGCGAAGCGAGCGCAAAGGCGAGGCCATTGATCCCATGGCAGACAATCACTTCGACGATGTTGCCGGCGAGGTAGAGCCCGAACTTTGCGAAGAAGGTCGCCAGTGCTGCAGCGATGAACAGTCGGCGATAGCCTATTCGTCGGCCGAATGGTCGCGCGAGCGGTGCACCCAGAAGGGCGGCGCCGAGATAGGCCGCCAGTGGAAGACCGATCACCACCCCCTCGCCGAGGGAGGGGAAAGGGTTAGCCTGCGCTCTGGCATAGAGTGAAAAGAAAGACAGAGGCAATTCGTCCGCCATTGCAAACAGGAATAGCGGCAGGCGCACGTCGGTCAGGCTGCAGAACCGCATCACTGCCGGCCGGCGCCCTGAAATCCGGAACGCGGGTTCGAGTGCGACCACCTGCGATCTATCCGAACCATCGGCGCCCCTGCGGATGGGTGCCGCAGCCAGCACGTTCAGCCGTTCCGCCCGTTCGGAAAGCAGGTTTCCAAGCCTCTCGACGACGTTGCGACCGGTTGCGACCAGCCGCTTTGAGAAGTCGCCGGCTGCCTGTAGTTCGGCGAGGTGCTGCAGCCGGTCGAGAGGCCCCGTCACCGATCGGCTCATCATCACCACGATCAGTTCGAATGCGAACAGCAGGATCACCAACACGACGACGCCGAGATCCAGGACGACATCGCGGAACTGGGCAGCGATGTAGTCAAGGTTGGTCTCGGTCACGAGTTCCCCGATCCGCACCCCGTCAACCAAGATCGGGAAGACCGTGCGATCGGCGCCACCACCAACCTGGGCCTGGCCGACCTCGATCACCGGCCGATCCGTCGACACGGCGAAGTAGGAGATTTCAGGAAAATCAGCCAGCAGATGGTCGAAATACTCTGCCGCTCCAACCAGACCCCCGACCGGAACGCCCGCCTCGACCGTGCGCTGGATGTCGGCGGTAGCGATCGAGCCTATCAATTGGGTGCGCCGGGCAATCTCCGGGCGGAAGGAATCGCTGATGCTGAGATAGGCAAGATAGCCAAGCGTGAGCGCGCTGCCGAGGGTAAGAACGGCAATGACTGGCGTGAGGCGGCGGGCAAAGCTGCGGGTGGCCGCACGTTCGGGAACGCCGACCAGCACCGTCTCGCGCGGACCGGCGGAGGCATGGGGCGATGCCTCGACTTCTTCGGATCCCAGTGCCTGCAGCGCTCGGCGGTACTTCTCCGAAGCGGCGTCCAACTGCTCCTGTAGCTTGGCGAGCGCCAGCGCGATCTGTTCGGGGAGAACCCGGCCGTTGTGCCTGCCTGAAGCCGCAAGGGCCTCGGTCGGGGTTCCGCCAATCGCGGCCAGCGTGCCTTCGAGGCGCCTCAGTCCACCGCCGACGGCGCCGACCCGGGCTCGGACCATCAGGTAGGCGACGCCGGTGAAGAGGACGAAAAGTCCCATAGCCCCCATAACGATCTGCTGCGCGACGCGGGCGCTTCGTGCGTCCAGTTCCGACTTCGGATACACGGCGAGAATTCCTCCGACTACCACCCCGCCGTCGTCCAGGATCGAAGTCCCGCTGATCAGGTTGCGGTCGGTCTCAAAGCCCCAGCGTCCGGCGACGTCCTTGGCTTGGATGTCGACCGCCTCCTGCGCGACCCGCTCGACCGTGCCACCACCGCTTTGCTCGATGACAATCCCGGCTGGATTGAAGAGAATGACGTCGCTGATCGCCGCATCGGATGCCCGTGCCCGTTCGAGGAGCGCCAGCTTATTGCGCATCATTGAGACCGGAAGTCCGAGATCAACGACCGAGCGGAACGGGCGCGCAGTTGCCTCCACCGTCACCGCCAGACGCTGGCGGATGAGCTGGGAGAGGATGGCATCATGCTGGAGAATGCAGAGGATCGAAAGAACAGCAAGCGTCGCTGCGATGACCCCGATCAGCGCTATCCAAATCCGCACAATCAGAGACACCTGACGCCCCCGCCAAGCACGAGTGCCCTTTGTTCTTGACAGAATACCCTAACGCGGATTTCGCGTGCTGTCGATTACGCAGAATAAGTAGATCATTACCTCCAGGGTCTGATGGCACAGCTTCGCTCAGCGAGGTCAGGCGCTTCCCTTTTATGGCGGCTGAAGAGAACTGAATCGAATGTCAGCAAAATGCATATCCTGGTCTTTCCGCTAAGCGAGACGAACGACGGTCTTCCACCCGCTACCGCCGTCGAGAGCAGCGGAGCTAAAGGTCGTCTTTGGCGCAAATTTCAGATCTTGGCATCGGGCGGCCATGTGTCCGGTTTTCGTTTTGCACCTCCTAGCAGCGGACGGTCGGCAGTCGGCCCCGAACACGTCATTCGGCAATCGGCTTGGCGACGACCGCTTAGTCCGCAAGACGGTGAAAAGGCTATCGCCCGCCATCTACGATATTGAGCCCCAATTCGGTCCTTCCAGGTGTCGCCGTCAGCGGCACAGTTGGGTGGATAGCGGAATCTAAGCAGCCCCTCGGCTTACGTCTGGTTCGCCTAGGCTGCGGAACTTCGACAACCGCGCGGCGATTCTCCTTGATCCGAGTCAAGGATTGCCATGCGCCACGTCCACTCCTGCTGAGTTCTGCTCCGCTCCCGACCAGGGGCGTCACTGGTTTGACGTGGATCAATTTCCCCGCGGTGCCGCCGGTTCAGTCTCTCTGATGGGCCTGGCCGAAAACCTTGCTTGCCGCCGCAGGCGAAGGTCCAACTGGGAGGAGGCTGACATGAAATCTCTCCGAATTGTCGCTCGTCGTTTCGGCGGACCGGAAGTGTTGGAACCCGTTCAGGAAGAGGCGCCAGAGCCGGGCCGAGGTGAGGTGCGGGTGCGCGTATTCGCTGCCGGCGTCTCTTTCGCGGACCTGCTGATGCGGGAAGGTATTCACCCGGAAAAAACGACCCTTCCATTCACGCCAGGATGGGACATCGTGGGTATCGTGGACAAGACCGGAGAGGGAACATCGCGGGCAACGGTCGGTCAGATGGTTGCGGCACTGCCAATTCATGGTGGCTACGCCCAGTACATTTGCCTACCAGAGAGTGAACTCACTCCTGTTCCCGCTGGTCTTGATCCCGCCGAGGCTGTGAGCCTTGTGCTTAACTATGTAACGGCCCATCAGATGATGCATCGCCTTGCCCAAGCTTCAGCAGGACAACGGGCACTTATTCATGGTGCGGCCGGAGGCGTCGGCACCGCCTTGCTGCAGCTGGGTCGTTTGGCAGGTCTGGAAATGTATGGCACCGCATCTCTGGCGGATCAGCAGATCGTATCGGATCTGGGCGCCACGCCGATCGACTATCAGAAGAGCGACTTTGTCGAAGAGATCCATCACCTAACCGGTGAAGGCGTGGACATCGTCTTCGACGGAGTTGGAGAAGCCAATGTCTGGCGCTCATTTAAGGCGTTGAAACCGGGTGGCCGCGTTATCGCTTATGGCTTCACCTCCTTCTTGCAGAAGGGCCAGCTGGCAGGTGGTTTGCGCTACCGTCTTCGCGGCATATTGCGCCCTGCATGGTACGCGCTCCGTGCTTTCCTTTCGCCCGGCAGGCGACGCATCTTCCCCTACAGCATCCAGTATCTGAAACGGTGGAGACCCGCCTGGTTTCGGGAAGATTTGAGCGCGTTGCTTGATCTGCTCCAGGACAAAAAGATCCGGCCAATGATCGCTGCCCGAATTCCGCTGAGTGAGGCTCGCCATGCACAAGAACTGATCGGCGGAGGATCAGTGAGGGGCAAGCTTGTGTTGGTTTGCAACGCTGATTAGCGCGTCGTCGCGACCCGTGACCATTTCTAAACTGTGTCCGGTTTCACTCAATCAAGACGTTCATCGTGCTTGTCGCCAACGGCCGCAACGGGTCGGAAGTGCCGGTTGAACGAACGTCTCAAAAGTCCGCGAGATGGTCAAAGGACTGTCGCCCACCAACATCCAGCTTGAGCCCATTGCGGTCCTTCCAGATGTCGCCGTCAGCGGCAAAGGTGGGTGGAGAGTGGTCGTTCGCTACGTGTGAACAGACGGCAGAAATGCGCCAGAATCCGACATCGGCGGTGCATCTGACAGCATACATGTCTGTGATTTTGGCGGCGCTCTGACGCGGGCACCGCGGACTTTCTTGTGCTCCTCCACGTTTTGCGAGCGCTTTCCGACACCAGACGGTCCGCGCCATGAGCGCGAGCGGCGGCCGTATTATCGTCGCGGCAGCGTAGGCAGCGTGGTAGACTCTCATCGCACATGCGTGGGTTCCGCGACTTTCGGGCGCGGCGCAGGTGTGTGGATCACAGCTTCGATGGCCAATCTCGACGTTGATCGCAAGCTCGTCGCCATCCTCTGTGCCGACGTTGCCGGCTATAGTCGGATGATCGGCGAGGACGAGGAGGGCACCCTAGCGGCGCTCGCCGCGCACATGACTGAGCTGATCGGGCCGGCTATCGACCGCCACCACGGGCGTATTGTCAAGACGACGGGCGACGGATTCCTAGCCGAATTCGCCAGTCCGATCGCCGCGGCGCTTTCGGCGCTCGAAATTCAGGAAGGCCTACAATCGAGAAACACCGGCGTTCCCGAACCGAAACGGCAATGCCTGCGGATCGGGCTTACCCTTGGCGACGTCATGGTGCGGGACGGCGACATTTTCGGTGACGCCGTTAATGTCGCCGCACGCCTTCAGGCGCTTGCCGAACCGGGCAGTGTGTACGCGTCTGCAGCGGTGGTCGATCAGTTGCGTGGTCACATCGGATTTGCTTGGAAGGATCTCGGTGAGAAGGCACTCAAGAACATCGCCCGACCGGTGCGGGCCTATCGTCTAGCGGCGGGTGCGACAGCGGCGGTGCCGGCTGATGCGGCGCAACCGCGTCGCCGTAGCCTGCGGCTCATCATTGGTGCTGCAGCGATCTCGGCACTTGTCGCGGCCGTCGCATATGTTGTCCAGATTCCAGCCACGCTGCCAATCACCTCGCCATCAGCACCCCCGACCGCCGAGCCGGTACCGCAAGCCAAGCCGAGTATCGCGGTTCTGCCGTTTGTCAATCAAAGCGGCGACCCCGCGAACGACTATTTCAGTGATGGCATCAGCGAGGACATCGTCAATGCACTGGGCCGCTTCTCGTCGCTGACGGTGATGGCCTACAACGCCACGATTCCCTACAAGGACAAGGCGGCCCGGCTGGCGGACGTGGGTCGCAAGCTAGGCGTGCGATATCTGGTTGAAGGAAGCGTGCGGCGCGCCGGCAACCGCGTGCGCGTGTCGACCCGCCTGACCGATGCCGATAAGGGTATCCTGCTCTGGTCGGAGCAGTTCGAGGAGCAGCTTGAGGACGTTTTCGCCCTAGAGGACGCGATCACGCGGCGCGTAGTCGGAACGCTTGCCACCAATCTAACTCGCGTCGAGGAGCATCGTGCCCTGGCCAGGCCACCCGAGATTCTCGACGCCTACGTTCTCGTACTGCGCGGACGCGCCGAACTGCGCCGCAACACCCGGTCCAGCAATCGCGAGGCGCGGCAGCTCTTCAAGCAAGCCCTGCAGGTCGACCCCAACTACGCGCCCGCGTCCGCTGGGCTGGGCCTTGCCTATTACGAGATGGCGGCGCTCGGCTGGACGGAGTTTCCGGCCGATACGCTTGCGCGCGCCGAGACGAGCGCACGGACGGCGTTGTCATCCGACCCGGAGAATCTCGACGCTTACCGCGTCTTGAGCAAGGTGCACAGCGTTCAGACCCAGTACGACCGGGCGCTGCTGGAAATCGACCGGGCCCTGGCGCTCAACCCGAGCGATGCGGAAAGCCACGCTCAACAAGGTAGCACTCTACTTTGGGCGGGCAGGCCCGAACAGGCGGTGGGAGCGCTGGAGGCGGCGTTTGCCCTCGATCCGAATCTAGAGGCCAGCTACGTCGTCGCTCTTGGGCTCGCCTATTATACTTTGCGCCGTCACGACGATGCCATCCGGGTTCTTGAGCGCGGAGCGCTGCGCTATCCGGACTTCGTCTTCGTTCCGGTCGTGCTGGCGGCGGTGTACGGCCAGCTTGGCCGCACCGGCGACGCCGAGCGCATGGCCGAAGCGGTCAGGCGTCGGCTGCCGGTCTTTGATCCGCAGACTTTCGGTTCACAATTCCAGAACCAGGCGCACCACGACTACCTTATCGAGGGGCTGCGCAAGGCCGGACTGACGTGAACGACAGCGTCATTGCGGGATAGCTGCACCAATCGGAGCCTTCTTTAGCTGCTCCCAATTCCTGTCTGCTACCGCCGCTACGCCTTGCGGGTTCGCCTGGAAGCGTGCCGGGCCGTCCGATGGTCTGAAAACGAATAGACGACCGCCTGAAATGAGCCAGTTCTCGGGGTTCGCTTCGACCTTCATCCCCTTAGACATCCCCATCGCGCACGAGCCCGCGTATTGTGGGGCATAGCGATCCGGATCGCCCCGGAACATCGACATATGCTGCTCCGACGCAAAGCGGTAGCGCACCTCGTCCCACGTGTACTCGAACTCCGCCTTGCCGCGTGTTGGACGTCCCTCGGTGAAATATGCGACCGGATCGTAGCCCTTGAGCGCTAGGCGCGGCGCATCGTCCACTTGACCGGCATCCTGCGCCCAGGCCCGGCGGCCCATCGTGCCGAGGAGGAGCACAGCGATCGTCGCCCTCAATCCATCACGACGCGTCAACATGGAAGTTCTCCTGTCTCTGGCGGAATACCCTCTCAAAGGATGCCGAGTGTTATTCTACCCCATTCACCGTCGGGATTTCACGATATTTGACGCCCGTCGATCCCCCTGCCGCTGACGAGCGGCGATCTGCGCACAGGGCTAATGGGGCCGTCACGGCCTTGTTCAGCACGGCAACACCGGGCGAGCAGAAAACCGCCGACATGTGGCCGCAGCATATGGCTTGACCCGGGCGATAGCAGACCTTGCCGAGTGACCTAGCGAACGTCAGAAAGGAGCCCAATCCGGTCCTTCCAGGTGTCGCCGTCAGCGGCACAGGTGCGTGGTGAGCCGAAGTGCGGCCGACCCTCGGCTCAGGTCTGGTTCGTGCCGATACTGTTGAAAAACTCGTCATTGCTGGCGCTTTGCAGCCGTGATTCAATCCTCTGAGCGATTTGCAGGGGATCAGGCGATGGGGTTTCAGGCGGCTCCGGCGCAGCTCTTCTATGATTTCAGTCTCGAAGAGCATGTTCCGGCCGACCATCTCCTTCGCAGCATCGATCGCCACCTGGACCTCGATAGCATCCGCGCACAGTTGCAGCCCTACTACAGCAGCACGGGCCGACCCTCGATCGATCCGGAATTGATGATGCGCATGCTGATCATCGGCTATAGCATGGGTATCCGGTCGGAGCGCCGGCTCTGTGAGGAAGTCCATCTCAATCTCGCCTATCGTTGGTTTTGCCGCCTTGGCTTGGACGGCAAGGTGCCCAATCACTCGAGTTTCTCGAAGAACCGCCATCGCCGCTTCCGGCAGAGCGATATCCTGCGGCACTTGTTCGAGACGGTGGTGGAGCGCTGCCTGGCACCAGGTCTTGTCGGTGCTGAAGGCTTCGCGGTTGACGCCAGCCTGATTGCCGCCGACGCCAACAAGCAGCGCTCGGTGCCGAGCGCGGAATGGAAGACCGATGAGGCGAAGGACGATGCCAGCCGCTCGGTGCGGGAGTATCTGGCGGTGCTCGATGATGCGGCCTTCGGCGCTGCCTCGCCGGTGACGCCGAAGCTCATTTCGCCGTCAGATCCGGCGGCGCAGTGGACTGGTGCGCATAAAGGCCATGCCTTTTTCGCTTATGCCACCAACTATCTCATCGACACTGACCATGGCGTCATTCTCGATGTCGAGGCGACCCGAGCCATCCGCCAAGCCGAAGTTGGCGCTTCACGCACGATGATCGATCGAACAGAGAACCGGTTTGGACTGAAGCCGCTATATGTGGTGGCGGACAGCGCCTACGGCTCGGCCGACAATCTTGCCTGGCTCGTCAAACACAAGCAGATCGCGCCGCATATCCCGGTCTTCGACAAGTCCAACCGAACCGATGGCACGTGGTCTCGCGATGACTTCATCTGGGACGGCGAGAATGATCGTTACATTTGCCCCGAGGGTAAGGAGCTCGTCCGCTTTCGTCGGAACTACGCCCACCCTCGAGGAGCGCCGGCAAAAGACGGTACGCTTCGCTATCGCGCGAGTCAGAAAGACTGCCACGCGTGCCCATCGAAGCCTCGGTGTTGCCCGAACATGCCGCATCGCAAAATACCGCGTGACGTGAACGAAGATGCGCGCGACGTGGCACGAGCAATCGCAAAAACGCCGGACTATGAACATTCACGGCATCGTCGCAAGAAGGTGGAAATGCTCTTTGCTCATCTCAAGCGCATTCTCCGCTTGGCACGGCTGAGACTGCGAGGTCCGTGCGGTGCGCGAGATGAATTCTTGCTCGCAGCCACCGCGCAAAACCTCAGAAGGCTGGCAAAGCTCAGGCCTATGCGCGTCCGAGCCATCACGATTGCCACCTAATGACTTAGCGGAATGCCCACGCGCGCCCCACGCCAGGGCAGCAGCACATTCGAAACCCTGAAAAAGAGCCGCCCACAGCTCCGACGGCGCTCAAACTCGGAGTTTTTCAACGATATCTGCCAAGTCCGGACATTCACCCGCTGGTAGATCGCGGACCCGCGTATCAGTTCGCATGAAAGGGCTACCCGCGGCCTGCTCCCTCCAAGCGACGTGACCAGGTACCCCCCGCCCAGCGGGTCAGAAGAAAAGAACGTCGTCGGAGCGGAGACTGGAAAGAGCCACCCCCTCAAGCAGGATGCCGTCCCGGCTCCCGAAGCCGTAGGAGACGAAGACGCCATCCTCCGTGTCCGAGGCCAGTGAGAGAAAGCCGTCGAAGTCGCGGATGCCCATCGCCCGCGCGGCGCTCCGGTCGAACCGCAGCGCATCGCCGTTGGCCGGGTCGAAATCGACCACGTGGTCGATGCCGTTGCCGCTCAAGTCGCTGCGGCTCCAGATGAAGGTATCGGCGCCTGCAGCGCCGATTAACTGGTCGGCGCCGCGCCCGCCCCTGATTTGGTCGTCGCCGGCGCCGCCGATCAGGCGGTCGGCGCCGCCGCCCCCTGAGATTTCGTCGTCGCCCGCCCGACCGTCGATGAGATCGTCGCCGTTATTGCTGGTGAGGACGTCGTTGCCAGCACCGCCGCGCAGCGTGTCGTCGTTGTGATCGTACAAATTCGTGACCACTCGGAAGCTCTCGATCCCACGGAACACCAAGCTCGGGCCCATCATGCCGGCCATCGCGTCGAAGTCGATGGCGCCCATGACATGGTCTGCCGCGATATGCAGCGTGTCGTCGCCGGCGCCGCCTTCGATCATGCCTTCGGGGCGGAAGAGCCGGATCAGATCATTGCCTTCGCCACCGTCGATGAGATCGACGCCGCCGCGGCCAATGAGCGTGTCGTCGCCACCGTTGCCGAGCATCACGTCGTCGCCGGAACCGGCATCGAAATGATCCCTGCCGCTGCCGCCGATCAGAACATTCTCGCCTTCGCCGGCAAAGACCGAGGCCATCATATTTGACGAGCCGAAGACCACGTCGTCGCCGCTGCCGAGTGTGATGTCGGCCTTCTCGAAGCCGCGGAAAACGAGGCCGGTCGAGGCCGTGCCCCGTTCCAGGTCGACGGTGATGTCCTGAGGCTCGCCGTGATGTTGCAAGTAGAGCACATCGTTGCCGGCGCCGCCGTCGGCCTCCGCTGTGCTGAATGTCGTGATGACGACATCGTTGCCGGCCCCGCCATAGAGGTGGTTGGCGCCGACGCCGTCGCTGATCATGTCGCCGCCGTCGCCGGCATCGATGACATCGTCGCCGAAAGCGATCAGGCCCACGTCGAGCGCCCACGCGGTGCCGATCACATCGTTGCCGGCGCCGGTCGAGATCCAATCGTCGCCCAATGTGCCGGAGACGAAGTCGGCGGCTCTCCCGGTCGTCAGCACCAACCGCTCGATGTTGCTGAAGAAGATATGATCGGTGAACTGAGGCATGAAGCCGATCATGGCGTGGCCGGAAACACCATTAAACCGCACCGGCTCGGTTCTCGTTGACAGGTCGACGACGAAAGTATCGAAACCCGCGCCACCTGTCACAGCTCCGCCGACTCCAAGGAGGACGATCGTGTCGCCTCCCTCTCCGCCGTCGAGCCTGTCATAGCCGCCCGCACTCGTCAGGAGATCGTCGCCGGCGCCGGCATCGAGGAGGTCGTTGCCTTCACCTCCGTCGAGATCGTCATTGCCGATAAGCCCCCACAGCCGGTCGATTTCCGCTCCGCCGCGCAGTTTGTCGTCACCTTTCGTTCCAATGATGTTCGTCATGACCGGCTCCCTTCGCTGTTTTGGAGAGAACTTATAGTATAGCTAGATCAAGAAAGAACAACTAGCCAAGAGAAAAATCCACTTAATATTATTAATCGGCAACTTGGTAAAAAGATATATTTCAAAATTACGCCGACAATACAGCAGATATAATTGAATACTCGAATCAACTCCATTCACCGAGGCGTCGAATAGCCTTCGACACTGCGCCGATAGACCCGGCTGGCTCGGCTCTCAGCTTTTTCGGGTGATGCCATTAAAGGGCCAGCTACCGGCGCGCGGTCAGCTTTGCGCTGAGCTTCCCCTATGGGCAGAGCCTTGCCGTCAGAACGTTGTAAAGGAAGGGCAGAGAAGGGTCGATCCTTCCGGTTCCCATCTGTCCTGGCAGGGTGGAAACCTGTCATGCAGCATGGCTGCGGGGATGACGTGACCACGCCCAAAAGCGGTCTTTCATCCGATCTCGCTGGCGACAAACATCTGTGTATGTGGGAAGATGCGCGCATATTGAGTCCAACGAGATCGGCGCCGCCGGAGCGGTCACCGCTGTGGATCGAAAGCTTGCAGCCATCCTTTCAGCCGATGTTGCCGGCTTCAGCCGCCTTGCGGCGCTCGACGAGGAGGGTACGGTTCGCGCACTCGATCTATGCCGCGGTCGGA
>NZ_SRXN01000058.1 GCF_004827385.1 Ensifer sp. MPMI2T
ATCTATATTCTACCTTGTCCCGGCGTCGGCGCAAGCGCCAGGACCTCGTAACTGGTCGAAACCGAGCTCTTGAGCGCACATGTGAGCCGGTCCGACTTTGGCTTCTCTTCGGCTGTGGTTTGGCGCGGTCCTCTCGAAGTCCAACCTGCACCCGTTCACGCCGCACACCACCTGGCATCTCGACGCGCTCACCGCCAAGCTCACGAAATCGAAGGCCCAGGGCTACGCCACCGCCTTCGAGGAGTATTTCCACGGCGATTTTTCAGTGGCCGCCCCATCCTCGATGCAAAGGGCGCAGCCTATGGCGCGATCAGTATCGCCGTCTCGCGCAGCCGTTACGCGCCGCAGGAAGCGGAAGAGCGGTTCGCCCCGCTCGTAGTTGCTGCCGCACATTCCATTTCGCTGGTCAGCGGTGCCCGTCGATAAATAGATTCGATAAAACCCTGTTACCTGCACTACTTAATGAGAGCCGGCCGAACGTGGGTTGCAATGTTGAGGTCGTGAAGAACAGACAGGTCATTCGGGATCCTGCGAAGGTCCGGGATCAGGCGCAGTGCTGCCGTTCGCAGACTTAAACGTGGACGTCCCTTGGGGCCGCCGGTGAGTGCCGTTCTTCCACGAGGCCTATGCACGGCTTACCGGAGGGGCTATCATTCCGACGGCGGACCTTTCACGAACTTTAAATCGGGCTGCTTCGGCCCGCATCCAGCCGGTCTTGCGCCGCTCATCACGCAGCAGACCGCCCACAAGCCGTTCCTCCGAAACCGCCACCCGCTTCTGCGCCACCAGCGGCCGGATCCGTGCCTTCACATCGCGTGACGAATATGCCCAGAACTCCAGCGTCGCCTCGATCGATGCACCTGACATTCCATGACCTCCGTATCATGGTGACCCATGGATTCAGAGATCGGTAAATCACGCAACTGTAATGCTAAGTAATATACTCGGATTGCGTGGCAACTTTTTCGTGCTATTGTTATGTCTATTAGGGATGTTTTGGGTGGGGACCCGCTAATGTCCGGGGGAATGCACACTCCACTGGGCTCGCCTATTTGTTCGGTCCCCTGACGGTCTTGGATCCGCAGGCAGGGTTTACTTCGTGTGACGACGCGCTCCCGACGGTCCGTTCGAGAGCAGCCGCATAGTCTGGTGTGCCCGACGTTCTAGGTCGGCGTGTCTCAAACAGAAACAGGCCACGACCATGCTCGATCTGTATGCTCACTTTGCAGCACTCGAAGTCCTTCGAGTCCGACTGAAGCGGGAGTTCGTGTCGGGTTCGTTGACGGCGGCTAGCGCCGTGGAGACGTTGAAAGCGATTGAAAGCACTTATCCGTTCGCAGTGCTCGGCTCGGTGGTCGACCACCTCATCGCGCACGCCGGGCCGAGCGACGCCGAAGTCGACCGGCTCCAGAAGGCGCACGCCCTCGCGGTCGACGTTCGAGCCTTCCTCAACGACCTTCGCGATGTTCGCACCGCCATCGAAAACGTGGCTCGCAACCCGAAGGCTGCCAATGCGCTGGCGGACTACAACGCGGCCAGGGCGGCTCTTGCCGACCTGTATCTGAGGTATGACCCGCTCGTGGCGCGGCTGCAGGCGTTCGTCTGGCAGTTGCATCCATTGCGACACTTGACGCAGCACCCAGTCAGCACAGATCAGCCGACCGGCGCGTGGCCATGGCGCGATCTCTTCCTTTCGCGGCGCACCGGAGCATTCGCCGCCGAAGTGATGAAGCTGGCCCGAGCGTCTGGACGGCCGGAAGCGATCGCATTCGCGTTCGGAGTGGGGGCGAGCTATGTCGGCAACATTTTCGGCAGTTCCTATCTGACGCACGGAGTTGGAGGCCCGCGGCGATCGCACGTCTATCGCGACCGGCTCGCCAGCTACTCGGTGGGCGCGTGGTTCCGGCATGGGCAGCTCGCCGAAGGAGCGGATTTCGATCCGATCCGTCGCGTGCCCCTCTTCGGATCTCCCCAGAATCCGGCGCTCCCGCCGTGGCTCACGGCGCTCCTGAAGAAGGCGTTTTCGAACGTCTACGCCAGCGGCGACCTGCCGGCCGTGTTGCCCGATGTGGAGGCGGCATACGTCCAGTTGCTGGAGCACTGGCGGCTGTTGCACAGCTTCCCGCCGCTGGCCCCAGCGGAGCCGATCGACGACACGCTCGACCTCGCGATTGTCAACACACTCACCCCCCAGGACAAGGATCCCGACGAACCAACAACGCCGCGTGACGGCCCCGAGCCCGAGCCGGATGGGCCGGAACGGCTGTTCGATCCTGGGCCCGGCTCACCACCGTGGTTCATGGAGAAGCACGAGGATTGGCTCGACTACGTCAAGGAAGCGTGTCTCGATCTGCTGTTCCTACCCATATTCCTCATCCGAGTCGGCTTCTGGCTCGGACATGATGCCAACGAGAATGAGCCGCCGAAGAGCGGCGGGCTGGCATCGCGCGCGTCCAAGCTCTCGACTCCGCTCACCCAGTCGGAGTTCGACGCGGTGATGGGTGGAAAGGACATCCTCATCGCGGTGGTCTGGCTCCACCACCTCGACGCCGGCCTGCATCATTTTGCGACCGCATGTCTTAAGGTGCTGAAGGTGGTCGGGCTGATCTATCCGGAGCGAGAGGATCTGCTCGAGCCGACATATCGACAGTTCGTCGTGCTGCCGCCGGCCAGCCTCGGCGTGCAGTGGCCGTCGCTTCCGCCGGCAGATCCTGCCCTGTTTCTGCAGCCGCCTGCCGGAAGCCTTGAAGCGCCTGCCACGTCCCCTTCGACGCTGGGTCCCGGCCACAAGCCGATCGCCTTTCTGATGACCGGGTTCGGCGGATCCGCATCGGTGATGTCTGAGGGGTTCGATCTCCTGCTCGACGAATTGCGCGACCTTCCGTCGTCGCCACTTCGTTCGTCTAACCTGAATCTTGACGCAGACCGCGGTCATCTGGCGGCGTGCTGGACACCCGCTGCCGGAACCTCGGTAACAGATAACCCACAGTCGCCGGTAGTGCTTAGCTACGGCGACGTGTAATTCGACTGAGGCAATCGGACATGAAGACTCAGGCGCCGGAAAAAGAGAAAAGAAAACCCGACGATCACCCTCCGGAGAGGCCGCCGAAACACGGTGCTCGGACGGAGGACCCGTTCGCGGTCGACCGCGAACCTCGCGGTCGTGGCCCGACCGATGGACGATCCGATACTTCGACGCGCTCGAAACTGCTAATTCCCTACTACCCGAAGGACGTCGGAGATCGCACCGAGCCGTTTCCCCCCGGTGTAATCTCGTGGTTGTGTGAAGGGATCCAGATCCTGATGCCCGACGGGACTCCTCATCTCGGGAAGCTCGATCGCGGCGTCACCTACAAGGTGCGGGTGGATGTCTCGAACGCCGGCAGCAGGCTTGCGTCGGCCGAAGTCGCGGTCTACTGGGCAGATCCGTCCGCGGGCTTCGGTCCGCCGCACTTGCGCCGCAAGCCCGAGCTCGGACCGAGCCGGACGCTGTCGGCCGCGCCCGGCACGACTGATCGCACCACGACCATCAACCTGGCGCCGACGGCCACGACGCCCGATCACATTTGCCTGATAGCAGTCGTCAGCGCCTTCGACGATTCCCCGTCGGGCAGTTGGAACCCGCTCGCCGACCGGCATTACGCGCAGCACAACGTCGACATCGTGCACGTCGACCAGGGGGGCATTGGCACCTTCTGGTTTTTCGCGACGAACCCGTTGCCCGAAGCGGCCACGCTCACGATCAGAATCCATCCGACCAGCGCCGAGGCGTTGCACACGCTGTCGAGGCGGTTCGGCGCCGATTGGCGCGAGCTGCGCTCCGGCGCCGTAGGCGTGGCCTTAAGCGATCGGGGGCGGCTCGAGCGCGCCGACTCCGAGCTCGAGATTGAACTTGGCGCGGGGGAGCGGCGTCTCTGCCAGGGGCTGGTTTCCGCGGAGGGCCTGCGGCGTGGCGAAGTCTCTGCGGTGACGGTAGAGATGATCGCAATGCCCGCCCGGGGCGCGACCGAGACGGTCGGCCGCGGCTCGTTCGGGGCGATCGTCTTCACCGATTGAATGGCAGACCAGCGGGCATCCTCTCCTAGCGCAGCATGATTTGATAGGTCTCGAACTCGCCAGAACCACTGAGAGGCTCAAGAGCGGCAATTCGCAGTGGTGCTCTGGATCGGCGTGCCCGTTGTCCACGCGAAGCCCGCCGATCAGAACGCCAACGCCGCAGCCTGGACGCTGTTCGAGGGCGACGCTGGAGCTCTGGGCATCTTCGCTGCGGGATGTGAAGGCACGGATGCGGCCGCTGTTCGCGCAGAAGCGGGTGGCGATTTCGGCGGAACGGTTTGTGGACGGTCTGCTGAGTGATGAGCGCCGCAAGACCGGCTGGGTGCGGACCGAAGCCGCCGGAGATCCTGGTCCGTGGCGTTAGCAGGCCTGTCGCTTGGCGCTTGAGACTCTGGGCTGAACCTTAGGCGATTACATCAGGTGATCGGCGCCAGCGCGATTCCATTCGGGCTGGTAGCGAAGCCATAAATTCATGTATAGACCTGCCTTGCTACCTGCGACTGGTAGGCGTGAGAAGACTTTTTCAACTATTTGAGTTACGATTCGCATTGCCGCGAGTTTAAGTCCAGAACCTTCAGGAACGCGATCGACATGGCCCGTAGCGACCTTCTCATTTCCCTTGTACGCGCCGGTGTGTCCGGCGATCGGGCGATGCTGAAATCCGCCACGGAAGCGCTTGTCGCCGAAGAGCGGGCACAGAACCACCACATCGTCGCTGATCGGCTGGAGCGGGCCCTCTCTACGGTCGCCGTCACGCCCCCGGCGCTGACGGCCGCCTCTAGTCCTGCCGGTTCCGGCAAGGACACGATACTCGAACTCGAGCCGCGACTTCAGCTCAATCAGCTGATGCTTCCGCTTCCGGTGCAGCAGGGCGGCCGTCAACTCATCGAAGAACACACCCGCGCTGATGTCTTGCGCGCTCATGGCTATGAGCCGCGCCATCGGGTGTTGCTGTCGGGCCCACCAGGCAACGGCAAGACTTCCTTTGCCGAGGCTGTGGCGGAGGCACTCGGGCTGCCGTTTTTTGTTGTTAGATACGACGCCCTGATCGGAAGCTATCTCGGCGAGACTAACGCGCGCTTGCGCAAGCTCTTCGACTATGTCCGCACGCGGCCGAGCGTTCTATTTTTCGACGAGTTCGATTCAATCGGCAAGGAGCGCGGCGATACCCATGAGACCGGCGAAATCAAGCGCGTGGTCTCGTTCCTGCTGATGCAGCTCGACCAACTGCCCAGTTACGTCGTCGTGATCGCCGCCACCAACCATGCCGAGCTGCTGGACCGGGCAGTCTGGCGGCGCTTCCAGATGCGGCTCGCTTTCCCGGCCCCGGATCGGCAGAGGATTGGAGTTTTCGTCGACCGCATCATTTCGCAATGGCCTGATCCGCCCAAGGCTGCGGCGAAATCGATCGCCGCGAAATTGGGTACCGTAAGTTTTGCAGAGGCTTTGGATTTCTGCCAAAACGTGCGAAGACGACAGATATTGGGCTTGGGGGAGCTTTCCATCGACGATGCACTTCGTTCAGAACTGGACCTCTGGGCAACAAGAGTTAGCCCCGAGGTTTTGAATGGCGAGCGATCCGACCAAGCCGATTTTGAGACTGCATCCGAGCGCCCCGCAGCCAAGAGCACCCGGCCGACCGGCCGTCGTGCGGGGTCCTCAACCAAACTCGACCGCTGACCAGAACCAGCGTTTTGGCCCGCAATTCCAGCGCCTGGCAGACGTGCTGCAGCGCGACCCGGTGGGTCTCGCACTTCGCGCCGATCCAGCCGCGTTGGCGCCGGAGCGCCTCCTCGTTTTCGAAGTGAAGGGAAGCATTGCGGCCTTTGCCCGTGCGGTCAACAATGTCCCTGGCCTCGAACTTATCGATGAGGAAGAGCTGCCGGACGACGAGGACAAGGCACCTGTCGCCTATCTGCTCGTGCCGGACCTGCGGGCGCTGCAGCAAATCGAGTCGCTATGGCGCACATGGGTGGTGGGCCGAGTGTTGCCACAAGGGTTCACCCCATGGCGGGACGTTTTCGCCTGTCTTCGTGACCTTCGTGTTTGGGGGCCTGCCGATCGCGTCCAACCGTTGGATGCGGATGTCCTCGTTGAGGAGATCGAAGGTCGGGCGGATGACGAACTCGTTCCTCTCGAAATCGAACTCGTGTTCCGTGCTTCTCCCGAGGCAGGTGCGATCAGTGAAGCGACGGTAGCGGCCGCGATCAGGCAAAGCGGTGGTCGCGTTCTCAGTCGCTCTAGGCTTGAAGACATTGCCTACCACGCTATCCTCGCCGAACTGCCTGTCGCAGCTGTTAGAACAGTAGTCGAGCGTGGTCCTGGTAGCTTGGCTGGTGTCGAACCGATCATGCACATTCGGCCGCAAAGCGTGGTGTCGGAGATTGACGCCAACGATCTTCTGCCGGCTGCTCCTGCGCCCGCCCCGGGGCCTGTCACCGCCGACCCGATCCTTGCGCTTCTCGATGGTGTTCCCGTCGCTGGCCATCCCTTGCTGCAGCGTCATCTAAGCGTCGAAGATCATTTCGGGCTCGAGCCCGGCGCGCTCGTCGCTCAGCGCGTCCATGGGTCGGCCATGGCTTCCCTGATCGTTCATGGGGATCGCAACAGACCAGAACAGCCGCTGCCACGCCGGGTGCATTGCATTCCCGTGCTCGGCAACAATGACCGCTTTCCCCCGGACAGGCTGATCATCGATCTGATCTATCAGGCGGTCATCCGCATGCGCGACGGCGATCAACCGTCGGCTCCGCATGTCATCATCGTGAATATATCGCTCGGAAATGTCAGACGGCCATTTTATGGGAAGCTGTCGCCCTGGGCACGCCTTCTCGACAGACTGGCGTTCCGGTTCGGTATCCTGTTCCTCGTCAGTGCAGGTAATATCACAGCGCAATTTCCTGTGGCCGCCTTTGCAAACAGGGTCGCGTTCGAGGATGCCAACGCCGATCAGCGCGCACGCGGTGTCATCAACGCGGTCGCAGATCTCGTCGCCGACCGCCGGTTGTTGTCTCCATCGGAGACGATCAATGGACTGACGATCGGCGCCCGCAATCTTGATTGGGTGCCGGCCGCTGACCGCGCATTGGCGCGTGCTAACGTCAATCCATATTCCGAGCTGGATACAGCCAACCCATCCAGCGCTTTAGGACCGGGGTTCGCGGGCTCCGTCAAGCCTGACATTCTGATGCCGGGCGCCCGCGAACATCTTCGCGTCATCGCGACCGCGGAGAGCATCACTGTCGCGCCGGCGAGCGCAAGTCGAGGAGCGGGACTCAAAGTTGCCGCGCCGCCGCGTCCCGGCCTTGAGAATGCCGAGGGGTTCACAAACGGGACGAGTGCGGCAACCGCGCTGGCCTCTCGCACAGCACATCGCATTCACGATGCCCTGGAGGCCGCTTACGGCCAGGAGTTCCTGCAGCTGACGAATGTGCAGCGGGCTGTTCTCATCAAGGCCCTGCTTGTGCACCCGGCGCGTTGGCCGAATGCGGCGGCCGGTCTGGTCAAAGAACTTCTCGGGCCGTTTGGGCAGGGTCAGGCTCCGCGTCAAAAAGACAACATCCGCCGCTTCCTGGGCTATGGCGTGCTTGACAGTGATGATGCGGTCGCCTGTGCTGCAGACCGCGCTACCTTCTGGTGCGTGGGGTCACTCGGTCGCGAGCGAAGCGTCGATGTGCTGGTGCCGATTCCGGCTGCGATCGGCGGCCAGGCTCGTGCTCATTCGGTGTCCGCCACATTGGCTTGGTTCACACCGGTCATTCCTGGTCGGAAATCCTATCGCGCTGTCAGGATGAAGATCCTCGATCCAGCCGAAATCGCAGGTCTCGGCGTTTCGGCGGATGCCTGGCAACCGGATGGCAACCAGACCAATCGTGGCACCGTCTTCACGCGGGTGTGGAGCGGGGCGCAGGCAGCGGTCGTCGCCGACGGCATGAATTTGCGCCTGAAAATCCAACGAGAGCCTGATCCGGCTTCCCCCATTGACGATCTGGTGCCCCTCGGCCTGGCCGTCACGCTGGCAATGCCCGGCGAACTCAGGCTCTATGATCAGGTGAGAAACCGGGTTCAGCCGCGTCCGGCGCAGCGGGCCGCTCCATAGTCGAGGAAAGTGAACATGGTCGAGATACCGTCAAACTTCATCGGCGATTTCAAGGTCGGCGACAATCTCGTTTACAACGCCGGTGCTTTGCGCTCACTCTGTGAGCACAATGGCGACGGCAGCCTGAATAAGCTCGTTGTTGTTCAGGTTGGCGCTATTCTCGAGGCGGCCCTCGGGCAAATCATCTACCGTGCCCAGAATTTCAACCGGGAAGGCGTGCCAAACATCGCCGAAGCCGACCGTCAGGCGATCGAAGGCAAAAAGATCGACAAGCTCAATAACATCATCGATGTGATGCGCAAATACGACCTGCTGGTTGAGCTGGGGGGAGGCATCTACGACGAGCTGCACACCCTGCGCAAATACCGGAACAAGGTTCACATCCAGGACGATAATGCGGATGTGCCACGTGACGAGGAAGTGGCTTTCACTTGCGAGAGATGCGTGTGGTCGCTGGGGGCTCTGCGTGACTGTTCTTGATCTGCTAAGCCAGAAGTTTCCTCGTCCGGCCGGAATAGACAAATATGTCCAGCCGCTCTGCATTCCGGACGCCTGATCGCGGAGGAGACGCGTTCGCAGCGGACTGACGGCGGGTTGGCATTGGGTGATACTGCTGATGAGCGAAAAATCGACATGACGAAGATCACCGAGGCGGGTTGGGTCGACTGGTTGGTGATATTCAACGAACTGTCGCGGGGGTTCATAGAGGACGCTGCGATCGCTCCTCAACATGGCGAAGATCCGCGAAGACAATCGGCCATGCTGGCGATTGCAGCTCGGGCCTTCACGCTGTTTCGATCCGCACTCACGCTTCTTCAACAAGGCGAACTACTCGGGTTCCGCATTATTGTGCGTGGGGTCGTTGAGTGCGCAATGCACATGGAAGCTGCCTGCACCAAGCCGGAATATCCCAAGATCTTGCTCGACGATGACAAGGCGAGCCGGCTTTCCAGAGGAAAGGCATTTCAGAAGATCGCGGTCAACCTGACAGAGGAGTCGAACCGCCAGCTTCAGCGATTCGTCATGGGTGACGGGACAAAGCCTCAAAGCTTGAACTTGGGGGATTTCTCAAAGAGTAGCGACTTCCCGCGATACCACCACATTTACCGTGAGATATCGGCGGATGCTGAGCACGTGACCTGGACGTCCCTTTGCCGCCATCCTCAGGAGGTGCCCGATGGAGTTCATCTGGAGATCGATCCTCAGCTAACGGACTTCGAAATGTTCGACACGATTAGCATCATGGCGCTTTCCGCGATGACCTGTGTCAAACATTTGCGCGAATCGCTCGGGATCACCCAGAATGAAGCGGAGTTTTCTGCTCTTGGTCACCGCTACATCGAATCATCGAATTGTATCGCACCGGCATCGAGGAACTGCGGAAAACCGAGGAAGAAACTTGAACGCCCGCAATCTTTGTTCACCTGTCCTACCTGATCATCCCCAATATTTCGAGCTTGACGATGATTATGAGGTGATTCCCCTTGAGAAGCTTGTCAGTTCCAGAGCACAGACCAAGGGAATAAGAAATGCCAACTCCTTCATGGCAGCTCCGGCGGCAGGAACTATGCCGAAAAGAAAAAGCAATTTCAGTATCCCCGCTGAGCGAGGGCCTCTTCAGGTTCGACGACGGAAATTCAACCCTGATCAATGCTCGTTTGTCGGGCTGGACGAGTACGCCTTGCCGTCAATCGTCGCCAGAAGAACAAAGATCGACCCCTCGAAGCAAGTCTAACCCGAGGTCGGTGATTGGGCCGTTCGTATAGCGCTGGATCACGAAGCAGAAAATCCGCGGCGATTGGCTGCAGTGTCATCGATCTTTGCCAAGAGCGGCTGTTCGAGGATCCGAGTTCACAGAACTCGGAATTATGTGAGTTAGGAATGGCTTAGATAAATGCTGCAGCTGTACGAGTTCATATTCTAAATTATCCCAACCGGTTAGCAGGAACTGCGGCGAGGAATCGGCGGTTCGAATCCGTTCAAGGCGAGGGATTGTTGCTTGCAACGCTGGCCAATTCGATCAGCGCTTTGTACCGCGGATAATGATGCAATGGCGCCAGGTCACTGTCGTTCTTCATCCAGTCAACGAAGTCGGGGGGCATGTTGGAAACGCAAGTTTCCAACAGGTTGAGAGCCCGATCGGCCTCGTTCATTTTGGCCAAGGCGCAGGCCAGATTGTAGCGGTCAAGGGTGTCATCGGGGTCCATGACGATGAGGGCGCGCGAGATCCATTCCTTGGCGCGTTCGAACTCTCCGAGGTAAGCCAATGCATGAGCGCCACACACCACCGCATGCGCGTTATCGGGCCGCAATGCGATCTCCCGTTCGGCACGCTCCAGCGCGCGTCGTGCGGCCGAGGTGCTTTCCTCCTGCCTGCCAAGCGCTCCGTAGCATTGAGCTATAAAACCCGGGGAGACGTAGTCAGTTTCGAGAAGCTCTGCAGCTCGCGCGAAATGTTCGATTGCCTCTTCATGGCGGCCAAGGCGTATGCAGGTTCGGCCAAAACCGTGGTGGCCGTCATAAGAATTCGGGTTCAGGCGCAACGATTCTCGATGCAAGGCAAGAGCCTCGTCGCAACGGCCGAGATCGGCCAGAATCCGCCCCTTGGCTGCGTGTGCCTCAGATGAGGCCGGATCAAGCCGGATTGCCCTCTCGGCGGCAGACATGCCCCGCTCCTCCGACCTTCCCCCAAGGTGAAGCTCGGCCTGGCAATGGGCGATCATTGCCCAGGCTCGAGCATAGTTCGGATCGATCTCCACCGCACGCTGACAGATCCGAAGAGCGATCTCCACGTGCCGTATGCCATGCTGCAGGTAGTGCCGGCTCAACAGATAGAGTTGGTACGCGTCTGAGTTATGGGTCGATCGGCTCTCGATCGCTCGGCGTTCGGTCGGCAAGAGCTTGACCTTCAATGCCTCGACAATCGCCGTCGAGATTTCATCCTGTAGCGCGAAGATGTCGTTCAGTTCGCGGTCGTATCGCTCCGCCCAGACATGGTCGCCTCTTGCGCCGTCGATCAACTGTGCCGCAATACGCACCCGGCCGGCGGCCTTGCGCACGCTGCCTTCAACAATATGGCTTATCCCTAGCTGCCGAGCCACGTTACAGACATCCACCGCCCGGCCCTTGAATGTGAAAGCGGTGTTGCGAGCAGTAACCGAGAGCCCGGAGACCTTTGATAGATCGATGATGATGTCCTCGGTGATACCATCGCTGAAATAGTCCTGCTCCGGGTCACCGCTCATGTTCACAAAGGGTAGAACGCAAACCGTGGGCCGCGTATCCGCCTTGACGTCCGGGACGTTCAAACTCCTGTTTCTTCGCTCTCGGCTCGCCTCGCCAAGACTGACGCCAAATACCCGAATGGGCCGTTCTTGGTTCTTAACGATGTGCTCGCCAAGGTCCTCGAACACTACCGGGAGTCTTCCTGTTACATGGTCCTGGACGGTTTGGGAAACGGCTACCCCTCCAGGGCGGGCCAACGTCTGCAATCGCGCCGCCACATTGACGCCCTCTCCGTAGAGGTCGTCCCCCGCGACTATCAGATCGCCGAGGTTGACGCCGATCCGATAGCGGATTCTCTGCTCTTCCGGTAAATCCAGGTCGCTTGCTTCCACGACGCGCTGAATTTCCAAGGCACAATTGACGGCTGCAACAACGCTCGTGAACTCCACGAGCGAGCCATCACCCATAAGCTTGACTACTCGGCCGCCGTGCTTCTGGACCTGAGCGAGCACATGCGTCTGCCGACTGCTCTGGAGACGCTCAAGCGTCCCAGATTCATCGCGCTCCATCATCCGACTGTAGCCGACCACATCGGCGGCCAGTACGGCAGCGAGACGGCGTTGAACACGTTTCCCGGCCATGTTGTCCCGGCACTATTGGAGGCCTCTATCCGAGGATAGTAGGGGCCGCCAGCTGCGGAGTCTATTGGGGTAGACGCCCGGAGTGAACTCAACAGCGGCATGCGGTCGCTAATTGCCGCGGCCCCGAACTCCCGGAAGTTCTCGTTCTGTGCTAGACTAGAAGACCGCATAATGTATCGACTGGAATTCTGAAGCGCTGAGTGCAAGCCGCTCGGCGCCGGGATCTCGAATTTTGCCCTCGCTGCGTACCATCTTCGCAACATGGCGGCGCGTTCTTAAATTCCTGACCCGTAGAGTTCTTGGTCGTCATCGCCTTCCCAGGGTGAGGGCATGGAGGTGCGGTTGAGATTGGCCGACGGCATCGGCATCCAGCACCTTAATTCGGGTTCGGCGTATTCGATGATGCGGCCGGGGGAGGAATCAGCGGCGCGCCAGCCTTCTGGGCCGAACCGATCGCCATTCGACCAGTACGCGAGGTCAACTTCTGCCGCCCCCTGTTCGGACGGGCGGATCGTGACGAGGATCCGACTGCCGTCTTTCGGCGCGCTTGCCATGTGGCGCCAGTGGTCTGGCTCGGCCATCTTTTTTTCTCCTGCCTTGCTGGAGAAAGTGTCGCCTCGCCGTCGAAAAGGGTCAACTCCAACCTTGCACAATCCATTGCCCATCAGTTGACGGGGCCGCGTCCCAACAGGTGGTGTAGTAGGGCGGTAGCGAAGCCGCCCGCGAGCGCACCTTCGACCGCGCCGTAGTGAGCGAGCGGCGTGCTGGAGGTGGGTATCTTTCGCGTTGCCAGAGTCTCGCTTCGTTTCTATCTCCATCAGTCTTCTGGCCTGTGATACTGCGGTGACCACCCACGCGTGAGGCCGCGGCTCATGAATTGCTCAGCGAGCGCAAGCTGCTCGCGCAGATGCTTGCAGTCGAGCAGCAGTGTGGCGATCGTTGCGCGCGGATCTTCATCGTGCCAGGCGAGGGCGGCTTCGACCTCCCAATCGAGATCGGCGCTCTTCGCCTTCATTTCCGAAGCGGTCATTGTAATTTCAGGCTTAGCTGGATGCCGCGTTGGGGGATCGTCAAGGGTTTGCCGGTCCCAATCCGCCCAAACACCTCCTTGCGCCGCGCTGCCTCGCGCTCTCTTTTTGCGCGCAACGCCGCCATGATGGAGTGAGCGCGATTGATCACTTCTTCCGCATTGGTCATGAGAACCTCCGTCGATGTTCTCATTTTGTTCTCACTTGCGAGCGACGTCAAGGACTGACGCTCCCCGGGATTTGGTGCGGCAGGTTTTTTTCTGAGGGCATGGGTATGTCACGGGATCCGTTCCAAGAGGATCTTCAGTGCCCTGATGACATCGGCCGCGTCCACCAGGGCATCCTGGACCTCTTCCGCCGAAAGGTCTCGAGCGCGCTCCGACGATATCCGGAGATCGATCAGGACGTCTCGTGCACGATGGGTCTCTACGGCGCCAGTCTGCTCGCGCATGTCGCGGATATCCAAAGCTCTGGGGCCAAAACAAGGAGGACAACAAGCAGGCATTCGCGCTGCTCAAGGAGGCGATCGCGATCGACCCGACCTATGGTCGCGCGCATGCGCTTCTGGCATGGTGCCAGGCCCTGAATGTCACTTACGTATGGACCAAAACACCGGAGGAGGAGCTGCAGAATGCGCTCAGCGCCGTCGATGCCGCGGCGGGCTTGATCGACGACGATCCCACCGCGCTGACTGCGGTCGGAGGGGCGCTAAGCCATTGCGGCGATCAGGAGCGCGCGGCGGCCTTCCTTGAAAAGGCGCTCGCGCTCGATCCCAACAATGCCTGGGCATGGACGCGATTTGGCTGGGTCGGATTCTACATGCAAGAAATTGATCGCGCGACGGAGCGGTTCGAGCGGGCGTTGACGCTCAGTCCGGCGGATCCATTCGCCTTCAACACAAGGATGGGGATCGCTCTGTCGCTCGCCATGGCGGGCTCCCTTCGCAACGCGCTTGCTGTCGTCCGTGAGGTGATCAACAAACATCCTGAGGTGACTTGGCCTTATCGCCATCTGGCGGCCTTGTCAGCGCTGAGCGGCGATCTCAAGACGGCCCGAAGGGCTGCCCAGAAGCTGCTCGCCGCCCAGCCGGACTTTACAATCGAGCGGTTCCGGGCGTTACCGACCGGTCAAAACATACCGCATTGGGTGGACCAGATGTCCGAAGGTTTGAGGTTGGCAGGCGTGCCTGAACGCTGACCAATGCAACAGTTCCAGGATTTCGCAAAGCCCGCTTTCGCGCAAAGAAGCGCTTTTCGGGCAGCACGAGCCAATGCCACAGAAGGGTCGAACTCGTCCCTACCAGCCGCCAATCCGAACGTCTCGAAAGTCCGCAAGGTGGTCAGAGCGCCGTGGCCCACCAACTCCCCGTTTGAGCCCAGTGCCGACGTTCCTCGCCGTTTCGCAATGACAGGGACGGTGGTTCTGTGCCGTTCGCCTGTCCGGTCGGATCGAGCAGGCGCTTGCGGATCTGCACTTCAAGCGGTTCCCCAGAAGCAGACGTTCGATTGGACGGACGGTGTCGACCCGGGTGCGCGCATCTTCTGCCCGCGCGCTGATGCGCAGCATAGGGGGGCAGCATGGCGTGGGATGTAACGGTGACAGTTGCGAGAACATGTCGTCCTGCGACTGTGGGGAGGTGGGCGAGCGAGCAACGACGCCAACACGGGCCGATGGCGAGCGACTGCGTTTTCCTGTAGACTTGAGCCGGCTAGAAAAGCCGCGCCACGAGCCACCCGAGCGAGCGGAGCGCCGCCGGACGTGGCGCCGAACCGGCTTCTTGCTGGGGGAGGGCAGCATGGGCTTGAGGCTTGCGGTCTTTCGCCGAATGAGCGTGATCATCAGCGTGTCAACGCTGCTGGTTTTGCCGCCGCCCTACGCCCCGGCCCAAGACTTGACCAAGGTTTGGCACATCGGGCTGTGCCATGTCGGCATCGATCATGAACCACCAGCATTGCATACGCTTCATCAGGCGCTTAACGATTTGGGTTACGAGGACGGCAAGAACCTGCGCTTCGACTGGCGAAATCAGCCGGACCAGGCAGCCGCCGCGGCGACCATCAAGGAATGGGTGACCGCCAGCGTCGATCTCATCGTCGGCTTCGAGGATCAATGTGTTCGCGAGGCCAAGGCGGCGACATCGGATATCCCGATCGTCTTCGTTCACATCTACGATCCTCAGGCGGCAGGCTACATTAAGAGTCTCGCGTGGCCGGGAGGAAACCTGACCGGCCCGGTCTCGAATTTGAGCCTGATCGCGAAGCGGTTGGAACTACTGAAGCAGATCGATCCGGACCTTCAGCGCGTCCTTGTGTTGTTCGACCGAGACGATCCTTACGCGCCCAGAGAGCTGGCGCTCGTGCGCGAGGCGGCTGCTGTGCTTGCGGTGGAACTAATCGAGCGCGATGCAAAGACCGCAGCCGATGTGCAGCGAGTCTTTGCCGGTCTTGAATCTGGCGAGGTCGGCGCGGTGATCGTCGCTTCTCCCGACCTTCAGACCAACCACCCTCGCCTCATTATCGACCTCAGTGAAAATGCGCGCTTACCGGTGGCGGCGCATCGGAAAGGTTGGGTGGAATGGGGCGCGCTCCTTTCTTATGCCCCTGACTTGGCCCTTGCGGGGCCGGTGGCCGCGCAATATATCGACAAGATTCTTAGGGGCGCTAATCCAGCTGAACTCCCAGTCGAAGAGCTTTCCGAAATCGTGTTCACGCTTAATGTGAGGCGCGCCCGGGAGCTCGGCCTCACGATCCCGCCCGCCGTCTTGCTGCGTGCCGACGAGGTCATCGAGTGACGGCCGCCGGCGAACCTGTTTCTGATGACGCCGGGAACGCGCCACCGCAAGGGCGACTGCTGCGCAAGTACGCTGTCCTCCTGGCGGCTGTGGTAGCAGGGGCGCTGGTCGTGGCCGGCGCAGTCCAGACCTGGTTTTCCGCTGCCGAGCACCAGGGCGCACTGGTCCGCATCCAGCGCGAGAAGGCCGCCGCTGCCGCGCAGACGATCGAGCAATTCATCGCCGGCATCGAAGGCCAGCTCGGCTGGACCACCCACGCAAGCGCATACGCCGGACAGGAAGGCGCCGAGCGACGCCGGTTCGACTTCATCCGGCTGCTGCGCCAAGTGCCGGCGATCACCGAGCTCACCTACATCGACGGCACCGGCCGGGAGCAGCTCCGGATCTCGCGGGTGGCCATGGACGTGGTCGGCAGCGGCATCGACCGCTCGCAAGAGCCGGCGTTCGCGGCCGCGAAGGCAGAAGGTGCCTGGCGCGGTCCCGTTTACTTCCACAAGGAGTCCGAGCCCTACATGACGGTCGCCACGGCGGAGCGGCCCAGCGACGGCGGGGTAACGGTAGCCGAGGTCAACCTCAAGTTCATCTGGGACGTGATCTCTAGGATCGAGGTCGGCCGCAGCGGGCGGGCTTACGTCGTCGACGCGAACGGGCAGTTGGTCGCTCACCCGGACATCAGCCTCGTGCTGCGCCGGGCCGCCCTTACAGGTCTGCCGCAGGTTGCTGCGGCGCTGGCCGGTGGCCCGGCGGACGAGCCGATGAGAGCGCCCGATCCGGAAGGGCGCGAGGGGCTCAGCACCCACGCGCGGATTGCACCGCTCGGCTGGCTCGTCTTCGTCGATCTGCCGGTGGACGAGGCATACCAGCCGCTCTACGCCTCGATAGTGCGCACCGGCGGACTCGTGCTGGTCGGCGTGCTCCTGGCAGCGCTCGCGGGCCTGATGCTCGCCCGCCGCATGACCGGGCCGATCCGGCGCCTGCAGGAAGGAGCGGCGAAGATCGGCGGCGGTGAGCTCACCGACCGGATCGACATCCGGACCGGCGACGAGCTCGAGGCGCTCGCCGGCGAGTTCAACCGCATGGCGGCGCGACTGCAGGACTCCTATGCGAGCCTTGAGCACAAAGTCGAAGAACGGACGCGCGAGCTCGCGTCGGCCCGACAGCGCCTGATCGACGCCATCGAGAGTATCTCCGAGGGCTTCGCGTTTTACGATGGCGAGGACCGGCTCCAGCTTCGTAACAGCCGATACAAGGAACTGCTCTACGGCGGTACCGACATTGAGATCGAGTCCGGCACACCGTTCGAAGCCATTGTCCGTCGCGCGGTAGAGGTCGGGCTGATTCGCGAGGCATACGACGATCCGGAGGGCTACATAGCGCGGCGGTTGGCGCAGCATCGGAAACCCGGCCCGCCGACTTTGCAGCACCGGGCCGATGGCCGCTGGATCCTGATTTCCGAGCGGCGGGTCGCCGGCGGCGGCACGGCCGCGGTCTATACCGACATCACCGAGCTCAAGCAGCGCGAGATGGAGCTAGAGGCAGCCAACCGGCGCACCGAGGAGGCAGCCAAGCAGATCAGCCAGAAGCACCGGGAGCTGGAGGCGCTTTCTAACAAGCTCGCCAAGTATCTCTCACCCCAGGTCTACGCCTCGATCTTCGCAGGCAAGCAGGACGTCAAGCTTATCAGCCAGCGTAAGAAGCTCACCGTGTTCTTCTCCGATCTCGTCGGGTTCACGGAGATGACCGACCAGATGGAGTCGGAGGACGTGACACAGTTGCTCAACCAGTATCTGACGGAAATGTCGCGCATCGCGCTCGAGCACGGCGCCACGGTCGACAAATATGTGGGTGACGCCCTCATGATCTTCTTTGGCGATCCCGAGAGCCGGGGCGTGAAGGAGGACGCCCTCGCCTGCGTGCGGATGGCGATCGCCATGCAGAAACGGATGCGGGATCTGAGTGCTCTCTGGCGCAACGCGGGCGTCGAAAAGCCTTTCGCCTGTCGGATCGGCATCCATACCGGCTATTGCACGGTCGGCAATTTCGGCAGCGAGGACCGCATGGACTACACGATCATCGGCGGGGCGGTGAATCTCGCCTCCCGACTCGAGCACGAGGCGCCCGAGGGCGGCATCCTGATCTCGTTCGAGACTTATGCACACGTGAAGGATGAGATTCGCTGCGAGGAGATGGGGCATATTCGGCTACGCGGGGTCGGCCATCCGGTCGCTGCGTTTAACGTTATTGATCTGCACAAGCCCCCAAAGGAAGGCCACGAGCATCTTCGCGTTGAGTCGCCGCACCTCAAGCTTGATCTCGACCCTGCGCAGATGTCGGCTGAGGAGCGCATACAGGCCGCTGCACGCCTGAAGGAAGCCCTGAAGCATCTGTTGCATCTAGACAGAGCGGAACTTCTCCGTCGTGACACGCCGGTCGAAGAAACTCCTCAAAGCGGGCGAGATGCCAGTCGGGAAACCAGTTCCGAGTGAGGTTGCTCACCGCCAGCCAGCAGTGGCACTGCCCGCGTGCCCAGGACCACAGAATTAGCCGAGCGGCCGGTTTCCCAGCACCTCTGCGGGTCTGAGGGCGTTCAGCTGGTGGTAAGCCGGGATAGCCTCAGGAATGACTGCTTCGGGTCACGAATGCTGGTTCTGGGCAATGTCGGCTTCCAAGAAGAGAGGTCAAGGCTTACCAGACACCCTCTTCGAGGGAACGGCAGCAACGGATCGGAAGCGTCCGTTGAACGAACGTCTCAAAGTCTGCATAGCGGACCGGGAGAAAGCTCGTCTCGACCACTATCGGTCACCGCGATGCGGCCGGCATGACATCAGCACCATCCATGACATAGGTCGCATAACGATGGTCGCGGATCAGGCTTATCTTTTGCCCCCGCCATTCGAGCAGCATGAAATAGGAAGGACCGCCCGACGGTTCGGCCGATACCAGCAATATTTCCCGGCCTTCCAGCCAGGCTGGTTCGACCCTGACCGGCGGATATTCGGCATAATAGGTGAAAAATCGACCGACGTCGGCGGCACCCGAGATTTCCGGCCGTCGCGCCTGACGAAGCCGAACGTCGTCGGCCAGCAAGCGACGCAACGCGTCCCAGTCTCGGGCGTTGAAGAGCGCTGCAAAGTTCAGGGCCTCGGGACTTGGCGACGGCGCAACCTCTGACCGCACGTCGGAGATCGCGCGCAATCTCGCCCGACCGCGCGACAGATGGGCCTTGACGGCATCGACACTCAGTTCCAGCAGCGCTGCGATATCCGCAAGCGACTCTCCCAACACATCCTTGAGGATCACCGCGCTGCGTTGCGGCACCGGCAATTCTGCAAAATGACCCAGGGCGACCCGCACCGTGTCCTGCCGGATCAGCGCGTCCTCCGGGCCGACGGCGCTGATATCGGCCAGATCAAAGGCCATCTCAAGCGGCTCCGACCGGCGCGTACTGCGCTGGCGCAGGGCATCTATGGCTCGATTGTGGACGATGCGAAATAGCCAGGGTCGCAGCGGCGTGCCCGGCGGGATCGAGCCAGCCGTCGCAAATACCCTGGCAAACGCGTCCTGAATCACGTCCTCGCCGTCGATCACCGAACCCACCAGACGAGCAGCATAGCGATGCAGTTGGGGGCGAAGCGCGTCCGCTTCCCTGGCCAGGTCTGCGAGCAGAGTTTTCCTCTCTTCGGCCCCGAGAGCTGCGTCTTCCGTCATTCGATGACCGTCACACCCGTATCCCCACGCACGGCATAGACCATGGCCTCGGTGAGGCCCGTCTTGCCGATCAGTTCGGCGACCGTATCACCGAAAGCCCGCGGCGTCATGTCCGGCCAGGTGGCGGCCTGTTCGGCAAATGTCCGACCCGCCTTCGCAGCATAGGCCCCGATGCCGGTATCGCCCACACCGGTTCCGACGAACATCTGCCGGGGAACGATGACCCGGAACCGCAAACCCAGGCCGAGTTCCGCCGACAAGCCATCGGCATATTTTGCAATGAACCACTGCGCGCGCTTGGCGCCGGCATAACCTCCCGATAGCGGCGACCCCTGCACGGCGGCTCCGCTGGAGACCAGGACGACGAGCCCGCCCGGCGCCATTGGCAAGGTCAGGGCAGCCTGTACCCAATGCAGCGCGGCCTTGACGTCTACATTCCAGTTGGTCGTGAATGCCTCCCAGCCAATCCGGTCGATCCGTTCCATGGGCGGTTCCGCACCGGCATTCATGATGACGACATCAGGTCGCGTCTGCTCCATGATCCGCCACGCCGCGTCGGCATCGGTTGCATCAGCCGATATGGCGGTGACGGCCGGTTGCTCAGCCGGACCCTGCACGGCCGTCGCGTTTCGGGCGACCACGGTGACTTCGGCCGCGCGAGCAACGAATGCCTCGGCGAGCCCCCTCCCCAAGCCGCGGCTCCCGCCGACGACCACAATTCGCTTTCCTTCCAGATCCATTTCTCAGTCCTCATTCGGGTCGGTTTCGACCGCTCGACGACGGTCGCAACAACGACGTTTCAAGGAGGTGAAAAGAGTCATCGCCATCTGCGATTTGTGGAAGCCGGCGTCAAAAAAGTCTGACTCGACCGAATGCCGTGATTGCGGCCGGCCATTGCGGTCGTCAGCCTCGTGCGACAAACTAAGGCAGCGGCGCTTCCTGGCGACATGGCAGCTATCGGTTCTTGGCAGGCTTGTATCACCTGACTTCCTTGCCTCACTGCCAGCCGAACACCAAGCTTCCCGCCACAGCCGGATCTTTTCCAAGCCCGGAGTCGTCTATCGCGTTGCGACCATAGAAGGCCCCGGCATTGTTGGCTTCGCGTCCGGAGGTCCAGGTCGTCAAACAGAATTCTTCGAAGGAGCAGAACTCTATGCCATCTACCTTCGACCAGAGTTCGAACGGCAGGGCATCGGTCGCGCCTTGTTTAGGGCAGTCGCCACAGAGCTGATTGAGACAAGCCCCGAGGGCTTCTACCTCACTGCGCTTTCTGCAAAACCGAACCGCCGATTTTATCGTTCGATGGGCGGTCGTGAAGTGAACGCACCAGACAACAACTCGGTATCGAGTCTTACCCTCAGGTCGGCTTCGTTTGGAACGATCCCGTCGGTGACCCTGCGAGAAGTCGATGACCGCAAATGGCGCAACGTGCTCGTTCCGGCAGATGAGCCGAACGGCAACTTCGAGCCCTATGCGGTCCTTCCAGGTGTCGAGCTCAGCGGCACAGATGCGGACATAGCCGACATCCGTGAACCTAACTGCTTAGCTCTGCGACGGCCGCCGGCGCTCGCCCTGCGTCCGGGCGGCGTAGGCCACGACGTCGTCGACGGAGAGCGTGGCACCTTCGGCCCAAGCGGCGGCGAACGCGTCCTCGCCGAGGGCTTTCCTTGTATCGGTCACGTCGCTGTCGTAACCGTCCGTCTGGACCGGCCAGCGAGCCAGGCCCATCTGGGCCCGCAGTGTCGCGGCGGCGCCGAAGAGGCGGGCCGCTTCCGCACAACTGTCGTGCTGCACTGCCAAACCGGCCAGCGCCTCGAGTGATTCGGCCACCCCGGGCCGCAGACCACTCGACGCCCGCATGGCCAGCGCTTCGTGGTGGAGGCCCTCGGCCTCCTCCACTTCGCCACGGCGGCGGGCGAGCTCGCCCAGGAGGTAGATGGCCTGAGCCCCCAGCCAGGGATTACTGATAGAGGCGGCCTCGGCCTTGGCGGCGGCGAGGGCTTCCGCCGCCGCCGCCTCGTCGCCCAGCGCGAGTTGGGCGGCCCCAAGGACGTTGAGCCCCTCGGAGACGTTCACCGGGATCCCGAGGGGACGCAGCAGATCGACGAACCCCGCGATCATGTCGAGGGCATCTGCCGGAGCCCCCCGGCCGATCAGGAGACGGGCGAGCGCCGGCACCCCCCAGGGCGCCCCGAGGAAGTCACCGGTGGCGGCCGCCCGCCCCAGGAAGGGCACCAGCCGGGACTCGGCAGCGTCGTAGCGGCCAGTCTGGGCCTCGATCTCGCCCAGCTGTGCGACCACGAAACCGGCAGTGGCGGCTCCGCCCAGTTCCTTGTCCTCAGCCAGGGCCAGCTCCAACTCCTGCTCCGCCAGGGTGAAATCGCCCTGGCGCATGGCCACCCAGCCCACGATCGTGTGGTACCAGGCCATGAAGAACCGGTTGCCCAGCGCCTCGGACACTGCCTTGAGATCGGCCATCACCGGGGCGAGGCCGATGTAGTCGTCTTGGATCACCCACGAGATGGTGGCCAGCTTGAGCCCGTCGCACAGGGCCCAGTTGTCCTCGAGCTGGCGGCCGAGGGTGACGCTGTGCATTATGGCCGCCCGACCCTTCTCGACCTCGCCTTTCAGCCACATGGCCGCCAGGCCGTTGGTGTTGAGGGCTCGGCACTTGGCCGCCTCGTCGCCGACCTCCTCCGCCATGGCCAGAGCCGCGGGGGCGTAGCGTCCTAAGGCTTCAAAATCGCCACCGTACAGCGCCACGTGGGCCGCGCCCCACAGGGCCCGGGCCCGCAAGGCCGAGGGCCCCCCGTCGTGGATAAGCGCCCGGGCGAACCACCGGCCGCCGGCAGCGAGGTGGGAACGGAGCTCGAAGAACAGAGTGAGCGCGGTGACCAGGCGGAGGAAGGGCTGGTGGGCAGCGGTGGCCTCGCACCAGTCGGCGGCGGCGCTGAGGTTGTCCCACTCCCGCTGGAGCCGGTCGAGCCAGGCCGGGCCGTCCGCCTTGATCAGCTCCGGCTCCGCCTGCTCCACCAGCGCCAGGAAGTAATCCCGATGCCGGTCCTGGATCCGGACCGTCTCCCCTGACTCCGCCAAACGGCCCCGGGCGAAGAACTTGATCGTCTCCAACAGCCAATAGCGCCCGTCCTGGTCACCGACGTCGGCTTGAACGAGGGATTTGTCCACGAGATGGGTGAGGAGGTCGAGCACCGCGTAGCGATCCACCACTTCGCCGGTGCACACGTGTTCGGCGGCGTCGAGGCTGAAGCCGCCGGCGAACACCGACAAGCGGCGTAGCAGCGCCCGTTCGGCGTCGTCGAGTCCCCGGCGCCGGTGAGGGTCACGAGCCGGTTCGCTTCCAGAACCGTTCGCAGCTCGGCGAGCTCGGCGTCGCGGCCGACGAAGGACGTGAGCTGGGTCGGGAGGTTGTTGGCGAAGGCGTTGAGGGAGCGAAGCGGCGGGAACTCGTGGGCCAGGTCGGGATGGCAGAGCTGCCACACCCGCTCCGGAGCCCCGAGGTCCTTCAGCCGATGTGAGCCGAGGTCTCGCAGGTCGGCGTTGTCCGGAAGGCGGTCAGCGACCAGATCGCGGGTGGCGCCGGAGAGAACGGTCTGGCCGCCGTGGGCGACTGCACGCAGGCGGGCGCAGCGGATCACCGTCCGCCCCACGTAGTAGTCGTCGCCCCGCAGCTGGGCCTCGCCGGTGTGCAGGGCGATCCGGATCCGCAGCACTTGACCTCCGGGCCAGGGCTCGTCGGCAAAGGTGCGCTGCGCGTGGAGGGCGGCGGCGACCGCATCGGAGGGCTCGGCGAAGGCGCCCACCACGCTGTCGCCCTCGCCCTGCTCCACCGGCCGCACCCCGCCGTGGAGGGTGATGGCGGCATCGAGTAACTCGTAGTGGCGGGCGATCGCCGCGCCCATGGCCTCCTCGTCGCCCTCCCACAGGCGGGTCGATCCCTCGACATCGCTGAGGAGGAACGTGACGATCCCGGAGGGCAGGCGACTGGAACTCGGGAACGTCCCGTCAGGAGGGCGAGAGGAGGGGCTGCCCGGGTTGCCGTCGATCTGTTCAGACATCTCGACTCCTTTCTCCTCAACGATCAGGCTGCCAAGGTCGCTCTTCTCGGCCTACCCGCATTCTACCCCAGCCGTGGGGCGCCGTCGCCGGGTAACCTGCCCTCATCGCAGGGCCGCCCGCAGCTCCGCGGAGGCCGCGCGCCGGGACCACCTGCGGGCCTCGCATGAAGAGGTAGTTCTCCGCCGTGGCAAACCCGACCTCGGGTTCGGGCGGAACCAAGTCGCTCGCGAAGCGGCGGCGCGTACTTGAAATTGCAGCGTTACAAACGCCGACTTGGCGAGGACGATCGAACTCGTCAAGCGCAATGTCGGCTGCTGGTGCACCTGTGCCGCTGACGGCGACACCTGGAAGGACCGTATTGGGCTCATTCGAGCCCTCCATCGTACGGCTACGGCCGCGACGGCTCGCGCTAGCTGCGCGGCGAGAATATTCGGTTCGACTGGGTCCGCTCGGACGGAATAGGCCGGCCGCAAGATCTGCTGAGGCGGATAGCCGCTTTGTTAGAGAAATAGACGGGCCTATTCCTTGACAGGACCTGGCTCGAGAGGGCTTCTAATGGCTGCTGCGTTACTGGCGGATCGTGATGGAGAACCATCGGGGAGCGCAGCCACGTAAGCCGACCGCCTGGGCCCTACCGAGAAACCGAA
>NZ_SRXN01000059.1 GCF_004827385.1 Ensifer sp. MPMI2T
GATTTGACGCAGACCTGCCATGTTGCTTTCCTTCGTTGTTCAAACCATCGCGGTTGCCCGCAACACGAATGCCGCGGCAGCTTCAAGCCGCCTGCACGAGAAACGGTTCAAAACCCGTGCCAAATCGGTTGAGCGGAGCGAACAGCGGTCTTGTCCTTATTTCTCAGCCTCTTAGATCAAAAAAATGATCACCCGCATTAAAAGCAAGTCTGTGTCGCAGAGCCGACATTTGTAGCCAGCAATTGTCGTATAGCGTTGCCTGTCGGGCGTTAGGAGTTTGCTTCAGATGGGTGTTGCGGGCCTCAGCCGATTAGATCGCGCCTGAACACAGCCAGCGGAACGCAAATGAGCCGGAAGTCCTCGTGCGAATGTGTATGCGACTATGACGCCCACGAGCCACTGCTTCACGAAGAATGCAGCTGTAATCTGTGCCGAAATCTGCGACGCTGGCTTTAAACTTGCCGGGCACTCCGAGGGCGCCTGAGCAAGTGAGCTGACCTAAAGGTCAGGACGGTACAACTTCAAGCCTCCGGCTGCCCGAGAGACTTCTGGACTGCTGGGATGATCCGGTCTCCCCAGAGCTCTATCTGGCGCAGCATCATCTTTTGGTTCAAATCCCCCAACTGGGTCTGAATTGCAATCTGGTCCGGCTTCAAGACTTCGATCTCCTCCAGCAGGCGATCAATCACGCGATTTATGCTGCCAATGGGCAGATTCTTGCGCATAGTATCGAACGACAGATCCTGATGCGTCGGCATCTCCTCCAACATATAACCGTCCTTACTCTGTTGCCGACGCTGATGCAGTGCCTCGGACAGCCGGCGCTGGAAGCGGGCGTTATCGAGATAGCTGTTGATTTCCGCTCCATCATCACTGGCATAGCAGCACCGCAGCAGCGATACCTTGGCGTCGCGGACCTTCTTGCCCTCGGATGCAGCGGCGGTCTCGATGATGCCACGCAGCAAGCTCAGAGTTTCTAAGCCGTCATGGAGGGCCGTGACGAAAAGGTTGTGTCCCTCACGATAGGTTCGGGCCACAGTTTTGGAGGACGCGGTAGCAATCCAGATCGGCGGGGTCGGCTTTTGGAGGGTGCGCACCGAAATCGCCGTCGGGGGTATTTGCATGTAGCGACCGCTGTGGGTGAAGATCTGTTGCTTTAGACCCTTGAGCAAGATGTCGAGGTATTCCGAAAAGACGGCCGGCGCCTCATCTATATTGACGCCGAAGCGGTCGAATTCGAACTGCTGGTATCCCGAACCAATACCGAGTTCGAGTCGACCGTTGGCAACGACATCGACAAAGCCGATTTCCGCCAGCAGGCGCTGCGGTTGGTAGAGCGGTAGCACGCAGACTGCGGTTCCGAGGCGAATGGTGCTCGTCAATCCGGCACAGTGGGCTACCATCAGTAAGGGCGACGGGACGAGGCTGTAGTTGTTGAAGTGGTGCTCGGCGAACCAAGCTGTGCGGAAGCCAGCCTGCTCCGAAAGAGTTGCCTGCTCTATCGAGTTGCGGATGACGCTATCGGGAGACTGATGATAGCCACGCTGGGCAGCGAGAATGAACGTTGCGAACTCCATGGTGTCTCCTTGTTTTCGGATTAGGGATCGCGCAGATGTGATGGTCGCGGCCGGTTGACGAGAAGGTTTCCAATGACCCTGCTCATGGCCCCCTATGCACTCAGAGCGCCAAGAGCTAAAAGCGTGCAAATGCATCAGGGAGAGAGCAGCCGCCACCGCGCCGCGGGCCGGCGCTGCGTCCTCCTCTTAGTCGAAATCGCTCCATCGACTTCGCTGCCCCACCCCGCTTCTCGGGACGAGATCAAGCCTCCGTCCACGTGCAGGATCGAGCCGTTGATGTAGGAGGCATCAAACGAGGTCAGAAAGTAGGCAGCCTCGGCGACTTCTTCTGGGTCCCCGACCCTGCCTAAATGAATCCGCTGTCGGAGCGAGGCGGAATCTATGCCGCCTACCTCTGCCCGCCGGGTGGCAGCACATGTGCGGATGTGACCTGGAGCGACTGTGGCGGTGCGGATACCCAGTGGCCCGAGTTCGGTCGCCGTGCAGCGGGTCAGCATGTCTATGCCAGCATTGTATGCGCCGTAGGCGTGACCCGACGCGAGCGGTGAAAGGCTTAAACTTGGCCTGAGATTCAAGATTACGCTGCCAGGGCGCATCGATATAGCGGCCTCACGAACGCAGGTGAAAGCGCCAGTAAGATTGACATCCAGTATGTGTTGGAGGACTTCCGGCGACTGCTCGATATCGGGGACGAGTGTGTCATTGATGCCGTTGACATAGACGTCGATGTGGCCGAAGCGTTCCCGCAATTCTGCGAAGAGCGAGACTACCTCGCTTTCGACGGTTCTGTTCACGCGTCTTGGGAGGTGCTTGTCGCCAAGCAAGCCAGCAAGCTTTACCGCTTCTCCACCGTCTCCGTCAGCGATCACAACCGTGTCGCCGTTTTCCGCAAAGCGCCGAGCGATGGCCGCGCCTATACCTTTAGCGCCGCCCATGACGACTACTGTCCGCGCGTCGGTGCCCTCGACCGGGCGTATGAGTTCTGCTCCGGGCGTCCGATCCTGAGCCTGGTGGGCATCACCCGGGTGGTTGCATGCCATCCAGCCACCATCGACCACGAGCGTCGACCCCGTTATGTAGCTCGCCTGCGCGCTCGCCAGAAAGCGTACGGCCCGCGCGATTTCGTCGGGACGCGCCAGTCGGCCTATCGGTACGCGGCGCCTAATTGCGCTGACATCGAGCTTGCCAGCGCGTTCCAATTCGGCAACCATAGGCGTGCGCACGTAACCGGGGGCTACCGCCGTGACGCGGATGCCGCGCGAAGCCCATCCGCACGCCAGCAATTTCGTGATTGAGATCAGAGCAGCTTTCGAAGCGGCGTAGCCATTGCGCTTCGGGCTGCCGAGCAGCCCAGCCAGCGAAGCGACATTGACGATGGCAGCACCAGGTTTCAGCAGCTTCGCGGTTTCGCACGCCACCGAATACGGCCCGACAAGGTTTACCGCTAGAGCGCTTCGAAAATCTTCGACAGGAGTATTGGCGGTCGCAGCCATGGTCGGCCCAATCCCCATATTATTGACGAGCACCTCAATCCGCGAGAATCGTTTTTCCAGAACGGCACGCAATGCGACGACATCGTCCGCTCGCGACACGTCGAACTCAAGGCCGAGATGGGGCTGTCCGAGATTGTGGCCAAGTTCAATGACGCCGCTGTCCGGGAGGTCCACCGCGACGACCACGTCTCCATTGGCGGCAAAAGTATCGACCAGCGCACGGCCGATACCCCCTGCGACACCTGTGACGACGATGACCCGCCCTGGGTGATCATCCATGCGTCTCCTCACTGCACGGGCGCTGCCTCGAGGATACGGAGGGTAGCGCAGTCGTATCATGGTTCTTCTTCTCCGCTGTCGATCAGGTCCTTTGGATGACTTTTCGCAGCAGAGCGCCGCTTCGAAAGCTCGTAGACGGGATCATTCGGATGCGGTGCCCCAATTGGTTGGCGAGGACCGAATCGCGCTGTTTCCGAGGATTTCGGGGGCCTCTGCTCCTCGACCCAATCATAGACTACCGTCCGTTCGGCGACGCGCCACTCTCCTTCCCTTTTCTGAAACAGATCACAGTAGCGTCCGCACAGGAGCACCTGCTTTATCTCGCCAGTTTCGTCGGGGCCGCGCTGCAGTGCGGTGAAATAACTCTCGACGGCGGCCTCTGTCGTGCCCAGGAACTCGATCATTATGTTTCCAATCTGGTGGATGTTGCGCGGCCTGGTTTTGAAGACGCTAAGTGCATGCTGAATGAAACCCGCGGCAGAGCCGGAGTAACTTCCGTGATTGTCACGTGCATCGGGCCAATAACAGCTGCGCAGTGCAGCCTCGTCTGCCCGGTCGATCCCTCGACAGTAGCGGTGGAGACAGTCGCGGATTGCTTCTCTGTCGAGTAAGCTGGTTATGCTTTCTTGATTCATCATGGGTGCGGTGAGTGTGAAGGAAGCGACGAGCGATGAAGACATGGGAGCGGTCGTTTCTTTGCAACCGCCTCGCGCGTTCCATCAAGCCCAAGTTAGGATGAGATCATTAATCCCGAATACATGGCCGCCATGAGTAATCGGCGCCGTACCTTCCTTGATGCGGAAAGCCGGGATGCGCGCTAACCATTCCCGTAGGCCAATGACGATTTCTCGCCGTGCAAGATGCGCTCCGTGGCAAAGGTGTGGACCATAGCCAAAGGCGGTGTGCTGGTTACCCTGCCGTGCCAGATCGATAGTGTTGGGGCACTTAAATTCAGATGGATCTCGATTAGCAATCATCGTGGGACAGGAAACATAATCACCCTTGCGGATAGGCGCGCCTTCGAACTCGATGTCCTTCGCGGCCACGCGGAGTATCTGAACGGATGAATAGGCGCGCAGCAATTCTTCAGCGGCGAGCACGAGCCGATCCGGTTCGTTTCGCAACAACTCCTGGTCCTTTGGATTGCGTGCAAGATAGGCCATATCAAAGCCAATGGCGGCGGCAACCGTGTCGAGTCCCGCGACCAAGAAGAGCACACTGATGCCGCGGACTTCCTCTTCTGTTAAGGGGCGGCCCTCGATTTTCGCCTGCACGACGAAGGTCATGAAATCGACAGCTGGCGCCTTGCGGCGCATCGCTGCAACTTCGTCAATGAAGGCCACGATCGACCGGGCTGCCGCCGTTCGCTTGTCTGCGTCACCGTGGAGCAAATCGCTTACCCAGCCAACCAGTACTTCAGATCGCCTCTGAGAAAGCCCCAGAAAGCTGAGGAAAACGCTGACCGTAAAGGGCAAGGCAAAATCCTTCATGACGTCACAGCTGGTTTTCTCTCTCGCAATGCCGTCGATCAGCGCGCCTGCTCTGTCGTGGATAGTCGGCTCCAGTGCCAACACCCGCCTGGATGATAACAGAGGATCTAGCAGTGCACGAAACACGCCATGGGCCGGGGGGTCCAATTCGAGGGGGATGACCGGCCATTGTTCGCCGAGTGCGGAGGCGAAGATGCTGCGATGGCTGGAAAAGGTCTCTGTATCCTGCAGAACCCGGCGCTGGTCTCTCGCGCGTGTTATGACCCAGGTACCTCGTCCATCACGCGTGTTGGAAGGAGAGTAAAAGATCCGTGGGCCATCATGAACGCAAGCCACGGCGGCGTGCGGATCTCCGTTAGGCGTCGGCGCCATGCCAGGCGACGTGAAAAGACTGAAGTCCCGCACCAGTCCGGGCGGAACATGTTCTGGAATGGGATTGGTCTTCACTCGCTTTCTCCTTCAGTCACTCATCAGTTGCACGGGCCGCCGAAGATCAGAGCGGAATCGATCGGGAGAATTCGACAGGAATCGCGTTTTGTCCCCTGGGCGACCATCAGGGGTGCGATCTGCGAAATACAGCACTTGTTTTCCGGGTCAAACGGCGTTACTCCGCTGGCTTGACAGCCGCCGACATGGTCTGGACCGGCTCCTTGCCTGCAAGGACGGTTGCAAGCTGCCCCCTTGCAAGCTCGCCCTCCCACTTCGCCACCACAACCGTTGCAACGGCATTGCCGATTAAGTTGGTAATTGCCCGGCACTCGGACATGAAGCGGTCGATGCCGAGGATCAGCGCCATGCCGGCGACCGGCACGGAGGGAACCGCGGACAGCGTCGCGGCAAGCGTGATGAAGCCAGCGCCGGTGACGCCGGCAGCGCCCTTCGAGCTCAGCATGGCGATGAGCAGGAGCAGAATCTGGTCACTGAAGGAGAGCGGGATGTCGGTCGCCTGGGCGATGAAGAGCGCCGCCAGCGTCATGTAGATGTTGGTGCCGTCCAAGTTGAACGAGTAGCCGGTCGGAATGACGAGGCCAACGACCGAGCGCTTGCAGCCCGCCTTCTCCATCTTGTTCATCAGGCCAGGCAGCGCCGCTTCCGACGAGGACGTTCCGAGCACGAGCAGCAGTTCTTCCTTGATGTAGCGGATGAGGGCAACGATCGAGAAGCCGTTATAGCGTGCGACCGCGCCGAGCACCATGAAGACGAACAGGAACGACGTGAGATAGAAGGTCCCGATCAGCATGGCGAAGTTGGCAATCGACGCCACGCCGTACTTGCCGATGGTGAAGGCCATCGCACCGAAGGCGCCGATCGGGGCGGCCTTCATCAGGATCGCCACCAGACGGAAAATCGGCAACGTCAGCGCATGGAGGAAATCGACAATCGGCTGGCCTTTTTCGCCGACCATCGCAAGGGCGATGCCGAACAGCACCGAGATGAACAGCACCTGCAGGATGTCGCCCTCGGCGACAGCACTGACCAGCGTCGTCGGAATGATGTTCATGAGAAAGCCGGTGACCGACTGCTCATGCGCCTTCTCGGTATAGGTGGTGATCGCCTTCATATCGAGCGAGGCCGGATCGATATGCATGCCGGAGCCTGGCTGGACCACATTCGCGACGACGAGACCGAGAATTAGCGCGAGGGTGGAGAAGGTAAGAAAGTAGATCATCGCCTTGCCGGCGACGCGGCCGACCTTGGCGAGATCGGTCATGCCGGCAATGCCGGTGGCGACCGTCAGAAATATCACCGGCGCGATGATCATCTTGACGAGCATGATGAAGGCGTCGCCGAGCGGCTTCATCGTGGTGCCGACATCCGGATAGAAATAACCGAGCACGATGCCCGCGGCGATCGCCGCGAGGACCTGGACATAGAGATGCCTATAAAGGGGTGTCTTGCGGGGGACCTCCGCGAAATGTTCTATGATCAAGATGATATCCTCCACGTGGTGCATGCGCATTCGTAATCCGCGCGTGCTGAAATGGCGAAAAGGCCTGCCAGCGGTCTATAGCCGGCATGGGGGGCACTTTAGCTCAAGGTCTCCTCCTACTTGCCCTACCGTCGAAGCACTTTCGCCTTCCTCAGGGCCAAAGCAGCTCTCCAATTCCTTGCATTCCTGGCAAGAGGGCGCCGTGCACAGCGAAAAGCCCTCGGCCTCACAGAGCTTGCGGTAAAAGTACTTCTTCCACCGCATGTTTTTTGTATTGCCGGCCGCAAGCGTCGGGAAATGGGTGGCGAGCAATCGGCTGAGTTCAACCCGATCGAAAAGGCCAAGCTCTTTCCAGAGATGGTCGTGGCGCAAGGCACGACGGGCTATGATCTTGGCGAAACATACGCTCGCCGAATCGCCCGCTCGAGCATGCGCGAGCAGCAAACCGCGCAGAAGTTCCTCCTCGGGGCCGGGCTCCGGATCGCTTACCTCTTCCAAGCGAAAAACGTGAATAGTTGGGGCGGGGAAACTGTGGTTCAGGATGTCCCGCAGCTCTACTTGCGAAAGGCCAGTTGCCTCTGTCGCAGTTGCCTCGCCTGCATCGATTTCCTCGAGTGCACGCGAAAGGACGCATGCAAGCACGTACTGATCGAATTCCATTTCGAGGTCTATGGGTGCCCAGGGTCCGAGGTCCAGCAATTCGGATAATTGTCGCCAACCGGGCCGATCGGTCATTCTGATTCCGAGTGTTGCCCTCCCTTTCGACAGAGCGCGTACCTGAGCTAGATTTGACATGTTCCCTTCCTCTATTTTCGTCCTATCACGGCGGGCGCCCGCGAGATGCCTGCACGGCAATTGTGGCCCCCAGAGACGTTTCAAGAATCGTGCCAATCGAGTCTGCTGAGCCGAAGAGTTCACTTTGTGGGTTCCATTTAAGGACTAAACGAACGTCTGGCAGGAAGCAGGAGAAATGCGGCCGTGTCTGGAGGACGACAACGGCGACATGCGATGTCGGTTCTCTGACAAGCGCAGCGGCCGGGTTTCTTAACGGGAAACGCGGAACCATCGATTCGCAAGGCGGTAGCATTGGTACGCGCGAGCACTGCTATTGCCGACGGGTTGAGCCTCGAAAAGGTGCGTGTGCGGGAGTTTACGCCAATGGCCAGTACGCCCACACCACATGGCGATGCTCGCTACAAGCAGTGCTGTTGCAGCTTGAATGTCAAATGGCACGGCGCTTGCTGGCTGCTCGTTGGCTGAGGACGAGCTGACTGTCAATTAGCGGTGTTTTCGCAAGAGGATCCAGAGCGGCGAATGCCCAGTTCTTTTCCGAAGGAGCAATGCTGATGCCTGTGAAAAAAAGAATTCCCTTCGTTGCCTTTCGAACGCGCGTTCGTGACGAGACAGTGGAGGGGCCAAATCCATACCGGTGGGAAGTCAAAACAACCGAGGATTACTTCAGCGGCAAGCGCGTCGTTGTGTTTTCGCTTCCTGGTGCGTTCACCCCGACCTGCTCAACTCAGCAATTGCCGGATTTTGAGAGGCTTTACGGCGAATTCCAGAAGCTGGGAATCGAATCGGTCTACTGCCTGTCGGTCAATGATGCCTTCGTGATGAATGCATGGGGCAAGGCGTTGGGCGTAGAGAGGGTCAAGCTTATTCCGGATGGTTCGGGCGAATTCACTCGCAAGATGGGCATGCTGGTTGCCAAAGACAATCTTGGATTCGGGATGCGCTCCTGGCGCTACGCTGCCGTGGTCAATGATGGCCTGGTGGAGCAATGGTTCGAAGAAGGAGGTCTCTCGGACAACTGCGAGTCCGATCCCTATTGGGTATCTTCTCCGCAAAACATTCTTGAAACGATGAAGTCTCTCGATACCGCGTCCGCCTAGGTGACTTCCCTGTCCGCTCGCGGACGACCTCCTTATCCATAGAACTAATGCGTGCCATCGGGACAATCGATTTCACCCAGATACTGCCGCCTGCTATGCCGCTCTTCGGGCGCGGGACCGAACAATCGAAGGAGACTTCCTCATGTCGTGATCGAACTTGCGCTCGCAAGAGGAGCATTAGCGATACGAAGGAGTTGCGCCGGAGCAGTTCATTTTGCGGCACGAAGATGAAACTGCCACGGCACAAGCCTGCGACGGGTTTAAAATCCTTCAACCGACCAGGCATCCATCCAGCCTACGATTAAACGTCGATGCTCTGAGCGCGGAGGGTCAAACACGAAGTCGATTTAGTCACGCAATGTCGCAACTACGACTGTGTCGTACAAACGACATGGCCGCGTTGGAACATCGCTTTGTTTTCATGGTGGTTTCTCGTTGGCACACCAGGTGCATCGTTCGCAAGCAACTCGAAACTAGGAGAAACGAACCCATGATAACGCTCACCGACAGTGCCATTGACGCAATAAAGTTCGCAATTTCCCAGACTTGCGAGCCGGCGAATGGGTTACGCATCAAAGTGGAAGCGGGCGGCTGCTCGGGTTTCCAATACCACCTGGGCTTGGACAGTGAGTCACGCGACGGCGACACTGTCATTGAGACGGGTGGGGTTAAGGTGTTCATTGACTCAGCTTCTCAACCTCATGTCGGCGGCATGACGGTGGATTTCACCACGGGTGTCAATTCCCCCGGATTTATCTTTGACAATCCCAACGCGCGCGAGAACTGCGCCTGCGGGAAGTCCTTCGGTTGATCGCAGAAACAGAGGGCAACGAGAATGCGAGGTCATCACGAGAAGGATCAGGCAAGACACTTCACGCTGTCGCTTTCCGCGCATAAGTCTATGGCTCGAAGGGCATCGGGGCACTCTACATAAACCGCGGGGCACCCTTTCACGCACTCATCAAGGGAGGGACCAGGAGCGCGACCGGCGCGCGGACACGCAAAACACCGCCGGAATAGTAGGCTTGAGCAAGGCGGCGGAACTCGCCTTGGAGTGCATGGACAAGGAAAATGCGATGACAAGCTCACTTCGCAATCGATTGGAGAAAGGACTTCTCGAGCGCGTCCCCAAAACCTCGGTCAATGGCAATCCGTTTGCGCGTTTACCAAATACCACAAAGCTTCACCGTGGGCGAAGCGATACAATTGCTGCTCAACCGCCAGCGCATTGCCTCCTCCTCCGGCTCCGCCGAGGACATTTTCGAGATTTCTCGGCGTCACCTAATGACCCGAAAGGTGCTAAATACCTCATGGGGCTCCACATCATGAAGTGCATGGGACAAACATCTGGCCGAGCAGGGCTTTTCCGATCTCGGCGCCGGTGGTGGCTGCCGCCGGCCGCCTCGAACTCGCCTACGCAGAGTTTGCAACCACTTAGCCGTTTCCACATCGATGTTTAGGGTGCTTGAGTAGCGCGATGCGACTAAGGCAGTGCGCCTAGCCGCACGATTGTACCATCAGGACTCGGTCTTGAAGCATCAGGAAGCGACAAATACGGAGTGGTTGAGACAATTTGATGTCCTGAAGCTAACAACAAATGCCACGCGGTCGGCACGCTATGAACCGAAAAGCGCCTTAAGTATCACGGGCTTGTTGGACACGGTTAGTTGGCATGATTGGTGCTTGGAAGTAAGCGAAAAAGTCATACTCACATGCGATCGGAGCTAAAGAGACCTCATGCACATAGTAGTCTGTATCAAGCAGGTACCGGACTCGGCACAGATACGCGTCCATCCGGTGACGAACACGATCATGCGCCAAGGCGTACCGACCATCATCAACCCTTACGACCTTTTTGCCCTCGAACAGGCACTCCAAGTGCGTGACTACCATCGCGGCGAGGTCACGGTGCTCACCATGGGCCCGCCCATGGCCGAGGAATCTCTGCGCAAGGCGCTCACTTATGGCGCAGACCGCGCAGTACTCCTGACCGACCGGCACTTTGCTGGCTCCGACACCCTGGCGACTTCATTTGCTCTTTCTCAGGCAATCGCGAAGATTGGCAATAGCTTTGGCTCGCCTGATATCGTCTTCACAGGCAAGCAGACGATCGACGGCGATACCGCCCAGGTCGGCCCCGGAATAGCCAAGCGCCTCAACCTTGTGCAGTTGACCTATGTCGCAAAGATCACTTCCATTGATCTCAGCACGCGCGCGATTACGGTCGAGCGTCGCTCGGAAGGCGGCACGCACGTCCTGAAGAGCGAATTGCCTTGCCTGATCACCATGCTGGAAGGATCGAATGTCATTCGCCGCGGCTCACTTGATGATGCCTTGCGCGCCGCACGCAGCGAGATCGTCAAGTGGAACGCGGCGGACGCCGGCATTGAAGACATCACAAAATGCGGGCTGCGCGGTTCACCGACGGTCGTAAAGCGAGTCTTTGCCCCTACGCCGCGCGAGCAAAAAGCGGTGCAGATCGACACCGTCGAGAAGGCGGTGCAGGAGGTAGCTGACGAGCTGGTCGCTTCAATCTTCGTCAATCAGCCGGCGCTGGAACACGAGCTCTCCTCCACGGGTAGCGTGAGCAGATAGGAGCAGATTATGGGAACTCGAGAAAGAAAAGCACCGCCATCGGCCCAAGCCCGTGCCAGCATGAAGAAGGACCTACCTGAGCAATTCAGAGACTACCGGCACGTCTGGGTTTTCATGGAGCTGGAACGCGGTCAGGTCCACCCCGTCTCGTTCGAACTTCTCGGCGAAGGCCGCAGACTTGCCGACCAACTGGGCGTTCAGCTCGCAGCTATCATTCTCGGGCCTAGGGGGGACTCTACCTTCAATGCCGTTGCTGAGGCCTTCGCCTATGATGCGGATCTGGCGTATCTCGTCGAGGAGCCGCTTCTCACCGATTATAGAAACGAGCCTTTCACCAAAGCACTGACAGATCTGGTCATTACCCATAAGCCTGAGATCCTGCTTCTGGGTGCGACGACGCTTGGCCGCGACCTCGCCGGTTCCGTCGCGACGACACTGCTGACGGGGCTCACAGCCGACTGCACCGGACTTGATGTCGACGAGGACGGTTCGCTTGCAGCTACCCGGCCCACGTTCGGTGGTTCGTTGCTTTGCACGATCTATACGCTCAATTGCCGGCCCCAAATGGCAACCGTACGGCCAAGGGTAATGCGCATGCCCCAGCGGTCAAACAAGCCGATCGGGCGGATAATCCGGCACGAGTGGCGGATGTTCGAGGAAGAGATCGTAACGAAGGTCGTCGGTTTCCTTTCCGACGACCGATCGGAAAACGCCAATCTCGCCTATGCGGATGTGGTGGTTGCCGGCGGGCTGGGACTCGGCGCTGCGGAGAACCTGCAGCTTATCAAAGACCTCGCGCGGACGATCGGCGCAGATTATGGCTGTTCCAGGCCGCTCGTCCAAAAGGGCTGGATGCCGGCAGATCGGCAGATCGGCCAAACTGGCAAAACGATCCGCCCGAAACTCTATATAGCGGCTGGAATATCAGGCGCGGTCCAGCACCGCGTCGGCGTCGAGGGAGCTGACCTCATTGTCGCTATCAACACCGATCCGAACGCGCCAATCTTCGATTTCGCCCATGTCGGTGTCGTCGCCGATGCGGTCAGCTTTCTGCCGGCGTTGACGGAAGCTTTCACCAGACGGTTGGCGTCGGCCAACCGTCTGAGACTTGTAAACTGAGGTAAAGCCTATGACCGAGGAAAAATTCGACGCCATCGTCGTCGGTGCCGGTATGTCTGGAAACGCGGCTGCATACACCATGGCAAGTCGCGGTCTAAAAGTGTTGCAGTTGGAGCGCGGAGAGTACCCGGGCTCCAAGAACGTCCAAGGCGCCATCTTGTACGCCAACATGCTGGAGACGATCATTCCCGATTTCCGGGATGACGCACCTCTTGAGCGGCATCTGGTCGAGCAGCGATTCTGGCTAATGGACGACACGTCACACACCGGAATGCACTACCGGTCGGACGACTTCAATGAGCCGACGCCCAACCGTTACACGATCGTTCGCGCCCAATTCGACAAGTGGTTTTCGCGGAAAGTGCGAGCGGCGGGCGCGATAGTTTTGTGCGAGACAACGGTGACGGAGCTGGCTCTCGATGCTGCCGGCAAGGTGATAGGCGTCCATACCGATCGAGCGGGCGGCATCATCCATGCGGACGTGGTCGTTCTCGCCGAAGGGGTCAACGGCCTCCTCGGCACGAGAGCAGGATTTCGTAAGGTGCCGAAACCCGAAGCCGTGGCACTCGCTGTCAAGGAAATGCATTTCCTGCCGGAAGAGGTCATCGCAGAGCGCTTCGGCCTTACCGGCGATCAAGGCTGCGTTATTGAAGCGGCTGGGACAATTTCGCGAGGAATGACCGGATTGGGATTCCTTTACACCAACAAAGAATCAATCTCGCTCGGCATCGGCTGCCTTGTCTCCGATTTCGCAGCGACCCTGGAAAGTCCATACGCGCTGCTTGACGCATTCAAGGACCACCCATCAATCCGGGCGCTACTTGCAGGCTCGGAGATTAAGGAATATGCGGCGCACCTCATTCCGGAGGGCGGGTTCAAGGCAATTCCGCAGCTCTTTGGCGATGGCTGGGTTGTGGTTGGCGACGCGGCTCAGCTCAACAACGCCGTGCACCGAGAGGGCTCTAACCTCGCCATGACGTCGGGCCGCATCGCCGGCGAGGCGATAGCCGCAATCAGGAGCCGAAAACACCCGATGACGAGGGAGAACCTCTCACTTTACAAGGCCATGCTGGACAAGTCTTTCGTTGTGAAAGACCTTAGAAAGTACAAGGACATGCCCGCCCTGCTCCATACGAATTCACGCAATTTCTTCATGACCTATCCGCGGTTGCTCTCGCAGGCGGCGCAAAACTTCGTGCGCGTGGACGGCACTCCTAAGATCGAGAAGGAAAGAGCGACTACGGCCGCCTTTATCAAGGCGCGTTCGCGATGGGGACTAGTCAGCGACGCAGTCCGATTGGCACTGGCCTGGCGCTAAAGGGGAGTGTTGAGATGAGAGCTTCAGTCGTTCGCATCGAGGACAAGCTTTACCAAAACCGTTACATGATAGACGCGGGGCGGCCACATATCAAAGTGCGACCGCATCAGTCGCCGAGCCCAAACTTGCTCGCGCTGACCGTTGTTTGCCCAGCGAACTGCTACGAGGTGAATGAAGATGGACAAGTAGAGGTTACTGCGGATGGATGTATGGAGTGCGGTACATGTAGAGTACTGTGCGAAGAGAGTGGTGACATTGATTGGAGCTATCCGCGAGGTGGATACGGCGTGCTCTTCAAATTCGGATGACTTGCATCTCTCTTCTGTCCAAGAAGAAGGGTTTACAGGCGCGCTCAAGGTCCGTAAGCGCTTGATAATATTAGCAAGGCGGCATTTTCTCGTAGGGGTGCACAAGCCTTCCGTACGACGCTTAGCGTGTTTCCTCGTAAGAATCGGCTCGATGAGGGTATGACTGAATTATCCGCTAAAACCATGCACAAACGGGACTTGGGGTGCAGCGGTCTCTACCGGATATCGAAGGTCTTGATCACTTCAGCCAGCCTCGAGGTCAAGCTTGCCAATGTGATTAACACCCTCCCCGCACTTTTGCCAATGCGGCGCGGCGCAATCGTCGTTGTGGGCGCTGAAGGAGAGCCCGAGACAACTGCGATGTTTGGGGTTGAGCCTGCTTCATCAGGCGCGCGCCACCTTCCGGCGAAGGCTGCAATGGATAGAATCGTCGCAAAAGGCGCGCCGCTGGTCGTTCCTGACACTTGCAAGTCGGAATTGTTCCAGGATGAGCTGCAAAGCATCATGAGCGGCACTGGCCAAGTCACCTTCATTGGGGTCCCGATGAAGGTCGATCAAGCAACGCTTGGAACGTTATGGATCGACCGCGCCAAGGATGGCGCCACCAGGACACAGTTTGAGGAGGAGGTGCGTTTCCTGTCAATGGTCGCCAACCTTGCGGCCCGGGCGGTTCGGCTGGATCGCCACGAGAGCCGCGAAGGCCAGACAATTGTCAGTGAGGAGGCTGCTCGCAAGATTAGTTCAGGCGACAAGGAACTGCCCGAATCAACCCGACAACGGGCTGCAAGAATCGACTGGATTGTCGGGGAAAGCCCCGCACTCAAACAGGTGGTTGAAAGCGTCAAAGTCGTTGCAAGAACCAACTCTGCGGTGCTCCTCAGGGGCGAAAGCGGTACAGGCAAGGAATTCTTTGCAAAGGCAATACACGAGCTTTCACCTCGCAGAAAGAAGCCATTCGTGAAGTTGAACTGCGCCGCACTGTCTGCAGGCGTCCTGGAATCGGAACTGTTTGGACATGAAAAGGGCGCCTTTACGGGGGCTATCTCTCAGCGCGCGGGCCGTTTCGAACTGGCGGATGGCGGAACGCTGCTGCTGGACGAGATCGGCGAGATCTCGCCGGCCTTTCAAGCGAAACTGTTGCGCGTCTTGCAGGAAGGTGAGCTTGAGCGAGTTGGAGGCACAAAAACACTCAAAGTGGACGTTCGACTCATATGCGCCACTAACAAGAACCTGGAGACGGCAGTCGCCGATGGGGAGTTCCGGGCCGACCTCTATTACCGCATTAACGTGGTGCCTCTGTTTCTGCCGCCTCTCAGGGAGCGAAATGGAGATATTCCACGCCTTGCGAAGGTTTTCCTCGACCGATTCAACAGGGAAAACAATCGCAATCTCGAATTCACGCCTGCGGCACTCGAGATCCTGTCGAGATGCAAATTTCCCGGCAACGTCCGGGAGCTTGAAAACTGCGTCCGGAGGACCGCCACTCTCGCGCGTTCGGGGACGATTGTTCCATCGGATTTCTCCTGCCAGAATGACCAGTGCTTTTCTTCAATGCTCGGGAAAACCGCTGACAGACCGCTTGGCACCCATTCGCTCAACGGATTGACTATGAGCAGACGTTTGCCAGTCGAATCGCCGGTCGGTCTCGGTTACCCCAATAGTCCTGGCCACTTAACTGTGGCACCAAATCTAACGGACCGCGAGCTTCTCATCAGCGCGATGGAGAAGGCCGGCTGGGTTCAGGCGAAGGCAGCTCGGATCCTCGGCCTCACACCGCGGCAAGTCGGCTATGCTTTACGCCGGCATGGTATACAGGTGAAGAAGATCTAAATTCGGTGGGCCCACTTATCATGGGCGTGGCTACCCGTCTTCCTCAGGCGCGCGGGTCTATTGTCCAATTTGGCAGCTTCCTGTCGCGACTTCGACAAAACCCGCTTCGGAGCATTGGCCTAAATCGAACACGGAACGCCAATCCTTTGAAATTCCCATCTTATTTTGTTGGCACAGCGCTTGCAGTTCCGACAACGACCCTTTGTCACCAGTGGAGCCGTTCGATGAGTGCACCAATAACGTGGCTTGAAAGCCTGACCAACACGACATCCTCTGGGCAGTTGCTGACAACCGCGAAATCCGGTGACTGTGCATCCTCGTCCTGCGGCTCGTCCTCACGGCCAGCCGACATGGATTCGGAAACCTGGGAGAAGATCAAGGATCACCCTTGCTTTTCAGAGGAAGCGCATCACTATTTCGCCCGTATGCATGTCGCAGTCGCGCCAGCGTGCAATATCCAATGCAATTACTGCAATCGCAAATATGACTGCGCCAACGAAAGTCGGCCTGGCGTCGTGTCGGAAAAGCTGACACCTGACGAGGCGCTGCGCAAGGTGATTGCGGTTGCCAACGAAGTCCCGCAGCTTTCCGTTCTCGGCATCGCGGGTCCGGGCGATGCTTGTTACGACTGGAACAAGACAAGGGCGACTTTCGAACGCGTCGCCAGGGAGATCCCCGACATCAAGCTATGCATCTCCACCAATGGACTAGCCCTGCCGGAGCATGTCGACGAGTTGGCGGACATGAACATCAGCCACGTGACAATCACCGTCAACATGGTTGACCCCGCAGTCGGCGAGAAGATCTACCCGTGGATCTTTTACGGTCATCGCCGCTACACCGGCATGGATGCTGCCAAAATCCTGCATGAGCGGCAGATGTTGGGACTTGAGATGTTGAGCGAACGCGGCATCCTCACGAAGATCAATTCGGTGATGATCCCCGGCGTCAATGACCAGCACCTCATCGAAGTCAACAAATGGGTCAAGGAGCGCGGCGCGTTTCTGCACAACGTCATGCCGCTGATTTCCGACCCAGCACACGGCACCCGTTTTGGCCTGATAGGACAGCGCGGCCCAAATGCGCTCGAACTAAAGGCGCTTCAGGATCGTCTCGAAGCCGGTGCCAAGCTGATGCGTCACTGTCGACAGTGCCGCGCCGATGCAGTCGGGCTTCTCGGCGCTGATCGTGGTCAGGAGTTCACGCTCGACCAGATTCCGCTCGAACTTGATTACGACGGTGGCAAGCGTCACGCCTACCGGGAGGTGGTCGCACGCATACGCGATGACCATTCAGCAGCTAAGAAGGAGGCGATCGCAACGGTCGCATCAGTGGACATCCCTGCTTTGCTTCAAGTGGCTGTTGCGACCAAGGGCGGAGGACGCATCAACGAACATTTCGGCCATGCGAGGGAGTTCCAGGTTTACGAAGCGTCGCAAACCGGGATCAAGTTCGTCGGGCACCGTAAGGTCGAGCCGTATTGCCATGGGGGCTGGGGCGAGGACGCCACGCTCGGCGACATTATCGCCGCACTCGAAGGCATCGATTTCGTGCTTTGCGCCAGGATCGGAGATTGCCCCAAGAAGCGGCTCTTGGAAGCTGGAATACAGGCAACGGACGCCTTTGGCTATGATTACATCGAGGCCGCGATCAGCGCTCTTTACACCACTAAGGACGGTTCCGACCGATCGCAGCTAACCGCTTGAGGCGGCTCACCCAACCGAACCAGGAGTTCAATGATGGCCTACAAAATCATCGCATCCCAATGCACCCAATGCGGTGCATGCGAGTTCGAATGCCCCTCCGGCGCGATCGAATTAAAGGGTGATAAATACGTGATTGATCCTGAAAAGTGCACCGAATGCAAGGGAGCTTTCGAGCAACAGCAATGCGCCTCGGTATGTCCGGTGCCGAAGACCTGCGTGCCGGCTTAAGCGCCGATTGCAATGGCCGGCCTCCCGTGCGCGGGCAGCTTTGAGTCTTCCTCGAGTAACCGCAACGACGAAAAGGAATGGCGATGGGTCTTGGACGCGAAGAGGAGGTCGAAATTCACAATCCTCCACGATTTATGCCGGGCGAGAGAGTTTGTGCCACACGCCACATCAAGAATGACGGCACCTATCCCGGGAAGGAAATCGGAGAAAGGCTCGTCAGGAAAGGCGACGCGGGTTTTGTGCGCGACGTGGGGACCTTTCTCCAGCAGTTCTACATCTATGCCGTCGAATGGATTGATCGCGGCAACGTCGTTGGAATGCGTGCGCGTGAACTAAGGAGCCTCGAGGAGGCCTCAACCCGGAAAACTACTGAATGCGCCACTGGTGTCAACGAAGGAAAAGCCAGATGAAAGTAACAATCCGCAGAACTGGCAACGGCTTATCCGCCTATGTTCCCAGGAAAGATCTGGAAGAGCCGATCGTCGAAGTTGAGCATGAAAGCCTGTGGGGCGGCTTTGTGGTGCTCAGGAACGGCTGGCGGCTCTTACTGCCCGACCTTCCGGAAGATACCAGTCTACCCGTAACCGTCGAGGCCAAAAGGATGGTAAATGATGGAGCGCAAAGAGAACCATCATGAATACAGCAGTGACTTCCAAGCGTCTTGTCATTCTTAACAGCCATTCCGAAGGTGCCTTGAATAAACATGTGGCGGCGAATGCCTCCGATCTATTGGGTGCGGTCCTGGCATCTCGCCTTTGAGCATTCTTGACCGCCGGCGCGCGATTTTTGAGCAGAACGACCTGCCGCAGTGCGCCTGCCGGTCGAAGGCCACCCAAGTTCCCGTCGGCGCACATCGGTTCGCGTGAGCCTGCACAGCGCCCAAGTCCGCTAATGAAGGAGTTCACCATGACTGCTGCAAAGCAAGCGATTCTGCTCCTTGAGGAACTTAAGGGTAAGCATCGAGTCAGGTCGAAGGCGCCACCGCTCGGCACGTGCGAAGGTTCGACGAGCATGCCCAAGGGGATAACCATCATCGACGTTAAGGTTCCAATCGACCTGCACAAGAGTTGTTGCGAAGATAATGCGATGGTTCTCGACGCCTGGCGATTCCAAAAATCTGCGGAGTCCACCGCGAACTTGTCCCCAATGATGCGGTCTCGATCCGTCCAAAGCCGCCGCACCGATTCATCAACCCGCCCGGCAATGCAGTTGATGTGTGTTTCGAACGCGCGAAACCTCGCACGCTCCCAGGCTGTCGCCACCCATGGTCAATGATGAATAGGACGGCTGCGCCCTTGCCAGATTTGCCCTGACTCTCGCGTTGGCAGGGCTTGGCGGCTGGGTGATGTGGCATTTCGATATGCCGCTCGCCTGGCTCAACGGCGCAATCATCGCTACCGGCTTGAGTGCGCTGTTCGGGCTGCCGGTAGTGATGCCTGCCTTCGCTCGACCGCCAATGACCGCGGCTATTGGTGCAATGCTCGGAATGTCGTTCTCGCCTGCGATGTTCGAGCATGCCGATTCATGGCTGTTGTCGCTTGGAGGTCTCGCGATTTTCATCGCGGCCGAGAGTGCACTGGCCTACATCTATTTTCGGCCGTGTGGCCGGATTCGACCATCCCACGGCCTATTTCTCGGCGATGCCCGGAGGTGTCGTCGACATGGTGACACTCTGGCTGGAACGCGGCGGCGACGCGAAAATGATCGCGCTCGTCCAGGCCGCCCGGATAATCTTGGTGGCACTTGCGTTGCCGTTCCTGATTTGGAAGATCACCGGGGTCGCGACGGATCGCACCGGGTCCGCTTTCGTTCCACTCGCAAGCGTGCGCGCCAACGACGTCCTGTGGTTCTCCTTGGCTGTTTTGCTCGGGTTGGCTGTCGGGTTATTGCTGCGCCTGCCAGCAGGCTATCTGCTCGGTCCCATGTCGGTAAGTGCCATCATGCATGTCGTGGGATTGACGCAATTTGAACTGCCGACTACCGCACGCGCCGCGGCGCAGGTCGTCATCGGAGCTAGCATCGGCTGCCGTTTCGGATATAACGCCCGCGACGGCTAGCGTCACCGACAGAAGCAGGATTGTTGACCCGAACGAGAGGCCGATAACGTATCCTTCCTTACAGGAGACCGGTTCACGGCTCTCATGCATGCTCGCCTACGCGCCGGGAAATGTTGCCGAGATCAGCCTCATTGCTTTGTCGCTTGGCGTCGAGGTACCCTTCGTTGTCCTCCATCAGATCGTCCGTCTCTACCTTGTCGTAGCAGGAGGGACCGCGGTGTTTCGGTGGATAAAGCGCTTAAGGCTTTGGAATTCCGACTAAACGAGCGAGCGGGGCACGGTGTTGAGTGAGTGACACGTATCTCACGCCTGCGACACGCGCTAGCAGCGAAGGAGTCGCCTTTTCACATACCTGCCTTCGCCCAGCACCATCGTACTCAGCCAACTCGATCCAGCAATTCGGATTGAATGGTCATTGCGGTGTACAACGAAGCATCCAAAGGCAGATCCCCAAACGCGACCTGACAAAGGAGATAGTTGGCACCCGCCTCTTCCAACTGATCAAGTAGAGCCTGTCGCACAGAAGCCGCCGTTCCCACAACGCACAGTTCACTCTCGATTGCTGCATCGAAGGTCAGGGGCAGATTTGGGGGAACTGGGATCGCATTCAGGTCGTACAGGAATTTAAAACTTTTAAGCCATCGTTCGAAAGCAGGAGCGGCTAGCGAATATGCATGATTTGCGGACTGACCGACCACAATCATGCGCAGCAATCCGAGAAATGACGCTTGGTTGTTCGTGTCAGTGTTGCGTTCTTTCTCGGAACGGTAGGCGTTAGTAATCTTGCGAACAACCGGGGCGGGTCCTACACACGCGATATTTGCTCCGTTTGCAGCAGCCCAGCGTGCAGATTCGGCTCGGTTTGTTGCGATCCAAGTCAGCGGGTGCGGGCGTTGGTGAGGCCTTAGTGTCAAAGGGACATTGTTCAGCTCAAAATGTTGACCACGGTAGGAAAGAGTGCCGCCCCTCATCGCCTCCATCAGGATCTCGCTGGCTTCGAGATAGCGTTCCAGCCGCGTCGGCATCAATTCCGAAGTAGCCTAGCTCGATCGGAAGAGAGCCGCGTCCTATGCCTAGCTCGGCCCTACCGCCGCTCAATTGGTCAAGCATGCAGATCTCCTCAAACGCCCGCAGCGGATGACAAAGACTAAGCAACATGACAAGAGGGCCCAGACGATGTTGGCGGGTGCGCTGCGCGACGCTCGAAAGGAACAGATTCGGCGATGGGCCTATTCCATGCGGCGAACAATGGTGCTCTCCCAGGTGGTAAGCATAAAAGCCGAGCCGATCACACGCTTCCGCTAGGCTGAGGCGGTCTGCGTATTGTCGTGCAGTATCACTGCCGTACTCGTCCAAATGGTCGAATATGCCGAAGGCAAGTTTTGAAGGAAGGGCTTTTCTCATGAGATTGTCTCCGATTTTGTCCCGGGAGCGCCGGGACTTGATCCAAGCGAAGTACTGGGCGCATTTCTCGGCCGAACATCACCACTCACGCTGAATCTGCCTTTGCGTTGCGCGGGTGGACGCCAGATTGTTGAAGCTGCCGCCATCACGAACGCACGTCCTGGATATTGCTCACCGGCTCTCTCAGTGCGCCTGCGGACGAGACCGCTTTGGGCCAGCGGTCTGCCCAAGTTGTTGCTGAGGGAAAGGGCGCTTTGCCCCACCGCACGTGCAAGCGCGTATGCAACTCTCCTTCACCGGATTTATGGGGTGGTCGACTCTGCGGGAATCACTCTTGGAGCCGTTGCTTTCTGTCGTGTTGCAACGGTCGGCTACCACACGCACAAAAGCAGTGCCTGAAGTTGCTATACGGCCGATCGTCGAGACGTCTCAGCTTCCAAGATCTCCTCGACAGCTGCAAGAAACGCATCCATCTGTGGTTTCGTCCCGATACTGACGCGAATGCAATCTTCCAGACCTTCGTCAGGAGGGACGGCCACCAGTACCTTTTTGCGCTGCAAGCAGGTTTGCCACCAGGTGCCGTCTCGTCCTGAAGGCACACGAACCAGCAAGAAGTTCGTGTGCGAGGGCGTTACGGAGAACCCAAGTTGCGACAGGGCGAAGTTCACACGCACTCTCTCATACTTGATATGTTTGTGGTTCTCAGCGTAGGCGGCGCGGTGGGCCAGGATACTGACGCCAACCGCATGGCCGATCACATTCATGTTGAACATATTCTGCATATTGCGCAGCCTCCCTATAACCTCAGGATGACCGAAGCCGAAGCCGACGCGGATGCCGGCCGCCGCATAGCTCTTCGAAAACGTTCTTAAGATCAGGAGGTTCGAATAGCGGTCTATGAGGCGCAGAGCACTGTCAGGCGCAAAGTCCACACAGGCCTCATCCAGCACGATCAACCGGTCAGATTGTGCCACGAGGCTTTCGATATCCGAAATCGGCACAAATGTTCCGGTCGGGTTGTTGGGATTAGCCAGCAGAATAAACTTGGCCTCCTTTGCAGAACCGGAAAGCAACTTGCGTATGGGCAAGAGGCAAGTTTCGCCCCATTTGATTTCTAGCAATCGAGCACCTTGCAACAACGCGAGCTTGTGATTGTATGCAAAGCCAGGGGCAACATCGCGACACTGTCACCCGGATCAAGGAATGCTCTGTATATGAGCGAAAGAAGTTCGGACGATCCATTACCGGCGATCACCTGATCCGTGGAAAGGTTATAGGACGCGGCTGCTGCTTCCCTCAAGCTGACGTTGTCATCCTCTGGATAAAGATGCTGCCGCTCGAGAGCGGCAGCAGCGCTCTCCCTTACCGCGGTCGGCAATGCAAATGGATTCTCATTTGTGTTTAGTTTGATACACTTGGCATCTGGTGCCGGACTGGATGGAAGGGCTTGCAGCTGTTTGTGCACTTCCGAAAAGAGACGAAAGTACGCTTTGCGTTTTGCATCAGACATGGTTCTTCTCTCTTTCGCGGCAGAGGATAGCCGCTCCGTCCGGCAGTCAACGCGAGTAGATTACCAGTTACCATGCATTTCTGGGCTCCGACGTTGATGGCCAGTTCTCTAATACATCTATATGGCGCAAGTAAAATTGTTTGTTTTCATTGCAGCTATTAATGCCGCGAATAAAAGGGGTGAGTAGCCCTTCTTTACTCAGGCGTTGGGCTCAAACTGCCAGGATTTCTTGAGCGCGCTCGGGCCGAGCCCCTATCCGAAACTCTTGGTCTCACAACAGGGTGCGGTGGGGCGCGATTCATAGGCTGACCATTGGACCTGACGAAGCGAACTCTTGTGCGCAGAGCATCCACGGTTTTTTCATGATACCTAGTGAGCGAGGCGGCGGCATGCGTTTCCGCGCGAAGCAAACAGCGTGGGAGGCTTCGGCCGGGCTGAGTAATACCAACCCTCATTGATCAGAACCCATGGGCCCATTGCCGCCGACCGATGGACATGATCTTCCAGGGTCGGTCCTGCAGTGTTCGCCATGCGTGACAGCAGTGGTCGACGATGTCCTCGTAGGATTTGAAGACGCGGTTTGAGAGCCAGTTTTCGCGCATGAACTGCCAAATGTTCTCGACGGGATTGAGTTCGGGCGATTTTGGCGGCAGGGGCAGAATGGTGATGTTTTCGGGGACCATCAGATTGTTGGACATGTGCCATCCTGCCTGGTCCATGATGAGAATGGCGTGAGCATCGTGGGCGACGTTTCGCGA
>NZ_SRXN01000005.1 GCF_004827385.1 Ensifer sp. MPMI2T
TCCCTGCCTAGGAAGTGCCTAGGCTATCGCACGCCCGCCGAAGTCTTCTCGGCGCATTTGCGCGATTGCGGGTAATCCCCTACCCTCCACTCGTCATTGTTGCACTTGGATTAGATTCTCCACCGCAAAGTTAAAGTGTCCTGATCCTGCAAAGTAGGAATGTCACTCTGCCCGCGTTTTGATGACGTGGGAGATTGCGGATGGGACTGATTGCGATGAGCGAGCGCGATCTGCAGCGGATTGAGGTTTTGTCGAAGGTGGTCGACGGCCGGACGACGATCGTTTCGGCGGCGCATGTGCTGGCGCTGAGCACGCGTCAGGTTCGACGGCTGCTGGATGTATTCGAGCAGCATGGCGCGGCGGCGATCCGGCACAGAGCGATCGGGCGGCCGTCGAACAATCGGATTTGCGACGGTGTGCGCGACTATGCCGTGGCGATCGTGCGCGAGCGCTATGCGGATTTCGGTCCGACGCTGGCGGCCGAGAAGCTCGCCGAAGAGCATGGGCTGACGGTTTCGCGCGAGACCCTGCGCAAATGGATGTCTGCGGCCGGCCTTTGGCTGTCACGCAAGCAGCGACGCACGTTTCATCAGCCGCGGCTGCGCCGAGAAGCCTTCGGCGAGCTGGTGCAGATCGACGGTTCCGAGCATCGCTGGTTTGAGGATCGTGCGCCGCCGTGTTCGCTTCTGGTGTTCATCGACGATGCCACCGGTAAGCTGATGCAATTGCGCTTCGTGCGCTCGGAAAGTGCGTTTGCGTATTTCGAGGCGCTGGAGCTTTATCTGAAGGAGCATGGTGCGCCGATCGCGTTTTATTCCGACAAGCATTCGGTGTTCCGGGTGGCGAAGAAGGATGCCAAGGGCGGCCAGGGCATGACCCAGTTCGGCCGGGCAATATCGGAGCTAAATATCGAGATTCTTTGCGCAAACTCAAGCCAGGCGAAGGGTCGCGTCGAGCGCGCCAACCGGACGCTGCAGGACCGCCTGGTGAAGGAACTGCGCCTGTCAGGGATCTCCGACATGGAAGCGGGCAATGCCTTTCTGCCCGGCTTTATCGCGCGTCACAATGCACGCTTTGCCCGCGTCCCTGTCCGGCCGGAGGACCTGCACCGGCCGCTGAACATCATGGCGGATCGGCTCAAGGAGATCCTCTGCAAGCGTGAACAGCGTTATGTCGGTGCCCAACTGACGTTCTCCTACGAGCGCAAGCGCATCATGCTCGAGGAGACCGATGTGACGCGCGGGCTGGTCGGCCGTTATGTCGAGACTTATGCCTATGCCGACGGCCGGCTCGACGTGCGCTGGAAAGGCCATTCCCTGCCCTACCGGGTGTTCGACAAGGACCAGCGCGTGACGCATGCGGCAATCACCGAGAACAAGCGGCTTTCCGATGTGCTGGCCTATATCAAGGAGCGGCAGGAGCAGTTGCCGTCACCGAAGGTGAAGACCAACAGCGACAAGAACGGCTACACGCCACGAGGACGTAAGCCGGGCAAACGGACGGATTTCATGACCGATCGCGCGGTCATCGTCCGGCGGCAGCAGGCGCTCTCTCGCCTTGATGCCGCAGAATAATCAGCCGGTTTGGCTGTCAAAGCTAAAGCCGATGGGTGTCCCTCACCCGCCCCGATCTGATCTTGCAACCCGGACCAGCCGGTCAGATCGGGGCTGGCCGTCGTGCCGTGCGGCAGACTGAAGTGACATTTCAACTTTGCGCCGGAACGGACATTTCAACCTGGCCGCCACATTATAACCGCGGGGGTACATTCCGACGGTTCCGTGTTTTCATTCGCCAGAATTCTCGCGGGCGCCTCGTTAGGTGCATCCTTGAGAACGCCAGAGCCGTGACAATCCACGCAAGCTGGCGAACACGAGCGCCTGCGTTCGGGATCTACGCTGCAAACCAAAGGTCGTTCGCAACCGCGGCATCACAAAGTTATGATGTCCGCGGACGTAGGTTAGAATTATTGTATAGATTATTGAAATAATACGTATATTCTTAGTTTCGGAATAACTAAATAACGAGTCTTGTGGTCGCGAGCCACTTACCGACGTCAGCATGAGGCCTATCCTTGGTGACAAGGAAGCGGATGGAGGCCCGTGATGGTCAAGATCGTTCTTCTTGCACTTTGTCTCACGCTTTCGATCGGAGCGGGCTCCGCCCTCGCCGATGAACCCGTCGATGCGGTGCAATCCATCATCCGCGCTCAAATCAGGGCTTTCCTGGAAGACGATGCGGACACGGCCTATTCTTTCGCCTCGCCGGCCATCCGGACAAAATTTCCGGACAAGATCATCTTTTTCGACATGGTCAAGCGCAGCTATCAGCACCTCTACCGCCCGGGCAACTTTGCCTTCGGCCGCTCGAAGGTGGTCGGCGAAGAGGTGTTCCAGGAGGTCCTGATTTCAGGATCGGACGGCAAGGACTGGACGGCGATCTATGACCTCGTTCACCAGCCGGATGGGAGCTACAAGATCAATGGCGTGATGATGCTGCAGACCGCGTCCGGCCCTCAACTCTGACAGGCTGAAAGGAGGTCAGACGGGCGGCAAGTCGCCGCGCTTCCAGTTTTCCTGGGTCTCCGCCATGAAATCCGCGTAACGCCCCTCTTCGATCGCCTTGCGGATGCCCGCCATCAGTTCCTGATAATAGGCCAGGTTGTTCCAGCTGAGCAGCATGCCGCCGAGCGATTCATTCGAGCGGATCAGATGATGCAGATAGGCGCGTGAGTAGTCGCGCGTTGCCGGGCAGGACGATTGCTCGTCGAGTGGCCGCGTATCTTCCGCGTGGCGTGCGTTACGAAGGTTGATGCGGCCGTAGCGGGTGAAGGCCAGGCCGTGGCGACCGGAGCGGGTCGGCATGACGCAGTCGAACATGTCGATGCCATGCGCGACGGATTTCAGGATATCGTCCGGTGTGCCGACGCCCATCAGGTAGCGCGGCTTTTCGGTAGGCAGCGCCGGGCATGTGACGTCGAGCATATCGAGCATCACTTCCTGCGGTTCGCCCACAGCCAGGCCGCCGACGGCGTAGCCCTTGAGATCAAGGTCCCTTAGCGCAAGAGCCGAGCGCTCGCGCAGCTTCGGAATGTCCCCGCCTTGCACGATGCCGAACATGGCTTTGCCCGGCTGGTCCCCGAACGCCACCTTGCAGCGTTCCGCCCAGCGCAACGACATTTCCATCGCCCGCTCGATTTCGTTGGGTTCGGCAGGCAGCGCCACGCATTCGTCGAGCTGCATCTGGATATCGCTGTCAAGCAATCCCTGGATCTCGATCGAGCGTTCCGGCGACATGTGGTAGAGCGCGCCGTCCACATGGCTCTTGAAGGTCACGCCCTGCTCGTTGAGCTTGCGCAGGCTGGAGAGCGACATGACTTGGAAGCCGCCGCTGTCCGTCAGGATCGGCCGTTCCCAGCGGATGAAGTTGTGCAGTCCGCCGAGCCGCGCAACACGTTCGGCGCCGGGACGCAGCATCAAATGATAGGTGTTGCCGAGAATGATGTCGGCGCCGAGCTCGCGTACCTGGTCGAGATACATGGCCTTGACCGTGCCGACGGTTCCGACAGGCATGAATGCAGGCGTGCGGATCGTGCCGCGGGGCATCGAAACCTCGCCGCGGCGTGCCTTGCCGTCGGTTGCAAGCAGCTTGAATTGGAACGTCTCGGTCATCTAGTCTTTCCGGAAAAGCAGGCTTGAATCGCCATAGGAATAGAAGCGGTAGCCGGCGGCAATCGCGTGCGCATAGGCGGCGCGCATCGTGTCGAGCCCGGCGAAGGCCGAAACAAGCATGAAAAGCGTTGATTTCGGCAGATGGAAATTGGTCATCAGCATATCGACCGCACGGAAGCGATAGCCCGGCGTAATGAAGATGCCGGTGGCGCCCGACCAGGGCCGAATTTCGCCTTCTTTCGTTGCCGCGCTTTCGATCAGTCGAAGCGACGTCGTGCCGACACAGACAATGCGCCCGCCCCTCGCCCGCACCGCATTCAGGCTCGCCGCAGTCGCCGCGCTCACATGGCCGATTTCCTCGTGCATCACGTGATCGTCGGTGTCATCCGTCTTGACCGGCAGAAAGGTCCCCGCACCCACGTGCAGGGTTACGAAATGTCGCTCGATGCCGACCTCGTCGAGTCTTGCGAAAAGGCGTTCGGTGAAATGCAGTCCGGCGGTCGGTGCCGCGACGGCACCCTCCTCCCGCGCATAGACGGTCTGGTAGTCGGTTCGGTCCCGCGCGTCGTCCGGACGTTTGGATGCGATATAGGGCGGCAGCGGGATATGGCCCACGGCCATGATCGCTTCGTCGAGTGCCGGTCCGGAAAGGTCGAAGCGAAGCGTAACCTCTCCGGCGTCGGCCTTCTCCTCGACCGTGGCGTCGAGTGTGCCGAGCAGACAGCTGTTTCCGCCGTGGCCGAACGAGATGCGGTCACCGGACTTCAGCCGGCGCGCCGGCCGCGCGAAAGCCTTCCAGCGATCGGGTGCGACCCGCATATGCAGCGTCAGCGAAACCTGTGTGACGATCTCTTCATTGCGCCTGCGAAGGCCTTCGAGCTGCGCCGGTATCACCTTGGTATCGTTGAAAACCAGTGCGTCCCCGGGCCGCAGGAAGGACGGAAGATCGAGAACGCCGTGATCGCTGAGGACAGCCTCGCCGTCGGGCCGTACGACAAGCATGCGGGCGCTGTCGCGCGGGTTTGCTGGCCGCAGCGCAATGGAGGTTTCCGGCAGGTCGAAATCGAACAGGTCTACGCGCATCGATGGTGTCAGACAAAAGCAAACCCGCCCCGGCGTCGTTTGACGCGAGAGGGGCGGGTCTGTGCATTAGCGCAAATCAGGCGTCGGCGGCAACCCGCATCGACACGATGGTGTCGGGATCGCGCACCGGCTCGCCGCGCTTGATCTTGTCGACATTCTCCATGCCTTCGATGACCTGGCCCCAGATCGAGTACTGCTTGTTGAGCCAGGGAGCATCGGTGAAGCAGATGAAGAACTGGGAGTTTGCCGAGTTCGGCATCTGGCTGCGGGCCATCGAGCACGTGCCACGCACATGGCTCTTGTCGGAGAACTCCGCCTTCAGGTCGGGCTTGGACGAGCCGCCCATGCCTGCGCGGCCCGGATTGAAGTGTTCGCTGCCGGTCTTTCCGTACTGGACGTCGCCGGTCTGCGCCATGAAGTCCTCGATCACCCGATGGAACACGACTCCGTCATAGGCACCCTCGCGCGTCAGTTCCTTGATACGAGCGACATGACCCGGAGCGACGTCCGGCAGAAGCTCGATCACGACCCTGCCCTTCGTGGTCTCCATGATGATCGTGTTTTCCGGATCCTTGATCTCGGCCATGGTTCTTCTCCTTCTGTTTGACTTACTTGCCGACCTTGACGCTGATCATACGGTCTGGATCGGTAACGGCGCCGTTGTTGGCGTCATCCCCGAGCTTGATCTTGTCGACATTCTCCATGCCTTCGACCACCTTGCCGACGACCGTATATTGGCCGTTGAGGAAGTCGCCCGGCGCGAACATGATAAAGAACTGCGAGTTGGCGCTGTTCGGATCCTGCGAACGCGCCATACCGACTGTACCACGCTCGAAGGGCACGTCGGAGAATTCCGCCGGCAGGTCGGGCTTGGAAGATCCGCCCGTCCCAGCGAGTTCGGCCTGAAAGCCCTGCTCCATATCACCATATTGGACGTCGCCCGTCTGAGCCATAAAGCCCTTGATCACGCGATGAAAGGCAACGTTGTCGTATTCGCCTGCGGCAGCGAGCGCCTTGATCTGCTCCACGTGCTTCGGCGCGATGTCCGGGCGCAGCTCGATGACGACGGGGCCGTCCTTGAGTTGAATGGTAATCGCATTATCGCTGGACTGCGCGAAAGCAGTCCCCATCAATGTGGCGAACGCCAGGGCGCCGGCAAAAGCGAATTGGAGGATTTTCATGGGTTCTCCCTGAGTGGTGTGGGCTGTCCGCGCGTTCAGGCCTTACGCTTCGCCTGCAGCGCCTCGTGGACCGCGCTGGGCACGAAAGCGCTGACATCTCCGCCCATCGCCGCGATCTGGCGGACCAATGTGGCCGTAATGGGTCGCGATGCGGTACCCGCCGGTAAAAACAGTGTCTGGATATCCGGCGCCATCTGCCGGTTCATACCCGCCATCTGCATCTCGTAATCGAGATCGGTGCCGTCACGCAGGCCCCGCACGAGCAGGGTCGCGCCATGATGGCGGGCCGCGTCGACCACCAGATTATCGAACGAAACAACGGCGATATCACCTGCCCTTTCAGGCAGAGACTCGGCAAGCGAGCGCCGGATGAGGTCGGCGCGCTCTTCGAAGGAAAAAAGCGGTGCCTTTCCGGGATGAATGCCGATCGCCACGATGACCTTTGCCGCGACGTTCAATGCTTGCACAAGAACATCAAGATGCCCGTTCGTCATCGGATCGAAGGAGCCGGGATAGAAAGCCGTGGTCATCGCACCTGTTTCCATTTGGTGAAGCCTTTTGTCACGGACAGCGGCTGACCGCAAGGGCAGCGCGACCCGCGTCTCGCCTGTTCCCTCGGAAACAGCAGGCGGGAAAGAATGAATGCTAGATGAATGCAGTGTTCAAGATGGTTTCACACCGGAAGTTGTACCGTGAGGCAAGAATGAACGGAACTTTTTTGGAGACATGCCGTTTTAGGAACTGAAAGGATTACGGCTATGGGACTTGCTGTGTTTTCGATGACCATGTTTTTCGCGATGTCCGTTGCTGCAATCCATGCGCTTCGCAGCGAGGTGCGTGTCCGCAACGAGCAAGACCGCGGCTTTAATCTGTGAATGCCTCCAGGAACTTCTGCCGGAAGTTTCAAATAAGCGGCCTCATATCTTCCCCTGATGAGGTCGCTCTTGTAAGCCGGACGGCCTCCCCTGCCCGTCCGGCTTTTCTTTTCATCCGTTAGCCGTGCTGCGTGGTTTGAGGCTCGCCGCGGGGTCTTGGTTCAAAGGCCTTCACCTGCATCGAACGAAGCAGATGGAAGAAACGCCAATTGAGCGACAAAGCTGCCGCTGCAAGCCCGAGCACAAAGCCGAACCAGACGCCGACGCCACCGAAGTTCAGCGGAAAAGCGAATGCCCAGGCGCAGAAAAAGCCGATCGGCCAGTAGGAGATCATCGCCAGGATCATCGGTACCGTCGTATCCTTGAGACCGCGCAGCATGCCGGCGGCAATGGCCTGGAGGCCATCGACAAGCTGGAACGCCCCGGCGATGACGATCAACGGACCGGCAAAAGCAAGCACCTCCGCGGCATCGGACCGGCTGGTATCCAGATAGAGGGCTGCAAGCTGGCGGGGAAATAACGCGAAGATCGTGCTGCCGACGGCGGCAAAGAGACAGCCGAGAACGAGGACGGCGATGGCGGCCCGTCTGACGCCCAGCATGTCGCCGCTTCCGAAGGCAAGGCCGACACGCACTGTACCAGCCTGCGCGAGACCGAGCGGGATCATGAAGGCGATCGACGCGAATTGAAGCGCGATCCCGTGCGCAGCCAGTTCCATCGTGCCGATATTGCCCATGAGCAACGACGCGGCTGTAAACAGGCTGACTTCGGCGAGGATCGTCACGGAAATCGGAACGCCGAGATAGATCACCTCGCGGAACGCCGGCCAGTCCGGCCGCCAGAAACGAACGAAGAGCTCGTACTGGTTCAGTTCCGGCCGGCTGCGGATATAGGCGATCGTAAGGCCTGCACCGAGCAGGGCGACGCCAAGGGCCGCGAGAGCTGCGCCGAATATGCCGAGCGCCGGAAAGCCGAAATGTCCGTAGATCAGCACGTAGCAAAGCAGTGCATTGAGAACGAGCGTTACAAGCGTAACGTAGAGAATGATCCCTGCCCGCTCCAATCCGCTCAAGAAAGCCCTCAGCACCATGAAGATCAGGCTCGGAAAAATCGCCCATTGTGCGATATGCAGGTACTCCCCGGCGAGCCTCGCGACCTCGGGCCGTTGGCCGGCAAAGAGCAGAATTGGCTCCGCCATCCAAAGGAGCGGCGCCGTCAGTGCGCCGTAGAGCAGCACCACCCACATGCCCATTCTCACCGCGCGGCGGACGGAAACCTTGTCGCCACGGCCCTGTGCCTGCGCGGCCATGGGTACCACGGCATTGGCAAAGCCGCTGCCGAAAATGAAGACGGTGAAGAACGTCTGCGTCGCAAGGATGATCGCCGCGAGCTCGGTAGCCCCTAACTTGCCGACCATCAGCACATCGGTCGTATTGATCGCCAACTGCGCCAGCTGCGCACCGATGAAGGGCACGCCGAGATAGAAACTTGCGCGAAAGTGGTTGCTCCACGAATTATCGTTCTGCAGCTTCATTCGGCTCGTGTTCGTGCTCAGCATGGGAATCCTGGCTCCAGATCACGTTCATGACCTTGGACGCATCCAAAATCACAAATGCTATCGATTTCAAAAAGTTAGAGCGGGATGCGGGCGGAAAACCGCTCACACTTTTATTTATCTCGTTCTGTTGCGGCAGATCGGCTGCAAATCAACTCGGTGGAAGAACATCCGAGATAGAGCAGCGCCGATGAAAGTGCCAGCGAGAAAGGCCTGACTGCTCAATTTTTCATCGAAGGATCAAGAAAGTTGATGAATTTGAAGGCGCGTCGAGCGTCAGGCCTGCGTGGGTTTCGGCACGCCATCCTGGAATGCCTTGTCGGGTAGAGGACGCACGCGAAGCAGGAAAACGGCAAGCCCAGCGGCAATGAGGCAGGCCGCCAGGGTGTAGGGCGCACCGGAAAACGAGTAGGCCGCCACCGGGCTGGTGAAATATCCGAAGATCTGCGTGAAGACCAGCGGCCCGACGATCGTTGTGATGCTCGAAATGCTGGTGAGCGCTCCCTGCAGTTCACCTTGGGCCGACGGCGGGACATGGGCAGATGCGATGCTGCGCAACGGAGGATCGGCAAGGCTTTCGAGTGCTGTCGCGACGATCACCGCATACACCATCCACCCTTGCCAGGCGGCGGCGTAGCCAGCCATTCCGAGCGCGGTGAAGACGAGACCGAGCGCAGCCGTTCGCCGTTCCCCGAACCGCGTCACGACATGCGGCAGGACAACGGCCATGACAAACGCTCCGCCAACACCGAAGATCCCGAGAGACAACCCGATCTGCCCCTCGCTCCAGCCGTAGCGATAGGATGAGACGAACGACCAGACCGCCGGGTAGACCGCATGGGCGAGCCAGTAGAGGAAGAAGACAAGGCCAATCCAGCCGATGCCGGGATAGTTGCGCATCTGTTTGAGCGCGCCGAGAGGATTGGCGCGCCACCACTCGAAGCGACGCTTGTTGGCGCTTTCCAGCGTCTCGGGCAGGAGGAACAGGCCGACCATGAAGTTGATGAAGGACAGCGCGGCGGCGCCGTAAAACGGCACCCTTGGGCCCAACTCGCCGAGAAAGCCACCGATCACGGGGCCGAGCGCGAAGCCGGTGCCGAAAGCTATGCCGATCAATCCGAAATTCTTCGCTCGATTGCTGTCGTCGCTGATGTCGGCAATGTAGGCGGACGCCGTTCCGAAGCTCGCGCCGCTGATGCCGGCAAGGACACGTCCGACGAAGAGCATCCAGTAGCTCGTTGCAAGCGCACAGATCAGGTTGTCGATCGCGAAGGTGAGAACGGACGCAAGCAGGATCGGTCGCCGCCCGAAGCGATCGCTTAGGTTGCCGATCAGCGGCGCAAAGAGAAACTGCATCGCCGAATAGACGAGCAGCAGCCAGCCACCGTCGATTGCGGCTTCGCCAACGTCTGCGCCGGTCAGTTCCTTCAGATAGGTCGGCAGCACCGGCACGATGATGGCGATGCCCATGATGTCGAGAAAGAGGATGAGAAAGACGAGAAATAGCCCACGCCGCACGAATTTCTTGTCGAGCATAAAGCCCCTCCCCGCATCTTCAGTGTGGAGACAGAACGTGAACGACGTCACCAAATAAGGTGTATCGCATTGTTAAAAGCGAAACAATGCGTGAACATTTCAAAGTTTATGATCGAAGCGATCGCATCCGCTAATGCTTCAGCTTGGGGGCCTATTGTTCCGAGCGCCGTTGCTCCGCCTTCAGGAAGTCTACGAATGCCCTGAGCGGGGCCGGCATATGCCGGCGGCTGGCATAGTAAAGGAACGGTCCCGGGAAACTGGTTACCCACTCGTCGAGAATTGATACGAGCCGCCCCGCTTCAATCTCCGGTGCCAGAAATTCCTCGAATGTTCGAATCACTCCGAGGCCGTCGACCGCTGCGCCAACTTCGAGATCGATCGCGTTGGCAAGGACGACCGCGGGCGGTGCGATGGTCAGCGCGGCATCGCCCTCTCCGAATTCCCACGTCAAGGCAACGCCGCTCTGGAAACGGTGGCGGATGGCGGCATGTTCGAGAAGGTCGCGCGGATGTTGCGGTACGCCATGTCTGGCAAGATAATCCGGCGCGGCGGCGGTAAGGTAACGCTGCACGCGCGGGCCGATCGGAATAGCGATCATGTCTCGCTCGAGTCGTTCCTCATAGCGCACGCCGGCGTCGAACCCAGCGGCAAGAACATCGATGAAGCCATCCTCTGCCGTCACCTCCAGCGTAATTGCCGGATTGGCCTTGACGAAGCGACCGACAAGTGGCGGCAGGATTTCGCGGGCGACGATTGTCGGCACGTTCAGCCTGAGCGTGCCCGCAGGACTGTCACGGAGGCTGCCCACCTGATCGAGCGCTCCGGCGATCTCTCCAAGCGCCGGCGACAAGCGGTCGAGCAGCCGAGTGCCCGCCTCCGTCGGCGTGACGCTGCGGGTCGTGCGATTGAGCAGTCTCACGCCCAGCCTTGCCTCCAGCCGCCGCAGCGCCTCGCTGAGCGCAGAGGCTGAAACGCCGCGTTTGCGGGCAGCAGTGCGAAAACTGCGCTCGCGGGCCACGGCGGCAAAAGCGTCAAGATCTGCAAGTGGAAGGTCGTTCATTGTACGGAATTATGGACAAGCTGTTTGGCTTGTGGCCGATTATCGCACACTGCGACCTGAAGTAAATACGATGGCGACCGAAATGGCCGGACAACGGCCTCATCGAAGGAGAAGTGAGATGCAAACGGTTTCGCTTGGAAAATTCGGCCCGGAGGTTTCCGTGATCGGGCTTGGCTGCATGGGCATGTCGGGTATGTACGGTCCATCGGACCGCGCGGAAAGCATCGCCACCATTCATGCCGCGCTCGATGCGGGTATCACCTTGCTCGACACCGGTGATTTCTACGGCATGGGCCACAACGAGATGTTGATCGGAGAGGCCCTCAAGGGACGCGATCGCGATCAGGTGCAGTTGAGCGTGAAGTTCGGTGCGCTGCGCGATGCTGCCGGTGCGTGGGCCGGTTACGACGGCCGCCCGAAGGCCGTGCGCAACTTTCTCGCTTATACGCTACAGCGCCTGGGCGTCGATTACATCGACATCTACAGACCGGCCCGCCTCGATCCCGATGTCCCGATCGAGGACACTGTTGGTGCGATCGCCGATATGGTGAAGGCTGGCTATATTCGCCACATCGGCCTTTCCGAGGTCGGCTCCGAGACGATCCGGCGCGCCGCCGCCGTTCATCCGATCGTCGATCTTCAGATCGAGTACTCGCTGATCTCACGCGGGATTGAGGCGGAGATCCTGCCGACATGCCGCGAACTTGGTGTCGGCATCACGGCCTATGGCGTCCTTTCGCGCGGCCTGATCAGTGGCCATTGGCAGAAAGATGCGGCCAAGGGTGGCGATTTCCGCGCCATGAGCCCGCGCTTCCAGGAAGGCAATGTCGAGCAGAACCTAGCTCTCGTCGAGGCGCTGCGACGCGTCGCAGACGCGAAGGGCGTTACCGTCGCGCAGATCGCGATCGCCTGGGTCGTCGCGCAGGGTGACGATATCGTGCCGCTCGTGGGTGCGCGACGCCGCGATCGACTGGCCGAAGCGCTTGGTTCGCAGGCCGTTCGCCTCGATGCGGATGATCTGGCGACGATCGAGCGTGCCGTGCCGAAGGACGCCGCCGCTGGTGCCCGTTATCCGGAAGCGCAACTCGCGCATATGGACAGCGAACGGCACGGCTGAATCGCGTGCATGTCGCCCGAAAGTGTGCAGCGGTTTCGGGACAACGACATGCATGCAACAAAAACTTGAGGCGCGTCACATGGCTCCATGCGACGCGCTGTAATTGTCCGGATCGGGCTCAAACGCCCGGTCCGGACGATCCGATCAGATGGACCCCGAGAAGGTGTCGCAAGCCGACATCTGGCCGCTGTCGAAACCGCGCTGGAACCATCTCATCCGTTGCTCTGAAGTGCCGTGGTTGAAGCTCTCCGGGACGACATAGCCTTGCATGCGCTTTTGCAGCGTATCGTCGCCGATCTGCGTGGCGGCATTCAGCGCCTCCTCCAGATCGCCGCGTTCCAGCAGTCCCTTCTGCTCCGTATATTTGCCCCAGATCCCGGCGAAACAATCGGCCTGCAACTCGACGCGGATCGACATCTGGTTTGCCTCGACCTCGCTCATGCGCTGCCGCATCTGGTTGAATTTCGGCAAGACCCCGATCAGGTTCTGCACGTGATGGCCGACCTCATGGGCAAGCACATATGCCTGGGCGAAGTCGCCAGCGGCATCGAATTTTTGAGCGAGTTCGTCAAAGAAGCTCATGTCGAGATAGACCTTGCGGTCGCCCGGGCAATAGAACGGGCCTGAGGCGGCCGACGCAAAGCCGCAAGCCGAACGGACGGAGCCATCGAACAGCACCAGCTTCGGTTCCTGATACTGCTCGCCGCTCGCCTGGAAGATACCATTCCAGGTGTCTTCCGTTTCAGCGAGCACCGTCGCCATGAAGGCCTTCATCTCTTCCTCTTCGGCCGAGCCTTGCGGTACCTGCGAACCGTCGCTCTGCTCGAAGCCGGGCATGTTCACGGGACCGCCTTCAAGGACTTGCAGCATGTCGATGCCCATGGCTCGGAGCACGAAATAGAGAATGACGAGAAAAATGATCGTGCCGAAGCTTAATCCCCCGCCAGCGCGGCGCACGCCGCCTCCCCCACCCGGCAAGCGGAACCCGCCGCCGCGGCCGAACGGACTACCTCCCAGACCGCCTCCGGGCCTCGCCCCGCGCTGATCTTCGACGTTTCCGGATTGGCGGCGGCCCTTCCATTCCATGATCAGTCCTCCAGGCGTCGCATCGGCTTAATGCATTGAATGATTTATATGCCCGACCGACGATCCTTGTAAAACGCTATCGCCACCGAGCCGTTTGATCCGGCCGTTCTTTTCGGGGGCTTTCTCGGTTTCCAGCGACCGTTCCGAGAGTGGGCCACAAATATCTTCGCTTTATTGTCGATTCCGAAATTTTCGGGGTTTCGCTTGCAGAAACATTTGCCTATAAGCCGCTTCTAGCCTGAAAAGACCACAAATGCGCGCCCCGGCCGGTGACCTCCCACCCTGGCCGGTTTTTCGCGCAGCTAGAGACGGATAAGAGCCATGCCGAAGCGCCAAGATATCAAATCGATCCTCATCATCGGCGCGGGGCCGATCGTCATCGGCCAGGCATGTGAATTCGACTATTCCGGCACGCAGGCCTGCAAGGCGCTGAAGGAGGAAGGCTACCGCGTCATCCTCGTCAACTCCAATCCGGCGACGATCATGACCGATCCGGGACTGGCAGATGCGACCTATGTCGAGCCGATCACGCCCGAGGTTGTCGCCAAGATCATTGCCAAGGAGCGTCCCGATGCGCTGCTACCCACCATGGGCGGCCAGACGGCACTCAACACGGCGCTCTCGCTGCGCCGCATGGGTGTGCTCGACCGCTACAACGTCGAGATGATCGGCGCCAAGCCGGAGGCGATCGACAAGGCGGAAGATCGTGCCCTCTTTCGCGAGGCCATGGCGAAGATCGGTCTCGAAACGCCCAAATCGCGGCTTGCGAACGCAACCGACATCAAGGATCTGGATCGCAAAGCGCATGAGGCGGAACGGGCAGAGCTGAAGGCCCGGCTCACCGGCGCCGAACTCGACAAGGCGCTCGACGAGCTTGAAAATCAATGGAACCTCGGTGAAGGCGACCGCAAGCAGCGTTATCTCAACCACGCCATGGCGATTGCCGCGCAGGCGCTCGACGACGTCGGCCTGCCCGCGATCATCCGTCCCTCGTTCACGCTCGGCGGCACCGGCGGCGGCATCGCCTACAACCGTTCGGAATTCTTCGAGATCGTCGGCAGCGGCCTCGATGCGTCGCCGACCACGGAAGTCCTGATCGAGGAGTCGGTCCTCGGCTGGAAGGAATACGAGATGGAGGTCGTCCGCGACAAGGCGGACAACTGTATCATCATCTGCTCGATCGAGAACATCGATCCGATGGGTGTGCACACGGGCGATTCGATCACTGTTGCGCCGGCCCTGACCTTGACCGACAAGGAATACCAGATCATGCGCAACGCCTCGATCGCGGTGCTGCGCGAGATCGGCGTCGAGACCGGCGGATCGAACGTTCAGTTTGCGGTCAACCCGGCCAACGGCCGGCTGGTGGTTATCGAGATGAATCCGCGCGTGTCGCGCTCCTCGGCGCTCGCATCCAAGGCAACCGGCTTCCCGATTGCCAAGATCGCCGCCAAGCTTGCCGTCGGCTACACGCTCGATGAGTTGGAAAACGATATCACCGGCGGCGCGACGCCGGCATCCTTCGAGCCGTCGATCGACTATGTCGTTACCAAGATCCCGCGTTTCGCCTTCGAAAAGTTCCCCGGTGCCGAACCGACGCTGACGACCGCGATGAAGTCGGTGGGCGAAGTCATGGCAATCGGTCGTACCTTTGCCGAATCGCTGCAGAAGGCACTGCGCGGTCTCGAAACGGGCTTGACCGGCCTCGACGAGATCGACATCCCGGACTTCGACGAGAACGGCGACGGCCGCAATGCCATCCGCGCGGCGATCGGCACGCCGACGCCAGACCGCCTGCGCATGGTTGCCCAAGCGCTTCGTCTCGGTATGAGCGAGGCTGAGGTCCACGAGGCGTGCAAGATCGATCCGTGGTTCATCGCCCAGTTCAAGGCGATCGTCGACATGGAAGCGCGCATCCGTGAGCACGGCCTGCCGCAGGATGCGGAAAATCTGCGCATGCTGAAGGCCATGGGCTTCTCTGACGCTCGCCTTGCGACGCTCACCGGCAAGCGCCCGAAGGAAGTGGCGGAGCTGCGCAACGCGCTGAACGTCCGCCCAGTCTACAAGCGCATCGATACCTGCGCAGCCGAGTTCGCCTCGCCGACCGCCTACATGTATTCGACCTATGAAACGCCCTTCGTCGGCGCCGCGCGTTCGGAAGCGCAGGTTTCCGATCGGAAGAAGGTCGTCATACTCGGCGGTGGCCCGAACCGCATCGGCCAAGGCATCGAGTTCGACTATTGCTGCTGCCACGCAGCCTTCGCGCTGAAGGACGCAGGCTATGAAGCGATCATGGTCAACTGCAATCCGGAAACGGTTTCGACCGACTACGATACGTCCGACAGGCTCTATTTCGAGCCGCTGACGGCGGAAGATGTGATCGAGATCATGCGCGCCGAACAGGAAAACGGCACGCTGCACGGCGTCATCGTTCAGTTCGGCGGCCAAACGCCGCTGAAGCTTGCCGAAGCGCTGGAAAAGAACGGCATTCCGATCCTCGGCACGGCGCCCGATGCGATCGACCTCGCCGAAGATCGCGATCGCTTCCAGAAGCTTCTGATGAAGCTCGACCTCAACCAGCCGAACAACGGCATCGCCTATTCTGTCGAACAGGCGCGCCTCGTTGCTGCTGAAATCGGCTTCCCCCTCGTCGTTCGCCCGTCCTATGTTCTCGGCGGCCGTGCGATGCAGATCATCCATTCGGAAAGCATGCTGCAGAGCTATCTGCTCGACACCGTCCCGGGGCTGGTGCCGGAGGACATCAAGCAGCGTTACCCCAATGACAAGACCGGCCAGATCAACACGCTGCTCGGCAAGAACCCGCTGCTTTTCGATAGCTACCTGACGAATGCGACCGAAGTGGATGTCGACTGCCTGTGCGACGGCAAGGACGTTTTCGTCTCGGGCATCATGGAGCACATCGAGGAAGCCGGAATCCATTCCGGTGACTCCGCCTGCTCGCTGCCGGTTCATACGCTCGACAAAGAGCTGGTCGACGAGCTTGAACGCCAGACGACGGCGCTTGCCAAGGCGCTCAACGTCGGCGGCCTGATGAACGTGCAGTTCGCCATCAAGGACGGCACGATCTATGTGCTCGAGGTCAATCCGCGGGCGTCGCGCACAGTCCCCTTCGTGGCGAAAACCATCGGCGCGCCGATCGCGAAGATCGCAGCGCGGGTGATGGCGGGCGAAACTCTGGAGACGGCGATTGCCGCCTATGGCCGGAAACCGGACCCGCGCAATCTGAAACACATCGCCGTCAAGGAAGCCGTCTTCCCGTTTGCCCGGTTCCCCGGCGTCGACACGCTGCTCGGGCCCGAAATGCGCTCGACCGGCGAAGTTATCGGTCTTGACACGGACTACGCACTCGCCTTCGCCAAGTCTCAGCTCGGCGCGGGCGTCGATCTGCCGCGCGATGGAACGGTTTTCGTTTCCGTTCGCGACGAGGACAAGGCGCGTGTGCTGCCGGCGATCCGCATTCTCGCCGACATCGGCTTCAAGGTCATGGCGACCGGCGGTACGGCGCGCTTCCTCGGCGAACAGGGCATTACCGCCACCAAGATCAACAAGGTCCTCGAAGGCCGGCCGCATGTCGAGGATGCCATCCGCAACCGGCAAGTCCAGCTCGTCATCAACACGACCGACGGCAACAAGGCGATCTCCGACTCGAAGTCGCTGCGTCGCGCGACGCTGATGCAAAAGGTGCCCTATTACACGACAATGGCCGGCGCCGAAGCGGCGGCGCTTGCGATCAAGGCCTTGAAAGCGGGCAACCTCGAAGTGCGTCCGCTGCAGAGCTATTTCGACGCCTGACGATGTGAAGCTGCGCACCCGGTCTCGGGTGCGCAGCTTCACGGCTTGCGCCTCAATTCCCGTCACTATTTCACCATTTTGAATGCAACCTGAACGTTTGGTTCAGGCTGCATTCCAGCGTGATGTGGTTCTGTGCCGCCATACGCATTAAAGCCGGCGTCTGCCGGCAAGGCGCAGGACTGGGCGAACGACGTGCAGCTTTATTTCTTTGATCTTCGTTGGGACGATGAACGCTTCCTCGACGAGGAGGGCATTGCCCATTTTGATGAGGGTTCGGCGCTCTATTACGCTCAACGCATTGCCGACACGATCGGCCGCGATGCGGATTACGGGTCGCTGAAGGTCGAAATACGCTCGAGCAAGGGCATCCTGCTCGCGACAGTCACCCCATCGGAGGGCCGTCGCCGGGAGCAGCTTGCCTTGATCGGCCGGCGCTGTCCGGGTCTATTCCGCCACCAATCCGATGGCGCCGTGAGTCCAGCGGCTGCCTGGTAAGTTTATCGTCAGTCGAACTCATTGATCCGCTTCCATTCATTCATGAGGTAAACAGGCTTTCTTTGCTGCTCCCGCTTGTTGTTCAAGCGGCTTCCGGTTGTGCTTAGACCTTTTGCCGTCTCGGGAGGGCCGCGAAAAATCTGGCTTTCGCACTTCCGTTTCTGTTATAAGTGCGGTTCGGATGTTTCGGACGGTTCCGACGCTGGCGCGCCGGAGGCCGTTTTCTTTTGCGTTGGCGCCGCCGCAAGGTGGCGCCGCGTGTTTGATGAAGGATGATGAAATGGTCGACAAAGTGCCGATGACACAGGGTGGATTCGCCAATCTGCAGGAAGAACTGCGCTGGCGGCAGCAAGGAGAACGCCCGCGAATCATCGAAGCGATCGCCGAGGCCCGCGCCCATGGCGACTTGTCGGAAAACGCTGAATATCATGCTGCCAAGGAAGCGCAGAGCCACAATGAGGGCCGGATCACCGAGCTCGAGGATCTGATCGCGCGCGCCGAGGTCATCGATCTTTCCAAGATGTCCGGGTCGAAGATCAAGTTCGGCGCCAAGGTCAAGCTCGTCGACGAGGACACCGAAGAGGAAAAGACCTATCAGATCGTTGGCGATCAGGAAGCCGACGTCAAAGCGGGTCGCATTTCGATTTCCTCTCCGATTGCCCGCGCGCTGATCGGCAAGGAAGTCGGCGACTCGATCGAGGTCAACGCCCCCGGCGGCTCCAAGGCCTACGAAATCCTCGCCATTCACTGGGGCTGAGCGGCTCCGGCGTCACGATGATTTTGGGTTTTGGCAACCCAAAACGTGACCGAATTTACCGAGGGCGGGGTGCGCTCATCCCGCTTAAAGGGGCGCGAGGCTCGCTCCGTCCCCTTCCCCCTTGAAAATCATGATTGTCGCATGCGCGAGGAGAGCGCTCACGTGGCCGATATCCGGGACATTGAGGTCATTGCGCCCAATTTCAAACAACGCCTCTCCGGCGTCACTTCGACGATCATTCAGCTCGTTCCGATCCAGCGTGCGCTCGGCCTGAAGATTGCGGTTCTCGGCCCTGGACTTCCGCCGACTTTGCCGTCGATCCGCTTTCGGGATCTGATCCATCTATGGAAAGCTCCGGCGGGCCGGCCTTGCCGCGTCTGGCACGCGCGCCGCAATGTTGAAATGCTGCCGGCGATCATCCTGCGCGATCTTCTGCGCATGAAAATCAGGATCGTCTTCACGTCGGCCTCGCAACGGCGGCACACGGGATGGAGTAAGTTTCTCATCGGCAGGATGGACGCGGTGATTGCGACGAGCGGTAAGACAGCCGCATATCTGCAGGTGCCAAATACCGTGATACTGCATGGCATAGACACCAAGCGCTTTCGCCCGCCGACCGACAAAGCAGAAGCAAAACGTGCACTCGGACTGGATCCCACCAAGAAGATTGCCGGCTGTTTCGGACGCGTGCGCCGTCAAAAGGGCACCGATCTCTTCATAGACAGCATGATTGCGCTCCTGCCCAGCCGCCCCGATTGGTGCGCTGTCGTTGCGGGGCGCGCGACTGGACAGCATCTCTCCTTCGAGGCGGAATTGAAGCAACGGGTTGCCAAGGCGGGCCTTGGAGATCGCGTCCTGTTTGTCGGCGAGCACACCAACATCCCCGATTGGTACCGGGCGCTCGACCTTTTCATTGCGCCGCAACGCTGGGAGGGCTTCGGTCTGACGCCATTGGAGGCTATGGCAAGCGGCGTCCCGGTTGTGGCAACCGACGTCGGTGCTTTCTCGGAACTGATTGCCAGCGGTGTCGAGGAAACGGGCGTTGTCATTCCAGCCGACGATGTTGACGCCATGGTCGACGGTGCGGCCGTCTTCATGGATGACCTGCCGAGATTGTCGACCGCTGGCGCCAATGGGCTGTCGCGGACCTCGAGGAGTTTCGCCATCGAAGGCGAAGCGCGGGCAATTGCCGCCATCTACGAAAAGCTCATGCGCTGAGCGACGGGGAAGGACTACCGCTTCGAGGCGAAGAGTTTCAGGTAGGCATCCGTTATAGCGTCTTTGGAAAATTGACTGATCAGCGTCTCGTGCCCGCGCTGGGCGAGGCTTGCCCGCAGCGCATCGTCGTTGGCGATCCGCTCGATAGCGTGCGAGAAGCCGTCCGCGTCGGCGATATCGACCATCAGACCGTTTTCCCCATCGCGCATGAACCACTGCGGCCCCTCGGACCGGCTTGAGACGACCGGTGTTCCCTGCGCCCAGGCTTCCAAAATAACGTTGCCGAGTGGCTCGTGGCTCGAAGCCATCACGAATATGTCGGCTGCTGCAAGGAAGGGCCGCGTGTCCTTCTGCCATCCGGCGAAGCGCACCCGGGCAGCGACACCGAGATCGGTTGCGAGCTTGTGAAGGTTGTCGCGCTCCTCACCATCACCGAGCAGCCAAAGGTAAGCGTCGGGCACTTTGGCGACAGCCTGGATCAAGGTATGGAAACCCTTGCGTTCGACAAAGCGCCCCATCGACATGACGACCGGAGCCTCGTCAGGCGTGTCGAGCGTTGCCCGACTGACTGGTTCAACGCGCTCGGTGTTTGTGAAATTCGAGATGATCTCGACATCCCGCTTCCAGCCGAGCTTGCGAACATGCTCGGCAATGCCGGGCGTGTTGCAGACGAGGCAGTCGGTGTTGCGAAAATAGTCGAGGCGTGGCGGGTAGTCGCCGAGCCGGGAAATCTTGATGCAGCCTTTGTAGGCCGGCATCAGTTCGCTGGCGCGCGGTGCCCAGGCCATCAGGGCGTCCGGCCTGTCGCGCCGGGCCATGTGCATCACCTTGCGCGGCAGGAGCAGGCGATCCAGCGACAGGTTCCGGAAATGGCTTTCCACAATCTTGGTTGCACCTTCGATTTCCGGGCGCCAAAGACGGTGCGGTCGGATGACGGACGTCTGCTCCACGCCGCGTTCGGCAAGCGCGTTGACGAGATGAACGAAGAAACGCTCGGCGCCACCATCCTTGCCGAAATGGAAGTGCATGACCTTCATCGTTTACGCCGCACCTCTGGAGAAGAGTTCAAGATAGGCGTCGGTGATCGCCTGCTCGGAAAAGCGCGTGCGCAAGGTTTCGCGGCCGCCGGCACTCAGTCTTTCCCGAAGCTCCGGATCGTCGCGCAGTCGACGGATTGCATTTGCCAAACCCTCGTCGTCGCCGCGGTCCACCATTAACGCGTCGACTTCGTCCGTCATCACCCAGGATGGCCCCTCCGCGCGCGAGGAGATCGTCGCCTTTCCCGCGCCCCAGCCTTCGAAGCATACGTTGCCGAGCGGCTCGTGCAATGAATTGATGACGAAGACGTCACCGGCAGCGAGATAGCCGTAGGCATTGGTCTGCCAGCCTGCAAACCGGACGCGATCGCGAAGACCCAACTCGTCCGTCAGACCGTCGAGCCGCTCGCGATCGGGCCCGTCTCCGACGAGCCAAAGATGGGCGCCGTCGACTTTCTTGATCGCACGGATAAGCCCGTCGAAGCCCTTGCGTTTGACGAACCGGCCCATGCCGACGACCACGAATGCGTCGGCCGGTGTCTGCATCTCCTTACGCGCGATGGGAGCGACCGGTATCGCCCGGGTGAAATTCGCGATGACTTCGATGTCGCGCTTCCATCCGAGCTCGCGAACCTTCGCAGCCATGTCCGGGGTGATGCAAACCAGCGTCTCCACATTGGTGTAGTAGCCGAGATGCTCGGGATAGTCACCGAGGCGTGAGATGCGGAAGGCGTCCCTGTATGCCGGCATGAACCGGCTTGCCCGCAATTGCCACGCCATGATGACGTCCGGCCGGAACTCGCGGAGAATCCGCCGCATCCGCCACTGCAGAAGGAAACGCGAAAACGATATCCTGCGGAAGATACCTTCATAGACTGTCGCGCTGCCTTCGATATCCTTGCGCCAACTGCGGTCGGGCCGGATGAGCACGCGCTGTTCGACGCCCCTGTCATGCAGGGCATTGACGAGGTTGACGAAGAATCGTTCTGCTCCGCCTTCCTGGCCGAAGTGAATATGCATGACCTTCATGGCTTACCTTTCGAGGCTTGGATCACGTTCCCCGGAATCGAACTAGTGGGAAAGCGCGTCGTCGGTATTCGGCCGTGCCTTGAGAGCGTGCCTTTGATAGATCTTGGCCGCCGTCAGAAAAGCATAAACGGCTCCCGTCATAGCCTCGATGAAGCCTGGCAGACCGCAGCGCCAAAGGCCGTTGCGAAAATAGAGGCGTAAGAAATAAAGCGGTGGACCGAAGACGAGCTTGTAGGACCTGGGCGGCAGGCCTGCTTCAAACTGTTGGTCGGCTTTCAGGCTTGAGTACTTGTTTTCCTTGAGGATCTGCTCGTCCATCACCAGCGGCCGGAAATGAAGAAGGCTGCCGGCGCGGGCGCTTTCGACCTGGCCGTCTGGTACGATGCCTTCATGCACTTTCTGGCTGAGATCGTATCGTCCCCTGCCCCGGCGGATCAGTCGCAGGTTTCGCCGCTCACGCACCTTTACCGGCGTGTAGCCATAGCCAATCAGGTAAGGTCGTCGCGCAACGCGCCAGCCCACCGTATCCGCGGGGGCTCGGAGAAGGTCAGGCAAAAGCTTGCGCAGCGGCGCATCCAGCCGTTCGTCCGCATCGATGTTTAAGCACCAAGGCTGGCTGCATTGCTCCAGCGCGAACTGCTTCTGTCCCGCATAGCCGCGCCACGGCTCATACATGAATCGGATCGGCCAGCCGTTATCGATATAGGACTGCACCAGGGACGCCGTGCCGTCGGTTGAGCCCGAATCGACGATGACGATCTCGGCGCATTGATCGAGGCTTTCGATGCAATTGCCCAGATAGCCTTCTTCATTGAGGCAGATGATGAAAGCGGAAAGCGGAAGCCTGGAGGTCACGCCGATGCCTTTTCAAGCCGTTTGCGAAATGAGCCGGCCCGGCCCACGAAACATTCCGGTACTTTCCCCAAGCGGGAGCGTGTCTTCACGAGTACTTTCCTACAGGGGCCGCAGGCTGAACGCGGCGAACGCCTGCCGCGCGGCTAGATTTCGACCTGGCACGCGTCCTTCACCTGGCGGATCGTCAGCATCGTGCGCACCGTATCGACATTGTCGGTTGCCGTTAGTTCCTCAATAACGAAATCCTGGAAGCTCGCAAGGTTCTCGGCTACGCACTGCAGCAGAAAATCGGATTCGCCCGAGACCAGCCATGCCTCGCGGACGAGCGGCCACGAGGCCGTGCGCGCCGCGAATGCTTTCAGGTTCGCGTCCGATTGATGCTTGAGGCCGACCATGCAGAAGGCAACGAGGTCGTAGCCGAGCGCCGACGCGTTTAGCAGCGCGCGGTAGCCGCGAATGACGCCGGCTTCCTCCAGCTTGCGGACGCGACGCAGACAAGGGGGCGCCGAGATGCCCACGCGCTCGGCAAGCTCGACATTCGTCATCCGGCCGTTGTTCTGCAGTTCGCGCAGTATTTTCATATCGATGGCATCGAGCTCAACGCGCATGACCATTGCCTAGCATCCCCATTTTTCGTCGGCCTTGGCGAGGAGGCCTTATATGCTCGCCAGCAGGATCGTCGACCGGACCAAGCAGCCCTCGCTGCGACTGCCCCGGCGAATGTTGCGCCAATCGCCGCCTCAAACCCGCAACGGGACGATAGCGCCGTCGCCACGAATGCGACAGGTCTGCCATTCCTGCAAGCGGCTAATTCCGTTTCGGTGAGTAGCATGCAACCGGACGCCAAAACGAGAGCACGCACTGCCGCATGCACAAAAACCTTCGCATGGGCGTTTGTGAGAAAACCGAGCGAAAACAATCGTGGCTTCCAAGGGCGGTTTGTAACCGATGCATCGGAGAACTCCTCCGGAACGGAAGCAGCGCAACAAAGCGGGTTGCCGTTGCGGCGGAAGCGCGCACCGTGGTCGGCCGAAGCCTTGAAAACGATGCAAAAATGCCCGATCTGGTGCCAAAACGCTGCCCATGCCCCAAGCACTTGTGTGTATCGGCGGCCGCACCCTTGAAAGTACGAGCGGTGAATACCTAAAGTAAGGCGATATTTTGCCAGTAACCACGGAACCGGATGATGCTGCCTCGGCGCTCCGGCCTATCAAGGACACGTTCATGACCGCCCGCCATACCAAAGTGCTGATCATCGGCTCCGGCCCTGCTGGCTATACTGCGGCGATCTATACGGCACGCGCCATGCTTTCGCCGGTGCTGATCGCAGGCATGGAACAGGGCGGCCAATTGATGATCACCACCGACGTGGAGAACTATCCCGGCTATGCCGATCCGGTCCAGGGGCCGTGGATGATGGAACAGATGCTGAAGCAGGCGACGCATGTCGGCGCGGAGATCGTCAATGATCTTGTTACCGATGTCGATCTTTCCGTCCGTCCCTTTCGCATCAAGACCGATAGTGGCAACGACTGGACGACGGACGCATTGATCATTGCCACCGGCGCAAAGGCGAAGTGGCTCGGCATCGAAACCGAATCGACCTTCATGGGCTTCGGGGTTTCGGCATGCGCCACCTGCGATGGTTTCTTCTATCGGAACAAGGATGTCATCGTCGTCGGCGGCGGCAATTCTGCCGTGGAAGAAGCGCTCTACCTTTCGAACCTGGCAAAGACCGTCACCGTCGTTCATCGCCGTGACGCGTTCCGGGCGGAAAAGATCCTTCAGGAGCGTCTCTTCGCGAAGCCGAACGTGAAGGTCATCTGGGACCACGAGGTTATCGAATATCTCGGTAAGCCCGCAAAGCCGCCGATGCCTGCTTCCGTCAACGGCGTGAAGCTTCGCAACACTAAGACTGGCGAAACCACGGACATGGTGACCGATGGCGTATTCGTCGCGATTGGCCACGCACCGGCGGTAGAGTTGTTCAAGGGCAAGCTTCGCCAGAAGCCGAACGGCTATCTCTGGACCGCGCCGGATTCGACGGCGACCGATGTCGCAGGCGTATTTGCTGCCGGTGATGTCACAGACGACGTCTATCGTCAGGCAGTCACGGCCGCCGGCATGGGCTGCATGGCGGCGCTGGAGGCGGAGAAATATCTGGCGGGTCATATGCCCGTCGCAATTGCAGCCGAATAGAAGCTGCGAATCGGGGCGCGCGCCGCAAGGCGCCGCGTCTCGCGTGGGAACAGATGCATCAGCCACAACCGGAGGACGATTATACAATTCCCCGGTAGTGGTCGTTTATGGGGGCATTCATGTCGTTAGACTGGGATAAACTGCGCATATTTCATGCGGCGGCCGAGGCAGGCTCGTTCACGCACGCGGCAGACAAACTCCATCTTTCGCAATCGGCCATCAGCCGTCAGGTCAGTTCGCTCGAACAGGACGTTGGCATCAAGCTGTTTCATCGCCACGCCCGCGGCCTGATCCTCACCGAACAGGGCGAGATTCTCTACCGCACCGCGCACGAGGTGCTGATGAAGCTTGAGAGCGTCAAGGTGCAACTGACCGAGACGACCGACAAGCCTACCGGCAAGCTGCGCATCACCACCACGGTCGGCCTCGGGCAGGGCTGGTTGACCGACAAGGTACAGGAATTCATGTCGCTGCACCCCGACGTGCAGGTCCAGCTCATCCTCGACAATGAGGAGCTCGACGTGAATATGCGGCACGCCGATTGCGCGATCCGGCTGCGCCAGCCTCAGCAGTCGGATCTGATCCAGCGCAAGCTTTTCACGGTGCACATGCATATCTATGCCGCTCCCTCCTACATCAACAAATACGGCGAGCCCCAGTCCGTCGAGGATCTGGACAATCACCGGATCATCACCTTCGGTGAGCCGGCGCCCAACTACCTGCTCGATGTGAATTGGCTGGAGATCGCCGGACGCGATCATGACAATCCGCGTATCTCGCATCTGCAGATCAACAGCCAGACGTCAATCAAGCGCGCCTGCCTGCTCGGAATCGGCATTGCCATGCTTCCCGATTACATCGTCGGCCGCGACCCGGGGCTGATTCAGCTTCCGATCAGCGCGGACATTCCCTCGTTCGACACCTATTTCTGCTATCCGGACGAAATGAAGAACGCGGCGAAGCTGAAAGTCTTCCGTGACTATATCGTTGCCAAGGCGCGCAACTGGAATTTTTGACGCCTGCATCAGTTGCTTGAATTCTGAGCAATTGCTCACATTAATCGTAAGTCACTGTTTTAAAAAGACATATTCTAACTCAGGAGAAGGCTTTCGTAGCCCACATACATTGTGCGCCGCAAAAATGTGCAGGAATGCGCGCACGACATGGCTGTCATGCATATTAAATGATTGCTGCGCGCCCAAAAAAACAGCATACCACACCCAGCTGATGCATCTTTGGTGGCTTCTCCTCCCAGTGCCACCGCAGCAGCTGTTCCCCTCTGGAGGTTCTTATTACCTTCACAACTACAAGGGCCCAAGTTTTCTTGCGGCCCTCTTTTTTTGCCCGCCGTTTTGCGCACAGCCGTCAGTTGAGAAAATCGCGGAGCGAGCTATTGAAAGCCGCCATCGCCCTCCCCATATTGCTTTTTGGCTGATGCATTTGGCGGCACTCTCCTCCCAGCCGCCGCAGCAGCTGTTCCCCTCTGGAGGTTTGAAACCTTCACAACTGTAAGGGCCCAAGTTTTCTTGTGGCCCTCTTTTTTTGCCGCGAAACTGCGTGATTTCGGATCGTCCTACTGCTCTCGAAATCACGGGCATGTGATTTGTGTATCGAGTTTTCTCGATACATATATCGATGTAACTAGGTATGACGATTTGCGATGGACAAAGACGAAATCCTGAAAGCGTTGGCGCATCCGGCCCGTATGGACATCCTCACGTGGCTGAAGGAGCCAGAGGTGCATTTTTCCGGTCAGGAACATCCTCTCGAGATGGGGGTGTGCGCCGGGCAGTTCGAACGTTGCGGACTGTCGCAATCGACTGTGTCGTCTCACCTCGCGGTGTTGCAGCGCGCCGGCTTGGTGACCACCCGCCGTGTTGGCCAATGGGTCTTTTACAAGCGCAACGAGGAAACGATCGCCGAGTTCCTGAAGGCTATCGGCAACCTTTGACGCCATTCTTCCTCCCAAGCCTCAACCGAAACGGAAAGGACATTTCATGGCTTCTCTTTTCGACCCGATTACGATCGGTGACATCACGCTCAACAACCGAGTCGTGATGGCTCCGCTCACCCGCAACCGCTCGCCGAAAGCGGTCCCCAATACGATGAACGCAACCTATTACGAGCAGCGCGCTTCCGCCGGCTTGCTGATTACGGAAGCGACGGCGATTACCCATCAGGGGCAAGGCTATGCGGACGTTCCGGGCCTCTATACGCCGGAGGCGCTCGAAGGATGGCGCAAGGTGACGGATGCCGTTCACAAGGGTGGCGGCAAGATCGTCGTCCAGATGTGGCACGTCGGCCGCATCTCACACACCTCTCTCCAGCCAAATGGCGGTCAACCCGTGGCTCCGTCGGCGATCCGGGCAAAGTCGAAAACCTATCTTGTCAATGGAGACGGAACCGGCAGCTTTACCGAAACGTCCGAACCCCGCGCGCTTGAACTGTCAGAAATTGCCGGCATCGTCGAAGACTACCGTAAGGCTGCACGCGCCGCGATCGATGTCGGGTTCGACGGTGTCGAAGTTCACGCCGCGAACGGTTACCTGATCGACCAGTTCCTTCGCTCCAGTTCCAACAAGCGGACAGACGCCTATGGCGGCTCGATCGAGAATCGCGCGCGCTTTCTCTTCGAGGTCGTTGACGTGATCACGAACGAGATCGGCGCCGGCCGTGTCGGCATCCGCATTTCGCCGGTCACCCCGTCCAATGACGCCTTTGACCCGGAACCGCAGGCACTCTTCACCTATGTGGTGGAAAAGCTCGCTCGTTATCCGCTTGCCTATGTTCACATCGTTGAAGGTGCTACGGGCGGAGCGCGCGATCACCAGCAGGGCGATAACCCCTTCGACTACGCCGGGCTGCGCGCTGCTTACACCGCGGTCGGCGGCAAGGCTGCCTGGATGGCGAACAACGGATACGATCGCGACCTCGCCGTCAGAACCGTCGAAAGTGGTGAGGCCGATCTGGTCGCTTTCGGTAAGCCGTTCATTGCCAACCCGGACCTCGTCCGCCGGCTAAAGGATGGCGCCCCGCTCAATGCGCCCGACCAGGCAACCTTCTACGGCGGTGGCGCCAGGGGATACACCGACTATCCGTTGCTCGAGGAAGTGGCTTGAGACCTGAACACGAACGGAGGGCCCCCGCGGGGGCCCTTTCGAATAACGAAATGCTTATTCAGTCCTGATGTTTGCTTCGTGGATTAAAAGATGGTCGCTCCTGCCCGATGGCGAGGCGATCACCACCCGTTCGAGTCAGCTGCTGCCGGTACGCTGGCGCGGCCTGCCGGCCATGCTCAAGGTTGCGCGGGAAGCAGAGGAAAAATTCGGCGGGCGGCTCCTGCGGTGGTGGGATGGTCATGGCGCGGCACGCGTCTATGCCGAGGAGGGCGACGCAATCCTCCTTGAACGCGCGGAAAGTCGGCTTTCCCTTTTCCACATGGCCATGACCGGTGGCGATGATGCTGCAACCCGTATCATTTGCAGGACGATCGCCGCGCTGCACGCTCCACGCTCAACGCCGCTTCCGGACCTCGTCCCGCTCGAGCGATGGTTCGAGGCACTGGAGCGGGCTGCCCGTGCCGAGGGGGGCCTGTTCGAGATCTGCGCTGGCGCAGCGAGGGTGCTTTTCGCTGATCCTCATCCGCCCAGCGTGCTGCACGGCGATATTCACCATGGGAACATTCTCGATTTTGGCGAACGCGGCTGGCTCGCGATCGATCCGAAACGCCTCCACGGCGAGCGTGGCTTCGACTACGCGAACCTTTTTTGTAACCCCGAGTTGCCGATCGTCACCGCTCCCGGCCGATTGGAGAAACAACTCGCTGTCGTGGCGGATGAGACAACGCTCGAACCGCGGCGGGTTCTTCACTGGGTCCTCGCCTATGCCGGCCTATCGGCCGCCTGGTTTCTTGAGGACGGCGAAAGTGCCGAACGTCCGCTTGCGATGGCGGAGATTGCCGCGGCTGCCCTGAACCGTTAATGCTCACCGCGTTCTCAATAGCCGCGTCGCGGCGTTGTTGATCGAGAGCAGTCAGGGAGAACAACATGCAAATTAGGGATGCGGCCGACGGCGATCTCGCGGCCATTCGCGACATTTACAACGATGCGGTGGCGAGCACGACGGCGATCTGGAACGAAACGCTTGTGGATGTCGCCAATCGTGCTGCCTGGCTCAAGGCGCGAAAATCGGCCGGTTTCCCTGTGCTCGTTGCCGTCTCCGACGCGGGCGAAGTCATCGGCTACGCCTCCTTCGGCGAATGGCGTGCCTTCGACGGCTATCGCCACACCGTCGAGCATTCGGTCTATGTGCGCAGCGACCGACGCGGAGGCGGTATCGGCCGGGCGTTGATGGTTGCGCTCATCGAGCGCGCCGAGGCACTTGGTAAGCATGTGATGGTCGCCGGGATCGAATCGAGCAACCTCCCCTCGATCCGTTTGCACGAGCAGTTGGGCTTCGAGCAAACCGGCCATATGAAGGAAGTCGGAACGAAATTCGACCGCTGGCTTGATCTGACCTTCATGCAACTGACCCTGCGCACCGGTTCGCCGACCTGAGATTGTCTTCGCTGTTTTTCGTTATCGCCGAAGATGCTATGTATGCTCACTCGTTCGTCACCGAGGAGCCGCATGGTCGAACAGAGCAGAGCGCGCAGATGCCGCATCTGGGGCAACCGAATGGGACGTCTGGCGCGCGCTGCCGGGGCCGCGTTGTCGCTCGTAGCGGGGCTTTGCGTTACCGTCTCCGGGGGCGCCCAGGCCCGCACCGATGCGCCACCGGTCCCTCCGCGAAAATGCCTCTATTCGGGCGTGTCGGCGGCGAACCCGTCTCTTCGTCTCTGCATCAGCCCCGATAATTTTGCCCGAGATGTTTGCGGCATCATTGAACACTATGCCGAAGCGAACGACCTCCCTGCCCCTTTCTTCGCCCGATTGATCTGGCGTGAAAGCCTTTTTCAGCCGGACGCCATCAGTCCGAAGGGTGCCGAGGGAATTGCCCAGTTCATGCCGGCAACGGCAAAACTGCGCGGCTTGTCGGACAGTTTCGACGCTGTGGCGGCGCTCGGGAAATCGGCCCAGTATCTAAGTGAGCTGAAGTCGCGCTATGGCAATCTTGGCTTTGCCGCTGCGGCCTACAATGCCGGCGAGGCGGGCCTTGAGCGCTTTCTCGAAAACGACCGGCTGCCCTATGAGACGCGCGACTACGTTTTGGCGATCACAGCCTACCCCGTCGAAGACTGGCGCGACAATCCGCCGAAGACGCTCAATCTCGAACTTGAAAAGGACAAGAGCTTCCTGGATGGCTGCGTCGCGTTGGCCAATACCCGTCGGTTGCGCGAGCTCGTCATAGCCGACGAGGCCGTCTGGGCGCCGTGGGGCGTCCAGCTCTCGGCGCATTACCAGAAGTCCGCCGCGCAGCGCTTGTTCTTGCACGCGGTGAAGAGGCTGCCGGCACCAATCAACACCGAAAAGGCAGTCCTCGTGCGGGAGCGCAACGGCGCCTTTGGAGCGAGAAGACGGTACGCGGCCCGCATCGGCCGGCAGACGCGCGCCGAGGCAAACGAGCTTTGCGCCGCCATTCGCAAGAGCGGCGGCGCCTGCGTCGTTTTCAAGAACTGACGCTCAGGCGTGCCGGCGCGGTCGACATTCCGCAATCCTGCGGAAGGCAACCGAGCGAGGCGAGAGTTGCCGTGACCGCACCATCGATTGGGGTCTGCGGCTCCTCGCCGAGCGTGGCGATTAGCTGGTCATTGCGCATCTCGAGCGGCTCGCGCCAAAGATAGCGCATCTCCGTAAGCCCCTTGAAAAGCGGCACGAAGGGCGATGCAAGGGACACGAGCCACCAGGGAAACCTTTTGACCTTGAGATCATGCTTCCCGACAGCACGCCGGATCGCCGCAATCATCTTCGTGCCGTCGTCATCGAAGAAACCGCGCATATGGTAGACCGCAAATGGCGGCAGGCGTTCGGCGCGCTCGATCAGTCTGATCATCGTCTCCGCGACATCCGGCAAATAGGCCCATTGGTGGGCAGTTCCCTTCTTCCCAGGATAGCTAATCGCCCCAAGCGGTTTTCCGGGCTTCACCAACCCTTGAGAGAACCAGTTATTGGCGGCGCCTGGGCCAAAAAAGTCCCCTGCCCGCAGAATGATGACACGAACGCCGGCTTCGCACGCAACCTTCAGCCTTGCTTCCATTTCCTTGCGAATGGCGCCCTTTTCCGTTCGTGGGTTCTGTGGCGCATCTTCGTCAAGCACGGGAAAGGCGTCTGGCCCGAAATTGTAGATCGTACCGGGCAAGACGATGCGCGCACCGACAGCCTTGGCCGCGGCGATTGTGTTATCGAGCATCGGCAATACGAGTTTGCCCCAGTCGCGATAACCAGGCGGGTTGACCGCGTGGATGATGATGGACGCGCCCTCGGCCGCCGCTCTCACGTCGGCGGCGTTCATTGCGTCGCCCTGGATCCATTCGAAGGCCGGTGCCTTTCTGGACGCCTTCGCTGCGTCCCGGTTCAGTGCCCGGACCGTCCACCCGCGAAGGTGTAGACCGCAGGCGACCGCGCCGCCTATTCCGCCGGTTGCGCCCAGCACGAGAACCGTTCCTGTCTTGTCCTGTGTTTCCGTCATTTTTCTCTCCATCGTCTTGGATGGTTCGAGCATCGTCGGCTTCGGCGTCAAACGGAATTGTCTAAATAGCTATGGCAGCTATACTTAAATTTATGAGCACTGAGCCGAGCTGGGATTTTTATCGCACCTTTCTCATGGTGCTGAGCGAAGGGTCGCTGTCGGCGGCAGCGCGCGAACTTGGGCTGACGCAGCCGACCGTCGGCCGTCACATCGACGCGCTGGAAAAAGCCCTCGGTTTCGCGCTGTTCACGCGCTCGCCACAAGGGTTGCTGCCGACTGAGGCGGCCGTGGAACTGAAGCCCTATGCAGGGACCATGGCCGCCACCTCCTCTGCCCTGCTCCGTGCCGCCTCCGGCCAGCAGGGCGCGATTGGCGGAGCCGTGCGCATCAGCGCCAGCGAGGTGATCGGCGTCGAGGTCTTGCCGCCGATCCTTGCCGAACTCAACAGGGAATATCCGGATCTCTCCATCGAGCTTTCCGCATCGGACGCCGTCGAGGATCTTTTGCGCCAGGAGGCCGATATCGCTGTGCGTATGGTCAGACCGGAGCAGGATGCGCTGGTCGCTCTTCATATCGGCGCGGTGCCGCTCGGCTTCCATGCGCATCGGTCCTATCTCGAAAGGCGCGGCGTGCCTGAGACGATCGATGATCTCTCCCGCCACAGCCTGATCGGGTTCGATCGGCAAACCGCGGCAATCCGCGCCCTCATGGCAAGGACGCCGAACTTGCCGTCAGCGCGATTTGCATTGAAGACCGACAGCAATGTCGCGCAACTCGCGGCGATCCGGGCCGGCTTCGGCATCGGTATCTGCCAGAACGCCCTTGCCACCCGCGATCCCCGGCTTGTCCATGTGCTTCCCGACGCCTTCGAGATGAAGCTCGAAACCTGGCTCGTAATGCACGAGAACCTGCGCTCGAGCCCGCGCTGCCGTGTCGCCTTTGACGCGTTGGCCAAGGGACTGAAAGCCTATATCCGGCAGTAACAACCAACAGATGGCGGCCAACGAAAAGCCCGCCGGCAACGGCGGGCCTTTCAAGTCTCGCAAGTAAGTACGTGCGATCAGTCTTCAGTAACTTCTGGTGGCTCCGGCGCGATGCCTTCGCCAAGCGCAGCTTCCGCAACCTCGTCCTCACCGTCCGGCTCGCTGATCCGCTCGACCGAAACCACCTTCTCATCCCTCGCCGTCGAGAAGATCGTCACGCCCTTTGTCGCGCGGCTGGCCAGACGGATGCCGTTGACCGGCACGCGAATGAGCTGGCCGCCGTCGGAGACGAGCATGATCTGATCGTTGAGCTCGACCGGGAAGGCGGCGACCAGCGCGCCGATCTCCGCCGTCTTCGACGTGTCGGTGGCGCGGATGCCTTTGCCGCCGCGGCCGGAGGTGCGGAAGTCGTAGGAAGACGAGCGCTTGCCGAAGCCCTTCTCGGAGACCGTCAGCACGAACTGTTCGCGTGCCTTCAGTTCCTCGTAGCGCTCGTTGGAAAGCTCGCCGCCGTCGGTGACTTCTTCGCCGACCAATGCGATTTCCTCTTCCTCGCCGTTCGTCGTGCGCCTCTCGGCCACTGCGCGCCTCAGATAGGCCGCACGCTCCCAAGGTTCGGCATCGACATGGCCGACGATCGCCATCGAGATGATCCGGTCGTTGTCGCCGAGCGAAATGCCGCGCACGCCGATCGAATTGCGGCCGGCGAAGACGCGCACGTCGGGCACAGGGAAGCGGATGCATTGGCCGAGCGCTGTCGTCAGAAGCACGTCGTCGAGCTCGGTGCAGGTGTCGACCGACAGGATTTCGTCGCCCTCCTCATCGAGCTTCATCGCGATCTTGCCATTGCGGTTGACCTGGACGAAGTCCGAGAGCTTGTTGCGGCGGACCGTGCCCCGCGTGGTCGAGAACATCACGTCCAGGTTTTCCCAGGTCGTTTCGTCCTCGGGCAGCGGCATGATCGTGGTGATGCGTTCGCCGGGTTCGAGCGGCAGCATGTTGATCAGCGCCTTGCCGCGCGACTGCGGCGTACCGACCGGTAACCGCCAGACCTTCTCCTTGTAGACGATGCCGCGCGACGAGAAGAAGAGGACCGGCGTATGGGTGTTGGCAACGAATAGCCGGGTAACGAAATCCTCGTCCCGTGTCGCCATGCCGGACCGTCCCTTGCCGCCGCGGCGCTGTGCCCGATAGGTCGTCAACGGAACACGCTTGATATAGCCGAGATGGGAGACGGTGACGACCATGTCCTCCTGGGCGATCAGGTCTTCGTCGTCCATATCCGGGCCGCCTTCGGCGATCTCGGTGCGACGCGGCGTTCCGAACTCGTCACGGACGGCTTCCAGTTCCTGCTTGACGATCGCCATGATGCGCAAGCGCGACGACAGGATATCGAGATAGTCCTTGATTTCCTCGCCGATCTTGTTGAGTTCATCGCTGATTTCGTCGCGGCCGAGCGCGGTCAGACGCTGCAGGCGCAGGTCGAGGATGGCGCGGGCCTGCTCTTCCGACAGATTGTAGGTGCCGTCCGCGTTGATGCGGTGTCGCGGGTCGTCGATCAGGCGGATCAGAGCATCGACGTCATGCGCCGGCCAGCGGCGTTCCATCAACTGCTCGCGTGCCGTCTGCGGATCGGGTGCATGACGGATCAGCTTAATGACTTCGTCGATATTGGCGACCGAGATCGCGAGACCGACCAAGACATGCGCCCGCTCGCGCGCCTTGCGCAGCAGATATTTTGTTCTCCGGCTAACGACTTCTTCGCGGAAGGAGACGAAGGCGCGGAGCATATCGAGCAGTGTCATCTGCTCCGGCTTGCCGCCATTGAGTGCCACCATGTTGCAGCCGAACGACGTCTGCAGCGGCGTATAGCGGTAGAGCTGGTTGAGGATGACCTCGGCATTGGCGTCGCGCTTCAGTTCGATGACGACGCGATAGCCCTGGCGATCGGATTCGTCGCGCAGGTCCGAGATGCCTTCGATGCGCTTCTCGCGCACCAGTTCGGCCATCTTCTCGATCATCGTCGCCTTGTTCACCTGATAGGGAATCTCGGTGATGATGATCTGCTCGCGATCACCGCGCATCGGCTCGACATGGGCGCGTCCGCGCATGATGACGGAGCCGCGACCAGTTTCATAGGCCTGGCGAATGCCCGAGCGTCCGAGGATCAGCGCGCCGGTCGGAAAATCCGGCCCGGGAATGATCTGCATCAGTTCCGGCAGTTCGATCGCTGGATCGTCGATCAGCGCGATGCAGCCGTTAATGACTTCGCCAAGATTGTGCGGCGGGATGTTCGTCGCCATACCGACGGCGATGCCGCCCGCACCGTTGACCAGGAGGTTCGGAAACTTCGCCGGGACGACGACGGGTTCATGCAGCGTGCCGTCGTAGTTGTCGCGGAAATCGACTGTTTCCTTGTCGAGATCGTCGAGCAGCGAATGCGCTGCCTTCTGCAGCCGGCACTCGGTATAACGCTCTGCTGCCGGCGGGTCACCATCGACGGAACCGAAATTGCCTTGGCCGTCGATCAACGGCAATCGCAGCGACCAGTCCTGCGCCATGCGCGCCAGGGCGTCATAGATCGCCATGTTGCCGTGCGGGTGATATTTACCCATCACGTCACCGGTGACGCGGGCGCACTTGACGTATTTTTTGTTCCAGTCGATGCCGAGTTCACTCATCCCATAGAGGATGCGCCGGTGAACGGGTTTCAGACCGTCGCGCACATCGGGAAGTGCGCGGGAAACGATCACGCTCATGGCGTAATCGAGATAGGACCGCTGCATTTCCTCGATGATGGAAATCGGCTCGATGCCTGGCGGAGTTTTTCCGCCGCCGGGATTGCTTTGTTCAGTCAATGTTGATCACGATCTTTGTTCAGAATCAGTCGATTTTTTATAGCCGAATGCGGCTCTAAGCGCCAATTTTTGCAGTTGGTTGTGAACAGTCTTTTGCTGCCAGAACAGGCTTTTCTAGGGCATTCCCCCGGAAATATGATGAGATCCGCGTACGCCGCCCATCACGCCTATGTCCCCGACGATCAAGACGGCAATCCACGCGCCCAAGCTGATTTAAGCCATTGATCGACCTTTGGCTAGCGGCCCCTTTCCAAGCTCGCCGCGCTTGCCTAACAATGCGTCCACGCCAACGGGAAAACCTGGGGTAGCAATCCGGAAGGGGATACGGATGTTCAATGTCGATCTTTTGATCAATGCGCTGACGACTCTGCTTGTTACGCTCGATCCCCCGGGCCTTGCGCCGATCTTCTTAAGTCTTACAGCGGGTTTGAGCCGCCAGGAGCGTTTCCAGGTCGCTACCCGCGGCTCGATGATCGCGTTTTTCATCCTTGCCGCCTTCGCCCTCTTCGGTGACGGCATCCTCGGTTTGCTCGGCATCTCGATCGGCGCCTTCCGCATTGCCGGCGGCCTGTTACTCTTTTGGATCTCCTTCGAGATGATCTTCGAGAGGCGTCAGGAACGGAAGGAAAAGACCGGCGAAGCTGCAGTGACCAAGGACCATATTCACAACATCGCAGTCTTCCCACTCGCCCTGCCTTTGATCGCCGGCCCCGGCGCAATTTCGGCCACGATCCTGCTTGGCAGTTCGTTTCCTTCCGCCATCGAACGCGTTCAGCTTCTCATTGTCATCGCCGCGTCGATGGCTCTCTTGTTTCTGGCACTCGTAATCTCCGAACGTATAGACCGCTTTCTCGGGGTCACGGGACGGGCGATCCTCACGCGTCTACTTGGTGTGATTCTGGCTGCACTGGCCGTGCAGTTCGTCATCGACGGCGTGAAGTCGGCCTTCTTGGCATAGCGCGAGTACCGAGAGCGACGACGTGCCGCCGACAGCGGCCGACGCGTTGCACTGGCACCCCCATTGCATCCCTGGGGACAGTCAAAACGCAAAAAGCCAGTCCTTAGGACCGGCTTTTCCGGATTCTCTACGCTTCCGTCTTGCAGGCGAACGTGAGCCGCCCCTAGGAGCGGCCAACCATCAGAACGGAATGTCGTCGTCGAGATCGCGCGAGAAGTTGCCGCCGCTCTGACCGCCCTGGCCGCCGGAGCGTCCGCCCGACGACTGGCGCGGCTGGTCGTAGTCCTCGTAGCCGCCACCGAAGCCGCCGCCGTAATCGTTGCCGCCGCCACGGCTGGCACCGGCGCCGCTGCCCTCGCCGCGACCGTCCAGCATCGTCAGCGTCGAGTTGAAGCCTTGCAGCACCACCTCGGTCGTGTAGCGGTCGTTGCCGTTCTGGTCCTGCCACTTGCGGGTCTGCAACTGGCCTTCGACGTAGAGCTTGGCGCCCTTCTTCACATATTGCTCGACCACCTTGCAGAGGCCTTCGTTAAAGACGACGACATTATGCCATTCCGTCTTCTCGCGGCGCTCTCCGCTGTTGCGGTCGCGCCAGGTTTCCGAGGTGGCGATACGCAGGTTGGCGATCGGGCGGCCATCCTGCGTGCGCCGGATTTCCGGGTCGGCCCCGACATTTCCGATCAAGATCACCTTGTTGACGCTACCAGCCATATCGCTTTTCCCGTGCTTTCCGCCGAACCGCCGGCCCGGCTCTCCAATATTTCAAGAACGCGCATCTTAGCGGCCCGCCGCCGTCGATACGCCCCGCATCGTGCATAATCCACAGCTGATTTGTGAGACTACCTCTGACATTTGTTCTTTTTTTGTTCTAGTATTTCCCTATTATCCTGTCAACCGAATCGCAATTGCGCCGCCTCTTTGCCGATTGCGCCTCGACATGGGCGTTGTCGTCATTACATAGGGGGCTTTCAACGACATGCAAAGCTGGCTTCCGATGAGCGAACTCAAGACCATCTCCATTCGCGGTGCGCGCGAGCACAATCTCAAGGGCATCGACCTTGATCTGCCGCGCAACAAGCTCATCGTGATGACCGGGCTTTCCGGATCCGGCAAATCCTCGCTCGCCTTCGATACGATCTACGCCGAAGGCCAACGTCGTTATGTCGAGAGTCTTTCGGCCTATGCCCGCCAGTTCCTCGAAATGATGCAGAAACCGGACGTCGACCAGATCGACGGCCTGTCGCCCGCGATCTCGATCGAGCAGAAGACGACCTCGCGCAACCCGCGCTCGACGGTCGGCACTGTCACAGAGATCTACGACTATATGCGCCTGCTGTTCGCGCGCGTCGGCGTGCCCTATTCGCCGGCCACTGGCCTGCCGATCGAGAGCCAGACCGTCAGCCAGATGGTCGATCGCGTGCTGGAATTCGGCGAAGGCACGCGTCTCTATATCCTTGCGCCGCTCGTGCGCGGCCGTAAGGGCGAGTACAAAAAGGAACTCGCCGAGCTAATGAAGAAGGGCTTCCAGCGCGTCAAGGTGGATGGCCAGTTCTATGAAATCGCCGACGTGCCGGCGCTCGACAAGAAATACAAGCACGACATCGATGTGGTCGTCGATCGCGTCGTGGTGAGGCCCGACCTTGCTACACGCCTTGCCGACAGCCTCGAAACCTGCCTGACGCTTGCCGATGGCCTGGCGATCGCCGAATTCGCAGACAAGCCGCTGCCGCCGGAGGAAACCGCGGCCGGCGGCTCCGCCAACAAGTCCCTGAACGAAACGCACGAGCGGGTGCTGTTTTCGGAAAAATTCGCCTGCCCGGTGTCCGGCTTCACCATTCCGGAGATCGAGCCGCGCCTCTTTTCCTTCAACAACCCCTTCGGCGCCTGCCCAACCTGCGATGGGCTCGGCAGCCAGCAGAAGATCGACGAAGCGTTGATCGTGCCGGAGCCGAATCGGACCTTGCGCGACGGCGCGATTGCGCCTTGGGCAAAATCGTCCTCGCCCTACTACAATCAAACGCTGGAGGCGCTGGGCAAGGCCTTCGATTTCAAGCTCGGAAACCGCTGGAGCGAACTGTCCGAAGAGGCGCAGCGAGCCATCCTGCATGGTACGGAGGAAAAGATCGTTTTCCACTATGTGGACGGTGCGCGTTCCTATAACACCACCAAGACCTTCGAAGGCATCGTGCCTAATCTCGAACGCCGTTGGAAGGAGACCGACAGTAGCTGGGCGCGCGAGGAGATCGAGCGCTTCATGTCGGCAGCCCCCTGCCCGGCCTGTGCCGGTTATCGGCTGAAGCCGGAAGCGCTTGCCGTCAAGATCGACAAGCTGCACATCGGCGAGGTCACGGACATGTCGATCCGCGTCGCCCGCGACTGGTTCGATGCCTTGCCGGAACATCTCAATGCGAAGCAGAACGAGATTGCCGTGCGCATCCTCAAGGAGATCCGCGAACGGCTGCGCTTCCTCAACGATGTCGGGCTCGAATATCTCAGTCTCTCACGCAATTCCGGGACGCTCTCCGGTGGCGAAAGCCAGCGCATCCGGCTTGCCTCCCAGATCGGTTCCGGGCTGACCGGCGTGCTTTATGTGCTCGACGAGCCCTCGATTGGCCTGCATCAGCGCGACAATGCCCGCCTGCTCGACACGCTTCGGCATCTGCGCGACATCGGCAACACGGTCATAGTCGTCGAGCATGACGAGGACGCGATCCTGACGGCCGACTACGTCGTCGATATCGGTCCGGCGGCCGGCATCCACGGCGGCGAGATCGTCGCGGAAGGCGCGCCGTCCGACATCATGGCCAATCCGAAGTCGCTCACCGGAAAATACCTCTCCGGAGAACTCGCGGTTGCCGTACCGAGCGAGCGGAGGAAGCCAAAAAAGAAGAAGGAAATCACGGTCGTAGGCGCGCGGGCTAACAACCTGAAGGATGTTACTGCCTCGATCCCGCTCGGTGTCTTCACCGCGGTCACAGGCGTTTCCGGCGGCGGCAAGTCGACTTTCCTCATCGAAACGCTCTACAAGGCGGCCGCACGCCGCATCATGGGCGCGCGCGAAAATCCGGCAGAACACGACCGGATCGACGGCTTCGAGCATATCGACAAGGTGATTGATATCGACCAGTCGCCGATCGGCCGCACGCCGCGCTCGAACCCGGCGACCTATACGGGCGCCTTCACGCCGATTCGCGACTGGTTCGCAGGGCTGCCGGAGGCGAAGGCGCGCGGCTATCAGCCGGGGCGCTTCTCCTTCAACGTCAAAGGCGGCCGCTGCGAGGCCTGCCAGGGCGACGGCGTCATCAAGATCGAGATGCACTTTCTCCCGGACGTCTATGTCACCTGCGACGTCTGCCACGGCAAGCGCTACAACCGCGAAACGCTCGACGTGCATTTCAAGGGCAAGTCGATCGCCGACGTGCTGGACATGACGGTCGAGGAAGGCGTCGAGTTTTTCTCGGCTGTGCCATCCGTGCGCGACAAGCTCGTGACGTTGAACCAGGTGGGCCTCGGCTATATCAAGGTCGGCCAGCAGGCAAACACGCTTTCGGGCGGCGAAGCGCAGCGCGTGAAGCTCGCCAAGGAACTGTCGAAACGCTCGACCGGCCGTACGCTCTACATCCTAGACGAACCGACAACAGGCTTGCATTTCCAGGACGTAGCGAAACTGCTTGAAGTTCTGCATGAGCTCGTCAACCAGGGGAATTCGGTCGTGGTCATCGAGCACAATCTGGAAGTCATCAAGACCGCCGACTGGATCATCGACTTCGGCCCCGAAGGCGGCGACGGCGGCGGCGAGGTGATTGCCAAGGGTACGCCGGAAGACGTGGTGAAGGAGCCCCGCTCCTACACCGGACAATTCCTGAAAGAGCTGTTGGAGCGCCGGCCGGCGAGGAAGATCGAGGCGGCGGAGTGACCGGCTCGCGGCCGATCCGCGTCGCCGACAATTGCCGGGAGCGCGGAACGCGGCGCTCCTTTCGGACCGATGCTCGCCCGGAAACGGGTGGCCGTGCTGACCGGGACCGGCGACGCTGATTGCGCGATGTCGTCGAGGGGGGTGGCGGCAGACAATATGAATCGCCCGGAAGGGCCTTGAGGAGGAGACGATGACACAATCCGGTAAAATCCGCGTCGGCATCGGCGGCTGGACCTTCGAGCCCTGGGAAGGCACATTCTATCCTTCCGACCTCCCGAAGAAACGGCAGCTCGAATTCGCCGGCAAGGAGCTGCGTACGATCGAGATCAACGGCACCTATTACAGTTCGCAGAAGCCGGAAACCTTTGCCCGATGGGCGGCGGAGGTCCCCGACGATTTTGTCTTCTCGCTGAAAGCCAGCCGCTTCGTGACGAATCGCAAGGTCCTCGCGGAAGCCGGTGAATCGATGGAGAGATTCCTGACCCAGGGCCTGACGGAGCTGGGCGATCACCTCGGTCCTATTCTCTGGCAGTTTGCGCCGACCAAGAAATTCGAGCCCGACGATTTCGAAGGATTTCTCAAGCTCCTTCCCGAAAAACAGGACGGCCTGAAGCTTCGCCACGTGGTCGAGGTTCGCAACCCGTCCTTTCAGGCGCCCGACTGCATCGAGCTTTTGAACAAATACAACGTGGCGGTCGTGCTCGCCGAACATGCTGACTATCCGATGATCGCCGACGTCACGGCGGACTTCGTCTATGCGAGGCTGCAGAGAGGCAGCGATGACATAAAGACCTGCTATCCGCCCGACGGGCTGGATCTCTGGGCCGAACGGCTGAAAACCTTTGCGGCAGGCGGCGAGCCGGAAGGGCTCGAAAAAAGCGCGCCGGACCGCAAGGCGGATAAGACGGCGCGCGACGTTTTTGCCTTCTTCATTACCTCGGGCAAGGTCAACGCGCCGAATGGTGCCAGGGAATTGCAGAAGCGGGTGAGCTAGCCTCGCTCTGCCGCTATCTCGAACGGCGTGACGCCTGGCGCAGGTAGATTCGTGGCGGCGTGACCGCCACGGTGACGCTAGATCTAGTGGGGCCTTCTCAAATCGCCGCGGCGCGGCCGCCTTGATGTCGCTGCAAAGCCGAATCACCAGGCACGCGTCACATCCAGGCCGTCTTTGCAATCGCGGGTAGCGCGACGGCATAGCCTTCATCTGCTTTTTTACCCTTGAAAATTTTGATCTCGCGCCTGCCGTTGCGGCATTGTCGCAGGCAACCTGCTGAAGTCCCTGATTTTCAACGGCTTGACCAATGTCCCCGTTTTCCACAATCGGTCCACACAACATATAGCGCTCAAACTTCCGTCATAAACCACCCCTTGACGCCCCGAGCCGATTCACGGTTAATGGATTTCACGTTGCGACGGCGGCGGACCGGGAAGTTAAGAGGCCGGTTCATCCCCCCAAATCGTCGGTCCTGGCATGCGATCGGCACGGATGATCCGTGTGGCCGCGGCAGGGGAATTTTGCGCGATTTTTCGGGCCGCCGAGACAACATTCAGGCTGGCATAAATGACTTGTTAATACTATATTTAGTGTTTGCAGCCAGCATCATCACAAGATACAGGGTGACCCAGGGCATGGGTTTCCTAAATGACGGAAGCTGGAGCTGGCTGCGAGACCTCGCGGCCGGGCGGGGATATTTGCGCCTTGGCGCATGGCAACAAAGGACACGGGACAATGAAGATCGAACGCCGTTTCACAAAGGCCGGGCAATCCGCCTACGCCGAGATCGATTTCCGCAAGGCGACGAGTGAGATCAAGAACCCGGATGGGTCGATCGTCTTCCGCCTCGAGAACATCGACGTTCCCGCGCAGTTCTCTCAGGTCGCCGCCGACATTCTCGCGCAGAAGTATTTCCGCAAGGCGGGCGTGCCGGCCAAGCTGAAGCGTGTCGAGGAAAACGACGTGCCCTCCTTCCTGTGGCGCTCGGTGCCCGACACCGATGCGCTGAAGGCGCTGCCGAAGGATGAGCAGTACGGCTCCGAAACGGATGCACGCCAGGTTTTCGATCGCCTGGCCGGCACCTGGACCTATTGGGGCTGGAAGGGCGGCTATTTTGACACGGAAGAAGATGCTGCCGCTTTCCGTGACGAACTCGCCTATATGCTTGCCACCCAGCGCGTCGCGCCGAACTCGCCGCAATGGTTCAACACCGGCCTGCACTGGGCCTACGGCATCGACGGCCCCGGCCAGGGCCACTTCTATGTCGATCCCTTCACCGGCAAGCTGACGAAGTCCAAGTCCGCTTACGAGCACCCGCAGCCGCATGCCTGCTTCATCCAGTCCGTTGCCGACGACCTCGTCAACGAGGGCGGCATCATGGACCTCTGGGTGCGTGAGGCGCGCCTCTTCAAATACGGCTCCGGCACCGGCTCCAACTTCTCGCATCTGCGCGGCGAAGGCGAAAAGCTGTCGGGCGGCGGCAAGTCCTCCGGCCTCATGAGCTTCCTAAAGATCGGCGACCGCGCCGCCGGCGCCATCAAGTCGGGCGGCACGACTCGCCGTGCCGCCAAGATGGTCGTAGTCGACATCGACCATCCGGATATCGAGGAATACATCAACTGGAAGGTCAAGGAAGAGCAGAAAGTCGCCGCCCTCGTCACCGGCTCCAAGATCGTCGCCAAGCACCTGAAGGCGATCATGAAGGCCTGCGTCAATTGCGATGGCAGCGACGACGCCTGCTTCGACCCGAAGCAGAACCCTGCGCTGAAGCGCGAGATCCGCGCCGCCAAGCAGGCGCTGGTTCCGGAAAACTACGTCAAGCGCGTCATCCAGTTCGCTCGCCAGGGATACAAGGACATCGAGTTCAAGACCTATGACACGGACTGGGATTCGGAAGCCTATCTCACCGTCTCCGGCCAGAACTCGAACAACTCCGTCTCGATCAAAGACGACTTCCTCCGCGCTGTCGAAGCCGACGGCGAGTGGAACCTGACCGCGCGCAAGGACGGCCGCGTGCTGAAGACGCTGAAGGCCCGCGACCTCTGGGAGTCGATCTCTTACGCCGCCTGGGCGTCGGCCGATCCGGGCCTGCATTTCAACACGACGATGAACGACTGGCACACCTGCCCGGCCGCCGGCCCGATCCGCGCGTCGAACCCATGCTCGGAATACATGTTCCTTGACGACACGGCCTGCAACCTCGCCTCGCTGAACCTGATGCAGTTCAAGGACGCCGCCACCAAGCGGATCAACATCGGCGATTACGAGCATGCCGTCCGCCTCTGGACGATCGTTCTCGAAATCTCGGTGATGATGGCGCAGTTTCCGTCCCGTGAGATCGCTGAACTCTCCTATGAATACCGCACGCTCGGCCTCGGCTACGCCAATATCGGCGGCCTGCTGATGTCCTCCGGCATTCCTTATGACTCCGCCGAAGGCCGTGCCATCGCCGGTGCGCTGACCGCCATCATGACCGGCATCGCCTACGCCACTTCGGCCGAAATCTCGGCCAAGCTCGGCCCCTTCCCGAGCTTTGCTCCGAACCGCGACAACATGCTGCGCGTCATGCGCAATCATCGTCGCGCGGCTCACGGCGAAACCACGGGCTATGAGAGCCTGTCGGTCAACCCGGTTGCGCTTGTACACGCCGATTGCCCGGACCAGGACCTGATCGCCCACGCCAAGAGCGCCTGGGACAAGGCCGTCGAACTCGGCGAGAAGCATGGTTACCGCAATGCCCAGGCAACCGTTATCGCGCCGACCGGCACGATCGGCCTCGTCATGGATTGTGACACCACCGGCATCGAGCCTGACTTTGCGCTGGTCAAGTTCAAGAAGCTCGCCGGCGGCGGCTACTTCAAGATCATCAACCGCGCGGTACCGGAAGCGTTGCGCACGCTTGGCTACTCGGAAAGCCAGATCGCCGAGATCGAGGCTTACGCCGTCGGCCATGGCAACCTCAACCAGGCGCCGGCGATCAACCCGGCGACGCTCAAGGCCAAGGGTTTCACCGACGAGAAGGTCGAGGCCGTCAATGCTGCGCTGAAGTCCGCCTTCGACATCAAGTTCGTCTTCAACCAGTGGACGCTCGGCACCGATTTCCTCAAGGGCACGCTGAAGGTCACCGACGAGCAGCTTGCCTCGATGGACTTCAACCTGCTTGAGCACTTGGGCTTTTCGAAGAAGGATATCGAAGCCGCCAACATCCATGTCTGCGGCGCGATGACGCTCGAAGGCGCGCCGTTCCTCAAGGCTGAGCACCTGCCGGTGTTCGATTGCGCCAACCCCTGCGGCAAGATCGGTAAGCGCTACCTTTCGGTCGAAAGCCACATCCGCATGATGGCGGCCGCCCAGCCGTTCATCTCCGGCGCGATCTCCAAGACGATCAACATGCCGAATGAGGCGACCGTCGAGGATTGCAAGAACGCCTACATGCTCTCCTGGAAGCTGGCGCTGAAGGCGAACGCGCTCTATCGCGACGGTTCGAAGCTGTCGCAGCCGCTGAACGCGTCGCTGATCGAGGACGACGAGGAAGAGGAAGCGATCGAAGAGCTGATGCAGGCGCCGGCGGCCGCCCAGGCGGTCGCCGTCACGGAGAAGATCGTCGAGCGCGTGATCGAGAAGGTCGTCCGCGCTCGTGAGAAACTGCCGAACCGCCGCCAGGGCTACACTCAGAAGGCGATCGTCGGTGGCCACAAGGTCTATCTCCGCACTGGCGAATTCGGCGATGGCCGCTTGGGCGAGATCTTCATCGACATGCACAAGGAAGGCGCCGCCTTCCGCGCGATGATGAACAACTTCGCCATCGCCATCTCGCTCGGGCTGCAATATGGCGTGCCGCTCGAAGAATATGTGGAGGCCTTCACCTTCACCAAGTTCGAGCCGGCCGGCATGGTCCAGGGCAATGACGCGATCAAAAACGCGACGTCGATCCTCGACTACGTGTTCCGCGAACTCGCCGTCTCCTACCTCGGCCGCCACGACCTCGCCCATGTCGACACCTCCGACTTCGGCAACACCGCGCTTGGCCGCGGCATTCAGGAAGGCAAGACCAACCTTGTGTCGACCGGCTGGACCCGCGGCTACAAGCCTACGATCGTCGGCGGCACGGCCGATCGCCAGCTCTCCGAGCCGAAGGGCGCCTCGACCGCCGCGCCGGCGCGGGCATCCGGTGGTGCCACGGTTACCTCGATCGCCGGTAACACCGCCCGCAAGCTGGAACCGGCGGTAGCGGCCGTTGCATCGGAAGTCCTCGCCTTCAAGCGCGACTATGAAGAGCGGGCCGCCGAACTTGCCGAGGACATCGCGGCCGAATCCGAGCAGGACGTAACCGCCCTCTTCTCCGACAAGGCAGCTGCCGAAGCCGCTTCGGCAAAAGCCGACGCCAAGAAGGTCGAAGCCGAACGCCGCGCCCGCTCGATCATGCAGGGCTACACCGGCAACATGTGCTCCGAATGCCAGAACTTCACGATGGTGAGGAATGGTACCTGCGAGAAGTGCGATACCTGCGGTGCGACGAGCGGGTGCAGCTAAGTCCCGACTGCTTGGCTGGCTTGGGCCGCCTCGCAGAAAAGAAGAAGAGTCAGAGAGCGGCCACTTGGCCGCTCTTGTGCGTTATATCGCATGTCTGGTGCAGATTATTCGCACCGGGAAGGGACTTGCACCGCCTGCGCCGGCAACGAATGGTTCCTTATCCCAATCACTCAGAGGTTCCGCCCGTTCATCCGCACGAGCCGAGCAAGGGAAACGACAATGAGCGATATCCGCGGAAAGGAGTTCGTTCTTGCAGGCGTCACCATGAAACGCCTGCTGTCCGGAGAACAGACCGCGGGGCAGTTCTGCCTCTTCGAGAACAAGAGCGACGGAAACACCACAACGCCGATCCATGTCCATGCGAAGGACGACGAGACGGTTTACATCATCGAAGGCGAACTGACGGCGGTGATCGACGGCCAGCCTCGACGCCTGCGAGCAGGCGAGAGCATCTTCCTGCCGCGCGGCATTCCGCACCAGCTTATGAACATGAGCGGTAATCCTTGCCGATACATCTTGATCGGGACCCCCGCTTTGTTCGACCGGTTTATCGAGGAAGCCGGCCACGAACTTCAGCCGCGCGAAGTCGCCGGACCGCCGACACCCGAGGAGATCGAGCGCCTGCGCGAGGCTTCGCCAAGGTTCGGCATTACCTTGCTCTCGGATTGGCCTCACCCAAGTGACGCAGCGTCTTAAGCATCAAGACGTTTCCTGACGAGCAGTCTCGTTCGCCTCCGCGCCGCTCGCGGTAAGAGGCGATGAGGATCTGATGTCCCCTTCCGAGGAGTATCAGTGGAAACGATCCGTCGCCCTGCGAAACTCAGTGGTTTCCAACTCAACCTAAGGACTGAGGGCCGCACCACTTCCCAACCACGATGCCGAGATTTGCAGCCTTGATGCGTGCACAGGCACTGGCGTGCCCTGCGGATTTCTCTTATACACTTCTGCTCATGGGGTCGTAGCTCAGTTGGGAGAGCGCCGCAATCGCACTGCGGAGGTCGAGGGTTCGAATCCCTTCGACTCCACCAAAGCTCTCTTGTCCGACCCGGAGACATAGGTAGCGTACCTAAGGCATGGTGACAATCTCGTGTCGAGGCAGCACCAATTGCCAGGTCACGCGGCTTGTCAGCATGCGGCTCGGCATAATCGCGTGTCCAGACACGGTCCCCAACGAAAAGGCTCGACTTCGAACTCTTCGGGGCTGACCAACGTGGGCGACATCATGCGGGAGACGTCTGACCCGGCACGCGCATCGGTGGCTTCCTGCTCTGCCAGGGGCGCGCTATTTCGAGTTGGCCAGCCAGCTGAAACAAAGTCACCTCATCGGCGAAGCGACCGACGAAGTGCATGCCGATCGGCAGACCACAATCCGACCAGAAGAGCGGCACCGACATCGCAGGCTGTCCGGTCACATTGAATACAGGCGTCCATGGAATGAAACTGAACGTTTCGCTCGCGAGGCGTTTCGCGATGCCCAGCCTTTTGAACAGCCGTGCTGCTTTCATGTGGCCGATCGCCCGAATTAGCTTTTTCTCGATCGTCGATGGCTGCAGCGCGCCTATTGGCGGAGGGATTTGGGACAGGACGGGCGTCATAAGCACATCATGCGATTCGAAGAATGCCGATATGCCTCTGGCTGCCAGCTTGAGATAGCGTAGCGCAGATGCGAGTTCGCTTGCCGAGAATGCATGTCCGAGCAGACCCATTCCAAACGTCGATTCGTCGAAGTCCTCGACGCGAATCCTGACTCCCGCGGCCTTGACCGCTTCTTCGATATCGACCCTGATCTCCGCAGCGAGAACAGTCAGAAACGACAGGGAAAATGCCTCCGCTTCGACTGTTGGTGCTGTTTCGACCACCTCATGTCCTAGTTCTTCGAGCAGCTTGGTCGCGTCGGCGAAAGCCCGCAACACCTCCTGTTCCACGACGCCGCCGAGCATCGGTGTCGCGGATACGGCAATTCGCAGCTTCTTTGGCGTCCGGGCAACTGCCTCGAGAAATGAGCCGGAATACAGGGGCAGATAGTGGGGTGCGCCGACATCCGCTCCTTGGACGATGTCGAGCAGGGCGGCTGAATCGCGAACAGACCTCGTAAGAACATGCTCGACGGCAAAGCCCGCCCAAGGATCCCCGGCAAATGGGCCAGCGGGCGTGCGGCCGCGGGTTGGCTTGAGGCCGAAAAGCCCGCATGCAGATGCTGGGATGCGGATGGAACCGCCACCGTCGCCGGCCGAGGCGATCGGGACCATGCGCGAAGCTACGGCGGCTCCCGAGCCGCCGCTCGAGCCGCCGGGCGTGCGCGTCAGATCCCACGGGTTTCGCGTCTGGCCGAATGCATCCGGCTCAGTGTAGGGGGTCAGTCCGAATTCTGGGGTGTTGGTTTTCCCAAGGACGATGAGACCCGCCTTTTTCCAACGTGTGACGAGTTCGGAGTCGCCCGGCGCGGGTAGCTTCGCCAGAAGCCGGTTCCCGTTCGAGGTTGGGACGCCCGCGACCGTCGAGAGCAGATCCTTCAACAGGAAGGGAACGCCTGCAAAGGCAGCGTTGAGATCGACTGCAAGCGCCGCCTTTCTCGCTTCATCGAACATGGTCAGGATGACCGCGTTCAAACTCGTGTTCCTGGTAACGATCCTGTCTATTGCGGTCTCCACGAGTTCCTGTGGCGACACGACGCGCGTCCTGACCAGTTCGGCCAGTCCGAGACCATCCAGATCGTCGTATTCAGCGATCAACGACAAGGCCCCCACTGGAGCGGCGTTCCGACAATCACCGCGGCGGAACGATACCCTGGTAATACTCCCCTTCGCCTCCGACGTGGACGGTTTGCGAGCATGCCGCCAGAGTGGCGGCTGCGAGCAACAACAGGATCTTGCGCATAGGCCTCGTACTTTTTGCTAACGGATTGACGATTATTGATATTGCGGCATTGGCGCGGGATCAATTCCCTACCGGTGATTGCAACCCATTCTTTCATATGTGCTTGGCTATCGGCCGGCGAGGTATCGCCGCTGCGGCAAGCGGAGCGCGTCCATTTAACAGACGCGACAGGCGGGGCAGGAAGCTCGCTTGGGGCCTCTTGCGTTACTACTTCCCTGACGCGAATAGGTGCAGCGACCTAGAATGGAGTCGGCGGTACGATACCCGGATAGTAGTCCCCTTCCCCGCGTTCGTACCGGTCGACCATGGTCGACCTTGAGGTTTGTGAGCACGCGCATAGTGCAGAAAGCGCTACCAACAACACGATCACGCGCATAGACCTTCGTCCTTTCCTGGCTGAGTGACGTCCCCCGATGCTCTTGCATTTGCGCAGGATCTGGCGGCCTTTTCTTCATTGCGACTGTGATTGTACTATTTTGCTCAACCAACGGTATAGAAATATTTGCGAGCGAATGAGGCGGACGGTCGCAGCGGCTCGCCCGATTCCGGTTGCCTATTTTCCCTCGACCTCCTCCGCCCAGCTGTTCGCGCCGCTCTGGCCGTTGAGGAAGGGCAAGGCCGTTTCCAAAAGCTTCGGCGAGACGAAGATGTCGTAGTGCGTGAGACCGGGAAGTATCGCCAGCCGGTTCTTCGACATGTTCTCGCGCATCCAGCCGGCATCCTTCAGGCCACCGCCGAGCTTGTGGTAGAAATCGACGACGTGCTCCAGCCGGAACATATCGCTGTCACCATAAATGAGCATGACCGGCATGGTGAGCTTGGCCACCGCTGCGGATCCGTCGTAGTCGCGTCGCATCAGGTTGCCCATCGCGTCGAGCAATTTCGGGAATTCCGACACATCTGGTGCCACGGCGGCGTAGGACTTGTACATCGGCGTTTCCTTCATCATCTCGGCCGCGCCGGCGCCGACCTGGGCCTGTGCCGCGATTATTTCCGGATAGAACCCATCCTTGGCGTAAGGCGTCGAGACCAGCACCAGTCGCCGCACGCTCTCCGGCACCCGCGCTGCCATCTGCAGGGCGACGCCGCCGCCCATCGAATAGCCGAGCACATCGATCTGTTCGTAGCCGAGTTCCTTTACGAGCACGCCCATGTCCGCCCCCATCGCAACGAGATCGATCGGGCGGTCGCCAAGCGGCGTACGGCCGTGTCCCTGGAGATCGACGCCGATCACCTGCCGGCTCTCGGCAAGCTTCGTGAGATTCGGGCCGAACATTTCGATAATCCCGAGACCGCCATGGAGCAGCAGCACCGGCTCGCCCTCGCCATAGACCTGGTAAAAATAATTGATGCCGTTGACGGTGAGATGCCCGCTCTTCGTCGGCGCCGTGTTTGCCGCCCGTTCCACTATCGTCTCCTCGGCGGCGCTTGTCGCGGGCGTGCACAATGCACCGATGGCTGCGACGATAAGGGTGATCAGGGTTGTCTTCGGCATGTCTCATCCTCCGTTTCAGGGCCGCCAAGGCGACGGGTCATGCCTCAAGGACGGCTCGGCGGATCACCTCCCGACAGCGCAGCGCAAGTTTTTGCCACACTGCCCTTCCCGTCGCTGCAAACGTTAAGATTTGCATAAAATCCGCCCGCCCCTTTTCACCGCCCCGCAAGCGAAATCTGGCACAGAAGAAAGCTTGTTGAGGTTCGAAACGCGCGTGGGCGCCCACGAGGATATCTTGACCCAGGTCGTCACCATCTCCGCGACAACGGCGGCATACGCGGCGGAAGCCGTCAAGCCGTCCGCCCGCGTGCGTGGCGACGGTCCGACCGATGAGGCGATCACGCTGCTTTCGCTGCACAAACAGGAACAGGCCGCGCCAGCGCCAATAACGAAGGTCAAGGGCGCCCTGCCGCTCGGGCTGATGCTGATCAGCGCCGATGGCCGCCCGCCGCAAGAGACGCAGGCCGAGGCGCTCCGCCGATATCTCGAATACATGCAGGACGATGAGCGCAGCGAGAAACAGCATCGCCGGCAGGAAGCACCTGCCGGCGATGAGAACGAAGCCGATGACGAGATCGCCGCGATCCTCGATCAGTTCATCCAGGGATCGTGACGCGGTCCTAATTATGCTTGTGGCCACCGACGGCGGCGCCGACTGGCAGCACATAATCGACCTTGCCGGCCTTCTCGAAGGTGAGCATCACGGGCACGGTCTCGCCCTCGGCAAAGGGCTTCGTTACCTCCATGAACATCAGGTGCAGGCCGCCGCTCTTGAGTTCGACCGTCGCGCCTGCCGGAATGACGACGCCTTCCTCGAGCTTGCGCATCTTCATGACATCGTTTTCCATCTTCATTTCATGCATCTCTACCCGTCCTGCTGCCGGGCTTTCGACGGCCAGAAGCCGATCGTCGGCGCTGCCGCTGTTTTTGACGACAAGGCCGCCACCGCCGACCTTCGCGCCGGGCAGCATCGCCTTGATGGCGCCGCCGGAGATTTCGAGGTCGCCGGCCTCGACTGGAGCACCGGCCGTCTGGTGACTGCCATGCTCGCCATGTCCCTTCGTGTTGCTTGCAAGCGTCACGGTTGCGGTCGGTGCGGGGCTTTTGAGATCATGGGTGCTCTGGCCCGCGGCCGCCACCTGGTCCCAGGCCACCTTGCCGTCGCAGCCGTGCGGCAGCTGGAGAACCGCCTCGAAGGTCGTTTCGGCGGGCGCACTGCCGGGTTCGAAAGTGGCGTGAGCATGCGCCATGGTGGCTGCGGTAAGGCTCAAGCCGGCGGCAAGCAGGGTGAATTTGGTCATGTCGTAATCTCCAAACCACGCGGGCCTTGGACCTTTGTGGTCACGCCGCATTGGCGGCTGAATGAAAAATGGAATGCGTCAGGAGAAGGTTACGACAGATCTTGGCGGACCGCGTGACGGCGGGAGCAGCCGCAATGGGGTGAACGCCACTTCAGTCTTGATGACCGGTGCTTTGGTCAGCCAGTTGCCGTTTTCGGCCGGCGCGCTTTCCTGGGGCGGCGCCGGCCACAGCACCGATCCGGTCAGGCGGCAGGCTTCACAAACGGGGGCGATCTTGGGGGCTTTGTCCTGTCCGGCACCGTGATCGACACCGTCGGTGCCGAAGCAGATATCCGCGAATGTCCCGTCCGGCAGCAGATAGTCGGCAGCAGCCGCCGGGCCCAGCGTTTTGGAGAAAGCTGGCTTATGGGCGAAGGACAGGAGAACGAGCGCAAAGGCGGCGAGCAGCCGCACCGCAATCCGCCATTTATCCGCGCGCCTTGGCATGGTTCCCTCTTGGTCAGCCAATTCGTTATCGCTAGCCGACCAGAATTGCAAAGGCTGAATTGCCGCACGCTGTTAGCGGCGTGATGAAGCCACCGCGACAAAAATATGTTCGGTCGCGACATAGGCTCTTGCCAAGTTCCGGCCTTCGCCGTTATCTGGAGACGATCTTGTTGGGAGAAACCGGTTCAATCCGGTGCCGAAGGAGCAACCGCCCCGGAAACTCTCAGGCCAAAGGACCAGCAAGATGCCGGTAGGACTCTGGAGAGAAGCGGTCACGCTCGCCGAAGGGATAACAATCTCAGGCAAAGGGACAGAGGGGGCTCAAATTTCTCGGCGTTTGACGCCGGTAGTGTGAGCCGGCGCGGGATGCGCCAGACCTGGAGGCCGGATTTGGAAGATATTTCCCATTTGAAGCACACGCCGCTGCACGCGTTGCACCTTTCGCTCGGTGCGCGCATGGTGCCCTTTGCCGGCTATGACATGCCGGTGCAATACCCGGACGGCGTGCTCAAGGAACACCTGCACACCCGCGCCGCAGCGGGCCTCTTCGATGTGTCGCATATGGGCCAGATCGTCGTCCGGCCGAAGTCCGGTCGCATGGAGGACGCGGCGCTGGCGCTCGAAAAGCTGGTGCCTGTTGATATCCTTGGCCTGGCGGAGGGCCGCCAGCGCTATGGCCTGTTCACCAACGACGAAGGCGGCATCCTGGACGACCTGATGATCACCAATCGCGGCGATCATTTCTTCCTCGTGGTCAATGCCGCCTGCAAGGAAGCGGATTTCGCACACTTGAAGAAGGGCCTCGGCGCTACCTGCGACGTCGAGATGCTGGATGACCGCGCCCTCGTTGCGCTGCAGGGACCGCGGGCAGAAGCTGTGCTTTGCGAACTCTGGGCAGATGTCGCCTCCATGCGGTTCATGGATGTGGCAGAGGCCGACCTCCACGACGTTACCTGCATCATTTCCCGCTCCGGCTATACCGGCGAGGACGGTTTTGAAATCTCGATCCCGGCCAAATCGGCCGTCGACGTCACCCAGCGCCTGCTCGAACATCCGGACGTCATGCCGATCGGTCTCGGCGCGCGCGATTCACTTCGCCTTGAGGCGGGTCTTTGTCTTTATGGCAACGACATTGACACGGGCACGACGCCGGTCGAGGCCGCACTCGAATGGGCGATCCAGAAGAGCCGCCGTTCGGGCGGCGATCGTGCCGGGGGGTTCCCGGGAGCCGAGCGCGTCCTCGCCGAGTTGGCCAATGGTGCCAAGCGGCGCCGTGTCGGGTTGAAGCCTGAGGGCCGCGCGCCGGTTCGTGGCGGCGCCAAGGTTTACGCGGATGCCGAAGGTAAGGTGGCGGTGGGGACAGTCACCTCCGGCGGCTTCGGCCCGAGCGTCGATGGCCCGATTGCCATGGGCTATGTCGACGCCGCCCAGGCCGGAAATGGCACGAAACTTTACGCGGAGGTGCGGGGCAAATATCTGCCGCTGACCGTCACCGCCCTGCCCTTTGTGAAACAAACCTACAAACGCTGATCAGGAGAGAGCGCCCATGCTAAAATTCACCGAGGAACACGAGTGGCTGAAGATCGAAGGTGATGTCGCAACCGTCGGCATCACCGAGCATGCAGCCGGGCAGCTCGGCGATCTCGTCTTCGTGGAACTGCCGGAGGCCGGGGCCTCCTTCGCAAAGGGCGATTCGGCGGCAACCGTCGAATCCGTCAAGGCGGCCTCCGACGTCTATTGTCCGCTCGACGGAGAGATCATCGAAGTCAACCAAGCGATCGTCGACGACCCGTCGCTCGTCAACAGCGATCCGCAGGGCGCCGCCTGGTTCTTCAAGCTAAAGCTCGCCGATCCGAGCGCCGCCAACGCCCTTCTCGATGAGGCCGCCTACAAGGAGCTCGTCGCCTGATGAGCATGCCCAAGGACTTCACCTTTACCGACTATAAGCCTTACGACTTCGCCAATCGGCGTCACATTGGTCCCTCGCCTGCGGAAATGGAGGAGATGCTGAGGGTCGTCGGCTATCCGAGCCTCGAGGCCCTCATCGACGACACGGTCCCGCCCGCGATCCGTCAAAAGACGCCGCTCGTCTGGGGTACGCCGATGACCGAGCGCGAGGCGCTCGACAAGCTGCGCGAAACGGCGAACCGCAATCAGAAACTCGTCTCGCTGATCGGCCAGGGCTATTACGGCACGATCACGCCGCCGGTCATCCAGCGCAACATTCTGGAAAATCCGGCCTGGTACACGGCCTACACGCCCTATCAGCCCGAAATCAGCCAAGGCCGGCTCGAGGCCCTGCTCAATTACCAGACCATGGTCTGCGACCTGACCGGCCTCGATGTCGCGAATGCTTCGCTGCTCGACGAGGCGACGGCCGCCGCGGAAGCCATGGCCATGGCGGAGCGTGTCGCGAAATCCAAGGCGAAGACGTTCTTCGTCGACGAGAATTGCCATCCGCAGACGATCGCGCTCCTGAAGACGCGCGCCGCGCCGCTCGGCTGGCATGTGGTCGTCGGCGACCCCTTCGCGGATCTCGATGCCGCCAATGTCTTCGGCGCAATCTTCCAGTATCCGGGCACCTATGGCCACGTTCGCGATTTCACGACGCTGATCGCCACGCTGCACGAACAGGGCGCGATCGCCGCTGTTGGCGCCGACCCGCTGGCGTTGGCGCTTCTCAAGTCGCCTGGTGAGATGGGCGCCGATATCGCCATCGGCTCGACGCAGCGCTTCGGCGTGCCGGTTGGCTATGGCGGTCCGCACGCGGCCTATATGGCGGTGAAGGATGCCTATAAGCGCTCGATGCCGGGCCGGCTTGTCGGCGTTTCCGTCGATTCGCGCGGCAACCGCGCCTACCGTCTGTCGCTGCAGACGCGCGAACAGCACATTCGCCGCGAAAAAGCGACGTCCAACATCTGCACGGCGCAGGTGCTGCTTGCCGTGATGGCGTCGATGTATGCCGTTTTTCATGGCCCGAAGGGTATCAAGGCGATCGCCCAGAGCGTTCACCAGAAGACGGTGCGTCTCGCCATGGGCCTGGAAAAGCTTGGCTATACCGTTGAGCCGGACGTCTTCTTCGACACGATCACGGTCGAGGTCGGCAAGCTGCAGGGCATTATCTTGAAGACGGCGGTGGCCGAGGAAGTGAACCTTCGCAAGATCGGGAACACGAAGATCGGCATCAGCCTCGACGAGCGCTCGCGGCCGGTGACGCTCGAAGCCGTCTGGCGCGCCTTCGGCGGCGATTTCAAGGTGGAAGAGTTCGAGCCGGGCTATCGCCTGCCGCAGCCGTTGCTGCGCACCAGCGAATACCTGACCCATCCGATCTTCCACATGAACCGTGCCGAAAGCGAGATGACGCGCTACATCCGCCGCCTCGCCGACCGCGACCTCGCGCTCGACCGGGCGATGATCCCGCTCGGCTCCTGCACGATGAAGCTCAACGCAACGGCGGAAATGCTGCCAATCAGCTGGCCGGAGTTTTCCGAAATTCATCCCTTCGCTCCGGCGGACCAGGCGCTCGGCTATCGCCACATGATCGAGGACCTGTCGCAAAAACTTTGCGCCGTCACCGGCTATGACGCGATTTCGATGCAGCCGAACTCGGGTGCACAAGGTGAATACGCCGGGCTTCTGGCGATTCGCGCCTATCACATCGCCAACGGCAATGGCCATCGCGACGTCTGCCTCATTCCGACCTCGGCGCACGGCACAAACCCGGCCTCCGCGCAGATGGCCGGGATGAAGGTGGTGGTCGTCAAGGTCAGCGACATCGGCGAAATCGACATGGACGATTTCCGTGCCAAAGCCGAGCAATATGCCGACAATCTCTCCTGCTGCATGATCACCTACCCGTCCACGCACGGCGTATTCGAGGAAAACGTGCGTGAAGTCTGTGAGGTCGTCCACAAGCACGGCGGCCAGGTCTATCTGGATGGCGCCAACATGAATGCCATGGTCGGCCTTGCCCGGCCCGGCGACGTCGGCTCCGACGTCAGCCACCTGAACCTGCACAAGACTTTCTGCATTCCGCACGGCGGCGGCGGCCCGGGCATGGGGCCGATCGGCGTGAAGGCGCATCTTGCTCCCTTCCTTCCGGGCCATCCGGAAACGGACGGTCATGAAGGCGCGGTGTCGGCGGCTCCTTTCGGTTCGGCTTCGATCCTGCCTATTTCCTGGAGCTACTGCCTGATGATGGGTGGCGAAGGCCTCACCCAGGCGACCAAGGTGGCGATCCTCAACGCCAACTATATCGCCACGCGGCTGAAGGGCGCCTACGACGTGCTCTACAAGTCGGCCAAGGGCCGTGTCGCGCATGAATGCATCATCGACACGCGTCCGCTCGCCGACAGCGCAGGCGTGACGGTCGATGATGTCGCCAAGCGTCTGATCGATTGCGGCTTCCATGCGCCAACCATGAGCTGGCCGGTAGCCGGAACGCTGATGATCGAGCCGACCGAGTCCGAAACCAAGGCCGAACTCGACCGTTTCTGCGATGCAATGCTGGCTATCCGCGAAGAGGCCCGCGCCATCGAGGAAGGCCGGATGGACAAGGTCAACAATCCGCTGAAGAACGCGCCGCATACGGTCGAAGACCTCGTCGGCGATTGGGACCGGCCCTATTCGCGTGAGCAGGCCTGCTTCCCGCCGGGAGCCTTCCGTGTCGACAAATACTGGTCGCCGGTCAACCGCGTCGACAACGTCTACGGCGATCGCCATCTCGTCTGCACCTGCCCGCCAATCGAAAGCTACGCGGAAGCGGCGGAATGATGTGAGGCGGCGGGGCGTGCCTCGTGCACGCCCGCCGGAACGTCAAACGACATGGCGGTGTTGAGAGCGACAATGCCGGTGGGTCCCAGCCCTCAAACCGACATGCGGAATATTTTCTGTCGTAAATGCCTCTCGCGAAGTTCCAACTTTTTGCGAGAGACTTCGGCCTCGGCGATTTTGTGCGAAACTTGGTGGTTTCGCATAGGAAAAGCCGCGTCGTCTATTGCGTCAGGCGATGCGCGCCGCTTTCCACAGCCTTGCTGACCGCGCCAAGAACGTCCTCCGGAGTGTGCGCATCGATCGGCAGAGCATGCCGGTCGAACTGGCCTAGCGATGAGAATTGCTTATGGAGTTCCGTGATTGGAGCGGGATCGGTCAACGTGTCCCCGCCGCGCTCCCGGCACCGTCGGATAGCGACATCGAGGGGTGGACGGAGAACCACATAGTGAACCGGCACGGCGATTTTCTTGAACGGAGCGAGGAACCACGGCCCGACGATGCCATCCACGATCACAAAAAAGCCGCCGCTAGCATAGCCTTCGGCGGCCTGCGCCAGCACATCAACAACGACAGTGTTCTGATCATGAGCTTCCGGCAGATAGGGCTGAATCGCTCCATTCTTGATGAAATGCCAGAAGTCATCGGAATGGAGATGAACCTTAGATGATCCGGGTTCTCTGGCGAGCGCCTGTGCTGCCGTGGTTTTGCCGGAACCGGGAGGCCCGGTCAGTATGAGTATTTCGCCCGAGTGATTCATGCGCGGCCATCTCAGCTTCCACATTTCGGTTAAGGGCTGGTTGGAGCCGGAGCCGAGCTTTTCAGTTTAAGAAGTGGTCAGTTCGCGCGAACGACGGCATCGCCGCGGGCGGCCAGCGCAGCAAGATCGGCCGGCTTCAGTTCGACGGACTCGCCGCAGCCGCAGGCGGATGTCTGGTTGGGGTTGTTGAAGGTGAAGCCGGAGCGCAACGGCGTCACTTCGAAATCCATCTGAGTGCCAAGCAGGTAGAGCACGGCCTCGGGCGCGACCCAGACCCTTGCATCGAGATGCTCGACCAGGTCGTCCTTGCTGTTGGGCTCGGTCACCAGATCGACGGCATATTCCATGCCGGCGCAGCCGCCCTTCTTGATGCTCAAGCGGATGCCCTTGGCATCGCCTCCAGCACTCTCGACGATCGCCCGCACGCGGCCTGCGGCCGCATCGGTCAAGCTCATCACGGCAAAGCCCATCGGCTTCTTCTCCTTCATATCACCGGGGTAAAGGCCCGGCGCTTTCCAGAATCTAATGTAATGCCCGCGTCTTAACGGATCAATATCACGCCGAAGCTCAGTACCAGCCGAGCGCGACCTGCGCCTCTTCCGACATGCGGTCCGGTGTCCACGGCGGGTCGAAGGTCATTGTTACCTCGACACCAGAAACGCCCTCAACGGCGCCGACAGCGTTCTCGACCCAGCCCGGCATCTCACCCGCAACGGGGCAGCCGGGCGCTGTCAGCGTCATGTCGATCTTCACCATTCGGTCGTCTTCGATGTCGATCTTGTAGATGAGACCGAGTTCAAAGATATCGGCCGGGATTTCCGGGTCGTAGACCGTCTTGAGCGCCGCGATGATGTCGTCGCTAAGGCGCGCCAATTCCTCGGCCGGAATGGCCGAGTGAACGATGCCTTCGCGGACATCGATCTTTTCTTCCGTCGCATCGAGACTCATGTCCGTCTCCTTGAGCAGGCTCCCCGAAAGTGTGCCACACCATTACGGCAGGAACCTGCGACAAACCATATTTAGAACAGACGCCTGGCAGCGTCTGTTCACGCGAAAAACTTCCGAGCGTGGTCCAGCGCATCCGCGAGCGCATCGACCTCGGCCCGCGTATTGTAGAGGCCGAAGGACGCACGGCAGGTGGAGGTGACGCCGAAGCGTTTCAAGAGCGGCTGCGCGCAATGTGTTCCGGCCCTGACGGCGACGCCGGCGCGGTCGATCACCATCGAAACATCGTGCGAGTGAATGCCAGCGATCTCGAAGGAAAAGATGCTGCCCTTGCCGGGCGCATCGCCGAAGACCCTGAGTGCATTAATCGACGACAGCCGCTCGCGGGCGTAAGCCGTGAGATCCGCCTCATGGGCGCGGATCGCTTCGCGGCCGACCTTCTCCATGTAGTCGAGCGCATAACCCAGGCCAATCGCCTGCACGATCGGCGGCGTGCCAGCCTCGAAGCGATGCGGCGGATCGTTGTAGGTGACCTCATCTTCGGTCACCACCTCGATCATCTCGCCGCCGCCCATAAAGGGGCGCATCTCCTTCAGGCGATCCATCTTGCCGTAGAGCACGCCGACGCCGGACGGGCCATAAAGCTTATGGCCGGTCATCACGTACCAGTCGCAGTCGATGTCCTGAACATCGACCGGCATATGCACAGCGCCCTGGCTGCCGTCGACGAGTACCGGAATGCCGCGCTCACGGGCGATGCGGCAGATTTCCTTCACCGGCACGACCGTGCCAAGCGCGTTCGACATGTGGGTGATGGCAATGAGCTTTGTCCGTTCCGTCAGGCATTTGACGAAATCCTCGATGTGGAACGCGCCGTCGTCGTCGACGGGCGCCCAGACGAGCTTCGCACCCTGGCGTTCACGGATGAAATGCCAGGGAACGATGTTGGAATGGTGCTCCATGATCGAGAGCACGATCTCGTCGCCCTCCCCGAGTTTCGGCATGCCGTAGCCGTAGGCGACCGCGTTGATCGCCTCGGTCGAGGACTTCGTGAAGACGATGTTGTCGGCGGACGGCGCATTCAGGAAGCGGCGAACCTTCTCGCGCGCCTGCTCGTAGGCCTCCGTCGCGGCATTCGACAGGAAATGCAGGCCGCGATGGACGTTGGCATATTCATTGGCATAGGCATGGGCGACCGCGTCGATAACGAGCTGCGGCTTCTGTGCCGATGCGCCGTTGTCGAGGTAGACAAGCGGCTTGCCATAGACCGTCCGCGAAAGGATCGGGAAATCCTTTCTGATCGTTTCGACGTCATAGGCCGGCACCGGCACGATATGTTCCATGTCTTTCGTCCAATCAGGCGTGTTTTTCCAGCCAGGCCGAGATGATGCCTTCGAGCGCCTCGACCAACTCCTCGTCGTCTTCCAGCTCCTCAACGATCTCCGCAACAAAAGCGTTGACGAGCATAGCGCGAGCCTTCTTCTCCGGGATGCCGCGCGCCAGCATATAGAAGAGTTGGGTATGGTCGATATCCGTTACCGTCGCGCCATGACCGCACTGGACGTCGTCAGCGAAGATTTCGAGCTCCGGCTTTGACGAGAAATCGGCGTCGTCGGACAGGAGCAAAGTGTTGCAGGACATCTTCGCGTCGGTCTTCTGCGCGTCCTTCGCGACCAGGATCTTGCCTTGGAAGACACCCTTCGCGCGGTCGAAAACGACGTTGCGGATGATCTCCGTCGAGGTCGTATGCGGCACGTCGTGGCCGAGCGTGAATGTCACGTCCGTGTGGCTTTCGCCACCGAGCAGATTAATTCCGCGCAACGTGAGGTCAGCGCCCTCGCCGCTCGTCTTGCCGTGGATTTCCTGGCGCACCAGCTTGCCACCGGCGTTGATGATAAATAGATGCAGCTTCGCGTTCTTGCCGAGGTCGAAACGGATCTGGCCAAGATGCGTATCGGCCGAACCTTGCTGCTGCAGAATGATCCAGATCACATCGGCGCCCTCGGCGAGCGTGACATCGCTCACCGAAGAAACGAAGCTCGCTTCCGCGTTCGTCGACAGATGCCGTTCGATCACCGTCGCCTTGGAGCCAGCGCCGAAGGACACGGGAAACCGCGTGTGCGCCTGGCCATGGCTCTGGACGGCCTGAATCTCGAGCGGCGCTTCCAGCTCGGCCCCTTCCGCAATCTCGATTTCGAGACCGCCGCGAACGAGCCCACCATTGATACGGCCGATTGCGTCATCCGAGCCGAGCACGGCGAGGCCGGCTACCGCCGAACCGTCAAGCAGGCTTTCGGTATAGGAGCGCGCCGTCACACCCTTGGGGAGGCTTTTGAGGTCGGCCTGGCCGCTGCGAACAGCAAGTACGGACGATCCCGGAACGACGGCTTCGACCCTGTCGGCAAAGGCGGACGAATCGGCGGCAGGTACCGTGCGCAGCAGCGTGCGCAGGTCCGTATAGTGCCAGGACTCGACGCGTCGCGTCGGCAATCCGGCGGTCCGCAGCTCGTGAACCAACGTGTCGCGGAGCGATAGCACCGCCCCGTCGCCGGGCAGATCACCGATCTGTGCGGTATAGGCATCGACCAGCGCCGTTTCGGCGGCCGTCATCTTGATGGCCTGTTGCATATTCATTCGAACACTCCTTCAACAGGCGTCAGGCTGCTGCCTCGATGAGATCCGCATAGCCCTTTGCTTCGAGTTCATGCGCCAGCGTCTTGTCGCCCGACTTGATGACCTGGCCCTTGTATAGGACGTGAACGGTATCCGGAACGATATAGTCGAGCAGGCGCTGGTAGTGCGTGATCACGACAACGGCGCGATCCGGCGAACGCAGCGCATTGACGCCGTCGGCGACGACTTTCAGCGCATCGATGTCGAGACCGGAGTCGGTTTCGTCAAGCACGCAGAGCTTCGGCTCAAGCAGCGCCATCTGCAGGATTTCCGCGCGCTTCTTCTCACCGCCGGAGAAGCCGACGTTGAGCGGACGGCGCAGCATTTCCGGCGCGATCTTGAGTTCGGCGGCGGCTTCCTTGACGCGGCGCATGAATTCCGGCGTCGTCAGTTCGTCTTCGCCGCGATATTTACGCTGTTCATTCATCGCTACCTTCAGGAACTGCATGGTGGCGACGCCCGGGATTTCGACCGGGTACTGGAAGGCGAGGAAGATGCCCTTGGCAGCACGCTCGGAAGCGTCGAGCTCCAGGATGCTTTCGCCATTATAAAGGATGTCGCCCTCGGTCACTTCATAGTCTTCGCGGCCCGAAAGCACATAGGACAGCGTCGACTTGCCGGAGCCGTTCGGTCCCATGATGGCGGCGACTTCGCCCGCCTTCACGGTCAGGTTCAGGCCGCGGATGATCTCGGTGCCGTCTTCGGCGATGCGTGCATGCAGGTTCTTGATTTCAAGCATTATCAATCGTCCTCTTGGGAAGCGAATAGTCTTTGCGCGCAAGTCCCGCGCGCTTTTCGATAATCAGGTCGAGGCGTCAGCCCACGCTGCCTTCCAGCGAGATGCCAATCAGCTTCTGCGCTTCGACGGCGAACTCCATCGGCAGCTCCTGAATGACTTCCTTGACGAAGCCGTTGACGATCAACGCGATCGCCGCCTCTTCCGGAATGCCGCGCTGCAGGCAGTAGAAGAGCTGGTCCTCGGAAATCTTGGACGTCGTCGCCTCGTGCTCGAACTGCGCCGTCGAGTTCTTCGCCTCGATGTAGGGCACCGTATGAGCGCCGCACTTGTCGCCGATCAGGAGCGAGTCGCACTGGGTGAAGTTGCGGGCGTTCTCGGCCTTGCGGTGGGCCGAAACCTGACCGCGATAGGTGTTGTCCGAAACGCCGGCGGCAATACCCTTGGAGATGATGCGGCTCGAGGTGTTCTTGCCGAGGTGGATCATCTTCGTGCCGGAGTCGACCTGCTGGTGACCATTGGAAACGGCGATCGAGTAGAACTCGCCGCGCGAGCCGTCGCCGCGCAGGATGCAGGACGGATATTTCCAGGTGATCGCCGACCCGGTCTCGACCTGCGTCCAGGAAATTTTCGAATTCTTGCCGCGGCAATCGCCTCGCTTGGTGACGAAGTTGTAGACGCCGCCCTTGCCGTGCTTGTCGCCCGGATACCAGTTCTGCACCGTCGAATACTTGATCTCGGCGTCATCGAGCGCGATCAGCTCGACAACCGCGGCATGGAGTTGGTTCTCGTCGCGCTGCGGCGCGGTGCAGCCCTCGAGATAGGACACATAGGCGCCCTCGTCGGCGATGATCAGCGTGCGCTCGAACTGGCCTGTGTTCCGCTCGTTGATGCGGAAATAGGTCGAAAGCTCCATCGGGCACCGCACGCCCTTAGGCACATAGACGAACGAGCCATCGGTAAATACGGCGGAGTTCAGCGTCGCATAGAAGTTGTCCGTCGGCGGAACGACCGAGCCGAGATACTTCCTGACCAGATCCGGATGTTCGCGGATCGCCTCGGAGATCGACATGAAGATCACGCCGGCCTTCTTCAGCTCCTCCTTAAAGGTCGTGACGACCGAGACGGAATCGAACACCGCGTCGACGGCGATCTTCGACTTCTGCACCCCTGCAAGAATCTCCTGCTCCTTCAGCGGGATGCCGAGCTTCTCATAGACCGCGAGCAGTTCGGGATCGACCTCGTCGAGCGATTTCGGCCCCGACATGCTCTTCGGCGCGGCGTAGTAGTGAATCTCGTTGAAGTCGATCTTCGGGTAGCGGACACGTGCCCAGCTCGGCTCGTCCATCGTCAGCCAGCGGCGATAGGCCTCAAGACGCCACTCCAGCATCCACTCCGGTTCGTTCTTCTTGGCCGAAATGAAACGGATGATCTCCTCGGACAGGCCCTTCGGCGCCTTCTCCATCTCGATATGCGTTTCAAAGCCGTATTTGTACTGGTCCACGTCGATCTTGCGGACCTGATCAATGGTCTCCTGCACGGCAGGCATGTCGTTCTCCAATCTTGCCGGATCCAAGGTCCGGCAGCTTGTCAACACGATGCGAACTTTGCGCACCGCTTATGTAATGGCTAAAAGGCGCTTTTCACCCCATTTGCCAAGCGGAAATTTGCTTTTCCGCAAATTCATTCAATCGTTTTGCCTCAAGCGGCCTTTCCGCTCGAGCGCCGGCGGGCCGCCACTTTCGCAAACACGGTCGCGCAACGCTGGATTTCCGCCTCCGTCGTTGCCTCGCCAATCGATATACGCAGCGCGCCCTGGCGAGGATCATAACCCATCGCCGTTAGCACATGGCTCTGCCCGACCTTGCCGGAGGAGCAGGCCGATCCCGCCGAAAGCGCCACCCCTTCGAGGTCGAAGGCAATCTGGCCAGTTTCAGCCTTCAGGCCCGGAAGCGTGAAAAAGGTCGTGTTGCCGATGCGCGAAACATCGCGTCCATGGATCACCACATCCGGCGCCGACGATTGCATTTCGGCCTCGAGCCGATCGCGCAATGCGGCAATGGCGGCCATACGTCCGTCTATATTGCCGGCAACCACACGGGCAGCCGCTCCGAAGCCGGCAAGTGCGGGCGCATTTTCCGTACCCGAACGGTGACCTTTCTCTTGTCCGCCGCCGTGGATCAGCGCCGAAGGCATCATGACTTCGCCACGCGCGACGAGCGCGCCGGCACCTTTCGGCCCGCCGATCTTGTGCGAAGAGACGATGAGGAAATCCGCGCCAAGCGTTTCGATCGACAAAGGCAAACGTCCGGCCGCCTGTACGGCATCGACGACCAGGAGGCCGCCATGGGCGCGCACGATGGCGGCGACCTCGGCGATAGGCTGGACGACGCCTGTCTCGTTGTTGGCAAGCATCACGGCGACCATCGGCAATCCGGCCTGACGATCATGGGCAGCAAGCATTGCTTTCAGCGCTGCGCAATCGAGGACGCCGGCGCTCGTCACCGGCACCTCGCAAACGTCTTCGCGCGCAAAACGCCCGCCCTCGCGCACTGCCGGATGCTCGATCGCTGACGCGTAAAGCTTGGCGATCCTAAGCGGCGTGCGACCCATGCGGAAATCCGGGGTCAGTACCATATTGGCTGCCTCGGTCGCACCGCTGGTGAAGGTAACCGAGCCGGCTTGCGCGCCGCAAAGCGCAGCGACATCACGTCGCGCGGTTTCGACAACCGCGCGCACTGCCCTGCCCTCGCCGTGGACCGATGACGGATTGCCGACCTGATCGAGCGCCGACAGGAAAGCCTCGCGCGCTTCAGTGAGAAGCGGCGCCGTGGCGTTCCAGTCCATATAAATGCGCGATCCCGACATCGTTTCTTTCGTTAGGACAAGCGGCTCGGCCGTTACAATCGGTGCCGTTGCATTTTCCTTGAATTTTCCGCGCCGCTTGCCTTATGAGACGAAGCACAAGGCGGAATGCCCGCACCGAAGTTTTGAACGGTTCTAAACTAGGTTTTAGAAAAGCTGACTGCTTTCGTCAAGACAAGATCGGCACTGAAACCGCAATTCGAACCAGAAACATTCCCGGAGAGCCAATGCCCGAGATTATCTTCAACGGACCAGCCGGTCGACTGGAAGGTCGCTACCAGCCTTCGAAGCAGAAGAGCGCCCCGATCGCCATCATCCTGCACCCGCATCCCCAGTTCGGCGGCACGATGAACAACCAGATCGTCTACCAGCTTTTCTACATGTTTCAGAAGCGCGGTTTCACGACGCTCCGGTTCAATTTCCGCGGCATCGGGCGCAGCCAGGGTGAGTTCGATCATGGTGCCGGCGAGCTTTCGGACGCAGCCTCCGCGCTCGACTGGGTGCAGAGCCTTCATCCCGATTCGAAGAGTTGCTGGGTTGCCGGTTACTCCTTCGGCGCCTGGATCGGCATGCAACTCTTGATGCGCCGCCCGGAAATCGAAGGCTTCATGGCGGTCGCGCCGCAGCCGAACATCTATGATTTCTCGTTTCTCGCCCCTTGCCCATCGTCCGGCCTGATCATCAACGGCGATGCCGACAAGGTGGCGCCCGAGAAGGATGTCAACGGTCTCGTCGACAAGCTCAAGGCGCAGAAAGGCATCCTGATCACGCACAGGACGGTGCCCGGTGCGAACCATTTCTTCAACGGCCAGATCGAGAATCTGATGGCCGAGTGCGAGGACTATCTCGATCGCCGCCTCAACGGTGAGCTGACGCCGGAGCCGGCCGCCAAGCGCATCCGCTGACATATCGGCTGTAGCCAAGCCGTCCTCGCGTGCAGCGTTCAGCAGGCGAGGACGCACCGGGACGTGGCGTCTAGCTTCGTCCTACCCAGTGCGGGATTGCCGGCTTGACGACATGATCCGGCGTTTCGGCGCACTCCACCCTGTTGCGTCCGGCCGCCTTGGCGGCATAAAGCGCCTTGTCCCCTCTCTGCATGGCCAATTCGAGCGGTTCGTTTGCGATGACTGCCGCGACGCCGAAGCTGGCCGTAACCGTTGCCTTTTCAGGCAGGCCATCAATCTGCATCGATGCCATTGCCGCGCGGACGCCTTGGGCGAGGACACGTGCCTCCGATAGCTCCGTCAGAGGGAGAAATACGGCAAATTCCTCGCCTCCGAGGCGTCCGGCAACGGCGCGGCTAGGCATCAGATCGCGAAGGAGGGAGGAAAACCGCCGGATCACCTCGTCCCCGGCATGATGGCCGTAACTGTCGTTCACCCGCTTGAAATGGTCGAGGTCGGTAAGGATGAGCGCGCCAGGATTGCCCGCGCCGCGTCTTTCCAACATCGGAGCAAGACGCTCCATGAAGCCCCGGCGATTGTAGAGGCCAGAGAGGGCGTCGATCTCAGAGCTCGCCCGCGCGTCGTCGATGATGTCCTTGACCATAACGCCGAGCATTGCCAAGCCGGTTCCGACGATCAGCATGGCGCCAAGGGCCTGCGAAATCAGCGCGAACGGGCTGGAAACATAATCAGCTGCCGTTCGTCCAGAGCCTGCGGCTACCGCGGCGTAGATCTTCACAAGATAGTAGGCCGCGCTCAATACCAGAAGGCAGAGCAGAGTCCGGTCGGCGTAATTTTGCCGCCGCGACCGGGCGACCGTCGAGGCGCACCACGCCTGAATCAGGAAGAACGGCATCTGGTAAAAGAAGGCATGCTGCAGCGTGCCGCGCGGAAGGTCGTAGATCAGGAGATCGACGATGAGCGAAGTGACGAAAAAAGCGGCAAGCAGCGCCGGCCGTGCCGGCACCTGATAAAGCAACCCAAGCCCGACGCGAAGCAGGCTGAAGCCACCAAGCACGCTGGCGAAAGCGGCTATCGCGAACACACGAGGAAAAGCGCTGAAGGGCAGAACGGCTTCAAACACCGCCGACAAGGAGGCGACAACGAAACAGGCGGCGATCCAGATTGCTGGCCGGCCCGAGCGGCTCTTTGCCGCGACAATGAGAAATGCGACCGCAAAGATCTGGGCGATAATGAAATTCACGGCCAGAAGGGAAATCGCACCACCCATCAAAAGCTTCCGAACAGTTCCGATCGCGAATCACGGATCGGCATAAGCCTCAACACCGAAGGCTATCCTACCGGCGGAGTACGAAGAAACAATTAGAGCAAAACAAGGAAAAGTGTGCTGTCAAGGCCGCTTAACGTGCTTCGCCGCTTGGTGAGCCTCGGCATCCACCGACTTCGATGCAAATCGACCACCACTCACAGGTTTATCGACACCGGTCGTTTCGGGATAGGTCAACGGCAAGCCGCGCAATGATCTCACCGCCAGATAGGCCCACGCTTCGGCTTCCATCGAATCGCCGTTCAGTTCCAGCACTTCAGCGGCGAGCACCCGGCCGTGCGCCGCGCCGGCGAGCTTCGTCAGATCCTTCATGATGATCGGATTGAGGCGGCCGCCGCCACAGATGACATAGGTCGCCGGGGCCTCCGGAAGATGCGCTGCCGATTTGAGAATGGCCGCGGAGGTAACGTAGGCGAGCGTGCGAGCACCGTCTTCCAGGCTCGCCTCGGCGCCCGAGGGTGGCGCGAAGTCGTTTCGGTCGAGCGAGCGGCGTTTCTCGGCGGTAAAGAACGGATGAGAAAGATACCGATCGGCGAGTTCCGTCACGACAGTGCCTTCGCTCGCGATCATGCCGCCCTGATCGTAGGGGACACCGGCATGGGTCTCCACCCACTGGTCGATCAGCGTGTTGCCGGGACCGCTGTCATAGGCGACGATTCGCCGGTCGGCACCAACGAAAGTGAGGTTGGAGATACCGCCGATATTGACGAAGACAACCGGCGCGTCGATCTCCCGCTTTTCCGACAAGCCGTTCGCCAGCGCGGCGTGGTAAGCCGGAATGAGCGGCGCTCCCTGGCCGCCATGGACCATGTCGTTGGCCCGCATATCGTAGACGACGTCGATTTGTGTTTCGCGCGCCAGCAGGTCTCCGTCACCGATCTGCACCGTCAACGCCTCGTCTGGGCGGTGCAGGACTGTTTGCCCATGGAAACCTATTACATCAATATTTGTCGGCAACAGATTGTTTTCATGCAGGAATGCTCCAACTGCCTCCGCATGGCGCAGCGTCAGGTCTCGCTCGAGTTGGGTGAGTGTCCCCGGCCTTTCTGCCCGCACGGCGATCGATTTGGCGTCTTCGAGTCCCTGTTTCAGGCGCGCCCGAAAGCGCGCGTCATAGGCGTATCCAGCCGAAGGGCCCCTTTGCACGACGTCCTCGCCGTCGGTCTGGAGCAGCGCGACGTCGATGCCGTCCATGCTCGTGCCGCTCATCAGGCCGATTGCCGTCAAGAGCTTTCCCATTGATTTCCTCCGCGCGGGTTGCCTCGATCGATGCGACAGAAACTAGGCATTCTTCCTCGTCCCGCCGACAGCGTTCATAACAAAATGCCCGCCAACCAAAAACGTGCACTTTCGACAAAACAATGATAAACGCCGGCCGCAGACGTCCTACCCAGCCGAAAGAAACAGCTTATGTCCGAGTTCAAGTCCGATTTCCTCCATACGCTCAGCGAGCGCGGTTTCGTTCATCAGACCTCCGATGATGCAGGGCTCGACCAACTGTTCCGTACGGAAACCGTGACTGCCTATATCGGCTTCGATCCCACCGCGCCGAGCCTTCACGCCGGTGGTCTCATTCAGATCATGATGCTTCACTGGCTGCAGGCTACCGGGCACCGGCCGATCTCGCTGATGGGCGGCGGCACCGGCATGGTCGGCGATCCGTCCTTCAAGGACGAAGCGCGGCAACTGATGACGCCGGAGACGATCGCGGCCAACATTGCCAGCATCAAGACTGTGTTTTCCAACTACCTGAAATATGGCGAAGGCCCGACGGACGCATTGATGATCAACAATGCGGACTGGCTGCTTGACATCAACTATCTCGAATTCCTGCGCGATGTCGGCCGTCACTTCTCAGTCAACCGCATGCTGTCGTTTGACAGCGTCAAGATGCGGCTCGATCGCGAACAGTCGCTTTCGTTCCTCGAATTCAACTATATGATCCTGCAGGCCTATGACTTCGTGGAGCTTCATAAGCGGACGGGATGCCGGCTGCAGATGGGCGGCTCGGACCAATGGGGCAACATCGTCAACGGTATCGATCTCGGCCATCGCATGGGCACGCCGCAGCTCTACGCGCTCACCTCACCGCTTCTGACAACCGCATCCGGCGCCAAGATGGGTAAGTCTGTCAGCGGCGCCGTCTGGCTCAATCCCGATATGCTCGGCGCTTACGACTTCTGGCAGTACTGGCGCAACACCGAGGACGCGGACGTCGTGCGCTTCCTGAAGCTCTACACGACCTTGCCCATGACGGAGATCGATCGTCTCGCGAAGCTCGGCGGTTCCGAGATCAACGAGGTCAAGAAGATTCTCGCGACGGAAATCACCGCCATGCTGCATGGGCGCCCGGCCGCCGAGCAGGCAGCCGAAACGGCGCGCAAGACCTTCGAGGAAGGCGCCCTTGCCGAAAACCTGCCGTCGATCGAGGTCCCCGCCTCCGAACTCGAAGCCGGCGTCGGATTGCTGACGCTCATCGTGCGCGCCGGCCTTGCGGCTTCGAACGGCGAAGCGCGGCGTCACGTCCAGGGCGGTGCTGTGAGAATCAACGACGAAGCGATCAGCGACGAACGTCGGGTCGTGGCCTATGGCGACATCGCCGGCGGCGTCATCAAGCTGTCGCTCGGCAAGAAGAAGCATATCCTCGTGCGGCCCGCCTAAGCCGTATCGCAGCGACACGAAGAACTGAGCGGGGTGGGAAGTGCGCAGCTTCCCATCCCGTTCGCATTTGCATTTGCCGTGGATGACTGCGCCCCGATCGATCACGGCACGACTGCCGGGATCGGCGCCGATCGTCTCACTGAAACTCGAAGATGTTGCGGAACACGCCTGGCGCGATGATCGACAACGGGTTGATCGTAAGCTGCGGTTGCGTGAATTGGCCGGTCAGCTTGAAGGTAATGCCGAGCAGGCCGCGATCGCGGCCATTGCCAAGCAGGACTCCGATCAGCGGTAGTTCGCCGAACAGCCGGTTCAGCCCATAGGCCGGCATGAAGGTACCCGTCATGTCCATCCGGTCCCGCGAGTCGCGGACCGTACCCTGGAACGTCGCCCCGACATCGACACCGCGCAGGATGCCGCTTTCGACACGGATCGTGCCCTGATCCAGGAAAAGTTGAGCGAAGCCGCGGTCGAACTGCGCGGTGCTCACGTCGATATCACGGCGAACCGCCTGGTTGAGGCTGCGGCCATCCTGTCCCGCCGGTGTCGAGACCATGGATTGCAGCCGCTGTTCGCCGACGAGCGAGAATTTCCGCACATCCACAGCACCGCGCCAGGAACGCGCACCACGGTCGCGCAACCTCAGATTCATGAGGCCGCCACGCATGTTGCGATAGATATCGGCAAAGCGCGCCAGCGAACCCGCGTCGCCGGTGGTCAGTTCCAGTATGTTGTCGGCGCCGGATTTAGCCATCTTGGCCACAACGGCTTGCCCGCTCCCGGTCACGGCTGAGAGGTCGATGTCGTCGATCTGCTGCCCGCGGGCCGAATAAAGAAAACGCACATTTGACAAGGCCTCGCCGTTGAAGCCCGTGACCCGGTCAAGCCGGGCGTTGACTGTGATATTGCCACTGTCATCCGAACCGGATCCGGCTTTTGCTCGCGCTAGCGCCGGCCTGATGTCCGCGGCCCCGGTCAAACCAACGGAGTAACCGCCCTTGCTGCGGTCGATCGTGACGGCGAAATCGTCTCCGTTGGCAAGGCGCACACCGTTCAGCTCGGCCGATGCGAGGCCCGCGTCATCGACACGTAGGCGACCTGCAGCTCCGAAGCCGTCGCCGACGATATCGAAATCGCCGATCTCCGTCACGCCCTCGGTTGCCTTGATGGTAAATTGGGCTTTTGCGGGGATGCCTGCCCCCTTGCTCCAGCCGATCCAGGGTAGCGACAGCGAAGCCTTGCCGAGGTCCGCCTTGACGGATTGGCTGCCGTCTTCCGCCATCGAAACGTCGACGCCGATCGGACCGTTGACGATGCCGGACAACGCCGGAGCGATCTTCCGCCGGGCGGCGTCGTCGAGCGTCCCCGAGATCTCGCGTGTTCGCTTTACGTTTGCCTTGCTGTCCACCGGCTCGGTCAGTGCGATCCGCATTTTGGAGCCGTCGATCAGTGCATCAGCGTCAAGCACCGCCTGGGCGTTGTCGATCCGCATTGTGCCTGCCAGATTGGCGATGGAACGACCGGAAATGGGCTTGTTGATCGTCACGTCCTGAAGCTGCATCTCCGCTTGCCAGAGAGGCGACGGCGGCTTCTGATCCGAAATCAGGCCGAACCGCGCGCCCACCAGGGCCGTCATCGGCCCGGTGAAATCCTCCGGCACGAATGGCGTCTTCTGAAGGGCGCGGATTGGCTTGTAGGCGACAAGCTCGGCAATCGCGTCGGCTTGCCCGCCGACTTCGATCTTCATTTCCGCCATCAGCGGCTTGGCGTAGACGTCGGGAATGATGAAGTCGCCGCCGTTCAACGCGACCGAGCGGCCGGACGGAAAATAGGCGGCCCCCTGTTCGACGTCGACGACCATGCGCTCGCCGCTGAGCTTGAAACGCCCTGACGTGTCGCGAAGCGGCGGGATCTCCCCGGCGATGTTGATACGGGTGTCATCGATAGCGAAGCTGATGTTGAGCTCATCCTCGTTGAGCCTTAGGTCGCCCTGGTTGTTGGCGATTCGTCCCTCAGCTATCGAAATCTCGATCCGCGCGTCGGTTACCGTGCCGCCGAAGAGATTGCCGATCGCCCACCGCCTCGCTCCCTTGGCGACCCACCAAGGCCACAATTGCTTGACGGCGGTGGAATGCATCTGCTCGCTGAGCGCGACGAAGCTGATCTGCGGCGACGTCTTGCCGAAGGCGACCGAAAGCGAGCCCGCCATGGAGCCAAGCGGGCTCGATATCGCCAGTTGGTCGAATATAAGCCGGTGGCTGCCGGCTTCGAACCGTCCGCTTGCCTTGGCGTCGAACGCAAGCGGTCTCTCCTGCATGTCTTCAGGGTCCGTGCTTGCGTCCTTCAACAGAAGGTCGACGGCGAAGCCTTTTTGGCTGGCCTCTGCAACCTTGTCGAGATCGATGAGGGCGCCCGTAAAGGGAAAGCTCGAGCGTCCGATCTTTACGATGGACGGCAATATTTCGACCGAGGCGCGGTCAAAATCATAGGAGACGTTCAGTTCGGACGGATTGAGAGCGGAAACAAGGCCACCGGCGTGGAAAGAACCTTGAGATGTCCTGACGCCGACTTCCAGCGCCGGCTTCTGGCCGTCAGCCGCGCGGGTGGCTTTCAGGCTAACGTCCGCCGCCGCCTCGACGCCGAAGGCTTGTTCGCTTCCCGATTTGCCGTGATAGAGAAAGGGTGCAAGCGGCAAGGCGCTGACGGTCCCCTCGAAGCCGCCGATGCGGCCGTTCTCACCGAGAGCCTTGGCGGTCAGTTGCGCTTCGATCCCGTCGATCGCGACGATTCCATCGACGCGCATGGAACTGTTGGGGTCGTGGGTGAACTCCAGCGTTTTCACTTCGACGGGAACTACGCGACCACGCGACCCCGTGACCGACAGGCTGAAATCTGAGAGCAACACCGTTTGTGTCGCCCTGCCCGCAGTCAGTCGCGACATGCGGTCCGCCTGCGCGAACAGCTTCTCGAGCGCATCGCCGACATCGGCGATTCGGATCGTGGTGAGGTCGATCGGTTCGCCGTGTGGCAGCAGCCCCGTATCGAGTTCGCCTTCTTCTGCCTCGAGTCGCGAAACGGCTATGCGTCCGGTCATCAGGGCGAGGGGGTCGAGCGCTATCGAAATTGCGCCGAGCTTGGCCAGGTGGCGGCCTGACCCACTTTCCTTGAGCGTCACGCCGCGCGCCTTCAGCGCAAGCGCGCCATCGCTTGTCATGCGGAGCACCGTGCTTTCGACATCGGCGTTGTAGTTTTCGCCTAGAGCAGCGTTCAGCGCCGTGCGTGCCCGCGTGTTGAGCGGTCCGTCGACCAGGCCGGTTTCGATGAGCGCGACTAGGGACGCCACGGCAACGAATGCGAGCAGCGAGCAGCACAGTATGATCTTGCCGAGAAAACGCAGGGCGCCCCCTGGCCGAGGTGCGTGCACGATGACCGGATCGTGGGCTTGCGCCGAAGGCAGCTCGTGCAGTGCGATGATGTCTTCCTTGCGAAAGCAAACCCTTTCGCCGCGGATATCGGTCATCGGTGCCGGCGCCCTCCACCTAAGTGCGGCATTGCATATTTCCCTGTGAGGCCAGTCGCCGCGCGCGAGGGCCGGACCTTTTGTTCACCCATGTAGATCACAATTTGTCGAGCCACGTCACCACGCGTGCCCACCGATGCTGTGGAAAGGCTCGCTATCGCCCCGGTTTTGCACGACGAAACGCCGACCAGACTCTCAGCCCCAGAGGCCGTCCGCAACCTGTCAAATCTATCACAAATGCGCTGGACGGCCGTCGTCGATTTTCGATATGCCCTTAGCTGCCGAATGTCTGCAAAACTTGGCGTAAGAAAGGTTAAATCATGGCACGATTGGGACCAGGTGATGTCGCCCCGGATTTTGAGCTTACTCGCGACGGTGGCGGTTCGATCTCGCTCTCTGCCCTTCGCGGCAGGCCGGTGGTGCTCTTTTTCTACCCCAAGGACGATACCAAGGCCTGCACTGAGGAAGCGATCTCCTTCTCGGGCCTTGCTGCCGAATTTGAAGCCGCCGGCGTTGCTCTGATCGGTCTCTCGCCCGATTCGGTCAAGCAACACGACCGTTTCGCCAAGAAGCACAACCTGACCGTCGCTCTGGCGGCGGACGAAGAAAAGAACGTCGTCAATGCCTATGGCGTCTGGGTGGAGAAGAGCCTGTACGGGCGCAAATACATGGGCGTCGAACGCACGACGTTCCTGATAAACCCAGACGGGACCATCAACCGGGTTTGGGAAAAGGTCAGGGTTGCAGGCCATGCGAGCGACGTTCTGGCGGCCGCAAAGACGCTTTGAACCGAAAGGGCGAGAGATGACTGACCTTCCGCAGTTCCACAGTTTGCGGGGCGCTGCCGTCGAGGCGATTCGTTCGCCGGACCTCCATCAAAAGACCGCGCTCGCGCAGGAGGCGGCACGACGGTGGCAGGGAAGAAAGCTGTCGCTGCGCTCCCCGCTGGATCGTCCGGTTCCTGAGCGGCCGGGACGTCCGGCGAAGCCCGTGCTCACACCGCCGACCCAGGTCAAGCGGCGTTCATTGGGTTCATTGAAGGGGCGCATCGCCCTCCTCCATGCGATCGCCCATATCGAATTGAACGCCGTCGATCTGGCGCTCGATATCGTCGCCCGTTTTGCCTCGGAACCGGTGCCCAGTTCTTTCTTCGACGGATGGATGCAGGTCGCCTTCGAGGAGGCGAAACACTTTCGGATGGTCCGGCAAAGGCTGAACGACCTTGGCGCGGACTATGGCGATTTGCCCGCGCATGACGGGCTGTGGCAGGCGGCGCACGACACACGGAACGACTTGACTGCGCGCCTTGCCGTCGTGCCGCTTATACTCGAAGCCCGCGGTCTTGACGTCACGCCGGCCCTGCAGGCGAAAATGCGCGAAACCGGCGATCACGGGAGTGCCGCCGTTCTCGATGTGATCTACGAGGACGAAAAGGGCCACGTCGCCGTCGGCGCAAAATGGTTTCGCTTCCTTTGCGCCCGGCAAAAGAAGGATCCGGCCGCAACCTTTCAGGCTCTCGTGCGGGCGAATTTTCGCGGGCCCTTGAAGGCTCCGTTCAATGACATTGCGCGTGCCGAAGCCGGCTTGACGCCGTCCTTCTACCGCTCGATGACGGCGTCGACCAACATCTGATATCGATCCTCGTTCAATGGTTTGTTAACCCTAATAAAGTGTAATTCACCCCCGGGGCAACGCGAGCTAGTTCGCATCCGGCTGGGGGTGATGTGGTGTCTGTTCGTTCGGGAAACGGCGCCTTTCGTAAGCGCAGGCAAAGCCACGTGCTTATCCTGGCGAGCGGTGACAAGGTGCGGCACATGACCGTTCGCCCGTGGATGGCGGCGCTTGTTACGTCCGTCGTCGGGGTCTTTAGCATCGGCTACCTGGCGGCCACGACCTATCTGGTTCTGAGAGACGACCTGATCGGCGGAACGATCGCACGCCAGGCTCGTATGCAGCACGAGTACGAAGACCGAATCACCGCGCTTAGAGCACAAGTAGACCGGGTGACGAGCCGGCAATTGCTGGACCAGCAGGTCGTCGAGGAGAAGGTCGGGAAACTCCTGCAGCAGCAGTCGGCGTTATGGTCGCGCAGCGACAAGCTCGGTGCCTTGGCGGCAAGTGCCGATACGCCCGAAGACCTCGGTGCGGAGGCATCTCCTGTGGTTGACCCCCTCGCTTTCGAGAAGCCTGCGGATGCTAGTGGCGGGGTGAAGGCAATTGAAGAAATCATGGGTCTGAATGGGGACACTGATGCGACGCCGACGCGCCTCGGCGCCCTCGCCTACGCACCTGCCCGGCCCGAAAGTGGCGAAAAGGAAACCGTCTCGGATCGAGCTGACCGAATCTTTTCGAAGGTCACGCTTTCGCTCAAGGATGTCGAACGCGATCAGATGGCGCGCATGGAGCATCTGACGAGCAGCGCGACCCGGGCAGCCGAAGCGATCAGGACGATCGTCGAACGGACCGGTGTCACGCTGTCGGCCGGCACGAAGGAGGCTTCTGCGAGCGGGGCCGATGGAAACGCGATTGGCGGGCCGTTCGTCGAACCGCAAGATGAGGACCCGTTCGGAAAATCGCTTGCTGCACTCGATAGTGCGCTTCTGGAGCTGGAGGAAACCCGCGATGCCGCCCGTAAGCTGCCGCTCCAAAGTCCTGTGCCCCCCAGCGACGTCACCAGCAATTTCGGCAATCGACTGGATCCGTTTCTTGGGAGACTGGCGCTCCACGCGGGTATCGATTTTCGGGCACCGATCGGAACGCGGATACGCTCTGCTGCCGCGGGAACCGTCACGACGGCCGGGCCGACAGGCGGGTACGGCAAAATGGTCGAGATTGATCATGGCAACGGCGTTGTAACCCGTTATGCCCACCTGTCGGTCATTCTCGTTAATGTAGGCGACCATGTGCGAGCAGGTGACGTCATCGCCAAGTCTGGAAGCACGGGGCGGTCGACGGGTCCGCACCTGCACTACGAAGTTCGCTTGAACGGTCACGCCGTTGATCCAGTGCTTTTTCTTCGTGCCGGCACGAAGCTCGCAGGCTTGATGAACTGACGTTTACGGGCGTCAGCATTGTCTCCCTCCGCTTGACAAGAAATGGGAAGATTCGCAGCCGTTTACCTTTCACCGCTTCAACGTGCTGGATTTCTTGACTTTCGGCGCCTTTCGGCTTAAGAGCGCCGCCACGTGGTGGCGCATTTTCCATCGATCGATCAGAGTTCTATTGAACCGGAACGGAAACAGTTTCCCCTTTGACCAATTTTGCTGACCTTGGCCTGAGCCAAAAAGTTCTCTCCGCCGTTACCGATGCGGGCTACGCAACTCCTACACCGATCCAGGCCGGGGCCATCCCTCCGGCGCTGCAGCGCCGCGATATCCTGGGTATTGCACAGACCGGAACCGGCAAAACGGCGTCCTTCGTTCTGCCGATGCTGACACTGCTGGAAAAGGGTCGTGCCCGCGCCCGCATGCCGCGCACGCTGATCCTAGAGCCGACGCGTGAGCTTGCCGCCCAGGTCGCGGAGAACTTTGACAAGTACGGCAAGAACCACAAGCTCAACATCGCGCTTTTGATCGGCGGTGTTTCTTTTGAGGAACAGGACCGCAAGCTTGAGCGCGGAGCCGATGTACTGATCTGCACCCCCGGCCGCCTGCTCGACCATTTCGAGCGCGGCAAGCTGCTGATGACGGGCGTCGAGATCTTCGTGATCGACGAAGCCGATCGTATGCTTGACATGGGCTTCATCCCGGACATCGAACGGATCGCAAAGCTCATCCCCTTCACGCGTCAGACGCTGTTCTTCTCGGCCACGATGCCGCCGGAAATCCAGAAGCTTGCCGACCGCTTCCTGCAGAATCCGGAGCGTGTGGAAGTGGCTCGTCCCTCCTCTACGGCGAACACTGTGACGCAGCGGTTCGTTGCCTCGCACGCCAAGGACTATGAAAAACGCGCCGTCCTGCGCGATCTAATCCGGTCCCAGGACGAATTGAAGAACGCAATCATCTTCTGCAACCGCAAGAAGGATGTTGCCGATCTCTTCCGTTCGCTCGACCGCCACGGCTTCTCCGTCGGCGCGCTACATGGCGACATGGATCAGCGTTCGCGCATGACCATGCTCGCCAATTTCAAGGACGGCAATATCAAGCTGCTCGTCGCTTCGGATGTTGCCGCGCGCGGGCTGGATATTCCGGACGTCAGCCATGTCTTCAATTTCGACGTCCCGATTCACGCGGAAGATTATGTTCACCGCATTGGCCGCACCGGCCGTGCAGGCCGTTCCGGTGCTTCTTTCACGCTCGTTACGAAACGCGACACAAAATTCTCCGATGCTATCGAGAAGCTGATCGGCCAGAAGGTCGAGTGGCTGAACGGCGATCTTTCCGACCTTCCGGAACCCATGGAAAGCCACGACACTGGCCGCAAGGATCGTGGTCGCGATCGCCACAAGGACCGCAAAAAAGATGTGGAACGCTCCGGCAGGGGACGCTCCGACCATAGATCTGATACCGCCTATGCCGATAGTGCGGCTGAACTCGAACCAGTCGCGGAAAGGGCGGAAGCGGTGAAACCGGAACGCAATGCAGACAATGGGCGCGGAAATGCTGGCCGCAACGATCGGCCGGGCCGGGCGCAGAATGCGGCCAACGACGACAACCGCGACCGCCGGAACCGGCATCGTCGTGATCATGACGACGGTCCGACGCCGGTCGGTTTTGGCGATGAGATTCCGGCCTTCATGTTGATTGCCGGCAAGGCCTGATTTTCGGCCCGATGGCTCTTCCCGGCGTCGATTTCCCCGGTGTTGGTTGCGGTCTCGCGATCATGCGCGACGGCAAGATCCTGCTTTGTCGCCGCCTCAAGGCGCCGGAGGCAGGTCACTGGAACATCGTCGGGGGCAAGGTCGACCATATGGAGCGCGCCGAGAATGCGGCGCGCCGGGAGGCGGAAGAGGAAAGCGGCCTTTCCATTCATTCGACCCGCTTTCTTTGCATCAGCGAGCAGGTGATCGAAGCCGACCAGCAGCACTGGATCTCGCTCATCTACGTGACGGAAGATTTTTCAGGCGAGCCGCGCCTTACCGAGCCCGACAAGCTCTCCGACATCGGCTGGTTCGACCTCTCCGCCCTGCCGCAGCCGCTGTCGCGGTTCGCCGCCGATGCCGTTCGGGCTCTCGGCTAGGCTACTGGCCTCGTCGGTTCGGCTGCACCACCCTATTTTCTTGTCCTGAGCGCCGCCGCGTAGGCAATCCTCACCCAGCGGGCCATCTCGTCCGGATCGTCGAGGGCCGGATCAGGAATGCTCCAATAGGGCATCTTCACCAGCTTGCCTTTGCCGTCGTACGCCCATTGGCGGCAGCCCGCCTCCTCGTATTCCGGTGCCGATTCGGCATCCCCTTTGAGAAGGATTTCGCCGTCGACCTCGAGCGCGAAAATGACACCTTCGAAATAGATGCCTTTGCCACCGAACATGCGCCGGATCGTCACCGGTCCCAGCGTTTCGAACATCTCCTCGATCGCGGCATTGTCCATTCTTCACTCCTTCAATACGCCGCCTGCGGCGATGATCGCTTCCGGGGTGTCGAGATCGAGGCGCGCCGCTTCGCCGAGCTCGACGTCGATGACCGGGAGCCCGCACCGCTCGACGATATGTCGTGCTCCGACATCGCCGACGAGCTGCCTGACCGCGGCGAAGGTCTCTTTCGGCAGAATGACCGGATTGCCGCGCTGGCCTTCCGAGACGGCGCGCACGACCGCTTGGCGGCCCTCGTTGTCGAAGACTTCGATCATCTTGCGCAGATGATCGGCGGTAATGCCTGGCATGTCGGCCAGCATCACCAGGACGCCGCCCGCCTCCGCTTCGAGTGCGGTCACGCCAGCCACCAGCGAAGAGCCCATGTCGGCCGCGTAGTCCGGATTCGAGACAAACTCCACAGGCAGGTCGGCAAGCGCGGCGCGAATATCCGCTTCGCGGTATCCGGTTACCACGACTACCTTCCCGGCATCGACGGCGAGTGCCGTTTCGACCGAGCGCCGGACCAGCGGAACGCCGTCGAACTCGGCTAGGAGCTTGTGGCCGCCGCTTGCACCCATCCTGCTTGCCCGACCCGCAGCCAGGACGACGATCCGTGCCGGACCTCGCGGTGGACTGACACTTTGCTCCCGCGGTTGCGGCCGCGTCGGGATCTCGTTTAGCAGGCCGCCGACACCGAGGCCGGTTATATCCTCGGAATTCGGCCATTCGCCTGCCAGCAGGCGTTCGAGTATCCAGTCGAACCCGTTCTCCCTGGGGCTGCGTGCGCAACCCGGCGCCCCGACGACAGGAAGTTCCGCAATTCGACCCAGGACCAGAAGATTGCCTGGATCGACCGGCATTCCGACCTGTTCGACGACTCCTCCGACGCGCCGGATTGCCGCCGGGATCACGTCGTCCGGATCGGCGACTGCCGAAGCGCCGAAGATGATGATCAGGTCATGGGCCGGCTTAAGATCGGTGATGGCAGCGGCTACGGCGTCTTCTGAATGCGCCACGCGACGTTCGGTGACGAGATGACTTCCGGAGCGCAAGAGCCGGTCAGCGAGAACCGTATGTGTCTTGTCCATGACTTGTCGCTTAAGCGATGGCAACTCGGTTGCGATCAGCGCCGCGCGGTGCGGCACGAAGGGCTTTACCTCGAAGGCTGCCTCTGCCCGCAACATGTTCTCCGCCTGCTCGACGAACCGCTCCGGTACCGCCAGCGGAATGATCTTGATCGTCGCCACCATCTCGCCCGTTGCGACCGCCGTGTGATCGGCGAGGCAGGCGAGCGTGATCGCCGGATCGATCCGGTTTACCCGGTCGACGGCTGCGCGGTTTGCGACGAAAAGACCAGAGACGGTGGCGTGGACGTTCACTCGGCCGGTCGCTGCTTGAGAAAAGCGCAGGTGGTCGGGAGCGATCGCCGCGGCGATGCGTGCCGCCGCCTCGTTTTCGAGCAGATCATCCGCATCGAGCCGCGCGACGATAACCTCCTCCACACCGGCTTCGGCAAGCGTCGCGATGTCCGGTCGGCTCAGCCGGTGGCCTTTCGGCAACCGCTGTGCTCCGGTTTTCATTGCATGCGCAAGGATAGCGCCCTCGGCGTCGGCGAGCCGTACGGGACCGAACTTCATCCTGCACCTCCCACCCGGCCCGTCGGATCACGGCGGCGCAAGGCTTCGATGATTTCGGCCAGGATGGCGACGGCGATTTCGGCGGGGCTCGCCGCGCCGATATTGAGGCCGATCGGGGCTTTGATCCGGCCAATGGCCTCCCCTGGCACGCCTGCTTGTCTCAATCTTTCGACACGAGCCGCATGCGTCTTGCGGCTGCCGAGCGCGCCCACATAGAAGCATCCCGCTTCCAGCGCTGTCCGGATCGGATAATCGTCGATCTTCGGATCATGCGTGAGCGCGGCGAGTGCCGTGTAGCGGTCAAGCGGCCTTGAGGGCAGAATGTCCTCCGGCCATTCAGCGAGGAGTTCGATAGCGACGAACCGCTCCGCTGTCGCGAACGCCGTGCGCGGATCTATAATCGTCATGTCGAATCCGGCGACCGCTGCTAACTGGGCAAGCGCTTGGGAGATGTGAACGGCACCGATCGCAACGATGCGCGGTGGCGGCAGATGGACATTGACGAAAAGCGATCGTCCTTCCACCGCCGCAACGCCGGCGCGTCCTGAACGCAGCGCTTCGACGATCAGGCTCTCCCATTCCGGTGGAAAGCTCGCGCCCTCGAGAAAGACCTGGCTGGCGCCGTCCGAAAGATCGGTAACGACCACAGCCGCCCGTCGCGCGGCACGCGCCGCATTGATTGCCTGAAGGGTGGAGCGTTCCATCGTTAGCCATCAATTCTTTCGACATAGACCCGGATGCGGCCGCCGCAGGAAAGGCCGACGCGCCATGCAGTCTCGTCGGCGACACCGAATTCGAGGATCTTGGGGTTTCCGGAGTCAATGATCTCCATTGCCTCGGCGATGACGGCGCCTTCGACGCATCCGCCGGAGACGGACCCCTGGAAGTTTCCTTCCTCATCGATCACCAGGTGACTGCCGATCGGTCGCGGTGCCGAGCCCCAGGTCTCGATGACCGTCGCAAGCGCCACTTTGCGTCTGTCGCTGCACCAGGTTTCGGCGACCTCCAGCGGGTCGAGGATGTTGGGCTCTTTCGACATGTTGGTTACCAGTTGTTCGTGTCTCACGCCGCTCGCGTGTACTGGAAGCGCCGCGGATCGGCGTCTTGCGTACCCTGACCGGACAGCGATTTCACCAGCTCGGCCACGGACTCAAGATTGTGCACTGCCCGGAATTCGTCAACATGCGGCAGCATGGCCCTGACGCCCCGGGCGCGCGCCTCAAATCCGTCGAAGCGCAGCAGCGGGTTGAGCCAGATCAGGCGCCGGCAGGAGCGATGCAGGCGATCGATCTCGACTTCGAGTTCTGCCGTGTCATCGCGTTCAAGACCGTCGGTGATCAGGAGGACAATGGCACCCTGCCCGAGCACGCGGCGCGACCAGCGCCGATTGAACTCGCGAAGCGTTTGCCCGATGCGGGTGCCGCCAGACCAATCCTTGACCGCCGCCACGCATTCGTCGAGCGCTTCGTCGGGATCGCGGTTACGCATTTGGCGCGTGACATTCGTCAGCCGCGTCCCGAAGAGAAACGTGTGAACACGTTGTCGCTGTTCCGTCAGCGCATGCAGGAAATGCAGGAAAATCCGCGTGTACTGGCTCATCGATCCGGAAATATCGGCAAGCACGACGAGCGGCGGATTAACAAGCCGCGGTTCGCGAAAGCGCGGCAGAATCAATTCGCCGCCAAAGCGCATAGCATCGCGCATGGTCGCACGTGGATCGATCCGTGCCGGCCGATGGGCGGCGCGAAAGCGTCGGGTCCGCACACGATCCAGCGGCAACATCAGCGATGACAAGGCCCTCCTCGCCTCGGCGATCTCCGCCGCGGTCATCTGCGCGAAATCCGCCTTGCGGAAAAGCTCGCGACCCGAGACCGTGTAGCGGGCGTCGACCTCGATTTCCGGTTCGTCGCGCGGCGAACGGGAATCGTCCCTTCCTGCGAGGAGTGCCTCGCGGAGGCGCTCCTGGCCGGCGCGCCTGGTCCGATCTTCATCCTGCCGCTCCGGCGCAGTCGGTGACAGAAGCGCGATCATCTTCTGGACGAGGTCGCGCGAGCGCCAGAACAGGTTGAACGCTTCATCGAATAGGACCTGATCCTCATGGCGCTTGACGAAGGTGCATTGAAGGGCGGCATAAAATTCGCTGCGGGAGCCGATCCCGATCAAAGTGACGGCATCGATGGCGTCGGCAATGGCCGCCGGACCAATTCTCATGCCCGCCCTTCGAAGCGCGCGGGCAAAGAAGACAATGTTGTCGGCAAGTTTGCCGTCGCTAGGCGCGATTGGAGAAACTGCCGTGCGATCAACCAGTTCTTCCACCATGACGATCAGCCCTGCGCCAGGAGCTCGGCCTTGACCTCGGCAAGCAGCTTGCGACCCTCCGCACCCTCGATCCGGGCGATATCGTCCTGGTATTTGAGCAATGTGCCGAGCGTGTCGGCGATCGTTTCCGGGTCGAGCGCCAGCCGGTCAAGTTCGGTGAGCGCCGTCGCCCAGTCGATCGTTTCCGCCACGCCGGGGTTCTTGAAAAGGTCGACCGCCCGCAGTCTTTGGACATAGGCGACGATTTCCCGCGATAGGTTGACGTTGCAGCCGGGCACCTTGCGCCGGATGATCTCCAGTTCCTGCGCCGCCTTCGGATAGTCGACCCAGTGGTAAAGGCAGCGGCGCTTCAAGGCGTCGTGAATTTCGCGGGTGCGGTTGGTCGTGATGATGACGATTGGCGGCTCGTCCGCCCTGATCGTCCCGAGCTCGGGGATGGTGACTTGAAAATCGGAAAGCACTTCCAGAAGGAAAGCCTCGAAAGCTTCGTCGGTGCGGTCGAGCTCGTCGATCAAGAATACTGGAGCCCGACCCGTGCTGGCGGATATCGCCTGAAGCACCGGGCGGCGGATGAGAAAACGTTCGGAGAAGATGTCGCCTTCGATCCTTTGGCGGTCGACCATGCCGGCCGCCTCCGACAAGCGAATCTCCAGCATCTGCGCCGGGTAGTTCCATTCATAAACGGCCGAGGAGACGTCGAGCCCTTCGTAGCATTGCAGCCGGATCAGGGGGCGATCGAGCGAACGCGCAAGCACCTTGGCGATCTCGGTCTTGCCGACGCCCGCTTCGCCTTCCAGAAACAGCGGGCGCTTCATTTTCAGCGCCAGGAAAAGCACCGTCGCAAGCTGAGTTCCGGCAAGGTAGTCCTGTGCCTCCAGCATCTCCATCGTCTCGTCGATGGTTTGCGGTAGCTTTCCCGTCTCGTGCTTCGCCATGTTTCCTCCGTGGCCGAAGAAAACTTATAGCGTGTGATATCCCCGGTCCACATAAATGAGCGGCGGGTGCTTTTCCCCGAGGTGTAGGTCGACGACTTCGCCGAAAAGGATGAGATGGGTCGCCATGATCTTGACCTCGATGAGGCGGCAGTCGAAGGCGACAACGGCGTCGGTGAGGATGGGCGCGCCGGTGGCAAGCTGCGTCCATTGGCCGAGCGCGAAACGCCGGTCCATGTCGAGCTGATCGCGACCGGAGAAGGCATGGGCGAGCGCCTTGTGCGGCTCGCCAAGCACGTTGAGCGCAAAAGCACCGGAGCGGGCGAAGATATCGTTGCGCGGATTTGCAGCATTGAGGCAGGCGAGGATCGTCGGAGGATCATCAGACACGGAGCAGGACGCCGTAATCGTGACGCCGCGCCGCGCGCGCCCATCGGCCGTGGTGATGAGCTGCACATGAGCAGACATGCGGCTCATCGCGTCGCGGTAACTTATCGGGTCCAGTCGGGTCTTCTCCAACACATCTCTCTCCGGATCGATGTCTTGCACATACATAGACTCTCACGGAAAATATGAAACCCGGCCGCGCGAGATTCTTGCGAAGCAGCGGCATAGTCATGGCGTGATCGGAATGACGAGCTCGTGCCGTGCGATCTTTTCCTTTGACGGAGAGATACACATCCTTAAAACATGGCGTCGTTGCGGGAAAAATACATGCTTAGATTGATTGTTAAGAGCATCGTCGTCGCCGGATTGATAACGGCCTCCCCTGCCCTTGCTGCGGGCCTGAAAGTTGCCGTCGTGGCTCCCACGGAAGGGCCTTTCGCCACGCTTGGAAAGCAGATGGTGGACGGCGCCGCTTTTCAGGCGAACGAGCGTGGAAGTCAGATTATTCCGATCGCCGAAAGCTGCGATCCCGCTGGCGGCGAGGCGCTGACGAAGGCGCTGCTGGCGAGCGGCGCGGAGGCAGCGATCGGTTTTCTCTGCACGGAGAGCCTCGAAGCTGTCCTGCCCGCCCTGGCCGACGCCCGCATTCCCGCCATCACGCTTAGCGTCCGCTCCGATATTCTGATGGAGGACGCGCTCAAGAAGAATTGGCCGTTTTTCCGGCTGGCGCCGAGTGGCAAGGCCGAAGCCGCAGCGATCACCGACGTCATCGTCGCGAACTGGAAGGGCAAACCGCTCGCGCTCATCGACGACGGCACGATCCATAGCCGAGAGCTTGTCGAAAGCGTTCGAAACGCGCTTGCCGAGATCGGCGTGACGCCCGTGTTCACTGATACTTACCGCCCGGCACAGGAGCAGCAGGTTGGCCTCGTCCGTCGACTTGCGAAGAGCGGCGCCACCCACATCTTTACCGGAGGCGATCGCTACGACACCGCCGTGATCGCGCGTGATGCGAAGGCTGAAAAGGTCCCGATAACCCTGCTCGGCGGCGACGTACTGAATGCGGCGGACCTTGAGGTGCCGCTCGAAGACGGAGTGCTCTCCATGACGGTTCCGGAGGCATCTCGTTCGAGCGAAGCCGGAGCCGTCGCCAAGGCGATGCGCGCAAGCGGAATCGAACCCGAAGGCTATGTCCTGCCGGCCTTCGCCGCTATATCGCTGCTCGAACAGGCAAAGGACCAGGCGACCAAGGACGGAAGCGCGCTTCCCGAAGCCCTGCTGAAAGTGCCTTATGCAACGGTCCTGGGGCCGATAAAATTCAACGACAGTCACGAGAGGACCGACACGCCCTACCGGCTGATGAAATGGCAGGACGGTCGCTTCGTCGCTACCACGGGCGCAGGCGGTGTGGATTGATGCGCAAGGGACCGAACAATCTGATTACCGATGTCGCAGGCCTTTTGGTCGGCAACGCCGAAGACCATCGGCTGAAGTCCGGTGTCTCGGTCGTGCTTTGCGAGCAGCCTGCAACGGCCGCGGTTCAGGTTCTCGGCGGTGCGCCGGGTACGCGGGAGACGGATCTGCTTGCGCCGGAAAATACCGTCCAGACGGTGGACGCCGTCGTGCTTTCCGGCGGTTCGGCGTTCGGTCTGGACGCCGCCTCCGGGGTACAGGCCGCGCTTCAGGAGATGGGACGCGGCTTCGCGGTCGGACCTCACCGCATTCCGATCGTTCCGGCGGCAATTCTCTTCGATCTCGTCAATGGTGGCGACAAGAATTGGGGACGCTTTTCGCCCTATCGCGATCTCGGTTACGATGCCGTGCGGGCAGCCGGTGCCACATTTCTGACCGGGACCACCGGTGCCGGTACGGGCGCGCTGACCGCTACCTTCAAAGGCGGCCTCGGCTCGGCATCGACGGTGCTCGCCAATGGCATCACGGTCGGCGCGCTCGTCGCCGTCAATGCGCTCGGCTCGGCGACGATCGGCAGCACGCGCCATTTCTGGGCCGCGTCCTTCGAGCTTGACGGTGAGTTCGGTGGTCTCGGCTATCCAGCCCCGATGCCGCAGGACGCGGCGCTGCCGCGCCTCAAGTTCCGCGAGGGGCAATCGGCCGCTGCGAATACCACGATCGCCGTCATCGCCACCGATGCAGTGCTCAGCAAGGCCGAGGCGAAGCGGCTGGCCATCGCCGCCCATGACGGCTTTTCTCGCGCGCTCTGGCCGTCGCACACGCCGCTCGACGGCGATCTTGTATTCGCGCTGGCGACCGGAGCGAGCGGCAAGGCCCCCCTGCTTGAAGATTTCATCGATCTTGGCGCTGCTGCCGCCTCGACGATGGCGCGCGCGATCGCACGCGGCGTTCACGATGCGGTTGCAGCCGACAACGATATGAAGCCGTCCTGGTCTCAATAGAGCGGGATGAGGAAAAGTGTGCGCCGTTTTCCGCCCGCATCCCGCGTCTCAACTTATTGGGATCGATCACGTTTATGACTTTAGGTCGATTCGACCTAAAGTCATCGCGATCTAGAGCATCCCCCTTTCAGGTGGCATCACCGAAAGCGGATAAGATGCTCTAGGATCAAAGTGCTAGAGCGTCCTTTGTGCCTTCATTTGAACGCACGGCGCTCTAGGCGGAGCCGCAGGCTTGCCTCAGATGTTGTTTGCGCGTCGGCGGAATGCTATGGCGCGGGAAACATCGGAGCCTGTCATGACCCATCCCATTCGCATTGCCCCGTCGATCCTGGCGTCCAACTTCTCCAAGCTCGGCCAGGAGGTTCGCGATGTCGTCGAAGCCGGCGCCGACTGGATCCATCTCGATGTCATGGATGGCCATTTCGTGCCGAACATCACCTTCGGCCCCGACGTCATCATGTCGCTGCGTCCTCATACGAGCGCAACCTTCGACTGCCATCTGATGATTTCGCCCGCCGATCCCTATCTCGAAGCCTTTGCCAAGGCCGGCTGCGACATCCTGACGGTGCACGCCGAGGCCGGCCCGCATTTGCACCGGTCGCTGCAGACGGTGAAGTCGCTTGGCAAGAAGGCCGGCGTCTCGCTCAATCCCGCAACTCCGGAAGGCACTATCGAATACGTGCTGGACACGGTCGATCTGATCCTGGTGATGACGGTCAATCCAGGCTTCGGTGGACAGAAATTCATCCACGCCACGGAAGAGAAGATCCGGCGGATCAAAGCCATGATCGGCGACCGGCCGATCGAGATCGAGGTCGATGGCGGTATCACTCCGGAGACGGCCGCGCTGCCGGTGAAGGCCGGTGCCAACGTGCTGGTCGCGGGCTCGGCCGTTTTCAAGGGCGATTCCGTCGAGGCCTATCGCGCTGCCATCGAGGCGATCCGCAAATCCGCGGAGAAGGCGCGCGGATGAGCATGCGGGCGGTCGTCACCACAATGCTCCTGGCAGCGGCGACGATTGCGGCCGCTGAGGTGCGTGCTGGAGACTTTGCGGCCTTGCAGCCGATCGGATTTTCGTCTGATGGCAGCGTCTTCGCGTTCGAGGAATATGGCGTCCAGGACGGTTCCGGCTTTCCCTATTCGACGATTTATGTCGTCGATACGCGCAAAGACACCTTCCTGCCCGGCGCACCTGTCCGCGCTGTCATCGAGAAAGATGGTGGTGCTTTGCACGAAGCGCGCCGTGAGGCACACCGCCGTGCCGCACCGCTGATCGATGCTTATCGCTTGGCGGACACGCCTGGGATATTGGCCGCATACAATCCCGTGACTGAAAGAAACAGCGCAGACCACACGCTGAGCTATGATGCCTTTCCGGCCAATGAGCCCTTCCGCAAGAGCTACGCGCTGAAGCTCGAGGAGAAGAGCTTCGAGCCGCGGGGCGTCTGCAGTGGCTTCTTGAAGGAGATTAAAGGCTTCCGGCTGGTGATGACGGAGAGGGCCGGGAAACCTGCAACGGGCGTGTTGCAGGAGGACACGCGCATCCCGGAAAGCCGTCGCTGCCCAACGGGTTATCGCATTGGTGGCGTCGTAACCCGCATCAATGATGACGGCTCCGAAGTCCATGTGGTCATGATCCTGGTCAAATCGCTCGGTTTCGAGGGCTCGACCGATGGCCGCTGGATTGCGCTACCGGTCCGGTTTCCCAAATGACGAGTGACGCGCAGGCCGCTGAATCGCCAGCGCTCCTTTCGGATATCGCACCGTCGAAACGGTCGCGGTTCGTGCACTCCCTCCCCAAGCCGCAAGAGGTGCTGATCGGTGCCCCAAGCTGGGCCTTGGCAATGGCCATATCTGCCTGGCTTGCGCTTTGGCTGCGCGGAAACGAGGCGGACTTCCACCTCGGGGACATCTTGCTGCTCTACGCGCTTGGCGGCCTGCTGGCGTGGCCGCCTTCGCTGTTTGCGGCGCGGTTTGCGGCACATGAACGAGCGGTCGAGACCCGGTTCTCCGCCTTTCTCCTGTGTCTCATCGCAGGCACGATCGGTATGACGGCATGTCTCTTCGCTTTTGACTACCGGATATTCTATGCGCAGTGGCATACGGCGACGGGCACGCGCACGTGGCTCTTCCAGTTCCTGTTCACGTCGCTCGCCGCGCTCTACCAGTTTCTGGTACTGGGCGTTCGGCTCTACCTGCCGCTCGGAATTGCCGTCGTTGTCGCCGCCAGCCTTTGGCTTGCGCGATCGGACATGCGCCAACGGCGTTGAGCTTGATCGCCATCTTTGATAGAGGCACAGCCATCCTTCACTGACGACGAAAGCTTAAGCCCATGATCCCCCGTTACTCCCGGCCGGAAATGGTGGCCATCTGGTCGCCGGAAACGAAATTCCGTATCTGGTTCGAGATCGAGGCGCATGCCTGTGATGCCCTCGCCGAAATCGGTGTCATCCCCAAGGAAGCGGCGAAGACAATCTGGGAAAAGGGCGGCGCGGCAGAGTTCGACGTTGCCCGGATCGATGAAATCGAGGCCGTCACCAAGCACGACGTCATCGCTTTCCTCACCCACCTTGCGGAATTCGTCGGGCCTGACAGCCGTTTCGTCCATCAAGGCATGACCTCGTCGGACGTGCTCGATACCTGCTTCAACGTGCAGCTCGTGCGCGCGACGGACCTCCTGCTCGCTGACCTCGACAAGCTGCTTGAAGCCCTGAAGCGCCGTGCTTTCGAGCACAAGGACACGGTCACCATCGGCCGTTCGCACGGCATCCACGCCGAGCCCACCACATTCGGCATCAAGCTGGCGCTTGCCTACGCGGAATTCGATCGCTGTAAGCAGCGCCTGCTGGCCGCACGCGAAGAGGTTGCGACCGGCGCCATTTCCGGCGCCGTCGGCACCTTTGCCAATATCGATCCACGGGTCGAGGAGCATGTCGCCAAGGCTCTCGGCCTGAAGCCGGAACCGGTCTCGACGCAGGTCATCCCGCGTGACCGCCACGCCATGTACTTCGCGACGCTCGGCGTCATCGCCTCCTCGATCGAGCGTTTGGCGACGGAAATCCGCCATCTGCAGCGCACCGAGGTGCTGGAAGCCGAGGAATATTTCTCCCCCGGCCAGAAAGGCTCCTCGGCCATGCCGCACAAGCGCAATCCGGTACTGACGGAAAACCTGACCGGCCTTGCCCGCATGGTTCGCGCCTTCGTCGTGCCGGCCATGGAAAATGTGGCGCTCTGGCATGAACGCGATATTTCGCACTCCTCGGTCGAACGCATGATCGGACCGGACGCGACGGTGACCCTCGATTTCGCACTGGCACGGCTGACCGGCGTGATCGACAAGTTGCTCGTCTATCCCGAGAACATGATGAAGAACTTGAACAAGTTCCGCGGTCTCGTTCACTCGCAGCGCGTGCTGCTCGCGCTCACCCAGGCCGGCGTTTCACGAGAGGACGCCTACCGTCTCGTTCAGCGCAACGCCATGAAGGTTTGGGAACAGGGCAAGGATTTCCTTGAGGAGTTGCTGGCCGACACCGAAGTTCGTGCTGCACTTTCTGAAGAGGAAATTCGCGAGAAATTCGATCTCGGGTACCACACCAAGCATGTCGACACGATCTTCAAGCGTGTCTTTGGCTGACAGCAATAAGACAGCCTGCTGCATCGATTTAAGGACAAAAACATGCAGCAAATCAAAGTGCTAGAGCGACCTTTGCGCGTCTGATTAGACGCGCGGCGCTGTAGTCTCGCCGTGGGACATGGTGACTTCGCTGCATGCATACAAACGCCCGCATTCGGTGCATTTTGTTCGAGTGCGGGCGAGCTTATTAGCAAGTTGTTCAGAAGTAGTGTGAGAGCTTCCATATCTGTCTAATCAGGTTTCGGGGAAGCCATGACTTACAGGGACAGTGTTCAGCGCGCATCGCCGCGCACGCAGACAAAAATAACCGGTAAGGTTACTTGCAAATTCGGGTCGAGCAACGGGGTTGTCAGAGACCTTTCCGACGAGGGTATCTGCTTTCAGCTGCTTTTCGACATCGGCGCCCAGACCGGACAGGAAGTCACGATTCAGAGTGAAGAGCTCGGCTATCTGACGGGAATAGTGCGCTGGTATCGCGGCGACAAGATCGGCATCAAGCTCAAGCTCTCGTCGAACACGGCGGCGCAGATCTCATCCTACTATAAGTTCTTCCGTCAATAACCGCTCCGGTGTCGGGCGGCGAACCGGCGAACTCTCGAAAAAAATGATCGCGGCGATCTTGGATTATTCAAGATCGCCGCGATGTCATTGGAGGACCTGCCGTTCAGCTTTTGCGGCCGGTCGGCTCCGGTTCCACTATCTTCCGATAGAGATGCCATGTGGCGTGGCCAAAGATCGGCATGATAACGGCCAGGCCGACGAAGACCGGAATCGAGCCGATCACCAGTCCCGCTGCGATGATGAGACCCCAGCAGGCGACCGGCACCGGATTGGTAAGCGTCGCGCGGATCGAGGTCTCGACGGCCACGACGGCGCCGACATCGCGGTCAAGCAGCAGGGGGAATGTAACCACACTGATCGACAGCACGATCACGGCGAAGACAAAGCCGACGGCGTTGCCGATAACGATGAGATTCCAACCCTCTTGGGTGCCGATAATGCCGTTCCAGAAGGCCGAAATCGAATTCGGCGGCACCGTGCCGAAAATTCTCTCGTAAAGCGCCTGGGCAACCAGAAGCCAGGCAATGAAGATAATGAACAGCATGGCGGCGACCGCCAAAATCGAGGGCAACGCCGGCGAACGGTAGAGCCGCAAAGCGTGCGGCCATGACGCATCCATGCCCAACTCACGGCGCCGGCTGATCTCGTAGAGGCCGATTGCCGCGACAGGACCGATGAGGGCGAAGCCGGACGCAAGCGGATAGAGCAGCGGCAGCATGTTTGCGCCCGCGCTCCAGGTTATCAATACTGCACCGGCGACCGGGTATATCAAGCACAAGAAAACATAATGCGACGGCTTCTCGCGAAAATCATTCAGCCCGAGACGCAACGCATCAAACACATCCGCAATGCCAATCTTTCGTATACCGGGATGCGAGACTCTCGCATTCGCCCCCGACAGGACATGGAAGGTTGTCATGGCTCACACTCCTCAACGAACCAGAGCGGCCACGGACCCACGACAGCGGTAAAACGAGCCGCTGTCAAACCGCGACCGGCATTTTCGATTATACAGAAAACGCGCCCTCTGTCGCCTGTGCCTTGACTTCGGCGCTTTTCACCTCCAAATCGCCGCAATCATGAAGGTTTCAGAAGCTGACATCCTGATCGTGCCGGGCTACACCAATTCCGGCCCGGCCCATTGGCAAAGCCGCTGGGAGCGAAAGCTCTCGACGGCGCGGCGCGTCGAGCAGGCTGAGTGGTCGAAGCCTGTGCGCGAGGATTGGGTGGCGCGGATGGTCGAGGCAGTCAAGGCCGCGCAAAAGCCGGTCGTCATCGTCGCACATTCCCTGGGAGTCGCCACGGCGATCCATGCCCTGCCCCATTGCACGAAGAAGGTCGCAGGCGCCTTCCTGGTCGCACCGCCGGACGTCGCCAATCCCAAGATCCGACCGAAGCATCTGATGACCTTCGGCCCCTATCCACGCGATCCTCTACCCTTCCCGTCGCTGATGGTGGCAAGCCGCAATGATCCCTTCGGATCCTATGAGCACGCCGGAGACATCGCGAACGCCTGGGGCTCGTTGTTGGTCGATGCCGGCGAAGCCGGTCACATCAATGCCGAATCCGGCCACGGCCCGTGGCCCGAGGGCACGATGGTTTTTGCCCAGTTCCTCAGCCGCCTGCGGTCATAAAGGTTATCGGCGGAACCACGCACTGTTAATCGGAATTTCATTGCTAGGAGATCATCATAGGCTGGCAATTCTCAGGATCCGGGATAGATGACCGAGCCGCGGGAACCAATCGACAGCGGCAATAAGCCGACGAAACAAGAATGCTTGACGCCGGGCGCAATGGATCAAATCCCGGCGGGCATTATTCTTTTTGATGCGGACGATGTCATATGCGCCGCCAATGCCCTGGTGCTCCAGATGCTTGGGCGGAACGCCGACGAACTCATCGGCGCACCGATCGCCGCATTCGTGCATCACGAAGATCTTCCGGCACTTGTGCCTATCGAAAAAACGCAGCGATCGGCGGAGCCCGCGGTGGTGCGCTTTCTCGGCGCTTCCGCCACGCGTTCCATGCTCGTTTTGCTGGCGCCTCTTCCCGCTGCGCAAGGAGCCGCCGCGAAGAGGATACTGGCGATGCTTCCGGCCGACAGCCTGGTTTCGCAAATCGCTAGTCTGCGCAAGGACGAGACACGCTGGAAGTATGCTCTTGAGAGCGCGTTGGAAGGTGTCTGGGACCACGACTACGAAAGCGGCAATCTGTTCTATTCCTCAACCTGGCGACGTCTGAGAGGACTGGCGGATGACGCGGAGGTCGATGGTACGCTGGAGAAATGGATCGAAAACGTCCATCCGGATGACCGAGCGCACGTTCTTACGTGCATCGAACGCCAAGATTCCGGCGAGGCTCAGTTCAACACATTCGAGTATCGTGAGCGCCATGCCGACGGACGCTGGATCTGGATCGAGAGCCGTGGCGCATCGGTCGCCTACGGCCCTGACGGCAAGCCATGCCGTATCATCGGCACCGATACCGATATTACGGCGCGCAAGGAAGCGGAGGCCCAGCTCGAGGAGGTTTCGCGCCGCCTGCAACTGGCGCTCGATGTTTCCAGGATCGGCGTCTTCGAGCACAATCTCGATACCGGCGTTGCGCACTGGGACGAAGCCATGTTCAGGATGTACGGCCTGGACCCGGCTGGCCAAGCGCCTTCGTCCGCGGGTTGGGAGAGCGTCTTACACCCCGAGGACAAGGCCGCCGCGATCAAACGGGTCAGTGACGCGATCGCCAGCGGCACGCCTTTCACCAATGCGTTCCGGATCATAAGGCCCGATGGCGTTGTCCGTCACATCCGCTCCAACGCTGCGTTCCATACCGACCTCGACGGTGCAACGAGGCTCGTTGGCGCCAATTGGGACGTGACCGATGATATCGCTCTGCAGGAGGAATTGAGGCGGGCAAAATCGTCTGCCGAGGCGCGCAACTGTGAGCTCGAGGCGGCGCGCGTCAGCATCGAGTACAACGCACTGCACGATCATCTGACGGATTTGCCGAACCGCCGCTATCTTGATCGGATCCTCACGGAAGTGCGTGTCGTCAACGCCATACTTCATATCGACCTGGATCGCTTCAAGCAGATCAACGACACGCTCGGTCATCAGGCCGGCGACGCAATGCTCGTGCATGCTGCGACCGTGCTGAGGTCGCACGCCGAACGTGATGATTTCATCGCGCGCATCGGTGGCGACGAATTCGTCATCGTATGCCGCAGCGGCCGGGATTCGATGCAACTAGCAGAGCTTGCCGGGCGCATCATCCAGGCCTTCCGCCGTCCCGTCCCCTACGCCGGCCAACTGTGCCGGCTTGGCGCAAGTATTGGCGTCTCCCGGGATGGAGGCAGGCTCACCGATCCCAAGCAGCTCCTGATGGACGCCGACATCGCGCTTTATCGCGCCAAGAGCCTTGGCCGCGACCGCTTTGAACTCTTTTCCGACGAGATGCAGAACCAGATCCTGACTGCGAAGCGGATCGGCGACGAGCTGCGCGAAGCCCTCGAAAAAAGGCAGTTCGTTCCCTTCTACCAACCCCAGTTCGACGCCCGCACTCTGGAGATCACAGGCGTCGAGACCCTGGTGCGCTGGAACCACCCGGAACGCGGCGTCCTGGCACCCGTGCAATTCCTCAAGGTCGCCGAAGACATCAACCTGCTCGCAGCAATAGACCGGATGGTGGTCGAAATGGCCTATGCCGACTTCCTCGCTTGGCAGCGGCAGGGGCGCACCATCCCCAAGCTCTCGGTCAATATTTCCTCGCGCCGTTTGCGCGACCCTCAACTCGTGTCCGACCTGCGGGAAATGAACATCCCACGCGGCGTCATGTCGTTTGAACTGCTCGAATCGATCTTTCTCGACGACTTCGAGGATGAAGTTGCGGAAACGATCGCCGCCCTGAATAACCTCGGCGTGGATATCGAGATCGATGACTTTGGCACCGGCCACGCGTCGATCATCGGACTCCTCAAACTCAACCCAGCGCGCCTGAAGATCGATCGCGCTCTGGTGGGGCCGATTACCGAAAACAGCAAACAGCAAAAGCTGGTGCGCGCCATCATCGACATCGGCCATTCGTTGAACATCAAAGTTGTCGCAGAAGGCGTCGAAACCTGGGCCCACGCCGCACTGCTTGCCGATCTCGGCTGCGACGTCCTGCAAGGCTATGCACTGGCGAAACCAATGAGCCGGCAGGATTTCGACAAATTTGCCCAAGGCGGTTTCAACGTGCCGCGCCCATTTTCGGAAGCGCGCCGGATGCGCTGAGACGCTTTTGCTCGACAAAAAAAGGCCGCCCGGCTTGCTGCCGCGCGGCGCCATTGGTCTTTTCGTTTTTGCGAGATCAGTTGTTCTGAATCTGCTCTATCGCTTGGGCGAGAAACTCCATCATCCGCAAGCGGATTTCGTCTTCCGATTGTGCGATACCGGCGGCGTCGAAGTCGGCCTTGATTTTGCGTACCACGTCCTCATGACCGCTCATCTCAAGATCTGCGGTGACGACTTCCCTTGCATAGGCTTCCGGATCGGCCTTGTTCAAGAGACCTGCGGCCCAAAGGCCGAGCAGCTTGTTACGGCGTGCTTCCGCCTTGAACCTCAGCTCTGCGTCCATCGCAAACTTTGCCTCGAAGCCTTTTTCGCGATCCTGCATCGTCGTCATAAGCTAATCTCCTCAGAATTCCTTGCCGGAAACAGTTATCGCCATAAACCAAAACACCGCTCAAAGTGCAATGCGAAGTTTTCGTCTTTGGTGACTTTCATGATACCCTAATCTAAATCGGGGGATGGGAAGATACGCCGATTGTGAAATCCGTTCTTTTCAGATATGGACCCGCTGAGAAAATTCCAATTGCGCGACCCAAGAGCGCCACCAACCACAGAGATAAAAATCCATGAATCGTCGCCGCCGTATCTACGAGGGCAAGGCCAAGATCCTTTACGAGGGTCCGGAACCGGGCACGCTGATCCAGTTTTTCAAGGATGACGCGACCGCTTTCAACAAGAAGAAGCATGATGTCATCGACGGTAAGGGTGTGCTGAACAACCGGATCTCCGAGTACATCTTCACACATCTGAACAAGATCGGCATTCCGACGCATTTCATCCGCCGCCTGAACATGCGCGAGCAGTTGATCAAGGAAGTGGAGATCATTCCGCTCGAGATCGTCGTCCGCAACGTCGCCGCCGGTTCGCTCGCGAAGCGCCTCGGCATCGAGGAAGGCACCGTGCTGCCGCGCTCGATCATCGAATTCTACTATAAGGCCGACGCGCTCGACGACCCGATGGTTTCCGAAGAGCACATCACTGCCTTCGGCTGGGCAAGCCCGCAGGAACTCGACGACATCATGGCGCTTGCCATCCGTATCAACGACTTCCTGTCCGGTCTTTTCCTCGGCGTCGGGATCCAGCTCGTCGATTTCAAGGTCGAATGCGGACGCCTGTTTGAAGGCGACATGATGCGTATCGTCCTTGCCGACGAGATTTCTCCGGATAGCTGCCGCCTCTGGGACATCGAAACCAAGGAAAAGATGGACAAGGACCGGTTCCGCCGCGACATGGGCGGTCTCGTCGAAGCCTATCAGGAGGTGGCGCGCCGCCTCGGCATCATCAACGAGAACGAGCCGCCGCGCGGCTCTGGGCCGGTGTTGGTCAAGTAATTTCAGGGATAAGCAAAGTGATCAAAGCGCGTGTAACCGTGACGCTCAAGAACGGCGTTCTCGATCCTCAGGGCAAGGCAATCGAGGGTGCGCTCGGTGCGCTCGGGTTTGACGGCATCGGCCAGGTTCGTCAGGGAAAGGTCTTCGATCTTCAAATCGAAACGGCAGACAAGGCCAAGGCGGAAGCCGACCTCAAGGCCATGTGCGAGAAGCTGCTGGCCAACACTGTCATTGAAAACTACACCATCTCCCTCGCCTGACGGCGAGGGAATGGCTTTCGCTGGTGATCCGCTGGTCGCCCGCCCTACTGCATGTCTCCTTAAATCGACCTCGATTTAAGGAGACATGCAGCAATTCAAAGTGCTACCGCGACCTTAGCGCGTTCGATAAGATGCGCGGCGCTGTAGGCCCACTGCGCATTGAAACTGCCTCGAACTGCTTAAGTGCCGAGGCCAAGGCAAGGTATGAACGTCCCATGAAGTCTGCCGTCGTCCAGCTCCCCGGTCTCAACCGCGATCGCGACATGATCGGGGCGCTCACCAAGATCTCCGGCCATAAGCCTGTGACCGTTTGGCAGACGGAAACGGAAATTCCGGACGTCGACCTGATTGTCATACCGGGCGGCTTTTCCTATGGCGACTACCTGCGCTGCGGTGCGATCGCCGCGCGGATGCCGGTGATGCAGGCGATCAAGGCCAAGGCCGACCAGGGCGTCAAGGTCCTCGGCGTCTGCAACGGCTTCCAGATCCTGCTTGAAGCAGGCCTCCTGCCCGGCGCCCTGATGCGCAATGCCTCGCTGAAGTTCGTCTGCCGCGAGGTGAAACTGGAAATCGTCAACGCGGACACTGCCTTCACGCGCGCCTACTCCAAGGGCCAGGTGATCCGCAGCCCCGTCGCGCACCATGACGGCAATTATTTCGCCGATGCGGAGACGCTGAAGGCGATCGAGGGCAACGGTCAGGTCGTATTCCGTTACGCCGAAGGCACCAATCCTAACGGATCGATCAACGACATTGCCGGCGTGATGAATGCCGAGGGCAACGTGCTTGGGATGATGCCGCATCCCGAAAACCTGATCGAGGCGGCACATGGCGGTTCGGATGGGCGCGGAATTTTCGCTTCCGCCCTCGCCGTAATCGCTGCTTAATCATCGCGCTGATAGAAGACGGCCTCCCGCCACCCACCGACGATCGAGACCGCCGATGCCTTCATTCTCCTCCGCACGCCTTCCGGTGCTTGCCTGCGCCCTTGCCGGTCTGACGCTTGTCGCTGGCTGCCAGTCGGGGAGTCCGGCCGCGCCGCCGGCGAGTTCCGCCGCATTGCCGACGATGGAGCGTGTCGCGCTTGGCGCCAATGGTTGCTGGTTCAAATCAGGTGACCCGGCCTTCAAGGCCTATCGCCTCGCGCCGGAGCTCAACTCCTTCTCGGGCCGCCCGCGCATCCTGATCGTGCCGCGCAAGTCGCCCGAGGCGCGTCCGCTCGCCGTCATCCAGGCCGAAGGACACCCTGCCCGTCTGCAGGCTTTCGGTCCGCTGCTCAGCGAGCCGGTGGGCGCGCGAATGACGACGGATGTCCGCCGTTGGGCGGCCGGCGATAAGGGCTGCAGTTGATCTCGGTTCGCTGGGATCCCGCCGCTCACGAAGCTGAGGGCTGCGGGCTGTCGTAACCCTCGACGATTGCCAGATCCATCACCGACTTGCCCTCCCTGAGCGCCATGGCTTTCGCGTATTCGGGAGAACGATAGCATTCCAGCGCCGCGCTGTAGGTGGGGAACTCGATCACGACAATGCGCGAGCGCAGCTTTCCTTCAGGCACCTCGCATTGGCCACCGCGGGCAAGAAAGCGCGCGCCGTACTTTCGAAAGACGTCAGCATTCTCGGCTTTGTAAGCCTTGTATCCCTCCGGATCGGTAACATCGACAGAGGCCACCCAGTACCCTTTCGTCATCGCTCTTCTCCCATTCCCCCAAGGAAACATGCAGTAGATTGCGGTGGAACGATATCATCCCGGCGGGCCAGAGAACGAGATCCGCGTATTGCCACAATTCAGAGCCGCGAGCGCCAGAAAGGAACGGCCGCCTCTCGCCGTGCTTCGTCCTCGGTCACGCCGATATCTTCGAGCAGGTGCTCGCTCAGTTCTTCAAGCGCCAGGCGACTGCGCCTCTTCGCGGCCAGTGCGCAATAGTAATGCCAAAGCCGTGAGAACACATTCCGTGCCGGACCTTGATGCTCGTAGGCGAAGCGCCCCTTGCGAGGCGGCGGCGCCTGCGGCCGCAAGGATTGAACTGCAACGATTGCCTTCATTGTATACATCACATGACTGCCATTGTCTCTATTTCGCCTGTTGCTTCAAAGATAATTGACATGACTGGCGGTGCAATATAGACAATTGTCACTATGACAACTTGGCTGCCCGACATTCATCAGGGCCAAGGCCCTCTCTACGCTCGAATCGCCGATCAAATCGAACAGGCGATCGGTAGCGGGACCTTGCCTGTGGGAACGAAGCTTCCGCCGCAGCGCAATCTTGCCTTCGACATAGGCGTGACGATCGGAACGATCGGCCGGGCCTACAACATTGTCCGCGAACGAGGACTTGTCAGCGGCGAAGTTGGCCGCGGCACCTATGTCCTCGATCGCCCGGAAAGTCGGCCGCCCGAACAGGCCGATCCTCTGACGACCTCGCTGGCTGGAACGCGGCCAATCAACGCGCCGGCAGGCAAGTTGCGTTTCGACAGCACGGCTGCGCCCGACGTCGGCCAGGGTGACATTCTGGCGAAATTGCTGGGTGACATAAGCCGCGAGCACCATGCGGACATTGCGAGTTATGCCCGCAATTTCCCGGACGATTGGTTCGAGGCAGGCTGCCAGTGGCTCGCGCGCGGCAATTTTCGGCCGGCCCGCGAAACCATCGTGCCGACGCTTGGCGCCCATGCCGCCGTCATTGCCGTAATCTCCGCCGTCACCTCCCCCGGTGACCGGATCGCGTTCGAAACATTGACTTACTCACAGGTCAGCCGCAGTGCGGGCCTGATTGGCCGCCGAACCGCCCTGGTGGAAAGCGACGAATTCGGCCTCGTTCCGGACGATTTCGAACGTGTTTGCGCCCAGCAGCATCCGAAACTCGCCTTCCTTATGCCGAGCGCCCAGAACCCGACCGTTGCCGTCATGCCGTTGGACAGGCGCCGGGCCGTCGCCGAGATCGCGCGAAAGCACGGTGTGTGGCTGGTCGAAGATGAAGTCTATGGTTCGATGACGGGTGATCAGGTGCCGTTGCTCGCAGAACTAGCGCCGGAGCGGACCTTCCTTGTTGGCGGCTTGTCGAAGTCCGTTGCCGCCGGCGTGCGCGGCGGTTGGGTCGCCTGCCCGCCGAATTTTAGCCAGCGAATCCGCATCGCGCACAAGATGGTGAGCGGCGGTCTTCCCTTCATTCTCGCCGAGCTTTGTGCGCGCTTGGTTCTTTCAGGCGCCGCATCCGCCTTGCGCAACCGCGCCGTCGAGGAGATCACTGCGCGTGAAAGGATGGCGCGCGAAATCTTTTCGGGACTCGATTTCAATTCCCACCCGAAGGTGCCCTTCTTTTGGCTGAAACTGCCGGATCCCTGGCTTTCGGGTACCTTCAAGCAAGCGGCGCTGCAGGAGGGCGTGCTCGTCGATGACGAGGACGAGTTCAAGGCGGGGCGCGCGGAGCGCGTCTTCCATCGCATCCGCGTCGGCTTTTCTTCGCCGCGTGGGCGGTTCGAAGTGCAGAGAGGATTCCAGATCCTGCGTCGGCTGCTCGACAGCGGTCGCACCGGCTACGACAGCTTCGATTGAAATTACTTTTTTGGCCGCCGGCTACCGCTTCAACGACCATTGGAATCTCTCGGCCACGGTCGAACACGCCTCGAACGCCAATCTTTGCAACGGCCCCAACGATGGCTGACGCGTGCGGGCCTGATGCTCGGCTACAAGTTTTGATGGCGCGAATTCTCCTGCGTCCGCCTCTGCATGCACCTTCCGGGCCCTGTTGATCGACCTTATTTTTCTGTCGCGCCGCGTCGCAGCATAGGCTAAAGAAGCCGCAAAGCGCCCCCTACAGCGCCGCGCCTCTTAATCGACGCGCAAAGGTCGCTGTAGCACTTTGAGTCTGTTGCGGTTCGCACGCGCCGTGTCCCTGGAAGGGTTGCGCGCCGCCGGAAGGATTGACGGTCGACGATGACGATTTCCAACACCCGCCCCATCACCCCGGACCTTATCGCCTCGCACGGGCTGAAGCCCGATGAGTACGAGCGCATCCTGAGCCTGATCGGGCGCGAGCCGACATTTACCGAACTCGGTATTTTTTCGGCGATGTGGAACGAGCACTGCTCCTACAAGTCTTCGAAGAAGTGGCTGCGGACACTTCCGACCAAGGGGCCGCGCGTCATTCAGGGACCGGGCGAAAACGCCGGCGTTGTCGACCTCGATGACGGCGACTGCGTCGTCTTCAAGATGGAGAGCCACAACCATCCGTCCTATATCGAACCCTACCAGGGGGCTGCGACCGGCGTTGGCGGCATCCTGCGCGACGTCTTCACGATGGGCGCACGTCCGATCGCCGCGATGAACGCGCTGCGCTTCGGCTCGCCGGACCACCCCAAGACCCGCCATCTGGTGTCTGGCGTCGTGGCTGGTGTCGGCGGCTACGGCAACTCCTTCGGCGTTCCGACCGTGGGCGGCGAAGTTGAGTTCGACGCGCGCTACAATGGCAATATTCTCGTCAACGCGTTTGCCGCCGGACTCGCGAAGAGCGATGCGATCTTCTATTCGAAGGCGGAAGGCGTCGGACTGCCGGTCGTCTACCTCGGTGCCAAAACTGGCCGTGATGGCGTCGGTGGCGCGACCATGGCCTCGGCCGAATTCGACGAGTCGATCGAGGAGAAGCGCCCGACCGTGCAGGTTGGCGATCCCTTCACCGAAAAATGCCTGCTCGAGGCCTGCCTCGAACTGATGCAGACGGGCGCGGTGATCGCCATCCAGGACATGGGTGCAGCAGGCCTCACGTGCTCTGCGGTCGAGATGGGCGCCAAGGGCGATCTCGGCATCGAGCTCGATCTCGACAAGGTGCCGGTGCGCGAAGAGCGCATGACAGCGTACGAGATGATGCTTTCCGAAAGCCAGGAGCGCATGCTGATGGTGCTGCGCCCGGAAAAGGAAGAGGAAGCCAAGGCGATCTTCGTAAAGTGGGGGCTCGATTTCGCAATCGTCGGCAAGACCACGGACGACCTGCGCTTCCGGATCCTCCATCAGGGCGAGGAAGTGGCAAACCTGCCGATCAAGGAACTCGGCGACCAGGCGCCGGAATATGACCGCCCGTGGACGCCGGCGACGACCCCCTCGCCGCTTGCCACCAACGACATCCCGCAGGCAGACGTCGCCGAAGCACTCTTGAAGCTTGTCGGCTCGGCCAACAATTCGTCGCGCCGCTGGGTGTACGAGCAATATGACACCCTGATCCAGGGCAATTCGCTGCAACTGCCGGGCGGTGACGCCGGTGTCGTCCGCGTCGAAGGTCATGAGACGAAGGCGCTGGCCTTCTCATCAGACGTGACGCCGCGCTACGTCGAGGCAGATCCCTTCGAGGGCGGAAAGCAGGCGGTTGCCGAATGCTGGCGCAACCTCACGGCAACGGGTGCCCTGCCGCTCGCTGCGACCGACAACTTGAACTTCGGCAATCCCGAGCGCCCGGAGATCATGAGCCAGTTCGTCCATGCCATCAAAGGTATCGGCGAAGCCTGCCGCGCGCTCGACTTCCCGATCGTTTCGGGCAACGTCTCGCTCTACAACGAGACCAATGGCCAGGCGATCCTTCCGACCCCGACGATCGGCGGCGTCGGTCTCATCAAGGACTGGTCGAAGATGGCGCGCATCGGCTTTGGCGCAACGGGCGAGACGATCCTGCTTGCCGGCGCGCCGGAAAGCTGGGGCAGCCATATCGCCCAGTCGGTCTACATGCGCGACATCCACGGTCGCACCGACGGTCCGGCACCGCATGTCGATCTCGCGCATGAGCGCAGGGTCGGCGATTTCGTTCGCGGTCTGATCGAAGCGGGCTTGGCGTCCGCGGTGCATGATTGCTCCTCCGGCGGCCTCGCTCTCGCGGTGGCCGAAATGGCAATGGCGTCTGCCATCGGGGCGACGATCGACGCGCCGGCAGGACATGATCCCATTCCGGTTTTCTACGGCGAAGACCAGGGACGCTACGTTGTGACCGTTGCTGCCGGCAATCTCGATGTGGTGCTGGAGCAGGCGAAGGCTGCGGGCGTTTCCCTCCCGGCCATCGGCAAGACCGGAGGCGACGCCGTCAAGCTCGGCGATGCGCGAGCGGTTGCGATCAAGGACCTGCGCTCGGCACACGAATCCTGGTTCCCCGACTACATGGGCGGCGACCTTGCGCCGGACAATTAATGCATGTCGGCAAACGTTCTTGCGATAACGACATGCCATGAAGACAATGCCTAAAGCCCGCGCGTGAATTCCTTTTCACGTGACGGCTTTAGACGCGGAGACTTCGGGCGTAGACCGATTCAGCATTTGCTTTCAGCACCTGAATCGTGGTTCCCTGAAGACATGAAAGGCGCCGGCAACGCTGCCGGCGCAGAATAAAAAGGGAGTTGGCGTACCATGCCCATGACACCAGGCGATATCGAAGACATGATCAAGGCCGGGATCCCCGGTGCAAAGGTCACGATCCGCGATTTGGCCGGTGACGGCGACCACTATGCCGCCGAAGTCGTGGCCGAGGCGTTTCGCGGCAAGACCCGCGTGCAGCAGCACCAGATGGTCTATAACGCATTGAAGGGCAATATGGGTGGCGTGCTTCACGCACTCGCCCTCCAGACCAGCGCGCCGGAGTGAGCCGGAATGGCGGATCTGATCAAGGAGCTCGTCAGCGGTGTCGTTGACAGCGCGCTGCAGGAGATCCTGAAGAAGACCGGCGCGAGGCGCACCGCGACGAAGCGGATAAAGCGCCGGTCCAGGAAAGCCGCGTCGGGCGGTCTGCTCGCGGAGATCATCGAAGCCGCACTGCGCAAACCGGCGAAGAAACAGGTAAGCCGTCGCCGTACGGCGGCCGCGAGGAGCAAGCTGCGCCGCCGCTCCTCGTAGCGAGCGGCATCAAGGCCACATTTTGAGGACCATCAATATTTGTTGCGATTGGGTGGTGAAAATCACGCGCACGCATGCTATCTAAGCCCCAATCGACATCCGGTCCTTGAAGCCGGCGCAGGAAGGAAGACAAAATGAGCGGAATTCACGAGTTCATCGATAACGAAGTCAAGACGAACGACGTCGTTCTCTTTATGAAGGGCACGCCGCAGTTTCCGCAGTGTGGCTTCTCCGGTCAGGTTGTCCAGATCCTCGATTACATCGGCGTCGACTACAAGGGCATCAATGTGCTCGCGGATGCGGATCTTCGCCAGGGCATCAAGGACTATTCCAATTGGCCGACCATTCCGCAGCTTTATGTGAAGGGCGAATTCGTAGGCGGCTGTGACATTGTACGGGAGATGTTCCAGGCCGGCGAATTGCAGTCGCATCTTCAGGGGCAAGGTATTTCTGTGAAGGGTGCCGCCTGACCCGGCAGGCATCTTTCCAAACATCGGGAAAGGCGGGCGACCGCCTTTTTTGATTCTGGAGCTATATTTCGACTGTCTAATTTCTAATGTGCTTCTTGAGCGGACGGGAAATTTCCGGCTGCTGGGAAGCCTACTCGATAGCCTGATATAAGCTGCCCGCGAGGGGCACTTTCATTCAAGAGCACAAAGAAGCGGATACCGCTTCGCCCGGACCTCCGCTCGCCACTCGTTCGACGGGCGAGCGTCCTACCTCCACACCCGACGTGACGACCGGTGTTCGCCGGTCGTCAGTCCGTTCGGCACCACCAACCGCTTGTGCGGGCCAGACGGCCCACGCCAGACGTGGAAACTCAATGCGTTGCAGCCCTCTCCCGGTCGGAGAGCAAATAGTTTTCAAGATCCGATTGCCATCCCGGCCATCAGCAGGACAAGTGACATGACGAGGCCCATCGATCAGACCGCCACCCTTTCGGGACTGACGAAGTTCCAATTTATCGCGCTGATGGCAATGCTGATGTCAATCAACGCGGTCTCGATCGACATCATGCTGCCCGGCCTGCAGGAGATTGGCGCGAGCCTCGGCGTTGCCGACGAGAACGACCGGCAGTTTGTCATCACTGCCTACCTCATCGGCATGGGCTTCGCGCAACTGTTCTTCGGTCCACTCTCCGACCGCTTCGGGCGAAAGGGGCCGCTGTTGGGCGGGCTGGCCTTGTACGGCCTCTGCGCGCTTGCGATCGTGTTCGTACCGACCTTCGCGGCGCTCCTGTTCTTTCGGTTTGTGCAGGGTGTGGGTGCGGCCGCAACCCGTGTCATCACTGTTTCCGTCGTGCGTGATGTGTATGGCGGCCGCCAGATGGCGGAGATCATGTCGCTGGTCATGATGGTGTTCATGATCGTTCCGGTCATCGCGCCGAGCATCGGCCAGCTGATCATGCTCTTTTCGGAATGGCACGTGATCTTCGTCGTGATCGCGCTGTTCGCAGTGGCCATCGCGGTGCCCGTGGCCCTTCGGCTTCAGGAGACGTTGGCGCCAGCCAATCGACGCGCCTTCACGGCTTCATCGATACTCGATGGATTCCGTATCGTGCTGACGAACCGGTTGGCACTTTTTTACACGCTGGCGACATCCGCCCTCCTCGGCGGCCTTTTCGGCTTCGTGAATTCGGCCCAACAGATCCTCGTGGGCGTATACGGGCTCGGGATCTGGTTCCCAGCGGTCTTCGCAGCTTTCGCCGGCATGATGGCGGTCGCGTCCTTCACCAATTCGCGCCTTGTCCAGCGATTTGGCATGCGAGCGCTGTCGCACGCGGCACTTCTCGGTTTCACTCTGGCAAGCTTCGTCTGGGTGTCCCTGTCGCTGATGGGGCCGTTGCCGCTGCCATTCTTCATCATTCTGCACGCTGCGACGATGTTCCAGTTCGGCCTGATCGCAGCGAATTTCAACGCCATGGCGATGGAGCCACTTGGCCATGTGGCCGGAACGGCCTCCTCGGTGCTGGGCTTCACGCAGACGATCGGCGGCGGGATCATCGGTGCACTCATCGGGCAGGCCTTCGACGGCACCGTGATGCCGCTCGCTACCGGATTTTTCATTGTCGCCATTTTCGCCCTCGCGTTCGTGCTGATCGCCGAGGGCGGCCGGCTTTTCAAACCGCACGACCCGGCGGGTTAATTTGCTACAGAGGCTTCACTCGCCTCCGCCACCGCGGGCCCGCCGGTCCGATATCTCCTCCCAAGCTGTTATTACGGATATTCGACAATGTCTTCCGTCTCAGAACGATCTTCCATTCCTCAACAAGCCGAATATCGCGACGGGGTTTCGGGCGCGGCACGCATCCGTATGGGTATCACCGAGTTCATAGTGACAATCGCGCTCTTGACCGCGAGCGTCGCGCTTGCGATCGACAGCATGCTGCCCGCCCTTCAAAGCATCGGTCAGTCGTTCGACGTTGCAAATGCGAACGACGCGCAGCTTGTCATTGGCATCTTCCTGCTCGGATTCGGCCTCTCGCAGATCTTCTTCGGCAGCCTTTCCGACGCCTTCGGCCGGCGTATCGTATTGCTCGGCGGCCTGGCCTTCTTCACGCTTACTTCGTTCACCGCATCACAGGCCTCGAGTTTCGAGGCGCTGCTCGTGATGCGCTTTGTCCAGGGGATTGGTGCAGCCGCCATCCGCATCACGACGATGGCAATCGTGCGCGATTGTTTCGGTGGCCGCGAGATGGCGCGGGTCATGTCTTACGTGATGATCGTCTTCATGATCATTCCGATCGTCGCTCCTTCTCTCGGCCAATTTGTGATCGTCTCTGCAAGCTGGCATTGGATTTTTATCCTGATTGGCGGCATTGGTGCCGTCCTGTTTGCCTGGGCGCTGACCCGGATGAAGGAGTCCCTGCCGGTAGAGGAGCGTCTGCCGCTTTCGGTCGGCGCCGTCCTCTCCGGCTTCCGCACCGTACTGACCAACCGCATAACCTGCGGCTACATGATCGGGCTGACGCTCTTCTCCGCCGTGATCTGTGCCTACATCGTCAGCGTTCAGCAGGTCTTCGGAGAGGTCTACGGCCTTGGCGATTGGTTGCCGATCGCCTTTGCAGGGACCGCGGGCGGGATTGCAGTCGCCAATTTCGCCAACGGCTTCTTCGTCCGCAGCTTCGGTATGCGCCGCATCTCACATGCGGCGATGATCCTCTTCACGTTGCTGGCGTCGATCGGTTTCGTACTGTCGCTCGCCGGAACGCCCACCTTCGCGATCAGCTATCTGCTGTTTTCGATACTGCTGATGTTCTTCGCCGTCATCGCCACGAACTTCACCGCCATCAGCCTTGAGCCGATGGGACACCTTGCGGGGACGGCAACCGCGATCACCGGCTTTGTGTCGACGACGGGCGGGACGCTACTAGGCGCCGCCGTCGGCCAGCTCTTCAACGGCACGCTGCAGCCCTTGTTCGGTGGCTTCGCGCTGTTCGGGCTGCTCACCATTCTCGCCACGCTCTGGGCGGAGAACGGCAAGCTCTTCACGCATCCCGGCGACAAGGACATGGCGCACGAGCACGGCGGCCATATCTAGTGCGTTTCGGCGGCCGCGCACTAAGGGGCGCGGCCGGTTTGTACATTGCGACGCTCTCAGTTCACATCCAGCGGCGGCCCGGTGAACCGCAGATTGTGCCGGCCTGCGGCGTCCACGATTGCCGGCATATCGTCGGGAATGGAGAACTGGCCCGCCGCCATTTCCGCGAAGAACTCCTCGAAGCCGCCGGGCGTCAGGACCACGAGATGGCGGCAGGGAATTTCCCCGACGACCTGGAAGGTGTGCTCCGATCCACGGGGGATAAACACCGTCTCTCCCGGTCCTCGTGTGAACTCTTCGCCTTCCAGCCAAAATTTGCATCGGCCCGTGAGGATCACGAAGATCTCGTCTTCGGCCTCGTGGATGTGTCGCGGAGGTCCGCTTCCGATTGGAGAAAGGCTGTCAACGATCGACATTTTGCCGTCGGTCGCCTGGGTAGACAGAATTGTTTTATATTTGATGCCATTCCAATCGATGGCATCGGCGTAAAAGATCTCGTTGTGCATGCTTAGCTCCGTCAAACGTTCTGATTGACTTGAGCTTATGCGGGGGGCACTATCGGTCCAACCGATTGTACAGATACAAGCTATCGTGAAAATCAATTTCGCAACGTTCGACCTCAACCTGATGCGCGTGCTTGACGCTATTTTGCGCGAGGGTTCGACTGTCCAGGCGGGCAAGCGGCTGAACATGTCCCAATCGGCAGTGTCGGGTGCGCTGGCCAGGCTGCGGCACGCACTGAAAGACGAACTGTTCGTCCGCCATGGCAACCGCCTGGTTGCGACCGACTATACAAGGTCCATCGAATTGCCGCTTAGGGAGGAACTGGACCGGCTTGCAGTCCTTTTTGCGCCACCGAGCATGTTTGATCCCACAACGGCGGAGGGAATCTTTCGGATCACGGCAAGTGACTTCTTCGCGGAGATGCTGATGCCGGCGCTCGCGGATCTGCTGCGCAAGCAGGCGCCCGAGATCAGGGCGCAACTCGTCGATCTCGTTCCGAACAGCTATATCGACAGCCTCGAGAAATATCGTGCCGATTTGGCCTTGATCCCGAACCAACCCTTTCCAGACTGGGCCAGCAGCCAACCACTCTTTTATTCGACCTTCGTCGTGATCACGCGGCGCAGCCATCCCCAACTGACAGCGGCGGGGTTAAGACCAGGCGAAACCGTTCCGATGGAGCTGTTCTGCGAGATTGGACACGTGCTTTTCTCGCCTGAGGGAAATTTCTCAGCCATGGGCGACGCCGCCCTGGCCAGGGTGGGCCGCCGCCGAAAGGTCATGATGACCTTGCCGGTGTTCTCGGGTGTTTGCCGCGCAGTTGCGGAAAGCGACCTGATCGCGTTAGTGCCGCGTCAGCTTGCCGAGCGGGTCGCTCCGCAGATCGGCTTGGAGATCTACTACCCGCCGATGCCGATTGATCCACCCTTGATCATCGCGGTCTGGCACCGACGTTCGACGTCCAGCCCGCTCCACAGATGGATGAGGGAGAGGATCATCGGGTTGATGCGGCCCCTCAACGAAGGCGAGCGGACTGCCGTCGCCTAAAGCGCGTCGCGTTCAATCGGACTCATGCGACGCGCTTTAGGTCCTTATTTTTATATATGTCGTTGTCCCAAAACCGCTGCACACTTTTGGGCGACATGCATTAGATGTTTTGTCAGACGGTGAAAACCTCTCGCCGCAACGCGTCCCAGCTCTCCTTGTCGGCTGCCAGAAGCAGGCCGCCGTTCGTATGGGCGGGCAGATACCGCGAGCCATCGAAGCGCGCTGCATAGGCGCCCGCCTCTTCGGCGATCAACGTGCCGGCCAGGTGGTCCCACGGCATCAGCTTCTGGTACATCAGGAAGTGCAGATGACCACCGGCAAAGATGCGATACTCGTGCGCCGCGCAGCGATAGCTGGTCGCGATCCTGACCTTGGCCAAATTGCCCATGACGATCCGGCGGTCGTCTTCCTTGTAGAAGGCCGTCGAAGCTCCGCCGACCATGGCCTCGAGCGGCACGCCGGCGGTCACCGCCAATTTCTCCTGCGATCCGTCGGGCCTGCAGAGCCAGGTGCCTGCCCCTCTCTCCGCAATGACCCAGTCGTTGCCGAGCGGATCATAAATGATGCCGGCAACAGTCTCGCCTTTGGCGACCACGCTTGCCATCACGCCAAAGAGCGGCAGGCCGGCCGCGAAATTGAAGGTTCCGTCGATTGGGTCGACGACGATGGCGAGATCGGCATCGGCAAGCTTGTCGAGAAGCGCCGGCTCGGCGGCGACGGACTCCTCGCCGATGAAGACAGCACCCGGCGCGATCGTGTCGATCCTGGCCTTGATCAGCCTTTCCGCCGCTTCATCTCCTTCGGTGACGAGATCGATCGCCTCCGACTTCATGCGCACGTCGCCTGAACCAAGATTGCGGAAGCGCGGGAGGATTTCCTTGACAGCCGCTTCCTGCAAAAGGTTGGCAAGCGCGGCGATGTCGACGGAATGACTCATTCTTTGGGCTCCAGAGAAAGGGATTGGAAATCGAAAAGCTTCGGGTCGAGCAGGTGCGAGGTGTTCACGTGGCCAAGCGCCCGCAACATCGTGTCCTTGCGGCCAGGCATGCGTCGCTCGATGTCCGCAAGCATCGCCTTCATCGCATTGCGCTCAAGACCATCCTGCGAACCGCAGAGGTCGCAGGGGATGATCGGAAATTCCATGGCCGCGGCAAACTTCGCGATGTCGTCTTCCGCTGCATAGGCGAGCGGTCTCAACACCATGAGATCGCCCTCGTCGTTGAGAAGCTTGGCCGGCATCGATGCGAGACGCCCGCCATGGAAGAGGTTCATGAAGAAGGTTTCGAGAATGTCCTCTCGATGATGACCGAGGACCAGGGCGTCACACCCCTCCTCTCGCGCGATGCGATAGAGATTGCCGCGTCTCAGCCGCGAACAGAGCGAGCAGTAGGTCGCGCCGGTCGGCACCTTTTCCTTCACGACGGAATAGGTGTCGCGGTACTCGACGCGGTGCTTGACGCCGATCGAAGTCAGGTATTCCGGCAGGATATGCTTCGGGAAATTCGGCTGGCCCTGATCGAGGTTGCAGGCGATGAGTTCGACCGGCAGCAGCCCGCGCCATTTGAGGTCCATCAACAGTGCGAGGAGGCTGTAGCTGTCCTTGCCGCCGGAGACACCGACCAGCCAGCGCTTCGCGCCCTTCAGCATGCCAAAATCGTCGAGCGCCTGACGCGTCTGCCGCAGCAGGCGCTTGCGAAGCTTGTTGAAGGAGACGGACGATGGCATCCGCGCAAAAAGCGGATGGGCGCTGGCGTCGAAGCCGGCGTCTTCCTCACCGACGATGATGTTCATCCCATCGTGCTCTGACGATCGTGCGAGTTCCATGGCGACAGTCTCGGATTAGGCGGGCGGCAACTGCGAGCCCAGGTGCATTAACCAGCACTTGCCCTGTCCGGCGCCGGAGATCAAGGGGAAACGGTCTGGAACGGCATTATCAAGGGCCGAAGACGGACCAGCCCGTGCGCGCGGCCAGCATTTCGAGCGCCAGTGAACCGAGCAGAGAATTGCCGTTCTCGTTGAGGCCCGGCGACCAGACGGCGACGGAAGCCTTGCCCGGGGCAACCGCCATAATCCCGCCGCCGACGCCGCTCTTGCCCGGCAGTCCGACGCGATAGGCGAAATCGCCGGAGCCGTCATAATGCCCGCAGGTCAGCATCAAGGCATTGATGCGGCGCGCACGTTGACGCGAGACGACGGAATGCCCCGTCAACGGGTTGGCGCCGCCGGCTGCCAGGAACAGGCCGGCCTTGGAGAGCTGGACGCAGGTCATTGCCAGGGCGCAATGATGAAAATAGACGCCGAGGACATGTTCGGCCGGATGATCGAGCCGGCCAAAGGAACGCATGAAACTAGCGAGAGCGACATTGCGGAAACCAGTTGCCGTCTCCGAGCGCGCTACCTCGTGGTCGATCACGATCGTGTCGTCGTCGGCAAGATAGCGGACGAACTGCACGATCTCGCCGATCAACTCCTTCGGCGTGTGACCTGCCAAGATAAGGTCGCTGATGGTGATCGCGCCGGCATTGATGAAGGGATTGCGCGGCTTACCGCCTTCGTGCTCGAGCTGCACGATCGAGTTGAAGGCTGAGCCGGAAGGCTCGCGCCCGACCCGGTGCCAGATATTCTCGCCATGCTTGCCGAGCGCCAGGGTCAGGGTGAAAACTTTGGAAATGCTCTGGATCGAAAACGGCACCTCGGCATCGCCAACCCGATAGATCTGTCCGCCCGTCGTGACGATTGCCATGCCGAAACGGCGAGAGTCGACGCGCGCGAGCTGCGGGATGTAGTCGGCCACCTTGCCGTCGCCAAGCCGTGGCGTCAGTTCGCGGTAAATCTCATCGATGATCGCCTGCAGATCTTGCGGCGCTTGCTGCTCCGGCATGCGGCATCCCTCGACATGGATTGATCGACACATCGTACAAAAAAACCGCCCGTCTCCGGGCGGTTTTTCGAAAGCTCACAAGGCCAGAGCCTCGGATTAACGCGAATAGAATTCGACGACCAGGTGCGGTTCCATGACGACCGGGTACGGAACGTCGGAGAGAACCGGAACGCGGACGTAGGTCGCGACCATCTTGTTGTGGTCGGCTTCGATGTAGTCCGGAACGTCACGCTCAGCGAGCTGTACGGATTCGAGAACCGAAACGAGCTGCTTGGACTTATCCTTGACTTCGATAACGTCGCCCGGCTTGCAACGGTAGGAACCGATGTTGACGCGGACGCCGTTGACCTTGACGTGGCCATGGTTGACGAACTGGCGTGCAGCGAAGACTGTCGGAACGAACTTGGCCCGGTAGACGATCGCGTCGAGGCGCGACTCGAGCAGACCGATCAGGTTTTCCGGGGTGTCGCCCTTGCGGCGCGAAGCTTCGGCGAAGATCGCACGGAACTGCTTCTCACGGATGTCGCCGTAGTAGCCCTTCAGCTTCTGCTTGGCGCGCAGCTGCACGCCGAAGTCGGAAAGCTTGGACTTGCGGCGCTGACCGTGCTGGCCCGGGCCGTATTCACGACGGTTGACCGGGGACTTCGGACGGCCCCAGATGTTTTCGCCCATGCGGCGGTCAATTTTGTACTTGGACGACTCGCGCTTGCTCATCGCATTTCCTTTCAATCAGTTACACCGGCTTGTTGCCAAGCCGGATCAAGGAAACACGCCCTCCTCTGAACCCATTTTGGGAGTTCTGACAGGCCTCTCACGATCACGCGGACGCAAGAAACCACGGGACATGTCAAATGAAACACCGGGCATCGCTGCCCGGCGTTGGGCGGGTCTTTACGCACCGATCGCTGATTTGTCAACGGAATACGACAGAAACATAGCGATTTTCGCCAGATAGCCGTCACTCGGCGGCCGCCCGTTCCCCGTTGCCGATATCCGGACCGTTTGCATCCCCCGGCGCGGTCTCGCTCCCGAGATCCGGGAAAGCCACGATACGCTTGCCGGAGAAATCCGCGTGGACCACGACCAGGCCATGCTCTTCGAAATAGCCGAGCAGCCGCCGGGCACGGCGAGCGGAATGGGTTCCGTAGGCGCGCGCGATCATCGCGTCCGAAGGACATGGCAGGCCGCGCACGGCCGCCTGCGCCATCATCAGGAACACCGCTTGCAAATCCTCGCTCACGCGGTCTGCAAGCCGGAGCGCCGATGCCCATGTCTCGGTCTGAGCCGTCTCGGCATCGACGCCCGATCGGGCGACGGCCATCTTGCGGCGGAAGGCGCTCAAGGAGAGCGCCGGCCCGGGCACGCGGCGGATACGGCAACGAACGAGAAAATCCTGGAAGAGTTCGGCGTCCGGCCGGAACGCCGCGTCCGGATTGGCCAAAATCTCCGCGAACAGGCTGTCGAGCAGCGCATCGCGCTCCTCCGGCGACATCTCCGGCGGGGCGGGCTTGCTCTCCACCGGCGCCAAAGGCTCCGGGCGCGGCCGTGACAGTTCGGCGAGAATATCGGTCGCCGGGCGCGGCTGGGGCGTGGGTCGGCGCATGATAGGCCGCGTCAACTCTTCCGGATCCGGCGTGAAGATCAGGTCCTCAACATCCTGCGGCGCTTCCGGCAGCGGCATCAGCTTCGGGCTGGTGGAGCGAGCGGAGGTCTCGACGGATCCGATCGTCACTTTCAGCGGCCGGCGCGACAGCGCAGGCCCGAGCGCGACGAATGATCCGCGTTTCAGGTCCCGGAACATTTCCGCCGTGCGGCGGTCCATGCCGAGCAGATCGGCGGCGCGCAGCATGTCGATGTCGAGAAACGTCCGCCCCATGAGGAAATTGGAGGCCTCGGCCGCGACATTCTTTGCGAGCTTCGCCAAGCGCTGCGTGGCGATGACACCGGCAAGTCCCCTCTTGCGGCCTCGGCACATGAGATTGGTCATCGCGCCGAGCGATACCTTTCGAGCCTCTTCCGAGACATCGCCACCGACCGATGGCGCGAACATCTGCGCCTCGTCGACGACGACCAGAACGGGGTACCAGTATTCGCGATCCGCATCGAACATCGCGTTCAGGAAGACGCCGGCGCTGCGCATCTGCTGTTCGATGTCGAGACCTTCCAGCGAAAGCACACAGGAGACGCGGTGCTGGCGGATGCGCGTCGCGATGCCGATCAACTCCGCGTCCGTGCGCTCGCCCTCGATCACCACGTGGCCGAACTTGTCGGCGAGCGTGACGAAATCGCCTTCGGGATCGATGATGCACTGCTGTACCCAGGGCGCGGACTGTTCGAGCAGACGGCGCAAGAGATGCGACTTTCCGGAGCCGGAATTACCCTGTACCAGCAGGCGCGTCGCCAGAAGCTCCTCGATATCGAGCGAGGCCGAAGTCCCTTCGGACGTCGTTCCCATGTCGATGCCGACTTTCATTCCCACCTCTTCATTACATATCGATTCGCGTCATCACCGACCGCCGGAGCGGTGCACAGGTAGCATGGATCGCCTGTCGGCAAAGGCCGGTGATGGCGACAACCCACAGGGAATACTTTGTGCAAAGCTCTTGAGCGCCTCAGCCCACTTGCAATGAAAAGTTGAGAAAGACGCAGCAATCACTATTGTGTACAGCCATACCTCGCATCACGCGTGAGTTTCAACTAGCTGCTATGGACTGCGATGGGCCAGAACGAGATTAAGACCCAATTCGAAATGCATGAACTCGATGAGCGCATGCGGGAGGCGCACAAGGACGCTTATCGAGTCCGATCGAAGAACGAAGTAGCGCGAATGAGGTCGCTCACCGTGGCACTCGCAAGCGTTTTGATTGTTTTTCTCGCTGCACTTTGGTTCTTGTTCGGGGATTCTTAAGAAACAATCGGCTCGTTCGGCTTCGCTCGCTCCCGGAGAACCGCGTCTGATATGACCGTCAGACCAAAACCTTGCATCAGCCGTCTCGTGGCAAAGTCCGGCTTTCCTGAGGTGAAAAACGCGCGATCAATACCATTAAGCGGCGCAAACCCGTTCGGCAGAGGCACCAGCGAGCGAGCGCGCCGCGCAATCGCCTCGGCCGGATCGAGCCAATCGACCGGCCACGGCGCGAGGCGCCGAAAGACGTTCGCCATAAAGGGGTAATGCGTGCAGGCGAGCACCACGATATCGGTCTTTTTCCCATCCCTTTCGACAAAACATGGCGCGATCTCGCCCAAGACTGCCTCGTCGTCGAGCTTTTCGCCGCGGATATAAGCCTCCGCCATGCGCGCCAGGTTTTCTGAGCCGACGAGCCGGACATAGCATTGCGAAGCGAAGGACTGGATGAGATCGCGTGTATAGGCGCGTTTGACCGTGCCGGGTGTTGCAAGAACAGAGACCAGCCTTGAACGCGTCCGCTCCGCCGCCGGCTTGATCGCCGGCACCGTGCCGACGAAGGTCATCTGCGGATGGGCGGCGCGAAGATCAGCGCCGACGAGCGTAAAGGCGGTGTTGCAGGCGATGATGCAGATTTCCGGGACGTACGCGGCGAGCAGTTCGCCAAAGAGCGTGATCACGCGCTCTTTCAACGCCCCCTCCTCCCAACCGCCATAGGGAAAGCCGGCGTCGTCGGCAACATAGATGAAATGCCGCTCCGGCATCAGCACGCGCGCCTCGCGCAGCACGGTCAACCCACCGATCCCGCTGTCGAAGACGAGTATGGGTTTCAGTTCACTCGTTGTCACCGCCGTCTTGCACTTTCCTGTTACGCCCCGCCGGCGCGCCGGAGCCGCGCGGATTTTCGCGCGTAAACCGGTCGAGCGAAGAGATGACGCCGCGCAGCACCTGGATTTCGGATTCGGTAAAGGCTGGTCTCGTCAGAACAGCGCGGAGATTTTCGACCAATTTCGGCTTTTTGTCGGCGGAGCGGAAGTAATTGCGTGCTTCCAAGGCGTCTTCCAGATGATCGAACAGGCCCTGCAGATGTTCCTTAGTTGCCGGGCGCTGTGGGATCGCCTGGAACGAAGTTTCGTCTTCCGATTCCATGCCGGTCTTCATCCACTCGTAGGACATGAGCAGCACGGCCTGTGCGAGGTTCAGCGAAGCGAAGGCCGGGTTGACCGGGAAGGTCACGATCTCGTCGGCCAACGCCACTTCCTCGTTGGTCAGGCCCGTGCGTTCGCGGCCGAAGATGATGCCGACAGCCTCCCCGCTCTTGAATCGCTGGCGCAGCGTGCGTGCCGCGATGATCGGCGAGCGCACGGGCTTGTAGCCGTCGCGGTCGCGCGCCGTGGTGGCGTAGACGAAGTTCAGGTCCGCGATTGCATCCGCAAGCGAGCCGTAGAGCTTGGCGCCATCGATGACATGGTCGGCTCGGCTTGCGGCGGAGCGCGCCTTTTCGCTCGGCCAGCCGTCTCGTGGATTGACGAGGCGCAGTTCCGACAGCCCGAAATTGGCCATGGCACGCGCCACCATGCCGATATTCTCGCCGAGTTGCGGATAAGCGAGAATGATCGCCGGACCTTCCGTCAAGAGTTCGCGCTCGCTGTTGGTACCTGCCATGCCTAAGCCTTCGCCTTCTGTTAGGCGCTTCCCTCGCACAATTGTTCGCGAAATTAAAGTCTGGCGTCCATAAGGCTTGAAGACGACCACCCGTCCCTTGGCATATCTTCTTCCGCGATCTTTTCAAGCACTGATGCCCGGTCACCCAACGATCCGGTCAGGCACGCGGAAGGCCCGAGGCTGCGGTCTCTCCTCCATCCAAAGTTTCACCCAAGCATGCTTTGCCTTGCCGGTTCACAATGCTATAGGGCTCTGGATTTCTCCCACCGGGGGGCATCGCGTCCGATGCTCCGCAAAGCTACGAGGCATACCCATGGCAAAGATCAAGGTCGCCAATCCGGTCGTCGAACTCGACGGCGACGAGATGACCCGCATCATCTGGCAGTTCATCAAGGATAAGCTGATCCACCCCTATCTCGACCTCGATCTCGAATATTATGACCTCAGCGTCGAGAACCGCGACGCGACCGAAGACCAGGTGACCATCGACGCCGCCAACGCGATCAAGAAGCACGGCGTCGGCGTCAAGTGTGCGACGATCACGCCGGACGAGGCCCGCGTCGAGGAGTTCAAGCTGAAGAAGATGTGGAAGTCGCCGAACGGCACGATCCGCAACATCCTGGGCGGCGTCATCTTCCGTGAGCCGATCATCTGCAAGAACGTGCCACGCCTCGTCCCCGGCTGGACCAAGCCGATCATCGTCGGCCGTCACGCCTTCGGCGACCAGTATCGCGCCACCGACTTCAAGTTCCCGGGCAAGGGCAAGCTTTCGATCAAGTTCGTCGGCGAAGACGGCCAGACGATCGAACACGACGTTTATGACGCGCCAGGCGCCGGCGTTGCGATGGCCATGTACAACCTCGACGAGTCGATCACGGAATTCGCCCGCGCTTCGTTCAATTACGGCCTGCAGCGCAAGGTTCCGGTTTATCTCTCGACCAAGAACACGATCCTCAAGGCCTATGACGGCCGCTTCAAGGACATCTTCCAGAAGGTTTTCGACGAGGAGTTTGCCGAACAGTTCAAGGCTGAAAAGCTCTGGTACGAGCACCGCCTGATCGACGACATGGTCGCTTCGGCACTCAAGTGGTCCGGCGGTTATGTCTGGGCCTGCAAGAACTATGACGGCGACGTCCAGTCCGATATCGTCGCCCAGGGCTTCGGTTCGCTTGGCCTGATGACCTCGGTGCTGATGACGCCGGATGGCAAGACGGTCGAGGCGGAAGCCGCGCACGGCACGGTGACCCGCCATTACCGCCAGCACCAGAAGGGCGAGGAAACCTCGACCAACTCGATCGCCTCGATCTTCGCCTGGACCCGTGGCCTTGCCCACCGCGCCAAGCTCGACGGCAATGCCGAGCTCGCCAAGTTCGCCGAGACGCTCGAACGCGTCTGCGTCGAAACGGTCGAGTCCGGCTTCATGACCAAGGACCTGGCTCTGCTGATCGGTCCCGATCAGCCGTGGCTCTCGACCACCGGCTTCCTCGACAAGATCGACGAGAACCTCATGAAGGCCATGGCTGCCTAAACCGGCAAACCCATAGGAACTCTTGGAACCCGGCCATGCGCCGGGTTTCTTGTATTCATCGGTGCCCGAGGGCTACCAATTGGGAACCGCGCCGATGGAACGCGTACGGCGCTCGATCATTTCCCGATGGAAGTTCCCAACCAAGGGCGTGAGCGGATGGACCAAGCGGCATCAAAGCCGGTGCGACTCGTCGCGTTCGATGTCGACGGCACGCTTCTTGGCGATGATGGAGCTGCGAACCGCTTCCGTTCGACCTGGAAGGCGCTTGACAAGCGCGAGAGACCGCTGCTCGTCTACAATAGCGGCCGGCCGATCAACGACATATTTTCACTCGTCGATATCGATCAGTTGCCGCCCCCTGACTACGTGATTGGCGGCGTCGGTACGATGATAGCCGACGCGCGCATAAGGAAACGCTTGCACACGTTCACCGAAGCGCTTGGCCCTCCCCTGGACGTCAAGGCCGTCACGGCGGTCATGGAGACGGTAGAGGGTGCGGTCCCGCAGGCGGCTGTCGACCAGCATGCTCACAAGGCGAGCTGGCGTTTGCCGGAGGCAGGAGAGGAGGAAATCTTTGCCATCGGGCAACGGCTGGCATCCGCGGGATTGGACGTGAAGCTGATCTATTCCAGCAGCCTGAATCTCGACATATTGCCGCGCTCCGGCGGCAAGGGCAGCGCGCTCACCTGGATCTGCCGGGAACTTGCGGTCGATCTCGACCAGGTGGTCGTCGCCGGCGACACCGGCAACGACCGCGAGATGTTCGACATGCCGCGCGTGCGCGGCGTGGTGGTCGCCAATGCCCTTGGCGAACTGCGCTTGGTCGTCGAGCACGAGCGGCGGCATTTTCTCGCCCGGCATTCCCATGCCGACGGCGTACTCGAGGGGCTGCGCCACTGGGGCGTCATCGGATAGCTTCGGTCCGCCCTACGGCGCCGCACGTCTTATCGCGCACGGGACGCTGTAGCACTTATCCTTAAATCGGCTAAGCTTTAAGGAAACATGCAGTAGCGTCGCCAGTCATTTCAGCGGAAGAAAGATTTCGGTGACGAGCTCCGTCGGCGGGACCTCCCGTGGATTGTTGAGATATTTCTCGAACATCACGCTGTCGCGGATTGCCCGACCGGATCGCGGCAACCAGGTCGCATAGAGCCACTGATAGGCCTTCGGCATGTCGGCGTAAGGCCCTTTGTGGCGCAGCACCGCATATTGGCCACCGTCGATTGTTTGCTGTGTCAGTGGCGCCTCAACCGGAAACTCGCCGTGTGTCGTGACGCAGGCAAAGGAACGCAGCTTGTCCGTGTCCACCAGTTCGGGGTCGTCCAGATAAATGCTAATCATATCCATGCCCGGTCGAAACAGGTTGCGCGCAAACAGCGTCCCATAGAGCGTCTCGAAGGCCTGGCCGATGGCCATGTAGGAGCCAGTGTGGGCCACGCCGACAAGCGCGAGCGGATCGACTTCCCGTAAGCTGACGTCATACATATCAGGATTTCCTTCTATCGAAGTGTTTTCAAACGCTTTGTGGCTCCCTTCATTCCTGTAGCGCGCCGGCGGCAGGCCATAGACGGCCTTGAAAGTGCGATTGAAGGACTGAACATTCGGGTAGCCCGAGCGTCGCGCGATTGCTTCGACTGGAAGACTGGTCTGGACGAGATCGGCGGCGGCCTGCTGCAACCGCAGTCTCTTCACCGTCGCCGCCAGGGTTTCTCCGTGGACTGCACGATAGACCCGATGCCAGTGGTGCGGCGACATGCAGGCAATTTCCGACAGCCGATCGAGATCGAGTTCCTCGTCGAGATGCGCATAGATGTAAGCGGAAACGCGGTGGAGCCGCCTTTCATAGCCCGCCCATGCCGTTTCTTCATTCATGCCGAACCTTTCGCGTTTCGCTTGGAAATCGATAAAGCATAGGTGCAGTTGACAAATCCTGCGGACATCAAGCGCTGGATCGCAACTGCTTGTTCGGAGTCACGACTCATATAGTCTGACGATGTCCAGTACGCGTTGCCCGCCATCGTGGATTCCCGAAAGTCCTCGCCGATGCCCGATTCTCTCGTTCCCAAAACGGTAAGCGTCTTTAAGGAGGGATACGGTGGCGCTCGCCTGAAGGCGGACGCCTTTGCCGGACTGACTGTCGCTATCGTTGCCCTGCCGCTCTCCATGGCCATCGCGATCGCCTCGGGTGTTACGCCTGACCGCGGGCTCTACACCGCGATCGTTGGTGGTTTTCTGGTTTCGCTCCTCGGCGGAAGCCGGGTGCAGATTGGTGGCCCTGCCGGCGCCTTCATCGTGCTTGTGGCTGCAACCGGTGCGAGGCACGGCCTCGACGGCCTGCTTCTGGCAACGGCGATGTCGGGCATAATGCTCATTGCCGCAGGCTACCTGCGGCTTGGCAATTACATCAAGTTCATCCCCTACCCGGTCACAGTGGGTTTTACCGCCGGGATTGCGGTGATCATCTTCGCCAGCCAATTGCGCGATCTCTTCGGCCTCACCCTGAGCGGCCGTGAGCCCGGGCCCATCATCGAGAAACTTGCGACGCTTGGCCTTGCCGCCGGTACGGTCAACTGGGCAGCAGTCCTGACGGCGGTGCTAACGATCGGCATCATTCTCGCGCTGCGCAAGCTGCGGCCGCATTGGCCCGGCATGCTGATTGCTGTCGCCGCCACTTCTGCCTTTGTCGCTCTCCTGCAATTGCCGGCGGAAACGATCGGAACGCGCTTTGGCGGCATTCCGCGTGGCCTGCCCTCACCGGCACTCCCGCCTTTCTCGCTCGAAAAAGCGGCCGCCGTATTTCCGGATGCGGTCTCCTTTGCGCTCCTTGGCGCAATCGAGTCCTTGCTATCGGCCGTCGTCGCCGACGGCATGACCGGCCGCCGGCATCGTTCGAGCATGGAATTGATTGCGCAGGGGATCGCGAACTTCTGCTCGGCGCTCTTCGGCGGCATCTGCGTGACCGGGACGATCGCCCGCACGGCGACGAATGTCCGTGCAGGCGGGACCAGCCCGGTTTCCGGCATGCTGCATTCCATCTTTCTTCTTCTATTCATGCTTCTCGCTGCTCCACTCGCAAGCTACATCCCGCTCGCCTCGCTAGCCGGCGTGCTCGCAGTCGTTGCCTGGAACATGATCGAGAAGCCCGCGTTCATGGCATTGCTGCGATCCTCTTACGGCGATGCAGTCGTGCTTATGGCGACCTTCATCATCGTCGTCTTCCGCGAGCTGACGGAAGGCATCGTGATCGGCTTTGCGCTTGGCGCGGTTCTTTTCATCGACCGCATGGCAAAAAGCATCTCTGTCGGAGAAACAAAACCACTGGAGGCCCTGAAGGAGGAGAATGGAGTGGAAGAACACCCGGTCGTTGCGGACGATCCGGACACGGTGATCTATCGGATCTCCGGCATCTTCTTCTTTGGCTCGGCCGCAACTGTCGGCACAGTCCTCGACCGCATCGCCGACCAGCGCCGGAACTTCATTCTCGATTGCTCGGAAGTGCCTTTCATGGATTCGACCGCTGCGAATGTCATCGAAGGGACGCTGCGGAAGGCCGAGCGGACGGGCGTGCGCTTCATCATCACCGGTGCCAGGTCGCAGGTGCGCCGCACGCTCCGCCAGCATGACGTCCGCCCACCGCGTGTCGTGATGCGCGCCTCGGTTCAGGCGGCGCTCAAGAGCATCCGCAACGAAAAGAGCGCATGAAAAAGGGCGCCGCTGCGCCCTTCCCTTGCTTGCTTAAGCGTCGGTCAACCGGCGAGTGCCACCGCGACCGCTTCGATCGCCTCGGCTGCGCGGTTGCCATCGGGTCCGCCGGCCTGGGCCATATCGGGGCGTCCACCGCCGCCCTTGCCGCCGAGTGCAGCGGAAGCGACGCGCACGAGATCGACGGCGCTGACCTTCGAGGTCAGGTCATCGGTAACGGCCACCACCGCGCTCGCCTTGCCGTCGCCGGAAACGCCGACGAAGGCGACAACGCCGGAACCGAGCGTCTTCTTGCCGTCATCGGCGAGGCTCTTTAGGTCCTTCGGCTCGACGCCGGACACGACCCTGCCAAGGAAGCGGACGCCCGCGATGTCACGGGCGGCATCGGCCGAACCGTTTTGGCCATCACCGGCGAGAGCAAGCTTCTTCTTCGCCTCTGTCAGCTCCCGCTCCAGCTTGCGGCGCTCGTCGAGCAGGGCCTCGACCCGTCCGAGAACATCCGCCGGCTGCACCTTGAGCGCGGATGCCAGCGTCTTCACCCGTTCATCCTGCTCGTTGAGATAAGCGCGAGCCGCCTCGCCCGTCAGCGCCTCGATTCGGCGCACGCCGGCACCGACCGCACTTTCAGAAACGATCCGCACGAGACCGATGTCTCCGGTCGCCGACGCATGCGTGCCGCCGCAGAGTTCGACCGAATAGGGTTTTCCAGCCTTCGAGCCGCGAACGCCGCGCCCCATCGAGACGACGCGGACCTCGTCGCCATATTTCTCGCCGAAGAGCGCCATGGCGCCTTCCGCGATCGCATCGTCGACGGTCATCAGTCGCGTCGTCACCGGCGAATTCTGAACGATGATCTCGTTCGCCATCTCCTCGACGACCTTCAACTCGTCGGCCGTCATCGGCTTCGGATGCGATACGTCGAAGCGCAGCCGCTCCGGCGCGACAAGCGAGCCCTTCTGCGCCACATGCGTGCCAAGCACTTCGCGCAGCGCCTCGTGCAGCAGGTGGGTCGCGGAGTGATTGGATCGGAGCCGGGTACGACGCGCATGATCGACGGTAAGCGCAGCCGCCTCGCCGGTCTTCACGCTGCCTTCGGCGACAATGCAGTAGTGGACAAAGAGCCCCTCGCCGCGCTTCTGGGTGTCGCTGACCGTTAGCTTGCCAGTGTCGGTGGCGATGACACCTGTATCGCCCATCTGACCGCCGGATTCTCCATAGAAGGGTGTCTGGTTTAGGATGACCTGAACGCTCTCGCCCTTGGCAGCGGATTCAACCACAGCACCATCACGGACGATCGCCTGGATCACACCTTCGGCCGCCTCGGTGTCATAGCCGAGGAATTCCGTCGCGCCGTGCTTTTCCTTGAGCTCGAACCAGATCGTCTCGGTCGCCGCCTCACCGGAACCGGCCCAGTTGGCGCGCGCTTCGGCCTTCTGCCGTTCCATGGCTGCCGAGAAAGCGTCGGTGTCGACCGTGATGCCCTTGGCGCGAAGCGCGTCCTGCGTCAGGTCGAGCGGGAAGCCGTAGGTGTCGTAGAGCTTGAAGGCCGTCTCGCCGTTGAACTGATCGCCCTCGGAAAGATCCGCCGAGGCTTCGGAAAGAAGGTTCAGACCGCGCTCCAGCGTCTTGCGGAATCGCGTCTCTTCCAGCTTCAACGTTTCGGAGATCAGCGCTTCGGCGCGGGCGAGCTCCGGATAGGCGCGGCCCATCTGCTCGACGAGCGCCGGCAGGAGCTTCCACATCAACGGCTCCTGGGCGCCGAGCAACTGGGCATGGCGCATGGCGCGACGCATGATGCGGCGCAGCACATAACCGCGGCCTTCGTTCGACGGCAGCACGCCGTCGGCGATCAGGAAGGCGGAGGAACGCAGATGGTCGGCGATGACGCGGTGGCTGGCGCGGCGATCGCCTTCCGCCTTCACGCCCGTTGCTTCCTCGGAAGCAGCAATCAGCGCGCGGAAGAGATCAATGTCATAGTTGTCGTGCTGGCCCTGAAGGACGGCCGCAATACGCTCCAGCCCCATGCCGGTATCGATCGACGGACGCGGCAGGTCGACGCGCTCTTCCTTGGTGATCTGCTCGTACTGCATGAAAACGAGATTCCAGATCTCGATGAAGCGGTCGCCATCCTCCTCGGCCGAACCGGGCGGTCCGCCCCAGATCTGCTCGCCGTGATCGTAGAAAATTTCCGAGCACGGGCCGCAGGGTCCGGTATCTCCCATTGCCCAGAAGTTGTCGCTGGTCGGAATGCGGATGATCCGGTCGTCGCTGAAGCCGGCGATTTTCTTCCAAAGGCCGAAGGCTTCGTCGTCGGTATGGTAGACGGTCACCAGCAGGCGCTTGGCGTCGAGGCCGTATTCCTTGGTGATCAGGTTCCAGGCGAGCTCGATCGCGCGTTCCTTGAAATAGTCGCCGAACGAGAAGTTGCCGAGCATTTCGAAGAAGGTGTGGTGCCGGGCGGTGTAGCCGACATTGTCGAGGTCGTTGTGCTTGCCGCCGGCGCGCACGCATTTCTGCGCGGTCGCGGCCGTCGAATAGGGACGCTGCTCGAGGCCGGTAAAGACGTTCTTGAACTGCACCATGCCGGCATTTGTGAACATCAATGTCGGGTCGTTGCGCGGCACCAGGGGGCTCGACGGCACGATCTCGTGACCGTTCTTGCGGAAATAGTCGAGAAACATCGACCGGATTTCATTCACGCCGCTCATTTTGCGTCCTATCTGTGCACCATTCCCGGTCGCGACCGCACTTTTCTCGGTCGCGCACCGCCATCTCAACCCCGCGTCTGTCGATGACAGTCGCGCCCACCAACGCCCTCAGCCGCCGGAACCACAGGCTTTTATCTTTCGTCTATCACGCTGTCCAGACGGCAGCAAAAAACCGGCCGTCTGAAGAAACGACCGGCTTTGTCTAAAATACTCGGCTCCGGATCTTACATTTCGGCCGCTGCGTCGCCGTCGTCATCGCTCTCCGGTCCACCGTTCTCCAGGAACTTGTCGGCGATCAGGCCGGCATTCTGCCGCAGAGCCATCTCGATCTCGCGCAGAAGATCGGGATTGTCACGCAAGAAAAGCTTCGCATTCTCCCGGCCCTGGCCGAGGCGCTGGCTGTTGTAGGAAAACCAGGCGCCGGACTTCTCGACGATGCCCGCCTTGACGCCAAGATCGATAAGCTCGCCGGTCTTGGAAACGCCCTCGCCATACATGATGTCGAATTCCACCTGCTTGAAGGGGGGCGCCATCTTGTTCTTGACGACCTTGACGCGGGTCTGGTTGCCGACGACTTCCTCGCGCTCCTTGACCGAGCCGATGCGGCGGATATCGAGGCGCACCGATGCGTAGAACTTCAGTGCGTTGCCGCCCGTCGTCGTTTCCGGCGAACCGAACATGACGCCGATCTTCATGCGGATTTGATTGATGAAGATCACCATGCAGTTGGACTTGGAGATCGAAGCGGTGAGCTTGCGCAGCGCCTGGCTCATCAGGCGGGCCTGCATGCCCGGCAGGCTGTCGCCCATTTCGCCTTCGATTTCAGCGCGCGGCACGAGGGCAGCGACCGAATCGACGACGAGGACGTCGATCGCGCCGGAACGGACCAGCGTGTCGGTGATTTCCAGCGCCTGCTCGCCGGTGTCAGGCTGCGAGATCAGGAGGTTTTCGAGATCGACGCCCAGCTTGCGCGCATAGACCGGATCGAGCGCATGTTCGGCGTCGACGAAGCCGCAGATACCGCCCTTCTTCTGCGCCTCAGCAATGGTCTGCAACGCCAGCGTCGTCTTGCCCGAGCTTTCCGGGCCATAGATTTCAATGATGCGCCCCTTCGGCAGGCCGCCGATGCCGAGCGCGATGTCGAGGCCGAGCGAGCCGGTCGAAACAGTTTCGATCTCGATTACGCTGTCCTTCGAGCCGAGCTTCATGATCGATCCCTTGCCGAACGAACGTTCGATCTGGGAAAGAGCCGCTTCAAGTGCCTTGCTTTTATCCACCGATTTGTCCTCTACGAGCCGCAAAGAGTTTTGTGCCATTTGGTCCCACCTTTAGGTTATTGGAGCTATCGAGGCAATGAAGCCGCCGCAGGAGATTTTGTACATGTTTTGTTCTGCTTTGGCAACAGAGTGGCAACCAATTGAATTGTAATGGTTATTTGCGTTGCGTTCGATTCTTGTTCACGGATATTGTACCACATTTCCACAGGTCATGCCGAACCTCCGCCAGCTTTGGCGACACCGGCGCGATTCGCGAACCGTGCGGCGCCTGTGATTTCGGATTGAAGCAATCCAAAGAGGAGCTTTTATGAAGAAGCGGGAAATCGCCGTGTTCGGCGGCGCTCATATCGACCGTCGCGGCCGCATCAGCGGCGTCACCGCTCCCGGCGCAAGCAACCCCGGCTCGTGGTTCGAGGAAGCGGGCGGCGGTGGTTTCAACGCGGCGAGAAACCTTTCCCGCCTGGGTCACAGCGTACGAATGATCAGCCCGCGTGGCGGCGACGCTGCAGGCGAGACGGTGGCGGCTGCCGCGGCCGCAGCCGGTGTGATTGATTGCCCCTTCACCTTTCTCGACCGGAAAACGCCGAGCTACACGGCGATCCTTGAAAATGACGGCAACCTCGTCATCGCGCTTGCCGACATGGAGCTCTACCGGTTGTTTTCGCCGCGCCGGCTGCAGCAGCGCGCTATACGCGAGATATTGGCGGCGAGCGATCTGGTGCTGATGGACGCGAACCTGCCGGAGGAGACACTCACGGCTCTGGTCGGCGTTGCGACCAGGGACGATCGAATCATTGCCGGCATCGCCGTGTCACCGGCAAAGGTAACGCGGTTCAGGAAATGCCTCGGCGAGCTCAGTTTCCTGTTCATGAACGAAGCGGAAGCGCGTGCCCTGACCGGGACGGATGTCGCAGAGGCTGCAAACTGGCCATCGCTGTTGCGAGAGGCCGGTCTCACGGGCGGTGTCGTGACGCGCGGCGGCCGCGCCGCCGTCGCCTTCGATCGCAGCGAGGCCTGCCTCGTCGTTCCGCCTGCCCTGCCCGCGCTTGCGGATGTCACCGGCGCCGGCGACGCGTTGGCCTCGGGATTCCTCACAGCGCGACTTTCAGGTCTCGATCTTGGCGGCTGCCTGCGCCACGGGATTGCCGCGGCGGGGATAACGCTTCGCTCGCCCTTTGCAGTTTCGGAAGAATTGTCTTCGAGCAGCCTCGAACAGGCGGTGGCCCTTGTGCCGGCGCCGCAAATGCTGTCATGAGAACTGATGTCGAACACCGGGCGGGACGAAAGTGCGCACAGCATCTGCCTCCATCTCACTTCGAACCTTTTTGGAAACGATCTCGATGATTCTTGGTTGATTTCAGCCCAACATGATCGCGATTTAAGGATAGATTCATGACCAAACCCTCCTCCCCGTCGCTGCCGATGGAGTTTTCCGATGAAGTCGCGGCCGCCAGGGCGCGCGGCGCGCCGATCGTCGCGCTGGAATCGACGATAATCACCCATGGCATGCCGTATCCCGGCAATCTCAACATGGCCCGCAGCGTCGAGGCGATCATCCGTGAACAGGGCGCCGTGCCCGCAACTATTGCGGTCATTCACGGCGTTCTTCACATTGGCCTCGACGACGCGAAGCTGGAGGCACTTTCAAAAACGGAGGGCGCCATGAAGCTCTCGCGCGCCGATCTTGCCTTCGCTATTGCCGAACGCCGCACGGGCGCCACGACCGTGGCGGCGACGATGATCGCCGCGGCGCGCGCCGGCATCAGCGTCTTTGCCACCGGCGGGATCGGCGGCGTTCATCGCGGCGCGGAAGAGAGCTTCGATATTTCCGCCGATCTCGACGAACTCGCCCGGACCGGCGTCATCGTTGTCTGCGCGGGCGCCAAGGCTATTCTCGACATCCCGAAGACGCTCGAGGTGCTGGAGACGCGCGGCGTTCCGGTCATCACCTATGACAGCGAGACCTTCCCGGCCTTCTGGTCGCGCGACTCCGGCATCAAGAGTCCGCTGATGCTGAACAGCCCCGCCGCGATCGCCAACTTCCAGAAGATGCGCGACCTGCTCGGCATCGACGGTGGCATGCTCGTTGCCAACCCGGTTCCCGAAGAGAGCGAAATTCCGCGCGAGGAGATGGAAATCTACATCACCCGTGCGCTCGACAATGCCGCGAGCGACGAGATCGTCGGCAAGGCCGTCACGCCTTATCTGCTCGACAATCTTTTCCACATGACCGACGGCCGCAGCCTCGAAACCAATATCGCGCTCGTCGAAAACAATGCCCGCCTCGCCGCCGAAATCGCGGTGGCGCTGACGGCGAAGTAAGCAAAGCAACATTCTAGCAAGAAGGCCCGGCGTTGGACCGGGCCTTTTCATGAGTGAGGTATCAGCGCCCGATCAGGAATCCAGCATCTCGCGAACGGCTACGGCCAGTTGTTTCAGCGAGAATGGCTTCGGCAGGAAACCGAATTTCGCATCGGCCGGGAGGTTGCGCGCAAATGCGTCTTCCGCGTAACCCGACACGAAGATGAACTTCAAGTCCGGGTATTTCTTGCGCAGTTCGCGCAACAGCGTCGGCCCGTCCATCTCCGGCATCACGACGTCCGATACGACGATGTCGACTGCGCCGTTGAGCTCGTCCATGATGTCGAGCGCTTCAACGCCCGATCCGGCCTCGTGAACGGTGTAACCCCGCGTCTCAAGCATGCGCTTGCCGCCGCGGCGCACTGCTTCCTCGTCTTCGACCAGGAGCACGACGGCGGAATCGCCAGTGAGGTCCGCGGGCTCCGGTTCCGCCTTGGGCGCTGGCGCCACGACCAGGTCGCTGGCGGCGGGCATCGGCACTTCGGTTGCCGGCGACGCTTCGGCTGCAACTTCCTCGCGGATTTCCTCGACGTGGCGCGGCAGCAGAATGCGGAACGTGGTGCCCTTCCCGACTTCCGACTCCGGATAGATGTAGCCTCCCGACTGCTTGACGATGCCGTAGACCATCGAAAGACCGAGGCCGGTGCCCTTGCCGACCTCCTTCGTTGTGAAGAAGGGCTCGAAGATCTTGTCCATGATCTCCTGCGGAATGCCGGTGCCCTGGTCGGCGATCTCGACCATGACGAAGTCGTCCTCCGGCAGTTCCCGCCGTCCGAGTGCTGCCACCTCGCTTGCCGGCAGATTTCGCGTCCGCAGCGTGATCGTCCCCCCCTCGGGCATGGCATCGCGCGCATTGACGGCGAGATTGAGCAGGACCTGCTCGAACTGGCCGAGATCAGTCTTCACCGGCCAGAGGTCTCGGCCGTAGTCAACCTCGACCTTGACATTGGTGCCGGTCATCCGGTCGACCAGCATGCGCAGATCGCCGATGACGTCGGTGAGGTTGAGCACGGTCGGACGCATCGTCTGTTTGCGCGAGAAGGCAAGCAGTTGCCGCACGAGCACGGCGGCACGGTTGGCGTTGCGCTTGATTTCCATCAGGTCGGCGAAGGTCGCGTCCGCGGGCCGCGCCGAGAGCAGGAGGTGGTCGGAGGAAAGCAGGATCGCGGTCAGCACATTGTTGAAATCGTGGGCGATGCCCCCTGCGAGCGTCCCCACCGCATTCATCTTCTGCGTCTGCGCCATCTGGGTCTCGAGCGCCTTCTGCTCGGTGATCTCCAGCGCATAGATGATCGCCGCCTCCTCGGGCGCCTGATCGCTCTGATCGATCACGGCGTTGACGTAGAAGCGGAAATGCCGTGCCTCGTCGCTCGGATGCAAGGCGTCGATCGGCGCGATGTCGCTTTGCCGGTCCTTCGCCGCCGCAAGCGCTTCCTGAAGGCGGCCCTTTTCGGTTTCGTGCACGACCGTCTCGATCAGCGCGCCGCGCTCGACGTCGTCCTGTGAAACAAGGCCTGCAAAGAGCTTCAAGAAGGGAGCGTTGGTCCTCAGGATCCGCCCGTCGCCGTCGACAGACGCGATCGCCATTGGCGTGTTGTTGAAGAAGCGCGTGAAGCGCATGGCGGCATTCGAGGCCGACTGATCGCCATCATCGCCTTCACGCGACATGACAATTGTCCGGCTTTCACCGGGCGCACCGTCACGGGTCGATGAGACGCGATGGACCAGGCGTACGGGCAGGCTCTGGCCGTTGGTCTTGCGCAGGTCGAGGTCGAGCACCTTCGTCTTCTTGAGGCCCGGCTCGGCCTGGACCGACTGGACGAGCGCGAGCCCCTCGCCCGCGACCACATCGGCAATGCTGACTGACCCCGGTTGAAACTTGGTGAGATCGATGCCGAGCCAATCGGCAAGTGTCGCGTTGATATAGAAGATCTCGCCCTTGCGTCCGGCCGAGAAGAAGCCTGCCGGGGCGTGATCGAGATAGTCGATCGCGTTCTGCAGTTCCTTGAAGAAACGCTCCTGGTCGTCGCGTTCGGCCGTGATGTCGGCGATCTGCCAGAGATAGAGCGGGTTCCTGTCGCTGTCCTCCAGGGGCAGCACGCGAGCCTTGAGGCGGAACCAGTGGGCGCCGGAAGCAATCGACGCACCGTTTGCGAGCGGCTTCAGTAGCCGGAATTCCTCGTGTCCCTTCTTGCCTTCGTGGAGGCCGTTTGTGAGCCGATAAATTGCTTCGGTCGCTTCGCGGTTTCTGGAGAGAATGGCCTCGAGCGACTGGATGCCGGCGGCGCTCTTGGCGCCGGTCAGCGCGCCATAGGCGGCATTGGCATAGATGATCCGTCCCCTGCGGTCGGTAACGATCGTGCCATCTTCGTGGGCGTCAAGAAAGGCACGCGCCAGCTCGTCGGGACGCGTCTGTGGCATCACTTCGATGAATCCGATCACCGATGAGACCAGGAAGAATATCCCGACCATCGCCAGCACGCCGAGGATGCCAAGGACGATTTCGTTCTCGAGCTGGTTCTTGAAGACGACGAACGCGGCTGCCGACGCGGTGAGCACGATCGCCAGCAGGATGATCCGCAAGACCGTGCCCGGCCGGACGCCGCGGTCAACAACCGGCATCTGGTAGTCACCTGACTGCCGCAATTTCGTCATCGGTCCTCACCTGCCGCTGCTGCCGCGCGCGACCACCCCTGCATATCATACACAGCGCCGTGCTCCTTGTTCAGGCGCGCAAGGCCCGCTGCCCTTTGCGTTGCTGCATAATTTATCCTCAAATCGATCCCGCCTTAAGGAATCATGCAGTAGCCGGCGTCCGACCAACTTTTCGCGAAACCCGCAAGTGCCTATCCCGCGTTAGGATCATCGAACTGGAATCATCTTTAACAATCAGAGATAACAGCAAAAAGCGTCTCTGCGAAAGCATCGCGGTCAATTCACAGGGAATGTCGGGCGCAAGCTTGTACCGGCCTGAAAAAAGCCGTCAAATATTGACATGCGGGGTCGGCAGAAGGAGTTCAGCCTATGATCGAAACCATTGTCGGGGACAACGGCAGCCGCTTCATCATCGCCGCCGCGGCCGTTGCCGTCGGGCTTTTGTGCCTTGTAGCCGTGCTCTGGATCATGCGCCACAGACCCTCCTCTCCCTTTGTGCGCGGCGGCAAGAACAGACAGCCGAGACTCGCCGTCCTCGACGCCGCTGCCGTCGACGCGCGCCGCCGCCTCGTGCTTGTTCGCCGCGATGACGTCGAACATCTCATTATGATCGGCGGCCCGACGGACATCGTCATCGAAAGTCGAATTGCGCCGGACGGTACCCCACCTGCACAGACCAGTGCCGCCGTCGCCTCGGAGCAAAAGGCGGTCGAGGCGCCGAAGGCTGAGCCGAGACCCGCCCCCGCGCCGGCACCGGTTCCGGTGGAAGCGACAGCCGCCGTCGAGGAGCGGCCTACGGCGCGCACGGAAGAGCGGTTGGAGGCAGCAGCTCCCCGCGTGGAGCCGCCGCCGCCGATCCGCCTTGCCGCAGAGCAAAGATCCGCGCCGGCGCAACCATCCCAGCAGCAGCCGCCTGCCAGGGTTTCGCCGCCCGTGTCGGCGATTCCCACTGTTTCCGCGATAGAACGTGCGGAAGATATTTTCGACGTCGCCCGCGAGCGGGTGCTGCCAGTGGCGCCGCGGCGCGAGCAGGCGCCAATACAACAGGGCCCGGCCTCCACGCCGGCCGCGCAGACGCAGACGATGCCGATTCAGCCGGTCGCGTCGGACAGGGTTTCGGACTTCGAGCGGATTCTCGATGCGGAGATCAGCGGCGATCTCCAGCGGCTGGCGCCCTCCGTCAGGCCCCAGGCAGAGAGCCGGCCGATCGGCGGCGGCCGCCAGGAGCCCCTGCTCGGTGGCACGCCGGACAATATCCGCAAGGAGCCGACGATCGAAGAGGAAATGACCCGTATGCTGGCCGATATTTCCGCCGGACGTAAGCCCTGAACGCGGCCGCAACCGCGTCAGGCGGTTTCCAGCGGCGAACGATCAGTGTGATCCCCGATTGTCGGAAGGTATAAGGGCCCAAGTGACGCAATAAGAAAACGGCGCGGTTTACCGCGCCGTTTTTCAGATCAGGAAGAACCTGTAATTGTTATTCGTCCCGATAGACTTTCTCGCGACGTTCGTGACGCTCTTGCGCCTCGATCGAGAGGGTTGCAATCGGCCGGGCGTCCAGACGTTTTAAACCGATCGGTTCGCCCGTTTCCTCACAGTAACCGTAGGTCCCTTCGTCAAGCCGCTGCAGTGCAGCATCGATCTTGGCGATCAGTTTCCGTTGCCGGTCCCGGGCGCGCAATTCGATGGCCCGGTCTGTTTCGGAAGAAGCTCGGTCCGCGAGATCCGGATGGTTGGCACTCTCCTCTGCCAAGTGGTCCAGTGTCTCGCGGGCTTCGCGAAGGATATCATTTTTCCAGGCATTCAACTTTGCACGAAAATACGCCCGGTGGTTTGCATTCATGAATTCCTCGTCCTCGGAGAGGACAAAGGTACTAAGATCGATCTTCTCACTCAACGCGATTCTCCTGAAGAACATCTCATTGCGGCGGTGTATAGACCCATGGAAGCTCTGATTCAAGCCTTGTGCCAGACACTCAACCGCATTTTACTAATGCTTGCGTTTCAGGCTAACTGGCGAATATTTCATCAAAATTACACACGAAGTCTTGATCGCCGATTAAGGTCGGCCGACCTACCTGCAAACTGCCTGCCGATGTCGGCAAGATCTCAGATTGCGACATCTGGTGTAGCTTGGGCGTCATTTCAATGGGCCCGGGTTCCACGGAAAACGTAAGCCGACGGCTTGATCTTTGCGCCGGCAGCAGGACAAGGTACCCAACCTGCCGGACTCGCGACTGGATCCGGCCACTTTAAGTTGCTGCATGTCCTTACCCTTAAATCGGCTAGGATTTGAGAGAGCAGGCAGTAGACAGATGCCTCCAACCTTCGGGCGACTTGATCGCCCCGGACGATACATGCAAGACAGCGTCGCCCCGGCATTTCGCCTCTTCCTTCTCCGCCACGCCCGTTCGGGCTGGGCGCTGCCAGGTCAGCGGGATTTCGACCGCACGCTTGACGATACCGGCTATGCCGAGGCGGAACTGATCGCCCAGAGTACTGCCGACCATGGCATGCGGCCGGACCTGATCCTGTGCTCGACCGCGGTGCGGTGCCGCCAGACTGCCGAACCCCTCTACCGAACGCTCGGCGAAGACATCGATCTTCGTTACATCGATGCGCTTTATACGGGATCGATGAACATCTACGCCGAGCTTCTCGAAGCCAATTCCGGCCTGGCCTCGCTGATGCTCATCGGCCACAATCCGATGATCGAGGAGCTGTTTCGCCGACTCCTCGGCGACGAAGCTGCGGACAGGGTTCTCGCGGACGGCTATCCTCCAGCCGCGTTGGCAGTCATCGACTTTTCGGCCCCTCCAAGCGCCGGCGCCAGATGGTTGGCGAGACTTTCGACGTTCTTGCTGCCCATGCCGGAGGAGCCGCGAAAATCGTGACGAATTCCTGCCGCCAACGGAAAATCCGACTATGTCGTTGCAGTGGCGGAAAGATTTCCTATATCGCAGCACGGCCAAAGCATGTGCGCGGCGTCTTTGATGGCTGCAGGTGAGCAGAAGATTCTCATATCGACGGAATCGATCCCGAGGAACGGATAGACTTGGCGCCCATTTTGAGCAGCTTCAAAGATGATGCCCTGATTGTGCTGGACAATCTTGCCGATCGCGCATCCGGGCTCGTCAATCCAGCAGTCCGGCTCGGCGTTACCGGCTTGTCGCGTGCCGGCAAGACCGTTTTCATTTCGTCGCTCGTCCATAACTTGCTAAATGGCGGTCGCCTGCCTGTATTCGAACCCATTCGATCCGGGCGGGTCTCGAAGGTCCGGCTGGAGCCGCAGCCCGACGACGCGGTGCCGCGCTTCCAATATGAGGATCATATCGCAGCCCTCGTCAGAGATCGGGTCTGGCCGGATTCCACGAGGGCGATTTCGCAACTGCGCATCACGCTCGACTATGAAAGCGCCAGCGGCTGGAACCGGATGTTCTCGCCCGGGCGGCTGTCGATCGACATCGTCGATTATCCGGGGGAATGGCTGCTTGACCTGCCCCTGCTCGCGCAGGATTTCCGTGAGTTCAGCGAGAGTACCGTGCGGCGGGCGCGCGCCGGCGCGCGCGCAAATCTATCACGTGAATGGCTGGCGCTTGCATCAGTGAGCGGTGCCACTGCCGCAGCCGACGAGGGCAGAGCCAGGCGGCTTGCCGAAAGCTTCACCGCCTATCTCCAAGCCTGCAAGTCCGACGACCGATCCCTCTCGACGCTGCCGCCGGGCCGTTTCCTGATGCCCGGAGATCTCGAGGGGTCGCCGGCGCTGACCTTCTCGCCGCTTCCGGATCTGCCTCAGGGCCGGGCGCCGAAAGGATCGCTTTGGGCAATGATGGAGCGCCGGTACGAGGCCTACAAAACGCACGTCGTAAGTCCTTTCTTCCGCGAGCACTTCGCCCGGCTCGACCGCCAGATCGTGCTCGTCGACGCCTTGCAGGCGATCAACCGCGGGCAGGAGGTGCTGAGTGATCTGGAACAGGCACTCGCCGATGTGCTCGCCTGCTTCCGGCCCGGTACCAATTCCTGGCTTTCGTCCCTGTTCACACGCCGGATCGACCGGGTCCTGATCGCCGCGACCAAGGCCGATCATCTGCACCACGAGAGCCACGACCGGCTCGAGCACATCACCGCCCGGCTCGTCAGCCGCGCGGCCGAACGGATCGGCATGAGCGGCGCAGGTCTTGAAGTGATGGCGCTTGCATCCGTCCGCGCAACGCGCGAGGCGACGGTGAACCACGACGGCCACACGTTACCAGTGATCGTCGGCACCCCGATCGCCGGCGAGCGGATAAATGGCGACGTATTCGACGGAGAAAGAAAGACAGCGATATTTCCCGGTGACTTGCCGGAGGATCCTGAAGTTCTTTTTGAGCCAATGGAAGGGCATCATAAGGGTTCGAAACCCACGGAAGCGGAGCGCGCGATGCCTGAACTGAACTTCGTCCGCTTCCGCCCACCGCATCTGGAAGAGACGCGCGGCGGATTGAAACTTTCGGTGCCGCATATCCGGCTTGACCGTGCGATGCAGTTCCTGCTCGGAGACCGCCTGGCATGAGCGACGATTTCAAGAACCGTGGGCGCAAGCCTGTCGCCTTCTCCGTCGAGCCAGACGAGCAGACCAAGGAGCGACAACAACAACGACGCGCCCCTGCAAGCTTCAGCGACCGGGTCGTCATGACGCCTGATGCCGAAGACCCGTTCATCGAAACAACTGCGGCGATCGAAGCGCTCAATTTGCCGGAAGCAAGACCGCGTCGCCGTCGGTTTTCCTTCGGCAAAGTGGCGGTGGGTGCGCTGGGGATACTGCTTTCGCTTGCCTTGGGATTGTGGATCGATCGCCTGGTGCGTGACCTCTTTTCCCGCGCCGATTGGCTTGGCTACTGCGCGATCGCCGTCGTCGCGATTGGCGCCCTCGCCTTCCTGGTCGTCATCGTGCGCGAACTCTCCGGCATGATGCAGCTGACGGCGATACAGCATTTGAAAAAAGATGTCGGTGAAGCTGCGGCCAGCACCAAGACCGCGCGTGGCGCAACCGCGAGGCTTGTCCACCTGCTTGCCGCCAATCCTCGCACTGCAAAAGGCCGCGCACGCCTTGCTGAAACCGAGGGCGAGATCATTGACGGCCCTCATCTCATCGAATTGACCGAGCGGGAATTGCTGACGCCGCTTGACCGCGAAGCCCGCCGGATCATTCTCGCCGCCTCGAAACGCGTGTCGATCGTGACAGCCGTAAGTCCACGCGCTCTCGTCGATCTCGGCTATGTTCTTTACGAATCGGCCCGGATGATCCGTGCAATGGCGGAGCTCTACGGCGGTCGCCCGGGCACGTTCGGCATGCTGCGGCTCATGCGCGACGTTATCGCACATCTCGCCGTTACCGGCTCGATTGCCGCCGGCGACAGCCTCATCCAACAGGTTCTGGGCCACGGCCTTGCATCTAAACTGTCCGCGCGTCTTGGCGAAGGGGTCATCAACGGACTGATGACCGCGCGCATCGGGATAGCGGCGATGGATCTTTGCCGCCCTATGCCGTTCCGTGCGCTGAAGCGGCCGGGGATCGGAGACTTTCTGTCCGATCTCGCGCCCGGCGCGTCGCGTTCGGCAGATCGACCCGAGAGCTGATCCCTGCCGGCTTTATATGCCCGCATACCAGTCGTAGCCGAGGTCCTCCCAGAAACCGCCCTTCCCCTGACCGTACGGTGCAAGGTCGGAAACGAGCTCGATCGAGCGAATGTATTTCGCCATTTTGTATCCGAGCTGACGCTCCACCCGTAGGCGCAAGGGGGCGCCATTCGCGACTGGGAGTGGTTCCCCGTTCAAGCCATAGGCAAGAATCGTCTGCGGGTGGCGGGCATCCAGCATATCGATCGACTCGTAATAGGCGACCTCCCCGGAGAGGCCGAGATTCATCGTGTCGAAGCATCGAAATAGCACGTACCGTGCCTCCGACTTCACCCCCGCTTCGTCCAGAACAGCGGAGAGCGGGACACCCGTCCACTTGGCGATGCAACTCCAGCCTTCGACGCAATCGTGCCGGGTGATGTGCGTGCGTGACGGCATGTTGCGCAACTCGTCGAGCGACAGCCGCAGTCGCCGGTCGACAAGGCCGCCGACGTCCAAACGGTAGCCGGCGAAGCCGGCAACCCGAAGCGCGATGTAAGTGGCGTCGGTCGGGTCGGTTGAGCCGTTCGGCCTCTGCCCCTGGCGGATCTCGCTCTCCGAAAATTCCTTTGCCAGACCGTCCGCCCCGATCAGGAAACGCTGGACGCGATAGGTCAGGCCATTCGCCTTGGCCATTACGTCACGCGCGGTTGCCCCGCTCGACAGCATGCCGTCCAATGCATCGCATCCGGCAAGCGGCAACGTCGAGGCTGCGACACCTGCCACGGTCAAAAACCGCCTACGGTTGATGATGATCCGGCTCATCGTTCGGATCCTCCCTCGGCTGCCTCGCCGTCGATTCGGTACCGTCCGGTCACCATGGAGCGCATCTCGTTGATCGGTCCGGCGGCAAAGACCATGAAGATGTGGATGGCAAAGAAGCCGACGAGCAGCAGCATGACAACAAAATGGATCGTGCGCGCCGCCTGGCGGCCGCCGAAGATCTCCGTGAGCCAGGGCATGGCGGCGTTCATTCCCGGTGACATCGTCAGTCCCGTCAGGATCATGAGCGGGAAAAGCACCAGAAGAACAATCGCATAGGAGATTTTCTGAAGACCGGTGTAAGAGCGGCAATGATGGAAACGGAACCGCAAGTGCTCGAGGAAACTGCCCGGTAAGCCGCGAATATCGGAGAAGGACGGCAGGATATCGCGCCGCAGATGGCCGTTGATCAGGCTCGCAGCAAACCACGAGATAAACGTGGCTGCGAACAGCCAAGCGAAGAAGAAGTGGACAACCCTGCCTGTCGCAAGATCGTGGTAGGAGGGCACCGTAAGCCAGCCCGGAAACGCCTCGTACACGCGGCTGTCCTCCGGTCCGCTGACACCGAGAAGGCCGGTGGTGTCGATACGTCGACCGAACAACGTCGTGAGCCCTTCGGCATTGCCGTCGGCTCCCCTGACGGCGCGGATCGACAGCACGCTGTTGTCGAATGCGAAGCCGGATTGTTCGCCGATATAAAGTGATGGGTGGGCATTGAAGATTTGCAAGCCGCTGAGGAGCAGGAAAAACAGCGCGACCGCCCATGTCCAGTGCGTGACCCGCGTCACGATGCCATGACGACGAATCGTCGTCCGCTGCGAGTGAATGTCGTGCTTTTCTATCGCCGTCGCCATGTCCGAGACCTCCCGCGATATGACAGTGACGTAACAGGCGGCGATAGAGTTTCAAAAACACATCTGCCCCCATCGACGCAATTCCCGGTGAGGCCTGCGTGAGCCGCGCGAACGGCCCATTTCAAAGCGAGAATATCCGGGCGGACTGGCATGTATATGAGCAATAAAGAAACCGTCCATTAACCATTTCAGCGCAAATGTGGTTACCAGTTTCGGACGTTGACCCATCAAGGATCGATTATGTTCACGCGCCCTTCTTTGATCGTTCGCGGCGTTGCCGCTTTTGCGCTTGCTGCCACTGTCGGTCTTGCGACGCCGGCATCATCCGGCGCCCGCGACAAGGCCTTTTTCGAGAAGGTAGCCGGCCAGTGGAAAGGCCCCGGCGAGATCGTCGCCGGCAAATACAAGGGCACGAAATTCACGTGCGACCTTACTGGCGAACCGACATCGGGTGCAGATACCGGGATCAAGCTTGACGGTTTCTGCCGAGTCGGCGTCTTCAAGCAGCCGATGTCCGCCATGATCACGCAGAAGGGCAACAGCTACACCGGCAAGTTTCTCGATGGTGCCGACGGCAAGGGGCTCGATGTGGTTTCGGGCAGTGTCGCCAAGGACAAGGTCGTCGTCGGAATCAACCGCAAGCAACTCAATGGCGCGATGATCGCCCGCCTGCAGGACGCGGAGACCATGAACATCACGATCTCCGTCAAGGTCGAGGAGACCATGATCCCGGTCATCGGCGTCAATCTCAACCGACAAATGGACAATATCGCCGTCGGCTCGATCAAGTAGCGAGGAAAGACTACAGCGCCGCGCGCCCAATCAGACGCGCAAAGGTCGCTGTACGATCAAAGAAAACAGGCAAACGGCCCGGCCTTGGCGCCGGGCGTCTCTGAAGAAAGTTCCAGCGTTCACCTGCGTCGGCGCCACCAATCGGCGTCGCCATCCGCCACTTCAATTCCGGTGACATCGGCATCGTTCAGCCACTCGCGGACAGTACGCCCTTCTATTGAAAGGTCGGCGGCGAAGTCGGCAAGCGGCATCAGCACGAAACCGCGCACCGTCATGCGCGGGTGCGGTAATTCGAGTCTTTCGTTCGCTGAGCTCATTTCATCAAAGGTCAGCAAGTCGATATCGATCGTGCGCGGGCCCCAGCGCTCCTTGCGAATGCGCTTCATCGCCCGCTCGATATCAAGGCAGGTGTCGAGCAACGCCTCGGGATCGAGCGCCGTCTCTACCTCGGCGCAGGCGTTGAAGAACCAGGCCTGATCGGTCTTGCCCCAGGGCGGTGTTCGGTAGAGCCGCGATACGGCGGTGACTTTGCAATCCCGTCTTTCGTCGAGTGCGCTCAACGCCTCCGCCATCGCCCGCGGCGGATCACCGAGATTGCCGCCGAGACCGAGTGTCGCGCGTCGCCACGTCCTATTCTGCGACATGCTCGACCGTGACTTCCACGTAATCCAGCACGCCCGGGACCGGTGCGTTCGGCTTGCGGATCGAAACCTTCGCGCGCCGGATTTGCCGGAAGCGTGCACAAAGGGTCTTCGCTACCTCAAGCGCCAGCGCTTCGATCAGGTAGCGCCGGCGACCGGTGACGATTCTCTCGATTTCTGCAAAGGCGATGCCGTAATGCACGGTGTCGTCGATGCAATCTTCTGCGAGCGCCGTGCCCTGCTCTACCTCGAGTTCGGCATCAACGAAGAAGCGCTGCCCCAGAAACTCCTCCTCGTCGAGCACGCCGTGGCGGGCAAAGAAAGCGCAATTCTTCAAGGTGATGATGTAGGTCGCAGTCATGGCTTCGTATCCCGTCGGCTGTTCTTTGCGGCCAGCATAGCATCTACCACTACCAGTGCATCCCTGTTGATTGCGACATCATGCACCCGAAATATCGCAGCGCCTGCGGCCCTGAGAAGCGCGGTCGTCGCCGCCGTTCCGACGTCACGCGCCGGTGCATCTCGTCCGGTGACCGCGCCGATGAAGCGCTTCCGCGACGTTCCGACCAGGATCGGCAAGCCGAAGCGATGCAACTCGCCGAAGCGCGCCATCAATTCGAGATTTTCATCGGTATCCTTGGCAAAGCCGAAACCCGGGTCGAGTACGATTTTCTCCCGTGCGACGCCGGCCTTGGCTGCGATGTTGAGCGATCGTTCGAGAAAGTGAAACTGGTCTTCAACGACGTCATCGAGTTTCTGCCTGTCGCGGCCCGTGTGCATGATACAGAGCCCCGCCCCCGTTGCCGCCGCGACATCCGCGATTGCCGGCTCGCGCTGCAGTCCGTGCACGTCATTGACGATGTGGGCGCCGGCTTCTACGGCGAGACGCGCCGTTTCGGCGCGGTAGGTGTCGACGGAAATGATTGCGTCGGTTTCGCGAGCGAGCCTGTCGATCACAGGAAGGATGCGCGCCTGTTCCTCTTCGGCCGTCACCGGCTCTGCGTCCGGACGGGTGGATTCGCCACCGACATCGAGGATTTCCGCGCCTTGCTGCAGCGCATGCACACCCGCAGTCACGGCCGCAGCGGCATCGATGAAACGCCCACCGTCGGAGAACGAATCCGGCGTGACGTTGATGATCGCCATCAAAACGCCACGCGACCCTAGTTCGAGACAGCGCCCATGCGCCAATTGCCAACGAGACATCTGAAATGGACTGATCGTCATGTTCCCGTGATCCTGCGATGCGGAGAAGTGTCCCATATTCTTCGGGCCGCCGAGAATGGGTCAGTTCGTTCTATATCAAATGCTTGCGAAGATTTCTTCACATCACTCCGAGTGTTCCGCGCGCCATCTCCAGTCGATTTGTGTTGCGCTCGCGCTGGCTATGCCCCAAGCTTCAACGAAGTTCAACCAAAGAGAACCACGCATTGATGTCCCGAGTCCGCGTTCCGCTGAAAACCGCTCTCGTCGCGCTCCTCGTCTGCCTGCCGTTGGGGAGCGCCGCTGCAGAAACCGTGTTCAGCAAGAGCTTCACTTACTTCTCGATCGGCGGTCGCACCGCTGCCGAACTCGACAAGGCACTTGCTGCGGCCGGCCCTCAGATGACAAGCACGGGCGCGCGCCACCCGGGAGCCACGCGGATCAAGTTCGGTGGCACGATCACCTATGTCAGCCGCGGCGGGCGCTGCGCCATCGGCACGGCGCGCGTGACGCTCAGCACGCGTATCATCCTGCCGCGTTGGAAATATCGCAAACAGGCGGGGCGTGATCTCGCATTGGTTTGGGACACGCTCGCAAGCGACATTAAGCGGCATGAGGAGCGGCATGCGGAGATCGCCCGCAATCATGCTCGCCAGATGGAAAAAGCGTTTCTAGCGTTGAAACCGGAAGCGGACTGCGAGCGTATGCAAGCTAAAGTGGCTCGGACAAGCGCGGCTGAAATCGAAAGCCACGATAAGGATCAGGCACGCTTTGACCGCACTGAGGCCGCAAACTTCGATCGCCGCATGATCCGGTTGCTGCAATACCGGCTGGATAGCCTCAAAGGTGGGCGCTGAGGCCGTCGCCTCCTGCCCTTCGCGCTGCGATTCACCACGCGACTGTCCGCCCTGCTGAAGAAGCAAAAATTCGCCCCCCAAGAACAGGGTGACTATAACCTGGGAGTGCACAAGGCGGCTGCGCAAAACCCACGGTATTTTATTGGCGAATTCTAACGATGGCAGTGGGACGCCGACTCAGCTATATTGTTACTATGAGATGAGAGGTTGATTTGAAGTTCAACCTCTCGGCGAGATGGGCGTTTAGCTGTCGGTCGGTAGTAAGACGTCGTACTCGTATCAGACTTTATTTTGGTTTCGCATCGTTGTTTCAGGCTTTTAATACAGCGCCGAAGCAATGAAGCAAAAACAGGTTCTCCTGGCGTGTCCTGGTGCAGCAGATGCTCCCTCCCTCATCTGTCTGCGATACGCCCTCCTTGCCTCGCTCGTCGACGCGACCAGCGAGGCATTTTTTTGCGTGCTGTGCAACTGCATGCAGAAATTCCAAGTTCTACAGCGACCTTTGCGCCTCCGGCGCGTCTGGTTGGACGGCTGCCCGGAGATCAGGCCTGGCGCTCCGGAACATGGACGACCAATCCGTCCAGAGCCTCGCTCATCTTGATCTGACAGGAAAGCCGCGACGTCGGACGCACGTCGTAGGCGAAGTCCAGCATGTCTTCTTCCATTGCCTCCGGCGCGCCGACGGCAGCCGCCCACTCGTCGTCGACATAGACATGACAGGTCGCGCAGGCGCAGGCGCCGCCGCATTCGGCTTCGATGCCCGGCACAGAATTGCGAACCGCATTCTCCATGACCGTGGAGCCGTTCTCGACATCGAGTTCGTGGCGCGTGCCGTCAAAGGCTACGATCGTAAGTTTTGTCATTTCACTTTCCGGATTGGCTTGTAGGATTGGCCGCCAGCGCAAGATCCTGTTCTAGCAGGCGGCGACGGCGCGAATTTAGCGCACGTTCTTCCAACAAATTGGCCAGTCAGTCAACAACAGCCGGTCGTGCCCTCGTGGCACATGCTCGCCGGCGCGGCCACAAAGGTGTGTGATACACGAGGCGCCGCAACAGAGTTGAAGTCAGCGGCAAAGCTTCAGAATGAAAAGCTCGGTCACGAGCACGGCCGCGCCGAGCGCGCCGGCAAGGATCGCATTTCCCGGTTCGCGTTCTATCGCGGCGGCCGCCTCTGCGACGTCGACGGCTCCGACAGCGAGCGCCGCACCTTTAAGCTGGTGCGCAGCCAGGACGCGCCGATCAGCGTCACTACCGGCGATCTCGCCCACCGCTTGCCGCGCCTGCCGCGCAAACAACTGCAGAACTTCGATCTCCAGTTCCTTGTCTCCCATCGTCTGCTTGCCGAGATGGGCGAAGTCGATGGGCTTCTTGCCGAGGGATGAACTTCCCTGGTTGTCCGGTGCCTCGAAGGCTATTTTGAGTGCCGCCATGGGTCAGTTTCCTGTCAATAGGTGTCACGATTGCCGGCGTTGTCGTACCGCATAGAGAATGCGTGGATCATCGGCCGGTGCCGCTGCCATCGGCTTAAAGCGCGATGCCAGCGGCTGAGGAATCTGAGGAAATGGTTAATGGATGTTAAACGGGCTGATTTCCTTGGCTTTTCCCAGCGGAAGGCCGTCATTCTGTTAAGAAATCATTAGGATTTTAATGAATGCGGATTGCACTTAATTGTAAGAACCTGGCTAATGTGTCACTACGATACGGTCAGGAACGTGTTTGCGTACGAAAGTGGCAACTGTTCCGGTGGATAAGCTCTGTGCTCGGTGCCGAAAGGCCTTAGTTCCGGCTATCCATCGAGGCAATGGAATGGGTGATCAGACAGGGTATTAGTCAGATATCCTGGCGTCACCGCCCTGTTTCGGATGTCTTCGGGTGCCTCCGCGGCGCCGCGGAGATGGCCATCGGCGGGCAATAGTAGTGAGGCGTATCCCTATGGCGACGAAAAAGAGCAGTGAGTCGATCGACGAAAAGGCGTTCCAGGCACTGGAAGCGGCCCTGAAAATCGACTTTGACGACCTCAAGTCGGCTCTGAACGACAAGACTTCCTTGGATGAACCGGGGGAAACCGTGTCTGAGCCCAGCAAGCCGGCGGCCGCAGCATCCGATCAGGCGCGGGCTCCAAAGGCACAGCAGGAAGCGCCGAAGGCGGTGCGCAGCCTCGCGCCCGAACCCGCTCCGAAGCAACCGCCGCTTTCGCCGGCAAATGACGACACGCGCCGATCGCCGGCCGCAATGCTGCGTTCGCTCGAAGTCCGCACCAGCCGCGCGGCAATCCGCACCGCTGCGCTGGTATCGCTACTTTGGGCCTTCGCTGGTCTCGCCATCGCCCATCTCCTCTACGCACCGCAGATCTGGCAGATCCGTTCGCTTCCCGACCTCGCCGCGACGCCGGGCGCAATTGGTGTTCTTATCGGCATCGCCCTTCCCGTGATGCTGTTCTTCTCCTTTGCTATCCTGCTTGCGAGAGCGCAGGACATGCGCAATGCGGCGCGCTCGATGGCGGAGGTCGCCCTGCGTCTTGCCGAGCCGGAAACAACCGCCGCCGACCGCGTGATGACCGTCGGCCAGGCCGTCCGTCGCGAAGTGTCGGCGATGAACGAAGGTATCGAGCGTACCATCGCACGCGCGACGGAACTCGAAACGCTGGTCCACTCCGAGGTCAATGCGCTTGAACGCAGCTACAGCGAAAACGAACTTCGCGTTCGCACCCTCGTGCAGGAACTGGGTCTCGAGCGGGAAGCGATCATCGGGCACGCCGACCGTATCCGCACCTCGATCGCCGGTGCGCACACCAAGCTGAAGGACGATCTGGAGCTGGCGAGCGAGGATATCGCCTCGCGCATCGCCTTGTCCGGCGAAGCCTTCGCCTCCTTGATCGATACGCGCTCCGCCGCCCTCAGCGAAAGGTCGGAAAACGCGCTGCAGACCATCAGCACGATGCTGTCCACCCGCACCGATGCGCTCCTTTCCGGGCTGACGACGGCTGGGGTTGCGCTCAGCAATGAATTCGATGCACGGCTCGACGCCTTGAGCGAGACCCTGGAGAAACGCGGCGAGCAGTTGCTCGGCCAGTTCGAGACCCGCGCTTCGACCCTCGATGCCAATACCGAAAAGCTGAATGCCGCCCTCAACGAGCGTGCGCGCCAGCTCAACGAAACGCTGATCGCACGGACCCGCGACCTCAACGAGAGCCTGAGCGTCGGCCAGCAGGCGATCGCCGGCGGGCTCGACGACATGCTTGCCTCGCTCAATGCCGCGCTCGACGAAAAGGGCGCAAGCTTCAGACAGAGTCTCAAGACGAGCGCCGACGACGCGATCATGGATCTCGATCTTCGCGGCGGTTTCTTTGAAGAGAAGCTGCAGACCACGGTCGGTCAGTTGGCGACGGCCTTCGACGAGCGCTTCCATGAATTCGCAAGTGCCTTCGACAAGCGGGCGAGCCTGCTCGACACGAAGCTGATGGAAAGCCTACATCGGATCAACGAGACCGTTTCCGGTGGCTCGGAGGCGATCGGCAGCGCGCTCGACAACGGTGTCGAGAAGATCGGTTCGGCGCTTTCCGACCAGTCGCTGACGCTTGCTACGGCGCTTGGCGCGACACAGGATTTCATCGAGGAAAGCATCGGCAGCCGTACATCCGAACTCAGCAACCTCATTGGTGGTGCGCAGGAGCGCATCGAGAGCGTGCTTTCCGAGAAGACCGGTTCGCTGATGGGGGCGCTTACCGAGGCACAGGAACGGATCGAGAATGGCTTCGGCCGGCGTGCCGATGCGCTTGCCGATGCGCTCACGACCAGCGAGCAACGCCTCACCGAGGGGCTTGATTCGCGCACCTCCGCCTTCATTGACGGCCTGCAGTCCGCGCACGCCCGGATCGAACAGACGCTCACAGGCACGACCGACGAAATCACCAGCGCGATCGCGGCAAGTCAGCATCGCCTGGACAACACGCTTACGGAGCGCACTGCCGCCATCTCGACCGCCCTCACCTCCGGCGCGAGCCTCGTCGAAGGCGCCGTCGCCGGTACCGCGGATCGACTGGAGCGTGTCCTCTCCGAGCGTGGACAGGCGATCTCCGAATCGCTCAGCAGCCAGACCCAAGCGCTCGAAGGCGTGCTGTCGCAACGCGGCGAGGCGATCACCGATGCGCTTACCAATCAGACGACGGCGCTCGATGGCATCCTTTCGGAGCGCGCGACGCAGATCAACTCGACGATGTCGGCCCGCGCCAATGAAATGGCGGACACTCTCAGCCGCCACGCCGAAGACGTTGCCGACAACCTGACGTTCCGCGCAATGGCTGTTGCCGAGACGATGACGGACCGCGTCGGCGAGATCGAGAACAAGCTTTCGCAAAGCGTATCAGAGGTAGCCGAGAACCTCGGCAGCCGCGTCAGCCAGATCGCCGGCACGCTCACCGAAACAAGCGCTCGTATCGCCGAAGATCTGAGCGGCCGCGTCGGCAAGATTTCGGACGCATTGACCGGCACCAGCGCCGAGATCGCGGAAGCCCTCACTGCCCGCACGTCCGAGGCGACCGCCTCGCTCGCCGGCAAGGCTGCGGAAATCGAACAGGCGCTTTCCGGCAAGACCGAGCACCTGCGCGACACGCTTACGACCACGCATGATCAGATACGGGCGACGCTCGATGATCGGATCCATTCGATCAATCTGGCCGTCGGCCACGGACGCGAACAGCTCGAGGATCTGCTGTCCGATCAGTCCATGGCGATCGCGACGACGCTCGCGACCAGCGCCAGCATGCTAGAAATGTCGCTCGAGGAGCGACAGACGTCGCTTGCCGGTGTCATCGACCGCAGCGCCGAAGCGCTCGATGCGCGCATGCGCTCCACCACCGGCAATATCGCGGAGCGCCTCGCCGAGACGGCCGACCAGATCAGCCTTGCGGCCGACACACTCACCAATCGCGTCGATATTTCGATCAACGGCATCAACAACCGTCTCGACGACACCGGCGCCCGTATTGAGGCGAGCCTCGGCTCGTTCGAGAATCGCGTTCAAGGCAGCGTTGGTAACGTCAACGCATTCGTTGATGACGCCGGCGCGCGCATCGAAACGAGCCTCGGTTCGCTTGAGGAGCGTATTCGCGGCACCGTCGGCACCGTTAGTGGCATCGTCGACGATACGGGTGTCCGTATCGAGAACCGCCTCGGCGCCGTGGAAGAACGCATCCGCGGCAGCGTCGGCAACGTCAACGCGATCGTCGAAGACACCGGGGCGCGTATCGAAACGAGTCTTGGCTCGCTCGAAGATCGCATCCGCGGCAGCGTCGGCAATGTCAACACGGTCGTCGACGATGCTGGCTCGCGTATCGAAACGAGCCTGGGTTCGCTCGAAGAGCGCATCCGCGGCAGCGTCGGCAACGTCAACATGATCGTCGACGACGCTGGCTCGCGCATCGAAACGAGCCTCGGTTCACTCGATGAGCGAATTCGCGACAGTGTCGGCAGCGTCAACGCCATCGTCGACAATGCCGGACAGCGGATCGCCGATAGCCTTGGCGAGCGCGCCGGCGAGATCGACCGGATCAGCGAGACCGCGGCAGTCCGCATCTCCACGGCGATCGAGGCGGGTACAGACCGTATTGAAGAGCGCCTCGGTACGATGGACCGGGCGCTCAACATCGGACTCGAAAACGTCAACCGGACGATCGAAGGCAAGGCAGCCGCCCTCGTCACCAGCCTGCGCGGTGCGGTAAGCAGCGCGGCGCAGGAGCTCGACGCGGAAGCTGCGCGTTCGGCCGATCTTTTGTCCAGAGCCGGCACGGATTTCGCCGACGCGCTTGCCGCACGCAACGCCGAATTCGCGACCTCTATCGAGCAGACCGCGTCGGCTACGGCCGCCCGCCATGCCGACCTCGCCCGCTCGGTTACGGACGCCGCGGATACGGCAACCGCCCGGCTTGCCTCAACCCATAACCAGGTTGCGAGCCACGCTGAGGGCATCCAGCAGAGCCTCTCGGATGCGGAAAAGGCTCTTGAGGCCCGGGGCCAGGCCATCCGCAGCACGCTCGACGAACGCACCCGCGAACTCAATTCGATGCTCGCCGGCCGCTCGCTCGAGCTGTCTCGCCTTCTCGACGAGCAGGCACGTCCCGTCATCGAGCAGTATGCGGCAACCGGCAAGGAAGCCGCCGAGCGGATCGCTGCCCTCACCCAGGAAAGCGCGGATCGCCTGCGCGCTGAAAACGCGGCGCTCATCAACGCCATTACCGAGCGGACCGACGAAACGCTCAACGCCATCACGCTGCGCGCGGAAGAGACGGCCAAGGCCATGAAGATGGTCGAGAACCGTCTCCAGTCGACGGCGATGGGCCTTATCGACCAGCTCGCCGCCAACAATTCAGCGATCGCGACGGTTATCGACCAGGCCAGCGACAATCTCGGCGACATGGACCAGCGCCTTGAGGCGACGGCGTCGAAGTTTTCGGAAACGACACGGCAGGCGTCCGACATGCTCTCGAGTTCTGCGCGCCTCATCGAAGGCCGTGTCGACAAGTTGTCTGACATCGCTGGCTCGACGCTTTCTCAGATCGGTGGGATCGTTGGCCGCTTCGAGGATCACTCGAAGGTTCTGGGCCAAGCGTCCGACCTGCTGGCGGCAGCCCAGTCGAACCTGGTCAGTACGCTCGAAGAGCGTCAGGGCGCATTGCGGACCCTTTCCGTCGGCCTGGTGCAGCGCTCGGAGGAAATCGAACGCACGATGCGGGCGCTGGAAGGCTTCGTCGATGGCGCCTTTCAGCGTGCCGAAGAGCGCTCCGGTCAGGTCGCCGGCAATCTTCGCAGTGGCATCCAGTCTTCCTTCGCGGACGTCGGCCGCCTGCTTTCGAGCACCGAACAGCGTGCGAACGAGGCTGCCGAAGCGATGCGCAATGCTCTGGCACAGGCTGGCGAGGAAGCGGGCGCGTCGGTCGAAGGCGTCTTCGCGCGCGCCGAGGAACGGAGTCGCCAGATCGCCGATACGTTGCGCTCGGGCGTCGAAACCTCCTTCGCCGACGTCAGCAAGACCCTGTCGCAGGTGGAGGGCCGCGCGCTCAGCGCCTCCGAGGCACTTCGCCAAGCGATCGCCAAGGCAGGCGAGGATGCCGGTCAATCGATCGAGGGCGCCTTCGCAAACGCCGAGGAACGTTCCAAGGAAGTGGCGTCTCGCCTGCGCGGCAGTGTCGGAGCCTCGGTGTCCGACATCGAGCGCATGCTGGCAGAAAGCGGCAAGAAGTCTGACGGTGTCGCCACCCAACTGCGCGAGGCCGTCCGTCAGGCAATCGATGAGGCGATCAACCGCTTCAGCGGTGCGACCGACGACATCCGCCGCTCCGCCAACGAGATCCGCAAGGAACTCGACATGACCCGAGAGGAGCTGAAGCGCGGCGCCTTCGACCTGCCCGAAGAGGCAAAGGAAAACGCCTCGATGATGCGGCGCGCCGTCTCTGAGCAGATCAAGGCGCTGCAGGAGCTTTCCGAAATCATCGGCAAGTCCTCCACGCAGCTCGAGGTCGCGCAGCCGGTTCGCCAGCAGGCGGTCTCGAATGCTCCGGCGCCTGCGGCCCCTCGCCCCGCTGTTCAGCAACCGGTCGCTGAAACGCGGCGTGAGCAGCCGGCTCCCGCTCCGGCGCCCGCTCCCGCCTTGCGCGGTAGCCTTGGACTGGAGCAGGCCACCCGCCCGCAGCCGCCTGCCCGCCAGGATGTAGCCGAGGATCGCTCGGAAGAAGGCGGCGGCTGGATGCGCGATCTGCTTCGCGCGGCCTCCCGTGAGGAAGCTCCCGTCACCGGACGACAACGGCCGGCGGAAAGCCAGCCTTCGGTGCGCCCCGGCGATAACCGCAATCCGCGCCATGTGGTCGAGTCGTTGAACTCGCTTTCTGTCGACATCGCTCGGGCGATCGACCACGACGCCTCGGTGGACCTCTGGCGGCGTTACCAGCGCGGCGAACGCGACGTGTTCACGCGCCGGCTCTACACGCTCAAGGGGCAGCAGACATTCGACGAGATCAAGCGCAAATATGATCGCGAGCCGGAATTCCGCACCGCGGTAGACCGCTACATCGCCGATTTCGAAAAGCTGCTCGCCGATGTCGCGCGGAACGATCCCGACAAGCGCATCACGCAGACCTATCTGACGTCCGATACGGGCAAGGTCTACACAATGCTCGCCCACGCGGCCGGTCGCTTCAACTGATCGGCAGAGAGCTCCAGGCAACGGCCCCGTCGAAAGGCGGGGCTGTTTTCGTATCTGCCGTATCGCAGGCGACCGCGCAGATCCGCGCAGGCGCGAGCGACGCGGCATCGGCAGTGCCGATCGTGGCCCGGTACAGTCGATCGCCCTCTTTTGAGCGCGCTTACTTGAAGTCGGCGTCGTGAGAAATAGTCAGCACGCGCAAGAGACCGCGTCGCTCGCCAAACGAGAAAGCAGCGTCATCGAGGCGGACCACTCCAGACGGCGGTCCTTAAATCGGCTCCGATTTGAGAACAAAATCACGCGGCACTCAAACGCTGCAATGAGCCTTGCGCGTCCAATAAGGCGCGCGGCGCTCGAGGAGGCCGAAATGAAGCCGCGGATCAAAGTGCTTACCCTTGGCGTGAGCGATCTCGAAAAGTCTCTTGCCTTTTATCGCGACGGAATGGGACTGCCGACGGAGGGGATTGTCGGCCAGCAATTCGAAGATGGCGCGGTGGTCTTCTTCCATATGGGCGAAGACCTGATCCTGGCGCTGTTCCCGACGACGTCACTTGCGAAGGATGCGAAAATAACCGCGCCACCAGTGCGGCTCGGTGCGGTGTCGATCGGGCATATCGTCAAATCGAAAGAAGAGGTCGATGCCGTCATGAAGCAGGCCGAGAACGCCGGCGCAGTCATCACAGATCCGGCACATGAACGCTTCTGGGGCGGGTATTCGGGCTATTTCCACGACCCGGACGGCCATCTCTGGGAGATCGTCTGGAACCCGCAATGGACGGTAGCCGATTGAATGCTGAGCGCCGAGAGAGGTCGCTAGCGCGTGAACACTACCTGAGCAAACGAAAGGCCCCGGATGAACCGGGGCCCTCAAAGTTTCGCTGATCGCTTCGGCCCTTGCCGGACCGCGATCAATGTTCCTTGTTTGCGTAAACCGACTTCTTCGTCAGGTAGATGAGGCCGGTGAAGATGAGCAGGAACACCATGACCATGAAGCCGGTGCGCTTGCGATCTTCGAGATGCGGCTCAGCCGCCCACATCAGGAATGCCGAGACGTCTCGGGCGTACTGATCAACCGTCTGCGGCGTGCCGTCGTCATAGGTGACCTGGTCGTCGGAGATCGGCGGGGCCATGGCCAGCGCTGCCGCGTTCGCGAAGTACGGGTTGTAGTGCGTTCCTTCAGCGACCTCAACGCCTTCCGGCGCCTCCTGATAACCGGTCAGAAGCGCGTGGATGTAATCCGGCCCGCCTTCCTGATAGGGCCAGAACATGTCGAAGACGAACTGCGGGAAGCCGCGCTCGATGCCGCGTGCCTTCGCGATCAACGAAAAGTCCGGCGGTGCGGCGCCGTTGTTGGCGGCAGCCGCTGCTTCCTTGTTCGGGAACGGCGACGGGAAGTGATCAGACGGCACGGCCTTGCGGGAGAACATCTCGCCGTCCGCGTTCGGTCCGTCCTGAACTTCGTAATTTGCCGCGAACGCCTTCACCTGAGCTTCGGAATAGCCGAGATCCTCGAGGGTACGGAAGGCAACGAGGTCCATCGAGTGGCAGGCAGAACAGACTTCAGTGTAGACCTTGAGGCCGCGCTGCAGCTGGCCCTTGTCGTAGTGGCCGAAGAGACCGCCAAAGGTCCAATCCTGCTGTTCCGGCTTGTGGATCGGGAAGTGCGGCGTGCCGCTGGTGGCATGCTCCTCCCCGCCTGCCGGTTCCTGGGCGACGGCAGCGCCCAAGCCGAGACCGGCGACGACAGCGAGTGACAGAATGCCTGTAACAAGCTTTTTCATTGTTGTGGGTTCCTTATCAATCACTGTTCTGATCAAGCGCGTACGGTTGCCGGCTGCGCCTTTGCATTCTTCTTTTCCAGCACCGCTTCGGTGATGGAGTTCGGAATGCGCTTCGGCGTTTCGATCAGGCCGAGAACCGGCATGATGACGAGGAAGAAGGCGAAGTAGTACAGCGTGCCGAGCTGCGACATCACGACATAGAGGCCTTCTGCAGGGCGCGAACCCAGCCAGCCGAGCATGATCGCGTTAGCGACGAAGATCCAGAAGAACAGCTTGTACCAAGGGCGGTAGACGGCCGAGCGGACCTTGGACGTGTCGAGCCAGGGCAGGAAGAACAGGACGAGGATCGAGCCGAACATCACCAGAACGCCGCCAAGCTTGGAGTCGATCGGTCCGATGTTGAAGGTGATGGCGCGCAGCATCGCGTAGAACGGCAGGTAGTACCATTCCGGAACGATGTGAGCCGGGGTCTTCAGCGCGTCAGCCGGGATATAGTTGTCCGGATGGCCGAGGAAGTTCGGCATGTAGAAGACGAACCAGGCGTAGACGATCAGGAACACCGATACGCCAAGCGCATCCTTCAGCGTTGCATAGGGCGTGAAGGGAACGGTGTCGGTCTTCGACTTCACTTCGACGCCGGTCGGGTTGGTCTGGCCGGTGACATGCAGAGCCCAGATGTGCAGGACGACAACGCCGGCGATCATGAAGGGCAGCAGGTAGTGCAGCGAGAAGAAGCGGTTCAGCGTCGGCTGGTCGACGGCGAAGCCGCCGAGCAGGAACTGCTGGATCCACTCACCCACCAGCGGGAAGGCCGAGAAGAAGCCGGTGATAACGGTCGCGCCCCAGAAGGACATCTGGCCCCAAGGCAGAACGTAGCCCATGAAACCGGTTGCCATCATCAGAAGATAGATGACGACGCCGAGGATCCAGAGGATCTCGCGCGGTGCCTTGTAGGAACCGTAGTAGAGCCCGCGGGCGATGTGGAGATAGACCGCGATGAAGAAGAATGACGCGCCGTTGGCATGCAGGTAGCGCAACAGCCAGCCGTGATTGACGTCGCGCATGATCTTTTCGACCGAATTGAAGGCAACGGACGTTTCGGCCGCATAGTGCATGGCCAGCACAATGCCGGTCAGGATCTGGACGATCAGCATCACCGACAGCATGGCGCCGAAGGTGTAGGCGTAGTTCAGGTTGCGCGGAACCGGATAGGAGACGAACGAGTCGTGGACCAGGCGCGGCAGCGGAAGACGGGAATCAACCCACTTCTCGATGCCTGTCGTTGGCGTGTAGGTTGAATGATCAGCACTCATTATCAGTAGTCCCCTCAACCGATCTTGATAACTGTGTCGGAAACGAACGCGAAGGTCGGCACGGGGAGATTTTCCGGTGCCGGACCTTTGCGGATACGGCCGGCCGTGTCGTAATGCGAGCCGTGGCAGGGACAGAACCAGCCACCAAAATCACCGGCTTGACCGAGCGGAACGCAGCCGAGATGGGTGCAGGAACCGATCATGACGATCCAGTTTTCCTTGCCCTCGCCGGCCGAGCGGTCGAGATCGTTGGCCTGGGCGTCGGAAGCGAGATTGGCATTGCGCGCAACCGGGTCCTTGAGTTCTTGCAGAGGAACGGCCTTGGCGTCTTCCACTTCCTTGTCCGTGCGGTTGCGGATGAAGACCGGCTTGCCGCGCCATTTGGCCGTCAGCGACATGCCTGGCTGCAGGCTGGAAACATCGACCTCGATCGAAGCGAGCGCGAGCGTCGATGCGTCGGGGCGCATCTGGTCGATGAACGGCCAGGCGGCTGCAGCGGCGCCGACGACGCCGGCCATGCCCGTGGCCAGGTAAAGGAAATCGCGGCGAGTGGGCTCGCCCAAGGTCTCGCTTGAAGTGTCGTGTTCGCTCACGGCTAAACCATCCTCTCACGCAATGTTGCGGAAACCGCATCCGCCCCGGCGAGACTCCTGTTCAGGCCTTCGCCCAAGCCAAGGAACCACGCCCTCTCAATTCGCTGGCGCCTAGCCGGCCTGCCGAGACAAGCATGGACCGGACACCAGAATCCGGAAAATTCTGCGCACGCACGGCACGCAGATTCCCCATCAATCGGGCGCGTTCTATGCTTGATCGCAAATTATGTCCAGCCTTGACAAGGGGATGTGGGCAGATTGTCGCGGGTAAAAGCGCGACCAATTGGCACAAGGACTTGACGGGGTTGCGGGCCGTTTCCGGGATGGTGTCGCGGACAGCCAGCGAGCGACATTCAAGCGCCCTATTCCGCCGCTTCTTCCCGCGCCAGAAAACCGCCCGACTGACGCGACCAGAGGTCGGCATAGAGCCCGCCGCGCGCAATCAGCTCCGCATGACTGCCATCCTCGACGATGTGTCCCCTATCCATCACGACAAGCCGATCAAGCGCGGCGATCGTGGAGAGCCGATGGGCGATGGCGAGCACCGTCTTGCCTTCCATCAGGCGCTCGAGATTCGACTGGATGGCGGCCTCTACCTCGGAATCGAGCGCGGAGGTCGCCTCGTCGAGAACGAGAATTGGCGCATCCTTCAGCATGACACGGGCAATCGCTATTCGCTGCCGCTGCCCGCCGGAAAGCTTGACGCCGCGTTCGCCGACATGCGCGTCGAAACCCCTTCGGCCACGCTGATCCTGCAGGTTTACGATGAACTCGTATGCCTCCGCCTTGCGGGCCGCTTCGATCAACTGCTGTTCATTGGCGCCAGACCGGCCAAAGAGGATGTTGTCGCGGATCGACCGGTGCAGAAGCGAGGTGTCCTGGCTGACCATGCCGACATGGGCGCGCAACGATTCCTGGCGGACCGCGGCGATGTCCTGGCCGTCGATCAGAATGCGGCCACCCTCGAGGTCGTAGAAGCGCAGCAGCAGGTTGACGAGCGTCGACTTGCCGGCACCGGAGCGACCAACGATGCCGACCTTCTCGCCCGGCCGAATGGTGAGCGAGAAATCGTCGATGACACCGCCGCCTTTTCCGTAGTGGAATTTCACGTGCTCGAAGCGGATCTCCGGTCGGTGCACCTTCAGATCAGGCGCACCTGGGCGGTCCACGAGCCCGATCGACTGGGAGACGAGCTCGGCGGAATTCTGCATCGTGCCGATGTTGCGCATGATTGCGTTGAACTGCGACATCATGCGGCCTAGCAGCATGTTGAGGCGCAACACGAGCGCCAGCGTGAACGCAACCGCCCCGGAACTGACGGAGCCAGCGAGCCACAGATGGATCGAATAGACGGCGATCGCCGTGATCATCAGACCCGAAAGCAGCGCCAACGACGACCGCACGGCCGTCAGCAAGCGTGTGAAGGGGATCACCGCTCCCTGGAACCGGTCGAAGCCGGCGCGAATGTAGCGGTCGTTCTCCTCGTCACTGCCGAAGAGCTTCAGCGTCTGGATATTCGAATAGGCATCGACCATGCGGCCATTGAGCATCGACGCCATCTCGGCCGTTTCGCGGGCGTGCTTGCGCACCCGGGGGACGAAATAGCGGGCAAGCGCAAGGAAGACCACGACCCAGAACGCCACCATTGCCGCGAGCCGCCAGTCGAGCTGGGCTATCAGCGCCATGGTGGAGGCCGTGTAGATGACGATGAACCAGACGACCTGCAGGAGCGAGACGATGAGGTCGCTCGTGGCCTGCGCGCCGGACCAGACCTTCGTGACGATGCGGCCGGAAAAGTCGTTCTGGAAGAAGGTCAGCGACTGGCGCGCTACATGAACGTAGGACTGCCAGCGCACCAGGTTGAGGAAACCGGTGATGATCGCCTGTTCCTCGACGAGCGCAGCGAGCGCAACTGCAAGAAAGCGGAACACCAGCACCGTCAAGAGCATGAAGAGCAGTTCCGGTCCGTTGGCGGAAATCAGCCCGCTCCATCCGGCCTCCGGTTTCACCGTGTCGAGGACATCGACCAGCCGGCCGACGAAATAGAATAGCCCGGCTTCCAGCATCGCCACCAGGCCGCCAAGCGCTGCCATGGCGAGAAACGGGCCCTTTGCCTGGCTCGCATAGAACCAGGCGAACCCCCACAGCGATTTTGGCGGCTGCAGCCTCTCACGCGGCGCGAACGGCTTGATCCAGTTCTCGAAGATGGTGACGATCGCGCGCAGCATTTTTCCGATATAGGTGGTTCCGAAACGACAGCAAACGGTTTCCAGTGCGGGCAACATTACAAATGCGTGAGTTTCCGCTCGCCACGTACCCCGACGAGCTCGAGAAAAACGCTTTAACCAATTGCTATCAAACGACGATAGAAGCGGCGGGTTACTCCGCCGCTTCTTCCTTCTCCAGGTCGTCGGCGATGAAGCCGCCGGATTGGCGAGACCAGAGGTCGGCATAGAGCCCGCCATTGGCGACGAGTTCTTCATGCGAGCCGGTTTCGACGATTCGGCCGGACTCCAGGATCACCAGGCGATCCATCTCGGTCAATGTCGAGAGCCTATGCGCAATCGCGATCACCGTCTTGCCTGCCATCAGCGCGAACAGATTTTCTTGGATCGCGGCCTCGACTTCGGAATCGAGCGCCGAGGTTGCCTCGTCAAGGATCAGGATCGGTGCGTCCTTGAGGAACACACGCGCGATCGCGATGCGTTGGCGCTGGCCACCGGAAAGCTTGACGCCCCGCTCGCCGACCTGTGCGTCGAGGCCGCGCCTGCCGAGGTTGTCCTCCAGCGTCTGGATGAAGTCCCAGGCATTTGCCTTCTTCGCCGCCGCGATGATGTCCGCGTCGCTCGCTTCCGGATGCCCGTAGGCGATGTTGTCACGGATCGAGCGGTGTAACAGCGACGTGTCCTGCGTGACGACGCCGATCTGCGAGCGCAGGCTATCCTGGGTGACGGTGGAGATATCCTCGCCGTCGATGACGATCGAGCCGGACTCCAGATCGTAGAAGCGCAGGAGCAAGTTCATCAGCGTCGTCTTGCCGGCGCCGGACCGCCCGACGAGGCCGATCTTCTCGCCGGGGCGGATGTCGAGCGACAGCCGGTCGATCACGCCCTTTGCCTTGCCGTAGTGGAAGCGGACGTTTTCAAAGCTGATCGCGCCCTTGTCCGCCTTCAGCATTGTCGCATTCGGCTGGTCGACGATGTCGTGCGCCTTGGTCATCATGCCCATGCCGTCATAGACCGTGCCGATATTCTCGAACAGCGCCGAGACCTCCCACATGATCCACTGCGACATGCCATTGATGCGCATCGCAAGGCCGACCGCGATGGCGATCGCGCCTACCGAAATCGCGCTCGTCAGCCACAGGTGGATGCCAAGCGCACTGATGGCGAAAAGCGCGAGGCTGTTGTTCGCGTAGACGAACACATGAAACAGCGTGACCTTCCGCATCTGCCGGTGAACCGTGTCGAGGAACTCGTCCATCGCCGCGCGGGCATAGGTTTCCTCGCGGCCTGCATGGGAGAACAGCTTGACCGTCCCGATGTTGGTGTAGCTGTCGACGATACGGCCCGTCATCATCGAACGGGCATCGGCCTGCTCCTTTGAGATTCGCTGCAGCCGGGGCACGAAGTAGGTGACGATGGAGATATAGACGATGAGCCAGACAGCGAGCGGCATTACCAGCCGCCAGTCGGCCGTTGCCACGACGATCAGCATCGTCACGAAATAGCTCACGACATAGACGAAGACGTCGAGGATCTTCATCACCGTCTCGCGCACGGCAAGCGACGTCTGCATCACTTTCGTCGCCACACGCCCCGCGAACTCGTTGGCAAAGAAGGTCATGCTCTGGCGCAAGAGGTACCGGTGCATCTGCCAGCGCGCGATCATCGGGTAGTTGCCGAGCAGCACCTGATGCATGACGAAGGAATCGAGGGCGACCAGACCCGGCAGGCCGATGAGGACGAGCGCCGCCATCCAGAAGAGCTTGCCGCCCTCTGCTGCCAGGAAGGTTTCCCGGTTGGCGCTGGAGAGCCAATCGACCATGTTCCCGAGGAACTGGAACAGCGCCACCTCGCCGATCGCGATCAGCATCGTGCAGACCGACATGATCAGCAGCCATGGAACGGCGGGCTTCGTGTAATGCCAGCAGAAGGCAAAAAGGCCCTTCGGCGGGAGCGTCGGCTCTTCCGTCGGATAGGGATTGAGGCGGGATTCAAACCAGCCAAACATTGTCGAGCTCCTTCAGAGTATTTTGAAGGAAGGCGGGTTGCCCCGCATTCTTATCTTGAAAATTCGAAACCGGAAATGGGCCCGCAAAACAGCCTACTACCTCCGGAGAACCGGAGCGCGCGTCAATCGATCGATAGAAAGAAAAGGCGCGGAACCGGTCAGACCAGGAAAGACCCGGCCCAGAGGCGTGTCATCACGGGAATATGCATGCATGCCTCCATCGGTTCGCGTTGAAGATGAGTGAGCTTTAAACCTGTTCGCGCGCCCGCGCCAGATTGTCGCGGGCATTTTTTTGCCCATTTTGTAATCATCGTGCCGGCTGTTGCCGATACGGCACAGATTAGCGAGCGCAAAACCAGCGACACGAAATGTGTTCTCCCATTGCGTGGCCACGGGTGGATCGCGGGACAATTCACTGTCATAGAAGCCGTCGCTTTTCCACGCTCGCTTACGTTCCGGTGAAGTTCCATGAACAATCTCCGCATCGCGCTCTACCAGCCCGACATTCCGGGCAATACCGGCACGATCCTGCGGCTCGCCGCCTGTCTCGGCCTCGCGGTCGACATCATCGAACCAGCCGGCTTCGATCTGTCGGACCGCAATCTCAAGCGCGCCGGTATGGACTATATTGCGGCCGTCACTCTCACCCGCCACGTCAACTGGGAGCGCTTCGAAGCCTGGCGTGCGACCACCGGCAGGCGGCTTGTGTTGGCTTCGACCAAGGCGGCGGAGCCCTATACGCGCTTCAGCTTTCGCCCGGACGACATCCTGCTGTTCGGACGTGAAAGCGCCGGCGTGCCGGACCACGTGCACGAGCGGGCCGACGGCCGTGTCGTCATCCCGATGGCGCCCGGTCAGCGTTCGCTCAATATCGCCATCTCGGCCGCCATGATCGTCGGCGAAGCGATCCGCCAAACCGAACCTGACTGACCGGAGGGCGATAAGCGTCATGCCCTATCCTCCTGTTGCTGGAGACGCATGGTGAGCAGCATCCGGCTTGCGAGGCAGATCAGGGCGAGCGCACCGAGCAACGTACCCGCGCCCGTGAAGGTGGCCGCATAGCCCCAGTCGCGGACGAGTGGCTGGCTCGCGAGTGGCGAGATGAATTGGCCGGCAAAGATGCTGGCTATCAAAGCGCCTGAAAATCGTCCGCGGAGTGCCGGCGGCGCGATCGCCAGCAGAGAGGCCGAGAGGTTCGGCGTCATCAACCCCATGCTGATCCCGGTTATCGCCGTCGCGGCAAGGATGCCGGCATAGGATTGGGCGCTTCCCAATCCGATGTAGCCGGCGCCAAGTGCTGCGAAACCGAGGGCAAAGACGCCCATCCGACCGATGCGGCCCCTCACCCGCGAAAAAGAAAGCGCAGCCAAGACGCCGACGACCTGCCCTGCTCCGATTGCGATACCGGCGCGGCTCGGCTGCGCGATACCGAGGCTCTTCAGATAGAAGGGGAGCTGTGTCGGCAGCAAGTAGAAGATCGCGAAGTGCAGGCACGCCGCGAAAAGCAGCAAGACGAGCGGCAGTGCGAACCCGTGGCGCTCCTCCTGTTTGACATGCGCAACCGGCGAGGCGCGGTGTCTGTGCGGCTCCGGGATCAGCGCCAAGACTGCCGGCAATAGCACAAAAGCGAGGCAATAGATTGCGAAGGGCCCGCGCCAGTGGATGTCGGCGAGTAGACCACCGCCCGACAGGAAGATGGCTCCACCGATACCGACGAAAGCCGCCTGAAACCCCATGTAGCGGTCCCGCGCTGCACCCTCGAAGAAATCGCCGACCAGCGCCGTTGCCGTCGTCATGATGCCGGCGACGGAAATGCCGAGCATCGCGCGACCGACGAGCAAGGCCGGCAGGCTGTCAAGGACGAGGCCGGACGATCCAGCGAGCGCGAAGACGACAAGCGAAAGAAGCAGCAGCCGCTTTCGGCCGAACCGGTCGGCAATGACGCCGGCGATAGGAGCGAGCCCGGCGATAAAAATCGCCGGGAGCGTCAGCATCATTCGGCTGAGCAGCGCCGCGCCTTCAGTGTCGGCGAAGCGGGCCTCGATGCCGGGCAAGGATGCGGAGATTGTTGCGCCCGACATGATTGTCAGGGCGCTCACGCATAGAAGCGTGAGATTGCGCCCCCGGGCGCCTGGGGAAAGAATCCTCTGCGCACCAGTCGCCATGTTGAAGGTCGGACCGCTCATGCTGCGATCTCATTGTAAGGTGTCGCCTTGCGGGCGGTCTTCAACGTCCGCGCCCACCAGGTCAGCCGATCCATCATGAGGAACAACGGTGCGCGCATTTCATCGGGCTTGTAGAGATTTCCGGCCGCATCGAATTTCGACCAGGCTTTCGGGAAAGTGATGCCGTCGCGCAAGGTGACCGTATGCAGTTCGCCGAAGACCTGACGGAGTTGCTCTACGGCCCGGATTCCACCCGATGCGCCGCCATAGGAAACGAAGGCAACCGGCTTGGCATGCCACGGTTCGTAGACCGAATCGATCAGTTCCTTCAACGCGGCGGGATACCCGTGATTATATTCGGGCGTGACGACGATGAAGGCATCTGCCTCGGCGACCTTCCGCTCCATCCATTCGGCTGGATCGACGGCTTTTTCGACGCCCCGGGAGGTCCTCAGTCTCACCGGATCGATGATCGTCAGACTGAAGACGCTGGATTCCGAAAGCTCACGGATAAGCCAACTCGCGACGGTGTCGCAAAACCGGCCCTGCCGCGCGCTGCCATAGATCACGGCGAGGGTCATCTTCTCTGTCATGGGGAATCAGCTCCTTGTTGTCGGTATCAGGGAGCTCATGCTATAGAACCTCAACCATAGTTGAGGTCAATAGCATCCATGGAAAAAGGCAAAGTCGGTGATGTTTCGCGTGAGTTGACGGTCGGCGAGGTCGCGGAACGAAGCGGTCTAGCGGTATCGGCGCTCCATTTTTACGAAACCAAAGGGCTGATCAGAAGCAACCGCAGCCGTGGCAACCAGCGGCGCTATCCGCGCGCGGTGCTAAGGCGCGTTGCCGTCATCAAGGTCGCTCAGCGCACCGGCATTCCTCTGGCAGAGATTCAGTCGGCGCTTTCCGTCTTGCCGCACGATCGACCGCTGACCGTCGAGGACTGGGCGAAACTCTCCATGACGTGGCGGCACCAGCTGGACGAGCGCATCGCCAAGCTGACGGCGCTGCGGGACCATCTGACGGGGTGTATCGGCTGCGGCTGTCTTTCGATGCGCGAGTGTCCTTTACGCAATCCATACGACGTACTCGGCGACGAAGGAGCCGGCCCGCGCCTGATCGATCCGATGGATGGAACGGATTAACGCTGCGCCGGCCTCACGCGGTCGAGAGCAATCATGCTTGCCAGCGTGCCAACGGAGCAGAGAAGCGCGATCGACAAAGCCCACCAATTTCCGGCTGCGCCGAGAATGAATGAAAAGAACGGTGGAGCGGCCGCGAAGGCGAGGTTGAGGGGGAGACCCAGGCGCGCCATTAGGGAAGCGTATTGTCCTGACGTGAAGAACACGAGCGGCATGGTTGCCCGGCTGACCGACATGGCGCCGCTCGAAAGGCCATAGAGCACGAGAAACAGGATGATCGACCATTCGGCGCCGTTGCCGAAAATCAATGCCAGCAGCGCGAGCGGCATGATCGCTGCCGCGACGAGGCCAGTAGTCAGGCCGTCCCAGCGGTTACCGCCCAGAAAGTCAAAAAGCCGTGCGGACAATTGGATGAAGCCGATCGCTGAACCGAAGCCGACGGCGAGATAATCCGGCACTGCGAAGCTGCGGAAAAGGTCGATTACCACCAGTTGGAAGCCCCAGGTCACGAAGCCGTTGAGCGCGACGGCTGTCGTAATCAGCGCTGCGACCAGCCGGTTGCGCCCGATTTGCTGCCGGGTCGAAACCTCCGGCGTCCGGCTTTTGGACGCGCTCGCATGTGCCACGGTTTTTGGCAGCGCGAAGAAATGCAACGGCGCGCAGACAAGCAGCATCACCGCACCATAAAGGACAAAGGTGCCGCGCCAACCGAACAGGCCCTCAAGATAGACAGTGGCAGGCCAGGCAAGGCTCGGCGCGAGTGCCATGGCGAGCATCTGCGCCCCGATCGCGCGCCGGGCGCCCTCGCCCGCCACTTCATTCAGGAAGACATGGGCGGAGGTCGTCAGGGTTGCCGCGCCTGCCATGCCAAGGACGGCCCAAGCGGCGAAATAGGAAAACGCTCCTTCCGCTCCGGCAAGGAGCCAGAGGCCGGGTGCTGCGAAGAGTGAGCCCAGCGCCAACACCTGCCGGGCACCGTGGCGTGCGTAGAAGGTGGCGAGCGGCGGCGAACACAGCGCCATCGCCACCAGCATGACGGTTGGCCCAAGATAGATGCTCGAGGGGTTGAGACCGAGATCGCCGGCCATTTCTGCTGCCGTCACGGAAACGGCCATGAACATGGCGCCCCAGGCAATGATCTGCGTCGCGGACAGAATGGCGACTGAGCGGAAGACGAGCATGAAAATACGACGTCGGGGAGAGGAGGACGAAACGGCTTCGAGATGTGCCGCCGAATCTTGTAGCGCAGAGGTTGCACTGTGGCGACCATGTTTCTGGATGCGCCACTGGTTTTTTGCGAGCGCACTGCTGTCGCGAATGGTGAGATAAGGGGCGGATCAGTCGGCGCTCGGCAGCCGGCGCATGGTGAACTCGATCTCATCGCCGTCGAGCTGGCGCCAGCTTTCCACCTCGGTCCAATAGGCCGCCTTGGGCCAGGTCTCGAACCACTCACGCGCCTTGGCGCGGGCCGCGCTTCGCTCAAGTCGAAACGTCTCCCGCACGAAGAGCTTGTCACTCCGCGTGGGTTTCTCCCGGCGGTGCCGGGCAATCTGACGCCGCAAGCCTTCAAGCGGCGGTGCTGCGGGTATCCTTGCCATGGGCCGTACCTCTGTAACGAAGATAGGATGACTGCCACGCGATTGCCAGCCCCTCTCCCGGCTGGGCCCGGACGCTGATCGGCCCCGCTGCATGATGGGATCGGCTCAGCGAGATCATTCTCATCTGGGGCTTAATCCTGCGGTAGACTGCCGATGGGGTCGCGCCGCCGTTGCCATTCGGGGAAAAATATGGACTGTGGCGAAACCACTCGAATCGGCGGCTTCTCCCGCGCGAGAGCCGCGAATGGAAGCTGAATTCCCATGGAAAGACCGCAATTGCCGCAGGGGCTGCCTGCTGACATCGAAGACAAGAAGGCCGAGGCAAAGGCCTGGTTCGAAAGCCTGCGCAACACGATCTGCGCGACCTTCGAAACGCTCGAGGACGACTTGGCCGGACCGCTCTCCGACCAGCCGCCGGGCCGCTTCGTCGGCAAGGACTGGCTGCGCGAGGGGGGAGCCGGCGGCGGCGGCCGTATGTCGATGATGGAAGGTCGCGTCTTCGAAAAGGTCGGCGTCCACACATCGACCGTCTACGGCGAATTTTCGCCCGAGTTTCGCGACCAGATCCCGGGAGCGAGCGAGGATCCGCGTTTCTGGGCGTCCGGCATTTCGCTGATCGCCCATCCGGTCAACCCCAACGTCCCCGCCGTGCATATGAACACCCGAATGGTCGTGACGACCAGTCACTGGTTCGGCGGCGGCGCCGACCTCACGCCCGTTCTCGATCGTCGGCGCGTGATGACCGATCCGGATACGATGCTCTTCCACCGGGCGATGGAGATCACCTGCAGCCGCCACGCAGTCGCGGATCACGCGAAGTTCAAGGCATGGTGCGACGAATATTTCTTCCTGAAACACAGGAACGAACCGCGGGGCACCGGCGGCATCTTTTACGACTGGCTGCACTCGTCGGATGAACTCGGCGGCTGGCAGGCGGATTTCGCCTTTACCCGCGACGTCGGCAAGGCCTTTTCTCTCGTCTATCCGAAAATTGTGCGCGCGAACTTCAATACCCCATGGACGGAAGAGGATCGTGACGAGCAGCTGGTCCGTCGCGGGCGTTACGTCGAATTCAACCTGCTCTACGACCGCGGCACGATTTTCGGCCTAAAGACCGGCGGAAACGTCGAATCTATCCTCTCCTCCCTGCCCCCGGTTGTGCGCTGGCCTTGACGCCAAGCGGGCGTCGCCAGAGCGCCGCGCGTCCAATCGAACGCGCAAAGGTCGCTGTCGGACTTTGCATTGCTATAGCGTCGAGCGAGACCGCCTGAACAAATTCCCGCGACCGGCGTTCTTTCCGCGAGAGGGAGAGGAGGACCGGCGCATGATTTTCAAGAAACGGACTTTCTTCGGCGACGCGCCGGAGAGACAACCGGCCGAGCACCCCGCTGAACTCGAACGTCGCGTCGCGCACTATCTTGCGGTCTCGCCGGGGTTCGACGCGATCGACGTCACCGTGACGTGCACGGGCAACACCGTCGTGCTCGGCGGAACGGTGGCAACCAGCGAGGAAGTCGCCCGCGTGGAGGAAGCGGCGGCTGCCGTCGAGGGCGTTGCCGAGGTGATCAATCACATCGAGATTTCGAAAGTCGGCACAGGCTGAACGGCGCGCCAACCGGGCCGTCACGCGCGTAATTGGACGGCGAAGAACTGAACTTCGGCGCTCAGATGGAGTTGAGGGTCCAGGCGACGATCTCCGCGGCGACCTGGGCAAAGGCTGCATCGAGCGCAGCGACGAAGGCGGGGTTGTTCGCGCCTTGCACGGGTACGCTTGCGCGGAAAGCCCTTTGCGTCCGGACAGTGCCGTCGCGATCGTTGAGCAGCTTGGCAAAGATCTCCACGACTGCCGTATTCGCCCCTTCCGTGGAGATCTCGAAAGAGCGGATTTCGTTGATGAGCTGGTAATCGATCGCGAGGCCCTGTCCCGGCTTGCCGACGCCGCCCACCTTCCCGGTATTGTCGAAGGTCTGGACGAGCTTGTCCTGGACCATCCTCGGGAGCCGGTCGCCCCACTGCGCGTTGGCGAGATATTGCAGTTCTGACCTCGACAGCCGGATTACGATCCGATCGTTATTGATAGTCTGGAGCGCGGTCGGCTCAGGCACGAGGATCTGCCTCTTGGTCGACGCCTGCCCTTTAACAATGGGTGCCGTTGCAAGACTGAAGGTATCGTTGACGGCGGCGCGCGTACCGCAACCCGCGAGCGCAATGGCTAATGAAAAGATTACGGCAGACCGGGTCGCCCTCCCCCTACGCACTACAAGCCCCCGAAAATCCATACTGCCAATATCCCCATCCACTCCGGCGCAATCCAGTCTACCCGTCGGGTGCATGCCGTTTGCAACACTCGATCGACGCGAATCACCGCCGCGTGCGGCCATCATACTGCTTTACCGTTTCGCCCCCGAAAAGCAGCCTCTGCGGATTTCTATCGAAGTTTGAAATCGTGCTCTCCAGGCCCTGCACCGTACGGCGGGTCTCGGTGACCAGCGCCTCCACGTCGCGCAATCCCGAATTCGAGAAGCGCTTCAGGTTCTCAGCGATCGGACCGATTTGCGCATTTAGGTTGTCGGCCATCCGGCGGAACGCCTCGAGCGTCGAACGCGCCTGGGCGGAAAGCGACGGTGCGTTGGCATCACCCAGGAAGCCATCGATTTTCACCAAAATGCCGTCGACCCGGTTCGATGCTGCGTTGAGCTTGTTCGACATCTGGGTGAAATCGGAAATCGTCTGATCGATATCCTCCTGGCGCGCAGATATCTTCGCCGCGAAATCCGATATCCGCGCGACGGTCTGGCGAGCTTCGGCACTCGCGGCAGAGATATCATTGACGACCAGTTCGACCTTCTGGGTATCGACCGATGCGATCAGCGTATCGACGCGCTTCAGCGTCTGCTGGGCGTTCCGGCCTACCTCTTGATAGGTTTCCACGGTCCGCCGGAAAGCGGCGATTGTCTCGGAAACGCCGCCGGAGGCGTTCTTGAGGTCATTGCTCACCTGTTCGACATTGCTGACGATGCGGTCGATCTTCTTCGGGTCCACCGACTTGATCAACGCGTCGGCGCCCGCAAGCGTCGTGTCGAGCTTCTTGGACGCGGCGCTGACTGTTGTCGAGAGTTCCCCGACACTCTTCAGGAAATCGTCGATCGCGCCGGAATTGTCGGCAAGCGACTTGGAAAAGCGCTCTGCATTGCCGATCGTCGTCGTAAGCGGGCCGCGTACGTCCGTGACGAAGCCCTGTATGTCGCCAATGGCGCTATTTGCGCGGTCGAGGATCGCGTCCGCGGTCGCCAGCAGGCTGGTAACGCTCGACTGATCGGCGAGGATCCGCGCCTGCGTTCCGTTTTCAAGGGCGGTTTTCAGGATGTTCTCGTCGCCCTTGTTGCCGCCACTGAGCTCAATGTACGCGGCGCCGGTCAAACCCTGCACCTCGAGGGTAGCCCTGGTGGATTTCAGCACGGGCGCGTCGGCGGAAACCTCGGTGATGGCGAGCGAAAAGCGAGGATCGTTCGCATCGATCGCGAGGTTGCGGACGGTGCCGACGTTGATGCCGTTGAATCGCACCGGGGAGCCGACCGAAAGGCCATTGGCCGAGCCCGGGATATTGACGATCAGCTCGACCATCTGGCCGCTTCGCCCATACTGTGACATCCAGTAGACGAATCCGAATGCGGCCGCGATGACGAGCACGGTGAAGAAGCCGACAATGGCATAGTTCGCTTTGGTTTCCATGGCTCCGACCACCTTCGCGACTTTAAGCCGCTCACTCACACTGCTTCGACAAGCGGGCTTGCCCGAAGCTTGTCACCACGCGCCTGCGAGCATCAGCCATGCTCGCGAACGATCGATCGTGCCCGCTTGCCTCGGAAATAGGACTTCACCCATGGCTCTTCACAGGCGAGCATATCCTCGATCGTGCCGGAAACCAGAACGCGCTTCTTTCCGAGAACCGCAATCCGGTCACAGACCGAAAACAGGCTGTCCAGATCGTGAGTCACCATATACACGGTCAATCCAAGCGTGTCGCGCAACTTGGCAATCAACTCGTCGAACTCCGCGGCACCGATCGGATCGAGACCTGAGGTCGGCTCGTCGAGAAAGACGAGATCCGGATCGAGCGCGAGAGCGCGTGCAAGTGCGGCACGCTTTATCATACCGCCAGACAGCTCGGAGGGATACTTATCCGCGGCCTCCGGCGCGAGCCCCACCAATTCGACCTTGAGCCGCGCAAGCTCGTCCATCAGGTCCTGCGGCAGATCGAGATATTCGCGCATTGGCACCTGGATATTCTCACGCACCGTCAAGGCGGAAAAGAGCGCGCCATGCTGGAAAAGAACGCCGAGCCGCATGTCGAGTGCCATGCGATCGATCTCGCTCATCTTGTCGTATTCGGCTCCGAGGATCTCGATCGTGCCGGAGCGCTTCGGCAAGAGTCTCAGCACTGTGCGCATCAGCACCGACTTGCCGGTACCGGACGCGCCGACGAAACCCAGAATCTCGCCGCGCAGCACGTCGAGATTGAGCTTGTCGAGAACGATGTTCTCACCGAAACCGACCGTAAGGTCGCGAACGGAAAGCACGGCTTCGCGCCGTCCCGCCGCGTTATCCGATTGCTTTTCCATGACTGCGTGAACCATGTTCCGTCCGCCTCAGAAGTCGATTGCCGCATAGAACATGGCGAACAATCCGTCGATAAGGATCACCACGAAGATCGATTTGACGACCGACGAGGTCACGCGACGTCCAAGTGACTCGGCACTGCCGCCGACCTTGAGGCCCTCGACGGCGGCAACGACTCCGATGATAAGCGCCATGAACGGCGCCTTGATCATGCCCGCCGCGACCGACGAGAAGTCGACGGCTTCCTGCAGTCGCGACAGGAAGGTCGGGATCGTGATACCCGAGTAGCTCCAGGCAACGAGGGCGGCACCGATCAGCGCCGCGAAGTTCGCGATGATCGTCAGGAGCGGCAGCGCGATCGTCAGCGCCACCAGGCGCGGAAAGACCAGAACGCCGACGGGGCTCAGGCCCATCACCTTCAGCGCGTCCACCTCTTCGCGCATCTTCATCGAGCCGATTTCGGCGGTGATCGCACTGCCGGATCGGCCGGCAATCATGATTGCGGTCAAGAGCACGCCGATTTCGCGCAACTGCAGAATGCCGACGAGATCGACGACGAAGATCTCGGCGCCGAACGACCTGAGCTGGAAGGCCCCCTGCTGCGCGATGATGGCGCCGATCAGAAACGACATGAGCGTGATGATCGGCACCGCCATGACGCCCATGCGGTCGATCTGATGCACGATCGCCGCCGGCGAAACGCCCGCGTGGCGTCCAAGCTTCAACTGAGCGCCGCGGACGGCCGAGCCAAGAATGAACATCGCGGCGACCGTGTCGGTCCAGATAGACACTGTTAGCTCGCCGATCGGCGCAAACAGCCGCTGGAAAAGCGGAGGCCTCGTAGTGTCGCGTTCCGGCGGGCGCAACTTTTCCGGAAGCGCCTGTACGAGTTCGACATAACGCTGGCCGCCGCTCGCGAAATGCACTTCCGCACCCGCCTGGCCGCCAATACCGTTCATGAAGCGGCGGATGATCCACGCGCCCGCCGTATCCATCGCCGTGACGCCGGAAAAATCGAACTCGTGCCGTCCCCCCGAGGGGCTACCAAGCTTCTTTAGCTTCGCGGCCATCGCCTCGGCTGTCTCATGTCGCCAGTTGCCGCTGAAGACATAGCGCCGGCCTTGTGCGCCGGCGCTCTCCTCGAGCGTAACATCTGCAACGATCTGGGATTGGGAATGCGTCACGTGATCTTGGTCTTCCCGGTTGGCCCTTGCATAATTCCTTAAACCAGATTCGATTTAAGGACCAAATTGTACAGAAATTCAAAGTCGTAAAGCGCGTTTTGTGCGACTGAAAAGCTACACTGCTCAAAAGAGTTCCATAAGAAGACGTAGAACGTCATAGCGGGTGATTGTGGAGATGTCGCCCATCAACCCGGCGGAGAAGATCAAATGCCACTTTCCCTCACCGCAACCGTCCAACACTTTCCGATCGCCGGCGCCTTTACGATTTCCCGCGGCTCGAAAACGACGGCGAGCGTCATCACCTGCGAGATCAGCGACGGCCAGGTGACCGGCTGGGGAGAATGCGTACCCTACGCCCGCTATGGTGAATCGCTCGAATCGGTTCTGGCTGCCATCGAGTCTTTGCGCTTGTCGATCGAAGCCGGCTTGACGCGCGCTGATCTCCAGAAGGCGATGTCGCCTGGCGCCGCCCGCAACGCGGTCGACTGCGCGCTTTGCGACTTGGAAGCGAAGCAAAGCGGCAAGCGCGTCCATGAACTGGCCGGCATTGCCGCTCCCGGCCCTCTGACGACCGCCTACACGCTCTCCCTCGGCGAACCGGAGGAGATGATGAAGCAGGCACAAAAATATTCCCATCGCGCGCTGTTGAAGGTGAAGGTCGGCACGGCCGACGATACAGCGCGCATTCGCGCCGTGCGCCAAGGCGCGCCGAAAAGCAACATCATCCTCGACGCGAACGAAGGCTGGACGGAGGAGAATCTTGCTACTCATTTCGCCACCTGCGCGGAAAACAGCATCTCTCTCATCGAGCAGCCGTTGCCGGCAGGGCGGGATCAAGCGCTCGCGTCGATCGCGCGCCCGGTTCCGGTCTGCGCCGACGAAAGTGTGCACGGAACAGACGATCTCGAGGGATTGGCCGGACGCTACGATGCCGTCAACATCAAGCTCGACAAGACCGGCGGGCTGACCGAGGCGCTCCGCATGCGCGCCGCAGCCGAGGCGCTGGGACTTAGGATCATGGTCGGCTGCATGGTCGGCAGTTCGCTCGCCATGGCGCCGGCGATGCTCGTCGCGCAAGGTGTCGATTTCGTCGATCTCGACGGCCCGCTCCTGCTTGCAGAAGATCGCAAGCCGGGCCTGCGCTACGAGGCCTCCCTCGTCTTTCCGCCCGAGGCCAGCCTCTGGGGTTGAAGATACCAGCCGGCGAAAGCGAAACAGCAGCCGGTAAAAGCGACGGCCGACATCGAATAGAAGCCGTTGACGCCGAACCAGGCGTAGAAATAGCCCGAAAGAAACGTGAAAATCGCCGTGAAGAAGCCGGTGTAGAAGAAATAGAGGCCCTGTGCTGAAGCCTCCTGCTCTTCCGCAACCCTCTCCACCAGCTTGTGCTGCATGCCCGTGTGCATGATCGCATAGGTGAAGGCGTGGAAACACTGCAGGATGAAATAGCCGGAAAAGCCGAGACCCATCGGGAAGATCAACCAGCGCACGACGGCAAGTCCGCAGCCGGAGAAGATCATCGACCATACGCTGAAGCGCCGGATGATGGCCTTCGCAAAAATGAACATCAACACTTCTGCTGCCACGCCGGCGCTCCAGAGAGCTCCGATCTGCGTGCCGCTGTAGCCGATATGCTGCCAGTAGATGGCCGAGAAGGCGAAGAGCATGGCATGGCTGCTGTTGACCAGCGTGACGCCGATCAGCAGCAACTGGAGGTCGGGCTGGCGCAGCGATTTCGGCGGCGGCTCAGTCAGCGCGGTGATCGGTGAAGGGCGGCGCGGCCGGCCGACGCGCGGGGCCGCCAAAGCCATGAGGATCATCAGTCCGAAGCCCACGGCCATCGCCGGCAAAACCATTGGGCCGCCAAATCTGCCGATCATCCAGCCGCCCAGCATGGTCGCACCGATAAAGGCGACAGATCCCCAGACGCGCATGTGAGCATAGTCGAAGCCCCAGCGCCTCACGCCCGAAAGCGCGATCGCTTCGACGATCGGCACATACGGCGAATAGACCGCCGATTGCAGCGCGTAGACGAGGAGCACCGGCCAGAAGCTCTGCGCGTAGAAAAGGATGAAGGCCGTCGCGAGGGACAGCACGGCCGACCAGATCAGCACGATCACACGCTCGCCAATCCGATCCGCAAGCAAACCGGCGAGCGGCGCGGTAATGACGCGAATGAACATCGGGACGGCAAGAACGACGCCGATCTCGAAATCGGTCATCGACAGCGTGCTGAGCCAGACCGGAAAATACGGCATGGCGAAGCCGTTGACGATCAACGGCGCACAAAAGAGCAGCGCTATGCGGAGCGCAAAACGACGCGGCGGAGGCCCCACATTCGAGGGGGCGGATGAGGGAATCATGGAGTGACCTGATGGCTGTAAGCCATCCTCTAGCACAACCGCGCCGCCGCTCACCATAAGCTAGTTTTCGCCACAGGCGCGTCGCGAAAAGCAGCGGGAGAAATGAGAACGGGGTTAGGCGGCCTGCGGCGCGAGGACGCGCGCCAACATCTTTTCGGCCTCGTCGGAGCTCTCCACCTCGATCGTGCCGCCGCGCATCCGGTGCCAGGTGATAAGCTCCATCCTGCCGTCGTAATGCTCCGCGATCGCGGTGCAGCTTTCGACCCAGTCGCCAGTGTTGATGTAGCGGACGTCGCCGATGTCCTCGATCACCGCGTGGTGAATATGGCCGCAGATGACGCCCTGCGCATCGTGACGGCGCGCCTCCTCGGCGACGACCTTCTGGAACTCGCCGATGAAATTCACCGCGTGCTTGACCTGCAGCTTTGCCCAGGAGGAGAACGACCAGTACGGCATGCCGAGACGGCGGCGGATCGCCGCCAGCCCGATATTGATGGCGATCGCCATGTCGTAGGCCCAGTCGCCGAGATAGGCGAGCACGCGCGCATTGCGCACCACGACGTCGAATTCGTCGCCATGCAGGACGAGATAGTTGCGCCCGTCCGCGGCTTTGTGCATGTGGCGCTGGGCCACCTCGATGCCGCCGAAATGCACGCCCGGGAAATCGCGCATGAACTCATCATGGTTGCCGGGAATGTAGATGATGCGGGAACCTTTGCGGGCCTTGCGCAACAGCTTCTGAACCACGTCGTTACAGGGTTGCGGCCAATACCAGCTGCGCTTCAGGCGCCAGCCATCGACGATATCGCCGACGAGGATGATGGTTTCCGCCTCGTGATGGCGCAAGAAGTCGAGCAGGTAATCGGTCTTCGCCGCCTTGGAGCCCAAGTGGACGTCGGAGATGAAGAGCGTCCGCAGTTTCCGAACCGAGTTCTGTTGGGATACCGATGCCGCGGTCATGCGAGCCTCGTCTTGGTTGATCCTTTTCACGCTCGTCAAAACCAGACTCGTGTTTCAGGAAGATGACACGGCATTCGCGTGCGACAAATCGGGCGTCGGAAATGAGCCAGAGCATAACTGTACGCCGCCCGCAATTCATGCCAAAAGGCCCCGATCAAGAACAAGGAATGCAAGGCATGAATACGGGCGACAAAGTGAAACCGGTCCCGGCAAGCGGGGACATCGACCAGCAGGCACTTTTCTTCCATCGCTACCCGCGCCCGGGCAAGCTTGAGATCCAGCCGACCAAGCCGCTCGGAAACCAGCGTGATCTGGCGCTCGCCTATTCGCCCGGCGTCGCCGCGCCCTGTATCGCCATCAAGGACAATCCCGAAACGGCCGCCGATTTCACCGCGCGCGCCAATCTGGTTGCGGTAATCTCCAACGGCACGGCCGTTCTCGGCCTCGGCAACATCGGCCCGCTCGCCTCCAAGCCGGTCATGGAAGGCAAGGCCGTGCTCTTCAAGAAATTCGCCGGCATCGACGTTTTCGACATCGAGATCGACGCGCCGACCGTCGATCGCATGGTCGACGTCGTCTCGGCATTGGAGCCGACCTTCGGCGGCGTCAATCTCGAGGACATTAAGGCGCCGGAATGCTTTGAGGTGGAGCGGCGCCTGCGCGAAAAGATGGAGATACCCGTCTTCCACGACGACCAGCACGGAACCGCGATCATCGTTGCTGCCGCCATTCTGAATGGCCTCGAACTCGCCGGCAAGGATATTGCCAAGGCGAAGATCGTCACCTCCGGCGCCGGCGCAGCTGCCCTCGCCTGTCTGAACCTCCTCGTTACGCTCGGTGCCAAGCGCGAAAACATCTGGGTCCACGATATCGAGGGTCTCGTCTACAAGGGGCGCGAAGCGTTGATGGACGAGTGGAAGGCCGTCTATGCGCAGGACAGCAACAACCGCGTACTGGCCGACAGCATCGGCGGCGCCGACGTCTTCCTCGGTCTCTCGGCCGCCGGCGTCCTCAAGCCCGAACTGCTTGTGCAAATGGCCGAGAAGCCGCTGATCATGGCGCTCGCCAACCCGACTCCGGAGATCATGCCGGAGCTCGCCCGTGCAGCACGCCCGGACGCCATGATCTGCACCGGACGATCCGATTTCCCGAACCAGGTCAACAACGTTCTCTGCTTCCCGCACATCTTCCGCGGAGCGCTCGATTGTGGTGCGCGCACGATCAATGAAGAAATGAAGATGGCGGCGGTGCGGGCAATTGCCGGACTTGCGCGCGAGGAGCCTTCGGATGTCGCCGCACGCGCCTATTCGGGCGAAACGCCGATCTTCGGGCCAGACTACCTCATCCCCTCGCCTTTCGACCAGCGGCTGATCCTCCGCATCGCTCCGGCCGTCGCGAAGGCAGCGGCCGAAAGCGGCGTCGCGAGCCGTCCTATTCAGGATTTCGATGCCTATCTCGATAAATTGAACCGCTTCGTCTTCCGCTCCGGCTTCATCATGAAGCCGGTCTTCGCGGCCGCCAAGAACGCCGCGAAAAACCGCGTCATCTTTGCCGAAGGAGAGGACGAACGGGTGCTGCGCGCCGCGCAGGTGTTGCTCGAGGAAGGCACAGCCAATCCCATCCTGATCGGCCGCCCGCAGATCATCGAGACCCGTCTGCGGCGCTACGGCCTACGGATCCGTCCGGATGTCGATTTCGAGGTCGTGAATCCTGAAGGCGACCCGCGCTACCGCGACTATGTCGACGACTATTTCGCACTCGTCGGCCGCCGCGGCGTCATCCCGGAAGCGGCCCGCACCATCGTGCGCACGAACACGACGGTGATCGGCGCCCTCGCGGTCAAGCGCGGCGAAGCGGATGCGCTGATCTGCGGCGTGGAAGGACGCTACAGCAAACACCTGCGCGACGTTTCGCAGATCATCGGCAAGCGGGCGGGCGTTCTCGATTTCTCGGCGCTGAGCCTGCTCATCTCGCAGCGCGGCGCAACCTTCTTCACCGACACCTACGTCAGCTACAATCCGAGCGCCGAGGAGATTGCGCAGACGACCGTGATGGCGGCCGGAGAAATCCGCCGCTTCGGGATCACGCCGCGTGCGGCACTCGTGTCGCATTCGAATTTCGGCTCGCGGGACTCCGAAAGCGCTTCGAAAATGCGCGCGGCGCTGCACCTCGTGCGTGACCTCGCACCCGACCTCGAGGTCGATGGCGAAATGCACGGCGACTCGGCGATCTCCGAGATCCTGCGCCAGCGCGTGATGCCGGACAGCGCCCTGAACGGCGAAGCGAACCTGCTCGTATTCCCCAACTTGGACGCAGCAAACATCACACTCGGTGTGGTCAAGACCATGACGGACAGCCTGCATGTCGGGCCGATCCTCCTGGGCTCCGCCCTGCCCGCGCACATTCTTTCGCCGTCGGTCACATCACGCGGCGTGGTCAACATGGCCGCTCTTGCGGTCGTCGAGGCAAGCCATCCGGTCTGACGGACAGCCAAATTCAGGGCCGCCGACCGGGCGGCCCTGACGTTTACCCGATCAAAATTCAACCATGAATTTAGAAAGGGCAATAGTTTGCAGCGTTTACGAAATATTGCACTAGACAAAGCATGCCCCCATTACCATGCTTATCTAGGGGCAAGATTCGGTGTTGGGCATGACGGATCAACAGGCTGTCCTCGATCTATTGGACATTGTGGAGTACGGGGGGTGCCCCGAACCCGAACAATTCTTCGCGTTGATGCGCCGCACTTTCAAGATCGCGCATCTGCTGTACCTGGAAGCGGAGCCCCTTGCTGACGGCCTGAAGGTTTGCCGTCTGCACCACACGTTCGGCGCCTATGCCGCCGAAATCTATGTCACAAAGGGCCTCTACCGCATTGATCCGATCCTGCGGCTTGCGCTTGGCGGCGTGAGGCCTGTCGAATGGACGACCGCCCGCCGGCGCTTTCCGGAGTGCGAACCGCTCTTTCATGCGGCGGAGGAAATCGGGCTTTCGACGGAAGGCGTGGCGCTGCCGCTGCCATCACCTGCGGGACGCATGGCGCTTCTTGCCATCAACGCCAATATGTCGCCCGCGGAATGGTCCGCCTACCGGCGCTGCCACTTACGTGACTTCCAGCTGGCCGCCAACCTTTTCCACGCGTCGATGTTGGAACATGCGGCCATGGCCGGTGCAATCGATGAGCGCGACATGCGGCTGACGGGGCGCGAAACCGAGGTACTGACCTGGTCGGCCGCCGGCAAGAGTTACTGGGAAATCGCCACCATACTGGGCATTTCCGAGCGTACCGTCCGCTTCTTCATGACCAATGCGCGCCGCAAGTTGAATGTCGTCTCCAATACGCAAGCCGTGGCGCAGGCGGTTCGCCACGCCCTGATCCCCACCATCTGACGGGTCGAATTAACCATTACCGTCTCCCCTCGGACAAAAGCCCCGCAAATTTAGTAGGAAAAAATCCGCTTTTGAACTGTCACTATCGACAGTTACATGTGTCAGTTGAGCCTGACAGCATCTGCCCATCGCGCAAAAACGATGGAGCGAAAGATGATCAGGATTGTGAACGGTAACGCTCGCGGACAGCACCCGCGGGCCATCGACGAAATGTTCCGGCTGCGCAAGCGCGTGTTCCATGATTTCCTGAAGTGGGATGTGAAGACAGATGGCGAGTGGGAAATCGACCATTATGACAAGGCGAACCCACTCTATGTGATGTCGTACGCGCCGGATACCGGAAAATTACAGGGATCGTTGAGGCTCCTGCCGACCCTCGGGCCGAACATGCTGGACGACACCTTTCCGATCCTGCTCGGCGACAATCCGGAAATCCGCAGTGCCTCGGTGTGGGAATCGAGCCGCTTCTGCATTGATCCGGATATTTCGCAGGACCGCTCGTCGAACCAGGTAACGGTCGCCGCTGCGGAACTCATGTGTGGCGTGGGTGAACTGGGCCTTGCCTCCGGCATCAGCCATATCGTCACGGTCACCGACGTTTTCCTGGAAAGAATGTTCCGTCGGATGGGTTGCCCGGGAGAGCGCATCGCCGACCCGCACCGGATCGGTTCCGTCTTCGCCGTGGCAGTGGCGTGGGAAGTGACGCGAGAACTGCTCGAAACGATGAAGCAAGTCGCCGCGATCGAGGGCACCGTACTCGAGCGCCCGATGTCGCTCGAAACAGCACGGGCCGCGTGATCGGTCTCGCCGGACCGCTATCGCGGTCCGGCCTCTTCTCTCTTGCTGCGGTTGCCCTGTTAACGCAAACTCTCCCTTGACGTTGCGCTGTTACGTCAACGCCTTATGATATGGAGAAACAGGAGTTGGCGGTCGCGAAAGTCTCCAAAGAAGCACTCGCGCGCAAAAGCGGAAGAGACGAGAGCCAGTGTCCCGGAGTGTCATATCCCGGAACTTGAAATCCGCGGCGGTGGCCCTGCTGCTGCTGGCGATGGCCGACGGGGCGTCGGCCTCGACCGTTTGTGAACGTCTGAATGAACGGCTGACCGATCTTTCCATGGACGTCACCCCGACCGCCAATCTCCGCGATTTCACGGGCGCCGTCTCCCGCCAGAACATCGAGCTCCGCCGGGCGAAGAACGAGCGACGCCGGATGGAGTGCAGCACCGGCAGTGTCGTCGTCATTGGCGGCGACCAGGACGAGGCATGCGCGGTGCTGGATGAGACCATCGCGCGCATGGAGGACAACCTTCAAAGGCTGAAGGCGCACCGCCGCTCGTTGATATCGGGCGACACAGGCGACACGCGCCGGCGCATTCTCGCGGCGCTGGAACTGAACGGCTGCCACGACGAGGCCAACGAAGCCCTGGATCCAATCGACGAGCAGGACGAGTTCGCCAGCGCGGCGGTCGACGATCCCGAACTCCCCCGCAATATCCTCAGGGATCTCCCGCCGGACAGCGAGGATTATCCGCTGCTGAGTGACGACAGCGAAATGCAGGATTTTCCGTTGCTGCACGAGGAGCCGATGGGCAGCCTCAGGACAATGTGCGTGCGCACCTGCGATGGGGCCTTTTTCCCGATCTCGTCAAATGCGACACCCGCAGATTTTGCCCGTGACGCCGAGCTTTGCCAGGCACGCTGCCCCGGCGCGGAAACGGAACTCTACTACCATGTCCTCGCGACCGAAGAGAGCGACCAGATGGTCTCGGCCTTAACAGCAAGGCCCTATACCGAACTGCCGACGGCCTTTGCCTACCGGGCGCGCGGCGTCGGTGCGCCAGGTGTTTGCGGTTGCCGGATCCCGACTAGTGCGGCAACAGAAAATGACGGCAAAGCGACAAGCGACAGCGAGCCGTCGGTCATCACGATCAATGGCGACCGGAAGCCGGCAGCGGGATCGGCACAAGCAAAGCCCGTGCGGGAAAGGCCCTACGACCCGACGAACAGCAAGGTCCGTGTCGTGGGTCCGGCATTCCTGCCGCAAGAGAAAAGCGCGATCGACCTGAAGCATCCGCTCGGTCCGGGCTACCAGCCGATCCAAGGCAATTGACGCCATCAGCTTCAGAAAACCGCTCGGCTGACCGGCCCGCATGCTCGCAAGCGGTGCAGATCTTCCGACTATCATATTGAATTGAAGTGATTCATCATTTTGGAACGCCCCACGATTCCTCGAAGACGAGGTCCTCGAGCGGCAGGCGCTGACGCCATCCCTTCACAGCGAGTTCCGGCTGCTGATAGAGCCGATCGACGAATCCGAGGCAGAGCCAGGCAACGATTTCGATGTGCTCGGGTATGCCGAGGATCGACTTGATCTCCTGCTCGTGGAAAATGCTGACCCAGCCGACGCCAACACCTTCGGCGCGTGCCGCCAGCCAAAGGTTCTGCACCGCACAGACGGTCGAATAGACGTCCATCTGCGGATTGTGCGTCCGTCCAAGCACGACCGCTCCACCGCGCGTGCGATCGCAGGTTATACAGATGCTGAGCGGTGCCTTGCGAATACCTTCCAGTTTCAGCGAGCGGTATTGCGCCTGTCTCTCGCCGGAGAACATCAGCGCCGCTTCCTCATTGGCGCGCTCGAACGCCTTCCAAACCTTCTCTCGTGTCTCCTTCTGTCGGACGAGCAAGAAGTTCCAAGGCTGCATGAAGCCGACCGATGGCGCCTGGTGGGCGGCACCAAGCAGACGGGCAATGAGGTCGTCCGGCAGCGGATCGGGAAGGAATTCGTCGCGCACGTCGCGGCGTGTTTCAATGGCGCGGTAGACGGCGGCACGCTCGTCCGGCGAAAAGGCTCCGGCCGCCGTCAGGCAGCCGCTTAAGTCAGGCAGCATCGTTCGATCCCCAACAATGCACAACCTCCCGCCGTCCGCGCGGGGCCGGTCTATCTCGCCAGGCCGGTCTTCTGACTCTGGTTCATCCGGTCGCGCCGCCTTCCCAAATCACTTGAAGATTCAGTGGCAATGTCCTGACTAAAATTCAGAACTTGTCTTCGCGCGACCGTCCCCATCACAGCGTTGGGCACGTACCGGACTTGCACCGGCTTCCCGATTCTCCCGCCGTAGCGGGCACCTGACGGCGCCATATGGGCACAGCCGCCGGCGAAAGGCAAGACGAGCCGAACGGCTCGCCTATCCCACGTATTCGCACTGCATCAAGAACTGGCGCCGCGTCAGAGCGGCGCCGCCGGATGCGGCGAGCCGTCGTAGGCGCCCCAGATCGATTGGTCGAAGCAGATCACCGAACCAGTCATCAGGCCGGATTCCGCCGAGGAGAGATAGGCGCAGGCGCGCGCGACTTCGGCCGGATCGACGAGGCGTCCGAAGGGCTGGTCGGCCGCGGCCTTTTCGAGCCAGTCCGCCGGTGCGTCATGATATTCGCGCTGGATGCGATCCTCCCCTTCCGTGGCCATCCAGCCGATATTGAGGCCGTTGACGCGGATGCGGTTGCGCAGAAGTGCGTAGGCCGTGTTCTTGGTCAACGTCTCCAGGGCGCCTTTCGACGCGCAATAGGCAGCAATGAAGGGCTGTCCCGCCTTGGCCGACATCGAGCCGATATTGACGATCGTGCCCTCAATCTTCTCGCGCCGCATTACCTTCACCGCTTCCTGCATCAGGAAGAAGGGCGCGCGAACGTTGACCGCGAACATGCGGTCGAAGAGTTCCGGCGTGGTGTCGAGGATCGTGCCGCGATCGGTGATGGCCGCGGCATTGACCAACGCGTCCACCCGGCCGAATTCCCTGTCGCAAGCGGCAACTACCTTGCGGGCATCCTCGACCCGCTCAAGATCGGCCGCCACGTAAACCACGTTGGTGCCGGTCGCCTTGCCGATCTCGGCTGCTTTTGCCTCGCCTTTGGCGGCGTTGCGCCCGCAGATGACGATGCCGGTCGCACCCCGTTCGGCAAAGAGCGCCGCGATCGTCGCACCGAGCCCTTGTGTGCCGCCTGTCACGATGGCGATCTTGCCGTCGAGACGGCCATGATCCGTGCTCATGTAACTCCTCCTCTATTTCGCTTCCAAGCTCCCGCACGTGAGGCGTCGGGATGGCGCTCAGTGGCGTTCCTCAGCTTCTCTTTTTCTCCGCCTGCGCCGCCAGTGCCTCCACGAAGGCTTTGGTCTCCCAACCAGCGGCCAGCGCTTCACGCATCAGCTGCGCCTGCGTCTTTGGCGCCAGGCCGCCGAGCGGCGGGTCGCGATCGAGATTGGTCGGGAACGAATAACCTTCGGCGCAGGACGCAATCGCGTTGGCAACCCCGCCGGCCGAAAGCCTTCCGTCCGCTGCAAGGGCCTTCAGGGCTGGATAGAGCGCGGCGCACATCCGTTCGCGATTGACCGTTTCCATCGCGCGTCCAAAGGCGGAGGAGACCTGGAGGAGATTTGCGACGCGCTTGATGTCTGCGGAGCGGTTGGTGCCAGCCGCATGAAAGAGCGCCGGATTGAAGAACACCGCGTCGCCCTTCTCCAGCGGAAGTTGGACGTGGTTCTCGTCGAAATATGCTTTGAACTCCGGCCTGTTCAGCGCGAGATAGCCGGGCACATAGCTCTGGCTGTAGGGCAGGAACAAGGTCGGCCCGCTTTCGAGCGGCATGTCGCAATGGGCGACGGCGCCTTGCAGCGTCAGGACTGGCGAGAGCTTGTGCACATGTGCGGGATATTGCTCGATGACCGCCGATGTCTGGAAGCCGAGGTGGTAGTCCCGATGCGCCGACTGTGCCGCTCCGCCCGGATTGACGCGGTTGACCTGCGCCGTCATCTGGTAGTTCGGCCCGAGCCAGGCTTCGCTGACGAGCGCGATGACCGCATTGCCGTAGTAGGCCGCGAAATTTTCGGGAGAGCGCAGGCAATGCTTCTCCAGCGAATTCCAGATGCGGTCGTTGGCGCCCGGCTTGGCGAAATGGTCGCCGCCACCACTGTTCGTGCGGCGTTGCTCATCGATGATCTCATCGAAGATACGGCTTGCCGCGTCGATAACGCTCGTCTCGGTGAAGGCGCGCTTGAACACCGCAACGCCCGGCCCTTCGGCCAGGACCCCGCAAATCTCCGCCAGGACCGCGCGCCGACCGTCGTCCGTCCTGCAATCGGCAACGAGGCTGGCGCTGTCATAGATCAGGATGTTCTTCTGGCAATCGGCCGCATGCGGATAGTCGGCCGGGTTGGTGCGGCGCTCGGCCTCTGCGCGAAACGCCTCGATGCTGCAGGACTCCTCCGTCAGCCATAGGCGTTCGGCGCGCCTCCTCGCCGTGTTGTCGGTCTTCATCGGGTCTCCTCCTCGAGAAAACGGTGACACCGACTATACGTCTCGCCCAGTCTTGATATAGAGCAGGAATCCATCAAAAAACCATCACGAGGCTTGTTCGTGGCGCATCCGTTTCTGGTCAAGGATATCGCATTCCAAGCAGGCGTGAGCACAGCGACGGTCGATCGGGTGCTCAATGATCGGGCGGGTGTCCGCCCGCAGACAATAGCCCGCGTCAAGGCGGCAATCCGCGAGCTCGAGAAGCAGCAGGCCGGCATGGAGATCCAGGGGCGGAAGTATGCAATCGACGTGGTCATGGAAGCGCCGGAGCGCTTTACCGACGCCGTGCGACGCGCTTTCGAAAGCGAAGCGACGACCTTCGTGCCGACGATCTTCCGCTGCCGCTTTCATTTCGCAGAAACGATGCGAGCGCAGGAGATCGCGCAATTGCTCGACCGAATCCGCCTGCGCGGCACCGATGGCGTCGTCCTCAAGGCACCGGATGTGCCCGAAGTGACCGCTGCCGTGGCCCGGCTCGAAAGCGCGGGCATAGCGGTGGTGACACTCGTCACCGATCTTCCACACTCCGCCAGAACGGCCTATGCGGGGGCCGACAACCGCGCGGCCGGCGAGACCGCCGCCTATCTAATCGGCGAGCGCTTCGCCGATCGGGCGGCCACCGTATTGGTGACGATCTCGAGCAACCGCTTCCGTGGAGAGGAGGAACGGGAGATCGGTTTCCGCCGGACATTGCGCGAGCGCTACCCTATGATCGGTCTCGTCGAGATCAGCGAGGGTTTTGGTAAGAACGAGGAAACCGGCGCCCTTGCCCTCGATGCGCTGACGCGCCATCCCGAGATTAACGTCGCCTATTCGATCGGCGGAGGAAACCGCGCCGTGCTTGCCGCTTTCCATCAACTCGACCGCACGTGCGCACTCTTCATCGCCCATGATCTCGATCAGGATAATCTGGAACTCCTGAGGGACGGACGCGTGCATTTCGTCCTGCATCACGACCTGAAAACCGACGCGCGTACGGCGTTTCGCGCCATCATGGGGAGAAGAGCGGCTCTTGCCGGCTCCGGAACCCAACGCCTTTCCGCGGTCGAAGTAATCACGCCCTACAATCTGCCGGTTGCCTGAGGCGGCATCTACGCTGCGAAGGATTCACTCGGGCTGATATCGCACGAACGCAAATGCCTCGCCCGTGGGCGACCAGTTCGGGACATTCATTGTCCCCTGCCCGCCGAAGAGCTCGAACAACACCCGCGCATTGCTGCCTTGCGGGTCCATCAGGCGAAGCCTGACGTCAAGGTCGCGCGGGTGGTCGAAGACGTCGCCGTCATAGGAGAGCACCAGCAGGTGCCGGCCATCTGGTGAGGGATGCGGAAACCAGTCGCCATAGGGGCTGTCGGTGATGCGTTGCACATCGCTGCCGTCGGGGCGAATCCGCCAGATCTGCATCTGGCCGGTGCGGCTCGAATTGAAATAGATCCAATGCCCGTCCGGCGACCAGTCCGGCCCGTCATTGCGCCCCTCTCCGTGAGTCAGGCGGCGCTCCTCGCCGCCTTCGACCGGGATCGTGTAGATGTCGAAAGTCTGATCGCGGATACCGCAATAGGCAAGTGTCCGCCCGTCCGGCGACCAGCCGTGCCAATAGGACGGCAGACTCGGCGTCACCAAATGGGGCACCCCGCCCCCGATCGGCAGGACGTAGATCGCCGACTTGCCGAATTCGCTCTTGTCGCTGATGACGAGCGATCGGCCATCCGGGGAAATGCCGTGGTCGTTGTTGCACTGGCGGGCAAAGCCGGTATCGATCTCCACCGGTTCGGAACCGTCGAGCGCAAGACGATAAAGCCGGCCGTCGCCGTTGATGACCAGATAGCGTCCATCCGGCGACCAGTTCGGCGCCTCGACCAACCGCTCCGTCTGCCAGACGATGCGCGTCTCACCGCTGCCGACGTCGAAGATCTCCACCGAGCTGCGCATCACTACCCCCTGTCACGGAAGCGGTTGGTAATCGGATAGCGCCGGTCGCGACCGAAATTCTTCTTGGTGATCTTCACACCCGGGGCGGATTGGCGGCGCTTGTATTCTGCAATGTAAAGCAGGTGTTCGACGCGATGGACCGTCGGTTCGTCATGCCCGCGAGCGACAATTTCCTCCGTGCTCATCTCCCTTTCCACCAGGCATTCCAGAATATCGTCGAGCACCGGATAGGGGGGCAACGAATCCTGGTCCGTCTGGTTCGGCCGAAGTTCGGCGGACGGCGCCTTGTCGATGATATTCTGCGGAATGACTTCGCCCGAAGGCCCGAGCGCGCCCGGCGGCACCGCACCGTTGCGCCAGCGCGAAAGCGCATAGACCTGCATCTTGTAGAGGTCCTTGATCGGATTGAAGCCGCCGTTCATGTCGCCGTAGAGCGTGGCATAGCCGACCGACATTTCGGACTTGTTGCCGGTCGTCACCACCATCGAGCCGAACTTGTTGGAGATCGCCATCAGGATCGTCCCGCGCGTACGGCTCTGGAGGTTCTCCTCGGTAATCCCGGATTCGGTGCCTTCGAACGCATCAGAGAGCGCGTTGAGGAAGCCCTCGACCGGCTCTTCGATCGCGACGATATCGTAGCGGCAACCGAGCGCCTTGGCGCAGGCCTCGGCGTCCTTCAGCGATTCCTGCGAGGTGTATCGGTACGGCAACATTACCGTGCGCACCCGCTCCTCGCCGAGCGCATCGACGGCGAGCGCCGTGCAAATTGCCGAGTCGATGCCGCCCGAAAGCCCGAGCACGACATTCTTGAAGCCATTCTTGTTGACGTAGTCCCTGAGCCCCAGCATGCAGGCGCGATAGTCTGCCTCGTCGCTTTCCGGTAGGCGCGAATTGAGCCCATTTGACGAGGCCCAACCCTCCTCGCCTCGCCTCCATTCGGAGACTGCGACCGCTTCTTCGAACTGGCTCATCTGGAAGGCGAGCGACTTGTCCGCGTTGAAGGCGAAACTCGCACCGTCGAAGACCAGCTCGTCCTGACCGCCAAGCTGGTTTGCATAGATCATCGGCAGGCCCGTCTCGATCACCTGCTTCAGGACGACCTGGTGGCGGACATCGACCTTGCCACGGTAATAGGGCGAACCGTTCGGGGAAAGCAGGATTTCGGCGCCGCTTTCCTTGAGTGTTTCGCAGACGCCGAGATCACCCCAGATGTCCTCGCAGATCGGTATGCCGATACGCACGCCGCGGAAGTTGACGGGACCGGGCATTCCACCGGCATCGAACACCCGCTTCTCGTCGAACTCGCCATAGTTCGGCAGGTCCACCTTATCGCGGATCGCAATGATCTTGCCCCCGTCCAGGACCGCGATTGAATTGTGACGGAGCGCTCCGGCCTGACGCGGAAAGCCGATGACGATGCCGGGGCCTTCACCAGCCGTATCGGCGGCCAACCTCTCGACCGCCTGCAGGCAGGCCTTCAGAAATGCCGGTTTTAGAACGAGGTCTTCCGGCGGGTAACCGGAAATGAAGAGTTCTGAGAACAGGAGCAAATCGGCGCCCTGGCGCGCCGCGTCCGCGCGCGCTTCGCGCGCCTTAGCCAGATTGCCGGCGACGTCGCCGACGGTCGGATTGAGTTGGGCCACGGCAATCCGTAGCGTTGAGGGAGCGGCGTTCTGTGCAGTCATGGGCGGGCCTGTGGTCTTGTCTCAGCGAATACTTCTGACGTACGCCCTGTTCTTACCGCATACCGCGACAAAAAACCCACAGCCAATCGCGATCAAATCAAAGATTTCAAAAAATTCTGCATTTCCCGCCCTTTACGTGGCGAGACTACGATCTTTTTGCGCGCGTGGAACTCGCGGCCATCCCAGCTGGTTTAGCCATTCATCCCCCGTTCAAGATGACAGTCGTATGACATTAAGACGAAAGATTTATGAAATTGGAGACGCCGTTGGCCAGTATCGAATCCGCCGCCGCGAGACGCTCCCAGTCCTTCATCGATAGGTCTGGGTCCTCCGTCAGAAACGCCAAGGCCCTGGCCGGCACGCGCAGCGCGTTCTTCTCTTTTTTTATTGCAGCCGCGCTCGTATTCGCGATCGAACTGATCGTGCGCCAGTCCTTTGGCGAAACCGTCGCCTATTTCACCGATCCCATGCGTCCGGCCTGGACGACGATCGCTGTTTTCTTCCTGGTTCTGCTTGCCGTCGATGCACTCTTCGGTCGCGAGCACAAGGCGGCCCTCCTTGTCGTGCCGCTTGCGATCCTGCCGGCATTCATCAGCGAGCAGAAGCAGGTCTTCCTCTCCGATCCGCTTTATCCGACCGATTTCCTTTTCGGCCGGCAGATCATGGAGTTGATGCCCGTCCTTGTTAAGGACCGCCCGTGGACCGCCGCCGCGGTCGTCGTCGGGCTGATCGCCATGGTCGCCACCATCGGCCTGCTGCTGCGCTATGCCTGGCGGAACTTTCCCAAGCTGACGCGCAGGGAGCGTCTCGTTCGCGTCGGCTTTGCGCTGCCACTGCTCGTCGCCTTCTGGCACATCATGGACTACAACCAGTTCTCGTGGATCCGCGACCGCTTGCGCGTGATCCCGATCATGTGGGACCAGACCGAGAACTATCGCCACAACGGTTTTGCACTCGCCTTCGCGATCAACCTGCCGATGGCCAATGTCAGCGCGCCGGCGGGCTACATGGCCGATGCGATCGACCGTATTCCGGTCAAGCCGTTGCCTGCCGGAACGACGCATCGTGGCAAGCCGGACGTGATCGTGGTCATGAGCGAATCCTTCTGGGATCCGACTCGACTGCCGAACGTGAAGCTTTCGCCTGACCCGATGCCGACGGTCCGCGAAATGCAGGTGGGCAACGTCTTCTCGCCGGAGTTCGGCGGCATGACCGCCAATGTCGAATTCGAGGCGCTGACCGGCTTTTCGAATGCCTTCCTGCCCTATGGCAGCATTCCCTACCAGCAATATATCCGCAATCCGATCCCCTCGCTCGCGACCTTCTTCCGCAGCGAAGGCTATGTCTCGCGCGCCATCCATCCCTTCCAGGGCTGGTTCTGGAACCGCACCGCCGTCTACAAGGCCTTCGGTTTCGACACGTTCCGCTCGGAAGAGAACTTGCCGTCGATGCAGAAGCGCGGAATCTTCGCCTCGGACGAATCACTGATGAAGGAAATCATCCGCCAGGCGGATGCCATGGAAGACCCTTTCTTCTTCTTCACGGTGACGTTGCAGGGCCATGGTCCCTATGAGCCGAACCGCTACGCGAAGAACACGATCAAGGTCGAGGGCAATCTCCCTGAAGGCGACCGCCAGGTGCTCGCCACCTATGCCCAGGGTATCAAGGAAGCGGACGACAGTCTGAAGATGCTGATGGACTGGGCGAAGAAGCGCGACCGCGAGACGATCATTGTGGTCTTCGGCGATCATCTTCCGCCGCTCAACACGGTCTACACCAACACCGGTTACATGAACGACGTGACCGCCTCGCGCAAGGGTACGAAGGAGCAGATGAAGGCGCAGCACGAAACGCCGCTCGTCGTCTGGTCGAACAAGACAGGCCCGAAAAAGAACATCGGCACGATCAGCCCGGCCTTCCTTTCCTATCAGATCCTAAAGCAGGCCGGTTACGAGCACCCCTATTACACCGGCTTCCTGGGCAAGGTTTACGACCAGTACCGCATCGTCGACCGCTATATGGTGGTCCGCAAGAACGGCAAGGACATCGCAGAGTGGTCGCGGCGGCCGAAGATACCCGCGTCGCTGCGCGATTACCGCTTCCTCCAGCACGACATGATGTTCGGCAAGCGGTTCAGCACGGAGCGGTTCTTCAAGTCCCACGCCGAACTCTTCCCCGTCGGTTCCTGAATCCCGACGGCCGGGCGCGAACTGCCCCGGCCGTCGCCGTTCAGCCGTCCTCCGCGCGATGGACTACAGCGGCGCGCGTCGAGCTAGACGCGCAGAGGTCGCTGTAGAATTTTGAAACACGGCAGCCGCTCTTTCGCGCGGACAGAAAACCGCTTCACCGTCGTCGCAACTTATTGGAGTATGAAATAATTAACCTTTGAGGCGCACCCTAAGAATGCAGGGTATTAGAGATGCAGCGCCATTACTGTCAGGGCCGCTGCGTTCTCCATTCTGGAGTGGCTAATACAGTCGCCTGCAAGCGGCCCGCGATAGAGCGGGATCACGAGAACATGACGAGCTCTCCATTAGTTCATTGAAGACATCCGCCGCTGCGGTATTAGCGGCGCGTGGAACTTCGCCTGAGCAAACAATGAACTTGCGTGTTAAGCGCAAGGTTGAAATGCTAGTGAATTGCCAGAGCAAGGCTGTGTGTTGCCCGGAACACGCGTCTATGGCCGTGTTTCGTTGCAGCGCCATTGGGGACATGCGCGCAGATGCAGCGGGTTGCGGGAAGGGAAAACGTCGAGCAAAAGAGTCCACCTGGTTTCACGGTGGACGCGCTGCTGCAAAATCCGGAATTTCGGCCAGCCTTGCAGGTAGGTGCACGCAACCTCATCTCGCTGAACGATCTCTTCCCGCGCGTCGCACGCATGGTGGCGGCCCACCAGAAGTGGATACTCACGCAGGCGGCCTATGCCCTCCACCTCGAACGCGATCGCAACGATCCCGACTCCGGCGTCACCGCGGCGCGTCTGCTAAAGCTGATGCGCGAAACCGGCGGGGCGAGCCGGAACACCGCAACAGCATTTCTTGCCGAATTGCTCGCCTATAAGCTGCTCCAGCCCGCCAGCGGCGGCCGAACCAGGAGGACGCGCCCGCTTGAGCCGACGGAGATCAGCGAGCATGCGATGCAACTCTGGTTCAAAAGCCAGATGAGAACGCTCGACCTCTTGGATGGAGGAACGAGAGTCGAGCGTATGGAGGCCGACATCGCCATTTTCGAACGCGCTCAGCCGATGGCTGCACGGCGCCTGATTGCCGACAGCAAATGGACGCAGCCACCGCAGGGCGTCGCGGGGTTCGTGTGGTCGGAGGCTGGCGGGATACTGCTCGACGACCTGATGGCGCGTCCGTCAAGTCTCGTTCCAGAGGACGGAAGAGTATCAATCAGCGTCAATCTGGCGGCACTCGCAGAGCACTACGCCATATCGAACACCCATGTCCGCCGTCTGTTTTCAAACGCCGAGAAGTCCGGCTTTATAGGCAGGCCCGATGATGGCACGCGTGGCCAGTTCTGGCTGAGCGAACGATTGGTCGAGGAATATGCCTTCTGGCAGGCGGTGAAGTTCGAAGCCTTGGCAAGCGCTTTCGACCAGGCAGCTACGACGCCGGGACAATAGGCAAGCGTCGTCAGGCGCGGCCCTGGTCAAACTTCGGCAGTTCGTCCTCGATAGCGTAGTAGTCGCCCTTGTCGGCGCAATAGATATGATAGCCGGGTTCGAGCCGCGTCGGCGTCTCGAAGGTGCCCGCAAGAATTGAAGTGTAGTCGAGTGCATCGGCCTTCCAGAAAAGCGCCGATCCACAGAACCGGCAAAAGCCGCGCTGCGCCTCCGGGCTAGAACGATACCAGGTGACATTATCCGCGCCATCGACATCGATATCGTTGTTTTGCACGTTCGTGGCGGCGTAATAGAGGCCGGTTTGTTTCCGGCACTGCGAGCAATGGCAGAAGATGATCTCCCTGAGCTTCCCGCGCGTCTTGAACCGCACGGCGCCGCAAAGGCAGCCGCCTTCATGAATTTCCATTGTCGTCCTCCCGTCATTCAATTCGAGCTACTGCATGTCCTTAAAGCGGAGCCGATTTAAGGACAAAGACCTGCAGCCATGCAAAGTGCTACAGCGACCTTTGTGCGTCTGAAAGAGGCACGGCGCCGCAGAGCAAAAAGCCGGGTCAGCTTTATCGGCTGGCCCGGCTCTGTCAAATTCAGATCACGCACCGATCGTTCAGAAATTTTGAACCAGGTACGTCGCGCTCTCGATCAGCCGTTGACGACCATCTTCTTCTCGTCGCGGCCGCCCTTCATGCGCTCGGCAAGCAAGAAGGCAAGTTCAAGAGCCTGATCCGCATTCAGGCGCGGATCGCAATGGGTGTGGTAGCGATCGGCAAGATCGTCGCCGGAAAGCGCGCGGGCGCCGCCGGTGCATTCGGTGACATCATTGCCGGTCATCTCGATGTGGATGCCGCCCGGATGCGTGCCTTCCGCGCGGTGAATCTGGAAGAAGCTTTCGACTTCCGACAGAATCCGTTCGAATGGCCGGGTTTTGTAGTTGTTGAGCGTGATCGTGTTGCCGTGCATCGGATCGCACGACCACACGACCTTCTTGCCCTCGCGCTCGACCGCGCGGATGAGGCGCGGCAGATGCTCGGCCACCTTGTCGTGACCGAAACGGCAGATCAGCGTCAGGCGACCCGGCTCGTTTGCCGGGTTGAGGAGGTCGATCAGCTCCAGGAGACCGTCGGCGGTCAGCGACGGACCGCACTTCAGGCCGAGCGGGTTCTTGATGCCACGGCAGTATTCGACATGCGCATGGTCGGGCTGACGCGTGCGGTCGCCGATCCAGATCATATGGCCCGAGGTCGCATACCAGTCACCGGAGGTCGAGTCGACGCGGGTGAGCGCTTGCTCGTAGCCGAGCAGCAGCGCCTCGTGGCTGGTGAAGAAATCGGTCTCGCGCAGGCTCGGATGGTTTTCCGAAGTGATGCCGATCGCCTTCATGAAATCCATGGTCTCGGAGATCCGGTCGGCGAGCTTGCGGTAGCGCTCGGCCTGCGGGCTGTCCTTGACGAAGCCCAACATCCACTGATGCACGTTCTCGAGGTTGGCGTAGCCGCCCATCGCGAACGCACGCAGCAGGTTCAGCGTCGCGGCGGACTGGCGGTAGGCCATGATCTGCCGCTCAGGATTGGGCACGCGGGCCTCCTCCGTGAACTCGATGCCGTTGATGATATCGCCGCGGTAGCTCGGCAACGTCACATCACCCTGCTTTTCCACGCCCGAAGAGCGCGGCTTGGCGAACTGGCCGGCGATGCGGCCGACCTTGACCACCGGCTGCTGTGCACCGAAGGTGAGCACGACGGCCATCTGGAGGAAGGCGCGGAAGAAGTCGCGGATTGTGTCTGCACCGTGCTCGGCGAAGCTCTCCGCGCAGTCTCCGCCCTGCAGCAGGAAACCGCGGCCCTCGGCGACATTGGCAAGCGCAGTCTTCAGACGCCGCGCCTCGCCGGCAAAGACGAGCGGCGGATACTTCGCGAGGCGTGTTTCCACGGCCTCAAGCGCTGCGAGTTCCGGATAATCCGGCACCTGCTGAATGGGTTTCTGCCGCCAGCTGTTCGGAGTCCAAGTCTGTGCCATTTCCATCACCTGTTGTATGACGCGGGAGCCCCGCGCACGTCGCGCCTGCGGCCATATAACCGCGCGGTATTCGGATTTCTATGATCCCAGCCGTCGCGCCCGCCCCCGAGCCGAGACTTCGCGGATGCGGGCTTATAAACGTTAACGTGGGGCTTGGAAAGCCATTCTACCAGAAAACATCGGTGGTCGCGTTGCCGCTTGCAGGCAGGCTCAAGCGACCCTTTCGCCCTTACTGATCCGGTAGGAGGGCTGATACATGGTCACCAGTTCCTCGGCCGCCGTCGGATGCACGGCCATGGTGCGATCGAAGTCGTCCTTGGTGCATCCGGCCTTCAGCGAAATTCCGAGCAGTTGCGCCATTTCGCCAGCATCGTGGCCGAGGATATGTGCGCCCACAACCTTACGGTTAGCGGCGTTGACCACAAGCTTCATGATCATCTTTTCCTTTCGTCCCGAAAGGGTCGCCTTCATCGGACGGAACTCGGCGCGGTAGACTTCGAGCTCATCGAATTTGCGCGCCGCATCCTCTTCCGTCATTCCGACCGTGCCGATCTCCGGCTGCGAGAAGACGGCCGTCGCGATCAGGTCGTGATCCGGCGACGTCGGGTTGTTCTTGTATTCGGTCTCGATGAAGCACATGGCCTCGTGGATCGCCACCGGCGTCAGCTGTACGCGGTCGGTCACGTCGCCGAGCGCGTAGATGCCCGGTGCGCTCGTGCGCGAGAAGGCATCGACGATGATCGCGCCGCGCTCGTTGACCTTGACGCCGGCGTTCTCGAGGCCGAGCCCTTTGGTGTTCGGCACGCGTCCCAGAGCAAGCATCACCTGGTCGATGACAAGTTCGCCGTGCTTCATCGTCTGAGCCACACGTCGGCCTTGTGCATCGGTCGACACCGACTGGATGATATCCTCGCAAAGGATGCGGATGCCCTTCTCTTCCATCGCCGCATGCAGCCCATGTCTGAGGTCCTGATCGAAACGCGAGAGAATTTCCTTGCCGCGATAAATCAGCGTCGTCTCAACACCCAGCCCGTGGAAAATATTGGCGAATTCGATGGCGATATAACCGCCGCCGGCGATAAGGATCGATTTCGGCAGCTCGGCGAGATCGAAGGCCTCATTGGAGCTGATGCAGAGCTCGTGCCCCGGAAGCGCATCGTGGGGGCTCGGATGCCCGCCGACGGCGATCACGATGCGCTCGGCGGTGACGGTCTTTCCGCTCGCCAGCAGCCGAACCGTGTTGGGCCCTACGACCTCGGCGCGGGTATCGAGGATTTCGGCGCCGGCATTGGCGAGGCCCTTGCGGTAGAGGCCCTCGAGACGGGAGATTTCCTGTTCCTTGGCCGCGACCAGATTCGCCCAGTCGAAGCGGCTTTCTCCAACCGTCCAGCCGAAGCCCGCTGCGTCCTCGAAATGCTCGGAATATTGCGAAGCATAAACATAGAGCTTCTTAGGCACGCAGCCGCGGATCACGCAGGTGCCGCCATAGCGAAACTCCTCCGCAATCGCGACCTTCTTGCCGAGCGCCGCTGCCAGACGTCCGCTTCTGACGCCACCCGAACCACCGCCGATCACGAAGAGGTCATAGTCGAAAGCGGTCATGGCGAGCTCCTGGAGTGAAAATCGTATCAGTCGAAAATGTCGGAGGGTGGAAGGCACGAACCCGCCTCACCCTCCGTCACTGATATAGTATTGCGACGCAAAAAAAGAAAAGCCCGGATCGCTCCGGGCTTCTTCGATCTGTGGTCGGCCTTGCGGCAATTTACTGCTGCGCCGGAGCGGCGGTACCGGCGTCCGCTGCGGGCGCGCCTCCGATGGTCGTATCGAGAGACTTGGTGGCCTCCTGGGTCAGGTCGCGCGAAACGCCGGCGGCCCAGATATCGGCTGCCTTCAGCAACTCCCGGGAAGCGATCGGACCGTCGTTCAGCAGCTTCTTGCCGGCCGGCGAGCTGTAGAACTCGGTGATCGCGTTCAGTTCCTCGACCGAGAAGGTCTTGGCGTAAATGGTTGCGGCCTCGCGCTCCAGATCCGCACGCCGGGCCGCAAGAGCAAGCGCCTTCTCGTCGACCGTCGCGGTGATCAGTTCCTGGTGGTTCGGCGAGGACTGGATCAGCGTGTTCTTCAGTCTCTCTGCGAGACGCGGCAGAATGTTGTCGAAGGTGTTGGTCACGCCGAGCGCCGCGATGGTCGCGCGGGCGGCCTTGATCTGATCTTCCGTCACGTCCTGGGCGCGAACCGCCGGAACCGAAACCGAAACGAGAACGGCAGCAGCTGCGAAAGTGCGGGCAAGACCTGTGAGTTTGTTCATTGTTATCCATGCTCCTGTGTTGGCACCTGTCGCCCCGGCCAATGGCCGCCGCCAGGCAGACATGTGCGGAAACCTATTTTCTGCGCCGTCCGCGACGCTTCATGGAAGCGGCGGCATCGGCTCAGGACGCCGTCAGGGTGCGGGCTCCCTCCGGACCGGCGATGATCGCCAATGACGCAATCCCGATGAACAGCCCGTGCTCCACCACCCCAGGGATGGCATTCAGCTCTGCCGCGAGCGCATCTGCATCAGGAATACGGCCAAAAGATGCATCGAGAATGAGATGGCCGCCGTCGGTCATGAACGGGCCGTCGCCCGACGCACGAACGGCGATATCGCCCGCCATACTCATGCGGGACGCGACCTTCTCAATGGCCAGCCGCGTTGCGACCTGCCCGAACGGGTTCACTTCGATCGGCAGCTTGAAGGCGCCGAGCACGTCGACAACCTTCGATTCGTCGGCAATGACGATCATCCGCTTGGAGGCGCTGGCCACGATTTTCTCGCGCAGCAGCGCGCCGCCGCCGCCCTTGATCAATCTCAACTTCCCATCGACCTCATCGGCACCGTCGATCGTCAGATCCAGCTCCGGCAGTTCGTCGAGCGATTTCAACGGCACACCGAGTTCGAGGCAAAGCCTCGCCGTGCGCTCGGACGTCGGCACGCCAGCGATCTGAAAGCCCGACGCGACCTTTTCGGCGAGCAGCCGGACGAATTCTTCGGCGGTCGAACCGGTACCAATTCCAAGCCGCATGCCGTTCTCGACATATTCAAGCGCCGCCGCTGCGGCTTTGATCTTCATTTGGCGGGCGTCCATGCGCCACTCGCTCCCTCGTGATCTCTCAGATGGCGAGGCCAAGCAGGCCAATCACCGTCCAATTTCCGCTGAGACACTTACACGCCCGTCGCCGCAAACAAAAGCCAAAATAAGAGCGCTTTGCCGGATTCCCGCAGCAGCCTGCGCTGATCCGCGCCATTGCATTCCTCGCCCACTTCGCCTACCCGAACAACCAATGCATGTCGTCCAAAAGTGTACCGCGGTTTTGGATGACGACATGCATGAAGGCGCATCAACGCGACGTGTTTCAAGATTTCCGCTAACGCGAGGTTCCCAGTGTCTCCCCCCATTGTCGTCTTCGATCTCGACGGTACCCTTGTCGACACCGCTCCTGATCTCGTCGCCAGTCTCAACCACGCGGTCACACAGGCCGGTGTCGAGCCCGTCACCTATGCGGACCTCACCCATCTCGTCGGCCACGGCGCGCGAGCTATGATCGAGCGCACCTTCGCGCTACGCGGCAAGGCACTCAGCGAAGAGGACCTTACTTGGCAGATGAAGGAGTTCGTGGATTTCTATCACGGCTCGATGCCGGGGGAATCGATGCCCTATCCGGGTCTCATTGCGGCACTCGATCGCCTGCAGGATGCCGGCCTGAAGCTCGCTGTCTGCACCAACAAACCGGAAATGCTCGCAACGCGCCTTCTCGAAAGGCTCGGCCTGCTCGGCCGGTTCGCAGCCGTCGCTGGGGGCGACACCTTCGCTGTGCGCAAGCCGCATGCGGAACATCTGCTTTCCACGGTCGCCAATGCAGGCGGCATCGCCGAGCGCTCCGTGATGGTCGGCGACAGCCTCAACGACATCCTTGTCGCGCGGAACGCGTCGGTGCCCTCGATTGCCGTGCCGTTCGGCTATTCCGACGTACCGATCGAAAGCCTCGCTCCCGATCGCATCATCCAGCATTTCGACGAGCTGACGCCGCATCTGGTCGAAACACTCCTCACGCGAAAGCACAAATGAGAAAGGGCCACTTTTGCGGCCCCTTCCCTTTTATCCCTCGGCTCGGCGCGCGTTGCGCGTCGCATCCAATGCCCGGTTCATATACATGTCGCGGTCATAGACATCGTTGAAATATTCGACGGTGCCGGTCTTGTTCGGCCATGCGGTGAAGTAGGAAACATAGACGGGCACCTTCTGCGGCACCTGCAAGGCCTTGTTGTGGCCGCTCGCTATTTCCTTGCCGACTTCGTCGATGCTCGTACCGAGAACCGCAGCGGCCATGCGGCGCGGATCGGCGAGCCGCACGCAGCCGTGGCTGAGCGCCCGCTGGTCGCGCTTGAAGAAGCTCTTCGACGGCGTGTCATGCATGTAGATCGCGTGAGCGTTCGGGAAGAGGATCTTCAGTTCGCCAAGCGCGTTGTCGCTGCTCGGCGGCTGACGCACTGCGACCGAGGCGGTCGATCCGTACCAGTTGACGGCGGACGAAGGCACGACGCGGCCACCGACTTCGACCTGATAACCCATGCGGTCGAGATAGCCGGGGTCGCTTCTGAGCTTCGGGAGCATCTCGTTGACAATGATCGACTGCGGCACGCCCCAGTAGGGATTGACCTCGACCGTCTGGATCTCGTCCTGGAAGAAGTAGGTCTGGTTCGCTTTCGAGCCGACAACCACGCGCATGGAGAACTGTTCCACGCCCTGGTCCGTGTAGGAGGCCGTAAAGGCGGGCTGGTTGATGAAGACGTAGCGGTTGCCCAATCCATCGGGAAGCCAGCGCGCCTGCTCCATCGCGATTTCGACCTTGTTGATCTTGCTGGGGGTCGTGTCACCGCCCGTCAGCACGCGGATCGAGGCCTCACCGACAACGCCATCGGCCTTCAGGCCGTGTTCCTTTTGGAAAGCCTCGACGACGGAAACCAGCTCGGGCGTGTAGTCCGGGGTTCCCTGATAGCTCGCGAGTACGACAGCGTGTTCTGCCTTCAGCGATTCGGACGCCTTGAGCTTGATGCCGGCGATGACATTGGCAAGTTCCGGGTTGGTCTGGCCGGGCTTCAGCAGTGTACCCGGAGCGATTTCCACACGCGGCGTCGCATCCGTCTGCGCGCGCAGTCGTTCAAGTTCCGCCTTGAGGGCCAGGAATTGTGCGCTCTTTGGGTTCTCGCTTTCAATCAGTGCCGCGGCGTCATCGCTTGCTGCCACCTTGTCGAGGAATGCGAAGAGGTCGACGTTCTTGCGCTTGAAGTCGTGATAGCCCGAGATCTTGTTCGGATCGATGCGGCCGCGGACCGTATCCTGCACATAGGTCAGCGTCGCAACCGACATCGCTATTTCAAACTGAACAAGCTCCTTTTCGCGGGCGATCATGTCGCCTCGATCGAAGGTGTCCGACGGCACGTCAACCGCATAGTCCTGCGGATCGAGGCCGACTTTCGCGGCCTGCGCGAGCGCCGCAAGAGCCGACTTGGCGCGCGCGCTGACGCCGGTGCCGTCGATCCACACGAAATCCGTCCGGGCGCCATAGTAGTTCTCGACTGCCTTTGCGACGGCTTCCGTGGCGCGGACGTTGATCTCGGGGAGAAACTGCCGCGCATCCGAAAGCGGCGGGCGAAGCATCGGCGGCAAGGCGCCGTTTTGCACCGAACCGGTCACGACGGGATCAAGCAACCGATCCGTGGCGATCCGGCGCAACGGTTCCGCCCTGTAGGTATAGTACCGCGGCCCGGTCACGCGCGGCGGCTTTGCAGCCATCCTCGGATCCATCTGCTGCGGCACGATCATGCCGAACCCCGGCAGCGGTTGGGCAGGTCGGGCGTGCTCCGGCGACATTCGCTTCTTGCCGCCGCGGATGAAGTCCATCAGGGTGAGCGCCGATGCCGGTCGTACATCCATGGTTGCAACCGCACAACCACACATGAGCGCCACAATCGCTGCCGATTTGAAAAGTTTCATTAGAACAAAGATCCCCGTATTGCGTTGTCGCCGAATTCGGCCGGTGCCAGATTCTCGCCACGCCCTCGTGCTCCCCGACTTATAGAAAAGGATGGTGAATGAAAAGGAAACGCCCCGACGCCAATGGGGCGAATCCTCGTCAAACCTGTTCCAAAACACGTCAGTTCATTGCTGCCGAAACGTCATAAAAATTTGATTCGTTTTCATTTTGCGTCCGTCGAGCGCGCGTCGGCGTTTCCCAGGGCACAGTCGGCCCTGCAAAAAGGAAAACGCGCAATGTGACGGAAAGGTCACAACTCTTGCGACCACGAGTTCGTCGATCACCGTTCCTGACCGCAAAGCCAACCTGTTGGCGCACCGTAAGAATTCAAACGATTGTAGGGCCGGACATGCCTTTACCGCCCTTTACAAGCTTGCTTCGCCGGGGCAGAGAGATGCCCGGCACCGGGGCGTAACGACCGGCTGAGAAGCGTTCTCGCCTCGGCTTCATGAACCGCAGACGAAGGCAGGTATCACGATGACATCGACCCGCACGGAAACAGATACGTTCGGCCCCATCGAGGTGGCGAGCGACCGCTATTGGGGCGCCCAGGCGCAACGCTCGCTCGGGAACTTCAAAATCGGCTGGGAAAAGCAGCCAGTCGCGATCATCAGAGCCCTCGGCATCGTCAAGCAGGCAGCAGCGCGCGCCAACATGGCACTCGGTCGCCTCGACGCGGCGATCGGCGATTCGATCGTCAAAGCGGCGCAGGAAGTCATCGACGGCAAGCTCAACGATCATTTCCCGCTCGTCGTCTGGCAGACCGGTTCCGGCACGCAGTCGAACATGAATGCCAACGAGGTCATTTCCAACCGCGCGATCGAACTGCTCGGCGGCGTCATGGGCTCGAAAAAGCCGGTTCACCCGAACGACCACGTGAACATGAGCCAGTCGTCGAACGACACCTATCCGACGGCCATGCACATCGCCTGCGCCGAGCGCGTCATCCATGACCTGCTGCCAGCGCTGAAGCACCTGCACAAGGCGCTCGAAGAGAAGGTGAAGGCCTTCGACCACATCATCAAGATCGGCCGCACCCACACGCAGGATGCAACGCCGCTGACGCTCGGTCAGGAGTTTTCGGGTTATGCTGCCCAGGTCGCGTCCTCGATCAAGCGTATCGAGATGACCCTACCCGGTCTCTGCGAACTCGCCCAGGGCGGCACGGCTGTCGGCACGGGTCTCAACGCGCCGATCGGTTTCGCCGAGAAGGTTGCGCAAGAGATCGCCGCAATCACCGGCGTCGCCTTCACCTCCGCTCCAAATAAGTTTGAGGCGCTGGCGGCTCACGATTCGATGGTCTTCAGCCATGGCGCGATCAACGCTACCGCGGCCGCCCTCTTCAAGATTGCCAACGACATCCGCTTCCTGGGCTCCGGTCCCCGCTCCGGCCTCGGCGAGCTGGCGCTGCCGGAAAACGAACCGGGCTCGTCGATCATGCCGGGCAAGGTCAATCCGACCCAGTGCGAGGCGCTGACGCAAGTCTGCGTGCAGGTGTTCGGCAACCACGCAGCCCTCACCTTCGCCGGCAGCCAGGGCCATTTCGAGCTCAACGTCTACAACCCGCTGATGGCCTATAATTTCCTTCAGTCGGTACAGCTTCTCGCCGATGCAGCGGTCTCGTTCACCGACAATTGCGTCGTCGGCATCGAGGCGCGCGAGGACAATATCAAGGCGGCGCTCGACCGCTCGCTGATGCTCGTCACCGCACTGGCGCCGAAGATCGGCTACGATAATGCCGCGAAGATCGCCAAGACCGCACACAGGAACGGCACGACGCTTCGCGAAGAAGCCGTCGGCGGCGGCTATGTGACCAACGAAGAGTTCGACGCGATCGTCCGCCCGGAAACGATGATCAGCCCCGCCTGATCGATCCCGACTGCCGCGGCGTGATCACCGGCGCCGCGGCAACACTCGCCACCGCCATTGCAGGGCACTGCTGCATGTAGCCGGTTTGAGGAAAAGGTGCAGGAATTCAAAGTGCTACGGCGTCCTCTGCGCGTTTGATAAGACGCGTGGCGCTGTAGGCGCATCACCCCGAAATTGGTCGAATTGTATCGATCCGCCCAAGCAATCATTAAGACTTCACAAATCATTTCCCCCTAAAAATCACCAGACTTTAGAAATGAATAAATAAAGGAGGTTTGCATATGCAAACGGCAACCTCGAGTAAGGCGCCGCCGGATATCGCCGCGCAGATCACTCACGCCATGCGGATGATGGGGGTGGCGCCAATACCGCGTAATTACGAGCTATATTACGAGGCCTATCTCGGCTCGAACCAGCAATTGTCCAAGGAGCTTGCGGCGCTCGGTAGCCGGGCGACTCAGGAAGAGCTCGACGCCATCGGTGCACAATATTTCAGCCACATTCATCATCCGCACGGCATCGAGCGGGCGCACAACACGCTTGCCGCCAAGCTGGCCGAGCTCGTCAACCTCTTGAAGGACGAGCAATACGCGCTCGAGAACTATAACAAGGTTCTCGACGAAGCCTATCTCAACATGACCAGCAAGAGCGCCGCGAGCGCCGACATCCTGCGCCATGCCATCGGCATCCTGACGGAAGCGACCGTCGACACCATGAACCAGGGCAAGGAGCGCGTTCAGACCGTCGTGCAGAAATCCTTCGAAATGGAGGTCATCCGGCAGGAGCTCGATGAATACAAGCGCATCGCCAACACCGATTCACTGACGCGTCTCGCCAACCGGCGGGCCTTCGACGACGCTCTGGCCGGCGTCTACAACAGCGAACATCTGCGCAACTTCACCGGCCTGCTCGTCGCCGATATCGATCATTTCAAGAAGGTCAACGACACGTTCGGCCATCCGGTCGGCGACAAGATCCTTGCCACCGTCGGCAGTGTCATCCGCGCCAACTTGCGCCGGGATGCTTTTGTGGCGCGCACGGGCGGCGAGGAATTCGCCGTCATTCTCCATGATATCACCCAGGAAGAATGCCTGCAGGCGGCCGACCGGATCCGCACCGTGCTTGCCGGCACGCCCTTCAAGAACTCCAAGACGGGCGTCAATTACGGCCCGATCACCCTCTCCGTCGGCGTCTGCATGGCGACCGAGGCGGACGATCCGGTCGATCTCTACAACAAGGCCGATGTTGCCCTCTATTCCGCCAAAAATGCCGGGCGGAACCGGACGGTTCTCTTCGAGGAGGGAATGCGCAAGGATTCCGGCCGCAACTGGCTGATCTATCGCCGGTAGGTACCGTCCCGGAATCGACTTATTGTCAGAAAGGATCGGACGCGCTTACCACATCGTCTTGGCGGCGCGCCCGGGCCATTCCCGGTCGTAAGTTTCGTTGTCGAAATCGGCCTTTGCCGCCTTGAGTAGCGTGCCGGGTGTCGGCAGCGATGCCGGATCGACGAAGCGCTCCGAATTCCAAAGCTGCGAACGGATGAGCGCCCGCGCGCATTGGAAATAGACCTCTCCGATCGTGACCACGATCACGCTGCGCGGATGCTTGCCGTCCACCTCGAAGGAGCCGGTGAGCGCCGGATCGACGCTGACGACCGCCGTGCCGTTGATGCGCATCGTCGTATTCGATCCGGGAACGAGGAACATCAGCGCCACCCTCGGATCGCGGACAATGTTGAGGAGCGAATCGACGCGGTTGTTGCCGCGCCAGTCGGGCATCAGCACCGTCTTGTCGTCCGCGACCCGCACGACACTATGATCGTCGCCACGCGGCGAGCAATCGAGCCCTTCCGGCCCAACGGTCGCAAGCGCAGCAAAAGGCGACGCCTCGATCATCTGCCGATACTCCGCCGTCAGCGCCTTCGTCACTTTGACGATCGAAGCCTCGGTCGTCTCGCCGTAGAGTGCTTTGAGTTCCTCGACCGTGCTGATGAGTGCCATTCGATCCTCCGTGACGCCCGCTCTTGCATGCGCTTTCAACGGATAGCATGACGTCTTGATGACAGCATCAGGCGATTCTTCTCAAGTGAGCAGCTTTCTTTTCTTCGCCGAGGAAGGTCTTGATCCGGTCGATGACCGGTGCGGCGGAAACGATGCGGCGATGACCGAAACCGTTCGCCCAATACAATTCGGCGTTCGGCCCGGCCGCACCGTAGCGGCGGGCGTGGACGGCGGAAACCTCCTTGTCGTCCTCCGCGTGGATGACGAGCACCGGCTTCCTCAGCATGCCGAGAATGCGGGCTGCGTCAAAGCCATCAACCCGGCGGCCGGAAAGGCTTTCGACCATGCCTTCGAAGGCGGCCTGGGCCGCGGGCGCGAGAGCCATCATCTTGCCGAAGCCTTTGAAGAGCCAAGTCATTTCGCTCGGCGCGCCGATCAGAACCAGTTTTTCAGGCACTCGCGCCGGCACGTCGCAGACGACGGCGCCTGCCGCACAGGCGAGGCTCGCACCGCCAAAGGAATGGCCGATCGCGACGTCGAATCCATCGAAGTGGCGCCAGGCAGCATCGATCGCCCTCACCGCCTGCGGCATCGTCAGCGACCGTCCCGGCGAAGCGCCGTGCCCCGGCCAATCGAGGGCAACCACCTCAGCACCGGCAGCCAGCAGGCCATCGATCAAAGTCGCGAGATAGGCGCTGCGCGATCCCCAGCCGTGGGCAACCAGGATACGCGGGCCCTCGGCACCGGGGTACCGCGCGAAATGATGCGCGACAAACCAGCCGCCAGCGAAAGACAGCGTGACTTTTCGCGAGCGTTCCATGCTTGACGCCGCCGCCTTCAGCAAGGCTGCTTCCTTGGCACTTTTCGGCTTGCGGCTCGGTGTGAGGCAGAAGATTCTGAAGGCGAGCCTGCCGGCAGCGTCGGCGGAGACGGCAGACACGACCTTCAGCGCCGGACGGATGACGTTGACCGCGAAGGATGCCATAGTGAAACTCTCTTGAAATGTTCAACTATGAACATCATTGTACAACGATGAACAAAAAGCAAGTGACAACAGAACATCATCACTTCCCCTGGGACCACCCGCGCTTTCGAAGCTGGATCGCTGTCGCCCGCGCCTGCCAATTGATGCAGCAGACATTGACGCGGGAGCTCGCCCATCTCGACATCAAGCCGCCGCATCTCGACATCCTGATCAATCTCTATCGCTTCGACGGCATCACGCAGCAGGAGCTCGCCCGCAAGTTGCTCGTCGGTCGCTCGAATATGAGCATGCTGTTGCCGCAGCTCGAGAAGCGCGGCCTGATAGAGCGACGAGGCGACGAGCGCGACAAGCGCGTGCTGCGGCTCTCGCTGACGCCGGCCGGCCGTACGCTCACCGAGGAGGCAATGGAGATCCAGACGGCGCTCATCGAGAAGTCGCTGACAGGCTCGCCGATCGAGGACTGCATGACGGTCGCACAGTCGATGGAGCGGATTATCGCCACCCTGTTGAAGGAGGACGGCGATCGGGAACACGGGCCTAGCAGCGCCGAGCGTTAAGTCGAGGCAGGAAACATGCCGTGGTCAGCGCGGCTTTTCCGACTTGTCGCGTGACATGCCCTTTTCGGCCAGCTCCTGCTCATAGGCAGCGAAGAGTTCCGCGCCCTTCTCTCCCAGTTCGCGCAGGTAGCTCCAGGTGAAGATCCCCGTGTCATGGAAATCATCGAAGCCGATGCGCACGGCGTAGTTGCCGGTCGGCTGCATCGAGATGATCTGGACATTGCGCTTGCCGGGTACGGTCACACGCTGGCCCGGCCCATGTCCCTGCACCTCAGCCGACGGCGAAAGCACACGTAGTAGTTCCGCTGACAGGTCGTAGGAGGCGCCGTCGTCGAAGGTGACGGTGAGGCGGTGACGGTCTTTCGATACGCGCAACTCAGTCGGCCAGAATTCACTCATCATACTCACTCCGCATTCATCCGCTGAGCACTACCCCAGATCAGGCCCAAGGCCTATTAAATTCGTCCGGTCGCCACAGGAGATCTTCGCCTGCGATACAGGATGAACAGGCGGAGAAAAGCTAAAACATTTTCAAATCTTTCGAGCCTATCCAGGCGCAAGTGCACGTCTTCCTTGGGACTCGGCCGGCATGAACTCCGATCGACCGCCGCTTCACCGAAATTTGCGACAGTATGCGCCTTGACGCCACGGTTTTTGCCCACGACATTGAAAGCAGTGGGAGAAAAGCCTTGAATAATGCAGCGATAGACAGAACCGGCGCACAGCCGCTCGACAGTTCCACGACGCCGATGATCGACCCTTTCGGTCGGACCATCAGCTATCTGCGTGTGTCAGTCACCGACCGCTGCGATTTCCGCTGCACCTACTGCATGGCGGAGCATATGACCTTCCTGCCGAAGAAGGATCTGCTGACGCTTGAGGAATTGCACCGGCTCTGTTCCGCCTTCATCGCCAAAGGCGTGCGCAAGCTCCGGCTCACCGGCGGCGAACCATTGGTGCGCAAGAACATCATATTCCTCGTTCGCGAACTCGGTAAGGAGATCGAGGCCGGCCGCCTCGACGAACTGACGCTGACGACCAACGGTTCGCAGCTTTCGAAATTCGCGGCCGAACTTGCCGATTGCGGCGTGCGTCGCATCAATGTTTCGCTCGATACCCGCGATCACGACAAGTTCCGCCACATCACCCGCTGGGGCGAACTCTCGAAGGTCCTTGAGGGGATCGATGCGGCCCAGGCCGCCGGTCTCAAGGTGAAGATTAATACGGTGGCGCTCAAGGGCTTCAACGACGCCGAGATTCCCGAACTGATGCGCTGGGCGCACGGGCGCGGCATGGAACTCACGCTGATCGAGACGATGCCGATGGGCGAAGTGGACGAGGACAGGACCGACCACTATCTGCCGCTTTCCGAGATGCGCGAGCGTCTGGGAGCCCAGTTCACGCTCAAGGATATTCCCTACCGCACCGGCGGCCCCGCCCGCTACGTCGAGGTCGCGGAGACCGGCGGACGCCTCGGCCTGATCACGCCGATGACGCACAATTTCTGCGAAAGCTGCAACCGCGTCCGGCTGACCTGCACCGGCACGCTCTATATGTGCCTCGGCCAGAACGACGCGGCTGATCTACGAGCGGCGCTGCGCTCGACGGACGACGATGCCTACCTCTCTCGCGTCATCGATGAGGCGATCTCCCGCAAGCCGAAGGGTCACGACTTCATCATCGATCGCGAACACAACCGCCCGGCCGTCGCGCGCCACATGAGCGTAACCGGCGGCTGAGCGGTATAGAGGGCGTTGTGCATAATGCCCCTCATCCGCCTGCCGGCACCTTCTCCCCGCTTGCGGGGCGAAGGGACTCGCTGCAGCGTCCCTGCCCCTTTGTTGGCCGAATGTAGTCGGCGGCCTCCACGAGACAGATTCCCCTCGCCCCGCACGCGGGGAGAGGGCTAAGGTGAGGGGCGATTCCCGACGAAGCTCGTTGCACTGCGAAAATTCCGGGCGGAAAAACCGCCTTTCCTGAGACGGTCTTAAGCGGCGTAAATCGAGCCGTACCGAACCTGACCGTGGCCACCCATGCTGGCGGTGCCGGTCTTGAAGCGTTCGATCTTCTCGTTGAGTGCTTCCACCTGCCGGCGCAGGCCATGGATTTCCGCCGTGTTCTCCTCGACCATCGCAGCGTTCTGCTGCGTGATGAGTTCGACCTCGTGAACGGCCGAATTGACCTCGTTCAGGCCTCTATACTGGTCAGCCGCAGAGGCCTCGATATTGCTGACGAGCTGGTGGATGGTGGCGATATGGTCGTTGATGACCGTCAGCGCCTCGCCGGTTTCCTGCACCAGCGCCACACCGCTGCGCACCTGGGCCGAGCTTGCCGAGATCAGCCCCTTGATCTCACGGGCGGCTCCCGCGCAACGCTGTGCCAGCTCGCGCACCTCCTGGGCGACGACCGCGAAGCCTCGGCCAGCCTCGCCGGCGCGGGCCGCCTCTACACCCGCGTTCAGCGCCAGAAGATTGGTCTGGAAGGCGATCTCGTCGATCACGCCTATGATCGTGCCGATCTTTTCGGACGAGCGATTGATCTCAGCCATGGCATCGATTGCTTTGGCGACGACCTGACCGGAATGCTGCGCATAGTTGTTCGTCTCATCGACCGATACCGTGGTGCTGCGCGCGCTTTCGGCGGTCGAGCGCACGAGTTCGGTCAGCTGACGCAGCGCACGCGAGCTCTCTTCAAGCGCGGCTGCTTGTTGCTCCGTGCGGCGTGCGAGGTCGTCGGCCGAAGCCGAGAGATTGCCCGTCCCGCCGGAGATCTCTTCCGCGACAAGACGCACATCCGTAAGCGTCGCACGCAGCGCCTCGACGGCGTTGTTGTAGGTGCGGGCCATGATGACGTAGTCGGCCGGCAGGTCTTCCGCCATGCCTTCCTCAAGATTGCCGGCAGCAAGCTTGGCAAGAACATCGGAAAGAGCGTTGAGCGCCTGCATCTGCTCGGCTTCAATCCGCGCGCGTTCCTTTGAGCGCCGAGCCTCCTCCTCGGCAGACAATGTCCGCGCGGCTTCGGCCTCGCGTTCCAGCCGCACGTTTTCGAGCGCGTTGTCGCGGAAGACAGCGACGGAGCGCACCATGTCGCCGATCTCGTCACCGCGGTTGCGGCCCTCGATCGCCACTTCGAGATCGCCGTTGGCGAGCCGCGTCATGGTTTCCGTGACGCGCTTCAGTGGGCCGCGCAGCGTCTCGACAAGCATCAAGCCGCCGATGATCGCCAGCAGCGTTCCGGCAACCATCGCGATGATCGAGACCGCGGCCGAGCGCTGGCTGTCCTGCTTTCCGGCTTCCTGCGCGCTGCTGACGAAGCTTTCGAGCGTGCCGCTCGCATCGGCGACAAGCGTTGCAGCCTCGCTCTTGGCGGCCTGCCAGCGGCCGCCAACGTCAATCAGCGCGGCCGTGCCCTTGTCGATGTTGTCGAGCGAGGGACCAAGCTTTGCCGGCAGATCGCGGAGTGCTGCGTTCTTGCCGCCGAGTTCGGAGAGCTTCCCGGCCGCTTCGCGTACGGCGCTTATATCTGCAATTACGAGATCGCGGCTTGCGGCGTCGAGCGAGCGGTGCAACTCGCTGATATGAAAGCGGGTATTGTCGAGGCCCTTGAAAGTATCGCCCATCAAAGCGATCAGCGTCTTCAGCGTCGAGATTTCCCCGTCCATACCGACGAAGCGCTTGGCCGCAGTGTCCGAATTCTTGACCGCCTCCTTGGCAAAGTCGGCCTCGTACTTCGAGAGCTTGCTGAGGATCGGTACGAGGGCGTTCTTCTTCGCCTCATTGTCCTCGGCGCCTGCGAGGATCGTCTGAATCTTCAGTGCCTGTTCCTTGAGTTCGCGGATCGGTTTCTGGACCTTTTCGGAAGCGATCTTCTCGGCTTCCTCGATCTGCTTCAGCAGATGCGGCAGCAGCTTGTTCGCCTGATCGATCTTGGCGTCGGGATTGACGGCCATGGTTACCGGGAGGCGGAATTTCTTGATGCGTTCGGCAACACCCTGGTAGGCTGCCGCATCGAAGAGCAGTGCCTTGGCGAAGGCTTCCTTCTCACCCGATTCGCTCCGGATGATATCGATCTGCTTGTAGGCGCTGTTGCCCGTCTTCGTCATGTCGGCAAGCGCAGCTTCGAGCGATTTCGTTACCGTGTCCTGCTCGACCTTGACCGCCCAGAGCTTGTCGGTCTGGCTGCGCATCTGGCCACCGAGTGCAACGACAGAGGCGATCTGCGCCCTGTCCGCGTCACGCGCCAGCAGCGCTTCGAGAGTTCTAACCCCCTCTTCCTGCTCGTCGATCTCCTTCGAAAGGATATCGCGCGTTTCCTCGCTCGGATTATCGGCGAAGGCTTGCAAGGCGCTGCGCAAAGCCTGGAAATCCGAGAGATTGTTGATGGTCTCGCGGGTGACGGTCATGTGGCCATTGAGCGTACGAGCGGTGAAAAAGCCGACGAGACCGATCCCGGCGATCAGAGCCACGAGCGGAACCACGAAGAGGAGGACTTTTGTGACGATGCGCAGGCGCTGCAGAAGGCGATCGATCAAAGACATTGCGGACCCCAGGTTCTTATTATGAGGAACATGCCCGCACGGTGGCTTCTCTTGGCGGAAGTGGTAATGCCGGCGGAAGCACCTCCCAGGCTCCGGCGGACATTTCGCGGATCGACGGCGTTGCAAGATTCAGTGACCGTCATCCACCGATCGCTTCATGCGATTGCACTGCGGAATCGTCGCAACGATAGGCAGCGAAACTTAAGATTCCGCGAATAAAGCTCCGAGGCCGGCGATTGTGCCCCTCGGATCTCGCGTCGATGCGGTTCTCCCCTCAGGTGGGAAGCGATCTTGCACAAACGATGCTTGAGTTTGCGGGGATTGGCAGTCAATGCTTGGACAGGGGCGCATCTCCATGGGATGGATTCGCCTCCCCGCCAAACATTGGCCTCGGCCGAAGGCCATCAGGAAAGACGAATGCATTCATCTGCCAATTTCCGCGGCATCATTTTCATGTGCCTTGCCATGATCAGCTTTGCCTGCAACGACGCGCTCGTAAAATCCGTAACGGGCGTCATGAATACCGGGCAGATCATGTTCGTCCGCGGGTTGCTCACCACGCTGATGGTGCTGGTGTTCGCGTTCCACTTTCGCGCATTCCGCCCGATCCGAACGATCCTGCGTCCAGCAATCATCCTGCGTATCGCCATGGAGGCGCTGGCTTCGATCACTTATATCTCGGCGCTTGGCCAGATACCGCTCGCAAACGCCTCGGCGATCATGCAGGCGCTGCCGTTGGCCGTGACGCTCGGCGCCGCGCTTTTCCTGCGCGAACCTGTCGGCTGGCGTCGCTGGGCGGCGATCGCCATCGGCTTCCTCGGCGTGCTGATCATGCTGCGGCCCGGGCCGGACGGCTTCACCCCGGCGGCATTAATCGTCGTCGCCTGCGTCTTCTGCACCGCGACGCGTGATCTTTGCACCCGCCGCATCGGCAGCGACGTACCGTCGCTCTTCATCACTGTCACCACCGCCATGGTGACGACGTTGGTCGGCGCCCTGCTGATCGTGCCGTTCGGCGGCTGGCAGCCGATGTCGACCACCTCGCTCACCCATATTGCCGGTGCCAGCATCCTCCTGATGCTCGGCTACCAGACGATCGTGCTGGCGATGCGCGATGGCGACATCTCGGTCATCGCGCCGTTCCGCTACACGAGCCTGCTCTGGTCGATCGCAATCGGCATTTTCTTCTTCACGGAAACACCGGATCGCTGGATGTTGACGGGGGTTGCCGTCATCGTCGGATCCGGCCTCTATACCTTCTACCGGGAGAGCCTGCGCGGAAGGAAGGCCGTCGCCCGACGCTCCCTTGCCGGCCCTCTCGAATAGAGGAACGCGTCGATGGTCACGAACGCGCCAGAAGCACCGAAACGCCCGCCCGCCGTTATCCTCGGTGGCGGGCGATCGTCGCGCATGGGTCGCCCGAAGGCCGGACTCGTACTCGATGGCCGGCCCATCCTCGACCACATGGTCGAACGGCTCGCGCCGCAGGTGGGAAGCATCGCACTCAACCTCAATGCCGATCCCGGCATCGACCTGCCGCGCGGTCTTCCGGTGCTGGCCGACACGGTGCCTGGCTACTTCGGCCCCCTCGCCGGCATCCTCACCGCCATGCGCCATGCTGCGGAGGTTGCACCGCATGCGGCCCATGTTCTGACCGTGCCGACCGACGCGCCATTTTTTCCCGATGACCTCGTCGGCCGGCTCTCCTCCGTGCCCGATCTGGAGGGGACGATTGCCGTCGCCTGTTCCGACGGGGAGGTCCATCCGCTTTTCGCGCTCTGGCCGGTAGCGATCGCCGATGATCTGGAGGCTTGGATCCGCACCGACACTAAGTTGCGCGTGCGCGCTTTCATTGCGCGCCACCATTCGGTGGCAGTGGACTTCCCGATGATCTCGACAAAGGCGGGTCCGCTCGACCCCTTCTTCAATATCAACACGCCGGAACAGCTTCAGCAGGCCGAAGCCTGGCTGCAGCGCCTCAAGGATCCCAAACCATGACCCAACCCAGGATATTCGGCATTGCCGGCTGGAAGAACTCGGGCAAGACCGGCCTTATGGTCCGTCTTGTCAACGAAATGACGCGGCGCGGCTATGTCGTGTCGACGATCAAGCACGCCCACCACGACTTTGACATCGACAAGGTCGGCGCCGACAGCTACCGCCACCGGGAGGCTGGCGCGCATGAGGTCACGATCGTCTCCTCGACGCGCTTCGCAATCATGCACGAACTGCGCGGCGCGCCGGAACCGTCCTTCGAGGAGATCCTGGCGCGGCTCGCTCCCTGTGATCTCGTGCTGATCGAAGGTTACAAGCGCGAGCCGATTCCGAAGATCGAAGCGCGGCGGATGGATTCGGCCAACCGCGAGCCGCTGGCGCCGAGCGACCCGCACATCGTTGCCATTGCCGCGGATCATCGAGTGACCGATAGCAATCTCGCAGTCTTCGACCTCGACGACACGGCCGCGATCGCCGACTTCGTAGAAAAGGTTACGGGGCTGCGCGGCTGAGCTTGCGGATCAAGCTCTTTCCGCTGCGCGGCTCCGCAAACTTCCGAAGCCACACATAGAAATGGGGCCGGTCTCCCGGCCCCATTTGGGTAAAACAAGAAGTGGCGGCGAAACCTGTGCCGCCCGACCGTCCGCGATTACCGCTGGGCGACTGGCCGCACGAGCGGCGTCACGCGGCGAATGGTGACGCGGCGGTTCTCCTGCTCGGCTTCCGGTGTGCGCACCTTGAGGAAGCGTTCACCGTAGCCCTGCGTCACGAGGTTTTCGGCCGGCACGCCATAGACTTCGCTGAGCAGCACAGCGACCGACTCTGCACGCTGGTCGGAAAGAACCAGGTTCGACCGGTCGGAGCCGATGGCATCCGTGTGGCCTTCGATGAAGAAGGTCTCGCCCGGATCCTTCTCGAGGATCTTCGACATCGCATCCGCGACGCTGCGCAGCGTCTTGGCCTGTGACATCGACACCTCGGCGCTACCCGTCTCGAAGTGGATCGTGTCGAGGTCGATGCGGCGAACCTTGTCACGCAGGCGGGCGGAGTTGCGCACCTCATCGATCGTGTAGACGCGTTCGACTTGCTCGACCGGCGGCTCGGACAGGAACTCGTAGTAATCCCGATCCGGATCGTCGGCGTAGTCGACGATATAATCCTCGACCGGTATCGTCAGGCGCATCGGCGGCAGTTCGTAACCGACGTCGACGATCGCTGGACGGTCCCGATCCACGTCGTACTCGGGCGCGTAGATCATCAGGTATTCGTTACCGTCGCTGTCAATGCGCGAGCGCTGCACGATGTCGCCGTAGCGGTTGTAGATCGTGACGATTCGATAACCATCGGGGCGAACGATCGTCTCGCGAACGCGGTCGCGCGGCAGTTGGTCGTAGAACGTTTCCTGCGAGTCGCGCCGCAGCCGCGGCCGGTCGTCGCCGCGAACGAAAATGCGATCGCCGACGCCGAGGATCACGCGGTCTTCCACTTCTTCGACGACCTGCACCTCGGTGACTTCGTTCGTGTTGACGGTCGTGTTGTTGATCACCGTGTTGTTGACGATCGTGTTGCTAACGATGTTGGTCGTCTCAGGCACGGCGAAGACCGGCGCTTCTTCGATGCGCTGTCCCTCTTCCTTCAGATTGGCCTCGATCCTCTGCGGAAGCTGTTCCCGGACCTCGGTCGATATTTCGGCCTGGGCTGCGGCATCGTCGGTCGGCGGCGCTACGCTTTCTTCCTTGGCGCGCAATTCCTCACGCTGCTTGCGCCGCGCTTCGCGCGCACGGTTGCCGCCGATATTGTCGGCATCCTTGTCGCTGTCGAGAATGGCTGCACCGTTTTCGACCGGAAGCACGACCGTGTCGTCTGTTGCCGCCGGGTCCTTGGCAATCTTGACCTTCTCTTCTTCCGTGCGTTCATCCACGACTTCCGGAGCGGGCTGGGCCTGCGGCTGTTCGCCCGTCTCTTGCTCTGCCGTCGCGGGTGGCGCCACTTCAGGAGCAGGCTGCTCGTCCTGGCGCTGTTCTTCAGCTTGCTGCTGGCGCTTCTTTCGCGGAGCCTGCTGCTCCTCGGCCTGCTGCGGAGCACCCTCCTCGGCGGCGGGCTGCTGTTCCTCGGCCTGTTGCGGCGCGCGCTCCTCAGCGGGCTGCTGTTCCTCCGCCTGCTGCTGACGCTTCTTGCGTGGAGCCTGCTGCTCTTCGGCTTGCTGCGGAGCGGCTTCCTCGGTGGCCGGTTGCTGTTCCTCAGCCTGCTGCTGGCGCTTCTTGCGCCTTGGAGTCGGCTGTTCTTCGGCCTGCTGCGGAGCGCCCTCCTCAGTGGTGGGCTGCTGTTCCTCAGCCTGCTGCTGGCGCTTCTTGCGCCTCGGAGTCGGCTGCTCCTCGGCCTGCTGCGGCGCGGCCTCCTCGGCGGCGGGCTGCTGTTCCTCAGCCTGTTGCTGGCGTTTCTTGCGCCTCGGAGTCGGCTGTTCCTCTGCCTGCTGCGGGGCAGCCTCCTCCGGCTGCTGTTCCTCGGCCTGCTGCTGGCGTTTCTTGCGCCTCGGAGCCTGTTGCTCTTCGGCTTGCGGTTGCTGTTCTTCAGCCTGCCCCTGGGATTCCTGTTCGGCGGCTTGCTTTCTGCGCTTCTTGAGCAGCAGCAAATCCTCGGGCGACGGCTGCTCCGCGCCTTCCTGAGCAACTTCGAACGGCGCCATCAGGCTCTCGGCAAGCGCAGGCTGGACGGCAAAGGTCGCCGCGAATACCGGCAAGGCTACCGTTGCGAAAAGTCTGGATCGAATCGACATTGTCTTCCTTCCTCTTATTGGGAGGTCCGGCTCGCTGCGCATCCTGTCCGATCGAACGGTCACGCCTGCGAGACTGATCCCACAGGGCCATGATCCGCGGTTTCCGACTTTTTTGTGGTCAGTCGCATTCGTAATCGCAACGCTAAAGTCACGGATCGGTTCCGCCTCAAGGGCTATCGGACGCTACATTAACCTCGCCTGAACGGGCCGTTCATCTTTCTCCCCGCCATGGACGACGACGAATGACGCGCGATTGCGCTTTCGCGGTGGGCGATGGCGCTTTCCAGTTGATTTTTACCGGAGAAGTACGAATATCCCGCCAACCGTGGCGTACGCCCCGGCCCTATTTGGCATCCGCGAAAAAGAAAAAACCGGGTGCCAGCCAACAGAGAGGATAATCATGCGTATTTCCAGACGGCTGGCAGCCGCCGCATCGGCTGCCCTTTTCGCGCTCATGGCAAGCACGGCCATGGCAGAGGGCGAAAAGATCGTCTTCGGCACCGAAGGCGCCTACCCGCCCTTCAACAATCTCGAGGCCGATGGCACGCTGACGGGCTTCGATGTCGACATCGCGAAGGCGCTTTGCGAAGAGATGAAGGCTGAGTGCACCTTTGTGACGCAGGAGTGGGACGGCGCCATTCCGGCGCTGATCGCCAAGAAGTTCGATGCGTTCATCGCTTCCATGTCGATCACCGAGGAGCGCAAGCAGAAGGTCGACTTCACCAACAAGTACTACAACACGCCACCGGCGATCGCCGTGCCAAAGGATTCGTCGATCACCGAGGCGACCGAAGCGGCGCTCGACGGCAAGTTGCTTGGTGCGCAGAGCTCCACGACGCATTCCAACTATGCCGAAGCGCATATGAAGGGCGCTGAGCTGAAGCTCTATCCGACCGCGGATGAATACAAGCTCGACCTCGCCAACGGCCGCATCGACGCAGCCATCGATGACGTCGTCGTGCTCTCCGAATGGCTGAAGACGGAGGACGGCGCCTGCTGCAAGCTGCTCGGCACGCTGCCGATCGATCCAGTCATCAACGGCGAAGGTGCCGGCATCGCCGTGCGCAAGGGCGACGACGCGCTGCGCGAGAAGCTCAACAAGGCCATCGACGGCATCCGCGCAAGTGGCAAGTACAAGGAGATCAACGAAAAGTACTTCCCGTTCGACGTCTACGGCAGCTAATCGACGCCACTACAGCGCCGCGCGTCTAATCAGACGCGCCCAAAAAGACGCTGTGGAATTTTGAGTTGCTGCATGTTTTTATCCTTAAGTCGGCTACGAATGAAGGAAACATGCAGTAGCTGCGATTTTCGCGCCGATCATGCCGGGGAAATCTCGGTTGATGAAAAAAATGCAACGGCGGATGGCTTGCCCTTCCGCCGTTTTTGTTTGACAAGAACCCTCTCAAATAAGTGCAATTGGCGCAAAAAAGAACGCTACAAGGGGAATTTATTGGCATGAGCGGACTATTCGCCGCCCTTTTCTCCGTTTTTGCCTGGATCGGGTCGATCATCGATCCGCTCTGCGGCCCGATCGGAGTGTTTCGTTGGTTCGGCTCAGGCACGCTTCTGGCGTGTGGCGACGCCGGATGGGGCGACGAGATCGCCTACGGGTTCCTGGTGACAGCGAGCCTCGCGATCGCCACCCTGCCCGTCGGACTGGTGGCCGGCTTCTTCATCGCGCTCGCCAAGCAATCGAACGAAAGGCAGCTGCGCCTTGCGGCCAATATCTACACGACGATCTTTCGCGGCCTGCCCGAGCTCTTGACGCTCTTCATCGTCTACTACGGCTTGCAGATCCTGGTGCAGCAATTCCTTGCCACCATCGGCTACGAGGGGCCGGTGGAGATCAACGCCTTCGTTGCAGGCATGATCGCACTCGGGTTGGTATTCTCCGCCTATTGCTCGGAAGTCCTGCTCTCAGCCTTCAAGGCGATTCCGCACGGGCAGTATGAGGCCGGCGACGCGCTCGGCTTCCATCGCGGCAAAACGATGCGATTGATCATCCTGCCACAGCTCGTGCGCATAGCGCTTCCAGGCCTCGGCAACCTCTGGATGGCACTCCTCAAGGACACAGCCCTCGTCTCGGTCGTCGGCCTGCCTGACATTCTCCGCCAGACGGGCGTCGCGGCTCGAGTCACCAAGCATGCGTTCGAGTTCTTCGGCATCGCCTGCATTCTTTTCCTGATCCTGGCGATGATTTCGTCCGTCGTCTTCTCCGCGCTCGAGCGCTGGACCAAACGCGCGGAGATGAGCCGATGAGCATTGCCGAAACCATGATCCCGCCCCAGGCACCGCCACCGGCCCCGCCGAGGCCCTATACGCTGTCGCGCTTCATCGGCAGCGTCACGCTCGGCGTCTGGCTGGCGCTTACCGTCGGCATCTTCCTCACCGTCGTCAACGGCTGGGACCCCGAGAAATTCTCGAGATACGGGCCGAGCTTCATGTCCGGTCTCGGCGTTACGCTGATGCTCGTGATCTCGTCGATCGTCATGGGCGCCATCCTGTCGCTGCCCGTGGCGATGGGGCGGATGTCGAAGAATAAGATCTGGTCCTGGCTCTCCTATGCCTATGTCTATTTCTTCCGCGGTACGCCGCTGATCACCCAGCTCTTCCTCGTCTACTACGGCCTCGGCAGCTTCCGTCCGCAGCTCGAAGCGATGGGTCTCTGGTGGTTCTTCCGGGACGCCTGGAACTGCGCGCTTTTCACGTTCACGCTGAACACAGCCGCCTACCAGGCCGAAATCTTGCGCGGGGCCATCCAGAGCGTGCCGCGCGGCCAGCATGAAGGAGCCGCGGCACTTGGGTTGTCGCAGAGGGTGGCTTTCTTCAAGATCATCCTGCCCCAGGCGATGATCGTCGCGCTCCGCCCCTATGGCAACGAGATCATCCTGATGATCAAGGGCTCGGCGATTGTGGCGATCGTGACCGTCTTCGACCTGATGGGCGAGACGCGCCGCGCCTTCTCCCGCACCTTCGACTACCAGATGTACGTCTGGGCCGCGATTCTCTACCTGATGATGGTCGAATTGCTGCGTAACATCTGGGCCTTGCTGGAGGCCCGACTGACACGGCATCTGAAGCGGTAGCAGAGGGACTGGAGGACAGCGGTCTTCCGTTCGCCTTCCGCGTCCCCAACTCTTGCGCAGCGGGATCGCTCGGCAATCGAAGGCTTGGCAGCACTAGTCAAGGAGTGCTGCTAAACCGTTGTTATTGTGCGCGAAATCTCATTTCCGCACTTGATTAATAGATCAAGCGTTTCATCATAGAGACCAACCTTTGCGAGAAGTGAGGTCCTGATGACGAGTGAGATGGAACTGCAGCTCAGAGGTTACGGCCTGACGACGGCCCAGATCCTCTACCGGATGCCCGACCATCCGACCTTCCTCCAGACTTATATCTGGCAGCACTACGACATCGCGCCGGACTTTCCGGAGATGCGCCAGTTCCTCAAGTTCTGGCAGGAGAAATTGGACGGACCACTGCATTCGGTCCGTTATGTGCATCGCAAGCTGATATCGGCCAGCGAATGGCGGTCGCTCAAGGGAGAATTCATTCTCCATTGAAGCGGACGAAGGCCACACTGAATTCTAACTGAGCATCCCTCTCGGATGCAGTTGCAGAAGTTGTTTTCGTTGCTCCCGAATTTCTCACAGCGGTGACCAATGCGTACGTCTTCAAACGTGCACTTCGCCGTGGGCGAGTTCGCCCTCGTGCTGCTCTTTGTGGATCGAGGCGTAAAGGACAAGAACGTAGAAGAGCGCGACGCCGATCATCACCGCCCAACCCGGCACAGGCCCAAGCGCGGCATTTTCAGTGACGTCGGTCCAGGAACGAACGTGCCCGAAAGGTTCGCCATTGGCGGAAATCTTCGGTGACGAGATTTTCAGCCCCCAGGCCAAGAGCACGATCAGATACATCCAGCAATAGTTGCGCTGAAGCCTCCGACAGACGGCTTCGCGGTAGCTCATCAGGAAGGCCGGCTTCCGCAGGCTCCTTGCGATCGACACGGACCATTTGGGGTTTGGCGTCCCCTCTGGCGAAAGAATCTGTGCGAAATAACCGCGCTCGAGCTGGCGCACGCGAGCGCGGTAGACATCGAAGAAGCGATAGCGCCTTGCCTCGATCAGCAGCAGCAAGGTGATCAGGAGCGTCGCGAACAGCAAAACACCATGATGCGAGGACGGCGTCGAGAGCGATACGGAAAGCATCGCCGCGACAACGGTGATCGCCCAGTTCGACGTGCGGTCGATGCGGTCCCGCCATCCGGCCATTCGCCCCAGTTCGCCGCGATAATAGTGCACGATCGTGTTGATCGTCTCTTGCGACGTCTGCGGCAGCGGCGGCCCCTGCCGCTCCAGCGATTCCGTTTCCCGCAACTCCGTTTCCAATGTCAGCGGGCTCAGTTCAGCGGACATCGGCATTCCCTCCCGACTTCGTTGTTGAATTGATGATGACTCCTTTCCAGCCCCGGATAAATCCCGCGAGGCTTGCGCATAGTCATTTTTTAACCCAACGCTAAATGTTCGTCTTTTGTTTCGGACACGCGCTCGGCGAATGGATCGGCGGATTGCCAAACCCTGCGGACGGTCGTAAGAAGCGCCCATGACCCAGCAAAACAAGAAGATCGACGAGGAAGCCCTGGCGCAGGCGTACAACCGCGCGCTTACGCTGGAGAAGTCCGGCAATCTTGACGCAGCCGCAACGGCTTATGCGGAAGTCCTGGCGCTCGACCCGGAGGATCACGGCGGCGCGGCCGTTCGCCTCGCCTCGATGGGACGCGGGGAAACGCCGTTGAAAGCGCCCGACGCCTATGTCGCGACGCTCTTCGACCAACACGCCGATGTTTTCGAGAATGTCCTCGTCGACCAGCTCAATTATTGTGTGCCGCTTCTGGTTCGCCAGCGCCTGCAGGCACTGGGGCTTGGCCCCTTCCAGCGCGTTCTCGATCTCGGCTGCGGCACGGGTCTTACCGGCGGCGCGCTGCGCGACATGGCGGACGACATCACCGGCATTGACCTGTCCGAAAACATGGTCGAGATCGCCCACGAAAAGGATGTCTACGAGACGCTCTACGTCGCCGAGGCGGTCGATTTCCTGGACGACAACGACGAAGCCCCATTCGACCTGATCGTCGCGACCGACGTGCTGCCCTATATGGGCGCGCTCGAAGCGCTCTTCTTCGGCGCCGTGGACAATCTCGTTCCGGGAGGACTGCTGATCTTCTCCAGCGAAACCCTGCCGGCGGAAACTTTTGCCGGCCGCGACTACATGGTCGGTCCGCATCAGCGCTTTGCCCATTCGGAAGCCTACCTCCGCAACCGCCTGACGGCGACCGGTTTCGAAATCATCGAGATCGGCGACATCACCGTGCGCATGGAAGAAGGCGAGCCAATCGCCGGACAGTTGGTGGTCGCGCGCTTCAAGCCCTGAGACAAGCGATCGCGAGCCTGCCGAAGTGCCGGGGAATGCGCCCGGCCCCTTTTCCCCACGCCGGCCATCGGTTACACCTGCCCTAAAGCAAACGGGAGTCTGCAGGAAATGGCCAAAGTCGCATTCATCGGTCTCGGCGTCATGGGTTATCCCATGGCCGGTCACCTCAAGGTTCGCGGCGGACACGAACTGACCGTCTATAATCGCACCGCAGAGAAGGCGCAAAAATGGGCGGCCGAGTTCGGTGGCCGCACGGCCGCGACGCCAGCGGAGGCGGCAGACGGCCAGGATTTCGTCTTCACCTGCGTCGGCAACGACGACGACCTTCGGTCCGTGACAACCGGCAAGGATGGTGCGTTCGAAACCATCAAGCCGGGCGCTGTGTTCATCGACAATACGACAGCCTCAGCCGAGGTCGCCCGTGAGCTCTACGGCGCGGCCCGCGCGAAGAACGCGCATTTCATCGACGCCCCGGTTTCCGGCGGACAGGCTGGCGCCGAAAATGGGGTGCTGACCGTGATGTGCGGCGGTGACGAAGACGTCTTCGACAGAGCCAAGCCAGTGATAGACGCCTATGCTCGCATGGTCGGTCTTATGGGCCCCGCCGGGGCCGGCCAGCTTACCAAGATGATCAACCAGATCTGCATTGCCGGCCTCGTGCAGGGGCTCGCCGAAGGCATTCATTTCGGCAAGAAGGCGGGCCTCGACATCGAGAAGGTCATCGACGTCATATCGAAGGGTGCCGCCGGATCCTGGCAGATGGAGAACCGACACAAGACGATGAATGCGGGTAAGTACGATTTCGGCTTTGCTGTCGACTGGATGCGCAAGGATCTCGATATCGTGCTGGCCGAGGCGCGCCGCAACGGCGCCAAGCTCCCGGTGACGGCTCTGGTCGATCAGTTTTACGCCGATATCCAGGCGCTCGGCGGCAATCGCTGGGATACCTCGTCGCTGCTCGCTCGGCTCGAAAAATGACGCTTTCGCCCGCGTCCACGGCCGGGGAAATCATCGAACACATGCGGGCGCTCGGCTCGAAGGAAAACGTAGCCGGCATGGCGCGGTTGGGCATTGTCACGCAGACCGCGCTCGGCCTTTCCAACGTCGAGCTCCGTCGCATTGCCCGGCAAGTGAAAGTCGACCACGTCCGGGCGATGGAGCTTTGGCAATCGGAGATCCGCGAAGCGCGTTTGCTCGCGGCATTCACCGCCTCCCCAAGCACACTTACGTTGGACGAGGCGCGAGAATGGGCCGGTGAGTGCAATTCCTGGGAGCTCGCCGATACGGTCGCCGACCTGTTTGTCGCCGCCCGCTTCGAACGGACGCTTATTCCGGAATTCGCCGCCGATGAACGGGAGTTCGTGCGCCGAATAGGGTTCGCGATGATCGCGACGGCGGCCGTCCACCTGAAGATGGAGCCGGATTCTGTGCTCCTTGCCTGGCTGCCGTTGATCGAGGCGCATGCCGGCGACGAGCGCAATTTCGTGAAGAAGGCGGTCAATTGGGCGCTGCGTCAGATCGGAAAACGGAGCGCCGCCTGCCACGGATCGGCGGTCATGCTGGCGCAAAAGCTCACCGACAGCGACAGTCGTTCGGCAAGGTGGATCGGGAAGGATGCGTTGCGCGAGCTTCAAAGCGATCGCGTGCGGACCCGACTTGCCCTTCAAGGCTGACGCCGCGGCTATTCCTCGCTCGCCTTTGCCTGATCGATGACCATGTAGTCGAGCGGCAGTTCGGTCGTGTACTTGATCTGCTCCATGGCAAAGGCCGAGGATACGTCGCGGATCTCGATCTTGGCGATCAACCGCTTGTAGAAGGCGTCATAGGCACCGATGTCCGGCACGACGACCCGAAGCAGGTAATCCACGTCACCGCTCATGCGGTAGAATTCGACCACTTCCGGAAAGTCAGCGACCACTTCGGAGAAGCGGCGCAGCCACTCCATGGAGTGCGAATTGGTGCGGATCGAAACGAACACCGTCACCTTGGTGTTAATCTTCACCGGGTCGAGCAGAGCAACGCGGCGGCGGATGACGCCATCCTCTTCCATTTTCTGGATACGCCGCCAGCAAGGCGTGGTCGAAAGTCCGACCTTCTTGGCGAGGTCGGCAACGGCCAGAGTCGAGTCTTCCTGCAGAAGGCGCAGGATCTTGCGGTCTAGGCGATCCATGAAAAGTCCTCTCGAATATTTTTCCCTTCATAGCGTGAATTTCGTGAAGATAAAGAAAATTGTTTCACGAAATCAACCGAGCGACCCGGGCACGCAGAAATGGCAACAAATCCGTTTCGAACCAGGGATTCTTTCGCAGCCAGGCGGTGTTGCGCCAGCTTGGGTGGGGCAGCGGCAAGACGGCCGGGCCGGTGTTGCGCATCACATATCGCTGCCAGTTTTGCACGGTCTCGGTCATAGAGGCTGGACAATCCGGCCCAAGATGCCAACGCTGCGCGTAGTGGCCGATCGCAAGCACGAGCTCGATCTGAGGCATCGCGTCCATCACCCTCTGTCGCCAGAGGGGCGCGCATTCCCGCCGCGGCGGGAGGTCGCTGCCGTGTCGGTCGTAGCCCGGGAAGCAGAACCCCATGGGGACGATCGCGAATTTCCGCGAGTCGTAGAAAGTCGGCCGGTCGACAGCGAGCCACTGGCGCAGCCGATCGCCCGAAGCGTCGTTGAAGGGCAGTCCGCTCTCATGTACGCGCAGTCCGGGCGCTTGGCCTGCGATCAATATCCGCGCCGAATCCGAAATTATTGCGACGGGCCGCGGCTCGTGCGGCAACCGATGTTCCTCGCCGCGCGCCGGGCTGTCGCGACAGATGCGGCATGCAGTAATGGCTGCACGCAATTCTTCGAGATGACGCGCGCCACTATCCGCCACTGACGATCCTCCTAAAAATCACCCGAACCTGCTCCTCCAGCCATTGAGGAATGAGTCCCCACCAATCGTCCGTGCCATGCGGCATTTCCTCCGCGCCACCGTTTGACCGGCGCCATGCTTGCGGCCGAACGAAATCGCCGCTCCAGAGGCCGACGCGGCCCTCGCGCGCCACGTCCTCCTCGTTCTGGTAGCGGCCATAACTGACCGCATAACCGGAGAGAACCATTTCGCGGCCGAGATCACGCTGTCCGGCCTCGCAGACACCGAGGTCGCGCCCATAGCGGTCGTGACCGTGCAGGCGGCAGGCGGTCGCAAGCCCGCTGATAAGCGTCTTCAGACGCTCGCGCGCCTCGCCGCCGCAATCCCACGTCGCTTCGCCGCGCCGGCAGGTCTGGCTGATCTCGGGCGCGTCGATGCCTTCAAGCCGGATGCGTCGCCCGTCGAGCCTCAGGCTGTCGCCGTCGCTCGCCGTGGCTGCACCCTGCAATTCGGCGGTCACCGTCCATTCCGTCGGCGGCAGTTTCGCGGCGACATAGGCGCCGATGCTGAGCAGGATAAGGAAGATCCAGCCGCCCATCATTCCGCCGCGCCCCTCGAAACCGCTCCGTGGCGCCACGTTCGCTGAACGGCCAAATCCGAACCATCGTCTCGGCGCAGGCCGCCTTGCACCCGCGCCGTTGATGATCCGGAACTTACGCTTTCCCGACGTCACGCACGCACCTCACCACTCGACAGTATCAGCCTCTTTCTCCCTCTCGAAAAAACGCAATCGCGCCACAATGGTTTTCGAATCCTTGCCGGGCAGCAACTTCTTAAGGATTGCATCCTAGACTGCAAGCTGGACACAATCCCTCGACCAAGAGCATGAGTATCGTCGCCAGCACATCGACAGATAAGATCATCGTCGACAAGTCGCGCAGTCATCGAAACAAGGCCGTTTCGAAGACTGTTCGGGCGACGCGCGAGCGGCTGCAGACCGGTTCGTCCGCCCCAACCGGCTTCGAGCGGGAAATGCTTCTCCTGCATATTGATTCCGTCCTGCATGGGGCGATTGCCCTGCCCTTTCTCGTCGCGCTGATCGCGGCCACGGGAGTATACCTTTCCGGCGAACCGAACATCCTCGCCTGGGCGTTGACGACGCTCTCCGCCCATGCCGTTATCGTATTCCTCGCCCGCAAGGCGAAGCGGGAGGACATCGGTGCCGACAAGGTCGCCGTGTGGCGCCGCCGCTTTCTCGTCGGCCAGGTGTTGATGGGGCTTTGCTGGGCCATTTTCGCCACGCAGGACTGCGCCGCCTGCGGCGATATCCGCTTCGGCCTCTTCGAAGGCACCGTCCTGCTGGTTGCGCTCGCTGCAACGGCCATGGGCACCTTCCTGTTGCGCAACGCCTTGCTCTACGCGTTTGTGCCGGTTGTCGCTGCGCTCGCCTTCTCGTCGGCGACCAACGGCGATCCAGTCCACATCGGCCTCACCGGAATCCTCTCGCTTTCGCTCGTCTTCCTCGTGTTCATGACCGGCCGGATGAACCGCGCCAACGTTCATATTCTCTCCGTCCAATCGGAAAAGGACGATCTCATCGCCGAGCTCGAAGTGGCGAAATCCATGTCCGACGAAGCGCGTCGGCGCGCCGAGGAAGCCAATCTCGCAAAATCCCGTTTCCTCGCCTCGATGTCGCACGAGCTGCGCACGCCGCTCAACGCCATTCTCGGCTTTTCCGAAGTCATGTCGACCGAAGTGCTCGGGCCGCTGAGCAACCCGACCTACAAGGAATACACGTCCGACATCCATCGTTCCGGCGAGCACCTGCTCAACCTCATCAACGAGATTCTGGACCTCTCGCGTATCGAGGCGGGCAAGTACGATCTCAACGAGGAAGCGGTGAATCTCGTCGAGATCGCCGAGGATTGCATCGGCATGGTGCAGCTTCGCGCCCGTTCGAAGAACATCTCGATCGGTGAGCAGTTCGAACAGGGCATGCCTGCCGTCTGGATCGACGAAAAGGCAATTCGCCAAGTGACGCTGAACCTGCTTTCGAACGCGGTGAAGTTCACGCCCTCCGGCGGCGAGGTCACCGTCAAGGTGGGCTGGACCGCGGGCGGCGGACAATATCTGTCGATCAAGGACAATGGCCCGGGCATTCCCGAGGAAGAGATCCCGATCGTGCTTTCCGCCTTCGGTCAGGGCTCGATCGCCATCAAGAGCGCCGAACAGGGCACCGGGCTCGGCCTGCCGATCGTCCAGGCGATCCTCACCAAGCACAATGGCCAGTTCATCCTGCGCTCGAAGCTTCGCGAAGGCACGGAAGCCATCGCGATCCTGCCGCCCCGCCGTGTGCTCGAAAGCCTCCCGCCGGTAGAGGATGTCCGGGCGCTGGAACCGCGCCGCAAAAGCTTCGCCTGAACGCGCGCAGGTCAGTTTATGAACCCAGCCAGAAACACCACGTAAAAGGCATAGGCCGCATTGGCAAGGATGAGGCAGAGGCAGGCGAAGGAGCCGAGATCCTTGGCGTTCTTCCCCATTTCCGAGATTTCTGGCGAGACGCGATCGACGATCTCCTCGATCGCCGTGTTGATCGCCTCGAAAGCCATCATCAGCAGGAACAGGATCGCCATCGCGACGTATTGAAACAACGTCGCGCCGGCGATGAAGAACGCCACCATGGCGACGGCAAAGGCGATGAGCTCGTGCCTGAACGCCGCCTCCCCGATCAGCCGCTTTGCCCCGCCCAGCGAATAGCTGGCAGCGGCAAAGAGGTGCCGGATGCCGGTATGCTTGTCGACAGCTCCGGGGCGGCCGTTGCGCGGGGTGGTATTATTGGCGTCCATTTTATCTCGACAGGCTCAAAACTGCGGAAGCTACGATATCGCGATTGAGGCGAATACAAGGCGGCCCCGGATTAAGACCTGTCACCCATCACTCGTCATGTGCCAGTGGATAGGCGAGCCGGTTGCTCCGATCAAGCCCTCCGCGATGGGGCCTTCGGCATTCGACAGCCTATCGACAGCAACGGTGGCACGTGGTCGAGTTCAGCGCAAGGCTGCCGCTGGCAACCGTCAACCGGCAGAACGCGGTCGGCTTGGTGTCTACTTCCTCATGCAGCGATTCGAAATGCTACGGCGACCTTTGCGCGTCTCAAAGACGCGCGGCGCTGTAGAAGCGCGCGATTACTCTTTGTTGCTGACGCCGGCCTGAGCGAAGGTTGCCATGCCGCTGTGGCAGGCGGCAGCGGCTTTGACGATGCCTGCGGCAAGCGCGGCGCCCGTGCCTTCGCCAAGCCGCATGCCAAGTGCCAGAAGCGGCGTCTTACCAAGCTTCTCGATCGCGCGCATATGCCCCGGCTCTCCGGAAACATGGCCGATCAGGCAGTGGTCAAGCGCCGACGGGTTCGCGGCCTTGAGGATCGCCGCCGCCGCCGTCGCGACGTAACCGTCGATGATCACCGGAACCTTCTGCATGCGCGCGGCGAGAATCGCACCGGCCATCGCCGCGATCTCGCGGCCGCCGAGCCGGCGCATCAGTTCGAGCGGATCGGAAAGGTGGTCGCGATGGAGCGCCACGGCCTTCTCGACCGCGGCGATTTTGCGCTTCAGCACCTCGCCTTCCGAGCCCGTTCCCGGCCCGACCCATTCTTCAGCAGTGCCGCCATAGAGACCGAGGTTGATCGCGGCCGCGACGGTCGTGTTGCCGATCCCCATCTCGCCGATGCAAAGGAGATCGGTTCCGCCTGCGATCGCCTCCATGCCGAAGGCCATGGTCGCCGCGCAATCGCGCTCGGAAAGGGCAGCCTCTTCGGTAATGTCGCCGGTCGGATAGTCGAGCGCAAGGTCGAACACTTTGAGGCCGAGATCATGGCTGACGCAAATCTGGTTGATCGCCGCGCCGCCGGCCGCGAAATTCTCCACCATCTGCTGCGTCACCGAAGGCGGATAGGGTGTCACGCCCTGGCGTGTCACGCCGTGATTGCCGGCAAAGACCGCGACCAGGGGCCGGGTGACGGCAGGCGGGCGCCCGGTCCAGGCGGCAAGCCAGAAGGCGATTTCCTCGAGACGCCCAAGCGCCCCCGGCGGCTTCGTCAATTGCGCGTCCCGTTCACGCGCCGCCACGAGCGCCGCCGAATTCGGCCCCGGAAGGTTGCGCAACAATTCGCGGAAATCATCGAACGGAAGGCCGCTGGCACTCATGGAGAATCCTTGCATCTGAAAGCGTCGGTCGGCGCACGTCATAGAGCGTGGGGCCGCTTCCGGCAACGGCATTTGCGCCAAATGCTGTCGCCGGAGCATGATCGGAAGAAGCACGACGATTCGGCCTGCTGCATGTTCTTATCCTTCGTAGTCGATTTAAGGATAAGAACATGCAGCGATTCAAAGCATACAGCGTCCTTTGCGCGTAAGACGCGCGGCGCTGTAGGCGGGCCGCGGGAGGGGAAATGGCAAATATCGGCGATCTCTGGGACGACGTGGCGCGGGCGGTTGCCTTCCTCAGCCGCATTCGCGTGCCGCAACGCCATTTCGTAAGCCATGACGGGCGCCTCAATCGTGCCGTGCGTGCCTTTCCCCTCGCCGGTCTGCTGATCGCGCTGCCCGCAGCGGCCGTCGCGGCGCTCCTGGTTGCACTGCAGATGAGTTCACTGTTCACCGCCTTCGTTGTCGTCGCCGTGCAAGTCCTTGCCACCGGAGCCCTGCACGAGGACGGCCTCGGCGATACCGCCGACGGCTTCGGCGGTGGACGTGACCGCGAAAGCGCGCTCGCGATCATGAAGGACAGCCGCGTCGGTACCTACGGCGCCTTGGCTCTCATTCTGTCCATCGGCCTGCGTGTCTCCGCACTCGCGTCCTTCCTGCCACTCTTCACGCCGATCGGCGCAGCGTTCACGCTCTTAGGTGTGGCGGCGCTCACCCGTGCGGCGATGGTCTGGCATTGGTCTCGCCTCCCACCTGCGCGCTCCGACGGGGTAGCGGCATCGGCAGGCACACCCGATCCGAAAGCGAGCTCTACGGCGCTCGGCTCCGCCGGTGTTATCGCGCTGCTCCTCTTCTATGCGGCCAGCGTTCCCGCGATCGCGGTGCTGCTCGCGCTTGCTGCCTTCGCGATCACGGTAAAGGCCTTCGGAAAGATCGCATCGCGCAAGATCGGCGGCCATACCGGCGATACGATCGGTGCGACGCAGCAACTGACGGAAATCGCCGTTCTCGGCGCCCTTGCGCTGACGATCTGAAAGGCCAATATTATTTTGAGATCCGAAGTGAAACGGGATACTGGCCGCGAACCACTTCCGGCGAAAAACGGAGTAAGCCCCGACCGTGGAATCCCCCTGTATTCTCGTTTGTTCGATCGACGAAAGAACCGGCTACTGTTTCGGCTGCGGTCGCACGCGTGAAGAGATCGGTGCCTGGACGCTTTACACCGATGCGGAGCGGCACAGCATCATGGTGGCCCTGCCCGCACGGCTCGACACGGTGGAACGCAAGCCACGACGGGAAACGCGCCGGTCGCGTATGGCGCGGGAACGAAACGGCGCATGAATCGTCTGATATTTTTGCTGGCAATCCTCGCGGTGGGCCTCGCGCTCCTGATCTTCAACCATGAGAGCGGCCAAACCTTCGGCATCAACAACGATGATTTCGGGAGGCTTGTCGCGCTCGGCGCCTTAGCCGCACTCCTGAGTGCCGGTATCCTCCGCAGCCGCGGTCGCTTGGGCGAGGGCCTGCGCCTGATCTTCATCTGGATCCTGATCGCCCTCGCACTGATCTCGGTCTATGTCTACCGTTTCGAACTGCAATCCGTCGGCGACCGGCTACTGGCGGGCCTGATGCCGGGACGCGCGATGGTGATCACCGACAGCGAGGGTCAGCAGGAGGTGGTACTGCAACGCCGGCTCGATGGCCAATTCGCCGCGGACGCGACGATCAACGGCCACAAGGTCAGCATGCTGGTCGATACCGGCGCAAGCAGCATCGCACTCACCTACGAAGACGCCGAAAGGATCGGCCTCGATCCAGCGAACCTCAGCTACACCGTGGCGGTCCTCACAGCGAATGGTCGGGCGCTCGCCGCACCGGTCACGTTGTCGGACATCGCCATTGGTCCAATCGAGCGCCGGAACATCCGGGCAATGGTCGCCGCTGAAGGAAAGCTTGACCGCAGCCTTCTCGGCATGAGCTTCCTTTCGACTCTCGATTTCCTCCAGATGCGCACGGATGAACTCAGGCTTCGTGACTAAGGCACGTCGCATTTAATTGGAGCCATGCGACGTGCTTTAGTTTTTTTGTTTTCATGCATGTCGTTGTTCCGAAACCGCTGCACACTTTCGGACGACATACACCAACCCTCAATTCCGAAGCCTGTAGCCGGTGTGGAAGATCCACGTCAGCACTGACATGCATAGCGTCAGGAAGACGAGGATGATGACGGCGCTCGCGATTGGATTGACGTCGGAGATCTCGAAGAAACTCCAGCGGAAGCCGCTGATCAGATAGAGCACCGGATTGAAATGACTGACCGCCCGCCAGAACGGCGGCAGCATGTCTATCGAATAGAAGCTGCCGCCAAGGAAGACGAGCGGCGGCACGACGAGCATCGGGATCAGGTTCAACTGTTCGAAATCCTTGGCCCAGATTCCGATGATGAAACCGAACAGGCTGAAGGTTATCGCCGTCAGCACGAAGAAGAACAGCATCACGAAGGGATGGGCGATCGAAAGATCGACGAAGAGCGAGGCCGTCACGAGAATGATCGTGCCGATCATCAGCCCTTTGGTTGCCGCCGCGCCGACATAGCCGAGCACGATCTCCACCATCGAGATCGGCGACGACAACACCTCATAGATCGTGCCGGTGAACTTCGGGAAATAGATGCCGAAGGAACCGTTGCCGATGCACTGGGTCAGAAGCGTCAGCATCATCAGCCCGGGCGTGATGAAGGCCCCATAGGAAACGCCGTCGATCTCCTGGATGCGTGCTCCGATCGCCGCGCCAAAAACGATGAAGTAGAGCGACGTGGATATGACAGGAGACACGACGCTCTGCAGCAGCGTCCGGCGCGTCCGCGCCATCTCGAAGAAATAGATCGACTTGACCGCTTCGATGTTCATTGCCCTGCCCCCACGATCTCGACGAAAATGTCCTCCAGCGAACTCTGTCGCGTGGAAATGTCCTTGAGCCTGATTCCTGCTTCGGCGAGGGCGGCGAGCAACGCGGTGATACCGGTCCGTTCGGCGCTTGTGTCGTAGTCATAGATCAGGCAATGGCCGTCGCCCTCGAGCGTCAGGTTGTAAGAAGACAATGTATCGGGCACGCGCTCCAGCGGATGCGCGAGATCGACGCGCAGCTGCTTGCGGCCGAGTTTCGTCATCAACGCCGCCTTCTCCTCTACCAACAGGATTTCTCCACCGTTGATCACCGCGATCCGGTCGGCGATTTCCTCTGCCTCCTCGATGTAATGCGTCGTCAAGATGATCGTCACGCCCGAAGCGCGAAGCCCCCGCACGACGTCCCACATGCTTTTGCGCAAATTGACGTCCACGCCGGCCGTGGGCTCGTCCAGGAAGAGCACACGCGGTTCATGCGACAGTGCCTTGGCGATCAGCACGCGCCGCTTCATGCCGCCCGAAAGCTCGCGCAGCATGTTGTCCTTCTTCTCCCAGAGCGACAGGTCCTTCAGCACTTTCTCGATATGCGCGGGATTCGGTTTTCTGCCGTGCAGCCCGCGCGAGAAGGAGACCGTGTTCCACACCGTCTCGAAGGCGTCGGTAGTGAGTTCCTGCGGCACCAGGCCGATCATTGCCCGGGTTTCGCGGAAATCGCGCACGACGTCATGGCCGCCGACAGTCACGTGGCCCCCGCTTGCGTTGACGATGCCACAGATGATCGAAATCATCGTGGTTTTGCCGGCCCCATTCGGCCCGAGCAGAGCAAGGATTTCGCCTTCCTCAATATCGAGGCTGACGCCCTTCAGCGCCTTGAAGCCCGATGCATAGGTCTTCGACAGATTGGAAACGGAAACGATAGGCGCCATGCAAAAGGACCCGGGAATGGTGCAGGAGTGGCGGGATGCCGCTCTATATGGCCCAATTCGCGCGGAATTGCAGCCACCGAGCGCAAATTTAGCGATGACGCTCCGTCAAACGGGGGAAATTCCGGAGCCTTACGCTATGCGCCGCCCGTCCCCTTCAGAAGAACGTAACCTGCAACACAAAGAACGAGCACCGCAAACAGGCGATTGAGCATGCCCTTTCGAGACGACAGCCGCCCGGCTGCCGCTATTCCGATGGCACCACCAAGAATGCCGCCACCGATGAACTGAAGAGCCACGGCCCAGTCTACGAGACCCGAAGCAGAATAGTTTAGCGCCGTCGCTAGCCCGAACGCGCTAATGGCAAGCAATGACGAACCGATCGCGTTGATCATCGGCATGCCGGTCGCCGCAATCAAACCCGGCACAATCAGAAAGCCACCGCCGATTCCGAAGAAGCCGGACAACGCGCCGGTCGCGAGCGCCACCGCCGCCGTTATCCAGCACATTCGCGCATCGACGGGGCGCGGTTCCCCGCCGATACCTATTTTCGGACGCAGCATGGCGAGACCGACGCCAACCATCACAAGGCCGAACAGGAAGAGCAAACTTTCGCCATCGACGGCCTTGGCGACCGACGAGGCAACGAGTGCACCCAATGTCCCAACTGCGGCGAAGACGATGGCGCAACGCCACCACACGTTTCCGGCCCGCGCGTGACCCGCGAAGTTCGCAAGCGCGCTGACGGAGACGGCAAGAGCACTCGTACCGATCGCCACATGTGCATTACTCACACCGACGACATAGAGCAGCAACGGCACTGCGAGAATCGAACCACCGCCACCGAGCAGCCCCAGCGAAAAGCCGACGGCTCCGCCGGAAGCGATGGACGCTACGATGCTCGCCGCCATAGACCTACTCCCAACCGATGGTCATAGACGGCCATCCCCGCAAACATTGTCGCCAGAAAGAGGATGGTCGCGGGAAGGCCGAGCGAGAGCAACGCGACCGCCGGCCCCGGGCAAAGGCCGACCATGCCCCACCCGACACCAAAGATCGCAGAGCCCAGGATTAGCCGACGATCGATCAATCGCGTCTCGGGAACGTGGAAACGCTCATCAAGGAGCGGCTTGCGCATCCAGCGCGCCAGGGACATGCCGATCGCCGAGACCGCGACAGCGCCTCCGAGCACAAAGGCGAGCGTCGGGTCCCAGTCGCGGGTGATGTCGAGGAAACCGCGCACGCGCGCGGGGTTCAACATCCCGGAAATCGCAAGGCCAAGGCCGAAAATGGCGCCGGATACGAAGGTGACGGCGACGCGAAAACCTGCGCTCTTGCTCATACGAAGAACCCCATAAGATAGACCGTCGCAACCGCCGCGATCATGAAGGTGGCGACGGCCGCCACGGAGCGCCGAGAAAGGCGGGCGAGTCCGACGACGCCGTGGCCGCTCGTGCAGCCCGACCCCATGCGCGAACCATAGCCGACCAGAAAGCCGCCAATGACAACGACCGGCAAGGACGCCGTCAGCACCACCTCCGGCCATTCGCCGGAGAGCAGGCGAAAGAGGATCGGACCAACGACCAGACCGGCGACGAAAGCGGCACCGGTCGCGGTCTGCACACCTTGCAACAGTCGCCCAACGATGCCGCTGACACCGGCGACCCGGCCATTCGCGAGCATCAGGATCGCGGCCGACAGTCCGATCAGCATGCCGCCGTAAAGTCCGCTGATGTAGGCCGCCATTACTTCGTTCCCTCGCGGCAAAAGATCTCGTAGAGCGCCATCACCAACCGCGCGGCCTTATCCTCTGCCAGTCGGTAGAAGATCTGCTTTGCATCGCGCCGCGTCGCGACGATGCCTGCCTCGCGCAATACCGTCAGTTGCTGCGACAGGGTTGGCTGATGTATGCCCAGCATCTCTTCCAGTTCGCCGACGGAATGCTCGCCCTCGACGAGCGTGCAGACGATCATCAGCCGGTTCTGGTTCGCGAGCGTCTTAAGCAGCGCTGCGGCGTCGCCCGCTCGCGTGCTCATGTCGGGACGGACGTTTCGAAATTTCATTACCGTTCCCATGTTCGCCTCCTTTCAGCCCCACGCCGCTCCCTTGAGCGCGTTAAGCGGAAACTTCAGATAGCGCGCGCCGTTCGCTTCCGGCTCCGGCAGGCGACCGCCGCGAATGTTGACCTGCAGCGCATGAAGGATGAGCTTCGGCATCGGCAGCGTCCTGTCGCGCGCCTGACGCAGCTCAACGAATTGTTCCTCGGTCACGCCTGCGACGTGGTTGTTGCAACGCTTCTGCTCGCCGACCGTGCTTTCCCAGCGCGGCTCGCGGCCATTCGGCTGGTAGTCATGACCGCTAAAGACCCTCGTTTCGTCCGGCAGGGCGAGGATCGCGCTGATGGAACGCCAGAGCTGACGGGCGTCCCCGCCGGGAAAATCCGCCCGCGCGGTGCCGCTGTCCGGCATGAAGATCGTATCGTGCACGAAAGCAGAATCGCCAACGACATAGGTTACGGACGCCAGTGTATGGCCAGGCGAATAAATAACGCCGCCCTCGATCGAGCCGACCGAAAAGCGCTCGCCGTCAACGAAAAGATGGTCCCATTGCGATCCGTCGGTCGCAAACTCCGGCCAATTGTAGATCTCTTTCCAGAGCTTCTGGACGCGTACTATCTCTGCCCCGATGCCGGTCGACGCCCCCGTCCTTTCCTTCAGATAAGCGGCTGCCGAAAAGTGATCCGCGTGGGGATGGGTGTCGAGGATCCATTCGACCGTCAGGTCGTTCTCGGCAATGTAGTCGAGGATACGATCGGCCTGCACGGTCGCTGTCGCTCCCGACTTCTCGTCGAAATCGAGGACCGGATCGATGATCGCGCAGCGCTTCGTCTGCGGGTCCGAGACGACATATTGGACGCTCCCGGTGCGGGCCTCATAAAAGCCTTTGACATCTGGTCTTGCAGTCGCTGCTGCAGGCATCGTAGCCTCCATTTGAGTTATCATTATACAATTACGTATATTATATATTGTTAACGTCAATAAGCGCGGTTCCAACTGCGGCGATTTGACCGCCGCGTTTCATGGAGTTCCGAGAAGCGAATTATCGCACAGGTTCTGCCAGACGTGCGATCTCTGTCACGCGGCAATTGAAGATGCCGCGCGAACCTTGGGCTGGGATCTCCGCACGGAAAAATTATGCTGAAATTCAGAATATTAAGGGGATGTCTTCACGGGACGCAAGAAGTGTCTGGCCGTCCAATCTAGCCAAGAAGGCTGTAGAAGAAGCGGATGGAGATGAGCACCATGAAGATGCCAAATCCCGCCTCCAACTGTCGCCTGCCCATGGCGTGGGCGAGCTGGACGCCGAGCGGCGCGACAAGCAAGGTTATCGGGATGATCAGCGCGACGGCAATCCAGTTGATGAAACCGGTCGAAAGCGGCGGAAGGCCAAGCGCGCCCCACCCCGCCCAGACATAGCCGAACAGGCCCGGAATGGAGATCAGCACGCCAACGCCGGCCGAAGTGGCGACGGCTTGGTGGATTGGCCGGTTGTGCAGCGTCATGAAGGTGTTGTTGAGCACGCCGCCGCCGATCCCCATGAGACCGGAAAGAATGCCGATCCCGACGCCGACCAGCCATTTGATCGGGTTCTTCGGCAGGTCCGTGCAGATGTACCAGCTCGCACGGTTGAAGATCATCCGGAAGGCCAAGGCGAGCGCGATCACCGCGAAGATCAGACGCAACGTCTCGCTGCTTACATGGGCCGCGATCACAGAGGCGAGGATGGCGCCGAGCGGTACAGCCACGATCCAGTTGCGCAGCAGATCGATATCGACCACTCCGCGGCGGTAGTGCGAAAGGAACGACCGGACCGAGGTCGGAACGATGATCGCGAGCGACGTGCCAACGGAAAGATGCATCCTGACCGCGTCATCGATGCCGAGCAGGCCGAAAACCTGATAGAAGACCGGCACGAGGATCGCCCCGCCACCGATGCCGAAAAGGCCGGCGAGCACGCCGGCAACGACGCCGGCTGCCGCCAGCGCCAATGCAAACATCATCAATTCCGAGACAGGCGGCATGAAGAAGCTCGATTTTGCTGGAATCCGGGAAAGAAGAATCCGGATCAGGGCTGCTTGCCCACCACTGTCATGAAACGGTGATGCTTTTCAATCACTTTGACCTCTGCATGTTTCCTTAAATCCTAGTCGATTTAAGGATAAAAACATGCAGCAATTGAAAGTGTACAGCGTCCTTTGCGCGTCTGATAAGACGCGTGGCGCTGTAGCGCGGAGCGGGCTCGCTCCCGTGATTTGCACTCCGGAGCCTTCCCCTATTCTCCGGTGTTTGGCCGGCTTTCCCCGCCGGCCTCTTTTTTGTCTGCCTTCCTCGCAATTCCAGGAAAAGTGTATAGCGGCCCCGTCCGGAATTGCGTAAAGGTCAGTCGCAATGGCGGTAGCCGGACTTGCGCGTCCTCAGGTCGAAGTGGAAGTGGTCCTTGTGGAACGGATCACTACCGGGGCCGAGCACGGTATTGAAATACTTGCAGCTGTCGGAGCGGACGGCCTTCAGCAGGCCGCGTTCGCGGAAAGCGAAGAAGCCTTTTCTGCGAACATCGATTTCCTTGCCGTTCTTCAGGACGAATTTGCCGACATCGATGGCATTGCCGCGAGCATGTTCGGACATCGGGTTGCCGCGGCGCGAGTTCATCGTGCGGCAGGAATAGCCGCCGAGCGGCTTGATCGTCTTGACGCCGGACCAGTAGCGGTAGCGCGATGACGGAGCGAGCTCGTATTTGACCCACTTCGCGAAGGCCTCGGTCACCTGGCAATTCAGCTTTACGGCGGGCTTGACGGCGATGCCGCCGGAAAGGCCACTAAGCTCGATCGGATAGTCGATGCCGCAGGACGGTCCGTTGCTTATGCGCGGAACATCGCGGAAGACGACTCCAAGCTTCTTCAGGCGCTGGCGGCAGGCGATTTCCGCACGAGGCATCTCGCCGGTAAATTCCGGCGCGGACATCGGATTGCGCACGCGCGGCAGGAAGGCAACCTGCTGCGGTTCCTGCGCGGGCTGAACAGTCCGTTGCCGCTCGATGTAGCGCGGCTTCTTCGCCTCCTCCGCCGAGATCTGCTCCGGCGTCAGCGGCGGCAGATCGGGGTCGTAGCCGAGGCCCGGCTCGGATGCGGGGACTGGACCCGCCTGTCCGCCGAGTCGATGCACGTTGTCCTCGCCGATGCCGGCAACCACCGGCTGACTGGCGTTGCCCTCGGCAATCTCGTTGCTCTGCTCTTCAGCGAGCCCGACGACCGGCTGGACCCCAAGCATGGCGTCCATATTGACCCCTTCGGGAGGTATCGTCATCGGAGCGGCACTTGCCATCTGCGTTTCGGCAGTCGGCATCGGCTCGCTGTCGATCATCGGTAGATCGCGCCCCGCCTGTGCGCCGGCATTGGCGGTGACGGCATTTCCGCTGGAGGCCGCAACCGGCTCGCCTGAAGGATAAGCTGCCATCTCCTGCCGCGGTCGGGTGTCGGCCCGCACCGGTGCTATGGCGCTGACACGAGTGCCGCCGTCAACTCTCGCCGACGGTGCGAGCACGTCGGTCGTGCAGGCGACCAGGGAAACGGACAGCATTATCGCGGTCAACGGTCGATGGAGAAGAGAAACACACGCCATACTCACTGCCGCCTTCATCCACGACAAAACCAAAGCCTTGTCGATGCGCCGCCGTCCCTGAAACCGTGGCTGCCGCCTGTGTCGTCACGCGGGCGCACGGCCGAAAAAATCGGATCTCGGGTGGACTTTATGCAAACACAGTAAATGAAGCCTTTCCGGCAGAACCCCATATCCGGCGGTCAACCGCCGCGAGCCGATACGGAAAGGCCCGCGTCCATTCGAAACGCGGGCCTGAAATTCTGTGTCGAAGTTCTTGCCGGATGTCAGCGGCATTCGCCGCCGTGAACAACGCTGAACCCGTCGGCACGTGCCTCACAGGCATTCGGGAAGGTGCGCATGCGCCCGGCGCGCAGACCGCAAACAGGAGCAAATTCCCGCGTGCAGACTTGCTGCGCTGGCGGACGGACGCTGCCGACGCGGCATTCACCCGGCGCGATTACCCTGAAACCTTCCGCACGTGCCGTGCAGGCATTCGGGAAGGTCTGCCTCCGTGCGCCGCGCTGGCCACAGACAGGCGCGAATTCACGCGTACAGGCCTGCTGCACCGGCGGGCGACTGGTGGAGCGGCACTCACCGCGGTGCACGACCCGGAAGCCGTCGGCCCGCGCCAGGCAAGCATTCGAGAAAGTCCGCAGTCGGCTGCCACGCTCGCCACAAACCGGCGCGAACTCCATCGTGCACATTGGCGGACCTGGCGGACGGATAGGCCCGGGGCGAGGCTCATCGACGACGACCGTGCAGGCCGTTAGGAAGCCGATTGCCATGAGGATGACAGCCGACGGCCGCGAGATGAAAAGCTTGAGAAGCGACACAGCTTACTCCTCCAGATCTGCGCAATTCCGGACGGGAAACCGCTACGCACGTTTCCGGGAATTGCTTTACAGCGACCAGCCTGCAGCGGCCACGCCATCTGACGCCGCCCGCGGCATTACGTCAAGTCCCGCGAGTCGCGTGTCTTCCCATACAACCATCGATAGGGTTTCGACCGCATAAAAAAGCCCGCGTCCGTTTGAACGCGGGCCAGTGTTTGCAGGAAGTCTTCTTCTCAGTCAGGCCGCCCTGCCATAGGCCGAACGACCATTTTCCTGCAGGCAGAACTTCTCAAGTAGCGCCTTCAAGTCGCGGCTCTCCTGTGCGAGCGTCTGGCTCGCGGCGGTCGTTTCTTCGACCATCGCGGCATTCTGCTGGGTCATCTGGTCCATGCTGTTGACGGCAGTGTTGACCTCCTGAAGGCCCGTCGCCTGTTCGCGGGCCGCCGTCGCGATCGAGGCCACCTGCTCGTTCACACGATTGACCAGGGTTTCGATCTCCATCAGGGCGTCACCGGTGGAGCGCACCAGTTCGACACCGGCGCCGACTTCCTTGACCGAGGCGCCGATCAAATCCTTGATCTCCTTGGCGGCGCCGGCCGAGCGCTGGGCGAGCTCGCGCACTTCCTGGGCGACGACCGCGAATCCGCGTCCCGCCTCGCCTGCCCGCGCGGCCTCGACGCCGGCATTGAGCGCAAGCAAGTTGGTCTGGAAAGCAATTTCGTCGATGACGCCGATGATCTGGCTGATCCGGCTGGAGGACTCTTCGATCCGCCCCATGGCGTCGATCGCGTTGCGAACGATGCCACCGGATTTCGCCGCGCTCGCCTTCGTCTCATTGACCATGTCACGCGCCTCGTGGGCACGGTCGGAGGCATGGCGAACGGTCGAGGTGATCTCGTCGAGCGCGGCCGCGGTCTGTTCGAGGGCAGCCGCCTGTTGCTCGGTGCGGCGGGAAAGGTTGTTGGCCGCCTCGGAAATATCCCCGGCGCTGCCGTGGACGACCTCGGTCGACTGCGAGATGGCGCCGATGACATCGCGAAGGGCCGCCACTGCCGTATTGAAGTCCTGCCGCAACTTGGCATATTCCGGAGCGATCTCATCGACTTCGGCTGTCAGGTCGCCGCTCGCCAGGCGCTCCAGCGCCGCGCCGATCGTGTCCATCGCGTCCGCCTGCGCCTCGGCGGTCGCACGCTGGCGCTCCTCATTGCCGCGCCGTTCGGCATTCAGCCTGTGCTGCTGCTCCTCCTCGCGCGAGCGCAATTCGAGTCGCTCCCTGACCGAGTCTCGAAGCACGACCAGCACCTTGGCCATCTGGCCGATCTCGTCGCCGCGATCGGTTTCCGGCACGTCGGAGGAAAGATCCTCGTCGGCGATAGCGCGCATTGAGACTTTCAGCTTCTCGACAGGCCGCACGACGCTGCGCACGATCGCCAGCGCCGCCATCAGGATCGCCAGCGCCGCTGCAGCGAGAATGCCGGCCATCTGCCAGGCGCGCTCACGGAACATCGCGGCGAGATCGTCGGCATAGACGCCCGTGCCGACCACCCAGCCCCAGGGCTCGAAGCCGGCGACATGAGAATATTTCAGCACCGGTTCGTCGGCCCCGGGCTTCGGCCAATAGTAGTCGACAAAGCCCTTGCCGTGCGCCTGCACCGTCTTGACGAATTCGATGAAGAGATGCTTACCGTTCGGGTCCTTGTTGGCGGTCAGGTCCGCGCCGTCGAGCTCCGGCTTGATCGGGTGCATGACCATGGTCGGGTGCATGTCATTGACCCAGAAATAGCCGCTGTCCTGATAGCGCATTGCCTTGACGGCTTCGAGCGCACGCTTCTGCGCCTCCTCGCGCGAAAGCGTTCCGGCCGCCTCCTGCTTGTAATAGGCGCCGAACACGGTGATGGCGTTCTCGTTCATTGCCGCAAGCATCGCCTTGCGCTCGGCGACCAGCCGGTCCTGCGCCTGCACGAGACCAAATGTCAGCGCCGCCGCCATTGTCAGCAGCGCAAACCCAACCAGCGCGTAGAGACGCGCCGAAATCCGAAATTTTTTCATCCCCAGCCTCCACTTTGAGGCTGCAGGATAGGAGCAGCTCTTTGCAAAGACCCTAACAACGGATGACTAAATTTCGCAGTACTCAATTAACGATTTGAAAACTGCTGACGGCCTTGGCGAGCACTCTCACGCGAAACGGAATCGTAGGCAGGCGCTCTTTCCTTGCCGACCGACCATGCGGTAGATCTTGTTCGACAACAGGGAGACAGGCTGATGACCGAAGCGATGAAGCCGAACGGCGAGCTTACCTTGCGCACACTGGCCATGCCGGGCGACGCCAATGCCGCCGGTGATATCTTCGGTGGCTGGGTCATGGCCCAGATGGACCTTTCCTGCGGCATTCGCGCCGCTGAGCGCGCGAGGGGCCGCGTGGTGACGGCTGCCGTCAAGGAAATGGCGTTCGCCCTGCCGGTGAAGATCGGCGACACGCTTTGCATCTATACCGATATCGTCAAGGTCGGGCGCACGTCGATGACATTGAAGGTGGAGGCCTGGGCACAGCGTTACCTCTCCCATGTCATGGAGAAGGTTACGGATGCCATCTTCGTAATGGTGGCGCTCGATTCAACCGGCAAGCCGACGCCGGTACCGGAAGAATAGGCAGGCAAATGGAAGCTCCCGCGCCAGATCCGGCGATCTTCTCCCATATCCGCATCGTCATGGGCATGATCATCAGCCTGAGCCTGGCGCGGCTCTTGAGCGGCGTGGCGCTTTTCGTCCAGCACCCCGGCAAGACCAAGGTCTACTGGATCCACCTTGGCTGGGTGCTGTTCATGTTCGTATTCCTGCTGCATTTCTGGTGGTGGGAATACTACCTGCATTCACTCGCGGTGATCGATTTCAGCGTCTACCTCTTCGTCATTCTCTACGCCTGCATCTATTTCTTCCTCTGCGTGCTGCTCTTTCCGACCTCTCTGGACGAATATGCCGGCTACGAGGAGTATTTCCTGTCGCGGCGGGCGTGGTTCTTCGGCTTCCTCGCGGTCGCGTTTGCGGTCGACCTCCTCGACACGGCGCTCAAGGGGAAAGCCCATTTCGAAAGCTACGGCCTCGAATATCCGTTGCGCAACGCGGCCTATATCATCCTGTGCGTTGCCGCCGCCTGGACGCCGAACAGGCGTTTCCACGCGGTCTTCCTCGTCGGTGGCCTGCTCTACCAACTGATCTGGATCTATCGCGCCTTCGACCTGCTTAGCTGATGGCGGACGGGCTGGGACAGGCGATTGCCCCTCACCCTAGCCCTCTCCCCGCGCGGGGGGAGAGGGGAATCTGGAGCGAGCCGCTTGTTCCTTCTGGGGAGAAGGTGCCGGCAGGCGGATGAGCGGCAAAGCTCACCCTTTGAAAATGAACGAAGCGCCGGCTGCGATCAGCGCGAAGCCGATGACATGGTGCCAGCCGATCGACTCCTTCAGCCAAAAGATCGAGAAGATGACGAAGATGGTGAGCGTGATCACCTCCTGCATCGTCTTCAATTGCGCCGCCGAATAGACCGAGTGGCCGATGCGGTTGGCAGGAACGGCCAGCCAATATTCGAAGAAGGCGATGCCCCAGCTTGCGACGATGACGATGTAGAGCGGAGACGACGTGAACTTCAGGTGGCCATACCAGGCGAAGGTCATGAACACGTTGGAGACAAGCAGAAGCAGTACCGGCCAGACATAGGCGGGATTGATGGCGAAGGGCATGAAGACCTCGGGAGAGCGCGAATCGTTGCCCGAGGATGAGCCCATCGGGATCGCCACTGCAAGCGGTTCACCGAGCCCGAACCGCGCTTTCCAGGATCTCGCGGGTGCGGCGCGGATACTCCCGAAGCTTCGCCACCGAGCGAAACCCGTTTCGGCCGTGTGTTGCTGCGTTGCTTCCACCCTTGCCTGCTGAAACGGATCCCGAGCGATCTTGCACAGCCGATGTGTCGGCGCAATCGCCGCGTGCACGGGCCAGCCACTAAAGCCGGTCGAAAAACACCCGTTTCGTTTCCCTTTTGTACTCATTCCCCTTCACATTCGGGCTGACTTTGTCCATATTCCGGCCATGGCCCAAAATCCGAAGAACTCCCCGAAGAAATCGTCAGCACCCAGCGGTTTCGAAGAAGCCCCGCAGGCGCCGCTTTCCGGCACGCCGCTGTCCGGCAATGTTTCCGACTGGGTGAAGCAGCTCGAGGCGGAGGCGGAAGCGAGCGCCTTCGAGAGCCAGCGCGAGATCGCCTCCAAGGCGGGCAAGCATCGCAAGAAGGTGGAGATTGCTGCGTCCAAGGCGGCCAAAAAGGAATCGGCCGAAGGCCGCGAGCCCGAACGGGCGTCCGAGCTGACGCGAGGCCCCCGCGGAGCGAAGGCGCAACGCGCCGACAGCGTGAGCGGAAAAACAGTGAGCGGCAAAACCGCCCGCGGCACGTCGATGGGCGGCAGCCATGATCCGAAGACGCGCGCCGCCGCCGGGCTCAATCCCGTCGCCGGCCTCGATGTCGCGCTGGAGGATGCCGACAAGCTGACCGCCGGTTCCGGCGTCACCGCCACGGTCGAGGCGCTTGCCAAGTTGATCGAGAGCGGCAATCCGCTGTTCAAGGACGGCAAGCTCTGGACGCCGCACCGCCCTGCCCGGCCGGACAAGTCGGAAGGCGGCATTTCGCTGAAGATGGTGACGGACTACCAGCCCTCCGGCGACCAGCCAACGGCGATCGCCGATCTCGTGGACGGGCTTTCGACGGGCGAGCGCAACCAGGTGCTGCTCGGCGTCACCGGCTCGGGCAAGACCTTCACCATGGCCAAGGTGATCGAGGCGACGCAGCGCCCAGCCGTTATCCTCGCGCCGAACAAGACGCTGGCCGCGCAGCTCTATTCCGAGTTCAAGAACTTCTTCCCGGACAACGCGGTCGAGTATTTCGTCTCCTACTACGATTATTACCAGCCGGAAGCCTATGTGCCGCGCTCGGACACCTATATCGAGAAGGAGTCCTCGATCAACGAGCAGATCGACCGCATGCGCCACTCGGCGACGCGCTCGCTGCTCGAGCGCGACGACGTGGTCATCGTCGCCTCGGTCTCCTGCATCTACGGTATCGGCTCGGTCGAGACCTATACGGCGATGACTTTCCAGATGAATGTCGGCGACCGGCTCGACCAGCGGCAATTGCTCGCCGACCTGGTGGCGCAGCAGTACAAGCGCCGTGATGTCGATTTCCAGCGCGGCTCCTTCCGCGTGCGCGGCGATACGATCGAGATCTTCCCGGCCCACCTGGAGGATGCCGCCTGGCGCGTCTCCATGTTCGGCGACGAGATCGATGCGATCACCGAGTTCGACCCGCTGACCGGCCAGAAGACCGGCGATCTGAAGTCGGTAAAAATCTACGCCAACTCGCATTATGTGACGCCGCGCCCGACGCTGAACGCCGCCATCAAGGCGATCAAGGACGAACTGGTCTTTCGGCTCGAAGAACTCGAAAAGGCGGGCCGCCTGCTGGAGGCGCAGCGGCTGGAGCAGCGCACCCGCTACGACCTCGAAATGCTCGAGGCCACCGGCTCCTGCCAGGGCATCGAGAACTATTCGCGTTATCTCACCGGCCGCAAGCCGGGCGAGCCGCCGCCGACGCTGTTCGAATATATTCCCGACAACGCGCTGATCTTCATCGACGAGAGTCACGTCACCATTCCGCAGATCGGCGGCATGTATCGCGGCGACTTCCGCCGCAAGGCGACGCTCGCCGAATATGGCTTCCGCCTGCCCTCCTGCATGGACAACCGGCCGCTGCGTTTCGAGGAATGGGACGCGATGCGCCCGGACACGATCGCCGTCTCGGCGACGCCCGGCGGCTGGGAACTGGAACAGGCCGGCGGCGTCTTCGCCGAACAGGTGATCCGCCCGACCGGCCTCATCGACCCGCCGGTCGAAGTGCGCTCGGCCAAGACGCAGGTCGACGACGTGCTCGGGGAAATCCGCGAGACGGCCGCTGCCGGCTACCGCACGCTCGTCACCGTGCTCACCAAGCGCATGGCCGAGGACCTTACCGAATACTTGCACGAGCAGGGCGTGCGGGTGCGCTACATGCACTCCGACATCGACACGCTGGAGCGCATCGAGATCATCCGCGACCTGCGCCTCGGCGCCTTCGACGTGCTGGTTGGCATCAACCTTCTGCGTGAGGGCCTCGACATTCCCGAATGCGGCTTCGTCGCCATCCTCGACGCAGACAAGGAAGGTTTCCTGCGTTCGGAAACCTCGCTCATCCAGACGATCGGCCGCGCAGCCCGCAACGTCGACGGCAAGGTCATCCTCTACGCCGACACGATCACCGGCTCCATGCAGCGCGCGATGGAGGAAACCGCCCGCCGCCGCGAGAAGCAGATGGCTTACAATCTCGAAAACGGCATCACGCCGGAATCGGTGAAGGCGAAGATCTCCGACATCCTCGATTCCGTCTATGAACGCGACCACGTCCGGGCCGACATTTCCGGCGTCTCCGGCAAGGGCTTCGCCGACGGCGGCCACCTCGTCGGTAACAACCTCCAGGCGCATCTCAACGCGCTCGAAAAACAGATGCGGGACGCCGCCGCCGACCTCGACTTCGAAACCGCCGCCCGGCTGCGCGACGAGATCAAACGCCTCAAGGCCGCCGAACTCGCCGCACTGGATGATCCGCTCGCGCGGGAAGAGGCGCGGTCGCAGGAAAGCGGCAAGCGGGGCGGCAAGGGTGCCCCCAGCGCAATCTCCCCCCCTGTGGGGGAGATGTCCGGCAGGACAGAGGGGGGTAAATCCGCCTCACCCGCCGGCAAGACACCCCCCGGCGGCTACTTCGCCAAACCATCGCTCGACGACATGGGCCCGGGCACCGACACCGAACGCCCCCTCTTCCGCAAACCCGACCTCGACGAAATGGGCCGCGACGTGGCCGTGCCCGCCGGCAAGGGGCAATCGCTGTTCCGCAAGAACAAGCTCGACGAAATGACCGTTGGCCGGACGGAAAAGCCGGTAACGGGGAAGGTGCCGGAGAAGCCGCTGATCCGGGCAAAGCCGGGCGTCGGGTCTTATGAGGACCCGGCGGAGGAGAAGCGGCGCAAGGGGCGCACGAAGGGCAAGACGGGGCGGCCGGGGCACTAATCCGATAACAGCGAACGCAGCTGGATGCCTTCATGGCATTTATACTTCCACCTTTCTTCAGTCGAGCAGGATTACCCTCAGGGCGAGTGAGAAGCACTCGCCCTGAGATATGCATGGCCTTCTACCACGCCCGCTACCCCGCCACCCGTAACTCTGTGCGCCATATGCCCAGATTGTTCGGGCATATGGCGTATGCGTCTGAGCTATGCTATTGTTGAAGTATCGTACCGAGCATAAATGACGAAGGTGGTCCTAATTGAAGAATACGGCGCGTAAGCAGGACTACAACTCGCAGATATCTGAGTTCGAACCCGTCACAATCGTGGCGAAGCGGGCTGCGCACATCGCGCATTCGCGCTCCAAGACTGTCGCCCCTGCGAAGATCCCCACCGAAATCTCAACACTTGATATTCTGTCGGGAGGAGTAAATCGTCGCGCGGTAACGCTGTTGCTTGGCGGTGATGGCGCCACAAGGACCAAACTAGCGGTGGATATCGCTTGTAACATCGCAGCATCGTATGAACCAGAAGTGCAGGAAGACGGGACGTTTTTCACGAAAAAAGGTGGCGTCGTTGGATACTATTCTCTGGAGCTCTCTGCAGAGCGGCTTGCAACCATAATATTGGGGGCGCAGACAGGAATCAGCCAATCTAGGATCGTTAATGGCAATATTACAGACGAGGAATTTGCGCAGCTTTCCAAATGTTCCGAATTGATGCGAAAGCTGCCTTTGTTTATCGACCAGACGGCTGAAATTTCTGCAAGTCAAATCTCTGCACGCACTCAAATATTAAAACAAAAGAGGGGGCTCGATGTTCTAATCGTCGATTACATCGAACTGCTTTCTGACGTAAAGAAAAACACCTATGCAATAATTGACGCACTGGAGAAGCTCGAGGAGATTGCGGATTACCTCGACGTTGCCGTCATCGCAATTTCAGAGTCACCGCGGGATTCCTATGAGGTCCTCAAAGCGCCGCGACCGTACGATACGATCTGGATTGACGGAAATAATACTTCTCCTGACCATGACTTCAACGCTTCGTTTTATCCGAAGGAACTCGCGTCGTATTCTTCACACGATAGGAGAAACAGATCCCCGCATCGTGAAGGCGAGCCAGAGTCGAACGCTGAATTTCTTGAGCGCGCTTCGCGCATGTCGGACGATGACCTCTATAGCCACCACACAAACGGCGGCGCTCATCCGAGCAAGTTAGCGGCGACTCTGGGTGGGGAAAAGGAGCTTGGGAGGTCAATTACGTCGATCGCAGACTTGGCGCGTCTAGTTCAGGATGGGCTGCCAACTTCGACTATAAATACACTGAGCCGCCTTGGCTTTTCCCATTCAGAAATCGAGCAGATAGTAGCCCCCCGGAGAACCTTGGCACGGCGTCGCGAGCAGGGTCGCCTGAGCCCGTCTGAGGGAGATTCAGTAATTCGAGCAACTAGGCTGTTGCTAATGGCAATATCTGTGTTTGGTCGACAGGAGACTGCACTTAGCTGGTTGAGGACGGAGCAAAGAACAAGGCTGGGCGGCCGCGCGCCTATGAACCTATTGAACTCTGAAGCCGGTGCGGAGGCTGTCGAGGAGATATTACTGCAGGCGCTTTACGGGATGACAGCATGAGTGCAGATATATTCCGTGTTACAAATGAAGAATTTGCACGCAGTCCTTCGCAGGTCTTAGAAGGAGTCGGAGGCCTAAATGTTCCCGGCAGGTGGCATCTTAAAGGATCGAGAGTCACTTATTTTGCGAGCAGCCGCGCCCTTGGACTGCTAGAGCGCTTGGCTCATTTGGATATTGTTCCAGGAGAGGCTCCGTCAACGTGGGTGGCAGTGAAGTTGAGTGTTTCCCCGCGGCTCTTGGGACCCGACTGTATGCGGCAGATTTCAGCCGACGAGCTCTACAGGCTTGATAAGGACTGGCGAAAACCCGGCAACAAAACATGCCTTCGGATTGGAGTAGCGTGGTATGGCGACAATAAGCATCTCCTATTGAGGGTGCCATCGGCAATCATCCCTGAGGAATACAACACAGTTGTAAATTGCTCGCACCCCCTGCTACCGGTACTTGTTGCTGCCTCAGATTTTGAACGCGCCCCGATCTCCATTGACAGGAGAATAGTGGAGATCCTTGATCCGGCGGCTATCGCGAAGCGCAGGCAGAGATAGACAATTAGGCCGGCAACTTGCGCGATTGTCAGCCCCGACTCCGCCGCCCTCGCCTTCACCTCCAACGCCTCCAGCTCATACGAATACCCCTCCAGCATCGTATACGCCTGCTCGATTGCCTCGATCTGCGCTTCGGCGTTCTTGATCGCCTCCCCGATCGACTGGCTGCGGGCGCGGAGCATCGAGCCGAATACATCGGTTTCCGGCCGCCGGCCGAGGCGGTCGAGGTTGTTTACGGGCATGGGGAGCGGTGGCGCTCGATTCGAGGATGTGGAAACGTTTTCTGACGATGTCGCCGGAGACTGCGGCGCATGGCGGCGACCCGATCGAGGTTGCGCGCTCGTGTTCTCAAGGCATGAACTCGTTCAGTATCGTCAGCATCGTCAACCCGTAAAAATTGTAGGATCGGCGAGCAGGGATCGTAGCCGGTGTCGTCATTGACCTTGCGGCGCACCGGTCCTTAAGCAGGTCGTAGGCCGCCTGCAGCTTGCCCAACTGCTCGCCATCAACAAGCCCACACGCGGATACCGAGCATTTGCCGTGCCGCGCGTGCAATCGGACGCGCAAAGGTCGCTGTAGCGCTTTGAAATTGCTGCGTGATTTTGTTCTTAAATCGACTCCGGTCCAAGGAATCCTGCAGTAGCGGCTACGAGTGTGAAGCGGGTCATCACGGACTGCGCGATCTTCCAGCGACCATCTGAAAAATCTCCAGCATTCCTCGTATTAGCTTTCACCCCCAAACCCCTAATTTTTTAAGGAACTTTCCCGTCGATACGCAGTTCAGCCTCTACTAAATTAGGGAGGTATAAAATGAAAACCCTAAATTCACTTTTCGCGAGCACCGGTCTGGCTGTTATGTCGGCCGGCTTTTTAGCATTGGCGGTGGTCCCGGCGTCGAGCCAGAACGTCGAGCGGCCCATACTTACCGCTGATCAGTGCAGTCCCCTCACGGACGCCAACTATCAGCTTTGCTGCATCGCGCAGAACCGCGCCATGATCCTCACCGAAGAGCAAATCGCACAATGTCCGCCGTTCTCTACAGCTGCGATTACGAGCGCTGACCCCTTCGGAACGACTGATAGTACCGGCGGTGGCGGCGGCACCGGCGGTGGCGGCGGTACTGGCGGCGGCGGTGGTGACGGCGGCGGCGGCGGTGCCGGCGGCGATGTCGGCGGTGGCGTCAACGAGGAAGGCAACGTCGGCGGTGGCGGCGCTGGCGGCAATGTCGGCGGTGGCGTCAGTGAGGAAGGCAGCGCATCCGCGACGTCCAGCGACTGATGATCAAGCGCAGTCTCGCTGGCTCATTGCGGCCGGCGAGACTTTCTTGTTCGTCCTGACGACGGTGCAGCCGATCGGACCAAGCCTCGGGATTAAGAATTCCGAGGCAGAGGTCAATAGCGCTTGATGTGCTGCGGCAGCCGGTGCCAGTTCTCGTGGCAGACAAGTTTGCTAAAGCGCTTCGCGTTCAATCGGACTCATGCGACGCGCCTTAGGTCCTTGTCTTTATGCATGTCGTTGTCCCAAAACCGCTGCACACTTTTGGCGACATGCATTAGCGGTCCTGGTTCACCGTCGGTTGCGAGACGATGGCACGTTCAAATCGGACTGCACCACGGCGGCCTCGCCCGCGGCGGTGGCTATGGCGCTGTGCGACAGGAACAGAGCAGCGCGTCGGATAATACTACCCTACTCCGCCGCCCTTGCCTTCACCTCGATCGCCTCCAGCTCATAGGAATACCCTTCCAACATCGTGTATGCCTGCTCGATCGCCTCGATCTGCGCTTCGGCGTTCTTGATCGCCTCGGCGATCGACTGGCTGCGGGCGCGCAGCATCGAGCCGAGCACGTCGGTTTCCGGCCGCCGGCCGAGGCGGTCGAGGTGTTTGCGGACACGGGAGCGGTGGCGCTCGAGTTCGAGGATGTGGAAGCGGTTCTTGACGATGTCGTCCGAGAGTTTGCGGCGCATGGCGGCGACCGGATCGAAGCTGCCGGGCTCGCGCTCGTCGAGGATGAAGTCGTTGACCAGCGCTTCGAGCATCATCAGGCCCTTGAGGTCCTTGGGATCGGCGAGCTGCGGATCGTAGCCGGTGTCGTCATAGACCTTGCGGCGCACCGGATCCTTGAGCAGGTCATAGGCGGCCTGCAGCTTGCCGAACTGCTCGGCGTCGCCGCCGCGGTCCGGATGCGCGGTCTTCACCGCGCGGCGATAGGCAGTCCGGATCGCCCGCTCGTCGGCGTCGCGTTCAATTCCAAGGAGGACATAGGGATCGATCACGCCGGGCACCTGTTCTTCATCAATGCAATTCCTCTCGGTTCAGACCTACCGGTTCGCTGCGCCGGCAGCAAGCCCATGGCGGTCGATCCGTCGCCGCCACGCTCAGCCGAGCGTCGGGACGAAAATGTGGTCAGAAAGAGGCAATCCACGACATTTCCGGGGCGAGTTTGAGGTGCGGGAAACCACGCAAAAGGCCGGAGGCAAGGCATTGCGGCAGGCTTCAGTGGCTCCGGAAACTCCGCTTGCCTTTTTTCGCGAATACTGCCACTCCTATATTTGTTCGGGCGATTTCAATCCCGGAGACTGGACTTTCGTTTGAGCCCGGCCATTCCGCCGGGACTGCCGCAAGCGGCATCGTTGACGTCTTTTCCCCGATATCGTGACCACTCGACGCCTTTCAGTGCCTAAGGCGCTGAAGACGACCCGTTCGCATCCCTTCGGGGGCGCGAGCACTACCTGCAGCAGCCGATGCGTGTTATTGAAGCGCTGGGTTGCGGCAAAAAACAGACTGAAGGAAAAGGACTTCTTCCATGGCCACCAAGGGCACCGTAAAATTCTTCAACCAGGACAAGGGTTTTGGTTTCATCACGCCGGAAGGCGGCGCGAAGGACGTTTTCGTCCACATCTCCGCCGTCCAGGCCGCTGGCCTCGCAACCCTGAAGGACGGCCAGCAGGTCTCCTTCGACACCGAGCCGGACCGCATGGGCAAGGGCCCGAAGGCCGTCAACCTCCAGGCTCTCTGAGCCGGACGTTTCGGTTGAAATTTAAAGAACGGCGCTTCGCAAGAGGCGCCGTTTTTTTTGCCGGTGGCTTTCGGCAATGCCCCTCATCCGGCCGGCCGGCCACCTTCTCCCCGCACGCGGGGCGAAGGGATCCGGCGCCCTCTTAAGTCCCCTCGCCCCGCTTGCGGGCAGAGGGCTAGGGTGAGGGGCAAAGCGCCGAAAATCGGACCCATCGGATCAAAAAGGCGCGGCCGCTCGCGGCTCCGTCATTCCTGTGAGCAGCACAGGAATGAGGGCCGCCTGGAGAGTGTCGGCCCGCCCTACTCTGCCGCCTGCCGTGCAGTCGCGGCCTCGAACACGGCGTCGAAGGCGGCGTGGATCACCTCCGGGCCGGCGCCCTTGCGGGTGGCGTCGGCGGAGAGGAACTGGCGGTAGCGCCGGGCGCCGGGCCAGCCCTGGAACAGGCCGACCATGTGCCGGGTGACATGAACCAGCCGACCGCCGCTCGCGATATGGGCCGCGGCGTAATCCGCCATGGCGTCGCGGACGCCAGCCCAGAAGTCGAGTGACAGGCGATGATCGCGATCATTGAAAGCATGCGGCTCGATCGGTTCGGGCGCTGCGCCGGTCAGAGGATGGGCGAAATAGCCGTCGGCCGCGGTCAAGAGGCCGCTGTCGTGATAGGCGGCGCGGCCAAGCATGACGCCGTCCAGGGCCGGCCCGTTTTCGGCTTCGACGGCAGGCTCGACGGCCGCGCCGGCTGACAGCAGGCGATGATCCAGATGCGAAAGCGCCTGGTCCAGCGTTTGAAGACCGCCGTTGAGACCGATGAAAAGACTCGGATTTTCCGCCTTCAGCCGATGCACGAGGCCATAGTCGAGCGGCGGGATCTCGCGGTTTTCACGGGGGCTCAGACCTTGCAGCCAGGCCTTACGCGCATGCACCCAGACGGCATCCGTGCCGGCATCCTTCACGCGGGCGACAAGGTCGCGCAGCGCCCGCTCGGGATCCTGGTCGTCGACGCCGATGCGGCACTTGACCGTGACGGGAATTCTGACGGCCGCCTTGATCGCCGCGACGCAGTCGGCGACGAGAGCCGGCTCCTGCATCAGGCAAGCGCCAAAGGCGCCCGACTGCACCCGGTCTGACGGGCAGCCGACATTCATGTTTATCTCGTCGTAGCCGAAGCCTTCACCGATCCGGGCGGCCTCCGCCAGCTTTGCGGGATCATTGCTGCCAAGCTGCAAGGCGACCGGGTTCTCCGAAGCGTCGTAGCCGAGCAGTCTCTCGCGATCGCCCCGCAGGATCGCGTCGGCGACGATCATCTCGGTATAAAGCAGCGCATGGCGCGAGAGCTGCCGCGCGAAGAAGCGGTAGTGCCGGTCAGTCCAGTCGATCATGGGTGCAATGGCGAACACCGGAGCCTTGAAATAACTTACTTTCCTTGCTTTCTCGGGCATTTTCAGTGCTCTCTTGTCGTACCATTTCCGATCGTTTAACGGCGTTTTCTACTTTTTCTAGACAAAAGTACGTCAGCTGTCGTACCAAATCACCATCAGTCGTACCGGAGGCGCCAGTGGGAACTATCGTTGAGCGCAAGAAGGCCGATGGCTCGGTCGTCTACGTAGCGCAGATACTGCTTAAACAGAAGGGGAAGATTGTGTTCCGAGAGGGACGCACCTTCAAGAGGCGGCCGGCAGCCAATGATTGGATTAAGGCGCGCGAGACGGAACTGAGGAAGCCCGGGGGGCTGGAAGCCGTTCATAAAAAGAAGGCCGAGACATTCAAACTGGCCGATCTCATCGACCGCTACGTCAATGAGCACGAGAAAGAGATGGGTCGTACCAAGGCACAGGTTCTCCGGGCGATCAAAGAGTACGACTTGGCGGCTATGGACACCGCGGCGATCGAGAGCGGTCACATCTATGAGTTCGCCCGGACGCTTCACCAGAAGATGAAACCGCAAACGGTGGCAAACTACCTTTCGCACCTCGGCGCCATCTTCGCGATCGCGCGGCCAGCGTGGGGCGTGTCCCTCAACGAACAGGCGATGAAGGATGCGATGGTCGTCTGCAAGAGAATGGGGATCACGTCGAAATCCCGCGAGCGCGACCGCCGCCCTACCCTCGAAGAGCTCGATACCCTTCTCACCCACTTCACGAATCGCTCGAAGCGCGCACCGCACTCGGCGCCGATGGTCGACATCATTTTGTTCGCTCTCTTCTCAACTCGCCGGCAGGAGGAAATCACCCGGATAACATGGGACGATCTGGATGAGGACGGCAGCCGGATCATGGTCCGCGACATGAAGCATCCCGGGGAGAAGATTGGGAACGACCAATGGTGCGACCTCGTGCCGGAAGCGCTCGCGGTCGCTAAGCGCCAAGGCAAGAAGAAGGGGGGCCGGATCTTTCCTTACGGCACTGATGCCATCAGCGCTGCGTTCACCCGTGCCTGCCAGCTCCTTGGTATCAACGATCTGCGTTTTCACGATTTGCGGCACGAGGGGATTAGCCGGCTTGCCGAATTGGGGTGGTCGATTCCTCACATGGCCGCCGTCTCCGGCCACCGCAGCTGGATCAGCCTCAAGCGATACTCGCACGTGCGGACGCGCACAGACAAATACGAGGGCTGGCAATGGCGGCCCGTCCCGGAGGCCGCTGAATGATCGGGGTCATTATCGTCTGCTCTGTCTTGACGGCTGTCGATGGCGACACGGTCAAGTGCGACGGGCAAAACATGCGCCTACTCGGCGGTGGCACCGTCGACGAGCGAGGAATCGACACGCCTGAAATCGGCAGCCACGCGAAATGCCTGAAGGAGCGAAAGCTCGCGCTCATCGCCAAGCGACGGCTTGCCGATCTTCTGCGGGGGAAGGAAGTCAGGATCGAGGCAAAGGGAATGGACCGGTCTGATAGACCGCTCGTGAACCTCTATCTGCCCGATGGGCGCGAGGTTGGTCAGATCCTGTTGAGGGAAGGAACTGCCCGCGAATGGCGGCCGGGCCAGCGCAACGATTGGTGCGGTTAGGAAGCGCGTCAGCCCTCGCCTGGGGACGTGCTTGCGGTTGTGGCGAGCTTTGCTAGATTTCCCGAGGCAACGAACCGAGGGGAAGATAATGATTACGTCCGCCCGCCTGTTGTGTCCCGGGATTTTCATCGCAGGCATCGCATACGCATCAAGCGTGTTCGCACAGAACAGCGATCTTGGTGCGGCCCTTGCCCGGTTGGAAGGAACTCTCAACGTGCAGGCGCAGCCACACATGAACGAGGGAAAGATAATTGGCTGTCAGTACGTGTTCGACGCGCTGATGCGCGACTGGAGCTACAGGCAAGGCGGGTATATCAAAGTCTCGGGATCAGTCGCCATCATGGGCCTCGGCGGTAAGATCGGCACGACGGTGAAGGTTGTCGTGAACGAGATCGACCCAGCTACGATGACGACCACGCCATCGGCGCCAAGCAGGGTCTATCTGATCGGATCGGACTTCCGTACCAACGTCGACACGCTGGTGAGCTCGACGGAATCTGACGTCCCCGGCGGCCGCTTCTCCGTCTATCAGATGTCACCGACAACCGAGATGATACTCGAGGCCATGCAGAACAATCGACTGACTGTTGCATTCAACCGTCGGGACGGCAAAACGGACCTGCAGTTACCCGTCGAATTGGATGTTCTTTCGACCGACGACAACGGCAAACGCACGCGGTCTGAAAGAAACGGATCAGCATTTGCTCAGTGCATGTCTGTCGTTCTCAAAGAAGTCGATGCTGCCCAAACGGCGCCGCAATGAAGCGCCGGCAGGCGTTCCTGCAGGGTATCGCCTTCGCGCGCTGGCCGCCGCGTGAAACGCCGTTGCAATTGCGCCGCGATACGGTAGAAGGCCTGCGTATTTCAATTTATAGGTTCATGATCAGTTGCTTCGAAAGCTGCAAAATCGGCTGAAACTACTTAGAGCTTCCGCACGCAGGTCGGTCGGTGCACATGCACAGAAGTCATCGGAAGATGCGGAGATCCGCGCCGTACTGAAATTGTATCGAGCAAAGCTAACCGGAGGTGCAGCCGGCGGCGTTCACTCTGCACAGGTCAGATTGGGAAAGCGCCGCGCGGCAAAGCACAAGTCTCGTACTGTGCTGAAATCTTTCAGCAAGGGAAACCGGCCGAATTTCCCGCTGCCGTTGCTGGCAGCTTCCCGATACAAAGACAACAAGCTGGCATGCGGCCTAAAGCCGGATCGTCGGGCTAGATGGGTTCCTGTTGTTCGCCGACGCCCAGGGTTGCGCTACGAACAGATAGTCCTTGAAAACTTCAGCTTCATCGACCATCCACAACACACACTGAATAAGATCCTGGAGATCCTAGACTTTGAATGCAACGCAGTGGACGCGCAGCTCCATTTTGACGATCAGTATTGCGTAGACGTGGCGGCCTACCTGGTTCTTGCGGAGATGTGGCAAAGCCTCTCACGGGTATTCCGCAAGGGGCGAATGACCGTCCCGATCCAAAAAGTGGTTGAAGCATTGGGCTTGCGTCGAGAACTCTCGATGAAATTTCCGGGCCTAGAGAATGTCGACAACGTTTGGGCATTTCCCAAACGCTCTCGCAGACCCACCGGATCCTCGCGAGCTGTGAATCGGCAGTTGCAACCCCAATCGAGAGAGAAGGTCGCCGATGAGTTTTGCAACACCCTGGATCAGTGGCTCGACACGGCAGCTCAAGACTTGGAGTTAACCGATCAAGGGAAATCCAAATTCGCTCAGATAATTGGGGAGCTTCTTGACAACGCGGAGCGTCACAGTGATGCGCCCCGGAAGGATGGATCTTGGTCCACCGCCGCCTTCATGGCGAAACGAGTCGAAGGCGACAAAGACGTCTTCCGCTGCCACATGGGGTTCTTAAGCGTAGGGGCTTCGCTTGCAGAAAGCCTCGCGACGGCGCCGATCAAAATTCGCGCGCAAGTCAACAAGTACTGTGACCTTCATCCGTCTTGCGGCATAAGTCGTGACACACTTTCGACATTGGTTGCTTTGCAAGATGGTATCACGCGCGATGAGGCTGCTGCGGCCAATGAGCGCGGTGGAGTAGGTTTACAAGATGTGTTAGAACTTATAAACGTCCTCGGCGTTACGCATACAGGAGGGCAAGAGCCGCGCATGACGATCGTCTCGGGGCGCTCTTGCATACGGATCAGAGCGCCATACCTAAAGGGTGCGAGAAGCGACGAAAATGGCCCGAGGGTGCTGTGGTTTAATGAACAGAACGACCCAAGCGTTGCGCCAGACTCAGATTATGTGTTCGACCTCGAAACCAAGTTTCCGGGCACGATTATCGGGTTAACCTTTGTCCTGAGTAAAGAAGACCTGATGGCGGTGGTAAATGCAGAAGATTGAACTGTTGGAGCTGACAGGCAACGGCGAGGTCCATAACTTATCGGGCCATGAGCGCGGCGTGGCTGCGCGCGCCAAATTCAATCTGGCGGCACTTGATGAAGGTAGCGAGCCCGTCGTGGTCGCCATCCCCGAGTTTGTCTACACAATTACCCCCTCATTCTTCCAAGGGATGTTTGCCGACAGCGTCAAGAAACTCGGTAACCGGGAAGGTTTCCTCGCCCACTACAGCTTCATCGCGCCGCCGATTGTGTTGCAACAAATTGAGAACGGTATTAGATCCTCGTTGATGAAACGCGGTAATCTCTTCTCGCACTGAAAAAATCACCCCAAAAGGCTGGCGAATGGAAACCAAGGATGTTGTTGCTTGGGCGGGTATTCTCCTGAGCCTGGGATTCAACGTCATCAACTTTCGCCGCACCGGCCAAATGTGGTCGCGGGGTCACGCGCTCACAGAATTCAAGAGCCTCAAAACCCCGGTAGACAGCGCTCTGGCAAAGATGCGGGAGAATAAGTCCGCATGGAAGAGCCTTGAAGCCTTTGGAGGCACTCCAAAGACCTTCATGACCGAAGCGCAAAAGCTGAATTCCGCGATGACAGAGCAGTTCGTCGCCCTCACGACCGCGCTTGAAGCGTTAGATGCGAGCAGCCACTCCAAGAAATCGGACCGGGTCACTAAATTGGAGGCCAGCTGGGAAACCGTGGTTGGCCTGACCGAGCGGCTTTACGCTCCGCAGCAAACACTGGAACAGAAGAAAAAGATACTAAGCGCCACCGTCACCGAGATCGGCAAGCTGATAGACGGTGTCGCAAAAGACATCGAAGATGAGACCAACGGGAAGATTGGTCAAACATCATTCTGGACATGGCCTCGCAAATCCTAGAAGCCAAACACTTCCGCATCATCCGCCGCTTCCCTGATCCCCTTGAACGACGGATGCCGCAGTTTCCCGTCATCCGTCCAGGCGCGATACTCGACCATTGCGATCGAGGACAAAGCGCATCCGATGGGGCGGCTGAGGAAATCATGGAATTGCGAAACACACCTTGAGCCCGCCAACCCACAACGGCGGGCCCTTGTTTTGCGATCTCTAATTTAGACAGCTGCAGTTTCACCGCTTCTGATACGAGTGAAAAATGAAATCCTTTGCCTCTACGGCTGAATGACACGCATGCCCGCAGTCGGAGCCTGTTCCATCGGGCGTGAACGCAGTAGACGCAGCGTCATAGTTGAAGTTGGCATATCCCCATCCGCCGCTCTCTGGAAATCTCTTGCTGTCCTTCGCGATGAAAGCAACATTCCTCAGGGCATCCGGCACATTCACCGAAAAAGGTGAATCGGAATCCTTTTTTGTCGTCCACTGGATCTTCGCAATTTTCGAGCCGTCGGGGAACTTCGTGCCATTGCCGGGAACGCCGTTTCGATAAGCCTCGATCATCGCCGGATTGGCCATAACTACGTTTAGAACTGAACCACCTTCACCGGTCATGGCTGACTCGGTAGGATCGACCATAGCCACAGACACGACCTCCCAGCTTTCGTATCCCCTGAAGTCAGAGAATGCGAGGCCGTCCGGCACTTGCACAGTGTATTTGTCTTCTGCAGCCACAGTTATACCGCCCAGGGCGGTGATCACTAGCGCAATAGTCATCGGCGAGGATGGAATTCTCGTCATGGTCATTCCTCCACTAATGGATCAAGTTGTAGGCAGCCCCTTGCTCAAAATACATCAGGTCGAAAACGGAGATAACTGCCCGTATGGGTTACTCGAGTTGCGTGATCGGCAAAGATGTGACGCACTCTTTCCTTGAAGCTCGCGCCCCCACGATTAGACGAGCCGGAACACTGTCGCGTCATCCTCCCGCTCCCTAATCCCTTTGAACGACGCATGCCGGAGCTTTCCGTCGTCCGTCCAGGCGCGATACTCGACCTCGGCAACAAGCGCCGGCCGCGTGAAGATCGCGCCCTTGCGTCGCAGTGATACCGCTGGCTTATCTCTGATCGCATCGAGCAGCTCGCGCAGCTTCACCGATTCCTGATGACTCCAGCCCGTACCGCAACCTCCGACATAGGCGAGGCCGTCGCCCTTCCTCGCCGCCAGCAGTAGCCGGCCGATTGCGCGGGGCATGGTCGACGGTTCATAGCCGACGATCACGAAGCTGTCGCGCCGCCGGCAAGTGACCTTCAACCAGCCACCACGCCCGGAGCGATAGGGCTTCTCCCGGTCCTTAGCGATGATGCCTTCGAGGCCGTGCGCGCAGGCGACGCGGAAGAACTCCTCCCCGTCCGCCTGGACCTCCTCGGAAAGCCGGATTGCGCCCTCGCGACCGGCGACGATCGGTTCGAGCAGGCGACGGCGCTCGTGCAGCGCCAGCGGCCGCAGGTCGCGGCCGTCGAGATAGAGGAGGTCGAAGGCGTAAAGGACGATGGCGCCCGCCTCGTGGGCGGATGGCAGCCGGCCAAGAGCGCGCTGCAGCATGCCGAAGTCTGACCGGCCTTGCTCGTCGAGCACGACGGCCTCGCCGTCGAGGATGGCCGTTTTCACGGCAAGTCGCCGCGCATCGTCTGCGATCGAGGGAAAACGCTCGGTCCAGTCATAGCCGCCGCGCGTGATAATCCGGATCCGGCTGGGCTCGATGTGAACGGCCAGGCGGTATCCATCCCATTTCACCTCGAAGGCCCAATCCTGCCCCTTCGGCGGTTTGTCGACGAGTGTAGCAAGACAGGGATCGATGCGGGCCGGCATAGGATCTTCCGGCGGGGTATCCGGCGGCCGCTTCGATGAAGACTTGACCATCAGCCGCCGCCATAGGGCTCCCGTACATAGACCGGCGTGAAAACACGCGTCAGATCAAAAAAGATCTCTTTGGCAATGGTATCTGTCGCGACAGCGCGCACGTCGGCCTCCTCCGCAGCGAAGTCGGCCAGTGTCTCTTCCGGTATCCCGCAAATAGCGTCGATGATCTGCCCGACGACGTCATTCATGGCCGCAAGTTCGTCATCGCGCCGGAACTGATACTGCTTTCCGACACGGAGGAAAAGGTGGATGGCGATCACGGCCGTCGATCGAGCCCGATCGGCAAGCAGCACCTCTCGGAGATCGTCGTCGATCTCCATCAGGGGCATCTTGATCATCGCTGCGTTCAGTTGGCGCTCCATGCGTCCATTAACGCCTCGGGCGCGGGAGGCGCTGCCTACTAGCCGGTCACTTTGTGCTGCGTGAGAGCAGCCTGCTATCGCTAAAGAACCGTCAGTTCACGCGATGGTTCCCCAGCATTAGACCCGCCTGGATCTCTTCGACGTGCTCAATCCGGCGTCTCAGGCACTCCCCTCTGTCTCGCTACCTTCGTCCAACTCAATCAAAACGCCTTGGCTTCTACCCTACTTCTTCTCGTTCTCCAGTGCCTTCACGCGGTCTTCGAGGGTACGCACACGTTCTTCCAGGGCGTTGGTGTCCGCAGGCTGCATCGACTCGGTCAGAATAGCCTCGACTTCAGTGCGTTTACCGCCTGGTGCTTCGCGTAGAACCGTGCATGGGTTGTTCCCTTGACACCGGACACACTGAACCCCGTGGCCCGTACTCCTGTTATCGACACAAGCGAGGAAGTCATTTCCCGGATCCTCCCCAAGGCCAAACGACACGCATTCGGCGCCTCGCTGGCGGCACATCGTCTGCGCCTCGTCCATCGTCGTCGCGGCGGCGGGTGCCGGCAACGCGACAACCACGACACCAAGCGCGACTGCCAGAATCGAGATCTGATAAGCACGCATCGGTTTCCTCCCCATCTTGAGTAATACCAGAGCAATATACCCGCCCCGCCATGACGGGGCTAGAACCGGCCCGGAGAGCACGGTTCGTCTATTCTTTGGCGATGGATCATCCAAGGAGGCTGCCTCTCATGAAACCCAGAAACTGCATACCCACTTCGTCTTCGCCCTCACAGATCCGCAAAATCGTCGCATGGAGAACATATCAGCAACACCGATGGCGCTGTGCGGTCGCGCCTCCACGACATGCGGGATATCGACAACCTCGATTCGAGGAGGGATTACGCATGCCGGAAGAACCCAAACCCAAATACCAATGGCGGCAGACCTGGCCGGATGGCCCCGAACCACTTTTCCGGATACGACGGCAGCCGACATATCGCACACATCCACTGGTAACCACATGGGCTGGTGGAATTGGTACATGACCTGGAATTGGGCAAAAAACGCCAACAAGTGGATGCGACCGAACGGTCAGGCCGATTCCGCAAGGGCGGCGGCGCTCGAGGCGGAGGCATGCTACGATGCCGTCCTCAGGTGTGAATGGCCGGGCATGGTGCCAGAGGATCTGCAATGCATGCTCGATAACGAGGAATGGATCCGCACGAGATGACCGGCCGCCGCGCCGGAACAATAGCGCGTACAGGCGGTTATCATAGCGCCGAGCAATTCGGCATTTCAGGTCCCCAACCTGTTAGCTAGTGCCCGCCTCCCCTGCGCGGGCACTAGTGCATTTGCGAGTGTAAGATCATGGCCGACGCACTGAAGATGCAAAAGCTTAAGCCGGTGCTTGCAAGTTAATCTCTTTTGGCGAAGACCTCGATAGTACCTTCGCCCACATAACCGTCCGCTTCGATCCGGACTCGATCGGTGAGGAAGGCATCAAAGACTGCTGCAATCTCGGCACTCGTGAAATGGAATAGCTGTTTCCTGCTCTGAGTGTCTGACGCAATCAGTAGGCCATCTGGCATATAGACACTTCCTGAGAGAATTCCGATCACTCGCGCATGGAGCATCTTGTCGGATATTATTTTTGGTGAGCTGGTTTTCCGATGCCGTGATGTCAAATCGTAGTTGTTGAAGATTTCACCGGCGGTATTACGAAAAAACGGCTCGCGCCACTCGCCATCTTTCTTCCTATATACCTCATGCACCGTGAGCTGGCTGTCGCGAAATCGATCTGTTACCAAGCGACATTCCAGTAGCCGTCTCATGCACACAGCAGCGATGCCGATCGCGCGCTCCAACATGTGGTAAGGATTGTGCTCTGTCTCGTCGTCAGAGATGGCCTCGCCGATGAGCTGGATTATTCTGCTCTTCTGTACGGCAAGCTCGTTCTTCCAAGTGTAAGCCTGCCACTCCGACGAGCTGACTGTCCCCATCCTCATCATCATCTGAAGTTCATCGCTTATATCCGTTTCAGACATAGCCCCCTCGTCTCAGGATCGTGTCGCTGCGGCGCATATTGAACTTCGGACAGTGTTTGGCAAACTGCTGTTATCAACCCACGGTGTAATGGTGGTAGAGGAGGAGCACATGAGCCTAGACAAATATACCCTGCACAAAGACGCCAAGACAGATAAGTGGCGCCTTGAGAAGGAGGGGTCCGACCGCGCGAAGGCAACGTTCGGCACGAAGGGCGAGGCATTGAAAAAGCTGCGCGACACCGTCGGCCCAAGCGGCGGATCTGTTCGGATCCGAAAGGTGGATAATTCGATCCAGGAGGAAAGGACCTATCCGCGCTCCAAGGACCCAAAGAAAAGCCGCGGCTGATCCGAGCGCGCCAGGTCGGCAAGCGCGCCTAAAACAAAAAAATGCCCCACGGCCGAAGCCGCGGGGCAAAGAATAAATGTGTTCAGGCTTCATCAGCCCTGCTTATCGAACTTCGCTCCGAACCAGCGCATGAATAGCACCTCGGAGCCGCGCGGCCCGAGATAGGCGAGCGCCGCGATCAAACCGGTTGCCATGGGTTGATCCAGGTTGAGCCAGTTTGCCAACCCCTCGCCGATGAAAGCCATTCCGATGGCGATCGGCATTTCCCATAGCAGCTCCTTGCCGAAGAACTTCCGGCGCATCTTCCGGACTTCGTTAGTGTGCCACATCAGCCGCCCGACAACCGCGCCGATAACGGTGGTGGCCGCGCCGCCGAACCATGAATTCAGCAACTCAATCAGAGACGTATACTTTTCCGGCATTAGCGCATTTCCCCGTGTCTCGCGCATTCCTTCCTAGTGCAGACCCGCTACCCGAGCCCACCCCTCGTCTCCCTCCACTTGGTGAACCAATCCTTGGCGGTATGGCCGCCCATGTAGAAGGTCACGAAGATGCCGGTCACGGTCATCAACAGGGTGACGTCGACAGTCTGGAGATCCTTCAGCAACGCCGCCTTGAGGATCGGCTGGGCGACGAAGACGTAGCCCCAGAGGAATCCGAGCAGCCACATCCACAGAGGCCGCCATGCCCATGCCCACCACGGCTCCTTCTCGTAGTCGAGCGCGATGGTCTCGCCCATGAGTCGCTGGCTCTCCACGTAGGAAATCCATAGCTCGGCGGCTGCCGGTTCGGCCTTGACGATCGCCGACTCGAGCGTGCCAGGCGCTTCCTTCGCGATCGTGGGGATCTCGGCAGGAGTTACCCCCGCCTCCTTGGCGATCGCGTCGATGACCTCGCCTGCGATCGGCCCTGCCCCGGTCAGATCGGTGAGGATTTTCTTGATGTACGGGACGCCGAGGCCGGCCGCCACGTCCAGAATGATTGCTCCGATGGCGCTCAACTCAGCCTCCAAAGATTGCGTACAGGATTACGGCGACGACCGCGGTGACGATGGATACGGCCCGCGCCTTTGGCTTCCCCTGCGTGATCGGTGGCGCTGGCGCCGGTTCGGGCGCCTTGGCTGTCTCCCGCGCTGGCTTGGCCGCCAAGTCTGCCGCGATCTTCTCGGCAATCTTGCGCAGCGTTTTCGGACCGGCGTGCCCGTCCGCCATCAGAGCGTTGCGCTCCTGGAACGAGAGCACCGCCGCCTCTGCGCCGTAGCCAAAGACGTCGTCGAGAGTGCCGTGGTAGTAGCCGAGGGCATGCAGATCCCGGAGGAGCTGCGCGACTGCCGGACCACGCTCACCGCGAACCAGCATGCCGTCCGCCATGGCATCGGCCTTCATCGGACCGACGGTGTAGTCCCCGAACTGGATGAGGTCGGCCTCGTCGGCGCGCCGCTTGACCAGACCGGCCAGCGTCTTGCCGCCTGCGGTGGTGCCGGTTTTCGACAGGAGCGCCGCTGCCTCGCCGTAGGCGCCGCGCTTTACCGCCCCCGCCCATTTCCATTCCAGCGCGCCGGCGCCGAGATTGTAGACGGGCGACACGGTGCCATCGAACACGTGCTGCGGGACATCCTTGCCGAGGAAGGCGTTCACCGCTTTTCCGTATTCGTGCTTGCAGAGGTAGATCAGCACCGCCTCCGCCTCGTCGCGCGTCATGGTGGCGCCGAGATTGAACTCCTGCCCGGGACGGTTCGCCCTCCACCACTGCCGGAAGAAGGCCGAGCGCCAGGTAAAGCCGATCCCGATGGTGAGGATTCCGGGCGGGTCAAGGTAAGCGTGGGGCACAAAGCCCTCATGGCCGCGCATGAACGCGGCGCCGTCTCGCGACAGCTCCATCGTCAGATCCTTTCGATGTCGTGAAGAGGTCGCCCGCCTGCCCGTGGGAGGAGGAGGTTGGGCAGGCGGGCTACACCGCGCTGCAGTCGCGGCGATTCAATCCCAGAGCCGGCGGAACGCCTTCGGCGTCTGCTGGGTGGTGATCTGCGGGAGCTTGATGACGACGCCCGCGGGAAGTTTGGGCCCGCGCTCGGCGAGCCCGGGATTGTTCTCGTAGATCAACTCGGTCTTGCCGAGGTGATGGCCGTAGTAGGACGAGGCGATGTCGTCGACCATGTCGCCGTCGATTGTAACGTAGACCGTGCTGCCGTCCGTGGCAGTGAGATACCGGTTCATGATGATGGCACCTCGCATTGAAGCGTCGTGGTGTAGGGCCCGGTCGCGGAGAACGTATGCGTCGCGCTCTTCACCCGCCACAGCCCGTCGACTCGAGGACGGCAGCCAGTCACGCTCGCATAGGCCTCAGCCTGGGCGAACGGCGAGCCGTCGATCACGAAGGTGGCGTCACCCTGTGCCCGGACGAGTTCCTTCGCCTTGGCCTTTGCCGCGCGCTCTGCCTCGTCCTTCTCTTGGTAGGGTGCCCGAAGCAGGTACTTCGGGCCGTCCATTCCAGTCGGAGCGGTCACTGTCTCGCGCGAATTTTTCCCGCGATCGTAGTAGGTTGCTTCGACTTCTTCATGCTTCGGCTCGTCCTTCTCGTTGACCGAGTATTGGATCAGGTTGAGCCCCGGTGCGACCATGATGAAATCAAGCGCGCCACCGCTGGCGGCCTTGCCTGCCCCCTTCTCGACCACCACAAGCCGCAGGGATTTCACCGAGACGGTGGCGTTGATCTTCTCCCCAATCCGCGTGAGAAATTCGAGCCCGTCCTCTTCCGACTGCGCCTCGTAGGGGTTGGCGATGGATTTCAGGGAGGCGGACATCTGGAGCGTGAGGCCGACCTTCCCCGTGATCTCGGTAAAGATATCGCCGTAGGTCGGATAGTCCTTCGTGGGGTACGCCTTCGGCTCGCGCTGCTTCGCCAATGATTTCGCCGCAACGGACTTGCCGCTGATCGAGATCTGCTGGGGCCAGCCCGTATAGGTGACGTTGTCGACGGCAAACAAACCGAAGTCCCGTGTCTCCCCCTCGTACCCGCCGATGGGGTTGAGGATGGCGCCCGTGGTCGGTGCCTCGACGGAGCCGTCCAGGTCGTCCAGCGTGATCTGTAGGGTGTCGGCCCTAAGCCCCTCACCGTCCGTAATAGTCATCTCGACGCTGGCACCAACGAAGCGGTCAGTGACGTCGACGCCGTTGGCGCTGATTGAGAAAACGACTGCGGGCATCAGAAACCAAGCCTCACGCTCAAGCCGAAGTTGACGGCGCTCAGAACCGACTCGAGCGCGATCGACCGGCTCGACAAGCGGTCGTCCTGCATCAGGGAGAGCGTGACGCTCACCCTCTCTGCTGCGCCAAAGGCGTTGAAGAATGTCTGCTCGTCATCGACCGACGTCGCTACCCACCGGCCGAAGACGTTGTGCAGGCTGCCGTTCATGTGAACGAGCATCAGCGGCGTGACCGCATTCACCGCCTGCCGGACCCCCGCAAGCTGTGCCAGTCCGCGACCGTTGAAATGGTACGGGAAGAAGGTCGACTCGAGGGAGATCGTTTCGTTGTTTGGCCCCAGCCGGTGAAGCGTTGGTTTCGCTCCGATCACCGGCTGGGGCTCCACCCGTGCCTGGAGGGACCGGCGGATCGTTTCGACCGAATAGTTCGGTACGGTGAACCGGAACGGTCCCCAGCCCATCAGCATCAGGTGTCTCCATATGGTCGCATCGCTCCGAAGGCTACCTGCTCGGATCGGTTCAGCTGGCGGTCGAGCGCCCTCAGAACCTCCTCCGCGTCGTCCCTCGTGGCTTTGCCGGTGAAGTGGAAGTGGTTGATGTAGCTCGGCGCGGACACGACCTTACCGATCGAGCTCCCGCCTGAAGCCGCCTGCTGGCGGAGCTGTTGGTTCGGGGTGACATACCCGGCGCCACCCATCTCAAGCAGCTCCGGCCCCTTCTCACCCACGAGGTAGGTGAGGCCGCGCTTGACCGGACCGCCTTCTGCCCGAGGACCGCCGAACGTGTTGTTGTTCGCCGGCGTCGGGACTGCCTTCGGCTCGGGCGTGCTGCCTCCCAGCCACGACGGCATGGAGAGGGACGGCATCTTGATCATGCCAGAGAGATCAATGTTGCCGATCGCCGCACGAATGCGGCCGGGGATGCCTTTCAGCCAAGCGATGAACTGGTCAAACTTGGCAACCGCGCCATCCCAAAGGCTCTGCACCAATTGCTGACCGGCCTGGTAGCGATCCTTCGCACCAGCGACAACCGCAGCTGCGATTTTCGGGGTCATCGCCACGAACAGATTGACGACCTGTGCCGTCGCCTTGCCCGCCCGGGCAGCGAAGTCATCGATGTCGAGATCCACCTTCGAGAAGACCGAGGCCAGCCAGTCGTAAGCTGCAGCAATGCCGTTCAGCATCTTCTGCACCGCCGCCCCTGTGCCGTCGAAGGCTGAGACCAGGCTCGAGAGCCAACCCTTTACCTTCTCGAAGGCTGTCCGGAAGGCTTCGATCGTCTCCGGAGAAAGGTTCTCCGTGAACGCCCTCGCAAAGCTGCGAACGCCGCTTGCAAGACCGCCAACCACTCGGCTGACAGCGCCGCTTAACTCGCTCCAGGCATTGCCCAAGGAGCTGAGGACCGGCCGGATCGCGTCGAACACCACCTGGACGCCCGCCGCCGCCTGTGCGGCCCACTGCTTCCACGGCGCATTGACGATCTTGTTCACGAGGTTGGCAACGCCGTGCCCGGCGCGTGCTGCGAGATCCGTGAACTGCAGATCCACCTTCGACAACAGTCCGGCGACAACATCAAGGACATCGGCGACTCCGTTGCGGAGCCAGTTGAATGCAGCCCTGATGCGAGAGAGCGCGAAGGTGATCTTCGCGACGGTCTCCGGCGAGAGGTTCTTCAGGAACGAGCGGGTGAATGCCATCACGCCGTCGGCCCAGCCGCGGAACACGCGGACCGATGCCTTGCCGGCCTCGACAACCACCTTGCCAAACGACTTAACGATTCGGACTGACGCCTTCCACTCATCGGTGGCAATGACGTAAGACGTGACCGTGCGCAAGGTTGCCATGCCGCGCTTGACGGCGGACACGGTGACCTCGAGTCCTCGTGCCAGGGCGGACCCATGACGGGCACCGGCCGCGTTGGCGTCGAAGTCGAAGGACTTGAAGAAGCTCTTGATCGCGCCGGTGGCATCGTTGATGAAGGCGGTGGTCTCTGGACCGAGATTTTCACGCAAGGCCGTGCCGAAGCTGCCGACGTACCCGACGATCTTGTCGAAGTTCAAATACGCCAAATAGCCAAGAGCACCGACCACCCACGTGATCGGGTTAACCAGCAGCCCCGCGATCGCCGTCAGACCTGAGATGGCAAAACCGAGCGGAGCCAGCGCCGCAGCCGCGATGACCGCGTAGGTGCCGATCTCGAGGAGCTTCGGGTTTACCTTCGCCAGATTGTTGATCGAGTTGGCGAAGGCACTGATTGCCCTCGTTGCGCTGTCCAGCACGCCGGAGTCGGCGGCAGCCCGGAGCAAGCCGAACATTGCCGAATCCAAACGCTGCACGGCGCCAACGATGCCCTGCATGCGGACGTCGCTCATGGCCTCGGAGAAGCCGGCAGCGTTGCCGCGGATATCTTCGATCCACTTGCCCACGTCGTCGGAGAAGAGCGAGAGCGTTCGCGCGCCCTGCCGGACGTCGAAGATCTTGAAGAAGTCAGAGACGGCGATGTTCGCCTTCTGCATGTCCTCGATCAGGCGCTCGACGTCGAGGCTTTCGCCGAACGAATACAGCACCTCGCGCACCGACTCCGAAATGGTATCGGCCGACATGGTTGAACTGTCGCCAACCGACTTGGTGATCGTCTCGGTGATGCGGCGCACCTTCTCGGCGGTGCCCTCCTGCGTTTTCAGGATGGCGTCGATATCCGCCGCAGCCTTGCTTGCGTCCAGGCCGCCGACCTTCAGCGCGTTCGTGACGTCGCTGGCGCTGACTTCCTTGCTGCGCTCGAGGTAGTCCGCGAGATCGATGTTGTAGTTCGCCAGGGCAGCCGCGGCCATCTTGGTCGGGCGCACCATGCGGGTCAGCATCGCGCGGATGGAGACGCCGGCCTCGGAAGCCTTGATGCCGCGCTTCGCCTGGATGACGAACATGGCGGCAAGCTGCTCGATGTCGATGCCGAGCGCTGCGGCCGACGGCGCCGCGTACTTGAAGGACTCGGTCATCTGCTGCACGTCGGCGTTGGTGATGTTCGCCGCATAGGCGATCACGTCGGCCGCGCGCTGCGCACTCTCCTTCGCCTGGTCGAACGTTGCCTGCGGCATCTGCATCGAGGTCATGACGTTGGTCAGTCGGTCGGCCGCTTCTTCCGTGTCGTAGTTGCCGGCGATGGCGAAATCGACGGAGATCGGGAGGATCGCGTGTACCTGCTCGTGGCTGAGACCGGCCTGTACCAGCTGGTTATAGGCCTTAGCGATCTCGCCGGCGTTGCGCGGCGACTCCTTGTCGATGGTGGTGACGAGGTCGATGACGCTCTGGCGGAAAGCCTTGCGCGACATCTCCGTGCCATCGGCGAGATTGAAGATATCCCGCTTGCCGAACCGGCGGCCCTCGATTTCGTTGAGGACGTCTTCCATGTCGTAGATCGACTTGCCGGCGAGAGCCAGCCCGACGGTCATGCCGCTGCTGGCGATGGAAACTTCCTGAGCCTGACGGCGGAAGGCGCGCGCGCTGTTCGCCATCATGTTGGCAGGGGCCATAGCCATAGCCCCCGCCGTCTTGATTGCCCCGTTCATGCTGGTGAGGGCAGACTGTATCCCCTTGGCGGGGCCAGACACCCGGTCGACCAGCGTCAGGACGAGTTTAGCTGCCTTGCTTACCGACACCGAGCGCCCTCACTAAGTTATGGATTTCCTGCTCCTGCCGCCGGGCGAAGATCTTCTTCGCCTCGGCGTACCAGACGGTGACCAGCTCCTCGAACTCGATCTCAAGGAGGTCGCGGTAGCTGAAGTGAAGGACGTGAGCGACTACCGCTGCGTATTCGGGCCAGTCCCGGAAAGCTGCTCGGCCATCTGACGCAGTTTCCGGGGCAGAAAAGCCTGCACTGCTTCCTGCAGCTCGACGAAGTCGTCTCCGTCAAGCGCCTCGATCACTTCGACCGGTGCGCCGGTCATCAGCGCAGCGAGCTGGGTGGTCTCCTTGCTCCCGTCGAAAGCCGACATGGCGCTGAAGTCCTTGCCGCTGATGCGGCGGACCGTCAGCTCCTCGTAGACCTTGCCGTCGTATTCGACAGAAAACTCGAGCGGGATGACTCGCTCGCGTTCCTTGCCTTCCTTCCCGACGAGGCGGGGCGGCGCCGGCTTTGATGCCTGCGCTGCCTCTGCCTGCTTGTTCTGGGCCTCCACCCTCGCGATTTCCTCCGGCGTTGCCGCCTTCACGACCTGGTTCATTCCTCTGTCCTCTTGAATTTTCGGCGTCTTTAGCCGTCAGGGGCTATCAGTAGCCGAGTGCTGCGTTGAGCTCGGCGAGCTGGTCAACGCCGTTCACAGTGCGCTTCGGCGGCCAGACCTGAAGCTCATGAATGACTGTCGAATCAGCCTCGTAGCGGAAATACTTCACTCCGTTCATGACGAACTCGAAGCCCGACTTCTCGCCACGCTGCCAGCGATCGCGAGTGCCGCCATTGATGGAGCCCTCGACGATGCACAGGTGGGTGACGATCCGGCCGTCGCCCTCGGTGAGAACACCGCCTCGGAAGGTGACGCGGATGGTCCGGCCCGGAGCAAGCGCGGTGCGCTTCATGACCTCCGGGTTGTGGCCGGCCATCTTGACGGTGACCTCGAGCGCTTCGATCGCGGACATGGGCAGGTTCACGCCCAGATCCTGACCGCCACCGCGGTACTCTTGCGTCATGGGGGTCGGGATAGGCAGTTCCACCTCTTCGGTGTCGATGCCGAAATCCAAGCCGTCCATGAACATGGTGAAGCCCTGCAGGATATGCCGCATGGGTGTGTCTCCTATTGGTCAGAAGGGGTTTAGGCGGACGGCAGCGCGGTACCGGCCAAGCGCGCGATCTCGCGGATCGCGTTCTGTGCCAGCGTGTCGTAGTAGCCAGTGTTGCGGTTGAACACGAAGGTGATGTGTTCGATCGGCGCCGGGCTCTCGTTGTCATACGAGATGTAGAGGTGGCCGTTCGCCCAAGTCTCCTTGGTGTTCAGCGTCGGGTCCAGCCACACGCGACCGCCAAGCGACGCGCCCATGCCTTGCCAACGACGAAGCGCGCTGTTGACCGTCTCGGCGATGTCCACCAGCACCTGCAGACCAAACGGCCTGTCGATGAAGGCTTCGGTCGCAAGCTCGATCGAGTCGATGATGGTGTCGTGTGCGCGACGCACCGACCAGAACTGCTTCAGTGTGTCGGACGACGGCACCCGGCTGCCCCACAGCTTGTAGCCGCCGCTCGGTGCACGCACGATGCAGGCCACCGCGTTCTTGTTCAGCAGCTGCGATTCCGCAGAGGGATCGCTGATCGAGTGCTCGATCGAGCGGGAGGCACCGACGACACCTTCGATCACGTGGTTCGACGGCGAGAACCAGAAGCCCTCGGAGTAGTCGACTCGAGCCTGAAGACCGGCGACGCGCGCCGAGGCCGGCTGCGAGACGACCGCGCCATTCTTGAACACCTTCGCCATCGGCTCGACGATGAGCAGGCGGTCAGTGTCGTAGTCGCCGACGTCAGCAATGGCTGCCGAGGTGCTGGTGGCCGGGCCGTCCTTGATGACACAGGCGCGGAACTTCGCCGCCAGCGACAGGAGCTCCATGGTGACCGGGTTTGCCACCGTGCCGAGGGTCGCCGTTGCGGTCGCCTGCGCCGATGCGCCGCCGCCCGTGAACGCGACCGTCGGTGCAGCGGTATAACCGGCCCCCGGGTTGGTGATCACGACCTCGGTGACCTTGCCGGTCTGGCTGTCGATGACGGCGACGGCGGTTGCGCCGAAGCCGGTCGTGTCGCCGGCGGCGCGGGTGATCGTGACTTCGGGCGCCGAAGTGTAGCCGGTACCGCCGTCGCCGATCGCGATCGCCGAGACACCATCGGTCGGGCGCTGCGAGGTGAAGCCAGGCGCGCAGAGCAGCTTCGGCTTCAGCCCGTGCAGCTCCGGCGCGTTGCGCAGCGAATGCATGCCCGTGCGGTTGAGCGAGCTGCCGATCAGGTTCGACATGGTCGCGGAGATGTTCGCGCCCTCTTCCACCCGGACCACGAGGATGGTCTGGGAGACGCGGCCGGCCTGGTCGAAGATGCCTTCGATGGCGTCGGCCAGTGTGCCCGCGGCACCGAGCCCTTCAACCGCGCCGTTCGAACCATAGATCGGGATCGGCGTGTTGAGCGGCCAGAGCGTGGCATTCGCGTCCGGCGCCGTGCCGATCAGGGCGATGACCCCGGTGTCGATGGTCTCGACCGGACGCGGCCCGTTGGTGCGCTCGATCGTTTCCACCCCGTGAAGATAAATGTCCATGTGTCTCTCCAGAGAACGTGCGGCCCGCCCACGGCCAGAAAGTGGGCAAAGAAAAACCCGCCTAGTGGGCGGGTTCGGATGCGCGATAAGTCAGCGCCTCGTGTAGTGGCTACAGTTCCGCATCGGCCGTGACATGCAGCCAGGCTCGGTAATTTGTGCCCCCCGGGGAAGTGTCCGGCCTCAAACGTGCCCCCGTTTGAGAGGAGCCGCCGATGACCGACGCAGCAATATCGTCATTGGTTCCGCCAACATGGCCGCAGTACCCGGATGCACCTGACCATGGCGAGTAAATTACCACGGCGGGAAGGCTGCGCATCTCCACGGGGAATCGAAGAGACACGACCATCTCGTCACGCAGCCCGGTCGGGGAGAACATCTCCATCGCGCTGTTACTAACATCAACCGCTGAGGGCGTCCCTGGGGCGATGTGCTGCGGGTACGATTTATAAAAGTACCGCTGGCACAACGACAATTCCTGTTGAATATGCCTTCGCGAAAATGGATCGTCTTCACCCGTGGCATCGCCCTCGACAACGGAGACGCGCGCCACGTCGATGTAGCTGGTCGCGTTCCCCACCGTGGTCGGGAAGACGAGGATGAGGGTAAGGTTGTGGTCGCCGACACTGCCGAGCGTCTTGCCCGCCAGTGAGGCGAGGTCCACCGAGAACGATATCTTGGTCCACGCGGTGGTGACGCTGACCGCAACCAGATGGTCCGCACTTGCCGAGGGGCTGCCGCCCGTGCCGAAGTCCTGACGAAGGATGGCGCTCAACGACCCCGCGCTACTGCCGCGAAGGTAGAACGTCACGGTCACGCGTTTACCGGCGAGAGTGCGCACGTCCTCGATCTTCTGGCGCAGCGTCAGTTCGGCCAGTAGCAGCCGCTGCAACCGGATAAAATAGGTCGGGTTGCCCGGTACCTCGGTCTGCCCGAGGGTGAACGCCTGCTGAGTGGTCTGAAGGCTCGAAGCCAGGCTGCCGGATACCCGCCAACGATCCGCCGTGTAACCGGACGTGGTGGTGAACAACGTGCCACGTTGCCATAGGCCAAAGTCGCCGTTGATCAGTTTGTTGCGGAAGCCACCGAGCGGACCGCCGTTCAAGTTGGCGCCGCGCAATCCACCATCCGCCCGCGGCGCTTTGCTGAGAACTTCCGCGAGGCTCATGGCGCCACCCAATAACTATCATTGGCAAAGTCAGCCGGGATCGGGTTCATGGCCTTGAGCGCCCAAGACGTCTGGTAGATCGCAGACACGCGAGCGGACGCCTGCATCCACAGATCAAGCATCTGGGGTGGCGTCAGATCGTGGTCGACATTGCCTCCGTCCCGGTACGTGGTGAGCGTGGTCGTGTCGCCGCCGGCAATCCGGACCTGTGCCGCCAGGGCGAGGTTCGTGAGGTTCACGATGTCCTCGTCCCGGCCGGTCACGTGGACCCCCTTGATGACAGCGCCGGCAATGATACGGCGCTGCCTTTCCGCGTTCACCTGGTCGCCTGTCGGCACCGGCGGAACATAGGGAGCGATGGTTAGACCAAGCTCGGCAATCTCGCGCCGATGCCGATTGCGCAGGTCATCCGGAATGTTCATTTGGACGCCGTCGACCGTTGCGGCGATAGACCCGTTTTCGATAAAGCGTGGGTTTTCAATCATGGTCAAAGCTCCGCGTCTGCCGTGTAATGCCACGCAACAGAGTTTCCCGCCGTAGCGATGGTCGCGTTCTCCAAGTACCCGGTGTCACCGATGTTGCCTGGCACCGAAGTTACGTCCGTAAGAGTCGTGGTGTTCCGCACGAACCCGCTTGCGCCCGTGGTGCTGTATGACACCACAGATGGGATTGCGCGTTTACGTGTTTTAAACCGAACCCCGTGAGCAATGCCGGAGCTTGCAACAGCGTTTCGGTGCTGTAGCGCTCCTAACGCTGTTGAAGTGCCGGGGGCTGCCGACAGGTCGTAACTCTTCTCAAAGTACCGTTCGCATAGCGCCAACTCCTGCTGCGGATGGCGCGGCGAAAACGGGTCGTCCTCGCCAGTGGCGTCACCCTCGACAAGCGAGACATGCGCGATGTCAGCGATCATCACGCCCTGGTCGGCATTGAGACCGAGTTCGATGGCGAGTTTATCATCACCGTTCGTGCCAACCGTCTTCCCGGCGATCGACGGCACGTTGAACGTGAACTGGAATTTCTGCCAGGAAGCCGAAAGAACGGCCGTTCCGATAATCGTGTCGACTGACGCCGATGGCGCGCCGCCAGAGCCGAATAGCTGGACGGACTTGATCGCAAGGATCTTGCCGGCTGTGCCTTTCGCATAAAACGTCAACGTGGCCTGCTTCCCCGACAGGCTGTGCACACCTTCGATGAACTGGTCCAGACCAAAATTGTTGACGGTGACGGCGGTCCTGTCGAGCCGCATGAAGTATCTCGGGTTCCCGGGGACTTCAACCTGCCCCGGCGAGAATGCCTGGCGCGATACCGTTAGGGTAGTGCCTAACATCGTGCCGCTGTGCCGCCAGCGGTCCGCCATGAACGTACCTGCTCCCCCGCCACTAATGACGAGCGCGGTCCCCCGCTGCCAGATGTCGAAATCCCCGTTGATGATTTTGTTGCGGAAGCCGCCCAGCAGATGGGCGCCGATGTTGGCCCGCGCCCGAGCCTTTTCAGCACTCGTGAAAGCTTGCGCCTGTTTGCCCGTGAGGAAGCGCTCATTCGCCTCCGTCTTCACGTAGACGTCGACCGCGTCATTCGCGAGATACCCCTTGAAGACGATAACATCTCCGGCATCGCGAGCGGTGGCGAGGGTGAACGTGCCGCTGGCAGCGTCCAGCGTGACACCGTGCCCATGGTAGAGATCCACGCCGTTGACATTGACTGCGCCGTTGGTGAAGCCGCCATCGACCGTGAAAGGCCCGGTCTGCCCCTGCGTGGCAACGTAGATCTGCTGGCGGCTGCCGCCGATCGACACCGTCACGGTGGGCGCCCACCCGGTCTCCGTCAACACCTTTACGACGTTCGGCGTCTGCGAGATGTCGAGGAACTTCGCGCCTAAGTCTGCGCCGACCGGCGGCGACTCGAGCGCGCCGTACCAGGTTTCCTGATACTCCTCGAGGGCAGCTTGGGCTTGCGCGCTTGAGGCGCTTGCCGCTGCTGCGGAGGTGCCGGCATTGGTTGCCGCAGCTTCTGCCGCCGTCTTGGCAGTTTGCGTCTGCTGCTCAAGCTGCTCCACTTGGTCGCGCAGCGCCTCGAGATCGCTGGTTGTTGCGACAGGACCGATGTTCCAGCTCGCGAACGTGCCCGCACCGGTGAAGCTCTCGACGGAGATCACGAGCTCGCCCGTCTCGCTGGAATAGCTCGACACCGTGCCAATCATGGCGAGATCAAAGTCGCCGTTCGCATAGGCGATGAGGTACGGCGTCGGCGCGAAATTCAGCCGTTTTGTTTCGGGCACGACAAACGTCTTCGTGCCGTTGCCGATCGTCACCGACGATTCCGACGTCGTCGACAGAAGAGCGCCGAGGTTGGCGATCTCGATGATCTGCTGGTACGCGGGAAGCAGTGCGTTGTTGATGCGGTCCAGGCCGACAGAGCGAAGGGCATCCACCTCTGCTTCCCAGCTCGGCGCAAATTCGCGAAGAGCTTCAATGGCATCGGCGATGATCTTCTGACGCCTGTTGAGTTCTTCCTGGGTGAGCTTGGTGGTGCGTCCAAACGCAATGTCGGCATAGAGGGACATCAGACTGCCTCGTAGCTATCCAGCTTATCCTTGATCGCTACGACGATGTCGCCGCGAACCTTGTGAGTGACCCCGGCGCGCGGGATGTATTTCTTCCCGGCGTGCTCGAAGGATTGCGTGAATTGGATGCGATACATCCTTGCGGGATCGATCACCCCGCCCGACGTGGTCTTGGCCATCGGCGTCTTCTCTCTACGATTGCGTTGGAAACCGGGCGCAGGTCAGCGCCCGGCGGTGGCTCGTTAGAACGTCAGGTAGGTCAGACGCTCGACGTGGAAGATTTCAGTCGCCAGAGTCGCAGTGCCCGTCGACTTGATCACGAACTTGCTCGTGGCCACGGGCAGCTGGGTAGCGTTCCACTCGAATGTCCGGCGGATACGCTTGCGCGTTCCGTCCTTCTCCTCCAGCACCTCGTTGACCTCGCTGGCCGGAACCTTGTTTAGCGAGGCGTTGGTGATGTCGTTCAGGACGATATCGAACTCGTGGTTCGCCTCGTTGAACATGTCGAGGATGACGACAACCTTGACCGACTGTGTCGGCGCCGGGAGGATTATCTCCTTCGTGAAATGCGTCATTGCCGTAGCCGGCCGCGAGACCTTCACATTGCTGCCGGTCAACCGGAAGCCGGGCATCAAGTCCTTGGTGCCGATGAGGACAGCCCGGAAGCTGACCAGCGCCGGCAGCGTTGAGAACGGGTTATCCCCGGCCCCTACCGAGTACCACCGAGAGCTGCCCTCCGGCCGCACCTCGAAGCCGAGTTCGGTGCCGGAGGGAACGACACCCTCGTAAGCGATATCGAGGTCGTTGATGCCGCCGGCGAGATTGAGCGATCCGAGATCGATTTCGGCTCGGTTGTGGTCGAAGCTCGCGAAGTTGGCGCGGAACATCATGTCGAGCGTCAGGTCGCCCTGGAAGAACGCGCCGTCCGTCGAATAGAAGAGCGTGCCAGCGGCATAGTTCGCGCCTTGGGTCAGGCCCACGTAGTGGTCACCACCCGTGAGGAGAACGATCGCATAGCGTTCGCCGGCCTCAAGTGCCGTGGGCACGAGCGGTATGCGCGTCCAGTGGTTAGCCTGGCTTGCGTTGGAACCCTTCACGAGCGCCGCGGCGTCGACGGTCGTTTCGGCCACGACACGTTCAAGGTCAGGCTTGCCGGACGCCGTCTTCGTCACAAGGAGGCGGACGTTGCCTGTGGCTGCCACCTGCGTGAAGAACAGATCGAGCGAGGTGAGCCAGCCGCCCTGCGTGTTGAGGAACGTCTGCGCGACCATGGAGCCACTGACGGTGAAATCAGTGACGACGCGGTCCTGATAATACTCGACTTCAGTGTCGTACCAGAACTGCTGCAGCCTGATCCACTTCTCTTTGGAGTTGGCAATTTCCGAACCGGTCCACCGGGTGTCCCAATCAGTGCCCAGCGCCTGATAGGTCCGGCCCAGCTTGTCGGTGAAGATGCCCTTCCTGTAGTCGAAGGTGCCGGTCCTCCAGAACTCGGAGTTGTTGCAGACAGTCATTGCGAGGCCGAAGCGAAGGCGTTGCGCGCTCATCGCGATCTTCTTGAACGTGACCTCTTGATACTCGTACTGCGACAGCGAGAGCTGCTGATAGAACGTATCGACCGAGAGCCTGCGCACCTCCGTGTATTTCGGAAGCAACAAGCCATTGGAACCGACCTTCACCGACGGGTCCAATGGGTTAAACAGGGTGATCGCGACGCTGGCAGCATTTGCGTCGGGGAAGCGCATTCCCTCCTCGACCTTGACCGAATAGCCGGGCGCGGTCGGGTCGCTGATGCTCTGATCGACCGCGAGGAAGTTCTCGTTGCCGTAACCGGAGTAGTTGTCCTCCAGCTCCAGTTGGGCCTTGATCAGCGCGACGTCCGCGAAGATCCGCGCGAGGATCGTGCTGTTGGCCATCTGTCCGACGCGAGTCGCCAGGGTAGTGATGTCGGTCCCGAGCGTGGTGATCTGCTCACCTGCCTGGGTGCGCCAGACCTCGAGCTCTGTCGCGCGCTGCGCCAGGCGCTTCGTCGACATGAACTCGTTCTCGCTGGCCGCCTCGATCGAGTCGACGCCGGTCGTGGATAGCGTAACCCATGCGATGACGAGGTTGTCGGTCGAAACCGTCGGGCGCTGCGGTGTTGCGTTCTCCGTGCCGTAGGCGAGCTGGAACTCAGCGTAGCGCAGCTTCTGCATGGCGACGCTGTCCGGCTCGGTGGCGCCGGTCTCGACGTCGATTAGGAAGTCGCGCGGCTCGATCCCGGTGTCGATCGTCTGGCCGGTTGCGATGATCGCCGCGATCTTCTTGGTGGCGAGAGGGAGCTGCGAGAGGAAGTCGATCTCGTGGCTCTGCTCGCGGATGTAGCGCTCGCCGTTCGACCAGTAGGTGCCGGGGGAGACCGTTACCTCGGTTGCGCCTGTTTTCGACACAGCAAAGCCGGAGAATTTCTTCTCGTCGGTCAGGCCTTCGCGAACCGCGCGGTCAAGCGACTCCGACGCATAGTCCCCGAGATTGGTGAGATCGCCGGCCTGAAGCTCCTGCCGATCGCGGAAATTCACTCGCTTTTCCATGTTGTCCTCATAAGTCGCGCACCCACGTGCCGACGCTGATTTTTCCGATTTCGAATCCGTCGCCCGCTGTTGCCGGGCGCATGGTTCTGGCCGTGACCAAGATCTTGTCCCGGAGCGACTTCGAGAGCCGGATGGCCTCAATCGCATTGGACATGCGTGCCTTGCTCGTCTTGACGAAGAAGCCGTCGACAAACCGTTGCGCGGCGAAGGGTGAGATCTTCGCCTGGCTCTTCAGGGTGATGCGCGCGTGGAACGGCGGCATCCCGAGACGGACGTTGTTGAGGAAGGTCCGCGCGCCCCGCTTGTCGACATGCCGCTGAGGATCGAACAGGAAGATCTGATCGAAGATCCGGAGCGGCGCAGTCGACGGCGGCAGGAAGGTCCTGTGCACGCCATCCCCATGCCGGTTCACGAACTCCGTCGCTCGGCCTCCCAATGACGGGAAGAGCTGTCCCTTCACTCTCATGCCCGGCAAGGCAGCCCGGCGCGGCCGAACATCTATCGGCGTGTCCGACGGAAGGATTCCGCTGATGTGAAGACTCGAGCGAGTTTCCGAATACTCGACATCGATCGATATCGAATAGAGCCGGCCCCTCGCCCCCGTGTCAGCGGTGAACGTCTTCGCGATCGGCGGCCGGCCGGCAAAGGCGGACTTGCCCGAGTAACCGGGAAGAACGACTTCTTCGAACTCGATCGCCCGGCGTGTCTCGGTGGTTGCCACGCGCACAGCGCGCCGCACCGGCGCCTCCTCCCCGGTCCGGGGTTCGAAGAGGTACGCACGGCGTCCGATCCGAACGGCGGCATCGGTGAAGGTCGGGAATGCCTTCTTGCCGAGGAACAGCCGCGGCAGCCGATAGCCGCCGGCCAGGTAGGCGCCATAGGTCGCCACCCCTCGGGAGCGGTGCGAATAGAACCGGATTTGCTGGAACCGCGAGAGATAGGCGTCGCGCTCCTCCCGCGTCATGGTCGGGTCGGGGAACGCCGAGTCCGGCGGCCGGCGCACGGCCATCACCTCAGATCCGAAGAACCGGACCGCCTCCTTGATCCCTGCCAGGGTGCCCTTCTTCCGGTGCAGCCGCCACCATGCCTTTGCGGCGGCGCGCTTCTTTTCAATCGGCCAGTTCCGATCCCACAGGTCGGTGGAAAGCCCCCAAGCCATGAACGGGATGAAGGATTCCGGCGCGATGTCCGGATTGTCGATGTCGCGGAGTGCGAACTCCAGGTCGAACGTCTTGCTCGACGCCTCCTCCACAGTCCTGCGAAGAGGCGACGCAAGACCAGGGAGAAGGCTTTGGAAGGTCATCGATCAACCCCTGATATGGTCACGGTAACACTGTTGACTTTGACGGCCTGCCGGGGGCCGACGATCACATCCGCAGCCGGTGACTGCAGGTCGACCGAGAGGACGCCTTCGGTGTGGAGCCGTGAGAAGATCGCCGACCGGCGGAGATCGCGGCCCAGATAGGCGTTCTCCACAAGCCAGGCATTCAGCCGATCGCGAGCCTGCTGCGCGACGATGGCGCCGTCTGGACCGGGATAGATCGTGAGGGAGGCGACGATGTCGACCTCGACCACCTGCGGTGCTGAGACCGAGACCATGTCTGTCAGCGGCCGAACGTCGTCGGCCGAAAGCGCGAGGGCCACCTTGTTCAGCTGGTTCTGCGTGGGAACCGGCTGCGCCTGCGACGCCATGATGGTGACGGTGACGGCGCCGGGAGCGGGCGAGATCGCCGACGCGTCCCGCAGGGTCGGGTCCGCGGTGAGCGCATGGTAGACGTAGGAGTCCGCCGGCCCGGCAGTCGAATAGGCTTCGATCGCCAGCAGGACGCGGCGGCGCAACCGCTCGTCGCTTTCCATGACCGCTGGTGCGTCAGCCCTGGCAGGCGTCACCACAAGCCGCTGCACGTTGAAGTTCGCTGCCAGCTGGTCGAGATCCGCACCCATGGCGAAGGCGATCAGGTTCGATCGCGCGGCGTCGTTGATCCGGGCACGGATCAGAACCTCGCGGTAGGCAAACACCTGGAACGCCGTGGCGAGCGGGTCCGTCTCGAGGTTGAGCACGTTGATCTCCGGGAGCTCCGGGCGTGCGGCACGTTTCTCAGCCCACAGGCGGTGAAACTCAGCGACCATCGCGTCGTAGATCGACTCGAAATCGATGACCTCGACAAGCGACGGCGGCGGAAGCTGCGACAAGTCCACGGTCGAGCTATAGGTCATCAGACGGCCTCGATGGTCAGCCCCTCATTGCTCTCGGTCACCGTGTAGGAGACCTCGCGTTGGGACGGGTTGCTGTAGTCGCCAAGGTGACCGTGCTCGAAGAAGACGCCGCTGAGCAGCAAGAGCAACTTGCCCGGCTCGCTGGCGTCCAGGCTGGTTCGCAGCAGCACAAAGCCCGGCTCACCATACTGCCGCCCCTCCACCATGCGTGGCTCAAGGGCTTCGGCAGTCGCCATGTAGACGTCGATGATCGTCTCTTCGTTCTGCGGCCGGTCGATCAGGCGGGGGAGATTCGATCCGAAGCCACGGCGCTGCGTGCGCTCACGCATTTCCGTGGTCAGGATCTCGCTTATGCTTTGGACACAGTGCGCCCAACCGTAGAGGGGGCCGCCTGTCCTTGCGTCTAGGCCGACCCGAGCCATTACTCGCCCACCTTCTCAGGTTCGGTGGCGACCGGCTCCGCCTTCGGCTCGCTCCGGGCACGGCGCGGCCTTTCCAGCACTGGCGGCTCGTCGGTGATCAGGCCCGCCATCACGAGGTACTTTGCCTCCTGTTCTGAGAGAATGCCGACGGGATCACCAACGTTGCGGTGAACGTTGTTCACGAATCCGGTTACGCGGGAATAGTAGGCCTTGGACATTTCAGTCTCCGTTGTCGAAATCAGAGGGCGGCACGCGCGGGTCTGTGAATTGCGGGGAGCAGGTTGCGGCACGCTTCCAAATCCACCCTGCCGCGTGGTAAAAACGGCTTAACCTCGCGCCCCTGACGGCCCTCGACAGGACAGTCGGGCCACCCGAAAGGGCAACCGCGAGGCCCGTGCTGTGCCGGACTAGGAGTGACCTGGGCGTGATGCCCACCACCAACCGAAAACGGCACAGGGTCCGACGGGGCCCATCGGAAGCGGTTGCAAACGTGGAAGATGGACCGATGCTGCCGTGAAGGCCGGGTTAAAGCCATTCGACGGTGCGCTCCTCGCAACCCTCATGGGCTGCGCCGGCGTGGTCCAGAAAGGGCTTTTCCTATGTGGAAACGCACCACTGTGACCGTTACGGTTAAGGTCGACGTCGCTAAATGCCTCTGGGCACTGCTGGCGTTCTTGCACCTTACCATGTGACCTTAGGGCGTCCGGGCAACCGGGCGCCCTTTGCTTTACTAAGCCGAGACCAAGCTGGGCAGTTGACAAATCTGGGTGGCGTCAGGCGATGATGCAGCGATTAACTCGGGAGGTCACACATGGACGACGAACGGGCCACAATCACTGCAGAATTCCTCGACAACGACATTCATGTCCTCTCGACCGACCCGCTGCGAGGCACGCTTGAGCTAGTTGCCGATGACGACGAGATCATCGAGGTGGAATTTACTCGAGACAGCGCGGAAGCACTGCTGTCAGCGCTCGTGCAATTCCTCGAGAGAGGAGAAGGCCGTGATGCCCCACGGAACATCACTAGCTCCCCCTTGCAGTAACCTGAGTTAGATTAAGGCAAGCGCCATTGTGTTCGCCATCAAACCGGCGTTCCAGTTTGGGCCGGCCCGGGCATGCTATCCTTGTGCTTGTGTGTGCTACCGACGTTCACGCCGTTGTGGGTAAGCGTAGAGCCGGTGATGGTGACATCTCCCTCGATGACGATGTTCGCCTTGATGTAGAACGTCCCGGTCTCGACGTCGTAACTATCCTCGTCGGCGAAGATCTTGGTATTGCCGAGGTTTCGACCCCAGGATGCACCAGTCTGATGCGGCTGCCGCACGCTCTCGGTGTAGCCTCCCGGCAGCAGGAAGCCGCGGCCGATGTCGCCGGTCGGCGAGAACATCATCATGCGCTGCCCGACGGCCGGCGGGTCCCAATCGACAATGTCGCCGGCTTGCTGAAGCCACGGGATGGGTTTGGATTCGACGCCGTGCGCCTCAACAATGGCGAGACCCTTTTCATAGTCGACCTCCATCACCTTCGCCTCGCGGATCATGTTGTTGATCCGCATCGACTGCCGTTGGACCACCCGCTCCAAGCGCTCGATCCTGTCAAGCAGCCTGCCGAAGATGACCTCTGGGCTCATGGCGGCGGGCTCCCCGTCGGATAGGTGTAGGTCAGGTTTGCAGGCAGGATCACCTGCGGTCCGGTCGGCGCGCCCATGCGGTCGGCCATGTCTCTCGTCCAGCCAAGCGCGAGCATTACCCTGTCGCCCGGCGATGTGGAGGCCGGCGCGGTCAACAGCGTCCGCAGATCGTCAACGCGCTGCCGATAATCATCGTGCTGCTCGAGTCGATCGAGGAACCGTGCGACCTCCGGCGGAATCGTTCCGGCCACCGGATCACGGAGCGCCTTCAATTCCATCGTGATCTGCCTGGCTGCCAAGCGCTGGCCGCCTTCGACGGTCGCGCCTCGGCGGCTGATCACGTTGAAATAGCTGGGGCAGAGATAGTTGAAGGCGTCGCTCGCCTCCGTCCCTGCCGCCAGCGCGCGGAAGATCTGGACCTCGAACAGGTCAAGCGATGTTTCGATTTCACTGTCCGTCGTCGGGCATTCAAGCTTGTAGGCGATCTCGTCGCCATTGTTGTCCATCCGCTCGGTCTGCACGACCAACAGCTCAAGCGTGACCGTAAGCAGGCGCTCGGCGTGGACCTTGGCGCCCTTGTTCCAATGATCCTTGTCGTAGTCGGTGTAGACGACGCAGCAGGGGAAAGCGCGGTCCGTCTTCATGTCCTCGACAGGCTCGATCTTGGAATCGAAAATGTTCGGGCCGGCGAGCGTCGGCCACGGTTGCTGCATGTAGTTGTTGAGCGCAGACACGACAGCCAGTCGTGCGATCGTGCGGTTGAGGCTCATCCCTGCGCTCCTCTGTGTGCCAGCATGAGGACGAGCCGCGACAAGCCGTCACGCTGCGATGTGATGACATCGAACTTCGGCAACTCCGGATTATCCGGGAACGAGACGACGTCGCCCTGCTTCGGCTCCTCCATGCCGATCGGGAAATACTTCCGGTCGATCGACAGCTGCGGGTCACGTCCAGCCTGCAGCGCACGAAGGTCGTTCGCCTCGCGGTAGGACTTACGAACGCCGAGCTGCACGCCGTACTCGGTCGACAGATAATCGAAGACGCCCTTCCCCGAGACGATCACACGGGTGGGGTCTACACCGGGCCGGCCATTCGGCGTCGCTCTCTGCGGCGTGAGCACGAAGGCGATCGCGTTCATACGATCGACCGCCCGGCTAGTGATGCGGTCCAGGCGGTCGAAGATCGACATGGGCTCAGGCCTTGCTCTCGGCCTTGGCTTCGGGCTTCTTCTTGCCGTCGGCGTCGGCCGCTTCGATCAGATTGCCGTCGGCATCGACCTCTGCGATCAGACCGGCAGACTGGTAGACCTTGGCCTTATCGTCGGCGAGGCGAACCGTGCTGCCCTCCGCGGCATGCTTGCCTTCGATGACGGTTCCGAATTTCACGCGGTACTCTTTCATGCCCGCTCTTCCTTTGGTTGCGTCAGCTGGGAGCTGCCGTCAGGATCAGAAATTATCGTTCAGGCGAACGCGACCGGTGCCCGAAGGATTCGCTGCAGCAAGGACCGCAGTGCCGATCTTGGTGTTGCCGGTTGCGACGTTTGTCGCGATACCGCTGGCGTCGGCATAGATTTCCTGGCCGACGGTCCAGGCTTCAGCGGCGACCTTCGGCAGGTCATAGACACCGCCGGTTTCGAGCTCGTATTCCTCAGCTTCCGCAGCCGACGTGGCAGCGACACCGAAGATCTTGCCGACGACGACAAGTGCGCCGCTGACGACGCCACCGACCGGGGCGACCATCGTGAGGACCTTGCCCGGCTGAATGAAATTGCGCATTGGGAGTCTCCCGTTGTTGCGAAAAAGGAAAGCGCCGGCGTTAACCGGCACTCGATCGATCAGCCTTTAGCCGCGGGCTTATTGGCCCGGGTTCTTGTAGGCGAAGCGGAAGTCGGTAAGGCCCGCACCGAAGTAGTGGTCGAGGCGGTACTCGACGCCGTCGTAGTCGAAGCCCCAGCGCTCCATGGTGCGCGGCGACTCGTAGCCGGACAGGTACGAATACTGGAGACCGCGACCCATCGTGTCGGCCATCGCCATGAACAGGAACCAAGCCTTGTCCGACACCTTGTCGATGCGCGGCTCGTAGACCGGCGTCAGCGACCGGATTGCCTCCGGGATGACCTGGTCCACCGTCTGCGGCGTGGTGGTCGCCTGCGTGAGCGTCTGCGCATTCACCTCGTTGTCGGAGCCGACGAAGAGGTACTTCGGCGCGATGTCGATCTGGTTGCCGTCGATGTCCTTCTGCTTGCGGAACATCTTGCGAGCAGCGATCAGCGCCGTCTTATCGAGCGCGGCGGCAGTGCCGAGGTTGCCGTGGTCGGCGTGGAACAGCGCCTTGCCGTCGCTCTTCAGCTTGGCGTTGTTGATGATGACATCCCAAACGATGTCACCCTCGAGGCGGGCGACGACTCGGCCCCAGCCGGCGATCAGGCGAGCGAATGCACCGAGCTGGTCATTGATCAGCATGGCTTCGGTCAGGCCGATCACCTTGCCGTAATGGGCCAGTGTGAAGCCTTCTTCGCTTTCCTTGACCGTGCCGCGCTTATACTCGCCCTTCTCGTTGATCTTCTCGAGCTGCGGACCTTCGCCCATCTCGAGGACCTTCACCTCGCGGAGATCGCTCACCGTGTTGCGGTTGGCGATCAGAGCGAAGGTGTTCTGGTACTGCGTGTAGGCGCCGAGCAGCACCTGCCGGGTGATCTCGCCGAGGATGATCGGGAAGTCCGACGTGGTGTGCAGCGACCGGCTTCCGTCGCTGCCGCCGCTGAGAGCAGCACGGACGATGTCGACCGACGACATGCCACGCTGATACGAGCCGCTAGCGAGGAGCAGGTCACGGGCGAGGTCCAGCGTGCTCAGCGAGCGGTACTGGTTGGCGCCGTCCTCCAGCTTCTCGGTCAGTCCGTGGCGGTGCATGAGACCGTTGACGGCGAGGCGGATGCGGGTTTCCCGCTCGTCCTGCATGCCGCGCATGGTGGAGTGCGGGAACGTCGGCGCGCGGTTTTCCTGGGCGATCAGATGGTCCAGCATCGCCGAGCGGAACTGCTCGAGCGTCTGCCGACCGCTGAGCGCGGTGGTGACCAGCGCTTCGGTTTCGGCGATGCCCGCGGACCGGGCAAGATCGCGGATCTGCTGCTGACGGGTCGCATCGGCGGCCAGAGCCTCGTTAACGCGGCGCGTAACGTCGGCCTCGGTGAGCGCAGCCGGCGGGTTGTCCGTGCGGCTCTGCTGCTGGCGCTGCTGTTCGGCAGCTTCCTCTTCAGCGCGGCGACGGGCTTCGTCTTCCTGCTGCTGACGCTGCTGGGCTTCCTGCTCGGCGCGCTGTGCCGCTTCGAAGTGGGCCACCAAGCGAGCGCTCAGAGCCTCGTCGGTTTCGTTGGCCGAGCGGGTGATGCCGGCACCGAGGGCAAGCGTGTCCAGCTCCTTGCCCTTGAGGTTCCGTGCTGCGGTAATCTTATCCATTGCTGGCTCCGTAGATGTGGCCGCCGCGGCGGCATCAGATTGATCTTCCTGCCCGGTCAGGATGACCTCGTACCCCTCTCCTGCCCCGTCTTCAGAGCGAGAAGATGCGCCGGGTTCCGCTGGCACCGTGACGACGGAGAGCTCTGTCGGCTCCCAATCGATTGCGCGAAGGGTCGGGATCTCAGTCCCTTTGCCTTCGATCTTCTGGTACGAGTGGATTTTGTAGCCGACCGAGATTTGGACCGGGTGGCCGTCGACAAGGTCCTGAAACAAGACTTCAGCAGCCTCGTTTCGAGAGAACTTGATCGTGGCGTAACCCTTGCCGCTTTCGATGCGGACCGTCCCCGGGACAACGGTCCCGAGGCGAGATTTCATGGACCAGGTGTTGTGCGAATCCAGGAGTGACATCCCGGCTTCGAACCTGACCATTCGAATGGCCTTGGGCTCCATGGAAAGTTCTTCCATGTAGAAGCCCTCGTCCCACGAGTACCGCTTCACAGCGATACCGCTAGACCACATGACCTCGACGGTGCGTGCCTCTTGGTCGAGCGTGCTGCTCCGCACCTCGGCGCGGCCGAAGCTGCGCTCGATGCGGATCTTCTTACTTCTCTGGGGCACTGCCTCCGCCTCCATCTGTGCTGTCGCCGAACATCTGCGCTTGGCCGTTCAGCGAAACCTTCCGGGGGTCGGAGTCGAAGACGAGCTTGCTCGTCGTCTGGTCCACCGCCTGGAAGAACTCGTCGTTTTCTTTGAGGACGTCCATCGGGTTGCGACCGGTCTTGGCGATGATCTCCGGCATGGACCGCTTGCCCATACGGGCCTCGATGAGATCCGCTCGAGCATTGTCGAGCCGGTTGATCCGCTCGAACTCCGGCGGCTGCCATTCGACGCCGACCACGAGGTTCAACGGGATCTTGCCCGCCTCCTTCGCAGCCTGGACGAACCAGCCCCACACGCGCTGCATGACCTGGGGGATCACGTAGTGCCAGATGATCGACTCCGCGAAGCGCTGGTAATCGATGAGACCCAGCTGGCCGGAGGCGAAATTCGCCTGGCTGTAGTCGCCCGTCATCAGCTCGTAAGGCAGGCGGGCACCGGCCGCGATGCTGCGGTACCGGGTACGGAGATATGCCTCCACACCGGCAGAGATCGCCGGCGTGTTGAACTTGATGTCGCCACCATTGCGCATGACGGCGAACATGCCCGGCTCCATCCGATTGACCGGATTGCCCTGCATGTCTAGCAACGGCGGACCCTCGTTCGGACCCTTCTGCTCGATCAGCCCGATGTTAGGGTCGGTTGCCTCGTCAGGAACGACGATGCCCACGAGGCACGCCTCGGTCTTCTTCCGAATGCCTTCGGCAAGCTCGTAGTCCTTCACCTCACGCAGTTCGGTGATCACCGGGGCAAGCCACGGTGCGCCACGGTTCTGGTTCGCCTGCGGCTCAAAGAGGTGAGCGATATCGTCAGCCGGGACGAAGGCGCTGGCATTGCTGCCCGACGTCGCCGGCCAGAAGCCGACGGGATTGTTCGGGTGCATCCAGTAGCCGCGGCGCCGGCCGAGAGCGTCAAACTCGATCCCGTTGATGATCGCGTTTGCGCCCTGCACCGTCGTCTTGTGCCAGTCGCAGAACTCGCTATCGAGCACCTGCAATTGCAACGGCACCGGGAGATTGTCGCTTGCCCGGCGTCGACGGCGGCGCAGGAAGGATTCGCCGGCTGTGACCAATTCGCGGGCGAGCATGTAGCACGTCCCGTGAAAGTCCATCATCCCGGACACGTTGCAGACCGGCGACCATTCGTCGAACAGGTCATTCACGAGCTTGTCTTTCGCGGGGTCGCCAGTCTTGGCACGCGGAACGATGCCGGGGCCAACCAGGTTGTTGGCGTGGGTGGTTACGATCTTCGCCGCGAGCGGATTATTGCGGACAAGATCGCGCGATCGATCCCGAAGAACCTGACCGTCCCTTGAGATTTGCGAGTCCGCTGTGCCGCCCGCAATGCGCCAATTCTTTGCATGACGGCCTCGCGACGCGCCCTCATAATTTCTGAGGCCATTCAGGTGCTCCATGCGGATGCGAGCGGCAGCCCGCTGCAGGCCGGCTTTTGGGTCGAACCAGCCGATCAACCGATCGAGGGGATTGATCATCAATACCCCCTGTTGAAGCTCGTAAGGATCACCCGCTGGGAGCGTGCCGGAGACGGCGCCACCTCGTTGGTGAGCTCGTCGATGATTGCCTTCATCTCTTCGCGGCTGCGGAATGTGACGTCCCGCTCGCGAAACCGGATGCGTTGAGCACCGGAGAAGTAGGCCTCCCTGAGCTCGCGAAGAAGCGCCTGCTTCTCCTCGGGCGCCAGGTCGTTGGGGATTGCGGCCATTACCAAATGCTCCCTTGGTCAAGCCAACCGCTGCCGCCCCCACGCGGCGCGTTGGGCGAGCTATTCGGTTCGCTGGTCGGTTGCGGTTGTTGGACGGCCTGCCGACGCATCGGCGGACCATCACGGAGTTGCTGCAGGTTGAGTACCATCTGGGCGGCGCCCTGCATGGCCTCGCAGTCGAGGAAGTGGTTGTGCTTCGACTTGACCACCCACCGGACCTTCCCGCCGGGAGCCTTGACGCGGCCCTCCGAAACGATCTGCCGGCAGTAGTCCTCGCTGATGTCGAACGGCAGGTTCCAGGCACCCGGCATTCCGTCGAGCCATCGGATCTTCTGGTGCACCCACGACTTGAAATAGTCGGTGTCCAGACGCATCAGATCGAGGCTTTGCTTCCGGTCGTGCCCTTCGAGGTCGACTTCGATCTTGCTGACCGAGATCGGCTTCCGCATCGGCGTGGACGAACCCTTCGTCGGGCGCATCAGTCCGTTGAACCGGTAGCAGAAGGCATAGACCCTGTGCTCCGGAACGATGAACTTCTTGCCCGGCCGGAAGCCCGAGTCGATCAGACCGAGCTTGATCGGGATGCCGTCGAAGGTTGACGTCGCAAGGTTCGCGAGGTCGTTCCAGACGTCGAGACCGTCGGTGGCACCATACAAGTCGCCGGCGTCAACCAGCCACGACGTGGCCGACGCGCCCCAGCCGCGAACCACATAGACGATGCGGTCCTGCTGTACGTCACAGGTGAGCGTCAGGACGCGAACGCCGCTGGGCATGTCACCCATCACGTAGTCTTTGCTGGCGCGCGCTTGCACCTCTGACCACTCGGCAGTGTTGCCGCCGCCGGGGGCATAGAGCTCACCGAAGCCTTGGTTCTTGACCGACTGGATTGCCGACGGGTCGCCTGTGCGAACGGCCTCCACGTAACGCGCAGCGCGCTCACCCCACGTGACGAATGGCGAGCATAGGCCCGACACCCAATAGCTGAGGGTCCAGCTTTCAGGCGGCAGCCCTTGCACGGTGCCATCGGGATCGATGCTCTGGCCGGGCGCGACGTAGACGCCCCGACTGTTCATCCATTCCTTGGCCGGCAAATCCGATCCTTCGACCACATCGGTCTCGTAGATCAGGCAGCCTTGGGGACAGACGAGGTGCGCCGTGTTCTTCGCCATGGACGGCGTTGATGGCGCCTCCCTGCCGGCGGCGTCCTTCGGCTTGTCCCAGGCCAGGCACTCGAAGCGCGGAATGAAATAATCCCCGCAGTGCGGGCACGGCCACGCCCAATGGTACCGGGTGCCCGTAAGCCAGAGCCGCCAGATGGTCGACTTCACCTGCTCCGGGTCTGTCTCAGCCCAGAACTCGAGTCCGCTCTCGGGGTCCTTCTCCACTTCGGTGCTCCCCTCGCTCGGAGTCGACGTCACGGCGTGGACGAAGTCCGGATAGGTGTCGCCGCGCGCGTCGATCAGGCCGACGGGGTTGCCCTGCCCCTTGAGGTTCGACATGAGCTCGTCCACCTCGTCCGTGTAGGCAACGCCGAACGGGTCCGACTTCATCGCCGTGGACGAACCGCCGTGGGCCAATCGGAGCGGCACGCCGCTGATCACCTTGCGGGTTTTCTTCTGCTTCGACTTCGGCGCCAGCCTGTCCTTCAGCACCGTGTTCTGCATGATATCGTCGAGGCGGGGCTCGAACTGCTCGGTCAGGAACTGCTTCGAAGGGCCGACGTACAGCGTCGGCACCGGCGCCGTGTCCAAGCGCTCGCCCATGCAATCGATGAAGGTTTCCGTCTTGCCGCTCTGCGCTGACACGACCATGACGACACGCTTGTGCGTGCGACCGTGGACCGCCATTGCGAACGGCACCATGTACGGAGTCTTGTGCGGGTTACGCGGTCCTGGATGACCGGCGGTCTCGGGATACTCTCGGTTCTCCTTGGCCCACTCGACCGGGTTAGTCCTCGGCCTCGGAGTCAGGATCTTCCTTACCCGTGCGTAGAGCCTCGATCTTTTCGGCGAAACGATCTGCGAGCCGAAGCCTTCCCCCGTCGATGATTTCATTCAACCTCTGCCGCTCACGCGGCACCCCTGTAATCTCGGCCGGGAGCCCAGAGAGATAGGCGACGAAGATGCCGGCGATCTCATCGGCGGTGGACAAGGCCTCGTCGATCGCGATCAGGTCGCGGTCTTTGCGTTCCCGGTTCATCCGGATCTCGAGCGCCTTCTCCTTCCGCAGCTCGTCCATGCTGGTTGAGCCGGTTTTCTTTTCGGTGCCGTCCTTGAGGAAGGTGGCGTAGGCGCGCACCGTGGCACTGATCCGGAAGCGACCCCGGCCCTCGGACGGCACCACTCCCTCGGTCACCATCTGCCGAAGCCAGCGGGTGGTGACGCCCAGGATCTCGGCCATCTCGGTCTGCGAGACGATCAGATCGGCAGGCTTCTCCTTCGGCTTCGGGCTCGACGCCTTCTTCGCCGCCGATTTCGCCGGCTTCTTCGGTGGCCGCGCCATTAGAACCTCATGAGTTTCGTGAGCCTCTTGGACACCGCCTGCTCGAGGAGCACCGGGCCGTCTTTCAGGAAGATCGCCAAGGACTCGTCCTTCGGGATCTCCTTCATGAGGGAAGGACCGAACAGCCGGCGGACTTTGCCGTACCGCACACCACGTGGTGTGAACCGACCATCCGCCCCGCGCGGCTGGCCCGGTTTCAGGCCGTAAGTCCAGAGCGCCTTGGGCGCGACACTGGAGGTCCCGGCGCTCGGTGGCCGCATTGCGAAGAACCCGCCGGCATTTGCGAAGGATCGCTTGAAGACGCGCGGGTTATTCCAGACCCCCGACCGGACAGTGCCCTGATCGAAGATCTTGCGGCCGGCGTTCATGCGGCGTGCTGCCCGTCCTCCGGACTTCACCGACATGAGCCCCTTGTAATTCTCGATCTTCGAGCCGCCTTTGACGCCGAAGATTTCGTAGCTGAGTGTCGCCTTGCGCGGCACGCCTCTGGTGCCGGCCACGACGTAGCTCTGATAGTTGCCAGCTTTCAGCGCCATCTGGTGAACGGTCGCGCGCTGGACCCTCGTCTTCACCTTACGGCCGGCGTCGATCACGCCACGATGCAGCTCCGTGCGCCCGCGTTCGCTGGCGAGATGCCGGGCCATATCGCGGAAGCTCAACACCAAATGAAGCTTCGTTCCGCTCCGGATAATGCGCATCGTATTCACCTCGGATTTTCGGAACCGGAACCGTGAAATAAAAACGACCGGAACCGCTCAAATACTGCGCTGCCGCGTCCCCGCGGGCGGGCCCCCTGGCCGGAAGAACCTACCCGGGGGGGCGCGCGCGCTGGCGGGCATGGGC
>NZ_SRXN01000060.1 GCF_004827385.1 Ensifer sp. MPMI2T
TCCGCGCATTGCCATACTGGCCCGCGGCGTGTGAAAGCCGCACCTTAGAGGCCTGACACACGACCGCAACCGATCGCATGTTCATAACTTCGAGTTTCTTCTTGCATCACCGGGGGCATCCACACACGACCCCATTGGGTCAAGCGCAAGGGCAAGCCTGCCGTTCACGGCTTTAAGGGCCATGTCGGGGCAGACGCCGATACGGCTCTTGTCGAGGAGATCGCCGTCACGCCCGCCAACATCAACGACGGTCGGGCTGGTCCTGATGCGCTGCCGGACAATTGCGGCGAGGTGTTCGCCGATAGTGCTTATCGGGGAAATCACTTCGGGGATGCAGCGCGCGCCAAAGGCGGCACGCCACGCATCGTCGCAACCGCTATGTGGGGGCGCGACGAGGCCGAAACCCTGGCACGGCTCGACGCCTGGAACCAGCCCATTCATCGCATCCGCGGGCGCATCGAGAAGATCTTCGGTACCTGGAAGCGAAGCTATGGACTTCGTCGCATGCGATGGCGAGGCCTAGCCAAGGCCCGCCGTGCAGATTCGCCTCACCGCAATCGCCTACAACATGAAACGCAGTCTGAAGATCACCGCCGCGGCCGGATAGGCAGACAGTCACGCCGCACGGCTTATTCCATGGTAGCCTTCCAGCCGAGCGCCTCGGCTCCCGAAGGGCATCCTCAAATCGGAAAACGATGGAAAATCAAAGGAAAGTCTTATCCGCGCACAGGCTCATAAGGAGAGCTGGGCGCAGTTCGAGGCACATCTGGAACGGTGGACACGATGAAGCGGTAGCTGGAGGAGGCTGGTGATGACGAACATCGATCACGATACGCTGGTCGCAACGCTCGACCGGCTGAAGCTGACAGCAATCCGCGATCAGCTCGACACGCTGTTGGACGAGGCGGCGCGCTCGAAGATGACTTTACGCGAGGCCCTGGCTTTCCTGGTCTCGCGAGAGATCGCGCGGCGCGACGAGCGGCGAATCTCGATGTCGAGCAAGCTGGCGCAGTTCCCCTTTGTACGCGAGCTTGACGGCTTCGAGTTTGAGGCGCAGCCACTGGATCAAGAACAGATCAGAGAGCTTGCGACCTGTCGCTGGATCGCCCACGGTGACACACTGCTGTTGCTGGATCCTCCAGCAACGGGCAAAACCCATCTGGCCGTGAGCCTTGGGCGTGAGGCAATCTGCCAGAACTACAACGTTCAGTTCGTTACCGCGGCCACCCTCGTTGCGATGTGAGCCAAAGCCCACAGCGACGGCTCACTCGACAAACAGTTGACCATGCTCGCCCGGCCGAAATTGCTGATCATCGACGAGCTCGGTTGTCTCCCCTTCGAGGCCAACGGCGCGCACGTGTTCTTCCAACTGGTGTGCCGACGCTACGAAAAAGGATCGATCCTGATCACATCAAACCGTTCTGTCGGTGAATGGGGAAGCGTATTTGGCGATCCCGTCGTGGCGACGGCGATCCTGGATCGCTTACTTCACCATTCCACGGTAATCACCATCCGTGGTGACAGCTACCGCCTTCGCGAGAAGCGCCGCTCCGGCCTTCTACAAAAGACCGGAGCGGCGCTCGTCAATGAAGGGGGTCAGATCTTCGTTTCGCCAAAAGGGGTCAAATCTTACCTTCGCTTGACAGTCCCGCCGAAATGGCGCTGCGCGCCAATTCGGAGGAGAGCGGCTCAAGCAGGCTCCCCCGCTTTATCAGCCCAAGCCGGCACGAGTCCTCAGTCGTTCCTGAAGTCGCTGCCGATCGGCCACGAGGTTGTCGAGGTGTAGCGGCTCGTGCGCTGGCAGCTCTGCTTGCGCCAATATGCGAACCAGCGCCCGCGTGCCGTCCACCACAAACACGCCGCAATCATAACTGTTCGGCTGCTGGGCCATGCGGGGTGACTCCGGGGGGGCCCCCAACCGTCGTGCGAGCTGTGCTGCCGGCTCGTCGTTGCGTCCGCGGATCGAGTCGTAATGATAGGCAATCGGCCTTGCCCGTTCGCGGCGGTCTACGAACAGCAGCGACCAATGGTTACCGGGGCGAGTGGGACCCGGAGCATCGTTCACCGGCAGGAACAGGAAGTCGGCGGTATCGGTACCATGAGGATCATAGAGGATGCGCTGCAAGGCGCTGAGCATGTCGCTCTCCTCACCGAAGCGCAGTTGATAATGGGCTATGAGGGGATCCACAAGCTGCGTCCGGGCGGCGATCTCCGGATTGTCATCCAGCAACTCCTGCCTCAGGAGCGCGTAATCCGCCTTGATATGCTCGTCGCCCAGCCATTCCACTCCGCCGAGCACCCGCCCGTTGCAGCCGTGCGACGAGGCTGTCGGACCCAACGTCCGGGTCTCGGCATCGGAGGATCTGCTCGGAAACACCGCGCTGCGCTCCGTGGCCGTTCCGGGGCACAGATAGGCGTGCAGCGCCGTCAAGCATGGGTCCGCGTTCTTTCGATCGGTTTTGTGGGGTGGGACAAACCTGAGGTTAGCTTGTTGATAGAGCGGCCGGCGCTCGCTCATCAGCCGGGCGAGTTTCTGGTCCGGATCGGGGCCTTGCAGCAGCGGGCGTTTGGGGTCTTTCCTTGTTCGCTTTTGGATCACGTCCAGGTCGGTATCAAACCAGATCGAGAGCCCTTTGTTGCCGATGAGGTGGCGAGTATGCTCATTCAACACCGCGCCGCCGCCGGTCGCGATCACCGCTATCCCGTCCTCAAGCGACTTCGCGATCTCACGTGCCTCCAGCCTCCTGAAATAATCCTCGCCGTGGTCCTTGAAAATCTCCGGTATCGATTTGCCGGCTTTCTGCTCGATTTTTCTGTCGGTATCGATGAAGTGCAGCCCCAGCCGACGCGCGAGAGCTGGGCCAATGGTGGATTTGCCAGCGCCCGGCATGCCGACGAGCACGATCGGCCGCTCGCCGAGGGCAGCGACAATCTCCCTAGCCTCCGGTGACCTGGCGATCTTCGGCTGTGTCGATCGTCCGACAGCTTGCAATCCAGATGCCTGGGCGGTGCTACGTTTACCATCCCTCCAGTGTGCTATGCTCAGCACGTCATCGGGTCTGTTAACGCCCTTGCAGCCTTCTCTTACCTTCTGCTCAAGTCTCTCTACCTTCTCCAGGGCATCCCGGCGCTTCAGCTCCTGCAGCTCTTTATAAACGTCGTGATTGTCAACTTTGGCGCTGTAGCTGGCTGGCGTATGGAATTCCACCTGGAAGCGATAGCCTTCTGTGGTGGCGAGCACCGTGTGGATGCCGAGATAAGTCGGACGCTCGAATTTGAACCAGTTAGTCACCTCGATCTCGGTGTAGTCCTGCTCCTCGAAGGCCAGGATGGCTGCCTTGAAGGCACGTGTAAAATCGTTGTCAGGAATTTCGAAGACGTGGCGGACGGCGCTGTTGATCAGCTGTTGGGTGCTGTCGGATGAGGCACTGGTGCCGGTGAGCTGCCCTCTTATGGAGCGTTCCGATCTCAACCGGCGCTCCAGATGGGGCATTTTCACCTGGATGCCCATGTTCCTCAGGCTTGCGGCGACGCTGAGTGCCGCTGTGGTGATTTTCCCCTCTTCTTTTGTAGCGCGGGCAACCTCAATCCGGGCGCGCTCTGCCGCCTCCTCGGGACTGAGCGTGATCGTCTCGCCAGAATCCGCTGCGGCTGGCTGCAAGCGCGAGGGCTCGGGCAAAATGCGCTGCTCCACAGCGAGATTGATCGAGGTTTGCATGACCGAAGCCGTCAGCGTGGGATTGTCCTCCAGGTCCTTCAAGGCTGCACTGACGTCAAACCTTCCCTGGTTGAGAGACGCTGCCAGCCCCTTGACGTAAGGCACGGACCTCAAGCCAGGCGTCGTATGCAGCAGCCGCTGAAGGCCCCGGCTCTTCTTGGAAAACAGCCGAGCGCCAGTGTTGGATTTGTAGGCGTCGGTGCCGACCTTGATGCCGAGGCTCAGGAGGTTGTTTGCGCTTTGCACGAGGTCGTCCGGATTGTACCCGTCCGGGCGAGGATCGATCCGCGCAGGATAGTTGTCGATCAAGGCCCGGATGCGGTCTCGTGGTCGAGAGGTTGCCGGATAAGCATCCGCCAGATCCGGCAGAAGCACTGAGACGGCTGCGCTGAGCGTCGTGCCTTTTGCGTCGTTCGCGGTTTCGACTGTTTCGGGCAGATGTTTCAGCTCAGGCCTCTCTGCCCATGCCTCAAGGTCGGTGACGAGCAACTCGGCCATTTCGCGAGCAACCGGATGTTTGGCGACCTCGCTCTCGCGCCTCGCTCTCGCAAACATGTTCTCGATATCCTGGCCACTCACCTCTTCCCGGCTCAACAACTGACCGATGTCTCGCCGGAGCTCGTGGTGAATGCCCTCGTAGGTGCCAAAGACGGCACGCTCGGCAAACCAACGTCGTGCTTCATGGGATTGAGCCAGAAAGTTCCGCTGCAGGCCGCTATAAGTTTCCAGGACATCCTGGGTGGCAGCGAGAATCTGGGCGGCGCGACCAAATTGGTAGCTGTCGCCGTCAAGCGCCGGGGTATGCGACTTTGGCGGCTTCAGCGACGGAAGTCCGAGAGCTTGCTCCTTTTCATCGAACTCGCGCACATGCTCATAAAGCTGCGGCCGGTCGCCGATGATGATGACGGTGTCGCCGTCGAAGTCGCCGTCAAGCTTTTTCTGTTCACCGGTCGGAACGGCAACCAACGAGCCCGGGGCAAACACCTCGGTGGCCTGCAGGATGCCGAGGCCGTCGAGCGGCGTGTCCTCCTTGACGCGGTCCTTGCCTGTCGTCCAGTGCGAATGGCACTTGACGTCCTCGGCAGACATCACCAGCCCACGGTCGGCGTAGGCGGCCGGCCACATCTCGTCCGGCACGACGATCAGAATGCCCTTGGCAAAGAAAGTCGGATCGTCGGCCGCGAGTTCCTCCCCCGACTTCTGAGCGACATTAAAGCTGTATTGCATGGCCACACACGTGTCCAGGAACGCTGCCGTCGGGTCCCCACCAACGGCTGACCTGACCAGGCCGGCGGCGAATGGCCGCAGGTTCGGCTTGTCGTACGGCGAGCGCCCGATCAGCACGCCGTTTGCCCCCGTCAACGTCTCGCTCTTGAGCGTCGGCACATGGAGACATTCATCACCGGACGGTACCGCGACAGCGCCGGGACCGTCGATATGTCCGCCAGTCACGGTTCGAAACAGCTCCTCGGCCGTCAGCCTTTGCCCCTGCCGACTCTCGAGCCAGGTCTTGGCTTTCTCTAGCACCTCGTTCGCCACCGGCTCGCTGCGCGGATAATGTTGCAGCGCCGTGGCAGGCAGGGACGATCGCCTTCCCTCACCAAATGCAGGCACCCGATCAGAACCTTCCTGCCCGCCGGCCCGGCGAACAGCTGTCATACGCTTGGCCAAGGAAGCCTTGATAAAGCCGCAGCCGTCATGTGGTCGCAACGCAATCGGGCCTTCCGGCCCAGTCAGCTTGAAGGGATGTTCCTCGCTGGCAGGGCGGTCCGGCAGCAGCGACAGTTTGAAGGCGCCTTCCAGCGCGTAGTCGTGAGGACCTAGGTCCTTGAGAGCCGGCGGCGCGGCAAAACCCCGGCGCTGGGTGTAGTAATATGCCTCTTTGAAAGGTGCCCAGGCGCGCGATAGCTTTTCAAAGGCGGTGCCCGGTGCGGTTTCGGCATAGGGAATCGCCAGCAGCTTCCCGCCGGAAGGCTCTGCCTCGACCCGACCTGGAACGCGGGCGGCAACCTGGGAAACGGTCCTTTGCGGCGGCTTTAACTTGCTTCCGCCGAACAGATCCATGCGGTATGGCACGCCGTCGACGGTCAACGTGCGCGCCAGCATAAACGGGCTCGGCTTTCCTGGCAGTTGCACCGCGACCATTTTCACTGCCCCCGAGGTCAGGCGATGAAAGATCGAATAGCGCGTCTCAGGCTCCGTGGCCAGTTGCCGGCCCTGCATGTCGACCACCGGCAATCGCATCAGCCCCGCCTCACCCTGCGGCGGTCTGGGCTCGTGGTCCATGGCTCGCAAAACCTGATGGACGTCGAAGACGGCCGCTGATTGTTGGGCCTGCACCGTCGCGGCATTCTGCGCCACGAACGTGTCCAGTGCATCGATCGGACCCTCCGCCTCGATCTGCGCGATCAAGTTCCAGCTCATGTTGGAAAGGTCGCTTTCGATGAGCTCGCGCGTGCTGTCCAGGATTTCCTTGGTCTTGGACTGCAGCTCGTCGCGCCGCACACGCAAATCGGACTTCTTGCCCTCGACATACGGCCGGCGCAGCAATCCCGCCAGGTTCGCACGGGCCTTGAGCACTTGATAAATCGACAGGGCGGGACGGCGCGTCGAGGTCGGCCCACGGCTCCGCTCGGCATCGCTCGCCCTGACAAGGGCCTCGATCTTGTGCTCCACGATGGGTTGGATATCGTTCAGCAAGTTCAGAGCCTGCCGCCTGTGCCAAAGCAGCTGCTTGCGCGGGCTGCGCGCCAGCGGCAGCAGAGCGGCGCACAGATTGCCCATGGTTTCGAGGCTGTTCTCAAGGGCAAAGCCAGGGGCACGATGCAATTCTGCGAGCCGATTTAAACCTGCTCCTGAGAGCGAACCGAGATCATCGTACAATCGGGCCTTGGCCAACGCCTTCAAGATGTTCGCCACGCCCACCGCGTCGGCCGCCTCCAGGCGATCGCTGGCATAATGAAGATAATGAGCCAGTTTGTGGAGCCGATCTTTCAGCAGAGCGGCCTCTGCAATCTCTCCGGCGTCCACGCTCCTCATGAACCCCCGCGCCAAACTGTTGGCGATGCTGGAGAGCCCGGGCGTCGTAAAATGACGGAATGGTTGACCCGCCGGCCCAAGTCTGCGCCCGATCTCCAAAACCGCCTGGCTGCACGCCTCTTCTTCCGGCCACCTGTCGAAGCCGTTGAGCAGATTTGCTAGGTCTTGGGGATGAAACTCGCAGAGTAATTCGGCACGGCGAAGCACCTCGCCGGCAACCACTGCGGTGGCCTGACGTGATGTTTCCTCTTGCGGCCACTTGCTCAGCCCGTTCACCAGGTTGGCGAGGTGCTGCGAGGTAAAATCAGGCAGCCGGTCAGCGCTGCGCATCACCTCGCCGGCAATCACTGCGGTGGCCTGACGTGATGTTTCCTCTTGCGGCCACTTGCTCAGCCCGTTGACCAGGTTCGCAAGCTGCTGCGAGGTAAAATCAGGCAGTCGGTCAGCGCTGCGCATCACCTCGCCGGCAATCACTGCGGTGGCCTGACGTGATGTTTCCTCTTGCGGCCACTTGCTGAAGCCATTCACCAGATTCGCCATTGTCTGCGGATTGAAGCCAGGGAGCGCCTCGCCGGGGCTGGCGCGACCGAGCACCTCCCCGGCGATTGCAACGATGGCCTCGCCGCAGCCCGCTTCGTCAGGACACTTGCTGAAGCCGTTCACCAGGTTCGCCAGATTCTGCTCATTGAATCCCGACAGCCAGGCGGCGGAGCGAGCCACCGCCTTGGCGATCGCAACGATGGCGCCGCGGCAGTCCTCGGGCCACTTGCTGAAACCGTTCACCAGGTTGGCGAGCCCCTGCGGCTCAAAGCCATGGAGCCGCCCGGTGCGGCTAAGCACCTCACCGGCGATCGCAACCGCGGCTTGCTGTGAGTTTTTCCATTGTGGCCATTTGCTGAAGCCGTTCACCAGGTTCGCCAGGTGCTGCGGATTAAACACACGCAGTTGCTCGGCGCAGCGAAGCACCTCGGCGGCGACCACGTTCGTCGCGCGACCGAAACTCTCCTCTTGCGGCCATTTGCTGAACCCGTTCACCAGGTTCGCCAGATGCTGCGCATCAAAATCAGAAAGCCCGACCTTGGGGCGCTCGGCGCGGTGACAGACCTCATCGGCGATTGCAAGGGTAGCGCGTGAGCACTCCGCCGCCCGCAATTTGCTGAAGCCGTTCACCAGGTTCGCCAGGTGCTGCGGATCAAAACCAGAAAGCCCAACCTCGGCATTGTCGGCGCGGTGACAGACCTCACCGGCGATCGCAATGGTAGCACCGCGGCAGTCCTCGGGCCATTTGCTGAAGCCGTTTACCAGGTTCGCCAGTGCCTGCGGATCAAACACAGGCAGTTGGTCGGCCCAACCAGGGACCTGACGCGCGATCGCAACGATAGCGCTGTGGCAGTCCTCAGGCCACTTGCTGAACGCGTTCACAAGGTTTGCCAACTCCTGTGAATTAAACCCGGACAGGCCGGCTTTTTCATCCGCAAGGCGACAGATCTCATCGGCTACGACAACGGTCGCTTGATGTGAGTTCCCCAGTTCCCGCTCCTTGCTGAATCCGTTCACCAGGTTCGCCAGGTGCTGTGAATTAAACCCAGACAGGCCGGCTTTCTTATCGGCGCGGTCACAGACCTCGCCGGCGAGTGTGTCGATGGCGCGTGAGCACTCCGCCGCCCGCAATTTGCTGAAGCCGTTCACCAGGATCGCCAGGTGCTGCGGATCAAAACCAGAAAGTCCGGCCTTGGGGCGGTCGGCGCGGTGACAGAGCTCACTGGCGATCGCAATTGTAGCGCGTGAGCACTCGGCCGCCCGCAATTTGCTGAAGCCGTTCACCAGGATCGCCAGCTGCTGCGGACCTAAACCAGAAAGCCCGGTCATGGAGCGGTCGGCACGGTGACAGACCTCACCGGCGATCGCAGCGATAGTGCCGCGGCAGTCCTCAGGCCACTTGCTCAAGCCGTTGACCAGCAGGGCCACATTTTGACCGTTGAGCTCCGAAAGCGCTCCGCGTTGCTCATGAAAAAAATTAGCGATTCTGATCGTTCCGTTGCGGCATTCCGCCAGTCGGGGATATCGACTGAACGACAAGACCAACAGCGAAAGCGTTTTGCTTTCGACGTCGTTCAGCGCACTGCCGAGCCGCGACACCTGAGCTGCCATGGCCCTGCAAGCTTCCATGCCTGCTCGACCTCCAGGCTCCCGGCTGATCGCGTTGCATGAGGTGGCGTAGCCCCACGTGTTGCGGGCGCGGACATCTTGCTCCCATCTTGGAACAAATTGACGGGTGAACTCGGAAGCGGCCTTTTGTAGGAACGTCGCGTGATGCGCCTGGCCTTGCAGCCTCTTGTCGTGATCCAGCACGGCGCATGAGAATTGATTGATGTCGTGAGCGAAGGAAATGTCATGTAAAGCGTCATTGAGCCGTGCATCTTTGAAGCTTTGTGCGGCTACATGGTCGAAACGCCGCCGTCCCGGTCCTGCACGCGGCCTGGACTCGCCGCTCAGTTCTTGACCACCCAGCCAGAACCTGTCACCAAAACGCAAAGAGCCTTCTTTCCTGGCCATCGCGTCGGCCTGCCGACTTTGGCCATGCCGCGGCCCACCGGCTGCACGTCGCGAAGCCGTGAGGCCGCCGCGGAGGCCGATGGAGGAACCGGCTGGTTCCTCGCCGCGGGCCTCGCCGGCACCTGGCTCAATGCGAGCGGAGGACATCCCTCTGTGAGACACAGAGCGCATCCGCTCCACGCCGGAATCGGTTGATTGGCTGCCTTGCCCAGGGGCATCATTTGATTGTGGATGAGACCTGCTCGATCCTGCGTCGCCAATGCCCGCAGTTTTTTGCCTAGCAGATGCGAGCGCCTCTGGTTGCGATCTCGTGGCTGCCTGGTTGCCGGGCCGGGATGCAGATTCAGAACTCAGGGAGCTTTCTTCTCGAGCCGGCGCTCCAACAGATGACACTGAGGGAAGACCGCGCGGCGCCGCCATGTCTGAACCTGGCGCAGCGGCTGCTCGTGTGGCGGCGTCCGGCATACCACGTGTTCCAACGGAAGGGCTCGAAGACCTATTGCCCACGGAGAGAACATTCGCTTCCGTCGCCGTGCCGCTGTCTTGCACAGCGACCTGCGGCGCCGGCCGCCCAACCGTCGAACTCCCGGCGCCGCCGGCCGGCTTGCGTTTGCCTTTCCCTTTCCTGCGCCTTGCAGTGCCTTCGACCACCACGGCGCTTTCGGTCACAGCCTTTTCAGTAATCGTGTCGGTCTCTATCGAAGCGGCGGGCCGTTCGCTGAGGGGTGGTACCTTCGGCTGCAGGTCGAACAGGCGCAAAACCTCGTCCGCAATGATCCGCGCGCCTTCCGCGATCTGGCCCAACAATTCCAATGGGAGGTCGGCGCCCGTTCGGTCGTTGCTTAGCCTGGCAAGAAGGTCAGGCAACGCCGACGAAAATTCCAAAAGCCTCTCCCTGACTCCTTCCAGAACGGAGCAGTCCGCTGGCTCGAGTGGGCGCCCTGCCTTGGTCTGAAGGGCATCGCGCGTCCGGTGCAGGGCCGGCAAAACTTCGGCGCTGAGGCTGTGCAGCAGGCGCACCCGCCCGTCCTCACCGATAAGCATTTCCTTCAGGGCGGCCTGCAAACTGCTTGCCCGCGGCTCAATCATCAACTTCGCCAGATCAATTCGCGATTGCAGAACCATGAATTTCGAAATCAGTGCCGACCCAGTCTGCAGCCGCAAATTGGCCTCTTCTGCCTGCTGGATCTCGGGCTTTGTATTTGGTAGGTTGGCAGTGACGGCATAGGCTAGCTGGATACGTTCCTCGCGCCATGTCTTTTTTTCCCAAAACTCCACGCAAGCCACATAGTGCCTTGCCACACTGGAAACCGCTTGGCTCAGCTGAGCGGGGCCGGGGTTGGATCGGAGGATCAGGTCGAGCACGCCGCGCGCCTTACCTCGCATCTCCAGCAATCGCACGCCATCCGTGGCCAGCTGCATGCATTCGGACGCCGCATCGAGCACCAGATTGCGCGTTCGACGCGCCTGATCATTGGACAAAATGCTGCGCGCCCCGGGGGGCAGACGCGCGTGATATTCCAGAACTGTTGAGCCTGCTTCGAGGATTCGATCGAGCGCCTCTTGCTTCTCCTCCAGGGTTGGGCCTCGGCTGGCCGCTAGGAGCGCTTCAGCGCGGCGCGAATCAAATTCTGCAAGCAAGCCTTTCATATGTTGATCTGCTGTCTCGGTTTGTCCAGCTGGCAAACAAAGCGGGACTGCCACACCCGAAGTCGGTGGCTGGTCAACGACTAGGGCGGTGGCTTCACCGTCCGGGACTAACGGAAGACGGCGCCGCCGCGCTTGCGCGGCTGCTCGCATAACAGTCTCCAGGACTCGCCGTGCGCCCACGGAGGGGCCGGACGACCTCTCGCCAAGGCCTCCGTCGGCAGTGCGTTCGCAGGTCGCCGTTGTGCCTTGGGGCCCAGAATGCATGAGCTTCAGGACGGAATCGAACTTTTGGCAGCCTTCCGCTAGCGCAGGGCTTGATTGCGAGCGCGAACTGCTTGATCCCGAAGTATTGTCGGCCCCAGCATTCCCAATGCGCGAGTTCCGAGGTCGGCCGATGCCCGTCATACTCCATCTCCGATACCGCGAGAATTGCGTTGCCCATCGTGTTGCAGGCTGATTTCGTTGAGCGATAGTGGACGAACGTGTCCGCGAACTCTTGGCTTCCTGCATCTGTTTGCCCGCTCCCACTACGCGTGTAGTGGAATATCGGACGAGCCACCAATTCGACCATACAGGGCGATTCGCGCCTATGTTTTGCAATGTGTTCAGGGCGTTGGCGCGGCAGGCCTAGATAGACCACTAGGCTGACGACCAGCTGACGAAGGCGTTGTCGCGGATGCACAATATGCGGATTCTAACGGGACATCGATGGAGTGCACCCCCAGACTGAGACAAGGAAAATCGGGGACGCGTCCCGTGTTCAGCTATGCCGCCTTTTCCATCTCTCGTCCAGCTGAATGCTTCTGTTCGTATTCTTCCGGCGAGAGGTAGTCGAGCGCCGAATGCAGGCGCTGCCTGTTGTAAACGGTCTCGATGAAAGCGCCGATGCGCCTGCGGGCATCCTCTGCATCCCGGTAGGCGAGACCTTGCACCTCTTCCTGCTTAAGCGTTTTCATGAAGCTCTCGGCCTTGGCGTTATCATAAGGATTTCCGACGCGGCTCATGCTCGGCTGGATACCGCGACGATGCAGAAGTTCGGAGTAGGCCCCGCAGGCATATTGAACGCCGCGATCGGAATGATGCACGAGGCTCCCGGGCGCGGGCTGGCGATCGCTGATAGCCATCTCGAGCGCTTCGATCGCAAGGCTTGCTCTGAGATGCGTATCCAATGCCCATCCGACCACCCGGCGGCTAAACGCGTCAAGTACAACGGCAAGGAATGCAAACTCCTCAGCCAGATGAAGGAAGGTGATATCGGCAACCCATAGCTGATTGACCCCATTGAGGATCATGCCCCTCGCGAGGTTCGGCACGACTTGCCAACCATGCCTCGAGTGGGTCGTTGCAGGAACAAAGGGTCTTGCGCGCAGGCACAACAGATTGTCTTCACGCATGATGCGTAGAATGCACTTGTGGTTGACTTGCCACCCCTCCCGACGCAACAGGGCTCCGATCCGGCGGTAACCGTAGTGCGCGTTATTGAGGGCCATTTTTTGAATGAGGTCTCGCAAACCTGTTTCGGCCCGACGAGGGGCCGAATCCAGCCAGTGACGGTAATAACTAGCGCGGCTGACGCCCGCGAGCCAGCACATTCGATCGATGTTGAATTCGCCTTGCGACAGGCCGGTTGTCATCTTTTCGATGACTTTGAAGATCCCGTTTCGCCAGGAGCGCTGCTCCGACGCTGATCTTCCTCGAAGTGCCGCAAGGCTTCGCGAAAAAAATCGAGATCGAGCTGCTGTTGCCCGACTTTCTGCTCCAATTCCCTGATCCTGCGCCTGGCGTTGGTCAGAGCCTTTTCCTGGGGCGCCGGCGGATCAACGGCGCTCTGCAGCTGCAAGTCGCCGTCAACTCCTCCAGCCACTCTCGCCGGCCGCCCGCGCCGACGTGACTTCAGGTTACCACGAAGCCTGAGCTGGTCGCGCCACTCGTAAAGACGTTGGCGACTGATGCCAACCTCATCTGCCAACTTGGTGACGGTTTCGCCCGCCTCCATGCGCTGGAGAAGCTCCAGTTTTTGGTCCTCATCAATAACTCTTTGCCGTGCGGCCATGCCCCAGTTTCCTCTCCTTGCGGGGAAACTGTCCCCGATTTTCCTTGTCTCAGTCTGGGGGTGCACTCCACTCCAGCACCCCCGACAAGGGAGGCATTGTTGGAATAATGAGAACGCTTGTCGCCACCATCGTAACCAGCGTTGAACGGGCCGGCTGCAGCGCCGAGGCGCCCAGCATGGGACCATCGCTTCCGTGGAGTCGCTGCAGGGACCGGGTGGTGACCCGGTGCTGACTCGGCCAATGACGGCTCAAAGTCAGCGCCGAGGCAAGATGATCGCGCAAGTCGAACGGATCGGATGAATCACCTGCGGAAGTTCCTGCGCCTGGGTTGCGACACCAATAGACCTTGCCGATGTAGATCCAGGATCATCATCTCCCTAAGCTTGATCACCTAAATCCCCCCTCCCGACCATCGGGAGTAGTAATCGGTGACGAAACGCCGCGGGTCTTCCGGGGCGCGTCCCGGAAATCCCGCTACAGCGCAAACTGGGGACGATACCGGAACTAAGAACCAATCTGCATATGGCCGTCAAGCCAACTTCCTAATCTTACTCTTGAGTGCCTCATAGCCGTTTTTACCGAGCACGGTTCGTGCTATGACGAACGAGCGCCGTTTCCGACTCTCATGGGATTCCCAAGATGGCGCGAATCTGAATCCATGCTGCAAACGGGAGGTTTGTGATGGGTTCGGCGGTTTTGTTGCGGGATGATTTCGACGGCACGGGGCTTCGGTAGCTTGCACGGCAGACGAAGGATGCCAATCAGGCGCGGCGATTGCTGGCTCTTGCCACGATCTACGACGGCGGCTCGCGCTCGGATGCGGCGCGGATCGGCAGCGTGACGCTGCAGATCGTGCGTGACTGGCTGCTGCGGTTCAAAGCGCGCGGCCCCGACGGGCTGGTGAACGGCAAGGCGCCCGGCGGTCGGGCGAAGCTGAACGACGCTCAGCGCCAGGCGCTGGTGAAGATCGTCGAGAGCGGTCCGATCCCTGCGATCCATGGCGTCGTACGCCGGCGGCGCAAGGATCTGGTGCAGTGGATATTCCAGGAATTCCGCGTCTCGATCGATGAGACGACGGTCGGGCGTGAGTTGAAGGCGCTCGGCTTCGCCCAGCTGTCGGCCCGTCCGCGGCACTACGCTCAGAATGAGCTGGAAGTAGAAGCTTTTAAAAAGACTTCCCCGCCGCGCTCGCAGAAGTCAGAGCCAAGCTCCCGCAGGGTACGGATATCGAACTCTGGTGGGCCGACGAAGCGCGCATAGGCCAGAAGAACAAGATCACGCGGCGGTGGGCGCGTCGCGGAACCAGGCCATCCGCACCCGCGGACCAGCGAACCATGTGGGCCTACATCTTCGGCGCCATCTGTCCCAAGAAGGGCAAAGGCGCGGGCCTCGTGCCGCCCTGGTGCGACACCGAAGCCATGCAGGAGCACCTCGCCGAAATCAGCCAGGCCGTCGACGACGGCGCCCATGCCGTGCTTCTCCTCGCATGTCACGCCGAAACTCAAGGTGCCGGACAACATCACCCTGATGTTCCTGCCACCGCGGTCACCGGAACTGAACCCCGTGGAGAATGTCTGGCAGTTCATGCGCGACAACTGGCTTTCGAACCGCATCTTCAAGGACTACGACGATATCGTCACCCATTGCTGCGCCGCGTGGAACAAGCTCGTCGATCAGCCGTGGAAGATCATGTCCATCGGACTCCGCGAATGGGCGCATCGGTCATGATCTCCGCCCGCTGGTATCACTCCACGATTCGTGGACTCTCTGACGGCGCTACGCCGACGTCACGCTTTTGAGCGTATCCCGATGTTTCGCTGATTGAATCGACTGGCGGAATCCGCAACTGAACTGCCAACAGGAGAGCGCTGTCTGAAGGAAGAGTTTTGCGGTTGTCCACATCTCGGAGCGGGCCGATTGGCCGGTTTGGGACTAAAGGTCGGCAAGTTGCCCATGCATGCACTTTGAAAATGCACAAAATGAATTTTTAGGTTGGCACGGCGCTTGCTCCGCTCGCGCAGCATGGAACACCGGGTGCTCGACGACGCTCAGATCTCCGTTGGCCATCTAATCGCGTGCGGCAACTGCACAGCCTCGGAGTTGGTTATGCGGGCCTCGACGGATGGAACGAGCGTACTTGCAGTCGCCGACCTGCTCGATCAGTTATACGCGGCCGGCGTGATCGAAGAGGACCTCGATGACCGCTATGCTTGGCAGACCAGCGACGGCATGACAGGCCGCATTAAGGAAGCTCAAGGATAGCGGCGGGCGGGTCCTTTTGCTGGTGGGCTGTATCGGGACCACTGCAAACGGCGCGGGCGGGTGGCACAGGAAAACCTTCAGCCGCCCGATCCAGGACGACACGCCACCCGAACCCGCGCGATCGTGCTTCAACATGCCAGATCACGGTGAAGAGAAGAAGCTTAATCCGTGACCAATCGAGCACTTGTAGGCCAAGCTGGTACCTTTTCGCTCATAGCTAGGCACATTGAATACGATCATGGTGAACTCGGCGCCACCGTCCGGCCTGATCCGGTAACGAAGAAACTGGAGAATCGGCTTACCGTCACGATCGATGGTAAAATGCTGATCTGCAAAAGCGAGCGTGCCGTCGGATGCGATTCTAAAGCCATCTATGCTAATGCCTCCACGCGTCTTCGTCGGCGGTGTATCGCCGGTCGCCGGAGTGCACAACCCTAAGTCGACGCTCACATTCACCGGTTTGCCAGTAGTCAGCGCGAGTTCAACCTCGTGAAAGCTCGCTAGTACACGACTACCGCCGGCGGCATTGGCAGCTGTAGCAAAAAGTATCCCGAATAAGGTTGCAACGATATGTTTCATAGGTGGTCCTCTTTAGGCGACTATACGGTTGACATGGCCCCTGCGAGCGAACCGCGGCTCAGCGGTTTCAAAAAGGGCGCGGGTGCCACGGGAAGGATTCATTGAGAGAGTGCGGCTTCGGACCGGAGCAGTTTGCCGAGGGCCCATACCACTCGATGCGGCAGCCGTATGCTCCGCGTCTACCGTTATCCTCGGCCCAATTGAATTCAACCCGAAATGTCATGCCTTTCTAATGGGAAATCTCAGCAGATATGTAAAATCGCTTATCTGGATGGAGGCTATTGAGGGTATGAAAGAGTGGTCGCACGCTGGTACAAGCCTATCGGTGCTGTCACCGTCGCCTCCGGGTGCGGGGTGCCGGAAGGAGAGACGATGAGCAGTTGCCCGCCAGCGAGCGACGGACAAGGAGGAGAGGAGATCTATCTGCCACTAAGAAACAGCGCGTTCGTCGCGCATCCAGGCAACGTAGCGGTGGAGTTTTGACAGTGGTCTCATGCCACCAGCCAAGTAACTTCAGCCATGGTCGCGCGATATCGATGACACGACGTGCAGCGGTAGCCGCACCGCGAGGCTTCTGGCTAGACTGAAGGGTCAGAAAGACCACATATGTCTGGCCGCAACGTAACCTTGGTAGCCGCCTGCCTAAAGGATGCCCGCTTGTCTGCACCAAATGTTATGGGCCATTCAATAGCTGACGTTGCCGCACAAACTGGCAGCGACGAGCTCGCTTTTACACACACCTGGCTTCGTCAGGCACCATGGCACTCAGCCAACTCTATCCATCAATGCGGCTGGTGGCAAAAGGCGCGGCAGCTGCAGGGCGACGCTCTGTTGATTGAGACGCGCACGAAGATCCGCATGGGGCGCGATTGGGAGGCGGCGCAGGAGACTTCCCGCGCGATTCAGATTCCGACCGAAGTTGCCTACTGCGGAGCAAGCGCCATGCCTATCGGCAGGTGGTCACGCGGGCTTCACGCCGAAGCTTACCGCCGCTCTCAGTCCCTACACCGGGCAAATTCGCCGATTCGGAAAATATGAACTCGACAAGTACGACCAGCCAGCGCCGCTCGTCCCAAGACGATTGCCGATCGAATTGGCCGGGTGAATTTTACCCACATGAGCGATATCCATACTGCCAGGCCTTGCTCAGCCATGATAGTCATGAGAACGTTTGTTGCCGCTATAATTGCATTAATTGGGTCGCGAACGTAACCGCAATTGTTCGAGCAACAACATTAATTGCTCTTCGAGTTCTCGAAGAGTACGTTCCGTTGCTATAAAGTGAACCTCGGCGCCCGCTACGGTTGAAATTGATAACATTCCTGAATTGGAGCCATCGGCGGCCAGACCAGCTCTGACGCTGAAGCCGGCTGCAGCAAAGGGCTTGAACTTTCTTTCCTCCTTCCCCGTTCTCGTAGCGATCTGATGCTGGAGCTGGCCGCATGCGGCCATGAACGAGGTAGCTATTCTGCTGCCAATTTCTGGAGCGAATGCGACTGTGGTTGTTTCCCCTTGATCAGCAACCAAACTGACAAACGCTAGTTGATCATCGGCGGTCGTCCCTATTCCGTTTACGTCTGTAATCAATATTGCGTCGATTTCGGCCATCTTTCCTCTTCCTAGGAAGCCATGCTATACTGGAGGTGTGGCGGCTACTATGCCTTGGATGCGAATAGTGCAGCTAGACAGATGGAACCTTTCCAGCGTTTACTGCACGTTACCTTGGGTAGCCTTACGCACAGATAATGGGCTACGCTAAATTGCCAGCCCTCGAGGAGGAGGCAACATCAACCTGTTGAAGGACGACCTATAACCATTCGTAAGACCGATAAAACACCTTCGGGTCTGATGTACTTAACCGACCTTATTGTTGCTTATATTTGGGCCGAATTGGAGTTGCGCCTGCTACGACAGGAAGACGTCGCTTTTACACACGCCTGACCTCGTCAAGCATATGGCACTCAGCTAACTCGATCCATCAATTCAGATTGAAGGGACATTGCAGTGTTCAGCGAAGCATCCAAAGGCAGATCCCCAAACGCGATCTGACAAAGGAGATAGTTGGCACCCGCCTCTTCCAACTGATCAAGCAGAGCCCGTCGCACAAAATCCGCCGTTCCCACAACGCACAGTTCACTCTCGATTGCTGCATCGAAGCTCAGGGGCAGATTCGGTGGAACCGGGATCGCATTCAGGTCGTACAGGAATTTAAAACTTTTAAGCCATCGTTCGAAAGCAGGAGCGGCTAGCGAATATGCATGATTTGCGGACTGACCGACCACAATCATGCGCAGCAATCCGAGAAATGACGCTTGGTTGTTCGTGTCAGTGTTGCGTTCTTTCTCGGAACGGTAGGCGTTAGTAATCTTGCGAACAACCGGGGCGGGTCCTACACACGCGATATTTGCTCCGTTTGCAGCAGCCCAGCGTGCAGATTCGGCTCGGTTTGTTGCGATCCAAGTCAGCGGGTGCGGGCGTTGGTGAGGCCTTAGTGTCAAAGGGACATTGTTCAGCTCAAAATGTTGACCACGGTAGGAAAGAGTGCCGCCCCTCATCGCCTCCATCAGGATCTCGCTGGCTTCGAGATAGCGTTCCTGAGCCGCGTCGGCATCAATTCCGAAGTAGCCTAGCTCGATCGGAAGAGAGCCGCGTCCTATGCCCAACTCGACCCTACCGCCGCTCAAATGGTCAAGCATGCAGATCTCCTCAAATGCACGCAGCGGATGACAAAGGCTAAGCAGCATGGTCAGGGGGCCAAGACGAAGTTGGCGGGTGCGCTGCGCGACACTCGATAAGAACAGGTTCGGCGATGGGCCTCTTCCATGCGGCGAACAATGGTGCTCCGCTAGATGGTAAGCGTAAAAGCCGAGCCGATCACACGCTTCCGCTAGACTGAGGCGGTCTGCGTATTGTCGTGCTATATCACCACCGTCCTCGTCCAAATGGTCGAATATGCCGAAAGCTAGCTTTGAAGGAAGGGCTTTTCTCATTAAACAATCTCCGACTTTGTTCCGGGAGCCCCGGACCTTGATCTAAGCAAAATAAGACTTGGGGCCTTTCTTGGCCGGACATCGCTACTCACGTTGCGTCTGCCTTTGCCTAGCGCCGGCGGGAGCCAGATCCTTGGAGCTGACGACATCACGGGCACACGTCCTTGCACGCTTGGCTATTGCTCACCAGTCCTTCAGTGCACCTGGCCGCCGAAAACTTCTCGCCCCAGCGGCCTTGCCCAGGTGTTGCAGTTGGATGGAGGCCGCTTCGACGTAGATATGTTCAGGCGACAGGCTATGAACTTAGTTTCCCCCACGTGGGTGGTATGACTGGTCAACGCTGTGGGGAGAGTCAATCTTTCAGTTGTTGGCTTCTTTCCTGTTACCACTGCCCTTTCCCGGGCGCAAACTGGCTGCTATACGGCCGAACTTCGAGACGTCTGAGCTCCCAAAATGTCCTCGACCGCTGCAAGGAACGCATCCATTTGTGGTTTTGTCCCGATGCTCACGCGAATGCAGTCTTCCAAACCATCGTCAGGAAGGACCGTCACCAGTATCTTTTTCCGTTTCAAGGAGGTTTGCCACCAAGGGCCGTCGCGTCCTGCTGGCACACGGGCCAGCAAGAAGTTCGTGTGCGAGGGCGTTACGGAGAACCCAAGTTGCGACAGGGCGAACTTCACGCGCTCCCGCTCATACTTGATATGTCTGTGGTTCTCATCGTAGGCGTCGCGGTGAGCAAGGATACTGACGCCAACCGCCTGGCCAATCACATTCATGTTGAAAAGGTTCTGGATATTGCGCAGCCTCCCTATAACCTCAGGATGACCGAAGCCCAAGCCAACGCGAATGCCGGCCGCCGCATAGCTCTTCGAAAACGTTCTTAAGATCAGGAGGTTCGAATAGCGGTCTATGAGGCGCAGAGCGCTGTCAGGCGCAAAGTCCACATAGGCTTCATCCAGTACGATCAACCGGTCAGATTGTGCGACGAGGCTTTCAATATCGGCAATCGGGACAAATGTTCCGGTCGGATTGTTCGGATTAGCGAGCAAAATGAACTTGGCCTCCTTCGCGGGGCCGAAAAGCAATTTGTGTATCGGCAACAAGCAAGTTTCGCCCCATTTGATTTCAAGCAATCGAGCACCTTGCAACTGGGCGAGCTTGCGGTTGTATGCAAAACCGGGCGACAGCATCGCGGCACTGTCACCCGGGCCAAGGAATGCTCTGTATATGAGTGAAAGAAGTTCGGACGATCCGTTACCGGCGATCACCTGATCCATGGAAAGGTCATAGGAAGCAGCAGCTGCTTCCCTCAAGCTGATGTTGTCATACTCTGGATATAGATATTGTCGTTCGAGAGCAGCAAGAGCGCTCTGCATTACGGGTGCCGGCAATGCAAATGGATTCTCATTTGTGTTTAGTTTGACACAGCCGGCCTCGGGTACCGGACTCGGCGGAATAGAATTTAGCTGCCTGTACACTTCAGAAAGGGACGAAAGCACGTCTTGCAGTTTTGCATCAGACATAGTTTTCTCCCTTTCAGTCGCAGAGGATAGTCGCTTTGTCCGACAGTCAAGGCGAGTTGAATTGCCGGCTCCAACTTAATGGAGCTTTTTCTAGTACAGCTATATCTTTTCAGTAAAATCATTTGTATTCATCGCAGTTATTGATGCTATGGATATAAGGACTCGAAGCCTGCCGTGGCTCTTCTTGGGCGCGCCCAAAGCTGAGCTTCTCGATGGGGCTTATGGCTCAACGCTGACAAAGTGGCTGACAATGCGGTGCGCGCCGTGAATGCTAAATGCTCTGCAGCGCGTTGCGCCTGGGCTCGACGCTCGCCATTGCTCGGCGCGGTCGCTACGCCGCTTGGCGGTCGCTAGGGGCTGGCAAATGCGCGAGATCACGTTCCGGCTCCTTTTGCATCCCGCTGAGCATTTCAACGACGCAAAGAACGGAGTTGTGTTAATGGTGCCCTTGAAGGGGGGCGCGTTTCAGGACAGCGTGTGGAGACGCTCGAGCTGGCTTTCCAGCTCCACAGTTGTGAACCTCACCCTGTCGCCGGCTGTGTCCTGTTGATTGCGCTCTCAACGCGTAAGCGCTTATGGATTGGATAGGACGAGACATGCAGCCGTTCCGGCTGTTCGCTAGCCGATAAGGCCATTTCAGAGGTCACGCTGTCGATTTGCCTGCTAAAGCCGCTCTAAGACGTGGCGAAGGCAAAATGCGGAGATCTCATCACGAATGTGATAGAGCAAGGGCGATAATTTCTTCTATTGCTGGAGCACTGGAGCCAAGACTGCAACCAACACTGCGAAGAGTCCGACGATAATAAAGCATACACGCATTGTGGTTGCCTCAGCGAGAAATCCAATTGCAAAAGGCCCTAACGTCATTGCGCCATATGCGAAGATTGCGACGGATGCGATGCCTTTTCCCGCCAGATCAGCCGCTGCCCGACTGAAAGCCAATGGTAGGACGGCCGCATAGCCGACCCCCATCAGCACGAAGCCCCCCACGACTAACGGCAAGGTTTCACCGGCAACGATCAACAAAATGCCAAAGACAGCCGAGAAACTGCTTATGCGTGCAACAGTGGCTGATCCCCATCGCGTGACCAGAGAATCCGCATTGAGCCTCATGATCACCATGGCGGCAGAAAAGCCCGTATAGCCCAGGGCAGCATCCGACTGTGCGGTCCCGATTACATCATGGAGATATACCGCACTCCAGTCGAGAGCTGTACCCTCGCCTAGACCAGATGCGAGAGCGATGATGCCCACAAGCAAAAGAGCGCTGTTAGGTAACACCAATCCTGCACCCCTCACATGTGTCCGGATAGTTGATCGCCAATCGAGCAGAAGGAAGGGCCCGAGGATCCCGCCGGTCATCACGGCAATAACAAGGAAATGAATGTGTACTGGGGCCTGAAAGGCTGTGGCAACATAGCCGCTTGCAGCGCCCAGAACTGCCCCCACACTCCACATGGCGTGAAACGACGACATCACTGACCGCCTCATGTGTTTCTCCACCTCGCTCGCCCAGCTGTTCATCGCCACGTCCATCGAACCATGACACATGCCAAAGAGAAAAAGCGCGATCGCCAGCAGCGGTATTGTCGGCGCAAGCCCTAAAAAGGCAATCGAAAGCAGGAAGGGGATAGCGATCATTCGGGCGACCCGCACGGCACCCAAGCTATCGGACAATTGGCCAGCAATCGGGAACGAAACCAATGCGCCGAGCCCTAGAAGCACCAGCACCCCCCCGAAGCTCGCCTTGTCAAAATGAAAGTGAGCCATCACGGCGGGAACGCGAGAGGCCCAAGTCCCCAACAGGATCCCGTTCAACAGAAAGCCTGCAGCGACACCGCGCCAGGGAGTAAGCAGTACGCATTTCTTCTCCAACATCCCATGGCTCCTGACGTCGGTTAATCAAGTCCGGTCGTATTCTGGCGCTTGCGCAGCGGACCCGGAGAACTCAGGTCAGCATTCGCTCATTCCGCGGCAGGCTACAAATGAAAAGATCTCGATCTCCCATCCTGAGCTCTCAAAATAGGAGATCCGGGTCGGCTTGACTCTTCTTGCGGCTCTGGCCGGTGAAAACGGTGTAGAAACATCGCTCTTCAAATCCGATCATGGTCGGCGGCTAAAGCTCGTAGGCTAGCACGAATGAACTACAGATGAATTGATTGAGATCATAGACAGGCTAGATGTGAGCTTTCAGGAGGTTGATGGGGTGGACGCCCCCTCACGGCATCGTTGTGCCAAAGTGGTGTCGTTGATCATCACTTGAATGGAGGCGTCCATGTCGGAAGTTAGCATAATCGGGTTG
>NZ_SRXN01000061.1 GCF_004827385.1 Ensifer sp. MPMI2T
ACCGGATGACTGGCCAGGAACACCTTCACGCCGGACGGGATCATGCCGAACGCACCGCCCGGATCACCCGCTGCAAGTGCGCCTCGTCGACGTCCGCACCGGCACGCACGACGGCATCGCCAATGACAACCTCGATCACCGCTTCGCCAGTAGACGCCGCGGCTATCTCACAACGCGCCGGTTCCGTGGAAAGCTTCCGAGCATTTAGCGCTGCGCGACGCCAGGTGAAGAGCTGCGACGGGTGAATGCCGAGCCGATGGGCGATCGCCGAGACGCTCGCGCCCGGCTCCAGCGCCTCGGCCACCACCTGCGCCTTGAACTCATCCGACCAGCGTCGGCGAAGCTGCCGCGGCGCACCCTCAAGGCGCTCGGGAACCGCCTCGATCATATGGAAGGTTCTAGTTCCAGAACTAGGCGCAGACATAGAAGCTCACAGCAGCTCATCGTGTCCGCTACCGATATCCGACCGCTTACCCCTTCCGCCAGACGGGGTCTGCTTGCCACTTACGACATGCCGGTCGCACAGCTCGAACAGTTGTTGCCGTGGAACTGGTCTTCTTCGAAAGTGGCTGCCGACAAGGCTGCCTGACCGAAGATTGGACCGACGATGGGATACCGCAACACTTCGCTCTACACGCTCAAATACGTGGCCGAAATGCTCGAGGAGGACGAGGACTTTCTCCACGATTGCTCCATCGAACTGTTCTCCGAGGACGGACGCCTCAGCGCCTACGACAGCTTCCCAGCCTCAGAATTGAGGGAGCCCATCGTTGTCTTCACGGAAGACGGTATCGACAATCTTCGGCACATCATCAACGTGCGCAGAGAGATGGGTGACACACCGCCCAAGAGTGTCACAAAGCCCAAAGTTTGGATTCGTGACACCCGCGGTCCTCACCGGACGGATACGAAACGCGCCTCGCCACCGCGCGCACTCTCCGCGATCGCGACGGAAATCTTCAGTTTCGAAACGTCTAGACCGACGAAGATTTCGCTATTCTCCTTCATGGTTCGCCCTCGCTAAGCTTGAGGTTCGGCCCTGGCCCATCCAGAGCAATCCCCGCGCGCAGCTTATTCCGGGGGCGAGCCACCTTCACGCGACGAACATACGGTCTAGTGCTTGCACTAGGACTTGCAGTCTTCAGCCTACCTCAGCAAGGCGGCCGTCACCGGAGGGGTACCATTAATCGGGGTCAGAACCAGCAGCGAAGTGATATGAGACGGCGTGTGCTAAATGCCGCAGACCACTGCTATTGAATTTTTACGGAATAGCCGAAAGCAAGAGAAATACCGTGAATATCGCCAGATGAACGGCGCCCTGTAGCACGGTCGTTCTGCCCGTTCCCAGTGTGATCGTACCGACGAACAGCGTCAGGATCAGCATAATGAGGTTCTGTGGCGCGAGACCCAAAGCAAGATCTCGTCCAAGAGCGACAGATATGGCAGCTACCACCGGAATAGTCATCCCAATGCTCGCAAGCGCAGATCCGAGTACGAGGTTTATGCTATTTTGAAGACGATTCATTAGAGCCGCTTTGATAGAGGCTATCCCCTCTGGCAGCAGAACGACTCCTGCGATTGTCACGCCCACGACGGCTTGTGGCAGTCCCAGCGCCTCGACGGCGCTGTCGAGCGGATAAGAAAGTAGCTTGGCCAATAAGACGACTGCAATGAGGGCCAGCACAAGCAAGCCTCCGGCCGCTAGCGGATTACGCGGGGACTCATGGGTATCGGGAGGCGAAATGGCGTCTTCATTAGCGACTACGTCATCGATGAAATAGTCGCGATGGCGAACGGTCTGCACGAACAGAAACACACCGTAGAGGAACACAGAGACAAGTCCTATGACGACAAGCTGTATTACAGCGAACTGCTGTGGTTTTCCTGCGGTGACGAAATTCGGCAACACGAGAGACAGTGTCGCGAGTGTGCCTAGTACCGCCAGTGCCGCTGACGCGGCATTCAACTGGAACGACTGCTCGCGATGGCGTCGGCCGCCAAGCACGAGACAAAGGCCGATGACGCCATTGAGTACGATCATGACGGCGGCAAAGACCGTATCTCTTGCGACCTCTTCGTTTCCTTCCGCGCCGGATAGCATTAAAGAAACTATGATCGCCACTTCGATAATTGTCACGCAGACAGCGAGGAGGATCGCGCCAGAAGGCTGGCCCACTCGAGCGGCAAGAATTTCGGCGTGATGTACGGAGGCAAAGACCGCACCCGCGAGCAAGCCGGCCGAAATCAACAGAAGTGTGACTGATTGTTCCGGCAGCACGTGCGCCAATGTCATAGCAGCGATTACGCAACCAACTAGCGGAATGACCCAAGACCACAGCGGGACGTGTGTGGACCTGACCTGCAATCTAGACTTCATTTTTCATTTCCCGGTGACGAGTATGCGAGGTATCTTGCCGCGGCAATCGGCGTAACGAACCAAGGCTTCGGAAAGTCGGACGAGGCTCGCCGGAGCTAGTCAGACTCGGGACTAGCCCTTGAGTTTGGCGTCGACCGCCGTCGCGGCAGGTGCAAGAAGCAGGCTCCGTCTGCCGTGAGAAGCCTTTCATGTGATTAGGCACGTCAAAGCTGCCATGTACTTGAAGATGTAGAGAGCTAGCTCCGTAGTCTGTCTCGGAAGTTCAGATCTCCTTTGCGAGGCTCTGCTCGAGACGCACGACCTCGCGTCGCAACGCTTCGATCGCTGCATCGCGATTGCGAAGCGCTTCAAGCTGTGTGGCTCGGTCATACTCGGAAGCCATGAGCGCCTGTTTTAGCTGAGCCACCATTGATGTGGCTAGCTTCAAAGTTTCACCTATTTTGGACTCGGGTGGACATTGCGCTTGTGTGGAGGAGTTGGAGCCAATGGGGGTGTTCTCTTCAGCTTGCTGAAAGATGCTGTTGTACTCACGCGAACCGGGGGGAATGCCGCCTGCCTCGCCACGACGCAAGTCCCACCAGGTTTGAAATACCTGACGGTATCGTTCCGTTACCGCCTTGCCCCTGTCCACGATCCCAGCGTCTTTTGCGTGCTGAAGTGACTGCTCATAACCGAGTTCCACTAATAGGTCAGCCCCGACTAGATCGGTTACTGTTTGCATCTCTTCGATGGTCAGTTCGGTTCGCCAAGTTTCGACTGAGCGGTTGTCGACTGCCTTTTTCTGCAGGAGCCGTCGATCCCCGAAGCTACTTAGCCGAAGATATTCCGTTTGCTCAACTCCTGCAAATATAACGCCGGTTGGATCGTAGCCGAGTCCAGCGATCACACGCCGGCTTTCCTCGTCTGGGCGCTCAACCAAGTGTTCGTAGTGTACAATTTGCGTATGCCGGCGCCCGCGCTGCGCCGCGAGCGCGGGTAAGCCCAGCACGAGATCGGCGAGGGCCAACGCGACAGCAGCAGTAGGCGTGCCGATTACGAGGTCGGCGAGACAGGATACACTGGTCGGCGGGCATCTTTCTGAAACGAACGGAATGCCCCACGTCGATTTCAGTGATGCCGCAATCGCATAAGGATTACGCAATAGAAGGATGTGTGGTGCTTCTGGGTACAGGGAATGCAAATAGTCGAGCACCATCCAGTACCGCGGGGTCTTGTCGATCAATGTGCGCTTGCCCGCTGCTGCTAAATATTGAGTGTAAGCGGCATCGGCAAAAGCTCGGCTGGCGCTAACGCCATCTATTCGTCCCAAGAACTCGCAGGCCGCAACCTGGATCAGTGATGCCCCTGCCGGGTGACGGTGGTCGACTCTACCAAATGCCTCGAGTGCCAACATTAGCCAAGGCTCAGGGGGGGCTGTGATATCCGGGTGCTGCTGGAGCAAATGCGCCAACAGGGTCGTCCCCGAGCGGGGAACGCCGAGGAGAAAACAGATCGGAGGGAGAGGGCTGACATCGCGGCTCATGAGTTCCGACCCCTTTGCCGGCTTGTGGGAACATATACCCGCCACGCGTGAGCTTCTAATCGACCCACTGGGCGTGCGCCACCCGTTGGTTTATTGCGGTGTACACCGGAGAATTCTTCTTCAGAACCACGACACAAATTGATAGCCATCCTGATACGCCGGAGTCCTTCAGACCTTCGTTTGCTATGCGCGGTTCTCGCAAACACAGTCAAATCGTTTCTGCCAATGAAACACATCCACGTCTTGGATGATGGTGCGCATCGTAGATTTGCGAACACAGAAGCGCGTGCGAAGTTCGAAAATCTGGAGTGGTGCAAACGGCATTCTGCCCAACGAGGAAACAATGTACCGACATCGGGAACGCGTTCGCGCATAGGTTCTTCGCCCACAGTAGGAATGTTTCCGGAAAGCACTTGCCAACCCATCCAGAATGGGCCAGCCCTCATGTCCCCGTCGGAAACGCGGGAATGGTCGTCCTTGCAATAGACCTCCGAGCTGCGATGGTAGACGTCAACGATTGCCGCGCCGGCTTCGAGAGCGATACGCTCAAGCACGTCGGAAAATGGCATCATTATGCATCCAATCGCCTCTCGAGAAATTCTACGATTCGTCGCGCCAGTACCGCCGCTCCGGTGCCAACCGTCTTGAGATGTAGGTCAGGATTGTCGGGCACCTCATAGGGAGAGGAGACGCCGGTGAAGTTCGCGATCTTGCCTGCAAAGGCTTTCTCATAAAGGCCCTTCGGATCTCGCCGTGCACATTCCTCTAAAGGCGTATCGACAAAAACTTCGATGAACTCTCCTTCGTCCATCATCTCGCGCGCCATGCGTCGTTCGTGGCGAAATGGAGACATCAAGGAGACAATCACAATCAGTCCGGCGTCGGCCATCAGCTTGGCGACCTCCGCTACGCGGCGAATATTCTCCACGCGGTCCACCTCGGTGAAGCCCAGATCGTGATTGAGGCCATGACGCACATTGTCGCCATCAAGCAGGTAGGTGTGTTTGCCGCGCGCGTGCAGGAGCTTGTCGAGCGCATTGGCTATCGTCGACTTGCCGGATCCCGAAAGTCCCGTGAACCACAAGACGGACGGTCGCTGCCTCTTCATCGCAGACCGGGCTTGCTTGTTCACGTCAATGGCCTGCCAGTGGACGTTATCGGCGCGCTGAAGTGTGAAGTCGTTTGTGCCCGCGCTGACAGTCGCGTTCGTCCGTCGGTCAATAATGATGAAATTGCCTGTGGTCCTATTTTCGCTGAAGGCATTGAGGTCGATCGGTGCCTGTTTTGAAACGTTGCAAACGCCCACTTCGTTCGGATGTAGCGATGTGGTTGTCTCGCGAGATAAATTGGTGAAGCATAGCCTATGCTTGAGAGTTGTGGGCGTGTCGTCCGTCCACGCACGAAGGATGTGACTGCGGCCAGGAAGCATTGGAGGTTCATCGAACCAAATTACCTGCGCCTGAAACTGGACCACAATCAAGAGCTGCGATGTAAAGGCGCCCACGTTGTCAGCAAAGATGAGTTTTACGGATTGCCCTGCTGTGGCGCTTTCCAACTTAGCACCGTGCGCAAGGATCGCCTTGATCGTTGAGCACTGCCCCGATTTGGCAACTGCGATCTGGTCGCCCACTGCAATTCTGCCGGACGCAACCTCTCCCGCATATCCGCAATGATCTGAAACCGGTCTTGTAAACACTTGTACCAGAAAGCTGAACGCCTTCTGTTCGAGGGGCGGGGCAACTCCGATCTTTTCCAAAAAATCAATGATGTCGATCTTATCGACCGGCAGCAAGAAGTGGCGGATGCCGAGCTGCGACGAAATATAGGAGTGACGCCGCGTCTGTTTCAGTATGCCTTGCCGGCTGTCGACGAGCACACCCGTAAGTTTCGCCGTGGAAGCCGCGATGACCAGTTCCCGCGTAAACTTCTCCCGACCTGTCGTCTCCGCAGCGAGAAAGGTGCGCTCCTTGATCTCGAGATGACGATAAGGAACGTCGTCTGTAAGGCCCTTTTCGCACCGCCCTTCATGCCCGTCGAACGGCGATACGAGGTCAATCTCTCCGCCAATAGTGCCACTGGTCTTTCCCTTGAGCCCGATGCCAGGCAGGCGATCATTAAAGACCGGTTTTGCGTGGAGCAGCTGACAAAGTAGCATGGATTTTCCCTCACCCGCAGAACCACGCGTGATGAATATTAAGGGCGAATTGAGACGCGCGTCTAACTCGCCCAGCGGCGGGGACGGATGTGGCATCAGGAATATCTCCCGCTTCTTCTTCCCGATCGCGCTTCCACGACACCTCCAGCAACAGAAGTAGCATTTCTCCGGATAGTCGTTTCCAAGCAGCGACGGCGGCAAACGTGAAGCGTACGTGCGAATTAAGTAGAACGGCCTGCAACGAAAGAGAGCAAGCCGACTAGTGCCAAAGATTCGTGTTTCTGAGCAAAACGTCACCCTCCACTCCGCGTGGAAACTGAGCCACCAATTCGAACGAAGGTAGTAGGTCAAGAATTGCGCTAAGGGGCAGTTGGCCTTCATAAAGCTCCTGATCACTATATTCAGTGTAGATGAAGCGCGTTTTGTTTAGGGTCTGTTTGCCGCCAGCGATAACGTCGGACTCGGCCCCCTGCACATCCATCCAGATCAAATCGATGCTCTCCAAGTCAGCCTCACTGCACCAATCGTCCAGCCTCCGAGTTTCAACTGAGATGGGTCCGTCGAATCGAACCCACTGATATTCGGAAAGATGGTTCTTGGGCCGGCGTATTGAGCCCGACAGATCCCATTCCTTTGCATCTCCATCTCCATTACTGGGGTGGAAATCGATTCTGCCGTTTCGGTCACTGATCGCAACTTCAAATAGCCTCATCCTGTCCAGATAAAGACCCATGTTTTCCCTAAAGCGAGCAACGGCTCGGGGGTCTGGCTCAAAGCAGTAAAGCCGGGCCTTCGGACGAAGCTGGAGAAAGCGTCGCGCATCGCTTCCATCATTGCAACCGATGTCCAGGATCACTGGGTCAGGCTTTTCGAGGAGCGAAACGATCTGTCGATGGACCTTCAAGGAAGACGTTGGCGTTCTTATACCCTCCGCAAATTCTCGAAGGCATCGCTGAAGTGAGACTAGCAGGCCTTCTTTAAAATACCGCCCTACGTCCATGAAATTACACCTCAAAATTGGTTGCAGATGCGGTGCTGACCGCTGGTGAGACATTTGAGTGCTCGTGCCACGCCTCCCTGGAGCCTCAAAGATATGGATGAAAAGCCGCGTCATCACTCATGAGCGTCTCGGCCTCACCCAGCATGGCCGGTGAAGGGGAAAGGGGGAATTATCGCGATTGTCATAGGCGGGCACCGCTTTACCGGTTGATTGAACTTGAGAGTGGCTTCGCTGAACCGGCGGACATTGGATTCAGTCGCACGGTACGCTGCTCCCAAAGCCCGCGCAGTTCATTCAGGAGCGCTTCACGCTGGGTCTGATTGGGCGCCGTGAGGTCCAAGATATCGCCGAGCCGAACTTCTCCCTCAATCCGCATTAGCAGTTCGAACAACTCGGGTGAAATCCGCACGGCTTCTCGGCTGGAGGGGCCCCTGCGGATTTCGCATACCGTCTTTTGGCGGTCTAACGCGGTATATGCACGCACTTGATGGAGGCTTGAATGAGGCGGCAACGAAACCGCAAGTCTACTCCAGTCCTCCCGTGACGCAGTCCGCTTTTTGACGAGAAACGACCCAACCACGAGGCCATCCAAATCGGTCGTCAAAAATGTGGTTACCGCATCCGCGACCGAGTCTACTATCGGCTCAACGTTATTGTTAAAGGACGTGTTGAGCAGAATTGGGACACCTGTTCGTTTCCTGAAGGCGGTGATGACCTCCCAATAGGCTTGATTGATGTTGCGCGATACTGTTTGCAAGCGCGCCGTACCATCTACGTGCGTGACGGCACCGAGCAAATTGCGCTTGGATTCGCGCACAGGCACTACGAAATTCATAAAGGGAAATTCCCGCCTGCAATCTGGCAGTTCAAAGAACTCGTCGGCGTCCTCCTCCAACACGGATGGCGCGAAGGGGCGATAGCCTTCGCGCTTCTTGACAATCGCGTTGATCCGATCCTTGTTTGTGGCTGGTCTAGGGTCGGCAAGAATGCTACGGTTGCCAAGCGCACGCGGTCCGAATTCCGAACGTCCCTGCACCCAGCCGATCACGGCGCCATTGGCAATCCACTCGGCTGCTCTGCTGGCCACATCATCGCAGCGTTCAATGTCAAGGTGGCCGCCCCATGCAATTAGTTCCTGCTCCACGGCGCGGTCGCTCCCGAGATCAGGTCCCCAATAGACCTCCTGCAAACGCTCACAAGGTGTGGACTGCCCTAGTTCATTAGACATCATTAATGCAGCGCCTAATGCGCAGCCAGCGTCGTGTGCCGCGGGTTGCACGAAGATGTCTTGGAAGATTCCCGAACGCAGCAGCTTACCGTTCAAAGTGCAGTTGTGAGCTACTCCTCCGGCCAAGCTCAAGCGCTTTATACCGGTGACCTCGCTGTGATGCCGTAAAACGTGAAACACAATCCGTTCGAGAGCTTCCTGCAACGAAGCGCTCAAATCTTTATGCTGCTGAGTGAACGGCGTTCCCTGTCGGCGAACCTCAATGCTGCGGAGCAGGGTGGGACCAATCCGGTCCAGATAGATTCGGTAGCCACCGTTGTCTGATAGCTCGTAGAACTGTTCAAAGAGTTCGCGATGGGGAGCGGGATCGCCGTAGGGTGCAAGCCCCATGACCTTGTATTCATCAAATAGGCCATAACCAAGATATTTTATGGTCTCCAGGTACAAAAGCCCCAAAGAATCACTCTCGGGAAATGTCGCAAGCGGCTTGATTTTCGTGCCAGATCCTACCGCCAAAAGACCCGAGAGGAATTCTCCACCACCATCAATTGCCAGGATGAGACTTTGTTCGAAGCCCGACATAGAAAACGCGCTCCAGGCGTGCGACAGGTGATGGCTTACGAATGAGACGCGCGACGGATCGACCTCAGTACCAAATTCCTGCGCGAGCAACCCACACAACAACAGCCTGGCGTCCAACGGCATTGAGGTGTGCGGCTGAGAAACGAACAAGCGCTCGAGCATAGCGTTGCAGTATGCCTCGGTTGCGTAATACGCGATGCGGTCGATGTCGCTGAGCTGAACCCCGGCGTATTCAAGGCAGTATTGAATCGAACGGCTCGGCAGCTTGTTGGAATGTTTGATTCTGTTAAGTCGCTCCTCTTCGACAGCAGCTATCACTCGGCCATCCCGGACGAGAACCGCTGCACCATCGTGCATAAATGTATTCGGCAGATCGGGCGAGGTTTCGTAAATTTTGCTTAGACCGCCACTCAATCCTAGACACAGCATGTTGCTCTCCAATCTCTCGTCACTTGTAACAGGTAGGCCATTTGCTCCGACCGAATTTAGTCGTTCGCTAGGCTCAAGCAGTGCTCTTTGTGCCGCAGGTCAAGACATTAAACGCCGCCGAAGCAATCCGACTGATAAGAAGAATGGCATCACTGCAAATATACAAAGCGCGCTGATGTGCAGAGCGACGCTTCCGCCTGGGCGATCTAGCATCGCTGGACGAATGAGCTCGATTGAATGTGCCAGCGGCAGCAAATGCGATAGCTTCTGAAAAATGTCGGGCAGTTCGGTGACTGGGAAGACCGCTCCGGACAAAAAAAGCATGGGTGTGAGGAAGAGCGTCTGATAAAATATGAAATAGTCGTAACCGGGCGCAAGCGCCGTGACGATCATCGCCAGGCTTGCAAAGGCGAACCCCGTGAGTGCGATCACTGGCAAGGCAAAGAGAACGGACGGCCACGATGCATAGCCCATCGTGGCGGCAACGAGCATCATTGCTGTCCCGGCCAACAACGCCTTGCTGGCTGCCCACGCCAGTTCACCGAGAACGATGTCCCCGAGCGTGAGTTGGGTGCACAGGGCTGATTCCCAAGTGCGTTTTGCGTGCATGCGAGCGAAAGTCGCGTGAATGGTCTCGAACGTCGCGGAGATCATTGCGCTTGTTGCAACCATGCCAGTCGCCAAGAACGCGACGTATGGGATGCCGTCGACGCGACCCACCATCGCACCCAGCCCGAAGCCGAGACCAAACAGCGAAGTCACGGGCTCGGCGAGGTTACCGAGAATTGAAGCGATGGCGGCTTTCTTCCATGCCATGTAATTACGGCGCCACACTGCAATCCAGTTCCAAGGATTGGCGGGTAGGACCGCCGCGTAACGTTTCCACATCTCGCTCAGTCCTTCATTTCGCGCCCGGTCAGCCGCAAGAAGACATCCTCGAGATTCGGTGGACGCTGCAATAGGCGTAGACCGGTTCGCCCGCGCAATTGCAAGCGCACCTGTTCTGGATCGGAAGAATAGCAAAACAGCGTCTCACCGCTCGCTTCCACACGCTGCGCATATGGCCCGACTACCGAAGTCAGCTCCCGCGGATTGCCGCCGTAGATCTCAATCACGTCGCACCCGATCTGCTCGTCGATCAGCGCGTGAGGGCGGCCTTCTACGATTTTGCGTCCGTGCTCGATAACGCACAAGCGGTCACATAACCGGTCCGCCTCTTCCATGAAGTGGGTGGTCAGTAGAATCGTCTTCCCAAGCGCCAACAAGGACCGCAGCCGTTCCCAGATTAGGTGGCGAGCATGGGGGTCCAGGCCGGTAGTCGGCTCATCCAGTATCAGGAGCTGTGGGTCGTTGATCAACGCACAAGCCAGCGTCAGTCGCCTCTTCATACCGCCAGATAATTCCGCCACGGGTACATCCGCCTTGCTCTCGAGCCGGGCGAACTCGAGCAACGATGGGATGGCTTCTTCGAGCTCGCGAGTGCGCAAGCCAAAGTAACGTCCGAACACCAGTAGGTTCTGGCGCACCGTGAATTCGGGATCAAGAGTGTCGAATTGGGGGACCACTCCGATGCGGCTGCGCGCCAAACGCGCGCGGGCAGGCACCGGCTCACCGAGCACTGTGATCGTGCCCTCATCAGGCGGTGCAAGGCCGAGGACCAGACGTGATACCGTGCTTTTGCCCGCGCCGTTCGGTCCCAGCAAGCCGAAGCATTCTCCTGATGTGATGGTGAATGACAGTTGGTCGACAACGACTTTGTCGCCATAAGACTTACTTACGTTGGTAAGCTCGATTGCCACATCTGATTTGGAGCGAGATAGCGAATTATCCGTATTGCTATGCCCGTGGCACTCCTGCTTGAATGGATTGCTCTCAGGCCGCCGCGACGGTGAGCTTGAGACATTTGCTCGAGTCAATAGCTGCAATTTCGCGTCCTATCTCAAATTGGTTCACCTGTTTGGCATGACGGGCTAGCATCACCGTAATGACCGCCTGATGTCAGCAGCCTCGCAAGCCGCGCAAGACTGAGCCAGCGACGCCGGCGCCGCAGTTTCAGGCGGCTCCGCAGCGCTTGTTTTAGCAATGGGGTTCAGGATAGAATCCTTTACGCCGTTGGGTGCGGCAGCCGGGGAACCACGCGACAGCCAGTCGCTGTTGCTCAACGTGCACAACGCATATGCTTTGAGGGGGAGCAGGAGAGCGACGTTGAGGAGGGTGTGCAGCGAAAACCCAAGGAATCGCAGCTGGCGCGCTCGAAACGCCGCCACGCCGCAGCGGACCATTGTCATAGATGCAATCATCAGGATCGTCGACCAGGGCACTGTGGCTGTCAGAGCGAGCTGTGCTAGCCCCGTCAGGACCGAGAGGGCGAGGAGCAGCGGACCAAGATTCTGTCCGATCACGTCCAGCGTAAGATAGCGATCGAGGCCCGGCAGTAGGCGGAGCGCGAGCAATGTGTCGCGAAACGTGCTGCGTGCCCAGCGCAGTTGTTGGCGCAGATACGCCCTCATCGTGTCTGGAACGACGGTCGCCGCGATGGCTTCCGGAACGTACTCGGTTCGAAAGCCTGCATTCAGCATGAGGATTGTAAGGTGGCGGTCTTCCCCGAAGTCGCTTGGCCTGCCTCGAAACAGTTGCGTCTCGTATTTATCGAGCAGCAATAGGAGTGCGGACCGCCGGTACATGGCACACGGGCCGCAGCAACACATAACGGCTCCAAAGCGAGCCTGTGCTGCGCGTTCCTCGTTGCAGGCGAGCCAGTACTCCATGTCGATCAACCGCGTCAGCCAAGTGTCGCTGCGGTTGCTGGCCGTCAACTGACCCATCGCCGCGCCGACCGCGGGACTGTACATCTTCAGGGCAAGTTTGGTGACTACGTCCGGCGCAATGGTCGTATCCGAGTCAACGTTGAGCACCAAATCTCCCGATGATTCCCGTATGGCGACAATCTGCGCCTTGCGCTTTCCGACGTTCTTTGGCATCAGGATGAAGCTGAACCTCGGGTCGCACGCATAATGATCGTGTACAGGTATGATGGCGTCGCGATTGCCAGAACCGTCGTCAACCACGTAGACCCGCAACTCTCCAGCGTAATCTTGCTTTGCAATGGAAGCTAGGCAAGCGGAGAGGGCGCGCGGATCCTCATTGTAGCAGGGGACGATAACATCCACGCTAGGCGGTGCACCGGAGCCGGTCAGGGGCATTGACGCAGCTGTGGTGTTTGTTGGCAAAGCATAAATAGCTTGCATGCCTTTGTAAGCCGTCGAGAGCACCGCATATAAGGAGATGGCTACGGCGCCGGTGGTGCCAAGCAGATCCATGAAAAAACCGTCCGTTTAATGATTCTAAGCAAGCGAGCGGATTACAAATCCGCGGTCATGCAAGGCAGGGATGAGACGAGACAACGCCGCCACCGTCTGGTCGCGCAGACTGGCATCAGTGTTCGCCAATTCGTCAGGAGGGCACCCATCGTGCAGGAGAATGATTGAGCCGGGGCGGACCGAGGCGAGTACCGCGTCGACGATCGCGTCGATACCCGGGCGGGACCAGTCTCGCGGGTCCACAGACCAGTGCACAGCCGCCAGTCCAGCGCTCGCCGATGTTGTCAGCACGTCATCGCTCCAGATCCCGTAAGGCGCACGTATGTGCCGTACCGAAGCGTCGGGGCACGCCATCCTAATGGCCCTGTTCGCCTGGAGTACCTGGCGTTCCACGTCGCGACGTCCGCAGGCAGACAGGTCCGGATGGGTCATCGTGTGGTTTGCGACCTCGTGCCCTTGCGCAACCATGCGTCGGATGAGTTGCGGCCGGACCTGAGCATAGGCCCCGATGACGAAGAAAGTCGCCGGGACACGGTGTTCGGCCAGCACATCGAGGACCTCGGGGGTAAAATCCGGGTTAGGACCGTCGTCAAACGTCAGGTAGACGCTCGGAGCCCCAGTGCCGCTTCCGGGCGCTGTGCAGAGATAGTCAAGCTGTTTCATAGTTCCGGACCGTTCCGTTCGATCAATGTGCCGGATGGCCATTCGTTCATTGAGCGTCCAATCGGAAATACCACAACGAGTACGTCTTCAGTGCGCGTTGGGGGCAGGTTGAGATAGACATCTGAAAGAGTGGACCGCACGCGAACGCCAGTCAAAATTGTCCCGGGACCCTTTCGGCAGAGTCTGCCTACAAGCTTGTGCAGCGCGTGCCGAACGGCGCCAAACGCGAACGGAACGCCAAGCTGCTGCAGCACCGGGTACATGACGAGCATGGAGTGGTTGAGCCCCAGTCCTTCGAGGTCCGGTCGAACCCCCCACAAACCCAGTTCCGCAACCAGTAGATCGGCATCGCCCACCCTGATAAAACGGCGCAACAGGCCCATATGAGCAGCCACTCCGTGAGCGTCGTACCCGATTACACGTAACTCCGGCCTTGCTCCGGCCCAACTGTGCCCACCTTCAAATGGTTTTGCGTTGAAGGCCCCAGTCGGTCCATAGGTCTTCCGCAAGAACTCAGCGAGTTCAGTGTGGTCGGAGAGCTCCAGCTCATTTTCCCAGCACAGTTTCCACCGCACCTGAGGACGCATGTCCAAAGTACTCCACATCTTGCTGCTTCCTGAAGCACACATCAAACGACCGTAGCGGCCGGGATCGATGGACGCCGGTCACTATCGTCGAGCCCGCGTGGCGGGGTAAGTTGGTTGTTAGAACCTGCACAGCGAGTGGGGGACATTTCCCGACCTTCCCGTATCACTCGTAAATCTCTACCAGCGACACACTTGATTTCGTCAAACGTGAGCACTTTCTAATAGTGATCGCGCGTATCCGTAAAATTGATTGTTTGGATTGTAGTCATTCGTACTGTGGATACATCTGATCCAAATCTCCATGCTCGCAACGGTTGATGAACGAACGCGACACCGCCGCGGGAGCACCAGCTCGGCCAGCCAGCCACGAGAGCGAGGCCGTGCGGCCACGCTCTCGAAAACAGGGAAGTTGGGCCAATTAGGGATCGGATTGAGACTTGGCCGACAACGCAATGAAGCCAATACCGTGCTCCCGCGCCGTTCGGCAGACCCCCGCGAGATCAGTATGGCTCGATCTCGGATCTGCGAATTCTGCTTGGTCCTGCTAAATTTAGACTAATAGTGTGAGCGGTCAAGATAGGCGTCGAATGCCGCAGCGACAGCACGAAGCACGAAGCGATGCTCCTGCCGCACGCGAACGAAACCCTTGTCGACCGCCACTATCCCGTCCTCGGCGAGTACCGTCAAGCGCTGAGCTGAATCGAGAAAGCGGGTCGCATCGAAGCCATGGTTGGAACAGATTGACGGCACGTCGACCTCCAAATCGCACATCAGCCGCTCGATGATTGCGGCTCGCATGCGATCTTCGTCAGTGAGACGATAGCCCCTCGTTGTCGCCAAGTGGCCAGCTGCTATGCGCCGGCTATAGGAACTCTGTGCAAGTTCGTTGAGGACATAACCGTCGCCCAGACGGCCAATAGCCGACGCGCCGAAGCCAATCAGCGTCTGGCAGGTATCCGCCGAGTAGCCCAAAGAATTACGCCGCAGACGACCCGCTTTCTGAGCCAGGGCGAGTTCGTCGTCCGGTAAGGCGAAATGGTCGAGCCCGATTTGGCGATAGCCGGCGGCAATCAGCGTATGGGTCACAGCCACGGCTTGTTCAGCTCGGGCAGCTATATCAGGCAGTGCCGTCTCGTCGATCAGGCGCTGATTTTTTCCTGTAGGATGGAACGTAGGCGTAGCCAAACACCGCAAGCCGGTCGGGGCGCATTGCGACCGCTGCCGTCGCGCTCTGAACGCAGGACTGCACGGTCTGATGTGGGAGGCCGTACATGAGGTCGAAGTTGATGCACTTATCCCAATCCGGCGCAGGTTTTCAACGGTAGCGGTGGTCTGCACCTTGCTCTGGACCCGGTTGATTGCTTTTGGAACAATGGGATCAAAACTTTGCAGGCCGAGGCTCGCGCGATTTACCTCGGCTGCGCCTAAGGCTTCGGCCATCTCGGCCGTGAAGGTGCGCGGCTCGATCTCGACAGCGATGGTAGCCGTTTTCCTGAACGCAAAAATGCGGCACAGGAGATCCATCAGAGCCAGAAAATCTTCTGGCTTGATGATGGTCGGTGTTCCACCGCCGAAGTGAACGTCGCTCACGGGCAGCGCCTGCGGCACTTGGGCTGCTACCAAACCTATCTCCTCACGTAGCGAAGTCAGATAATCGAGGATCGATGCGTCTCGCCGAGTGATGCTGGTGGGAAAGCCACAATACCAGCACATAGACCGGCAGAACGGAATGTGAAGATACAACGACACGGTTCTGAAGCCGGCAAGGTCCTCAGCCACCCCTTACAAGCCTCAGCACCGACAGCTGCGGAGAAATCCGGTACAGTCGGATAGATGGTGTACCATGGTAGGTGCGCATCGCAGTACTTTGCGAGGGTGGAAGGCAGCGGCGCGATGCTTTCTATCGAACGCGTTCCCGCGCATGGTTTTTCGCCGTCAGCCATTATCCCGCTCAAATGCCGCTCAGCAGTTCCCGCTGCCTTTCGACAGGATCTCAAGATCCATGCCAATTGCGGTCGATGCATTGCAGGTCAGATTCGCCGTGTTTTTCAGTTCGTTAGTGGAGACCAAAACAAGGTTACCAAAAGGACCTCTATCGCGGATTCGACAAACACTAAAGAGTTGTACGCGCCAGAAGACCGGCGGCAAACTCCTGCAGATGTTTAGCTATCTGCGTGAGCTTGCTGCCGGGGTCACGCTTTGCAAAAGTAGAGAACGGTGCTGTTCAGAAGTAGCTCAGTTGAATGTCCCGCAATGCCAGCAGCCTTGCTAGGCTCGCGGAGGAGGACCCTTAGCGCGGAGCCGTTAGACGCGGTGCCGATCAAGGGCTGCACTCCGACTGCCAGCGTAATTCAGACGATTAAACTGATCGACGCCTCAGTACACTGAGGATCCGACAGTCGTTCCGCGGCCACTTGGTGATCAGACAAACCAAAGAACGCTGTGATGGTTGAGGAGGTGAATGCGGCGTCGGCGGCCTCGTTGCGCAGGAGGAGAGCACCCGCGCGTTCAGGATCGAATAGGTCAGGCTAAACGGTAATGCGCGGTGGCGAGCGACAGAATTCCGAAATGGTCCATTTATTGCAGCGGGAACCATCGTGAAAGACAGGCTCGCTATTCGGCAAAGTTGAACTAATCGGCGGATCCCCGCTCTCCGCAACTGCCAAAATGCCGCACCGTCGCGCGCTGGCATGCTCAGATTCGCTTAGAGGCTAAGACAGCAATGGACACGATAGCAACGGGGCTCGCAATAGCTTTTTTCGTCATTGCATTGGCGTATGCAGCAGTCGGACAAGCTGGGGCATCAGGCTACATTGCCGCCATGGCACTTTCTGGCTTTGCGCCGTTGGCCATTAAGCCGACAGCTCTCGCTTTGAACCTGATGGTCGCAGCGATCGGCACGGCCTTCTTCCTGAAGGAGGGGCGGCTGTCCTGGCGTAACGTGTATCCTTTCGCCATTCTGGGCTTTCCGTTTTCGGTTCTCGGTGGTTCAGTGCACCTTCCCGAGAGAGTCTATCACCCGGTTGTCGGGTTTATCCTGATAGTTTCAGCGATTCAGATGGCGCGATCCGCCCTTCGCAAGAGCGCTTCAGGCATAATCATGCCGAAAACGCCGCCGCTGCACGCTGCATTGATCACGGGAGCAGTTATCGGTTTCGTCTCGGGCACGACCGGGAGCGGAGGCGGCGTATTCCTCGCACCAGTTATTCTTGCCAAGAATTGGGGAACAGCACATCAGACTGCTGCAACCACGGCCGCCTATAATCTGATGAATTCTACCGCTGCCTTAATTGGAGCCTGCGCCTCATGGAATGCACTTCCAAACTTCCTGCCGTGGTGGTTGCTTGCGGTTGCGGCAGGTGGATCTATGGGCGCTTTAATCGGAAGCCGGTATCTTTCCGCTTGCTGGCTTCGCATTATTCTTTCCGTGCTTCTGATGGTATCAGGCCTCAAGTTACTTTGGTGATAGAGAGCGTATTTTGCTTGCACCGAAATCCTTTGCCCTACGCATTTGTGGGAGCGGGCGCGAGGCGTTCATTCTCATCCGCGGCTAAGACGACTGCGTTCACCAGCATGTGGCCACGGGCAACGCGCTGACGGACGAGCTCGGCGACAGGCGCACCGAAAACTACCTTGCCGCCGTAGAGCTCGCCGCACAATGGAGCGATCTCTGAAGACACATATTGGAGAGCGGTCGCCGCTCATGAGATAAGGCTTCGCCGGGCCATGGGAGAGCTCTCTGCTAATCCGGCAGACCGTGGGCGCCGTATCCAAAGTGCGGATGGTCGTGATGCAAACTATTTATTTTACTAGCCTTACTAAGGCTGCAAAAACGCCCACGCTCGGTTTGCATCGATATTAGAGCAGTTCGAGAGTGCTGGCGCTTGAACCGCTTTGCGTCTCGGAGAAAGGATTACCCGTGGAAAGCACATCGGTCGGAATCTACATAAAACCGGTTGGGCGGTGGACAGGTTTGGGCAAGTGGAGCCGTGCTCTGCACTATACTTGATCCAGATAATGCGTGAATAAGTTAGGCCGACGGTCAGGGCAACCATGGCCCCTTTCGTGCGGCGCCGATTTGGACGGCTGCGGTCAGCAGTCGCTCTTCTGCCTGGCATGGCTCGGCATGTAACCATTTCGGAGTTCCGACATTGCATTCAAATATGAATTTAACGACGGATTTCATTGCAGAGTTGCTCAGCGCGGCAAACGAGGTCGACAATCTCAACCCCTACGAGATAAGCCGCCTCCTAGACCGCTCAATTGACACCATCCGCGATATACGCGAACAGGCTGGCATCGAATGTACATATATGCAGGGCGTTGTCGTTTGTCTTCGGATATCGTCAGAGCGCGTTCGCCACCTCTGCGAGGAGGATGTCAGGCGAGCCCTGCTCACCGCCGCGGAAGTCCTGAGTACATTGGTATCGAACCGTGTCGATTGAGTTGTTCGCGCCGCCGGATCCGGATCGCTCCAGCTATCATCGTCCCGCAAACCCGCACGGCGCATTTCGCCTGCAATCTCAACAGGTGGAGGTCTTTGTCGAGGATCGCTTCAGTCCGCGCTGCTTATCGGACCTATTTTGCGTGTCCGTTTCGCGACGATGTCCGACTCGCGACATAGGCGTGTTGAAAGCAAGCTTCTTGTTTAGAAACCATCTTCTCTTTGGCATGAAACATGCACGCTAATCGCAAATGCGCGAGTCGAGTACTTAAGAAGAGTACCTGCGGGATTAGACCTGCAAGAGTGCGGTTCGGACCGTGAGTACAGCCGGTCGCGCGGGGCACCGAGGATCGGAGCAGCAACAGGGCGGCAATGAGCGACGGCCGCGAGGGCATTTGGCGGTTGGTGCTGTGCGACGCTCATCCACCGCTGACTGTAGAAAGACAAACAAGGAGTGCTCAATGGTCTTTATTGGAAAAAGTGATCTGCGGAGTCCGCTGCTCGGACGACGCCTGCGGTTGGGATTCATCGGCGGCGGAAGGGGAGGACTTGTCGGACGATGGCATTTCGCTGGGGCACGGCTGTCGAATCACTGGGAAATCGTTGCGGGAGCTCTTTCCTCAGACCCGGATAACGCGCACGCATCGGCTGGAGAGTGGATGATAGCGCCGGAGCGGTCGTACAGTGACTGGAACGCTATGGCAACAGCAGAAGCCGCAAAGGACAACGGCATAGAGGCAGTCTCGATCGTGACGCCAAACTGGACACACCATCGGATCGCGACCGCATTTCTGAAGGCCGGCATTGACGTAATACTGGACAAGCCCATGACAACAACTGTTTCCGACGCCAAAGAACTCGTGGAGTTGCAAAGAGCGACGGATCGCCTGGTCATCATGACCTACCCGTACGCGCATCACGCTATGGTCCGCCAGGCTAAGCACATGATCCGAAATGGGGCCGTCGGCACGGTCCGGCAGGCACATGTGGAGTATGTTCAGGAGTGGGCGACAGGGCCATTCTCGTCTGACGCGAAGGGGGCCTTGTGGCGACAAGATCCCGAAAAGGTGGGCCGCACGTCGGCGACCGGAGATATTGGCACGCACGCCTATCATCTCCTCCACACGGTGACCGGCCAGGATATTGTCAGGCTCAGGGCTGAGTTTCACAACTGTGGCGCTCCGAAGGCGATGGAAGACACCGCCTATATCACTTTCCGTCTCGAGAATGGTGCGCCTGGGATTCTTTTGGTGACGCAAGCTGCCCCTGGCCAATATTGCGGTCTTCGCATTCGCGTGTGGGGCGACAGAGGTGGGCTCGAGTGGGATCAGGAAAGACCGGAAGTGCTGCGCTATGTGCCCTTACGGGAGCAGGAGCAGATTTTCGTGCGAGGCCACGGTGGTGGAGTGTTACCGGAAGCAGAACGCCTGGTACATCTCCCGCGTGGGCATGGCGAAGCTTTAGTGGATGCATGGGCAAATCTCTACGCCGAGGCTGGCCTAGCGATAGCCGCGCGCCGCACGGGGTATGCTCTCGCGAAAGATAGCGTCGAGCTTTCCGGAGTTGAGGACGGGCTCAAAGGTATGTTGTTCATTGATGCTTGTGCCGATAGTCACGAATCCGGCGGATCTTGGGTCTCGATAGAGCGGTGAATCCACTCCCAACTTTCACCGAGCTGAGCAGCCGAAGTCCGTGCGCCCGCCGTTTGGCTGAAGCGTCTTTGGGCGCTGTATGTCTTTCGCCCGATGCACCGTGTTTTCGGCTCCGATTTGTCTGGAAAGCGCGGCAGGCCAGGGCCCTTGTCTCCTGGGCCATAGACCTCTTTGCTTTTTCGCCGGGGGAACGGACTCCGCTCCTGCGCCGGTGATTGGCAGCCTCGACGTCTTTTAAGAATTCAAGCCTTTTCCGTGATTGCGACATACATCATGCCTTCCGTCCATGAGCACGGGCGGACGACGTTCGATTCGAACTTTCAAGTCTGCCAACCCGCCCGCAAGTATGAGACCGGTGTCGTCTCCGGGTCCAAGAGATATGCGACATTCTTCATCTCCCAGCCTTTCTCTATTGTCGTAAATGTCATGCCCCATCAAAGGCAAGCGTCACACGATTCAGCAGCGGCGTGGTCAGCCCCCGTCGGGTGGTGCTTCACTATGCAGCATTTGGCAAGATTGGGAAAATCGATTGTTTGTATGGCGCATATCCACACCATGGAACGTGCGAGCGAATGCGTTTAGACATCGGCTTGAGTGCGCTTGCGGTGTTTATTCGCGAGTTGACTGCGTATTTTGGTGAAGTCGGATAATGATCCCGAAACGGAGTGGGCCACCCCAATTTCGATTTCATTCCGAGCGCGAAGCCGGACAGTATTTGGTCTGGACCCTGGGTCGTGCCTCGAACGGATCCTGATTGTCGCGAGGTCATGCGGTCAGCGATGCGTTGTTGCGGAACGCTTTCGCCTGCTGTCATCACCGAGCTCAACGCGTACGCATTGTGCATGAAGCGGTCACGCGCGCCTTGAGGTCGGCATTCTCTGCATCGAGCGAGAGAATGATCCGGCTCAATTGCGCGACATCCTGAGGTAAAGGGTCGGGTCGAAGCGGCATGGCAGACCCTAGCACATGATCCTGAATCTGCAAGTAAATCCAATAGGATCAGACCGCTTTACGGCGTTCGCTTGACCCGAGTCCAGTCGATACCGGCCAGCAAAAGCGAGAACTCTTGGCTACTCATCTGCATCGCGCCATCGCGGATCGGTGGCCAACAACTGTCACCGGCACGAACATAGCCTGCTGTGCGCAGGCTTGCTCGGATCGTCGAGCAGCCCGGCTGCGCGGCGCCAGACATTCAGCAAACCGCGATTGACGCTCCAGCGCCGGGCGACGGCCGAGATGTTCACGTCAAAGCCCGTAGCCAGTGGCGCCCGCCTCATAACACAAATGCACGTGCTCAAACTTTGCCGCAATCCGCTGGATCGCACGGCGCATGGCGGCATCAGACGTCTCAACCTCGCCCAATAGCGTATCTCGCCGTTTCGGCCGGATTCAGCGACAGCAATCGCATTCTTTAGTTTTGCAACATCGATTCCAACAATCTATAACCAGGCACGGCTCGTCCTCCTGTTATGAGGATCGGCCCGGCCTGTCCGAGCAACCCTCGGAAGAACAATCTAGGGCGAGCCACCTCACTCCCGAAGAGCATACGGTCTTACCGTGCGCTAATATCATCAGACTAGATAACAGATGCTGTTCCACCGATCGCGATGCACGTCGCCGCCTCGCCGGCTCCGGCTTCCAGTCATTGAGCTGCAGTTCCATCTGTTCAAGAAGCAGGCCTTTGCGCTTCGAGCGGCTGCCATGAATGTCTCAATGGAGCTTCGCTACCACCAGCCTCAGCGGGCAATCAGTCCATCCCAATGCGAGTTCACAACTTTGGCGCGCTGCAACTCCTCGACTTCACGGCGAGCCGCGCGATCGGCCAGTATCGTCGCATGCGCGCTGGCGAGGTCATTAGGAAGCTGTTCGCAGCATCGCTCATGCGAGATGGAATCATACTCGGACCCGCCGGCTGCGCTTGGTCAGGAGAGCAACGAGCGGGACGAGAAGGCTCATAGTCCTTGAAACGCACGCCTTGGGCCTTTCCGAACCGCGGATGGTTTTCATCAAAACTAACGATTCTACAGAACAGTGCATAGAAGGGTGAAGCATGCAGCGTTCAAGGAATAGCTGTCGATGTCGTTGACACTAAGAGCGTATGGTGTGCCTCTCTTGTGTGCCGAACATCGAATGAGTCGCATGTCCGTTTTTCGGGGATTCTGACCTGGACGATTAGCTCGCCGTCCTATAACCTCAACTAAAGGCTTCCGCGATATTGCACGTCTCTTACTCCGCCCCTGTTGCAAATTTAACCCGAATTTTCGGAGGTATATCTCATGAACCGTAGCAAGTGCTGGTGCTCGCATGCACCGCGGCAGTCGCCACATGGCTCGTAGCCTCACCGGACGTGCGGGCGGACCCCGTTGCGGATATATGTTATCTTTTTTGCCCATTGGAGCAGGATGACACCGTTGGCGAGTTTTGTTCAGCTTTTTGCTCCTCATCTCCGTGTCCCTTCCGCTTCCAACGGACCCGCCAAGGTGCTCAAGGCGCTCGCCAGAACCGACCTGCTCATCCTGGACGATTGGGGCCCGGAGAAGCTCAACGACGAGCAGCGTCGTGATCTCCTGGAAATCGTCGAGGACCGATACGAAAGACGATC